>CAWHJE010000001.1:0-107985 GCA_963829465.1 uncultured Alphaproteobacteria bacterium
CCCAAAACGGCGCTGGATGCTCGTACCGACTTGGTCGCGAACGGGTGTAAAGCGGACACCGCCGATGCGCGTTCGAACGCACGGCCCAGGACGTCTGGGTCTCTATGAAGGGGTCGGGGGTCGTCTTGCTGAAGGCGCCCCCGCATATGTGAAGCTTGTCGCGATGGTCAGGCCTTGTCGCCTCTCACCGGCGTCGTGTCGCGTTGCGGGCACAGCACCCGGTAGATCAGGCCGCCGAGGATGCCGCCGACGAGCGGGGCAACGATGAACAGCCATAGCTGGCTGATCGCCCAACTGCCCTGAAACAGCGCCGGGCCGATGCTGCGCGCCGGATTGACCGAGGTGTTGGTAACCGGGATGCTGACCAGATGGATGAGCGTCAGTCCCAGTCCGATTGCGATCGGCGCAAAGCCGACCGGTGCACTGCCGTGCGTCGAGCCCATGATGATGAAGAGGAACATCATCGTCATCACCACTTCCATCACGGCGCACGCCAATAGGCTGTAATGACCCGGTGAGTGGTCGCCATAGCCGTTCGATGCGAAGCCGGCCGTGGCATCGAAGCCCGGCGCACCGCTCGCAATCAGGTAGAGGAGGGCCGCTGCGGCAATGCCGCCGACGACCTGGGCGATGATGTAAGGCACCGCCTCGGACACCGGAAATCTGCCGCCCGCCACCAGCCCCACGGTCACGGCGGGATTGATGTGGCAACCCGAGATGTGGCCGATGGCATATGCCATCGTCAAAAGGGTGAGGCCGAAGGCGATTGAGACGCCGACGAGGCCAATGCCCACGTGGGGGAAGCCTGCCGCGATAACGGCGCTACCACACCCGCCAAATGTCAGCCAAAAGGTCCCAATTGCTTCTGCAGTCGCTTTCTGGAAGTTCAATTCATTGCCCCTTCAAGTGGTTAGATAAGCATTCGCTTAGACATCTAGCTTGAAATCTATGCGACGCGGAAGCGGAAAACCGCGCTGTGGATTTCATCCTTTGCCCCAGAATGGAGCGGCCGGAGGGGTTCCTGAGTGTCTGCTTATGGCCGCCCGGAACGGTCGCGCCCATGTCATGCCTTCGCGTCTTTTCTTGGGTGTGAATAGCTGCCGCGCCAGCGGGTGATCGGCATGTCCGTTGATGGACCCAACTCGGCGTTTCGCGTCCGTCAATTGCCGCGGAGCAAAAAGGTACTCGGCAGGTGCCCGCCAAGTTGGTCGATCCGGCGAGCACAGCCTCAAGAATATCGCGCGTCCTGTGCGCGTCTACCGATTGGACCTAGCGCAGAAGGCCACTATCGGGACCCGAGAACGAGTGCCGTCGCCAGGGTCACTGACAAACCATCGGTCGCGGTCCTCGCCTTCAACAAGCCTCGGAAGTCGGCGTTCGCCGCGCACTCGGTTACGCTGCCCTACTCAAAAAGCCCGCTATACTGTACAGTTGGCTTATGCGCGGCGGTGGTCTTAACGAGGTTAGATCCGTTTGTCGCAATTCATAGGAAGGACAACATGGAACAGATTATAATAAACCTCATCGCCGGCGCGTTTGGTGGAGTAGGTGCAGGTAAGGCATCGCCGACCTTTGATCTCGGGATGATCGGCAACATCATCGCCGGTTTGGTCGGAGGCGGTGTACTTGGCCAGATCGTCACGCTAGTGCTGCCGTCGGTCGTGGCCGCTGCGCAATCAGGCAATCTAAGTGTTGGCGGCATTGTTTCACAGGTTATCGCAGGTGGCGCTGGCGGGGCGATACTCACGGCGATCATTGGGGCAATTAAGAATAAGGTCGCCGCCTAACGCTCGAAGCGCGGTTGTCCGGTTGATCTGCTGCCGATGCAAGCGCAAATTCAAAGGAAGCAGCGATGGCGCGATCGCTCCTATTGGTCGTTTCGGCCACTCGGCCGTATAAAAAGGCGCGGCAGCTTTTTAGTGTATTTCCGCCGCTGGCCCGGCAAGGTGGCGAGGCGGCTAGTAAACCCGTAAGGTCGACCGGACAACCCGACCCGACCCGGATTGCGTCGTGTAATCGTCATCTTGGCATGGAAGCTTTGAGATAAGCTGATTTGAGGTGGTCAAAGCCCGCTGCGACAGTTTGGTTATTTAATCAACTCATCAGAGACAAAGTAGCGAGGTTAGTCATGCGCCTTGATCAGTTACCAACAAGCGACCGAATAGAGGACCGACGTGGCCTCACTGCGCCCCGTGCCGGTATTGGAATCGGCACGATTGTAATCCTTGGTCTGATCGGCTGGGCGTTGGGCATCGATCCAAAGGTCCTAATTGGCGGCGCGGAGATCATGTCCGGAAGCGGAACACAACAACAGACCGGCGCCGGCCCGTCCGTGGGTACTGGGACGCCGTCAGATGAAATGGGCCGCTTCGTGTCGGCTGTCCTTGGCAGCACCGAAGCAGAGTGGACCGAGATATTTGCTCGCTCCGGGAAGACCTACAAACCGCCAACCCTGGTCATGTTCTCGGGAGCGACGCAATCTGGGTGCGGCTATGCGAAAGCCGCGATGGGTCCATTCTATTGCCCGATCGATCAAAAGGTCTACCTCGACACAAGTTTCTTTCAGGACCTTGAGCGGCGGTTTCGTGCGTGCGATGTGGGGAGCAAGTCATGCCAGTTTTCGGAGGCCTATGTGATTGCTCATGAGATCGGTCACCACGTCCAGAACCTGCTCGGATTGTTGCCGAAGGTGCAGGAAGCGCAGCGTGGAATGGAAAAGCCGGAGGCCAATAGCTTGCAGGTCCGCGTGGAGCTACAGGCGGATTGCCTAGCCGGTGTATGGGCGAACCGGGCGCAGGCTAAGTGGCAATTTATTGAACCGGGAGACGTTGAAGCTGCACTGCAGACGGCTTCAGCCATTGGAGATGATCGGTTGCAGCGACAGACCCAAGGTTACGTAGTACCGGACGCATTCACACACGGCACTTCAGCACAACGCACCCGTTGGTTCATGAGCGGTTTGAAATCGGGAGAAGTGGCGAGCTGCGACACGCTTCGTGCTGAACAGCTTTGAGGAACAATCTAACGGGGCAACGTCGAGCGCGATAGCACTCGTACGTCGCATGGCCCCGCCTCATGACGACGCGCCACGGTGACGCTCCGCATGAATTAATCTGCCCACGAGATATTGGTGTCATAGCGGTAATCAGTTTGAAAGCTGTTTTCGGTGCAGCATCTGCCAGACAAAAAGAATGATGCACGAGCCAACCAGCGCCGCAACGAAATGCGATATTGAGCCGGCAACCGCAATATTCGCCAAATCGGCCAACTGCGAGCCGAGCCACGACCCAACAATACCAATAAGGATATTGGTGGTTATCCAGTGGCGCGACCCTACGATCATGCCGGCGATCCAGCCTGCAAGGCCGCCAATAATAATGAGGCTGACGAAGCCCACACCAGGTGTTCCCATAATTCCTAAAGGCGTATCCATAAGACTCCCCGAAACGTCACAAAGCGCTGCAGTTTAACGCAAGCACAAAACAGCGACAGTGCAAAGAACAACGTAACCATGTACGCTGCGGCGCAGTTTCTTGCAGTCGACGAAAATCAACCTCGGATTGCTGCGGTGCATGGGTCTCTTCATGGCCCTTAGCGGACGCCGGCGAACCGCCGATCCGTGACGGCTGTTGGGGGCAAAGCGGACACAGTAGCGGATATTTTACTTCGTGAGGCGCTGCGTAGAAGCAGGCCGCGGGCGCCGGCTTGGTTGTGGATAAATTTGGGGGCGGGGGAGGCCTGATCACAAATATCAAAGCGAAACCAACTGTCTTGGGCGTAGGACCGCTCCGTCGAACGGCCGTTCGCATAATGACAGGTTATGGAACCAGCAAACGACCGCACCGGTCGGTGCGTGATCCGAACACGCCCTTTCGCGAGGCAGATAAGTGCTCGGCCCCCACCGACGTTGCCCTATCCAGCTTCTGCTTACCCAAGGTCCGACTCGTCGCTTAGCCGCTTTGCGGAAGACTGGGAAATAGGTCATCAGGCAGTGTAGCAATGAAGGCCCGAATCTCCCGCGCTGACATCACGTCGGCATATTTCGCGTGCATGTCGCAGAGGCTGAGAGCGTGACTGGCCTCGCTGCGGTCGAAGCATGCGTCTTCGGCGACAGCGACGCGGATATTATAACTAAACGCATCAATGACAGTGGCGCGAACGCAGCCGCTTGTAGTGCACCCGGTAACGATCAAGCTGTCGCACCCGAGCAACATCAGGTAGCTCATCAAATTGCTTCCAAAAAAGACGCTCGGCTTTTGCTTATAAACAATGATGTCCTGTGCTCGCGGCGCAAGTTCAGCAACGATTTCGTTCGGATCGAGGTTGGCGAATTTTGCCGGCGCGGATTCGGCGGTGCGATCGTTCTTCCAGGTCCAACTGCCCGCATCCCAGTTATCTTCGCGAACGAAGCCGGTGGAATAAATCACCGGCAGCCTCTTGGCGCGAAACAAATCCGCAAGATCCTTGATGACCGCTACCGCCGTCCAGCTTTCCGCGCCGCACGAATTTCTCCATCTCTTGATCGAAGCGAGGATCGGCTCTGGTTTGTCGCCGGTGAAACCATAGCTGACGTCAATCACGATCAAGGCTGGCTTCTTGCCGAAGCCACCGCGACTGCCATAGCCCGAGGCGGTAAAGACCGCGCGGTCCCGGTCGGTCAGGAACTTCTCCCAGATTCTCTCCACTATCGACTCCATTGTCGTGTTCGTCGGCAGTAAACGGCGGCGCCGCGGCCCGTTTACTTGCGATACCTAAAGCGCCGAGCGAGGAATTGTCGCACCGTTCGCTCACTTGATCTATCGGCGGCCAGGAACCACGCCCTCAGGCAGACTGGCAGAGTACCGCGCCACTTCGCCAGGAGTGGTTATCCACACTTGATCCATACCGTCGTGGTGCAACAGGTATTGCAAGGCTTGGCGAATTTGCGTTAGCCGAAAAGCCTGTCCCGCCACAAACGTGTGTAGCGAGATACCGAAGACGAGCGATTGCCCCGCCGACAATTTCAGCATGGTTTCGAAATGATCGACGATCATCTGTCGAAAGTCGGTGGCGGATTGGGCGCGGCTTAGCATCGTCGGGCTGTCGTTGATCTCGATGGGGTAGGGCACCGATAACAAAGGGCCGGCCCGCGTTCGCATCCAAAATGGTTGGTCGTCAGCCGGCCAATCCATGACGTAGTCGTAGCCGGCCTCTTTCAAAAGATCGGGCGTCCGCGGGGTTTCAGCGATCCAAGGTCCCATCCAGCCGGATGGCTTCCGACCAAAATGACTAACGAGAACCTCCGTCGCCTTCTGAATCATCGCTGTTTCCGTCAGTTCGTCCATCTCGGATTGTCGCTCGGAATTTGTATATCCATGTCCTACCACTTCATCTCCGCGTCGACGAATGCGGTCGACGATCTGCGGAAAATGTTCACAAACTGCGGCATTCAGCAGATGGCAAAGTGGGAGTCCAAGTTCGTCCATCAGGTCGAAGATGCGCCAGATCCCGACCCGCAAGCCATAATCGCGCCAGGCAAAATTGCGTACGTCCGGCGGCGGTCCTAGTGCCGTAGGAGTGTGCCCCAAGCCGCCGCCGAAATTGAAATGCTCCACATTGAGAGCCACGTAGAGTGCAAGGCGTTTGCCGTTCGGCCAATCGAACTGGGGACGTTCGAAGATCGGCGAATAGTCGTATCGATCGTGGTGCCGTAACTGCATCGACGTCCGTACCTTTACCTCGTGCGGCACGACACTCTTCGCTTATTTCGCCGCCCGATGAAAGCGTTTTCCAAGAACGGCCACCCGACGCATGAGATACGGTGCATCGGACACCGCCACGGCGAAGAGAATGAGGCCCGTCGCCAAATCATGGGCAAACGGCGGAGCGGCAACGGCGTTAAGACCCGCGCGCAACATCGTCAGCGTCAAGGCACCGGCGGCGATACCGAACGGCGTGCCCGTCCCACCGGATAGGGAGACGCCACCGAGTATGGCGGCGGCGGCCGAGGGAACCAGTACGTCGGAAAGCCCCGATGGCGATGCCGAAGCGAGCCCGTAGCTCAACATCGACCCGCTGAGCGCAGCCATAAGGCCGGAAAATGTGAAAGCGCCGAGCACAAGCTTCTTAACGCTAACGCCGGCAATTATGGCTGCCTTGCGATCACTTCCGACCGCAACGAGATCGCGCCCGAGTCGCGTGGCAGCAAAAACGATGGCGGCCATCGCAAATATGGCCAGGACAACGAGACTATGGATGGAAAACACCCAGGCGACTTGGTCGTTGACCGTTGTCGCCAGATCTAGATTGTCGGATGAGATCACCTGATTGTGGGTAATCACATAAGAGAGCCCGCTCGCAGTCAGGAGGCCGCCAAGTGTTACAGATATAGATCCTAAGTCGAGCGATGTAATCACGAGCCCTTGCGCGAAGCCGAACGCGCCGCCGACGCCGAGCGCGCACAGCAATCCGACCCCGGCGTTCTCAGGACCGGTTGTAAGTGCGACACATCCAGCGAGGCCGAATATTCCGGCGGTCGATAGATCGAACTCACCAATCAACATCGTCAGACCGAGCCCCAGGGCGACGATACCGAACGTCGAAAACGATTGCAGCGCGCTATAAGCTGTCGCCGCCGTCACAAACCGTCCGTTGCCGGCATCGATCACTGCGAGCAATGTGACGACGCTGACAAGAATGAGATAGGGGCGAACGGACGGTCTCAGGAAGATCTGGATCATTGTGCGATCATACTCGCCGTCCGGAATAAAGAATAATAACCAGGAGTACGATCAAGCCGGTGACAAAGTAGCGCCACTCCTCTTCGAGGCCGTAGAGCAAAAGGACGACCTGGATGATACTGATCGCGCCGACTCCGATCAGAGTGCGAACCATCGACCCATCGCCGCCCTGGATCGGCGTACCCCCGACAAGAACGGCCGCGATCGCGTCGTAATCATAGTGGACGGCAAAGGACATGTTCGCTTGATTATATCTGATCGCCAGCAGGATGCCGGCAAGGGCGCTCAAGACGCCGGCGCAGAAGTAAGCGCCGAAGACGACGGGCGTGATTGGCAAGCCCACGGCCTCAGCGGCCGGCAATCCGCTCCCGATTAGCAATAGATTTCGACCGAAAACCGTGTACGAAAGAACGATCTGACCGGTCGCGACGGCCGTGATAAATATTAAAAATTCGATCGGAATGCCACCGACTACGCCCTTAAATACACCGTGACCCGCATTGGCGTCCGCGTTGACCGATTCGTTGCCAGTCAGCCATGTAAAAGCTCCGTAGATCAGAACATTCGCTGCGATTGAGACGATGATCGGATTTGCACGGATCCATCCCACAACCAGGCCCTGGAATCCCGTGACCGCTCCACCGAACAACAGCGCCCCAACCAATGCTGGCACAAGACCGGTGGCATTGAGCAGTAAAAGGAACACCACCGCCGACGATGCTGCCGTGGCGCCCAACGCAAATGACATAACATTGCCGCTGATGGTAATGAATGTCATCCCAGCTGACAAACAGCCGATTACCGAGGCGGTCGTCAGAAGCGCGGTCAAACTCGGCGTTGACAGGAAACTCGGCGTCAAAGCAGCCCAGATCAACAGCGCCCCAAGCACGATGGCTCGCGTGGTAGCCATCCTGGTGCGCGTCAATCCAGCGAAATGCGCTCGAATTTGCAGCCAACTTTGAGATGCCGGCTGCTGTACGCTCACGATGCTATTCGATTGTTTTCGATCGGATGCGTTATGTCGGCCAGAATAGCAGACATATTGATGCCGCCGCGCTGATATCTCGAAACCATTTTACCACGGTACATAGTCACGACGATGTCGGCGATGCCGACAACCTCCTCCAAATCGGATGATGCAATAAGGAGAACGTAGTCCATTGCGCAAAAGTCCCTAAGCAGGCGATAGATTTCCGCCCGCGCTCCCACGTCGACGCCGTGGGTCGGTTCATTGATCAGGAGCACGCCCGGCTCTTTGTTTCCCAGCGAGCGGGCGAAAAGTATTTTTTGCTGATTACCGCCGCTTAGATCGAAGGCGTTGGCGTTGAGGCGCCTGTCGTCCAGCATCACCCGGCGGCAAAGTTCCCGGCCGAGACGGCGTAGCCCGGCCCATGATAAGAAACCCACTCTAGTGTATTTGGGCATCTTCGCGGCAACCAAGTTTTCGAGGACATTACGTCGGAAAATTCCCTCCCTGCCTCGGTCCTCGGACACAAAATTGACATTGCGCTTTACCCGCTTCGAAATCGATCCCAATGACAGCGCGACCCCATCAAGCATCGCGGCGCCAGTTGCTTCGGGCACCATGCCTGCTAGCGACCGGATAATGGTCGCGGCCCCGGCACCAACCTGACCAGCGATGCACGTGATCTGCCCGCGGGGCGCCGTGAGCGAGAAGTCGCTGACCGCGCCGTCAATGTTAAGGTTGCTGATGATGAGAGATTGCGACGCCGACGCCGACGCCGGCGGCGCTGGATACATCTCCTCAAAGGAGCGTCCCAGCATAAGTTCGATCAATCTCTGTCGATTGATGTTGGCTACTGCGTGCGAAGCCACGTCCGTCCCATTTCGGAGCACCGTGACAGAGTCGCATATTTCAAAGACCTCACCGAGGCGGTGAGTGACATAGAGGATACTACATCCTTTGGCCCTCAGACCGCGCAACGCCGCCATCATGCGTTCAATCTCGACGTCGGACAATGTCGCTGTCGGTTCGTCCAGGATCAGGATTTCGAGCATCGCGCACCAAAAGGCGCGCAATCTCGACCATCTGGCGCTCGCCCAAAGCGAGCTTGCGGACTGGACGATCAAGATCGTAATCAGCGCCGAGAAGGCCAAGCGCCTCTCTGGCGCGCCGGCGGAATTTGCCGCGCCGGTGCAAGAAGGGAACACTGCGATTGCCGAGCCAAATGTTGTCGAGCACAGACAACTCCGGAGCCAGACTGAGCTCCTGGGCTACCAACGTTAAGCCAAGTTCTTGTGCCTTTTGTGGGCTTTCGATCGTTTGAGCACGTCCGTCGATCTCTATCACGCCGCTGTCGGGATGAATGATTCCCATTAGCAGCTTCATCAAGGTGCTCTTGCCGGCACCGTTCTCGCCGCAGACGCCGCGAATCTCCCCCCTAGCGAGAGTAAGCGAAACTCCGCGGAGAGCTTCAATTTGACCAAAGCTCTTCGCCAGTTGCCGGGCGACAAGCATTGCATCAGGACCTACGGTCGATCAGTAGGTGCAGCCCGCCGCAAACTTGTCGATGTTATTTTTGTCGATAGCTTCGACATCTAAGACAACATGCTTCGGCGGCGTCTTTCCCTCAAGATAATCGGCCACTACGTCAGCCGTCTTCTCTCCTATTCTCACGGGAGGTTGGGTGGCCGTGCTGTATTCCCGTCCGTCTTTGATCGCTTGAATGCCGTCGCGGTTGCAGTTCATGCCGAGTACGATCAATTTTCCCTTTGCCGTGCCGAGCGGGATATGTGCGGCCTCAGCGGCGCGAATGATTGCAGCTGTTTGATTGTCGGCCCATCCGATCGCTACATCGAGTCCACCCTGCGGCGCAAAGCGCGCGAATAGTTGTCCGGCGATCATCTCGCTCTTGGCCGTATCCCAATAGGCATCTTCGGTTGCCACGATCTTAACTTCCGGGTGGTCCTTTAGCGCCGCGCTAAATGCATCTAGGCGGGTCTTTGCAACACCTTCAGCGAGCACGCCGGTTATCAATGCAACCTTGGCCTGATCGCGGCCACCCTCCTTAAGCGCTCGTAGGGTCGCGTCGGCGGCAAGCCGGCCGAGCTTCGCATTGTCGTCAATGACGTCGGCGACGTAGAGATCTTCAACTCCATCTTTGATGCCGTTGTTGAGGATGACCACGGGAATACCGGCTTTTTTGGCGCGGTTTAGCGCCGGCACGATCGCACTTTGTGAGGCGGCCATAATCGCTAGAAGATCGAATTTTCGCGCGATGGCATCGTCAATCTGTTGGGATTGCAAGGCGGCGTCGTACGGGGTGTCGAACTGCGTTACTTCCAGGCCTCGTTCCTTCGCGCGCGCATTGAACGCCTTGTTCAGCGCAACGACGTAAGGATGGCTCGGTCCGGCGTCGAAATAGGCGATTTTCTTTCCCGTCGCTTCGGCGTCGGCAGCGGTCACCACCAACATCAAACTCAGCGAGCCCAGCGCGACGCCGGCTGACTTCTTCAACAGATTTTTCATGTGCTTCCCCATTGGTCACAGCTTCGCAACGTAGTCGACTCTCGCGAGAGCCTTCGCTCTCGATTGGACTGGTCAGGAAAAACGACCTTGCCAACGACCGTTCCCTTTCTGGAAGGGATGCACGCGGGATAATCGCTGTCAAGAAAGCACTTCATAAATGGCACACCTTGAAAAGGCGCGTATCTGGGCAAACTGGAGATAGTCACGCCAATTGTGCGAATATCGGTACGCCCCAAATTCAATTGTTCCACTGAGCTTGGCCAAGTCACAACGTAGGAGTGTTCGCGGCGTAATGGTCGGCGATTTCATCACTGGTGGTGACCCATACCTCATCGTGTCCGGTTATGTACTCCAGCGCTTTCTCCAAATATTTGTGACGGAACGGCGCGTTGATGATAAATGGATGGAGGCAAAGGGACATGACGCGCCCCGACTGCGCACCCTCCTTATAAAGCTGGTCGAACTGATCGACAGCGGCCTGATAAAATGCTTCGCCAGGGAGGCTCTTGCCGACGAACATGCTGATGTCGTTGAGCTCGATCGAATAGGGAACCGAGATCATGCCTGGCACATTGATCGGAAATGGCTGATCATCAGCGCACCAGTCGAGGATATAGGTCAGGCCCAGTTCGCGCAGCAGCCGCGGAGTCTCGAAAGTTTCGGTTAATGCCGGACCGAGCCAGCCTTTGACCGCATGTCCGGTTGCGCTGCCGATCGTGCCAACGACCTCCTGGAGATACTTTCGTTCCTCGTCCACGTTCATGCCGGCCTCGAAGGTCGAATTGTCCCTGCCGTGGGCAAGCCAAGCCCATTTCCGTTCTCTGCCGGCGTCGATGATTTGCGGATAGTGCTTGCAGACGGCGGAGTTAAGCAAAACTGACGCGCGTATTTTGTACCGGTCGAGCGCTTCCATCATCCGCCAGACGCCAACGCGTACGCCATAGTCCCGCCAACCGAAGTTGAGCGGATCGGGCGCGAGCATCGCGGTTCCGCCAAAGATGCTTGTCGATGGTTTGTCAACCTGGAAATGCTCAATGTTCAGGCCGACGTAAAATGCGACCCGCGCACCGTTCGGCCAGGCCAACTTTGGCCTGCTGACGATCGGCGAATAGTTATAAAGCTGATTGTCCATAGTCTTCTTTCTTTGCCGACATTGCTGAATCGCGACCAAGTTCTTCAGGAAAGAACCCCGTCCTCGACGTTAACGGCACGTTGGCACCAAGCGGCGCCGCCTCGTCGGCGGAAGCCATCACCATTTGGGTGATAATGAGACGGACCCTTCGCCGAAGCTTAGTCAGATAACAATCTCTCCTGCACTGTGAAAAATAGACACCATTTTTGGCACAGTGTCCAGAAATGCGCCGCTTGCCAGCGGTCTCACCGGTGACAGATCCTAGGCCTTCGATCTTTGTTGGGCCCGTCTAACCATCTGACCGGCCACGCAAACTGTGGATTTTCGATACGAATCGGGCGGGTTTGAACGGCTTAGCTCGTGTTCATTGCGCGTGTTTCAATTTGTGCTCGCGCTGCCGGCTGAGGCACCGGCGATTTTGCCAAACACAGCGCCGGACATGAGCCCGGTACCACCCGGATAGTTGAAGTAGAAGAGGCCACCGACGAGTTCGCCCGCGGCATAGAGGCCACAGATCGGCTCATAGTCGGTGTTGAGCACCTGCGATTCCGTATTGATGCGCAAGCCGCCAAACGTGAACGTGACACCGCAAGTTACGGCGTAGGCCTCGAAGGGGGGCGTGTCGATGGTGTTCGCCCAGTTACTTTTGTCCACGGCAAGACCCGACGTCCGCCGCCCATCCTTGACGTTCGGATTGAACGGGACGTCGGTGCGCACGGCTTTATTCCATTCCCCAACCGTCCTGAGGAATTCGGCCGGGTTTACCCCATCGAGCTTTTGGGCCAAATCCTCGATAGTATTCGCCGCTACCTTAGTGATCTGTCGGATCTTGTATTCGTCGCGTTGCAGGTGCTTCACCTTCTGGTCGAAAATCTGCCAAGCAAACTGACCCGGCTGCTCCAATACTAGGCGGCCGTACTTGGCGTAGGTGTAGTTACGAAAATCAGCGCCCTCGTCTACAAAGCGCTTACCATGTGCGTTAATCAAAATGCCGAATGGATAAGAGTGCTTTTGGAACTGATCACCGACCGCGAGGTCGCCGAATTCGGGCGCATTCATCTCCCACTGCACGGCGTGGCAACCAGACCAGTTGCCGCGCGCGCTAGCTCCGATCGCGAGCGCCATGCGGATGCCGTCACCGGTATTAAAACGGGAGCCGCGCACCTTGGCGAGGTCCCAACCTGGCCCGAGATAACGCGTGCGCCATTCCGCATTGGCCTCGAAGCCACCACATGCGAGCACTACCGCTTTTGCACGCAGCTCCTTAACGCCACCGTCGCCGCGCACCCGCACGCCTTCAACTCGATTGCCGTCGAACAACAGATCGAGCGCTCGCGTCCGGTAGCGGATGCCAATGCCGCGTTTGTGTGCCGCCGCCGTTAGCATCGCAACCAGGCCGGGTCCGCCGCCAACCGCTTCCACAGTCAACCCGCCCCAAAACTTAAACTTGTCGTCGATTTTGAACGCCTGCCGGCCGTAGATCGGGATGAAACGCACACCTTTTTCGCGCATCCAATCGAGCGTCGCTAAGCTGCGAGTGACAAGAAGCTCAACGAGATCTGGATCGGCGCGATGTTGTGTTACACGCGCCATGTCGTCGAAGAACTGCTCGGCGGTGTAGGCGCCGAAATCCGTGCTCTCGATTTCCGCCGACGTCAGGTCAGGGACGAGCGTCTTGATGTCATCTACACCATTGTAGACGACGCGAATTGAGCCCGCGGTGAAGCGGCTGTTGCCGCCTGACTCTTCCTCCGGAGCCGCTTCGAGCATGAGCACCTTTGCGCCGTGCTCCTGCGCCGCAAGTGCGGCGCAAAACGCCGCGTTGCCGGCACCGACCACGATAACATCGGCAGAATGATCTGCCATTCCCGTCCTCCGGTTTGTGTGATCCGGAAAACCACAGATCAACACTTGTAATATTATAGCGCTTGTATAAAAAATAAAACATAATTGATCGCTGGCCCATTTGTTCTTTGGAAACGGCCGTCTTTAATGCCTTACCGCGGCCGATTTGCTGTATCGAAAGTGGGAAAGGAGCCTTTCGGTCGGGGCTACTAATGTCCAATACGCTGCTAACACTGTTCGATGCGGACCGCTATCACGAGCATTACCGCACGGGTTTCTGGCGGGACGATACTATCTATGCGTTGGTCCGAGCTCATGCCGAGCGCACCCCTGAGCGTGTGGCGCTGCGCAGCGCCAGCGGCAATCTGACCTATCGCGCGCTTGTCATGCACGTTGACTCTTTTGCAAGCGACCTTGCGCGAAAGGGTGTCGTTGCTGGACAACGTGTCGCGGTCTGGCTGCCAAACCGAGTTGAAACGGTCGTCGTGCTGCTGGCCTGTAGCCGCAATGGTTATGTCTGCTGTCCCTCGCTGCACCGCGACCACACGGTCGGCGAAATTACCAGTCTTCTGACCCGTATGCGCGCTGCTGCGATTGTGGCCGAGGACGGGTATGGTGCTGATGCCGCTAAGAAGGACCTTTTTGCGCAGTTGTCGGAGATCGGAGCGGCTCTGCACGTCTACAGGCTCAGCAAGGGCGCCTCGGGCGTTGAGGCGGGCTTTATTCGCGTGCCGCCGATCGACGCGGATACACCGGCGGCGCCGCAGAACGCTAATCGGGTTGTTTATCTTGCCTTCACCTCTGGTACGACGGGAGTCCCCAAAGGCGTGATGCACAGCGACAACACTCTCCTAGCCAACGCGCGCGCGCTGTCGTCAGATTGGAGCATCAACAATGAATTCTGTCGTCTATTCACTTAGCCCTTTAAGTCACAATCTTGGCTTTGGCGCGATGCTCATGGCGCTCGCTGTCGGCGGACAGTTCGTAATCCACGATTTGCTACGCGGTGCAAGCTTGGTTGACCGCCTGATTGAAACAGAAACTACTTTCCTCGTTGGCGTGCCCACCCATGCTATCGATCTGCTCGCCGAGCTGAAAGTTCGTGATCTTTCCGGCATTGGGAAACTACGAGGCTTCCGCATTTCAGGTGCTTCCGCTGCACCAGAAATAATCGCTGAGCTTCTAAGATGTGGAATTATCCCACAGAGCGGCTACGGCATGACAGAGACCTGTTCGCACCAATATACGCTCCCGGGTGACGATCCGAAGCTGATTGTCGAAAGTTGCGGCAAATCTTGCCCCGGCTATGAAGTGCGCATCTTCGACCGCGAGGATCCAAACTGCGAACTGCCGCCGCGCTCGGTCGGCCAGATCGGGGGCCGGGGCGCCAGTCTGATGCTGGGCTATTTCGATGATCAAAAAACAACAGAAGACTTTTTTAACCGGAATGGCTGGTTCATGACCGGTGATCTTGGCTGGCTCGACGAGAATGGCTATCTGCGCATCACCGGTCGCAAGAAGGACGTAATCATTCGCGGCGGGCACAACATCCATCCCGCCAAGATCGAAGCGCTGGCCGCGACCCACCACGCCGTTCAGCGTGTTGCTGCCGTGCCTGTCCCAGATCAGCGACTAGGCGAGCGCGTTTGCATAGCAGTGATGTTTCGACCGGGGATGGCAGTGCGCCCGGAAGAAATTCTCAAATACCTTGATGATATCGGCTTATCCAGATATGACATGCCTGAATACTTTCTCCAGGTTGATGACATCCCACTGACCGCAAGCGGCAAGGTGCGCAAGCGCGATATCGTCCATTGGATCGCCGACGGCCGGGTCAAGCCGACCGCAATCCGCTGGAAGCCGAACTCCAATGACACACTACCGTAGCACCGCGCTCGGGCGGTTGCGCGAGGAACTGAAACGTTCGCCGTTCCATGAAGTATTGCGGACGCGAGCGCTCGATGCTGATCCGAGCCTGGAGTGCCGTGGTCATTGCGCTCGATTATCGCGACGAATTCGCGCGCGCCGAACGAGAACTCGTTTCACGGAGGGTAATCGCGGCGTTGGTCGAATGGCTCGTCACGCCGCTATAGCAGTTAAGATCGGCAAGATAGCACCGACTATTGATCCGCGCATCGACTACCTGCGCGCATCTGGCGGTGAGAACCTGATTCCGCGTTCACGACTGCTCAAGGTGGGAAGCATGGTTGACCCGCAAGGTCATTTCATTGCAGTACGCCGTGACAGCTTCGGCACGCACATGCGATCATGATCATGTCATCATTACGCTTCAACGTTGTCGATAATGGCCTTTATAGCTTGCGGCGTTATTGGAAGCCGACAGATTAAGCCTTTCCCACCGAGTGCATCATCGACGGCTGATGCGATGACGGCCCCGACCGCAGCTACGCCCCCTTCTCCTGCGCCTTTTATACCAAGCGGATTACAGGAACTCCGCGCATCTTCAGCTAACAGAACGTCTACCTCAGGTACTTCGCTTGCTGTTGGGATCAAATAGTCAGCGAAGGTAACCGACAAAGGTTGACCTCGGTCATCATACTGAAACTCCTCGAACAGGGCGCCCCCTAACCCCTGAGCAAATCCCCCGACAAGCTGGCCGCGCACTAGCATCGGGTTGATTGCCCGTCCAACATCGAACGCGATCATCATCTTTTCAACGTGGACCGCGCCGGTCCCCGGGTCGACGTTTACCAGCGCAATTTGTACGCCATAGGGATAGGTCATGTGCGCGGTAGTGAACCAGCCTTCTGCCGCGAGGCCAGGGTCACGATCGCCGCGGGTTGGCGATGCAGGCCGTAGGTGATGTGCGAGGTCGCCGATACTGATACTGGCGCCCACGCCATCGATGCGAACGACATTACCATCTGCAATCGTAAGGCTGGATGGGTCTTGTTGCAGCAACTGAGCAGCCATATCGAGTGCCTTGGATCGCACTTTAGCGCCCGCGATCGCAGCCGCATTGGCTGTCATAACGCTGGCGCGCGTAGCGTGGGCGCCGATGCCGTATTCGATGCGGTCGGTGCGGCCATGCACCACCCGAACACGGCGATAGTCCACTCCGAGCGTCTCAGCGCAGACCTGCGCGATTACGGTTTCAAACCCCTGTCCCACGGAGGCGCCGCCAGTTATTACTTCGACGTCTCCGTTTGTATGCACATTAATACGCGCACCATCGGTTGGTCCCAACCCACTCTTTTCAACATACATGGCCAAGCCGAGGCCAACGTATTCACCCACCCCGCGCCGTCGCAATACGTCGCACTCCAATTTATCCCACTCGCAACGTGCGAGCGCCTTGTTTAAAAGACCCTCATAGTCCCCGGAATCGAGCACAACCTCATCACCCAACGCGACCAGCGGTCGCGCAAAGGGCATCTCATGCGGGCCGATCAGATTGCGCCGACGCACCTCTACTCGCGAAAGCCCAAGCTTCCGCGCAATTGCATCCATTAGCTGCTCGCGGACAAAATTGGTCTCGTAGCGGCCCGGTGACCGATAAGTCGCGGATGGCGTCTTGTTAGTGAGACGGAAGTGTCCGTTCACACGGAAGTGCGGCACGTGATACGGGCCTGGAAGAATGCCGCAGGCGGTATCGGCAACTCGGGTGCCGTGTGTCCTAATATACGCTCCCTGATCATGAAAAAACTCATCGTCAATGCCAAGCAAGCAGCCATCAGCATTGACCGCGGCGCGAATTCGGTGCCGCTGTTGGCGCGAGTGATTGGCGGCGATCATGTGTTCGCGCCGGTCCTCCAACCATTTCACCGGACGTCCGAGCCGCAGCGCGGCTACCAAGACGAGGATGTCTTCGGGATAGATCTCGCCGCGGACACCGAACCCACCGCCGACATGCCCTTCGTAAAGGTGAATTCCAGCAGGGCTGCGACCAAGCATGCGCGCCAGTGATTTCCGATTTTTATGTGGTACTTTTGCGGCCCCGTGCAGTTCGAGCACGTCGCGTGCGGCATCGTAGCGACCTATGGCGCCGCGCGTCTCTAGCGGTACGCCCGAATGGCGGCCGACTGAAAGGTCCAACTCGACTATCGCGGCGGCGTCCCTGAACGCGACAGCAACGTCACCATAGCCCTGCCGGCAAATTGTGGGCTCCGTTGTCAGTGCGCCTTCAAACTTGCTTGGTTGCGCGGTCGCGTCGATTACTGCGTCAAGCTCCTCGATCTCGATGTAAATCAAATCGGCAGCATCTTCGGCCACATAAGGATCAATTGCGAACACTGCGGCTAGGGGCTCGCCTGCATAACGTACGTATTCCTTGGCCAGCACAGGTTGCCGGAATGGTGCAAGCCTCTCATTTGGCCCTTCGCGAAAATCGATTGGCGATAAATCAGCGATATCGTCAGCTGTCCATACCGCGATGACGCCGGGTAACGAACGTGCCTCCGCCACTTCGATCATTTTAAGGAGGCCGTGCGCATAGGGCGAGCGAACGACGCGCATGTGCAGTTGATGCTGAAACGACACATCGCCGGCGAAATTCCCGCGCCCGGTTACAAGAGGCAGATCCTCGAGTCGTTCGACCGACATGCCAATCCAGGGTGTCGGCTTGACTGTCACGCAGGCACCTTCATGTCGGCGGCGGCCGCGCGCACAGCCTTGATAATGTTCTCATAGCCTGTGCAGCGACACAGATTAGAGGACAGGATATCAATCAGTTCTTCATCGCTAAGGTCTGGACGTTTCTCCAGAACACCGACCGCAAGCATCAGAAAACCCGGCGTGCAGAAACCACATTGCAAACCGTGATGGCGCATGAACGCTTCTTGTATCGGGTGCAATCGCTCACCCTGTTGCAATCCCTCGACCGTCCGAATGCTGCGCTCATGCGCCTGCACCGCGAACATAAGGCATGAGCGCATCGGCTCGCCGTCAAGCAAAATAGTACAAGCGCCGCAAACGCCGTGTTCGCATCCGACATGCGTGCCCGTCAGTCCACAATCGTCTCGGATGACGTCGACCAGCGTGCGCCGTGCTTCGACGGCCACAGCATAATGCGTTCCATTGATTTTAAGATTGATCTCCCGCCGTCCGTTCATGCTGCGGTCTCCAGTGCACGCTGCAAGAGCGTCTGCACCAGCTTCCGACGATAGGCAGCGGTGTTGTTGATGTCTTCCATAGGATCGATCGCCAATGCCGCCGCTTCGCCCGCTGCGAAAAAAACGCTCTCGTGGGGCACCTTCCCATTGAGCAGGACTTCGGCTTCTGGCAGCCGGCGCGGATGAGTTTCCGCTCCACCGATCGCGACGTGCGGCTCGGCAATCGATCCGTTCTCAAGCCGATATGTCACTAGCGCCATTGCGATCGCGAAATCGCCCTTGCGCCGGCTGAACTCCACAAATCCCGTAAGGATGCCTTCCGGCAATAGCGGCAGTTCAGCCGCCGTCACCAACTCGTCCTCTTCCAAGGCGGTCGCCATCACGCCCTTATAGAAGTCGGCGGCTGGAAGTCGCCGTGTTCCGCGCAAGCTGCGGGCAAGTACAACGCCGTCCAGCGCGGCCATGACACAACACCATTCGGAAGCGGGGTCCGCGTTGGCGACGCTGCCACAAAAAGTACCGCGGGTGCGAATCGGATAATGCGCGATGTTTCGGACAACCTTGCGAAGTAGTGAGCCAGTTACGCCCGGCACAGTATCGCCTTCGAAGGTCGCGTGTCGCACGCAGGCGCCGATGCTGACAACGTCATCCTTTACGGCAACCTTGGCGAGTTCTTCAATCCCGTTGATGTCGATAAGGTGCGCGGGCCGCGCCATGCGGAATGCCATGGTTGGCACGAGAACTCTGTCCTCCAGCGAGGATACGGCCGTCCTGAGGTCCTAGCTCGGCCAGCAGTGCGACGGCCTCGTCGAGTGAAGTCGGCGCGTAATACCTGAAGGAAGCTGGTTTCATGACCGGGTATGGTCGCGCGAACCGCGATCCACGTCTGTAAACTTATTGCTACACCTGTCGGTTTCTCATCGCACACTTCTATTCCGTGGTAAAGTACGAGATTATCTAGGATATTTACTCGACCACAATAGTCTTGCGGCGGCTAATATTGCGCCGGTCGGGCATCTGTATTAAAAATGAGATGGTACTTTGGGTTTCACACCGATGCGCGCCGCCATTGTCAAAGAATTCGGGCCAATCTCTAGTCATTTTATTGGTGAACTGCCTGATCCAAATCCGGGCCCGGGCGAAGTGTTGGTCACGATAAAGGCGGCGGCGGTGAATTACGTCGACAGCCTTGTTGTCACCGGCAAATATCAGTTCCTGCCCGAACGTCCTTTTGCGCCCGGCAAGCTGCCAGCTGGTGAGATCAGCGCACTAGGCGCCGGCGTGAGGCGCTTCAAAAACGGGGACCGTGTTCTGACGTTGGCCGAGCAAGGGGGATATGCGGAGAAGGTGAGCGTCGACGCCCGGCAATGCTTCAGGCTGCCGCCCTCCATGAGCTTCGTCGATGCCGCTTCCATGGCGCTCGTCTACGATACCTCGTGGTTTGCGCTGCGGGAACGCGCACGTATACGAGAGGGCGAGAGCGTGCTTGTACTCGGCGCGACCGGCGGCGTCGGTTTGGCGGCGATTCAGCTCGCCAAGGCTATGGGCGCCAAGGTTCTAGCCGGCGTCTCGAATGCAGAAAAAGCTCGCCTCGCTGTTCTGGCCGGTGGCGATGAGATCATCGATCTATCGAAAGAAAACTTGCGTGATACGCTCCGGGAGCAGGTTTTCGCTAAGAATGGCGGCCAAGGCGTCGATATTGTCGTCGACCCTATCGGTGGCGATGCATTTGATGCGGCACTGCGCGCGCTTGCTTGGCGTGGGCGCCTTGTTGTCATCGGCTTCGCCTCCGGACGCATACCCAGCGTCAAGGCAAATTACCTGTTGGTCAAGAACATCGAAGTCAGCGGACTACAAGTGAGCGACTACCGCAAGCATGCACCCCACCTGATGGCGCGATGCATGCGAGAGATTTTCTCGTGGTATGAGGCTGGTAAACTCAGGCCGGTCGCCACTGTCACCTATCCGCTCGATTCTTTTGCTCTGGCACTACAGGAAATAGTAGACCGGCGCGCGAACGGACGTATCGTGCTCTTGCCCAACCCATAATTTATTTGGAGAAACCGATGCCATTCCGGTACGACGAGATTGGTAATCGGCTTAAGGCCTATCGGCTCGGCTCTGGCCTCAGCGCAGACGAAATCGCCGGTCAGCTCGGCATCTCGCGCACGGCGCTCTATCGCTTTGAAAAAGGCGAGCTTGCCAAGATCGAAACGCTCGAGCGACTTGCCGAATTGCTCGGTGTCTCTGTCCCAACCTTGCTGGGAGTCGGTATCGAGTATATCCCGGCCGCGGTTACCTATTTCGAACGTATGCGGCAGATCGAGGAAACATCCGAGCATATCATCGTGCTTTCCGGCCCAATATCATTCCTCCTAGCCTCCCAGAATTTTGAAGCCACCCTCGAAGAGGTTCTCACCGAGAACGTTACTAAGAATGTCGCCAATCGTCAGCGCGCCCTGGGTGACATTTCCAAAATCATGCAGATCCTGCGTGAGCGCAAAGCTACTTACCGCCGCAGGCGGCCGACAGTTGTCAATCTAATGTCGGCGATGGAGATTGAACGTTTCCTGCATCATGGATTGATCGGCCGCAGCGGTCTCCCCGAAGAGGTCGTGGTTAAGCGCAAGGCGCTAGCGCGCGCAGAGATTGAGCATTTCGTTAAAATGCTCGATGACTCGCCGATCGGTGTGCAGATAGGCATTGTAACCGATACCCTTCCGCATACTGGCTTTCAGCTCTTTCGCCAGCCGAACCGAAGTATCCTTGTGTTAAGTCCGTTCCGTCTTGGCGGTGAACCGAACGTACGCGTCGGCGTGGCGATGATCACATCGGCGCCGGATGCGCTCGCGTTCCATGAGGCCGCAATCGATGAGATGTGGGGGCGTGCGCTTAAGGGCCAAGCGGCCGCAAATCTTGTACGGCATTTGCTTGCTAACAAAGGCCGACCGATAGAGGATGAAGATTTCACACAAGCGCGAGGCACCTCGAAACGAGGCACACGCAACAAGCCTCAAGCCCTCATGTGATTGACGGAAAACCTGTGCAGCGGTGTGCGCCAGCGTGACCAAGACATTCGGACAATCCACCGCTCGGATCGAAGACCGGGATCTATTGTGCGGCAAGGCGCGTTTCGTCGGAGACATTAGGCTTCCGGGAATGCTGCATGCCGCCTTCGTGCGCAGTCCGCATGCCCATGCCAAGCTACGATCAATCGATACAAAGGCGGCTTTGGCACTTCCCGGCGTTGTCGCTGTCCTCACGGCCAAGGACATCCGATCCATCGCAACGACGGATCGCCTCGTGGTTGCTCTGCCTGACCGTACCTACAGGCAACAACGCGACCGCGTGATACTTGCGGGCGCTGAAACTGTCTATGTTGGGGAAGCTATCGCGCTGATCGTCGCCACGGATGCCTATGTTGCGGAAGACGCGGCGGGTATTGTGGAGATTGATTTCGAACTGTTGAAAGCCGTATCCGACTGTCGCGCCGCGCTGGCCGTGGATGCGCCACCGGTCCACAGCGACGCCGCGGACAATCTTATTGCTACGTTTGCGAGCGGTTACGGTGATGTCGATGCTGCATTTGCCGGTGCGCCGCATACATTCAAGGACACATATTGGCTGCATCGAGGCTGTGCCAACTCGATGGAATGCCGCGGTTGTGTCGCGTCTTATGACGCCGTCGAGGACAAGATCACGGTCTGGAGTTCTACGCAGACTCCGCTGGTGGCCGCGCGTATCCTGGCGGAACTGCTCGACCGGGAGGAGGCCTCGGTGCGTGTGGTCGCGCCAGAGGTCGGTGGCGGCTTCGGGCCAAAGCTGGTGTTCTATCCGGAGGAAGCTGCGCTCGCGATTGCCGCGCTCACGATTGGCCGGCCGGTGCGGTGGATCGAGGATCGCCGCGAGCACTTTATCGCCACAACGCAGGAGCGCGATCAGTATTGGGAGGCGGAAATCGCGGTTGATGCCGAGGGCAAGATTTTAGGTGTGCGCGGTTCATTGCTACACGATCACGGCGCCTATACAGCGCGTGGTCTGACCGTGCCGCAAGGCGCAGTTGCGGCCCTTTCGCTAGCTTATATGGTGCCAGCCTATCGCATGGAGGTGAAGGTCGTACTCACCAATAAAGTACCGGTTACGCCGGTACGCGGTGCCGGCCAACCGCAGGGCGTCTTCGTAATGGAGCGCCTCCTCGACCGCGCGGCGCGGGAATTGAAAATCGACCGCGCTGAAATCCGCCGCCGCAACCTGGTGCCGGCCGATGCAATGCCTTTCAAGAAAGGCTTCATGACGCGAGGGGGTGTGCCGATTATCCTCGATTCCGGCGACTATCCAGCATGTCAGGCAGAAGCGCTCACGCGTGCAGGCTGGACGGATTTCCCGCGCCGCCAGCGTGAAGCCCTTGCTACCGGTCGCTATCTTGGCATGGGGCTCGCTAATTTCGTGGAAGCGACTGGTCGCGGTCCCTATGAGCAAGTACGCGTGCGCATCACGGCCTCCGGTAAGATCGAAGTTGCGACGGGCGCCTCAGCCATGGGGCAAAGCACGAAGACCATGATTGCACAGGTCGTTGCCGAACAGCTAGGCGGCGTGATGGAGCGGGTTGTGGTGACCGCCGGCAACTCAGGCAAGATATCAATGGGCTTCGGCGGCTTCAACAGCAGGCAGACCGTGACGGCTGGCTCGTCCGCTCACGTTGCAGCTGTAAAAGTACGTGAAAAAGCGTTGCTCGTCGCCAGTCACCTTCTCGAGGTCGATGCTTCGGATCTCGACATCGACGGTGGCCACGTGGTGGTCAAGGGCGCTGTTCAGATGAAGATCTCGCTCGGCCAGATTGCCAAAACCATGGCGGGAACAGCTGGCTTCGTGCTCCCCGGCAATCTGCCGCCCGGACTTGAGGCCGTGGAGAACGTGGTCATAGACAGGATGACGTACGGCAATGGCTCGGCAGTTGCCGAAGTCGAAGTCGACATCAAAACGGCGGCCGTGAAGATAACGCGCATCGTGTTCGTGCACGACGCGGGCAAGATTATCAACCCGATGCTCGCCGAAGGGCAGATCGTCGGTGCAATCGCGCACGGCATAGGTAACGCGCTTTACGAGTGGATGGGCTACGACGATCAAGGCCAACCATTAACGACGACGCTCGCGGATTATCTGCTGGTGACATCGTCAGAAATGCCCGCGCTGAGTCTCGGCCATCGCGAAACACCGACGCCACTGAATCCCTTAGGCGTAAAGGGAATCGGCGAATCGGGAGTGCTACCCATCCCGGCAGCCGTCGCTTCGGCAGTCGAAGATGCACTGTCGCCGTTCGATATTCGAATTCGCCAATTTCCGATCCGACCTAAAGACTTGGCGCAAATGCTCGATGATGCCCGAGCTTGAGTGCCGTTAGACTTGGATTGTCGGCCCGCGCCCAAGGGCGCGAAATATTAGTTGCGCCACTGCCAAAAGGTGATCGTCCGCATAGCACGCAGCGACAAGCTGTATGCCGACAGGCATATCGTTCGGACCCGCGTGCGTCGGAAGCGTGACCGCCGGAGTGCGCAACTGTGTCCAGATGCTTTGGAAGCGGTGATCTCCTGTGTAGTGCAGGCCGAGCGGCGCCTCACCTTGGGCACTAGGCGTTAGCAGCACATCGACATCGGCAAAGACTTCGTGGACAAGCCGGCGACACTCGTCAACACGTTCAAGCGCATCGATGTAACGTTCCCGCGGCATTGCGAAACCACTACAAATGCTCTTCGCTAACCCGTCGCTGATTTGTTCACGGTGCATTTCCCATTCGTAAGCCATGCCGCGTGCCCGCTCGAAATCGTTGATGACCTCTCGGGTGACCAGCAGATCTTCACATTCGGGCGGCAGTTTGATTTCTTTCACGGGGTGTCCGACATTTGACAGCCTTTGCGCGGCGTCTTCCACTGCATGCTGCGTGGCGCTCTCCGCCCTGTCCCAGGCAAAGGTGCGGCATAACCCGATGCGGATCGTCGTGCTTTGCGGCAGCCAGGTAATCCGCGCACTGTTGGTTAGGACACGCATGGACAGTTCGACGTCTTCCACCGTCCGTGCCATCAAGCCAACTGTATCGAGACTCACGGCTGCCGGCCTCACGCCCTGCGGGTTAATGAGGCCGAAGGTCGGTTTGTAGCCGACGATCCCGCAATATGAGGAGGGCCGCTGCACCGAGCCGCCGGTCTGGGTACCAATGGCAAGGGGTACCATGAAATCTGCAACGGCCGCTGCAGAGCCGCTCGATGAGCCACCGGGTGTGCGGGTCGGATCATGGGGGTTGGTTGTTTCGCCGGCTGTCACGCCGGCAAATTCACAAGTGACGGTTTTTCCGAGGATCAGTCCGCCCGCCGCCCGCAGCAGCGCGACGCACGAGGCATTCGATTTAGCGATATATCCACGATAGATAGGCGAGCCCATCTCGGTCGGCATATCGCACGTTTCGACAACATCCTTCACGCCCACGGGCACGCCGAGAAGTGGAGCATGCTTCGCGGTCGCGTCCAATGCCTTGGCTTGCCGCAGAATTAAATCAGCGTCGATAAACGACCAAGCCTTTACGGTCGGCTCGCGTGCTTCGATCCGCGCGAGGCAGGCGCGAGCGACGTCTTCGCAGCGAAGTGCGCCCGCGTTCGTTTGCTCGGCGATTTCCGTCGCCGAAAGAGTACAGAGGGTAGACGCCGACATCCGCACGTTCCCTATCGGGTCACGACGGTGACTTTCCATTCCCATCCGAACTTTCCTACAGGGTGCGCCGGCACCGCCCGCATGATACGGCCGTCACGAACTGCAAATGCCATTCGTCCAGTTTCTGAACTGTAGCGCCCTCTGTCATGGAACAAAGGCTCCAGTGGACAAGCCGCCTGAACCTTAACTGCGACGTGATCCAAAGAAAACAATAATTCCTTTGAGCTTTTCGACTCGATCGGAGGAGAGTTAGCCCGATAGTACGAACCGTCAGGCGTAGACAGAAACTGCGCAATCACGCGCTGCCGGACAGCTCCAGGGTCCGTATGTCGGGCCAGACACGAAGGTTGGGGTCCTAAAAAAGCAAACTGGGACTTCGAGGTAAAGGCCGCTCTGCCTTTAAAATGATAATTGATTGCAGTCTGGTTGACACGGGCCTTGGTGACGCTGTCCGCCGCACTTCAGACCCGGTTTGAGGCGAGGCTGGGCGTCAAGCCGATGCCAAGCCATGTTCAGATTGCGGGATTGCTCCTCACTCAGAGTTTCGATGTTGAAACGGGGCAAGATCAATTCGAGGTTGCGACGGTGCAATACGTCGAGGTTGCAGAACGGTATGCGGCCGACACGCACTTCGTCCATGGCTCCCTGGTACTCGCTGCGCCAAGCGTCCGCGAATGCAAGCCAATCGAGTGTGTAGCCAAGCGGTTTGAGTATCGCTTCGGCCTCGCACGCAATCGACGTGCGCCAGTCGACTAGGGTCCCGAACACGTCGAAGAAGAGTGCCCCGACCGAGACCATCATCACAGCTTCCTTGCGTAAACGCCTGCACTGGCCTCGTTGTGAACCGAGTGGACTGCAAAAGGGTAGGGCGTTCCCTGTTAGTGAAATTCTTTTCCCTGATATGCTGTAGAAAACTCCCTGTTCCATTGCATAGGGAATTTGTCCGTAAACGGTTGAATTTACTGCCCGTCTGGCCGCAAAAACTTCGCTCATGACCTGACCTGGGTTTTTTGGACCAAGCTTTGTGAGAGGATGAGCTTGGAAAGGAGCCAGGTATGCCGAAGAAGAGGTTTAGCGCGGAGCAGATCGTGGTGCTGCTTCGTCAGATCGAAGTGTTAATGTCGCAGGGCAAAGCGCCGCCGATTGCGTGCCGTGAAGCCGGGATTTCGCAGCAGAGTTACTATCGCTGGCGGAAAGAGTACGGCGGGCTTGAACTTGATCAGGCCAAGCGGATGAAAGAGCTGCAACGGGAGAACGTCCGTCTGAAGCGCCTTGTCGCCGATCTCGCGCTTGAGAAGCAGGTGCTCAAGGACGTTGCCTCGGGAAACTTGTAAGCCCCGAGCGGCGCCGCCAGGCAATCCGGGGCATCCGGGAGAAGTACGGTCTCTCGGAACGTCATGCCTGCCGGATCGTTGGCCAGCCCCGCGGGACGCAACGATACGCCACCATCGTCCGGGCCGATGAGGATGCGCTGACGAGAGCGATTGTCTCTCTGGCTTCTCAGTACGGACGCTATGGCTATCGTCGGATCACATCGCTGCTTGAGGAAGCTGGCTGGCAGGTTGGCTGTGATCGCGTCCAGCGGATCTGGCGCCGTGAGGGGCTCAAGGTACCCAAAAGGCAGAAGCCGCGAGGGCGGCTGTGGCTCAACGACGGCTCCTGCATTCGGCTGCGACCGGGGCATCGCAATCATGTCTGGAGCTACGACTTCGTTGAGGCGCAGACCCATGATGGTCGAAGGCTCCGGCTCATGACCTTGATTGACGAGTTCACCCGGGAATGCCTGGCGATCAGGGTGGCGCGTCGCATCAACAGCTTTGGGGTCATCGAGACGATGGCCGATGTGATGCTCGAGCGTGGCGTACCGGAACACATCCGCTCGGACAACGGCGCGGAGATGACTGCAAGGATCGTGCGCAGCTGGCTGGCAAAACTTGGCGCTCGGACGCTCTACATCGAACCCGGAAGTCCGTGGGAGAACGGCTACTGTGAATTGTTCAATGGCAAGCTGCGCGACGAATGCCTCAACGGAGAAATCTTCTACAGCCTGAAGGAAGCCACCGTCGTCATCGAGCAATGGCGCAATCAATACAACACGATCCGGCCGCACTCAGCCTTGAACTATCGGCCGCCAGCACCCCAAACATCCACAGCCCTATCGCTTGACCTAGATCGCAGTTACCCGATGCAATAGTCTCTATTCCGCTGGTCCAAAATATCCGTCAGGTCAATCGCCATACCCGTTCTGTCGGGTCTTCATCATCAGTATGTGCGGATATGATTTTCGGAAAGGACAGGCGCTCGCGGTGACGCGCAACCCGCCCACTTTGTAGCTTTGTCACTCATTGTCTTGCTCTTGTGCATCACAATCAACCAATTTCTGTTATAGAAGCTACGTCGGCTTCCTCGGTCGAGCGACTTGACAGATGAAGTCTGGCTTAGTTTGATAATCTGAATAAGCTCGGCCTATTGAACTAAGTACCCATGGCCGGTTGTGGTCTCCAGTCTCACTGGGTAGCAGACGCAGCTCATCCGGCCGTTCACAAGAAAACTCTGGCATTAATCGCCTAGCGCAGCCAAGGGAGGAAATACGTGCAAGAGAAATCAAGTCGGTGCGGCAAAGCCGCGCTCTCACGGCGAAATTTCATCGCAGCTTCGGCCGCCACCGCGACCTTGTCACTGACATCTAACTACGGTGCCTGGGCGGCCGACTCGGAGAACGTCATTAAGGTGGGTTTCGTCAGTCCACGCACGGGCAACCTGGGAACGTTCGGTGCCGGTGATGGATACCTGACCGATCAGGTACGCAAGGCGCTCGATAAGGGTCTGCGGGTCGGCGACAAGACCTACAAGGTCGTACTGCTCGATCGGGATTCTCAATCTGACCCGGCGCGGGCTGGCCAACTGGCCAAGGCCCTCATCAGTGACGATAAGATCGATTTTATGCTCGTTACGTCGACCCCCGAGGTGGTGAATCCGGTGGCCGACTCCTGCGAAGCGGCGGGCGTGCCTTGCCTTTCGACGGTAATGCCCTGGGAGGCTTGGTATTTCGGTCGCGGGGCGAAGCCTGGCCAGCCGTCGCCGTTCAAGTGGACGTTCCACTTCAGCTTCGGCGGCGCCCAGTTCGCGGGATTGTATCTCTCGCTGTGGAAGGAGATCCCAAACAACAAGAAGGTCGGAGTTATGTTTCCGAACGACGCCGATGGCAACGCTGTCCGTCCACTCCTCTCGGAGGCCTTCAAAAAGGGCGGATACACCGTGATCGACCCCGGTCCGTTCGAAGACGGGACCACCGACTACGCCACGCAGATCGCACTGTTTAAGCAAGAGCAAGTTGACCTCTTTGTCGCGCTTGTCCTTCCGCCTGACTTTGCCACATTGTGGCGTCAGGCAGCGCAGCAGGGTT
This sequence comes from uncultured Alphaproteobacteria bacterium, assembly GCA_963829465.1. Classification (GTDB taxonomy): domain Bacteria; phylum Pseudomonadota; class Alphaproteobacteria; order Rhizobiales; family Xanthobacteraceae; genus BOG-931. The sequence continues at coordinate 28,367 of CAWHJE010000001.1, forward strand.
TCGCGAAGAAGGCGAAGATTGTCACCCCCACGAAATCCGGCGGCAATCCGTCCGAAATCGAGGCGCTCGGCGATCTGGGTTACAACCTCACCACCACCTCGCCTTGGGTCCCGGCAGCGCCATACAAGTCGCCGGTTCTCGGACTCACCAGCAAGGAACTTGCGGACGGCTACGAGGCGGCGTCGGGCAAGCAAGTGACACAGCAGTTGGGATCCAGCAACGCCGTTTTCGACGCCGGCATTCAGGCGCTCCAAATCTCCGGCAACCCGTTGGACAAGGCTACCCTGGCCAAGACGCTGAGCAAGTTGAAGGTCGAAACTACGGTCGGTCTGATCGACTTCAACACCGGCCCGATGCCGAACGTCATTGCTGTCACGCCATTGTTCGGCACGCAGTGGGTGAAGGCGCCGAAAGGCAGCAAGTGGAAGGTGGTGCAGGTGGTTGCCGAGAACGCGGCCGATCCGAACTACAAGGTGACCGACAAGCTGATTCCCTACAACGCATAGCGGAGTAAGGTCTCTCCCGGACGAATAGCAGGCGCGGCAGCGTGGTATCAGTTTTTCTACGCTCACGCCTTGCGCTTGTATTTCCTGAGCCGGGGAGACCCGCTGCCGCATGATTTGTTGATCGCCGGGCCAAGCGTGCTCAATTTATTTGCGTCCATCGACCAGGACGACACCAACTGGATCATCAGCCTCAGAGACGTCGGGCTCGATGTCTCGGTCCGCACCGCAAGGGAAGGCGAGCGCGAAATCCAAACAGACCTGCCGTCGCGGGAATTGACGCACGGATGGTTGAAGGCGTCGCAACGTGCGCTCGGATCCGGTGCGGTCGAAGCCACGGAACCCGTGGCATCCGCTCACGCGCGAGGCACAAAGGCTCGTGGTGCCGGGCGAAATAACGAATACAACGTCGAGGTTCTTTCGACGGCCAACTTGTTCCGGCGAGACCATCGCATCTGCGTCGAAATCTCTTGTCTCGATCTCTCGACCGCTGTGCTTCGCGCGACCAACGTCGAGTACATTCGTTAACATCTTTGTAGCGGCAAAACGGTTCTGCATCGCATCTACCACGACGCGTTGCGCTATCGCACTTGCTGTTGCCTTATTCCGCCATCTTGATCAGATGGCCGAGAGGCATTGAGCTGCAAGCGGGCGGCCGCGGCCCGCAGGATTTTGCGAACTGCGAGTTGGTGCGCGATGCCGCAACAGCGGGTAAGCATATTCGTACCTTTCTGAATGCTGTCACTTCGCTAAGGCAGGGTTTTGCGGTCGCCAGCCACCGCGCTGCCGGCGGATGTCTGGAGGCGATAGCCAACCGGAAGCAGAAGCACGTGGAAGCGATCCTCGATGTAGCCCCAAATGCCTTTGGGGAGGAACAAGGAGAAGAGGAGGGCGATGAGACCCAGCACGATGAGGTACCATACGCCGGCCGAACCAAGCCAAAGTTCAATCAGGAAAAAGATGATGGCGCCGAGGATCGGTCCCTCGAAGCGGCCGATCCCGCCGACCAGCACCATAAAGATCATGTAGGCGCTCCACTGGATGCCGAAAAAGCTTCGCGGCTGGAAAGTGGTGAATGTAGCCAGCCACAGCGCGCCGGCGAGTGCACAGCCGACGGCGGCGATCACGAATATGATGCGCTTGGCTGTCGACACTCTTACTCCGACCGAGGCTGCCGCCTCCTCGTTGTCCCGGATCGCCTGAATCGATAAACCCAGCCGGCTTCGCAGCAGCAGAAAAATCACGCCGAGCATGGTCCCCATTGAGGCGAGCGTCAGCCAATAGGTGAATATGCCTCGCTCCGCAGAATCGAAGGCCGAGAGGGCAATCAACGAGCGGCCCGTATCTCCTTGAATGATCGGATCGAGATTCACCAGGAGCCGGATGAATTCCGCAATGATCCACATGCCGATCGCGAACTCGCCGGCGCGAAGCCGCAGGACGATCGCCGAAATCGGCAGCGCGCAAAGTCCCGCAAGCAGCGCCGCGGCAATCAGTGCCGGGTAGGGCCAGATGCCCCATTCGGAAAGCCTGATCGCCAGATAGCCGCCGAGGCCGAAAAATGCCTGCTGTCCCGCCGAGATCATCCCGCCGTAGCCTGCGAGCGCATTCCACATGGCGGCGAGACACACATAGATGAACAGCACGGTCAGCTTGTCGAGAATATTGCCCGGCAGAAAGGCGGGGCAGATCGCGAGAAAAACAAATAGTACTGCGACCATGATTGCGACGCCGAGCGAAAGATTGGTCCATCGCTGGATTGATAGGTCGGAGTGGGCATCCACGAAAGCTACCCGAGTTTTGATTTGAGGAAAGTGCGCACGTAGTACCCGGAGAAATACTGGCGGCCGACGAGCACCAACAGGAATACGCCGTGCCCCGCCAGCAGGAAGCCCTGCGGATGAAAGTGCGCGCCGAAGGTCTGCGCGGTGCCGAGAACGATGCCGCCCGCCAGCGTCCCCCACAAGCTGCCAGCCCCGCCAATAACAGCCGCTTCGAAAGCAAAAATGAGCTGCATCGATCCGACATAAGGATCGAAGCTCGATCGCAAGCCGAGGAACAGGCCGGCAAGGCCGACGGTGATAAGCGCAATCGCGGCGGCAACCGCGTTGACAAATCGCGAATTTACTCCGACGAGCTCGACGGTGTCGGGATCCTCGGCCGTCGCCCGGATGGCGCATCCAAGCGGAGTGTAGGTGAGAAACAGTTGCAGGCCGCCTAACAACAGGATCGCGACCGCGAAAGTCAATACCGCCAGCTCTCCGATATAAAGCCCTGCTCCAATATCAAAACTGTCGTAGGAGAGCGAACCCACATAGGGCGCAAGAGAGCGCGTGTCGGCGCCAAAATACTCAAACAGCGAGTTTTCCACCACGATCGCCAGTCCGAACGTGCTGAGAATCGGCACTAGCTCGCCCGATCGCGCGCTGCGCTCCAATACGGCGCGCTGCAGAAGCCATCCGAGGCAGGCCATCACCGGAAGCACGACGATCAATGCCAAGAACGGATCGTATCCGAGTTTCTCGGCGATCATCCAAAGCATGAAGGCGGCGAGGATGGCCAAGCTTCCATGCGCCAGATTGATGATTTTCATGATGCCGAACATGAAGGACAAGCCGCAGGCGACCATCGCGTAGTAGCCGCCGAGCAGCACCCCATCGATGACGGCACTGAGAAAGCTCATGGTGCCTTCTCCGCTTGCGAGCGTTTGTTGAAATGCCCGAAATACGCGTCGGTAATCTGCTCCCGCGTCAGAGCTTTGGCATCCCCCTCGATGACGATGCGTCCCTCCAGCATGCAAATGACCCTGTTGGCGACTTTGAGGGCGCGCTTCAGGTTTTGTTCGACAAGCAGAATCGTCGCGCCCGCGGCAATGAGGGCTTCGACCGATTTGTAAACAAGATCGACGGCCAGCGGCGACAATCCCAGCGACACTTCATCAAGCAGCAGTACGCGCGGGTTCGTCATCAAAGCACGCCCGATCGCGGTCGCTTGCTGCTCGCCGCCTGAAAGCGTCCCGCAACGGGCTTTGCGCCGCGCCTTGAGCATCGGAAAAGTGTTCATCACGCGATCGACGGTCCAATTGCCTTGCCGCCCGCTCGCACGCGCAAGCTGCAGATTCTCCTCGACCGTCATGGCGGCAAATAGCCGGCGTCCTTCGGGCACCAACGCGATGCCGCGGGCAACGCGCTGATAGGGCGGCATCCTGGTAACATCCAATCCGTCGAGATGGATCTGGCCGCGCGACGCCCGGTGCGCGCCTGCTATCGCGCGAAGAAGTGTGGTCTTGCCGGCACCATTGGCGCCGATCAACGCGACCGTCTCTCCCTGGTCGACCTGAAAGGTCACGTCGCGCACGGCCTGCAGCAATCCGTGCCGGATATCCAGTTCGCTGATCGACAGCAGGCTCATTCGACGCTTCCCCCTAGATAGGCGTCGATCACCGTGCGATCGGACATCACTTTCTGCGGATCGCCATCGGCCAGGATCGAGCCGGCATTCATGCACACCAGCCGCTCGGAGATTTGTAGCAAGACGTGAACGATATGCTCTATCCAGACGATTGCGACGTCTCGCCGGCGGATGATGTGAATCGTCTCGACCAGTTCCGATGCTTCAGCGTCGGTCAGTCCACCGCCAATTTCGTCTAAAAGCAAGACCACCGGATCGGTGGCGATCGCACGCGCCAGTTCCAATCGCTTGCGATCCAGAAGCCCCAGCGCTTCCGCGCGGCGATTGGCGAGTTTGACCATTCCGCAAAGCTTGAGAGCGTCGATGCAGCGATCGTACGCTTCATCGCGGCGAAACCCGCCGCCGTTGGCCGCAGCTACGAAAAGGTTCTCGAAGACGGTCATGCCGCCGAACGGTCGCGGGATTTGATGGGATCTTGCGATGCCTTTGCGGCAGCGATCCTCGACCGGAAGACCGGTTATATCCTGACCACGAAAGGCCACTGTTCCGGCGCTTGGCTGGTAGGTGCCGGCCAGAACGTTGAGCAGCGTCGTCTTGCCAGCGCCGTTCGGACCGACGATGCCGACCGCCTCTCGTTCGCCGACGACAAAGTTCACCTGGTTCAAGACGACGAGCGCATTGAAACTCTTGTTGATTGAGCTGGCCGACAGAACGGGTATTTGCGACGCTATGGTCACGGTTTCCTGTATTCCCCCCAGCAGCCAGCCGACGCGGTTCAAAGCGGCTTTGACCGCACGCCGCCTTGACTACCGTCTTGGTGCATGCGCGTGACGAACCGCCCGTGACCTTTAATCCAGCGCGTGCCAGTCTCTTGGCGCGCCTCCGCAGGAAACTCAAGCTTGCTGCATGTCGCTTCCAGTATGAACATTATCCAAAATCGAATAACCGTCAACAATGAGTAATGTTCTTAATCTTGATCTTGCGGGAAATGGATGAAAGAGCGGCTTCGGCGCGCCGCAGTCTCTGGAGATGGCCATTCGGTCGAAGGCGGCCTTATGCGCCAGTCGACGGTACCGCGATTTCACTGAGGGGAAAAGAGAAGATGCAAATCGAAGCCGCTGTAGCCCGCAAAGAATTCGCGCCCTTGAACTTTGAGGCGCTGGACCTCGAGGAGCCTAGGCACAACGAAGTTCGCGTCAGGCTGGTCGGGTCGGGAGTCTGTCACACCGACGTGGCGATCCGCGATCAGACAATCGTCCCTATGCCGCAGCCAATCGTTTTGGGCCACGAAGGCGCGGGCATCGTTGAGAAAGTGGGGGCGAGCGTCACCAAGGTGAACGTGGGCGACCGGGTTATCCTCAGTGGAGACTCTTGCGGCAACTGCCCCAGCTGCCAGGTCAGTCTGCCATCCTATTGTTATGAGTTCCTTCAACGCAATTTCGGCGGTGGCCGTGCGGACGGAACAACTCCTCTCTCCCGCAATGGAGAAAAGGTCCACACCTTTATGGGTCAAGGATCGTTCGCCACCCATGCGGTTTGCCACGATCGCAACGTGATCAAAGTGACCGACGAGGCGCCGCTCGAACTCCTGGGGCCACTTGGGTGTGGTGTGATCACCGGCGCCGGCGCGGTGATCAATTCGCTCAAGGTGGGCGTGGGCAAATCGATCGCCGTGTTCGGCACCGGTTCGGTCGGACTCAGCGCCGTCATGGCGGCCAAATTGGTCGGCGCCGGCAAAATTATTGCTATCGATTTGCGCGATGATCGCCTCAAGCTCGCGCGCGAGCTCGGCGCCACCCACAGTGTGAATCCGGATAACGAGTCGATTTCAGAAGCAATTAAAAGGATCATCGGAAGCGGCGTCGATTTCACCCTCGAAACAACCGCGCTGATGCCCATCCTGCGTCAGGCGATTGATGTATTGGCACCCCGCGGCACGTGCGGCTTCGTGGGGCGGCGCTCCGGAAACCTCTGAGCTCACTTTCGTGCCTTCGCATGTCATGAATGGCGGGCGAACCATCCGCGGCATCATCCTTGGGGATACCAACCCCGAAGAGTTTCTGCCTAAACTCATCGAACTGCATGCATTAGGCCGGTTTCCACTTGAAAAGCTCGTCACGTTCTATCAGTTCAAGGACATCAATCGGGCAATAGAGGATTCCTTGACCGGCAAATGCATTAAACCGATAGTGCGCTTCTAGCTGCGTAAGATGTTTAAGGCATCTCTCCAAGGACCATGGCGAGCGTCGCAAGGTTTCCGAATGCCAAATTGGGCTCGGAGGGACCCGCGCTTTGGAGCAGTGATTGATTGGTCAGTCAAACGTTCGCGGGACAAGCGGCACCCAAACCTTAAGAATTTCTGCTTGGGTCAAGCGCTACAGATCGGCGATGTCGGCGCAATGTCCGCTTCACATCCAACTGCGGTCGAATTGATTGCACCGCCGCGAATGGTAGAAACGGGCCAATCGCGTCACTTGGCACTGCGGAAAAACAACGAGCGCTTTCGGCATCGGAGAACCGTGAAGTGGGTCACAGACCTGCCGATTAGGGCGTGATATCGTTCCCTATATTTTGGCGGGCATGGCCCAAATCCGGACGGTTAATGGCAATCTACATCGGAAGACGGCAATTCATATCCACGCTCAGCGGCGTGACAGTCGCATGGCCGCTGGCTGCGCGTGCGCAGCAGCCGGCGCTGCCGCTGGTTGGGTTCCTCAACAGCGCGTCCGCGAGCGCATTTGAACATCGCGTGCGGGCGTTCCGCGATGGCCTAGTGGATTGCGTCTGACATTTGAATCCCGGAGGGGATTCCCAGGTGACTGGATGCATGCGAGTCTGGTGCATGCGAACCGGAATTACCATCACTCTGAAGCCCGCTGATTCCCGCCGACTGAAGGCGTTGGCGGGGGATCGCAATGCTCCGCACAAGCCTGTCTGGCGAGCCGAGATCGTTCTGTTCAGCGCCGATGGTGTTGGCACCAATGGGATCATGCGCCGGACTGGCAAGTCGAAGACTTGCGTCTGGCGCTGGCAGGAGCGCTTCATGCAGGAAGGCTATGGCGGTCTGTTGCGCGACAAAACGCGGCCATCGCGCATCCCGCTGCTGGGATCGGACGTCGCCGAGCGCGTTGTGAGGCTCACCCAGACCGACCCGCCAGCAGAAGCGACCCACTGGACCTCCGCCCTGCCTTGCCGCCGACCCATCATGAGCCGCTCCCGCCGATGTCCGTCTCAATCAACCGAATCATCGTTCGTGAGTCGCCTCAACAGGAGTTTTGCAACACAATCCCCTTGTGCGTTCAACCGGTCAGTGCAACACCGCTTGTAGTCTATCGGCTGGCGTTTCGAAGCCCAAGGTCTTTCGCGGACGTTGATTGAGCCGCAGAGCAATCGCGTTCAGATAACTCTGAGAGATGCGCGAGAAGTCGGTTCCCCTCGGGAAGTACTGACGCAGCAGGCCGTTGGTGTTCTCGTTTGAGCCGCGCTGCCAGGGACTGCGCGGATCACAGAAGTAGACCTGGACGTTGGTGGCAACCGTGAAGCGCTTGTGGGCATGCATCTCTTTGCCTTGATCCCAGGTCAGGGAGCGTCGCAACTCGTCAGGCAGCTTGCCGATGTGCTTGGCAAGTGCAGCAACAACAGTCGTCGTGTCCTTGCGGGGGAGCTTGACGAGCATCGTGAAGCGGGTATTGCGCTCGACGAGGGTGGCGATGTGCGTGTCGTTCGCTCCAGTGAGAAGGTCTCCTTCCCAATGCCCCGGCACGGCGCGATCCTCAATCTCGGCGGGCCGCTCGCGGATGGAGACCATATCGAGGATATGCCCCTGTCCACTCTTCACGTTGTGGTTCTTGGGGCGACGCATCCGCCGCGCGGTACGCAACTGCGCCGTCAGCTCCTTCTTCAGCACGCCGCGGGTCTGGATAAAGAGGCTGCGATAGATTGCTTCGTGAGATATCTGCATGTCTTCGTGGGGGTTGGGAACTCCTGCTTCAGCCAAGCCCGAGATCTGCTCCGGCGACCATTGCAGCGCCAGCTTCTGCGCCACGCGCCGTCGTAGCTCCCTGTACAGCGCCAAACGACAAGGCTTGGGGCGCGACGCACGCTCCCAAGCACGCCGGTCAGCCCGGTTTGCACGATACGCCTGCCTGCCGCCGTTGCGCCTGATCTCCCGGCTTACTGTCGATGGTGCCCGTCCGAGGCCCTGGGCGATCTGCCGGATTGACCGGCCCACCGCAATGCCACGGGAGATCTCTTCGCGTTCCTCAAGCCTTAGTGCGGCCAAGGCTCTCCCGCGCGACGCAGGCGCGATCCCTCCATGGAGTACCAACGATCCGCTCAACGCCGGTCTTGTTCTTCCTTTTCCAGCGCCCGCGAGATGGCCGCGGCACTTTGCCCGTTCTTCCATCGCTCCCACACCTCGGCCTTCTGCGCTGCGGTGAACCAAAACCGTGACGTCACCATGAAACACCTCCTCACCTCGTAAGATTAGAAGGTGTTGCGCTGACCAGTTGAATCCGCCCCTCAATAGCAGACATTCGCTTGACCTTCTTGGCGGCAGTGATGGGCCAACGGTCGAAGTATGGCATTGCCTCCTAACTCATGTACCGAGGCTGACCATGGAAAGCGGTTAGCATGCAATGCGAAGCGGCAGGACGGCGAACCACGGCCGCGCTGATTAGAGCCCAAACTGATATGCCAGGTCTTCTAGGCTACTGGCAGCGATGTCCACTGGCTGGGTCGGGTGTGCCTCGCCGCGGCCCGGGCCATTTTCGTTTGGGCGAGCAATATGAGCCGTACGCAATCGCCAATGCGGCTGCTGCGGTCAAATCCTGGGTGTGCTGCCACCATCATGCAATCGCTCGGCACGAGGTCGAAGGCCTCGGCCGCCGCAAGATACACCCGCGGTTTAGGCTTATAGTCTCTGGCAATCTCGGCTCCGAGGATGGCGTCCCACGGTAGATTGTTGCGCCGCGCCAGATTGACCATGAGCGAAATGTTGCCGTTTGAAACCGGCGCCAACAGGTTAGCGGCGCCTGAGACGAGCGAGGCCGGAAGCAACGTCGGGCCATGCATCAAGCCGATGCCAAGCCATGTTCAGATTGCGGGATTGCTCCTCACTCAGAGTTTCGATGTTGAAACGTGGCAAGATCAATTCGAGGTTGCGACGATGCAATATGTCGAGGTTGCAGAATGGTATGCGGGCCGATACGCACTTCGTCCATGGCTCCTTGGTACTCGCTTACGCCAAGCGTTCCGCGAATGCAAGCCAATCGAGTGTGTAGCCAAGAGGTTTGAGTATCGTTTCGGCCTTCACGCGCAATCGACGTGCGCCAGTCGACCAGGGTCCCGAACACGTCGAAGAAGAGTGCCCTGACCGAGATCATCATCACAGCTTCCTTGTGTAAACCTGCACCGGCCTCGTTGTGAACCAAGTGGACTGCAAAAGGGTAGGGCGTTCCCTGTTAGCGGATTTCTTTTCCCTGATACGCTGCAGAAAATTCCCTGTTCCATTGCATAGGGAATTTGTCCGTAAACGTTTGAATTTACTGCCCGTCTGGCCGCAAAAACTTCTCTAATCGGCCGGTAACGGCAAAATTCCCTGTTAATTTCCCTGTTAGCAGGGAATTTGGGCCGGAGACGGGTTCGCGGCTGACTGCGTCCTCAGCCAGCCGGTGTCTCTGTGTGGCGAGTTTCCGCGTCGCACAAATAATCGCATTTGGTTGCGGGCTTGGGCGAAAGGCATCGGCGTCAGCTCTGCGAACTACACCTTGGAGGCGTCAAGGGAGCTTATCATCGTTACGTTGAGATCTGAGAGTTCTGGCGCTGCAGGACAATCAAATCTCGGAAGCACCCAAATAAGCAACGACGACATCCTCCAGCGCGGCAACGTCTTGAGGTGCTCCTTCAGCGATCTTCGAGCCGTGGTTGAGAACGATGACGCGATGGGCAAGGTCGGAAACCATCTGCATGTCATGCTCCACCCACAGGATCGTGGGACCGATGTCATGAACAATGCGGAGTAGGAAGCGCGCCAGATTTTCGCGTTCTTCGCGAATGAGCCCGGTGGATGGTTCGTCGAGCAGCAGCAGCTTTGGTTCGGTTGCCAAAGCGCGTGCCACGCCGACGATCTTTTGCGTGCCGTAAGACAACGTGCCCACCGGAGAGTCGCGATAGCGGTAGATCTCAAAGAAGTCGACGATGTCCTCGATGCGGCGCCGCGCCTCCATCTCTTCGGTGCGGGCACGCCCGAAATACAAACCACTCATGATCGCGCCGGCGCGAAATGAGTGGTGGCGTCCGATCAGCAGATTTTCCATTACGGTCAAGTGTGGGAACAACTCCGCGTGCTGAAAGGCGCGGCCAACGCCGAGCTCCACCATTTTCCACAGGGGCCGTCCGGTAATGTCTTGACCATCGAGCGAGATCTCCCCGCGGCGCGGATGGTAAATGCCGTTGATGCAGTTGAGCATGGCGGTCTTGCCGGCGCCGTTCGGGCCGACCAGCGCGATCAGTTCCGACGGCGCCGCCTCGAACGAAACAGACCGCAGGGCCTGGATTTCCTCCGAAACTCAGCTCGACATCCTTGACGACGAGTTTGGCGCCGTTTCCCTTCATCCCCACCATCGCCGCTTGCGCCGGTATTGACGAACGTTGCGGTAACCGCCGGCTTCCCGGTCGCCGAGATAGAACTCTTTCATATCCTGATGGGTGAGCAGTTTTTCAGCTTCGCCCTTGAACACGACGCGGCCATTTTCCAGCACGTAGCCGAAGGAGGCCACGCGGAGCGCCGCCGCGGCGTTCTGCTCGACGATCAGCATTGCGAGCCCGATGTCCCGATTGATCGCCTGCAGGATCGTCATAATCTCGTTTGTCACGATCGGAGCGAGACCGAGCGAAAGCTCGTCGACCAGCAGAAGTTTCGGCTCGCAGACCAGCGCCATGCCGATCGCCAGCATTTGCTTTTCGCCGCCGCTCAGATAACCGGCGACCTGCTTTCTGCGCTCGGCCAGCCGCGGGAAGTAATCGTAAACGGTATCGCGGATCGATCTCCGGCTGCGCGTCAAGCTGAAATCCATATTTTCGCCGACGGTCAGCGTCTGGAACAGCTTTTCCCGCTCGGGCACTAGGACAGCGCCGAGGCGCGAAATCTGATGCGGCAGCATTCCACGCAGCGATTGCCCGCCAAAGGAAATCGTGCCGTCGGTGACGGCAACATCTTCAGCCGGCAAGAAGCCGGACACAGCGCGCAAGGTCGTCGTCTTGCCCGCGCCGTTGGTGCCGATCATCGCGACAATGCTGCCGGGCGCGATTTCGATGCTGACGCCTTGCACCGCCGTAGCGACGTCATGGTAGACGACCTCGAGTTGGCGTATGTCGAGCAGCGGTTCGGTCATCATCCGCCTCCCGCTTTGAGTTCGCTATAGCGGAACGGCCAGCGCTCGAAATATACCGCAATGCGCCGATAGATCTCGATCAAGCCATCTGGTTCGAACAGGAGAAAACCGATGATGGCGACGCCAATCGCGGCCTCCTGGATGCCGAAGGCGGTAGTGCCGAGCTGCCAGGGTAGTCCTTCAAAGAGGCGCCCGACGGCAAACGGCAGTAACGTAATGAACAACGCGCCCAGTACCGATCCGGCCACCGAACCCATGCCGCCGACGATGATCATGGCGAGGTAAACGATAGCGAGTTCGAGGGTATATTCCTCCACGGTGACGACCGTGGTGAAGTAGGCGCCGAGGCTCCCGGCGAGCGCCGCCAAGGCGGCCGAGATCATGAAAGCAAGCAGCTTGTAACGCGGCACATTGATGCCGGATGTTTCGGCGGCGATGTCGCGGTCGCGAATGGCGACCCAGGCTCGGCCGATATAGGTCCGCGTGAGATTGAGCGCGAACATCACGACTAGCGCCGCGACAATCAACAATACGTAAAACCAGCCGCGCTCCGAATCGAGCGTGAAGCCGCCGAGCGACGGTGCCGGAACGGTGATTCCGGCCGTAGCGCTGGGGCCGACAATGGCCTGATAGTTGGTCAGGACATAGATGATCGCGTAGTGCATCGCCAAGGTCGTGATGGCCAGATAAATCCCGCGGAAGCGCAACGCCGGAAGGCCAACGACGAAACCGACCGCAGCTCCAGCGCAGCAGCTCACGGGGATGGCGACGAAAAAGGGCATGCCGAACCGCTGCGACAGAATGGCGGTCGTGAATGCGCCGATTGCCAGGAAGCTTGCTTGTCCGAGCGATAACTGCCCGCAATAGCCGGTAAGCAGATTGATGCCGACCGCGCCGATCACGGCGATAAAGCAGAGGTTCATCAGATGCAGAAAATAGCCGCCGGAGACGAGCGGTATGCACAACGTCGCGACAGCGATGATGGTGACGACAATACGCTGATACGGCTCGGCAAGGATACGATTGGTCTCCGCGTAGGAAACCTGGAGATAGGGGCTCTTGGCTGTCATGTCGGAACTACATCAAACCCGGTTAAGTTCTTCGATGGTTCCGAACAGCCCCCACGGCCGCCAGGACATCACGGCGAGCAGGATCAGAAACGGCACGGTCTCGGCGAGCGTTGGGCTGATCAGCCGGGCTGTCAGGTAGGTCGCCGCGGCGACCAGAAAGCCGCCGATCGCCGCGCCGCGCAAACTGTCGAGACCGCCGACGAGCGCGGCCGTTAGTCCACTCAGGCCGATGATGGTGCTCTGCGGACTGAGCATCGAGCGCGAGCCGAACAGAACGCCGGCGAGGGTCGCGAAGAACACCGCCAGGGCCCACGCCAACGCCAGGATAAGATTGATGTTGACCTGACGCTGTGCGGCCAGCAGCGGGTTTTCCGCCGCCCCGCGAAATTGCCGCCCCAGTCGCGTATATTGAAAGAAAACCGCCAAGGCCGCGAACGCCGCAATGCAGGCCAGGATCGAAATCAGATCGATCCAGGCAATGCGTCCGCCGCTCGCAAAGCTGAAAAGCGGCTGGCGGCCGATCGCTATACCGACGCTGTGCGACTGCCAGATCACGACGATTCCGGCTTTCAGGATGATTGCAAGCCCAATCGTCACCATCGCTGCGACGAATGTTGGCCGTCCCAGCAGGCGCCGCATCAAAGAGAAATATATTAAGATCCCGAACAGCGCGCTGCCGATTGCCGAAATCGCGATGGTGACCAGGAGCGACAGTCCGCTCAGAGTTGCCCCGGTCAGGAATCCCGCCGAGTGAAAGACATAGGCGCCCACGATCGCCAGTTCGCCATGAGCGAAATTGACGACGCGGGACGCCTTGTAGACGATGACGATTCCGGCTGCGAGCAGTGCGTAAGTGCTGCCCAGCGCGAGAATGCTCACCAACAATTCCACGGCGCAGACCGCTTTGTCTTATTTCACCGGGAATTCGAGGTCGGTCTTCGTGAGCCAGTCGCCGACGCCGACCAGCTTGTCTTTCTCCCAGCGATACAGCCGCCAGAATGTCGTGCCGTAGTGATTGTCGGCCGACATTTCGATCGGTCCGCCGGTCAGGCCTTTGGTATCGAGCTTGACGTCCTGGATCGCTTTGTTGAGCGACTCACGCGTGCAGGTGCCGCCGCATTTCTTCAATGCCTCCTCGGCGAACATGCCGAGAACCCAGCTGGTAACGTGCATGCTGTTCGGACTGGCGATGCCGTATTTTTTCGCCGCGGCTAACACGTCGGCCATGCCCGGCGCGTTGTCGGTAGGCACGGCATAACGCGACACCATATAAATGTTCTCGCCGCTGCCGGCTTGGGCTGCGGCCTGCCTGGCGGTATCCTCCGAGGCGCCGTAAGCAGCGATCACATAGGGCCCGGTGTAGCCCGCGGCGCGCAGCGCCGCGATGACGCCGATATTCTGCTCGGCGCCGTAATGACCGACAATCATGGCGGGCTTCATATCGGCTGCCGTTTGGGCGAACGGCGTGAAGTCGGCGGTGCGGACCGGGAAGAGTACTTCACCCCAGCTGTATCCTTCCTTCTCCACGGTGAGCCTGTTGTGCTGAATGGCGGCGCGACCGCCAACGCTGTCGAAGGTCATGCCGACGACCTTCCCACTCGGCGCGATCTGCTTCTGCAAGACGCCGATCGCTTCGCCGGCGACCTCGAACATCACGCCGGTGCTGTAGTAAAGCGGCTTGGCCGGCGGCAGCGCGTCGAGAATGGCGCTAAACGTGCTCACGACCGGAACGCCGACTTTCTGCATCTCGGCGACGACCGGCGCCTGCGTGCTGCTCAGGCTGAGCCCGAAAATCCCGAGAACCTCGTTGCTCTCGACCTGCTTCTTGGCCGCAGCGACGGCCCGATCGGCCCGCAGCCCGTCGTCGTCGATCGTCACGGTAATCTTGTGGCCGTTGACACCGCCGCGGTCGTTGAGCGCCTTTATGTAGAGGTCGAAGCCCTGCCATGTCGGCGTGTAAGAGCCGGCCAGCGGCCCGGAAAGATCCGTGATGTAGCCGATCTTATAGTCCTGCGCTTGCGCGGCCGCCGAACCGAGACAAGCGGCGGCTAATATCGCGACGGCAGTCGCGATCCCTTTCGTTGAGTACATTGTTGCCCTCCCTAGGCATTGATTTTTTGTTTGGTCGCGTCGATCGTCGTCGTTGCGATCTTGGCTTGCGCTGCAGTATCGTCCGCGTACATTTCATTGATGAGCGCCTCGAACATCGAGGCGAGATGCTTTCGCTTCACCTTGCGCGTGGGCGTTGTATCGCCCTCTTCGGGGTCGAGCTCCTTCGGAATGATCCGGAATTTTTTGACTTGTTCGACGCGCGCCAGGGTGCCGTTGACGGCGCCGATCTCCGCCTCGATCAATCCGACGACCTCTTGGTGCGATGCAAGCGACGTGAAGCCGGTATAGACGACGCTTTTCCGCCGGGCCCATTCCGCCACCGTGCCGAAATCGATCTCGATGAGCGCGCTCACGAACTTGCGGCCGTCGCCGATCAGCGCCGCCTCGCTGATGTACGGACTGCTCTTGAGCAGATTTTCGATCTCGCTCGGAGCGATGTTCTTGCCGCCGCTCGTAATCATGATGTCCTTCTTGCGGTCAACGATGCGCCATTCATTGGCGTCGTTGGTCTCGACCACGTCGCCGGTGTGAAGCCATCCGTCGATCAAAACGTCCTTGGTGCCTTGCTCGTTCTTCCAGTAACCGCGAAACAAGCCCGGGCCGCGCACCAGGAGTTCGCCATCATCGGCACGGCGGACTTGACGCGGTGGAATCGGGATTCCTCCACGAAGCGGAGAAGGGAACGCTGTTCCCTGGCACAGCACGTAGCCGCCCTCGGTAATGCCGTAGAGATTGCGGACATTGACGCCGAGGATTTGCCACATCTCCTGAATTTTGAGCGGCAGCGGCGCTCCGGCGCAGAGAATGGCCTGAATTTTCGACAGTCCGATCTTGCGCAGCAGGGGCTGGAAGACGACGGCGGCGGCGAACTTGTCCAGCAGCGTAAGTGTCAGGCCGGGCCGGCGCCCGGCCCAAATGGCCTCTCGATAGCGTGCGCCGATGACCATCGCCCAATTGAAGACCTTCCGTTTGACGAACGAACTCCGCTGCATCCCGATGACGACTTGCGATGCGATTTTCTCGAGGATGCGCGGCACGACGTTCAGAAACGTCGGCTGAACTTCGTAGAGCGTGCCCAGCAGATCTTCGACTTCCTCGCCGATATGCGGAACGACGTCGGCGACGAGCGGCAGGCAGATCGACATCGAGCGCTCGATCAGATGCGCCATCGGCAGGTGTGACACCGCGCGATGCTCGCCGATATTCAACTCGGGAAACGCTTCCAGGTAGGAATTGGCGAAACCCCACATCAGCGATGCGTGATCGTGCATCGCGCCCTTGGGGGGGCCGGTAGTGCCGGAGGTATAGACGAGAACCGCGATGTCGTCCGCGCGCACGGCGACGGCGCGCTCGTCGAGGAAGGTATCCCGGTTGGGCATCGCGGCGAGTCGTGAGCGACCCAGCGCCAGTACATCCGCAAAGCTGATCAGGCGGTCGTCGGTATATTGAAACAAAGCGCGCGTATCGAAGACGATGATCTTGCGAATTCGGGGTACGCGCGTTTTCGTATTCAGGAGCTTGTCGACGAATTCCTGATTTTCCGCGCAGAAGAAATCGGCTTCGCCATTTTCCAGCTGATATTCGACCTCGTTGACCGAGCAAGTCGTGTAGATGCCGTAACAAATCGCACCGCCGCATAGTGCTGCCATGTCGGAAATCAGGAATTCCCAGCAGGGATCCGCCATGGCCGCGACCCTGTCGCCTCGCCGTAGCCCGAGCACTTCGAGGCCGGCGAGGAATTCCGATACCAGGCGCCGATAGTCGCGCCAGGTCACGTCTTGATAGATGCCGAGGTCCTTGTAGCGCAGCGCGACGCGATCCGGCGTCGCCGCACTGCGGGCGATAAACCACTGGGGAATACTCCAGGTGCTGAGCTCCGGAGCCCGCAGTTTGTTATAGCCGGACATGTTGTCCCGCACGTTACCTTACGTTGACCCAGACGCTTTTCTCTTGCGTGACTTCACGCATGACCGAGAAGCCCATCTCACGACCGTAGCCGCTTTGTTTGTATCCGCCGTAAGGCGCCATTGAACTCACAGCGCCCCAGGTATTGATCCAGACATTCCCAGCTTCGAAAGCTTGCGCGGCACGCATGGCGCGGCCGACGTCGCGGGTGATGACGGAAGCCGCGAGGCCGTAAGCGCTGTCATTCGCTAGCGCCAGCGCCTCGGCCTCGTCTTTGAAGGTAAGCACCGACAGAACCGGGCCGAATATCTCCTCGCGCGCGATCTTCATGGAGTTCTGCACCTGGTCGAAGATCGCCGGACCGACGAAATGCCCCTTTTCCAACCCTTTCGGCTCGTCTCCGCCATAGACGAGTTTGGCGTCCGATTTGCCGCTGTTGATGTAGCCGACGACGCGATCCTTCTGTTTGGCGGAGATCAGCGGCCCCATCGTCGTGGCGGGGTCCATCTGATAGCCGAGGCGCACTTTCTTGGCGGCCTCGATCACCTTCTCCAGAACCTTGTCGTGCAGTTTTTCATGCAGGAACAAGCGCGAGCCTGCGGTGCAAACCTGGCCCTGGTTGCTGAAGATCGACATCGCCGCGACGGACGCGGCTTGGTCGATCGGCGCGTCCTCATAAACGATGACCGCGCTCTTGCCGCCGAGTTCGAGGCCGACGGGCTTGAGCGTTGCCGCCGCTTCGGCAGCGATGCGCTTGCCGGTCATCGTGCTGCCGGTGAACATCACCTTGGCGACCATGTGGTGTTGGACCAGCGCCAAGCCGGCGACACCGCCATAGCCCGGTACGATGTTGACGACGCCCGGAGGAATTCCCGCTTCCTGGCAAAGCTTGCCGATATACATCACGGAAAGGCATGCCTGCTCCGCCGGCTTGAGCACGACGGTGTTGCCGGCCGCGATCGCCGGCGCGATCTTCCAGATCGCCTGCAACAACGGATAATTCCACGGAATAATGCCGCCGATAACGCCAAGCGGCTCGCGCAGCGTCATGTTGATGTATGGCCCCGGCACCGGAACCGTATTGCCTTCGATCTTGGTCGCCATGCCGGCGAAATATTCCAGCGCATCGATCGCGGTGACGGCGTCGATGGCCTTGGAATCGCGTATCGGCTTGCCTGCGTTAATCAATTCAAGCTCAGCGAGCTTCGGCCCGTGCGCCTCGACGAGCTGCGCCAGTTTCATGAGTGCTTTAGCGCGGGCAGCGCCGGTCTTCTTGCGCCAGGCGGGATATGCGGCAAGCGCAGCGCGAACCGCCTTTTCGATATCTTCCTCGTCACATTCGGCGAGGTGCCCGCAAATTTCGCCATTGCCGGGGTTGAACGTGGCGAAGGTTTTGCCGCTCGCGGCGGGAACAAATTCGCCGTTGATAAAGGCGCCCCAGGTTTCCGGCTTGAACTCCGCGATTGTCAGCGTCTCGACCTTGTTCATGGAGCACTCCTTTGTTCGCTGCTGCTCGTTTGCGATGCGCCGTAAACGGCGGCCGGCTAGTGCCGCAGCACTCCGGTTTTATCGACTTCATTGCGAAGGGCGTCGAGCTCGGCCTTGGTCGGCGGCTCGATGGTCTCGACCTTCTTGGCGGTCTTCACTTCAAAGCCGGTGTTGGCCTTTATATCCTCAACGGTGACGCCGGGGAATGTCATGTAGAGCCGCGCCTCGAGCGTTTCGGGGTCGAAGTCGAAAATGCACTTCGGCGTGACGATCCATTTTGGGCCGCCGCCGTAGAACTCGTTTTCGCGGCAGACCTTCTTGCCCGGATGCGAGATGAAATCGACTTTCTCGACCAGACGGCGTTTGTCGTGCGCGGTGAGGAACACGTAGGTGTCACGCACGCCGACTGCGATATCGTTGATCCCGATGGTGCCCGGGCCGCGAAACGTCATTTTTTCCTTGGTGCCGAGGCCGATCATGTTGGTGTTGCCCCACTTGTCCGCCTGGATGCCGCCGACGAAGAATTTGTCGGCGAACCAGAAGTGGTTGACGTCGCGATACTCGCTGCCTTCCTTGTAATAGTCCTTGCCGCCCGGAGCGCCGTAGAACAGGAACGTGTCGGGGTGGTCGTGAACGGATTCGGCGTAGCGGATGAGTTCGTAGCCGGTCGATGTTTTCGGCAGTTCGCTCACCTCCACGTCGGTGACCTGGCAAAGCGTCACCGACCCGCCGAGCTGCAGCTTCAGATTTGGCGCGTGGGTCTTTTGCGCAAGTATCGTAGCGGCAAAAAATATCTCGGTATGCGCGCCGGACGTGATCTTGTCGGTGTCCTTGATCTCGCGCGAGAACACGACCGCCATCATTTCCTTCCAGGAATAGTCGCTCATGTGTCGAAGTTCCTCAAATTCTGAATTGGGATGATGATCGAGTCGGACTACCAGCTGACGATCGGATGGGTGTAGAGACTCAGGAGCTTCTTGATGCCGACCGTGTCCAGGTAGGCGAAGTGCTCATGAATGTGCCGCTTGAGGTAGGCGTCCCAGGTCTTGGCGTCGCCCTTACGGTTCGCGTCGCTGCACTTCACGTAGTCCTGGATGAATTCGACGTCTTCCTTGTAGAAGCCGTGCGCCGCGTAGGGATGGCCGCCATACGGTGCTTCCACTACGACGTCGGCGTAGGCGATCGTCGTCATGAACGGATTTTTGCGGATTACCGAATTTGGCACGATGCGCTCGGCCTGCGTCATGATGCGGTTGGATGCCCGCGCCAGCCAGCGATCGCCGAAGCGCGCGCCGAGATGCTGGCCGTTGCCGTAGGCGTCCGACCAGCCGACGTGAATGATCGCCCAATCCGGACGCAAAGGCGGGACGGCGATGATCTTCTTGGTCTTGCCGATCGGATCGATGAACTCGACCATCTCCTTGTTGAGTTCGGGAATACTGGTGCCGACGCCGCCGCGCCAGGCGAAGAATTCCTGTCCCGATGCGGCGGCGAACAGGCCGGCGTAAAGCATGTATTCGCTGGTTTCCTTCACTTCGATCTGGCCGGATTCAGCATATTTGCGATAGTTGTGGCCGATCGGGCAGTACATTTCCTGTCCGACATACGGCGCGATAAGCTTCTTCACGACGCCGGCGCCGATCAAAAGATCGATTTCGAGACCGGCCGTTGCCGACCCGACGATGGTGATATTTTTTTTCCCGGAGCGGATGATCTCGCGAACAATCGCCATCGGGTGATTGTCTGCACCGAATCCGCCGATCGCCACGGTTTGACCATCCTTGATCAGGCCGACCGCGTCTTCGATCGATTTAACAACCTCTTTTCTCTTCTTGCTCACCTCAACCCTCGCTTTTGGACGTTACGCGTCAAGATTTCAAAATCGTGCAGCAATAGACGGCGGAGTCCTGGCCGAGCAGGAGCCCGCCCTGGTTCTGCGCCATGGTTACCTTCGGGGGCTTCTCGATTTGCCGCGCACCGGCTTCGCCGCGCATCTGCCATACGAGCTCGGCGATTTGCAGCAGCCCGGTCGCGCCGACGGGATGTCCGCGCGAGCAAAGACCGCCACTTGGGTTGACCGGCACTCGGCCCGTCAGCGTGGTTACGCCGTCATCGATCAATTTGGGGCCGTCGCCGGGATCGCACAGGCCGAGCCGCTCGTAGAGCATCAGCTCGGCGGGCGCCATCGCGTCGTGCAGCTCGATCGCTTCGAGGTCGTGCGGCCCGATGCCGGCTTCTTCATAGGCGGCTTGCGCCGTCGTCGCCGCCGTGTCGAGGCGTTCGTCATCCGGCAGCCGGTAGACTCCGGAACGTAGCGTGCAGCTCGCGATACGAATGGGCTTCTTGCCGGTAAATTCTTTCGCCTTGTCGAGCGAACAGACGATCGCCGCTGCCGCGCCGTCGGAAATCGAAGAACACATGTAGAGCGTCAGCGGATCGACCACGACGCGGGACTGCACAACCTGCTCTATGGTGAGAGGCCGGCGGTGCTGCGCCAGAGGATTGAGCGCGCCGTTGGCGGAATTCTTCACCGCCGGTTTGGCAAAATCCTCGATGGTCCAGCCATACTCCTTCATCCGAGCCTTGAGATTGATCTTCGGATGAATCGCGTAACTGGTCGTGAACTGCATCCCCATCCGGGAAAGGTCGATTTCGGAAACGGCCGAAAGCGCGCCAATGGTGCGGGCGCTGTCGCCGACATACATTTTCTCGGCGCCTACCGCGAGCGCGACGTCTGCGGCGCCCGAAGCGACTTCGAGCCAGGCACCGCGCAGCGCCGTCGCGGCGCTGGCGCAGGCGTTCTCGACGTTGATGATCGGGATTCCCGTGATCCCGGAATGCTGCAACAATACCTGACCGCGTACGCCTTCCTGGCCGGTCAAAAGTCCGCCGAGCGAATTGCCGACATAGGCGACCTCAATGTCTCCGGACTTCGTGCCGGCGTCTTCCAGCGCATTCCAGATCGCCGGATACGCGATGTCCTTGAGCGGCTTCTCGGTGAACTGGCCGGTCGCCTGCGCGCCGACGCCGATGATTGCAACCTCACGCATGGCCGTTACCGCTTTTGACCGGTACGTACTTGTAGGTGAGGGTGTTCTTGTTCTCTGGTGTGTCGGCTAGAGGCTCGATCACGATCCTCATTGCCATGCCGTCTTCGAGAACGCCGTCCTCAACAGCGCATTCCGCGCCGATTAGCGAGAAAATACGCGGCCCTTCGTCGAGGTCGACAAAAGCCTGAAAGTACGGCGCTTTGAATCCCCTGGGTGCAAATCTCGCGATGGTATGGCTGAACAGGCGGCCTTTGCGGCCGATCTCGACGTCCTGCATCGTGCCGTTGTGACCGCAGGACGGGCACACCGGCATTCGCGGAAAGACCACCGTGCCGCACGCGCCGCATTTCGCGCCGAGCAACGCGGGCGATTGCGCCGGATCCGACGGCACTACGATGCCGGGCGAGTGCGACATTGTCACGCGATACTCGTCAAGTTGCCGTTGTCAGACGCCCAAATGCCGCTTGAGCGACCGGAAACCGGCGTGGAAAACGCGAGCCATGAACTGCTCGCCTTCTTCTTCCTTGCCCTTTTCAGTTTCGAATTCCGTCGACCATTCGCCGAGCGTTCCGTAAACGTCCGTGATCGGACGCAATCGCATGCTGGTGCGGATGCTCTTGACCGGCAACGGTCCCTCGAGAACCGAGTAGGTGATCAGGAATTCGTCGGGCGAAAAAACTTCGAGCCTCTCGCGCAGCACGTCCTTTGTGCCCGCCATGGAGAGTTTGCGGACCGCGCCAATCTCGGTGTCCTGCTTCCCCGGCTCGATCACGCTGTCTTTCATGCCCGGCATCCACGCCGGCAATCCGTTGAAATCGCTGACGACTCGCCATACGCGCTCCAGAGGCGCGCTAATGACCGTGCTTACGAAAGCTTTTGGCATTCCCTCGCCGTCCCTTTGTTGGCTTGGCGGCGTGCAGATCGCCGCGCTTGTTGGGCACCGTTGTCCGGCGCGTATGTTCACGGCAGCGTGCCGTAGGATTTATGGTATAACGATGTTCTAACTTGTCAAGCGACCCAGCCGGGTCGCGAAAGCTCCCGTGCTGGCGTTGCCGCTATCGGGGCGGCATCAAGGGACGCCCGGAATTGCGATGCGCAGCAGGCTTTCCGCCAGCATCCTTGAAATTGAAATCATACTATTCTATTTCCTCGCCTGGGCCGCGTCGGCGACAAAAACAATATCGAGAGGCTAAGGAATGCCGGTGAAGGTTAAACCGCGGCCGAATGAACAGTCTGCGCGCCGATCAAACCGCGAATATCCCGACCACCATTAAAAACCCGGAGCGTGTCGCGCACCGGCGCACGGAGCTGATCGAGGTCGCGACCAAGCTGTTTCTCGAGCGCGGCTTCCACAATACGTCGATCCGGGACATCGTTCGCGCCTGCTCGTTTAACATCGCCAGTCTCTACATGTACGTGTCGTCGAAGGAGGACATCCTCTACCTTGTCGCGCAAGATCTGATGAACAATATCGCGCGCGAACTCGGCGAAACGGCGCTGACCCAAGGGTCCGCGCGCGAGGCGCTCGAGCACGGGTTTTCCAGCTATTGCCGCATCTCCGACCGGTTGCGCCGCCCCATCCGGCTGCTCTATCGCGAGGTGGCCTTTCTGCCGGAAGAGCGCCGCGCCGACGTTCTCGGCACGGTTGCCGACGTCGTGTCATTTTTCGAGCGCATCGTGCGGCAAGGCATTGAAACGGGAGAGTTCCGCAACATAAATTCGCGCATGGCAGCGCTCGACATCGTGGTGCTGTGCCACACCATCGCGCTGCACACCCGCGAGGTCCGCGAACTGACCAATCTCAATCAATATATTGACTACCAGCTTGAAATGTTGCTCGCCGGCCTCAATGCCGGGTCGGCCAGCAGGAAAAAGCCGGCTTCAAAGCGGCGGGCTAAATCGCACTAAATCCTGTCACATGCCGAGATACGCGGCACGCACCCGCGGATCGTTCAGGAGTTCGTGGCCGCAGCCGGTGATTGTGATCCGTCCGGTTTCCAGAACGTGGCCGCGATTGGCGAAAAGAAAAATTGGCTATTTAAGCTTTAGCAGTTGATCCGCGTTGCCATGTGAAAGTTTTTGGAAGTCTGCGGTGGGCAGGTTCAGCGCGTCGAGAAATTCCTTGCCCTGCTTATTGCTGCTGTAGGGATAATCGATCGAAAAAAGCACGCGATCAATGCCGAAGACGGCGAGCGCGATCTCGAGCGGAGGACGCGTAAACAGCCCGCTAGTCGTAATATAGACTTGATCAATAATCGTCTTACTAAGTGGCCGCTTGAGGTGCCCGACGTCGCGGCTAAAGACGTGGTCGCAGCGGGCAAGCATCATCGGAAGGCATTCGCCCATGTGGCCGATGATCAACTTGAGCTTTGGATGCCGATCCAACGTGCCCGAAAGCGCGAGCCGCAGCACATGAATGGCCACTTCCGAATGCCAGCCCCAACCCGCGATCGAGAGCGTGAAGCCGGCATGTCCGGGCAGCCCATTGTAGTATGCATTGTGCACGGAAGCCGGCGGCAAGTTAGGGTGCAGGTAAATCGGTACGCCGAGCCGCTCGGCCCGTTCCAGAATCGGGTCGAAACGCGGATCGTCGAGGAAACAATCTTCAGTCAGTCCATTGATTAAGGCCCCGCAGAAACCGAGATGGCGCGTCGCTCGTTCCAGTTCATCGGCCGCCGCCCGCGGGCTGCGCATCGGAAGATGAGCAAACCCGGCGAATCGGTCGGGATGTTCGGCGACAGCCTTGGCAAGGACATCGTTGACCTCGCGCGCCAATGCGACGCCTTCGGCGCCGTCGACCAGATCGGCACCGGGACCGGTCAAAGATAAGACGTGCATGGTAATGCCGGCTTGGTCCATATCCGCGATGCGCAGCGCGCCAAGGTCAGCCAACTGTTTTTCCAGGGGGCCGCTAAAGCCCGGTGGAAATCCGCGACGCGCTATCGCCTGTGGGTCGATCTTGCCAACCAGTGAAGGGATCGTGAAATGCTCCTCAAGAGCAACAATGCGCATTGCGAGTCTTCCTTGGTATTGCTCAGCAGCCTGAGCCAATGTGGCGCCAATCATTCGATTGTTCGAACGCGTATGCGGCAGCATAAAGCGTAGCTTCTGCGAACGGCTTGGTCACCAGCATCATGCCAATCGGGCAACCGTCGGCTATTCCACATGGTACGGTGAGCGCTGGATGATGGGTCAGGTTGAATGGGCAAGTGTTGTCGATGTTCTCGAAGGCAAGATCGATTATCGTCTCGGGCGCAGCATCCGCGACCGGCAACGGCCGAGCCTTGGCAGGCACCGTTGGCATTAAGAGAATATCGTACTCGGAAAGCGCGCGGTCGTAGGCTCCGCGCAGCTGCCGAACCAGATTCATCGCCTTGACGTAGTAGTGACGGCGATAGCGAGATCCCGCGTCCTCGCCCATCAGCATGCCGAGCTTCAGATTAGCCGGCAGCGCGTCCGGATTGTCACGCCAGCGGGCGATCCCATCGTTGAGCGCGCTCCATTGCAAGCCGTCGTAATTGCCGCCGAATCCGTTACCGCGAATCAGGTTGCCGAAATATCCCTCCATCGCGAATACCATCCAAATTGCCAGACCGTCGCGATGCCACGGCAGCGCGATCGTTTCGACCCTGGCGCCCAGTCGCGTGTAGGTTGCGCCGGCGCGGCGCACGATGGAATCTACTTCCGGCATCGATCCGCGATGACCGAAACCCTCGGCGACAACGCCAATCGACAGATCCGCCGACACTCCTTCCTAGTGCTGCTCGATAGTCGTCGGGCGGGGGCGTTCCCGCGGTCCGGGGATCGAACGGGTCCGATCCGGCAATGCACTCGAGCAGCAACGCATTGTCTTCGACCGTCGCTGTCATTGGCCCTAGATGGTCAATCACGTATTCGCTCGAAACTGCCCCCGCGTAGGGCACCCGACCGAAGGTCGGCTTTAATCCATAAATACCGCAGTGTGCCGCGGGAATGCGGATTGACCCGGCCTGATCGCCGCCGATGGCCATATCGACCTCCCGAGCCGCGACCAAAGCCGCGCTTCCGGATGACGAGCCGCCGGTTGAGTATCCGGCATTTACTGGATTCTCTACCGGGCCGCTGACCGCCGTATGGCTTCCACTCGAATAGGAAAGAAATTCGCAGACCGCCTTACCGGCAATCTCTCCGCCGGCATCGAGGATGCGGCGGACGACGGTGGCATCGAAAGGTGGCATATAGTTGAGGAAATTGGTGCCGTCGGTCATCGGCAAGCCCGCGACCGCGATCGTGTCTTTGATGGCGACACGCTTTCCGGTCAGCTTGCCGGTAACGCCGCGTTTGATGGAAGACTTGACCAGCCACGCGCCAAAGCGATTCTCGCCCGGCTCCGGACGCGCGAAGGCGCGCTCAGCGGGGTCGGGCTGGGGCAGAAACTCCTGGAGATCGTCGATGCGCGTGTAGGCAAATGCGATTTCGGCAGCATAGCGAGCAAACATCGCCGCGGCTTCTGGGGCAACCGTCAGACCGAGGCGCAGCGCCGCAGCAACCACATCATCGGGCGACGGCGGCCGGTAACGCTGCATTTCGATTAGCTCTCGCCGATCAACGCATCGAGCACGCGTTCTGGCGTCATCGGCAACTGATGCATGCGTTTTCCGGTCGCGCTCGCGACGGCGTTTGCTATTGACGCCGCGGCGCCGATCAGTCCCGGTTCGCCGACGCCCTTGGCGCCGAACGGCCCCGACGGTTCCGGGTGCTCTACGATGATAGGATGGATTTCGAGCGGCGCATCGAGTGCCGTCGGGACTTTGTAGTCCATTAGCGTCGGGTTGGTGAGCCTGCCGGATTCGTCCCACTGCATTTCTTCGGTGAGCGCATAGCCCATGCCTTGCACAAACCCGCCTTGTATCTGACCTTCGACCATCCGCGGGTTGATCGCGTATCCTACGTCGTGCGCCGACCACACTCGAAGGACACGTACAGCACCAGTGACTTCATCAACCTCCGCTTCGGTTGCCTGCGCGCCGAAGATGTATGCGCCGATGTTGCTGAAGGCGAAACCCTCGATCAGAGCCCGCTTGGGATCGAGACGTTCGCCGTCGAACAAAAGCGAGCTTGCTCCCATGATTGGGCCGCCAAGCCGGGCAATGGCGTGCGACGCGACTTGTGCGAATGTTACGTTTTTTGCGGCTACGCCCTTGAGACCTACGAGTCCGCCCGGTCGGATTTCCAGATCCTCGCTGGAGCATTCCATTATTTCGCCGGCCTGACGCAGAATCTTGTCGCGTACCTCGATCGTAGCGGCAAGAACTACCCTGCCGGCCATGTAAGTGACTCGGCTCGCCGCGGTCTTCCAGTTCCAGGGCGAACTGTCGCTATCCGGCGATGCGAACGAGACGCGTTCCGGAGTTAGCATCAACGCATCAGCGCAGATTTGCGTCAGTACGGTGTCTGAGCCCTGGCCGATGTCGACAACGCCGGTGTTGACTGCGACGGATCCGTCAGATCGCAGATAGATATTACAAGCTGTCGACAACAAGCCGGAGATGTGGGCGAAGACAGAGTACCCGACGCCGCGCCGTTGCTGGAGATTAGCTGGCAATGCTGGTGCGTTGTCAACGGCAGTGCGCACTTTCGTGAGACATTCGCGCAAACCGCAGGCTGGCAAAATCTGACCGCCCGCCCACCGGTCTCCCGCATCCACGGCATTGCGCAAGCGAAGTTCGACGGGATGAATGCCAAGCTCTTCGGCGATCCGGTCGACCTGGCTTTCGCCTGCGAAAGTTACTTGCGGGTTGCCGAAACCGCGGAAGGCGCTGGCCCTGAGCTTGTTGGTGTAAACGACGAGGCCGCGGCTGCGCAGATGTGGAATACGATACGGGCCGCGCGCCATCAGAACGGCAAAGCTAAGCACCGTCGGACTCTCGTCTGCGTAAGCACCGCCGTCCAAGAACACGTTAGCCTCACGCGCGACAAGAGTACCGTCTCTTTTGGCGCCGGTTTTCATAACGATCCGCGAGGGGTGCCGCGAGCGGACGATTTCAAAATCTTCGACGCGGGACAGAACCATCTTCACTGGCCGGCCGGTCTTGAGGGCCAATGCTGCTGCCAGATGCTGCACGTGGAGGCCACCCTTCGCGCCGAAACCGCCACCTATCTTAGGTGCAAGTGCTCGGATTCTTCCCATTGGAATCGAGAGCCACTCGGCGGTGCGCTGCTGGACAAGGTGGACCGATTGGCAAGACGACCAGATCGTAATTCGGCCGCCACGATCGACTTCGGCCAGCGCGCCGCACGGCTCCATATACATGTGATGTTGTGCGGCGGTTTCGAATACGTCTTCGACGATTACATCGCATTGCGACCAGGCCGAATCGATCTTGCCTTCCTCGAGGCGGCACTGCCACAGCACGTTGCCGTCGGAAAAGCTGGGCGCGATCTTGACGTAATTCGCCAACCCGTCGTGTACGAGCGGAGCGCCCGCAGCGAGTGCCGCATCGATCGTTAGTACCGCCGGCAGCGGTTCATAATCGATCTCGATCGCACGCGCCGCGCGCCTCGCAGTTTCCGCATCTCGTGCCGCCACCACGGCCACGGGCTCGCCCATATAAATGACCTTGTCCCTGGCAAGCGGCAGTTCGTCTTTGCAGAAAGCGCCAGTGCGGGCGCACGAAAAATCCTCTCCCGTCAAAATGGCGGCAACGCCGGGTATCGCTAGAGCTTCGTTTAGCTTGTAGCCGCGGATCTTTGCGTGAGCGTGACTACTCCCCACGATCGCGCCGTGAAGCATGCCGGGACGGTAGAGGTCATCCACGTACTGGGCCTCGCCGGTTGCTTTCTCGGCCGCGTCGAGACGCTCGACATTGTGACCGACGGAGGTATGAATGCTCTTCATGCGCCGCTTTTCTCAATCGTTCCGGCAACGGCATCTATGATCTTTTGATAGCCGGTGCATCTGCACAGGTTGCTGCTGACGGCAATACGGACCTCGTCCCGGGTCGGCTGCGGGCACTCGTTAAGCAGTGCCGTGAGGGTGACAAGCATGCCCGGCGTGCAAAATCCGCATTGGATGGCACCAGCCCGTACCAAGGCGGCTTGCAGCGGCGAAAGGGCAAGCGGAGTTGAAAGCCCTTCTACGGTCGTGATTTCAGAATCGATGCAATTTGCTGTGAGGCTCAGGCAGGCGCGCGCGGGCGCGCCGGCGATCAGGACCGAGCAGGCGCCGCAGACGCCCTGATTGCAGCCACGCTTGGCTGCAGTCAGGCGCAGCCTATCGCGAAGAGTGCTCAACAGGGTCTCGAATGGCTCAATGCGTAATCTGCATTCTTCGCCATTTACCGTAATTGCTACATCGATGGAGCGTGTCATTGCAGTTGTTCCTTCGCGAGAACTTCGCTGAAGGCGCGGGCCAGCATGCGAGGAATGACGCGCCGCCGGTAGGCCGCCGAAGCGCGGCTGTCGTCCACCGGGTCCGCCGCGTCGGCAAGCAGTGCGCCCGCCAAGGTAACGTTTCCGCGCTCGAGTTCGGCGTCCGCTTCTGCAAGCGAGAGAGGGCGCGGGCCGCAGGCGCCAATCACCGCGCGAATGCGACCGTCAGCTTGCGCCGCAATCGCGACGCTTACGACAGCGAAATCCCCGGCCACGCGAGCGAGCTTGTGATAAACGCCACTGCCAGCTGCGGCCAGCGGCAAGTGCACGGCTGTGACGACTTCACCCGGCGCCAACGCGGTCGTGTACCAGTCTAGAAAGTAGTCGGTTGCGGCAATGAAGCGCGCACCGGAAGGTCCAACGATTTCCATTGTTGCAGACAGCGCTACCAGCGCCGGCGAATAGTCAGCCCCAGGGTCGTTGAGTGCAACAGAACCGCCGATCGTCCCCATAGCGCGGACCGTTGGATTGGCGATCGAGGATGCGGCTTGTCGCAGCAACGTTCGCGGACCGGTCAGGGCGAAAGATTTCGCGATTTCGCAGTGCCGCGTCATAGCTCCGATGCGCGACGCGCCGTCGGCAGGTATATCAATGCCGCGAAGCTCGCGGACACGCGCCAGGCTGACAAGCGCCGAAGGTTCGACCAGATGCGCATTGAGCATTGCCACCAGGCTGGCGCCCCCTGCTAGAAGCTTGGCGTCTCGGTCGCCAACCAACAAGCTGACAACTTCGCCAAGGCTCTCCGGACGGTGCAACATTGGACATCCCAAAAAAGCGGTAAGCGCAACTACTCCAGCTGCTCGGCAGCCACACCTTGAACACGGAACTTCATTGTCGCTGCTTCATGCGCCAGCTATCCTGCTCCGTGCTCAAGCAGGCGCCCGCGTGCGCACCCGGTCAACGATCACCGCAAGTAAAATGACAACTCCAACGACTAGTACTTGCAAGAAAGATGAAACACCGGCCATGTTCAGCGCGTTCGATAAAAGGGCGAGAATGAGCACGCCGTAGAACGCCTGCAGCATGGTGCCTGACCCCCCTGCAAGCGCGACGCCTCCAACGACCACCGCGGCTATCGACTGCAGCTCCATGCCTTCACCCGCCAGCGGCTGCGCTGCACTAACCCATGATGTCATGACAATTGCAGCAAGCCCGGAAGCGGCGCCACTTATGGCATAAACGGCAAGGCGAACGCGGCGAACGCGAACTCCGGAATTGCGCGCTGCAGCTTCGCTTGATCCAGTGGCGTAGACATGCCGGCCGAATATTGTGCTGCGAAGCACAAGGGCGCCGGCGAGCATCGCCACAAATGCCACGATGCTTGAAATCGGTACGCCCAAGATCGTACCAAAGCCGACAACGTCCACCAGCGGTTCGGGAACCGCGTAAAGCGGTAGTCCACCAGTGAGCAACAGCGCCAGGCCCTTGGCGACCGAAAGCATTCCCAGTGTAACGATGAACGGCGAAACAGAGAACCCAACAATCAGCGCGCCGTTCCCGAGTCCGAATAGCATACCGGTTAAGATCATGACTGCGAGAGCGCTGGCGAGGCCGACATACGGCAAAGCAAGTATGCCGACGACGCCCGAACATGCCATTACCGACGCAACCGAGAGGTCGAGCCCCCCGCTTAGAAGTGCAAACAGCTGGCCGATCACGACGATCTGCAGCGGCGCCGATTGTCGCGCCAAATTCTGAGCATTCGCGATCGACCAGAAATGCGGTTCACGCAGGCCGGTGGTTATCGCTATGGCGATGACTAGAAGCGGCAGGCCAAACCTCGCAATGGCGCGATACGGGCTTGCCGCGAATAGGGTAGTGTCCGTTGCTGCCGAAGTCATATCTGTTGCACCACTCCACTGCGGCCGAGTACGGCGGCCATGAGATGCTCTTCGTCGGCCATGGTCGGAGAGGTGATCTCCAAAACGATGCGACCGTCATACATGGCGTAGACGCGATCGCACAGCGTAAGGGTTTCGGTGATGTCGCTGGACATCCACAGAAAGCTCGTACCCTCGGCGGCATGGCTACGAATCATGCGGTATAAGTCCTGCTTGGCGCCGATGTCGATGCCGCTTGTGGGATCCTCCAGGATCAGGAGTTTAGGTCTAGTAGCCAAAGCGCGACCGAATAATACCTTTTGCTGATTGCCGCCTGAAAGAGCCGTGATGAAATGTTCCGCGGACATAAATTTGACGCCGAGCTCGCGGAGCTGTTCGAGCGCCGTTGCCCGCTCTAGTCGCTTTTGAATGATGCAGCCTCGTGCGATGGTTCGCAGATTCGACAGAGTGAGGTTCTCTCGAATCGGACGATTAGAGAGAATACCTTCCCTGGTGCGGTCGGCCGAAAGGAAGCCGATGCCGTTGGCAAGAGCGACCGCAGGATCGCGTGCTTTGTAGTTTTTACCGGCAAGTTCTATGGCGCCGTTTAGTACCGGATGGAGCCCGACAAGTGCGCGGCCGATTTCTTCCCGCCCGCATCCGACAACCCCGTAGAGCCCTACGATCTCGCCGTCTCCGATATGAAAAGACAGGCCGGAATTTCTTTGAGTTCGTAACGCGGCAACGTCAAGCAACCGAACACGTGCCGAACTGCTCCGTGCGGTGGATTCTGCGCCCACAGCTTTTCCCATTAAAA
Organism: uncultured Alphaproteobacteria bacterium; assembly: GCA_963829465.1. GTDB lineage: Bacteria > Pseudomonadota > Alphaproteobacteria > Rhizobiales > Xanthobacteraceae > BOG-931. The sequence goes on from CAWHJE010000001.1 coordinate 59,347, forward strand.
GTTCAATGAGTTCCGCTTCGGTCGTTTTCTGGGTAACCTCGCGATTAGCGACGATTTTGCCGTCTCGCATAATGCTGACGTGGTCGGCGATCTCCAAAACTTCGCGCAAATGGTGGGTAACATAAAGGATAGCGGTGCCTGACGCACAGAGGCGGACGATAAGGGTAAACAGCTGCTGGATCTCGCGCTGCGTGAGGCTAGCCGTGGGTTCGTCGAGGATCAAAACTGCTGGTTGCTGCGAGAGGGCTTTGCAGATCTCGAGCATCTGCTTCTGCGCGATGCCCAATGAGTAGACGGGTTGGCGCAGATTAAAAGTGAGGCCGAGTTCATCGAGCATTACCCGACATGCCCGCTCCTCGCCTTTGCGGTCAAAAAATCCCGGCAATCTTCTCGGCCGTTCACGGCCAAGAAATATGTTGTCGACGATATCGAGATCGGGAGCGAGCGAAAGTTCCTGGAACACCATCGCGATCCCGGCCGCACGGGCGGTTGCCGGATCTTCGAAAACGACCGGACGGCCATCGCGGCAGATCGTGCCACGATCTGCCGCTAGCGCTCCCGCAATGATTTTTGCGAGCGTGGACTTTCCAGAACCGTTCTCGCCGAGCAGGGCGAGAATCTGCCCTGCTTGGAGTTCCAAACTTGCGCCCTGAAGCGCGCGCGTCGAGCCAAACGATTTGTAGATGCCGGACACAGATAGAGCGGGCGCATTGGACGACATCATATTTGGTGGCTCGGCCAACTCTTATTGTAGCTGGGGAGGTTTCCAACCCTCAGGCTGCAAATCGTATTTACTCAGATCGTACTGGCCGATGTTCTGGGCGGTAAGTTCATGGTTGGGAACTAGCGCCACTGGATAGGGCATGATGCCAGGCACCAGTTTTACCAGCGGATCGCCGTTAAGGACGCGCACGGTGTATTGCAGACCGGCGCGGCCGAACACGACCGCCGGCTCGCTCACCACCATCGCCATCGAGCCGTCCTTGATCAAGTCGGGCGTGCGTCGCGTCAGGGTGCCGCTCACCACCTTGGCGTGAGAGTTCATACGCTTGGCTTGTTGCGCCGCTCCAACAGCAAAGATGCCCGCGACGGCATAGATATAATCGGCATCCGGATTTTTCAGCAGCCAGTCGCCGGCTTGGCGCTGTCCTTCGTCGATCGAGATGTTACCGGCGTAGGTGTTGCCGACCAAATTGAGTTTGCACTGCTCCGCGCCGGCTTTGAACCCTTCGAAACGCAATTTGTTCCATTCCGAGCCCGGAGGTCCCGGCAGCGTTATAACTTTGGCGCCGGGCTTTTCCTTACAGATAAAGTCGGCTTCCATTTTCCCCAGGCCGCCCTCATTCTGCATGATCGCAAGGGATACCTTCGGGGAACTGATCGGTGTGCCGACCATGATCACTTTGGTCCCGTTTTCAACTAGTCGATCAACCACCTTGTCGAAGCCGTCGAATGCGGCCGAAACGATGATCACTGCATCTAGCTTTAAGGTGTTGAGTTCCTCGATCTGCGCAACCTGCTCCGCTACCTTGCCGTATCCGCCCGCAGATAGCACGCGTACCACTTCCACGCCGGATTGCTGTGCTTCGTCCAAGACGCCATAGGCGAGCGCAAGGAAGAAGTCGGCATTCATATCAGCAGATGAATAAGCGATCCGATAGGGTTTTTTCGCCTTGACCGGTTCAACCATGCCTAGCAAACGATCTTCCGCGTGAACGCCGCTGCTGATCGTTGTGCAAAGAACCAATGCTCCGAGTACGCTCGCAAGAATGCCACCTACAAATCGACTGGCTCCGTCACGCATCTTCATCTCCCCTCTCATCCCGGTTGACCGGCTGCTACTCATTATAGTTCAAAGTCTATACCGACTATCATTCGATATTCAATCTGGTTGTCTAAAAAAAGGACGTATGCGGGATTGGGATATGAGCGGGTCCCTCGCGGACCCAATTCACTCGGCGAGTTTCTCGCCTACTTTCCCGCCTGATAAGCTTTTTGCCGCCGTCAGATGCGGACCGTCTTTGGCTTCTGCAGCGCACCCGACTTCAGGGGAGCGACGGTCGGCATTGCCGTACACGAGATTGCGGACCGGCTCGATCGCGGCCTCGCAACAGTTAGCCGTGGGATTTGTGAGCGCGCCCGCTGGCAAAATTATCAAGCGTTATGAATATCTTGCGCCGCGTTATGCGGTGCCGGTGTCAAAACCGAACGAGATTCACTATTGACACTTGCGCGTATCATAGCGTTCGATTGCTGCCAGTTAAGCCAATGGCCGGGCCGACCGGCGCGCCTGCTCCGGGAATGATTGCCGTATGCGAATTGAAGACCGATTTATCGTCGCGGCCCCGCGGCAATTGGTGTGGACGGCGATCAAGGATCCGGCGGTCGTTGGACCGTGCATTCCCGGGTGCCAGGGTGTCGAGGTGGTGAGCCCGATCCTATACAAGGCGCGGATTCGTGTCGCAGTTGGTCCTATCAAGGCCGAATTCAACGTCGAGGTCGAGATCCTCTCGGAAATCGAATCCGAGGAGGTGCGATCGCGCACCAGGGGCGAAGAAGGCAGCCGCGCTAGTTCGGTCTCCGCGGAAAACACCCTGCGCCTGACGTCGCTGAGCGAGCACGAGACCGAAGTGTTCTATTCATCTGAGGCGACGGTGGTGGGGCGACTGGGAAAGTTTGGGCTGGGCATCATGAAGAAGAAGGCCGAGAGCCTCGGACGCGATTTCGCAGCGAGCTTCAAGCAGCGGGTCGAGCAGAAGCCGGCGTCGGCCTGAAGGCGTTGTAGGACCCTGTCGTCGTTCGCGGTGGCAGTTGCACGCGCGTCACGTGGGCCGGCGATCAACAACCTCGAGGACGATGGCCATCGCGCTGTCGCCGGCAGCGCAGCCGGTGAACAGGCCGAAACCACCCCCGCGTTGTACCAGTTCCTCGACGAGTTCAATCACGGCGCGCGTCCCCATCGGGGCCTGCGGGTGGCCCCATACCAGCGAACAGCCGAATTTGTTCATCTTTTCGAGAGTGACGCCGGTTTGTCGCGAGAACAGTATGTCGTTAAGCGCAAACGGATTGTGGGTCTTTATCGCGTCCATCCGGTCAATGGTGAAGCCGGCAGCTTGGAGCGCTTGCTTCGCCGCCGGAACGGGAGCCTCCGGCATAAAGGCGAGTTCCGCGCGGGCGCTGCCGAATCCATGAAGTCGTACCCGAATGTTGCGGTCGCGGCTCAGGTCGGCGGCAGGCTCCGGACCGGCCAGAATGATGCCCGCATTGCCGTCTGCCGGATGGGTTTGTCCGCCAAAGGTGACGGACCCGCCGGCCTGCGTTGGCTTGAGCGCCGCCAGCCCCTGCGCCGTCGAGAATCTTATGCCGTCGTCCGACGGTATCGTGGCAACCGTCTTTTTGAACGTGGAATCCGGCACCTCGAATGGCAGGCTCATGTAGTGTTTTTGAAAAGCGAAGTCGTTCGCTTGCGCCTCGCGGTATTGTGCTTCACGGAGCAGGACGACCTCATGCTGCTGCTCGGTCGTGATCTGGTGGCGGGCGGCGACATTTTCGGCGGTTTGCAGCATCGAATGCGAGCCGAGCGGATCGCAGGAGAAATTGTCCATCACCCAGTCTTCGTGGCCGCCAGTGCCGCCGGGCCCTTTGGGGTTTGGGTAGTAGAGATGTGGCCCGTTGGAGGTTCGGTCGCAGGTCAATGCTAAGGCGGTATCGCACAATCCGGAATCAATCTCCTGCGCTGCAGCAAGAAGCACGCGCACGCCGGTCGCGCAGGCCTGCATGATCGAAGGTCCAGCGAGGTGACCCAAGCCGGCTCGGCCGGCGACCCAGGGCAAGCCGTAGAATGAATGTGCTTGCGGCACGCTGAAGCCGAGGACACCGTGGCCGATGGCCTCAGCTTCGATACCGAGACGATCGAGCTCGCGGCGGGTGGTATGGGCCGCGAACTCAAGCGAATGCAGATGCGCGAAGGCGCCCTGCCAGCGGGAAAATGGCGTGCTCCAGTAGGCGCCGTAGGGGATTTCCGCTCGATATGTCATGTTGGATCCGTGCAGTGCAGATTAGCGCGATCTTTGCTTCTGCTCACCGTTTTGAACCTCGGCAGCGAGTCGTTCCCGCAAAGCCGATTTGTCGATCTTCCCGACCGTGGTTCGCGGCAGTTCCTCGACCAGCTTGACCACCGAGGGTACCTTGTAGGGGGCGAGATTTTTCTTACAAAACTCGATCAGGTTCGGGGTGTCGGTTGGCGCGCCCGGCTTGAGCACGACGAAGGCGCAGATCTTTTCGCCGTAATAGCTATCGGCGACTCCGGTGCTCGCCGCTTCCTTAACGCTTGGATGGGAAAATAGCACTTCGTCAACTTCGCGCGGATAGACGTTGTAGCCGCCGACAATCACCATGTCCTTTTTGCGGTCGCGGATATACAGATAGCCGTCGGTGTCGAGTTCGCCGATGTCACCGGTATATAGCCAGCCATCGCGCAGCGCCTCGGCGCTTTCCGTTGGCTTGTTGCGGTACCCGGACATGACTTGAGGTCCGCGGGCGCGGACCTCGCCAACTTCACCGACGCCGAGAACCTTTTGTCCAGTCTCGGTATCTACGATCTCGATCTCCGTCAGCGGCAAAGCCGGTCCGACCGAGCCGACCTTCAGCGGCCCGCCGTCGCGCACATAGGTCAATACCGGTCCGGCTTCAGTCTGTCCAAAGCCTTCCAGGATCGCGGTGCCGGTGCGCGTCTTCCACTGCCGCAAAGTTTCCTCGGCCAGCGGCGCCGATCCGGAATAGGCGCAGCGCAACGAGCAAAAGTTGGCGGTCGCAAATTTTTCATGGGCCAGCAGTCCGATAAAGACCGTAGGCCCAGCCGGCAGGCGAGTGATGCGTTCCGACGCGATGAGATCGAGCACCAGGTCCGGCCGGTAGCGAGGCACGATCACCAGCTTGCCCGCGCAATAGGCTGAGAGATGCAAGCACATCGCGACGGCAAACACATGGAACAACGGCATCATGCAGAGGATGCTCTCGTCGCCATCCCGCGTCGGTAGTGCCGCCTCGCGCTGACTGATGTTGATCGACATCTGCCGGTGGCTGATATTGACGCCCTTTGGCAGGCCGGTGGTACCGCCGGTATATTGGAGTGACGCCAGATCGTCAGGAGCGGGCGAGGGCGGCAGCCGCAAACTATTGTTTGTCCGCCAGCCGTCGAGCCGCCGTCCAACGTCGCCCCCAATTTGGATCGCGGCACGGATCGACTCCGCCTCGATCAACGGCTCGATTTTTGCCGCGGTGTCGGCGTCGTAAATGATCGCGACGGGATCGGAGTCGCGCAGGATGTAACTCAGCTCACGCTCGGTGTATGTCGGATTGATCGGAACCGCTTGAGCCCCTGCTGCGTGGACGGCGAACATGGCGATCGGCAGATCGAGCGAATTGGCACAGACCAGCGCGACGCGGGAGCCCCGTGCGCCGTATCTGATAAGCTCATCGGCAAAGCCGGCAACGCAATTGCGATATTCGAGATAGGACAGTTGGCGGTCGCCGCAGCGCAGCGCGGTATTGTGCGGAAAGCGGGCGCAAGCGTCGACCAGCATTTCGACGACGGTCGAAAATACCCGTGGCAAGGTCTGATCTGGCGGTTGGCTCATTCGGCCGCCTCTGACTGGGAACCGGTTGTGAGCCGGCCTGAAATCCGTGCTCGCGGGCGCGGCGTTGGCTTGGCCTTCGCAGCCTCGCGGCTGATCGCTGTCTCGGCGCACAGCAAGAAATTGGTGAACAGCCCCGACCGCCGGGCTGGACAGGTTGCGCCGCCCGTCAAATGAAAGTTCAGCACGTAACCGTCAAAAGCCATCAGCGTGATATTGGCCATTTCGCGGGAAGCGCCGCGCCCCAGATTTGGCAGGCAGGACAGAAACAGACCGGCTAACCGCTTCTCAATGGCCAATCGGAGGGTCGGCCGATAGCCCTCGCGAGTTGTCGTGGTCGACAGCGCCTGCATGAGGTTATTGGCGAAGCCGTTGTCAGCGGACGGAATCCGGTGCCAGATCGTGACCAGAATCTTGCCAAGCCGCTTGCGCGGTTCCTTCACGCGCTTCAGCGAATGCTCCAGCTCGTCGAATTGCCGAGTCAGCCAAGGTTCATAAATACAGAACAAAATGTCCAGTTTCGATTTGAAGTAAACGTAGACACTCGCTGGAGCCACTCCGGCAGTGCGGGCGATGTCGGTGATATTGGTGTCGGAATAGCCGTGCTTCGCGAAGAGTTCGTAACCGGCCGCGAGTATTGCTTCCCGAATCTGTTGTTTCTTCGTTTGTGCCATGTTGCGTAGTCCTCTCTGAGTTGACGGCTAACCGGAATCTATCAAATTACGATCTAAAAAAATTAAAGTAGTTGATCGCTGCGGGGCATGCGCTGGCGCTGGCATCCCAGTGCGTCGTTCCGTCCTTTGCCCAACGCTTCGGCGCAAAATACGCAAGCCACGCGCAGCGCCATGATGCGGACCAGTGAGATTAGTTGACGCCTCCCTAAACATGAATACTATTCGTTATTAGCTCTGTGCAATAGCTCCGATCAGGCGCACGGTAGAGTGCCTTGTTGCTCTGGCGCAGAAACCGGTGCGCATCGGCACGTGTGGGGAATTCAACTTCGAACGAGAGCGAAACTCCGAGGTACAAGAGTTGTCAGTCATGACGGAACGTCAGTCCTGTTTCGTCGCAAAGCCTTGCCGAAGCGCTCGATTTGTTGGCGGCCCACGCGGACACCAATCTCACCTCCGGCGGTGCTCGCTGGTGGCGATGCTTCTTAACACCGAAACGGAGTGGCGAAAAAGCTTTGCGCAATTGGGCCGGCGCGGTTGACAATGGAGCAAAACCGAATAACATTCGTTAATGTGGCAATTGAAAACGGCGCTGGTCTTGGTGTTGATTGCTGTTGCTTGATACGGGCTACACCGGTTTTCGCATTGGGACGCTCCGCGCGCGCCCGTCATCTTCCGCAACTTTGGTTCCGAGTTTGTGAACGGACGGGGCGGAAGCATCGAGGAAAGCATCGAGTATGAGCGGTAAACGCGTTTGGGTCGTTGGCACCGATATCGGGGGCACTTTCACTGACATAATCGGCGTGAACTTGGAAACCGGGGAGCAGCGCATAGGCAAGGTTCCCTCGACGCCGCCGACCTTTTTCGACGGCGTAATCAATGGACTGCGGCGGGCGGGTTTGCGCGGCGAGGAAACGCTGTCGTTCCGACACGGCGCCACGGTCTCGACCAACGCCATTCTCGAGCGCAAGGGTGTCAAGACTATCCTGATCACGACCGAGGGTTTTCGCGACGTGCTCGGCGGCGGCCGGGCCGAACGCATTTCGGCCTTCGAGCTCGATTGGGACCCGCCGGAGCTGATCGTGCCGCGGCGCAACGTGCTGGTGGTACGTGAGCGCGTCAGTCCGTACGGCGAGATCGTTATGTCGCTGCAGGAAGAAGATGTGCGGCGCGCGGCGCGGGTGATCAAGAAGCGCGGGATCGAATCCGTCGCAGTGGTGTACATGGATTCTTTCATGAATCCGATTCACGAATTGCGCACCCGAGAGATCCTGCGCGAGGATCTGCCGGATATCGACATATCGTTGTCGCACGAGGTGCTGCCGCAGATGCTTGAATTCGAGCGGACCTGCACTACCGTGCTCAACGCTTATGTCTCGCCAATCCTCAAAAGCTATCTGCGGGGACTGTCGGATCGGCTGCGGGCGGATTGGGGCTATGACGGCTCGATCCTGGTGACGACATCCGGCGGCGGCGTCATCGGCATGGAGGAGGCTCTGAAGCTACCGGCTCGCACGTTCCATTCCTCGCCAGTTTCCGGGGCCGTCGGGCTGGCCGGCTATATTGGTTCGCTCGCCGGTTTTGAGAACGTCATCGCTTTCGAAACCGGAGGCACCACCAACAACGTTTCGATCATCTACAAGGGTCGGCCGGCGGTCACCCATGAGTGGAAGATTCTGTGGAACGTGCCGTGCTGCCTGCCGTCAGTCGACACCATCTATATCGGCGCCGGAGGCGGCTCGATCGGCTGGGTAGACAAGGGCGGCATGTTAAATGTCGGGCCGCAAAGCATGGGCGCGGTTCCGGGGCCGGCTTGCTACGGGGCCGGCGGCACTGAGCCAACCAACACCGACACCCAGATCGTGCTGGGGCGGATCGATCCCAATTATTACCTCGGCGGCGAAATGCAGGTCGACGCCAAGCTGTCGCGGCAGGCGCTCGAGACCAGGATTGGCCAGCACCACGCCTGGGACGCGGAGACATCGGCCGCCAATATGTACATGGTCGCGATGACCAATCTGATGATGGCGATGCGCCTTCAGACCGTCAGTCGCGGCTGGGACCCGCGCGATTTTGCGATCGTGCCTTACGGTGGTGGTGGATCGATGTATGCCTGTGATCTCGCACGCGAAATTGGCGCGTCGACCGTGATCGTGCCGCCGCTGCCGGGCTACGCTTCGGCGTTTGGAGCAATCCGCGTCGATGTTCGGCACGAATTCACCCAGCCATTGCACAAGATCGAGGCGGAGATCGATTACGACGAGTTCAACGATGAATTCAATGCGCTGGCAGATAAGGCGAAGGAGACGCTGATCCGTGAGGGAATGCGCTCCGACCAGATTGAGATCGAGCGCTATGTCGACGTCAAATATTTCAGCCAGGCGCGATTCTTCACCGTATCGGTCAAAGACGGCCGGATCAGCGACCTGGAGACCATCACCAATGATTTCTTGGCAGCGATGCAGGCGGCCTACGGCTATACGTTGCCGCCCGGTTACGCTCCGCTCGAGATCGTCAACCTGCGGGTGATCGCGGTTGGTCTGATCCAGAAGCCTAACCTGCCGGAGGTGAAGCGCTCCACGAAGTCTCGCGCAAGCCCATAAGGGGCGGCGTAACGTGTGGTTCCGTGGCTCTGGCTTTGTCGAGGCTGCGATCTACGAGCGCGATAAGCTCCCGGTCGGTGTACCGTTCGATGGACCAGCGATAGTCGAGCAGCCCGACACGACCACAGTCATGCCGCCTGGCACGCTGTGCACTCCCGATAAATACGGCAATCTGGTCATCAAGGTCGAACGGTAAATCCGATGCAGACAAAAGCATCCGCCAGCACGAAGTCCGACGCCCCCGGTCTCGGCGTCAAGGAAAAGCTGACACATGTCAGCGCCATCGATATGGATCTCATCACCTTTGAGGTGATGCGGAACGCTTTCGTGGCGGCTTGTTATGAGGCGTCGACTACGATCGAGCGGGTGGCCTATCACCCGGTCGTCGGAATGGGGCGCGATCGCTCCAATGCGCTGCTGACGCGAGACGGCCGGCTGGTCGCGCACGGTCATACTGACGCGGCGGCGCACTATGCGTCGTTCGGTCCTTCCGTCGTCGAATTGCTCAAGGACGCGCCAATCGAATCCATGAATCGCGGCGACACCTATCTGTTTTCGGATCCCTACCGCACTGGCTCCCATGTGAACGATACGCGGCTGATCCGCCCGATCTTTTACGACGAACAGGTCGTGGCGTTCGCCTGCACGGTAATTCACTGGGCCGACATGGGCGGCCCGATGCCCGGCACCTTCAATCCGGAAGCGACCACCTGCTACGCCGAAGGCATCCGCATTCCGCCGATCAAGCTGTTCAAGCGCGACGTGCTGGACCAGGAATTGTTCAGCCTGATCGCTATCAATATCCGCGGCGCCGTCGAGCGTCGCGCCGATCTTCAGGCGCAGTTCGAAGCCTCGCGGCTGATCGACCGGCGCGTGCATGAGTTGTGCGAGCGCTACGGCGTCAACACCTTATTCACTGCTTTCGAGGAGCAGTTCGACTATTCCGAGCGCCTTATGTTGGCCGAGGTCGAGCAGCTACCGGATGGCACCTGGGAGTTTGATGATTTTGGTGACCAGGACGTCATGACGCCCGGCAAGCCGCCGATCCGTGTTCACTGCACCATGACCAAGCGCGGAACCAAGCTGATCTTCGATTGGACCCAAAGCGGACCGACGCCTCGTGGTTCCTGGGGATGCAGCTATGCTACGCTGACCGGCGGCAATTATCTGGGATTTATGATCTGCTTCCCGCAGCTATTTCCCCTTAACCACGGCATCATCCGCAATCTTGAAATCATTTCCAGGAAGGGAACCTGCGTTGACGTTGTCGAACCTGCGCCAACCACCGGTTATGCGTCTGGAGCATTCGACAAGGTCGAGGCGGTGACGATCGCCTGTTTGGCCGGCCCGTTGAGCAAGGTACAGCCATGGCGCGTCTACCCGGCGGCGGTCAGCCTCACCAATCTCTGCATGGGCGGCTACAACCCTCGCACCAAGAAATCGTTCGTGCAATACACCTATGCCGTCGGTGGCGAGAATGCGCGCACCTTCAAGGATGGAAAATCCCTGATATTCATGCGCTTCTGCAACGCCCGGACGATCCCGCAGGAACTTGAGGAGCGCTGGTTCCCGGTGCTTTACACGCGCTATGAGGCGCGTATCGATTCTTGCGGCCACGGCTCCTATCGCGGCGGCTTCGCGCTCGTGCGAGAGATGGTGGTACTAACTGACGTAACGATGACGATCCATGGTGATCGCGAAAAATTCACGCCGTTCGGCATGGCAGGTGGCCTAAATGGCGGAGGCTGCAATCTCATCATCAACAAGGGGACGGATAAAGAATACAATGCTGGAATGTACGCCACCGGTGTCGAGCTCAAAAAGGGCGACCGCATATTCTATGCGTCGTCTGGCGGCGGCGGGTTCGGCGATCCGCTAAAGCGCGATCCGCGCCTAGTGCTCGACGACGTCATGGACGAGTGGCTAACGCCAGAGGCCGCCAGGGAATTCTACGGTGTCGAGATCGACATCGTAGACGCTGAAGCTCTCGACTATCGCATCAACGAGACGAAAACGGCCACGCTTCGCGCTAAGATTGGGAACAAGCCCTTCGTCGAAGGTCTTGGATCACACCAGCTCCATCCGAAGACGCGCGACCTCAAGCTCGCGTGGATCCCGACCGAAGAGGAAGTGCAACAGCATATCACGGTATCGCGGCCCCCCGGTTGGTAGTGCCGGTCTCGACACGTTGCGGTGGCGCAAAATCCGCTTTCGCCTAGGAGCCGATCAAAATCGGTCACGCCATCGCCGAGACCGACTTCAAACCGCGAGCGTTGCAGGCGCAGGATGATCAGCCGGAGCTGATCGAACTGGGCACGCGCCGCGACAAGCTTCGCGTCATTATCGGCCAGCTGCGCGGCAAGCTCGCGCACCAGTCTGATGCAGTGCGTCGACATCGGCAGGCAGCGCGGTGAGATCAGGATTCGCGCGCGAGGGCGTAGTACAAGCGGGTAACTGTGATTATTGTGGGATAATCTCGCCAATCGAGCCAACGTCGTATTGTGTGAAGAACAGCCGGCCATCGGACATCGCGGTGATGCACCGAGCGCCGCTCGCCGAAATCGGAATGTCATATTCCCCGATCATGGTGCCGTCCGGCGCCATCCGGCCGATTTTGTTGGCAAAATTCTCGGTGAACCAAAGGTCGCCGTCGGCGCCCGCAGCGACGCCACGGAGTGAGGCATCATGGGTTGGAACAACGAACTCAACGATCGTTCCGTCGCGGGAGATACGGCCTAGCGCATTGGCGCCGGTTTCGACGAACCAAATATTGCCGTCGGGATGCCGCGCCATGGCGCGTGGCTGGCTGTTAGGACTGGGTATCGGAAACTCAGTGACGTCTCCGTCGACGGTCATTCGACCGACGCGCCCGCCCGCTGCCTCGCTGAACCAGAGCGCTCCATCGCGCACAACGATGGAGAGCGGCCGACTTCCGGGGGTTATACCCTTTCCGAACTCTGTAATGCGCCCGTCGGGAGTCACACGGCCCAGCCGATCGACATCGGCCGCAGAAAACCAAATGTTTCCATCCGGCCCAAGCGCGATGCCGTCGGGTGCCGCTTCGGCGGTAGGCAGCGCAAATTCCGTGATCACGCCGCCGCGGCTGAGGCGTCCAATGCGATTGCCGGTTTTCTCAGTGAACCACAGGTTACCGTCCGCACCGACATCGATGCCAATCGGCGTGCTTTCGGCTGACGGCAAATCGAATTCGCGAAACGTACAGGAAAAAGTATCGAAGCAGCCAATCTTTGAAGCCCCGCTCTCGCAGAACCAGAGGTTTCCGTCCGGCCCTTCAACGGCGATGTAGGGCTTACTGTCGCGCGTCGGAATCTTGTGCTCACGGATGATAGGTTCGGAGCGTGAGCGTGTGGAGCGCTCCATGAAAAGCCTTCCTCCAGCTACGCGCGCTCTTTGGCGGGCGCGTTCGCCGCCTGCCAAATGCGGGCGGGTGTCAACGGCATATCAAGGTGCTCAACGCCACGACTGCTCAACGCATCGAGCACCGCGTTGACCACAGTCGGCGGTGCACCGATCGTTCCCGATTCAGCGATGCCCTTGATGCCGAGCGGGTTAGTCTTGGCCGGAATTTCGACCAACTCCGATGCAAACGACGGGAAGTCGTCGGCGCGCGGCATACCGTAGTCAAGGAAGCTTCCGGTGATTAGCTGGCCCGATTGCTCGTCGTAAACGATGTTCTCGAACAACGCCTGACCGACGCCCTGCGCAATACCACCGTGAATCTGCCCCTCAACGATCATCGGATTGATGATCATGCCAAGGTCGTCGACGGCGGCGAAACGATCGATCCGAACCGCGCCGGTTTCTGGATCGACCTCCACCTCGCATACCTGACATCCGTTCGGATAATTGGGCGCGCCACCCGGAACGCCCGCATACGAGCCTACGCCATCAAGTCCCAGACCGAATTTCAAGACTGGTCCGGCCGGAGCAAAGAAGGCGCGGGCCACGTCGCTGATCGACATGCGTTTATCGGTACCCATCACCGTATAACTCCCTGCCTTGAACTCGATGTCGTTGGGCGCCGCTTCCATCAGCACGCCAGCCATTTCCTTGCCACGCGCTATGACTGCGTCTGCCGCGACGCGAAGCGCGTTGCCGCCGACCATGGAGCTTCGCGCCGCGAACGTGCCGCGCCCGAACGCGACTTTCTCGGTGTCGCCCTGGATGTAGTTGATCGCCTCGAACGGCACGCCCAGCCAGTCGGCAACGAGCTGCGCAAATGCGGTCGCATGCCCTTGCCCGTGGGAATGGGTGCCGGCAATGATCGACACCATGCCGCTGGGATCGAACCTGATTTCCATCCGTTCATTGAAGACACCGGCAAGCTCGATGTAAGGGCTGACCGCTCGGCCCCGCAACTTGCCCCGCCGCTCGCTGTCCTTGCGCCGCGCAGGAAATCCGCTCCAGTCGGCAAGAGCCAGGCACTTGTCCATCAGCTTCTCGAATTCCCCGCTGTCATAATTTTGATGTGTCGGCGTGTGGTAAGGCAAGGCGGTCGGCTTGATCAGGTTGCGCCGCCGCAGCTCGACTTGGCCGATGCCAGTAACCTTCGCAGCACGATCGACCAGGCGTTCGATCAGATAGATTGCCTCGGGCCGGCCGGCTCCGCGATAGACCGATGTAGGAGCCGTGTTGGTAAAAACGGCATTGGTGCTGACGTCGATCGTCTGCACGTCGTACACGCTTGGAATTAACATCAAAGAAAAGAACAACGGCGCTGTGGCGGCCGCCCACCAATAGGCACCAAGGGCCTGATAGCCGGTCGCCCGGATGGCAAGGAATTTTCCGTTCTCGTCGAGAGCGAGTTCACCGTAAATAATCTGCTCGCGCGCATGATTATCGAGTTGCAGGCTCTCGCTGCGCGTGGCGGTCCACTTGACCGGCCTGCCGCAGCGCTTCGCCGCCCACAGGACCAGGACGTCATCGGGATAGACGTTCGCTTTCATGCCGAAGCCGCCGCCGACGTCGGGCGATAGCACCCTGATTTTCGACTCCGGTACCCGTAGCACGGCTGATGCCAATACGGTCCGCACGCCGTGCGGATCCTGCGAGGTGGTGTGCAGGGTATATTTGCCTTGCGAAGCGTCGTAGACGCCAATTGCGCAGCGCGGCTCAATTGCATTTGCGGTGATGCGATTGTTTACCAGTCGAACTGAAGCGGTGTATTTCGCCGCCGCAAACGCAGCATCCGTGGCGGCCCTGTCGCCAAACGCGATCGTCACCCCGACATTGCCGTTTGGGCAATCCTCCCAGATTTTCGCGGCGTGCGCTTTCGTCGCCTCCTCGAGATCGACGAGTGCCGGCAACGGGTCATAGTCTACGGTAACGAGTTCGGCTGCGTCGCGCGCTTGAGCTTCTGTTTCAGCGACGACGAAAGCCACCCGGTCGCCGATGCAACGGACGCGGTCGGCAAGGAGTACCGGCCGGGTGGTGCCAAATCCTTTCGGGCCACCCCACGACTCGGTCATAAAGAACGGCGGGATACCGCCGATCTTGTCGGCTTCTGCGTCGGCGCCCGTGAGTACGCACACGACGCCCGGTGCGGCCTTGGCGGCAGTCGCATCGACTCTCTTGATCACCGCATGCGCGTGAGGCGAAAGAACGAGCACACCGTAGCACTGGCGAGGGAGCGCAAGGTCACAGACATATTCTCCGGCGCCGGTTGTAAAACGCTGATCCTCGACACGGCGAACGGCTTGGCCGACTCCGAACTTGGTCATGACGTCCTCCTTAGGCGCAGAACCCGCCGTCAACCATGAGCGCAGTGCCACTGGTGTAACTGCTGCGATCGGAGGAGAGGAAACAGACCGCTTGCGCGATCTCCTCCGGCACGGCGTGACGGCCGAGAGGTATTTGCTCATCGAACCATTCGCCGGCGTCGCGACCGAGCATGTCGCTCATGGTCTTCTCGGCGGTGCGCATGAAAACATTATCGACGGGTCCCGGATTCACGCTGTTGACGCGAATGCGTCGTGGCGCAACCTCTTTGGAGACGCAACGCATGAGGCCCATGAGAGCGTGTTTGGCGGCCACATAGGAGCAGTTGTGAGGGACTCCCTTCACCCCGACGATGCTCGAAGTGATGATGATGCTGCCACCGTCGTTCATCTGCGGGATGGTGTATTTGCAGGCCAGGAAACAACCGCGCACATGGGTGGCGATAATGCGGTCGAACAGGTCCTCGGGGTATTCAGTGATCGGCATCAAGGGACCGTCGTTGCCGGCATTGCTGAACAGGACGTCGACTTTTCCCCAGTACGAGACAGTCTCGTCGACGTATCGGCGGGTCTGAGCGGAGTCGGTGACGTCGGCGGGGACAAAGGCGGCTTTGTTTGTGCCCAGCTCGCGGACTACGTGCGCAAGTTTGTCCGCGTCGAGATCGACGAGCATCACCTTCGCGCCCTCGGCGAGCAGCACCTTGACAGTAGCGAGCCCGATGCTGCCGGCAGCGCCGGTGACGATGCAGGTTTTTCCTTCGACCAGACCCAAGGTTTCCTCCTAATTGTTTCAAGCAATGACTTGGTGTCGCCGACTACTTTCGTTCCATGCTCGCAGTTGTCAGCTTTTGCGCACGATGCCGAAACCGATCGGACGTCGGCGATTTCCTGGAAGCTTCGGATCGAGCCCCCAGATCGCCTGATAGGTGTCGATGCAGCGCCCGGCGCGCTGCAACCAGATGAAAACGCCGAGAAAGAAAAGCCACCAGATGCCCAGGGTGATTGGCATCCAGCGCGGCGCGTCGGCTGCAAGGAGGCCCGTCGGAATTGCCATCAATGTCAGCGCCAACAAAATGTATCCGCCCCACTTGTGAACGTATTCGAAGACGATGCGGCGTCGCGTCATGCTGAAGTGATCGCCGGGCCAGTCGTTTGGCGGGCGGTGCTGCCGCGTAAAAGGGTCAATGGGACCGCCGTGAGTGCCGCGTAACCAAGATCCGACGACTTGGATCAGCACCAAGGCGATAACCGCCCAACCGAGCCCGCCATGCAGACTATGCCAGGGTGGCTGCCAAGCCTGTTTGGCCAGCACAAAGGCCAGACCGGTGGCGACAATCAATCCAATCGCATGACCCCAGCGTCGGTGGGTCACAAACCAAAATGGATTATCGAGTTGTCGCGGCCAATCCTGGCGGGGCGTGACTTTGAAAAACCGAGCCACGATGATCATCGGTGGCGTGAGTACGCCCATCCCAAGCACCATCAATCGCCCATGCCAGGCCGTAGAGGTGGCAATGATATGCTCGTTCGAGCCGCTGATAGGTGTCAGAAGCCAGCGCGCGATGTGATCGATCGCTACGACGTCAGTCGGTCCGGGGACAAGAAGCATGCCATTCTCGACGCCGCCGGCCATTGTAGCCACGCCGCTCCCGAAGTGCGTTTCCACATCAATCCGCGCCTTAGACGCGGCGTGTTTGCGAGCGGCTGGCGCTTTCCATTGCGATGGGCTCAGCTGTGTTCGCCCTGGAATAATTGAGCATGATCAATTTTCTGTCAAGGCGCCACTCTGTGTTACCTGCGTTACCTGCCTCGCGCTTTGCGTTCGCTCGCTTCACTTCATGCGTAATCGCAGGTAAGAAACCTGAACGGGAGTTCGCTCCCCAAGGCGATTCGATACCCTGTTGGGAAAAGCGTTGTCCAAATCAGACCGGCCAAAAGTCTTTGGATTGCGGGAACGCAATAAACTCGACAAGCTTCGACGCATAAAAGACGCAGCGTCCGATCTTTTCGTCGAAAAAGGTTTCGACGACACCACGACGCGCGCCATCGCATTGCGAGCTGGCGTTGGGCTGGGCACAATATTTGTTTACGCCCCCACCAAGCGCGACTTGCTCTTCATGATCGTAAACGAAGATCTGCAGGAAGTGGTCCAAAGTTCGGCCGGTTTGGTGAAACCGACCGGATCATTGCTGGACAACCTCATACGCGTATTCCGGGCGCATTACCGCTATTTCGGACAGCGCCCTACCTTGTCACGTCTGGCGCTGAGAGAGATGATATTTTACGCGGCCGGTCCGGAGGCCAAGAAATTCCTGAAGACGCGCGAACGTCTGATCGGTTTGATCGGCGAAATCGTCGAATTCGCGATTGAGCAAAGGGAAATCTCACCGCAAGAAGGCTCGAAGACAATTGCGTGGGTAATCTTCTCGATCTACCAAATCGAAATTCGGCACTGGCTGTCCTCCGACGAGCTTGATATCAAGCACGGCATTGCTTTTCTGCGACGTCAGCTTGTGCTTCTGATGCATGGCCTCTCGCCGCGGTCCATGCCGTAACACGCCAGCCTTTCCCAATCTGGAACTGCGCGGAAGCGCTGGCCGTCGGCGTCATAAGTTCGGCGGATACCTGCGAACACAACTAGCGATTTCTCATCGAGGTTCTGATTGAGTAGCTTCGCTCTGGAAACCACTGGGCTCCAAGCGTCCGAAATCAATCGGACCGGCCGCGGGTTACAAGGACTGGGTTGATTCATGTACGAACCATTTCCTGGGAATTACGTTTGGAACCTGTCCGTCAATATTTGCATCGGCATGGGCGGTGCTATCGGGGAGATTGACAGGGCTAACGAGCGCGTACGCGAGGTGGCAAAACAAGGTGAAGATGCCGGCACAGAAGCCTTTTTCTCCGCGTGGGTGAGCATGGCCGATCAGGTGGCCCGGCTTGCCGACGAGGCCGCATCGACGGGTTGCTTTCTAAGTGCTGCCGAAAAATATGGCCGTGCCACGGCCTATTACGTGACGGCGGAGCGCATGCAAAGCCGCCACTACGAGCCACGCAAACACGCCTATCGGGCCCTGCTCAAAACGATGGAACGAATGATTGTTTGCGGTTCGCTCAATTGCGAGCGAGTTGAAATACCGTACGGCGCCAACAGCTTTCCGGGCTTGTTCGTAAAAGGGCAGGGTGCCGGCCCCAGGCCGTGCGTCGTGTTTTGTAATGGGCTCGATAGCGTCAAAGAAATGATCTATCTGTCCATACGAGACGAGTTCGCTAAACGTGGCATTTCTTGCCTGATGGTTGACCAGCCTGGGGTCGGAGAGGCGCTGCGTCTCAACGGCCTCCATGCTGTCGCGGACAGTGAGCGATGGGCGTCCGCTGCGCTGGATTATCTCGAAACGCGCAAAGACGTCGACCATCGTCGTTTCGGCATGATGGGATGGTCACTTGGCGGATACTACGCTCCACGCGCGGCCGCGTTTGAAAAG
Organism: uncultured Alphaproteobacteria bacterium; assembly: GCA_963829465.1. Lineage (GTDB taxonomy): Bacteria > Pseudomonadota > Alphaproteobacteria > Rhizobiales > Xanthobacteraceae > BOG-931. The sequence continues at coordinate 77,480 of CAWHJE010000001.1, forward strand.
CGCTTCAAGCTGTGCGTTGCCTGGGGCGCCAATCACAACTGGGGTGAATTGCAGCGCCGCCGTCTCGCCAAAGAGGGCGATCGGCCCGTGCCGCATTATTGGGACCATGTAATGTGGGTATGGGGCAAGGACACTATCGAGTCCTTCATGGAATGCGCGCCGCAAATTTCTCTCGTCGGCGTGGTTCAAAACATAGACGTTCCTTTCCTGATTACCCACGGTGCCAGTGACCGGCAGATACCTTTAGCGTACGCGCATCAATGCTACGATGAGGCTATCAACAGCCCACTCCGCGAACTGAAGATTTTCACCGAACGCGAGGGAGGGGTGGAGCATGTCGGTGCCGACAACATGGAGCCGGTACGCAGTTATATTGCCGACTGGATAGCACGGCGATTTGCGGAAATGTGATCGAGCGGTCCGGCGGTCAGCAATGTTCCTCCGACGCTCGGGGCACGTTAATCGACCCGACCGTGCATCGGGAACTCGGTGGCAAACACCGAAAAGGATCTCTCGGGGTCCGCGCAATGGAGAACCGACCGGCTGGCCATGGCCGATAGAGCTGCAAAGCTCGTTCCCCACACTTCGCGAACCAAGTCGAATGCGCCGGCACCGAAACCGCCGTCTAAGCCGGTCGTTACCACGAAGTTGTCGATGTGGCGGTCGACATGGCCCGTATATGCCGGATCGACAGCGAGAGATTGACTTTGCATTTTGACCTCGGCGTGGAACGCCGGAGCATCGGTTATGCGCGCCCTTCGAACGAAATCGAACCGCTTACATCGTCCGACAGATGGCGCTTGAAAAGCGGGCGAAGGCTCGGTCAGAACCATGATGTTGTGCGCAAGGTCATTAAACCGCGCCTCGTCGGGACGTACGTACTGCATATAGGAGGGAACCGAAAGAAGGCGATCGATGCCGGTGGTTCCGTCAAACTTTAGTTCAATGACGGAATCTCGCTCGATCGCGATTTCGAACGGCGCCGAGAGATCAAGACCTTCTTCCGGCAAGACCGAATGGTTTTGCACGTAACCGGGAAGCGCATCCAGAACATCCGGGTGGTGCCGGATCAAGGGCCAATGAACGTTGCGAAGGTGATTAAAAAATTCCTGCCTGGACATCGCCGGGTTGCGCCGACAGGTGATGATCATTTTCAGCAAGGCGATCCCTCGAATAAATGCGCAGCTGGCAAATGGTACTATCTCGACGGCCGCTACTCTCGACCGGCTGGCGGGGATGATCCAAAAACCGAAGTGGCACGTTTGATGATGGCTCTCCGAAACCACACCAAACCCGGATCGTCTTCCTCATGATAGTGCCACTCCAGTACCTCAGTGAGCATCGGAAAGGCGATCGGGGGAGCTAATATTCGAATTGGCAGAGAGCGCGCGTAGAGTTCCGCAAGACGCGCATGCACCGTAGCAATGCGCTGCGTTCCGACGACGGCTCGCGGTGCCAGGGTGAAGGCGGGGACGACAACCGAGACGTTGCGCGAAAAGCCGGCCTGATCAAGAAACTGCTGGTCGAATGTCGTCTGCAATGCGCCCCTGGAATATCTGATCACATGCTGCAAATTTTGATACTGTTCAAGGGTTAGTAATTCCCCGATCTGGTCGTTCTCCTTCCAAGCGACGCAGACATACTTCTCATCAAACAATCTTTCATGTGGGTGGCCGTCGAACGCAAAGCATTTCGGGATAATTCTGAGATTGATTTCGCCACGATTGAATCGTTCGAACGTTTCAGAGGTGTGCTCCTCCAATGTGATTTTGATCCCGGGCGCCTCGTGCGCGATTTCGGTCAACAGGTCCAGCATCAATATTTCGGTCGAATAATCGGACGCGATGATGCTGATGCGGCGATTCGACGTTGGCGGTTCGAAAGACGGCGTGGTTGTAACCAGCGATTTGGTTTTGAGCAGTATCTCGTGGAGTGGCTCGGCTAGCGATCGCGCCAGCGGTGTCGGTTCCATCCGGCGCCCCATCGGCACCACAAGTTCGTCGTCGAAGTGTTCACGCAATCGCGCCAGGGCGCCACTGAGCGCAGACTGGCTGAGATTGAGTTGTTCGGCAGCACGGGTGACGTTCTGGTGCGTCAATAATGCATCGAGCGCCACCAGCAAGTTCAAATCGAGACCGTGAAAGCGCATTTGTATCTATCGCCCTTGCGCTAAGTGGTGACGTTTACTGCGTGTGGGCCGCTAATGATCTGTGAAGGGCCGCGCAAAAATCGGCTCAGGTGTTTTTCGCTCTGACCGTCAAAGAGGGTCGCCGCGAATTTGAGCGGCTCTCTGCAACGGCGGCTCGTTTCAAGTATGCGGGGCACGGATGGCTGGTATCGATACATTCGATTTAGCCGCTGTAAGGCGTTCTCTTATAGTGCAGCACAATCCCAACGCCTCGTCGCAGAAAGCGTCGGTAAACTCAATAATAAACCAATAATTTCGGGAGGAACAATGGCTGCGGTAAAGCGTGTCCTGATTGTTGGCGCTGGCATCGGCGGGCTAACGCTTGCGATCGCATTGCGCGAACGCGGTATCGCCGCCGACGTAGTGGAGATCGAGGCCCGGGTCATCGGCGTGGGCATTACCCTGACGGGAAGTACGCTGCGGGCGCTGGACGTAGTCGGACTTGCAGCCGGTTGTGTCGAGCGAGGATTCGGCTTCAATTTCTTCAAGGTCAGCGATGGCGCGGGCAAGCTGCAAGCTACCAATCCGCTGCCGCCATCCGTTCCAGGCCTTCCTGCCGCGGTTGGTATGCAACGTCCGGTCTTTGCTGATTTCATGACCGATACTGCCGTCACCAAGGGGGCGTCGATCCGCCAGGGCCTGACCGTAGCAGAGATGGCGGAGGATGACTCAGGCGTGAACGTGCGTTTGACCGATGGTAGCAGCAGCCGATACGACCTTGTGGTAGGCGCTGACGGAGTTTTTTCCGGCATCCGCAAACGTGTTCTCGGTGACGCCTATGAGCCGGAATACGTGGGACAGGGCGTCTACCGATTCATGACCGAGCGGGACCCTTCCATAGATCAAATTCACGTCTTTGTAGGACGGAAGCTCAAGGCCGGCTTTATTCCGCTGAGCAACGACGCGATGTATTTGTTCACAACGATAAGCTACCCGCCAAATACGCGGATCGACCAAGGCAAAACTCACCTCATTCTCAAGGAGGCACTTAAGGACTTTACGGCGCCGATCGTCGTTGAGGTGCGTGAGCGGATGCTGTCCCCCGATAAGGTGGTTTGGCGTCCCTTTGAGAATACACTCGTGCCATCGCCGTGGTATCGCGGCCGCGTTGTTCTCATCGGTGACGCTGCACATACGATGACGCCGCATTTGACCGCTGGCGGCGGGATGGCGATTGAGGATGCCGTCATCCTGGCGGACGTCCTCTCACACGACGGCCCCTTGCCCGGTCGGCTGGACGAATTCATGCAACGCCGTTTCGAGCGCGTGCGCACCGCGTGCGATATCTCGCTCGCGATCTGCAAACTCGAGCAGGCGCCGGAGCCGGACGTTGGCCAAATCTACGCATTGACTGGCAAAGGCTACGCGTTGCTCGGCGAAAGCTTTTAAGGCTGCCGCCGCCGCTCGAATTTTCCGCGGTAATCCGCTTTGCATTGGATTTGCGACCGAATAACTCTAATGGAGAAAATCATGGTCGAACGTTTGATCGCGCAACTCGCGCATGTTGAAGTCGTCACGCCGAAACCGGAACAGTCGGCGGCGTTCTTCAAAAATGTGCTCGGATTGGAAGAGTTGGGCAGGGCCGGTCAATCAATCTATTTTCGCGGCTGGGGAGAGTTTTTCCACCACTCGATGCAGCTTACCGAAGGCCCAGCGCCCGCAATTGCGCACACCGGATGGCGCACGGAGGGGCCCTCTGAACTCGACGCTTGCGTCAAGCGGCTGGAGGCTTGCGGGGCAGGAATTGGCTGGCAGAAACCGGTGGTCGGCCACGGTGCGGCATATCGGTTTCGCGCGCCGGGCGGCCAACTCCACGAGGTCTTTTGGGAATCCGAGCGCTATCGTGCGCCGGCGGAGTTGGCGCCGATCGTGCCCAATCGGCCGCAGCGTTACATCACACGCGGGGCCGGGGCGCGCCGGATCGATCATGTGACCTTCAACACCGACGATCCGTTTCGCGACGCAAATTGGTTTCAGGAAACGCTTGGCTTCCGCTTCATGGAATTTGCAAAGTTGGATCACGCCGACGTCGTTGTCACGGCCTTCGTGTCGTCCACGCCGATGTCGCACGATCTTGGACTCGTGCTCGACGCGGTGGACCGTACCGGCAAGCTCAGCGGTGTCAGAGGGCGCGCCAATCATGTCGCCTTCTGGGTTGACAGCAGGGAAGACGTGCTACGCACCGCGGATCTTTACCGGGAAGCTGGATTGGAGGTCGAATATGGTCCTGGCAAGCATGGCGTGGGGGAAAACCTGTTCCTCTACGTTCGCGAGCCCGGCGGGATGCGCGTCGAGTTGTTTTCAGGCGGATATATGCTCTACGCGCCCGACATTTTCCCGTTTGAGTGGAAGGTGTCGCAGGGATCGCTGAACGTTTGGAATCCAAGCCACATGATTCCAGACGGGTACTTGTTTGACGCTTTCCCTCCACTCGATTCCGCGGTCACAAAGCAACGCGCGCTTGCCGGCGACTATCGGGTCTGAGGTATCCGATGCTCCAAATCTCATGACATTCGCGGTCGGCGACCCGATCTCGTCGTCCGGGATCGCAGCGCAGCGGCACGCTTCGGCCGATGCGCGGAAGCCTTTGTCGCTGTACGGGAGTTTGCGGCTTCTTGACAAATGAGCACGCTCAATTATGAACATACTCAATAAAATGCCATAGGAAAATAAACGCAACTTGGGAGGAGCAGATGAGGAATAACCATCCAACGCGCAATTCGAAGGGCGGACGAACGAGCCGCCGCGATGTATTGCGCATGGGCGGGGCTGCCGGACTCGCCGCCGCGACCGGCTTCCCGCTCGTCAATGTCGCACGTGCCGACTCCTCGACGCTTAAGATTGGCTACATTGCCTGCATGTCGGGCCCGCGTACCGACTTCGGCGCAGCCGACCCGTGGGTGTTCGATCGGGTCAAGGCGACGCTCAAGAATGGTCTCACCATCAACGGCAAGAATTATGCAGTCGAGTTGATTCTCAAGGACAATCAATCGGACGCAAATCAGACCAATGTCGTGGCAAAGGAACTGATCCTTGGCGAGAAATGCGATTTGGTGCTGTCGAATGACGGTGAGAATATCGCCGGCGCCGCCGACGAACTCGCGGATGCGCGCGGAGTTCCGCTGATTTCCACGCTGTCCCCCTGGGAGGCGTGGCTCTTCGGTCGACATGGAGCGCCCGACAAGGGATTTCCATTCACGTTCCACTACTGCATCGGTGCGGGAGACGTATTCAATCTTTACGCCACGATGTGGAATACCGTGAAGACGAACAAAAACGTCGGCACGATGTACATGGACTCACCAGCCGGGCGCGGTTTCTCCGATCCGCAACACGGGTTGCCGCCGATCCTGCAGAAGAACGGTTACAAGGATATCGCCACCGGCTTTTTTCAGATTGGCAACGACGACTTCTCCAATCAACTCGCGACGATGAAAGCCGGGGAGGCGGGCATTATCAGCGGCACCTGCTATCCCAGTCACTTCGCGACATTCTGGAACCAAGCGGCGCAGGTGGGATTCAAGCCTGACGTCGTCACGGTCGCCGGGCCGTTCCTGTTTCCGGCGGGGCTTGAGGCGCTGGGCGATCGCGGCGACGGCATGTCGACCGAGGTGTTGTGGAACCCTCACTTGCCTTACCACTCATCGCTCACCGGCCAGAGCGCGCAGGAGCTCGCCGACGAGTACGAGAAGTCAACCGGCAAGCAGTGGACCCAGCCACTGGGGATTTCCCACTCGTTGTGGGAGGTCGGTATTGGTACGCTCAAGGCTGCGGCCGAACCAAAAAACAACAAATCGGTGCGCGACAGCATTGCCAGCCTCAACATCGATACGGTGCTAGGTCCGCTTTATTTCGGCAAGTCGCCGATAAAAAGCGTAGCCGTGCAGCCGCTGACCGGAGGGCAATGGCGAAAGACAAAAACCGGCAAGTACAAATACGAGCTATTGATCGTCAACAGTGGCACGTCCAATGCCAAGCCAGATGCAGAGTTCAAGCTGTTATCCCAACTTGCCTGATTTACTGGACTCTCCCTAATTGCGTTCCGATCGATTGCGACCGGAACGCTTCTTTCGTGTCGCGTGCCGGTCTCAGGCTTGATAGACGCCAATCGAAAAGCACGCAGCGGTTGGTCGCGAGGGTTGATGGCCACGCTTTTGGACGTTGATGATCTGCGCAAGCGGTACGGTGCAGTCATCGTGGCGGACAACATCACCTTCTCGGTCGATCAGTACTCATGTCTCGGCTTGATCGGACCGAACGGCGCCGGCAAAAGTTCGCTGTTCAACATGCTCACGGGCATTGTCGCGCCGGACGGCGGCCGCATCCGCTTCGAAGGTCGAGACATCGGCGGCATTGCACCGCACTTGCGGGCGCGCCTCGGCATCGTGCGTGCATTTCAGATTCCGCGGCCGTTTGTACAATTGAGTGTATACGAGAACATTCTAACCGCAGTGCTGTATGGGGCGGGCTTATCAGGATCAGCCGCCCAGCGGTACGCAGTCGATGTGCTGACTAAAACCGGCCTACTGGCCTATGCCGATGATCCAGCCGGTCATCTTCGACTTCTCGATCGCAAACGGCTGGAATTAGCAAAAGCAATCGCGTCCAGAGCAAAGCTTCTCCTTCTTGACGAAATTGCAAGTGGTCTGACTGAGCATGAGGTTGCCGAGCTGGTCGAGTTGATTGTCACTTTGAAAACCGAACACGCCATCATCTGGATTGAGCATATTCCCCACGCGCTGCGCGCGGTCGCGGATCGGATCATGGTGTTGCACTTCGGCCGAAAGGTGTTGGACGGTGCACCCGGTGAGGTCATGTCCAGTCCGCTGATGCGGGAAATCTATATGGGGCTTCCGGCCGATGCTGCTTGAAGTGGCGAACCTCAGCGCTTTCTACGGCGATCTGCAAGCGTTGCACGGCGTGAGCCTTCACGTCGACGCCGGGGAAAGTGTGGCGCTTGTTGGAGCAAATGGCGCTGGCAAAACCACTTTTATGAGGTGCCTGGCCGGCCTGATCGAGCACAAGCGCGGCACGATCAAGTTCGGCGACGCTGATATTTCTCGCCTGCCGGCAGAAACGATTGCACGGCGCGGCATCGCACTGACGCCCGAGGGGCGCATGCTTTTTCCCTCACTCAATGTCGAAGAGAACTTGCTCATGGGCGGGATCGGCCGTCGGCCCGGACATTGGAGTTTGAAAAGCATCTACCGGATGTTTCCCCTCTTGGCCGAACGACGGTTGCAAATGCCGAACACCCTGTCCGGAGGCCAGCAAGGATTGGTCGCCATTGCCCGCGCCCTCATGGCCAATCCCAGCCTTCTCTTGTGTGACGAGATATCGCTCGGGCTCGCTCCGGTCGCGGTCGATCAGATTTACGCGGCTTTCGTCAGGATTCGCGTCGAAGGAACCGCGATCGTTTTGGTCGAGCAGGACGTCAAGCGCGCATCGTCGGCGACCGATCGGATCTATTGCCTCTTGGAGGGGCGAGTGACCCTTCAAGGGCGAAGTCGCAAGATTGACCCTGACGAACTCACTCGGGCTTACTTCGGTACTTGAACCGCATCACGGCGATTATCTGGAGCGATCACATGGTGTGGATCGGAACCATCATCAACGGCGTGCTGCTCGGCGGACTTTATGGATTGTTCGGCGTCGGCCTCGCGCTTGTGTTCGGCGTTACGCGGATTGTCAATATCATGCACGGCGAATTCATCGCGCTTTCCGCTTTCATCGCTCTGGGCGTTTCCGCATTGTTTCCCGATGCGCACCCGCTTCTCCTCATTTTTCCAGTAGTGATCATCTCTTTTGCGCTCGGTTATGCGCTGCAGGCGGTTTTCGTCAACCGCTCAATGCGGCTGCCAGACCCGATGGCGCCGTTACTGCTGACATTCGGGCTGTCGGTCATCGTGCGCAATCTCATGATAGAAGGATTTGGCGTGAGTCGCGACGCATCCATCAGGGCGATTTCGGTCAACTCAGCATCGACGCTTTTGGCGTGCAGATCGGCGTATTGCCGTTGGTGACGCTTGCGCTCGCTGTCGTCCTGTTCGTCGCGCTGCAATTCGTGCTGCGCCGAACCGAGATCGGCCGGATTGTTCGAGCCACGGCCGATAACAGTGAAGTCGTGCGGCTCATGGGGGTGCGCCCATCCTCGGTCTACAACATCGTCATGGGGTTGTCGTTCGCGCTTGCCGGTGTCGCTGGGCTGATGCTGGCGTTGCGGACGACATTTACTCCGTTCTCCGGTGTCGAGCGCCTTCTGATATCATTCGAGGTGGTCGTCATGGGCGGGCTTGGATCGTTCTGGGGCGCGATGCTCGGCGGAATTGCGCTTGGTGTGGCTCAACTGGTCGGGCTTCGCCTTAATCCCAATTCGGGCTTTCTCTACGCTAACCTCGTATTTTTCGCGTTCGTCATGCTTCGGCCCAACGGCTTGTTTGGAGCGCGGCAGTGAAGTGGCCGCCGGCGCCCCTACTTACGCTCGGCGTTTTTGTGGTGCTGGCCGCCGCGGCGCCTTGGCTGGTCGGCGACGGCGGTGTCGGGCTGCTGTTCGAGGTTCTGCTGATGCTGGCGATGGCCCAACTGTGGAACCTGCTCGCGGGATATACCGGCTTGGTTTCTATGGGCATGCAATGTTTCATCGGTCTCGGCGGCTACACGACCATTTTCGCCGCGAACAGCTTGTCGGTTTCGCCGTACTGGGTATTGCCGCTTGCCCCGCTAGTGTGCGGCGTCGTCGCTGCCGTCAGTACGCTTTTCCTGTTTCGGCTGCGCGACGCGTATTTCTCAATCAGCACCTGGGTTTTCGCCGAAGTTGTAGCCATGCTGGTTTTCATTGCGCCCGGACTCGGCCACGTCACCGGCATGACACTGCAGACGGCGCGCGAAATCGACTACGAAATATTTCTGCTGGCGAATTTTTGGATAGCTGCGGCGCTTGCCGCCGCCGTCGTCGCCGGCATCTATATGCTTCTTCATTCGACGCTTGGCCTTGGCATGCTCAGTGTGCGCGATGACGACATCGCCGCGGCCAGCATTGGTGTCAATGTATGGCGTAATCGCTTCATCGCCTATGTGGCCGCCGCTGCCGGTTGCGGCTTGGCCGGCGGCATTAGCTTTATGGCGGCATTGTTCATCACCGTCACCACGGGCTTCGACTTGAACTGGGTCGTGGCGATGATTTTTATCGTCATCATCGGGGGAATTGGCACGCTCGAGGGGCCGATTGTTGGAACCGTCGTCTACTACGGTATCCGCGAGTTGCTGACCAACGTTTTTGCGCTTTCTGGAAGTTGGTACTTGGTAGCCCTCGGAAGCATGGCCGTGCTGACAATGTTGGTCGCCCCTCGGGGCATCTGGCCTTTTGTTCGCGACCGGTTCGGTATCGAGTGGCTGAGCATTGCGCGAAAGCGGCCCGTAGTCGCTGAAGCCTGAACGGCTGCTCGCTCCACGTCAAACATGAAAGAAGGAAATGCAATGAACGCTACCAGCCACCTTCAGGATGTATTGGAGTCCTCAGGTGATCGCCTGCCCGTGAACTATGACCGCGCACCGACCTTTTCCGGGCTCATTGCCGACAAGGATGTTGCGGTGCCAATGCGAGACGGCGTCAATCTGTCGATCGACGTTTATCGGCCCGACGCGAAGGACAAATTTCCGGCTCTGTTGGCATTTTCGATCTACAACAAGGATCTGCAAGGACCGGACGTAGGGAAAGCATTACCACCACAGCCGGCTTGGTCATCGCTCTGGGCCGGTCCGCTTGAGGCGGGCGATACCAAATTTTTCGTGTCACGCGGTTACGTTCACGTTATTGGGTCGCCCCGCGGCGTGGGCAAATCGGACAGTGGCGGATCTCGGCAATGGGACAGCTACGATCTCATCGAATGGATCGCGAAGCAGCCTTGGTGCGACGGCAACGTCGGCATGGTTGGGATATCTGGATTTGGTGCCGAACAGTTCTTCGTCGCTCGCCAAAACCCGCCGCATCTAAAAGCGATCTTCCCGCTGGATCCACGCGGTGCTTATGGAACGATGGGAAGCTTCCGCGAGGAATATCCGGGCGGCGTGCTTCATCTGTTCCGTTATTACATTATGCATATGGGAGCCATACACGGCGCCAAAGGCAAGCCGGCAGCACTGCCCCCGGAGAGAGAGGTCCTGTGGCAGGAAGCGATGAACAACCCGGACTACAGGATGTATCCGCACATCTACAACGTGCTGACCCAGAAGGGACAGCACATGCCGCCTTACTTCCAGCTCCTCATCGATCCCTACGACAGCGAGGCGGCCGTTCAGGAAGCAGAAGCAAGCTTTGCGAAGATCAAGGTGCCGACCTACACGGGCTCCGGCTGGTACGCTTACACCTACAAGACGCACCTCAACGGCGCGCAGAACTATTTTGAGAAAATCTCGGCTCCAAAAAAGATGATGTTCGCCGGTCCTGCTCATCTCGAGCGGCCGTTTCACACGCTGCATGGCGAAATACTTCGATGGCACGACTATTGGCTTAAGAATATCAATACCGGCGTTATGGATGAGCCTCCTGTGCGATATTGGGTGATGGGAGCCAACGAATGGCGTTCCGGCGCTGACTGGCCATTGCCGGAAACGCAATGGACCAAGTTCTACCTTAACGGTTGGGAGCGCTTGCAGGCCGCGCCGTTTACGCCGTCGAGCGCGGAGGATGATCTTCCGCCCGACGCGTTTGTGCAGATGCCGCCGACCCAAACAAATTCGGTGCAGCGGCTACGATATCTTACCGACCCTCTACACGCTGACGTGCTCGTCGCCGGACCTTCGATCCTTAACTTTTTTGCTGAGATTGATCAGGAGGACACGAACTGGTTCATCACCATCAAGGACGTTGGCCCCGATGTATCCGTCCGGTCCGTGCGCGAAGGCGAACGTGAATTGCTCCGCGATCTTCCCGAGCGAGAATTGACCAGAGGCTGGCTTAAAGCGTCCCATCGCGCGATTGATCTGAAACGTTCGAAACCGTGGCGGCCATGGCATCCATTGACCCGCGAGGCACAACGGAAAGTTAAACCAGGCGAGATTACCGAGTATGCAATCGAAATACTCGCGACCGCCAATCTATTCCGCCGGGGCCATCGCATCTGCGTGGAAATTGCAAGCGCCGACATGCCTACCGGCGTGGGTGGGGCGACAAACGCCGAATATGTCCCCAATCACATCGTCAGTAGCCGGACAACGCTTCACAAGATCTACCACGACGCAAAAAGGCCTTCGCATTTGCTTTTGCCGATCATCCCGCAGGACTGACAACATCTATTTCTATCACAGGAGGATAGGGTGGAATTCAAACCGGTGAGACGCGTGGTCGTTGGTCACGATACGAGTGGGAGGGCAGTGGCACTTTTCGATGGCCCGGTCGTGCCGAAGCAGCGCAGTCCGGGAGGCAACGCCGTCACCAATCTGTGGGTCACCAGCGAGTTTCCCGTCGATATGAGCGAAGCCGCTGACAAAGCCGCAACGCAAGTCGGGGTGCCGCCGCCTGCAAACGGCACAATTTTCCGTATCGTTGATTTCCCGCCAGCATTGGCGACTGCAGCCGCTCCGCGCGTAGACCACAATAAAGTTCTCCTCGCGATGGGCATCGATCCCGCGACGCAGGGCTACGCACGGCATGCCAATACCCACCGCACTAAAAGCATCGACTACGCAATTGTGCTGGATGGTGAAATCGACATGCTGATGGACGATTCCGAAATAAAAGTGAAATCCGGCGACGTCGTGGTTCAGCAGGGCACGAACCACGCTTGGGTCAACAACAGCGGGAAAAACTGTCGCATGGCGTTTGTCCTCGTCGATGCAAAGCGTCCTCCGGCCTGGGCGCAAGGCTGGAAGGAATAAGGACCGCGCAGCGGCGAGCCTTGAAGCAAGCGAACCGACACTCGATTCGCACAATGAAAGATTGTGGAACTGGTCATTGCTGCGTCTGGCGGAATTTTAGCTAGTTGGGCTGAGTGCCAGATGGCGCACTCGACCTGCCATTTTTTGCATAACGTTACGAGGCCGGCCTCGGCAAGTCGGCGAAGCGCTGGTGGTGCTGAAGCAGGTCGGTCTCCGCTGATTGAAAAGTCAGCCTTTCACGACACGCGGGCGAAACCGGCCCAAGAAAGGGCGATGAGGAGCCCGGCCTTTTGCGTTGCGCGGCGTCTGCAAACCGGCCACAACTAATAAAAACTGGCACCGGACAAAGAATGCCGGTGACTGCGCCGAATAGGGAGGCTTGCGTGGCAGTAGCCGACGTCATGTCGGGTTCGTTGGACGAGTTTGTCTATCGCGCCCAGTTGCGCCGGGCCATAATCGCCAGCACGGTCGGCACCACAATCGAATGGTACGATTTTCTTCTCTACGGCATCGCTACGGGACTTGTCTTTGGCAAGCTGTTTTTTCCCAAATCCGATCCGCTGGTGGGCGTACTCGAGGCCTTCGCTATTTACACCGTAGGCTTTTTAGCGCGTCCGTTCGGCGCGGCGTTTTTCGGGCATTACGGGGACCGCGTGGGCCGGAAGGCGGTGCTGATCGCGACCTTGCTGATCACCGGCCTAGCCACTTTCGCCGTGGGACTGGTTCCGACCTATGACTCGATCGGAATCTGGGGCGCAATCATCCTCACGATCATCCGCTTTATCCAGGGCATCGGTGTCGGCGGAGAATGGGGCGGCTCGATATTGTTATCGATGGAGTGGGCGCGCACGGACGCCCATCGCGGCTGGATCACGTCTTGGCCGCAAATAGGGGTACCAGCGGGATTGCTGCTGGCCTATCTGGCGGTTTTGGTCTTCAGCAGGCTTTCCGGAGACCAGTTTTATGTGTGGGGCTGGCGAATCCCGTTTCTGCTGAGCATCGTCATGGCCGCTGTCGGGCTCTATATCCGCCTGGGAGTTCTCGAAACGCCCGTCTTCCAGCGCCTGGTCGCCGAAAAGCGGATCGCGCAAGCACCAGTCCTCGAGGTCATCAGACGGCAGCCCAAGGAGATCATCCTCGTCGCCCTGGCCAAGACGGTTGAGACCGCGCCGGCCTACATCTATCTCGCATTCGTCTTCGCCTACGGCGCGCAGGTGCTGCACACCTCGCGTGACTTCCTGCTTTTAGGGCTCATCGCCGCCTGCCTGCTTTCTTTCGTCGTCACTCCGCTTTCCGGCTTTGTCTCGGACCGGATTGGACGCAAGCGTATGTATCTGATCGGCGCGGTTACCAACGGGGTGTTCGGTTTCATCTATTTTGCGATGCTGAACTCGCTGGTGCCCGCCTGGATGTTTCTGGCGATTGACGCTCTCCTTTGTGCCGCATGGCATGCTTTACGGGACGCAAAGCGGCCTTGATCGCCGAATGCTTTACGCCGCGATTGCGCTACAGTGGCTCCTCAATTGGCTACTACTTCACCTGGCTCTCGATTACTGGCGGTGGGCCGGCGCCGTTGATCGCCACGGCTTTGCTTGCATGGACCGGATCCGGATTTGCGATCGCCGGTTACATCGCGGTCTGCGCCGTCGTCAGTATTATCGCTACGATTTTTCTGCCCGATTATACCAACCGGGATATCTCGCAAGAGCGTGCGTGATAGATCGAGTGGCAAGCCAAAATCGATGTTTGTGCGGTGGAAAATCGATCGCCAGATGTGGTATATTTAGTTTGTTGCGAATCTCGAAGAGGGATGATCCCATGATGACGGAACAAGTGCTCAACAATCTGGTGGGTTCTTAAGGAATTGTTCAGCCCAGTATCCCATCGATCGCTCAAGAGATGATGCGCCTCAGTCGGGCGCTTGAGCAGCAGGCCCGTGACCTCACGTCCGTCCATGCCGCCATGTTGGCCGGAGACGGCGCCGAGTCCGGGGCGCGGGACTAAACCAGCGCACCGGGATTGCGGCCGCGTCGCGTTATATCGTTCGGCCGCCGTCGACCTCCATGACTACACCGGTCAGAAACTCCGCGTCGGCCGAGCAAAGGAACAAAGCCGCCGCGGCGACGTCGGACGGCTTCGCGAATCGGCCTAGCGGGATTGTTGCGAGGAATTTTGCCCGTATTTCCGGCGATCGGTTCCGAGAAAGCTGGCAAAAGTGGCGTGTCCCCAGCTACAGGGGCGAGACCGTTTACACGGATGTGGTCGGGTGCAAGTTCCACGGCCATGGACTTAGTCAGCAAGTTCACGGCGCCTTTTGATCCGTTGTACCAAGTAAGTCCTGGACGCGGCCGTAAGCCAGCCGTCGAACCGATATTGAGAAAAACGCCACCGCCCTGGGCGCGCATGGCTGGTACCGCGGCGTGCGCCATGTGATAGATGGACTTCACGTTCACTGCGTAGACTTTGTCGAATTCGGCCTCTGTGACTTCGAGCATCGGCTTGTTGCGGTGTGTCGTTCCGGCATTGTTGACGACGATGTCCAGACGGCCGAAGATCTTGTGCGTTGTTTCAACCGCGTTGCGTACGTCGCCCGCGGTGGCGACATCGCACTTGATTGGTAGCGCGGTGTTTCCGATTTCGCTGCTGATGCCACGCGCACCCGCTTCGTTGAGGTCGACGACCGCGACAAAAGCCCCTTCGGCGGCAAAGGCCCGTGCAATCTCTGCGCCGAAGCCAGACGCAGCTCCGGTCACCAGCGCGACTTTGTTTTGTAGTCGCGCGCCCAACTCCTTGTATGCGTTATTGGTTACGCCGCCGCCGCGGGGCTTTCGCTGCATTCAGTTCGACGAGATCACCGCGTTCAACGTGCGATCGACAAAGGGTTCCAGCAGCGACGGGTTCGATTTAGTTATCAGAAGCGAAATCTCAGGACGCTTCGACCGAAGCGTCTTTAGCACATGGCCGTAACGCGCGGCCAGGATCGGGTGCCAAGCCCTGAAACGGCTCCTCCAAAAGGATCAGCGTTGTGCCCAGCATCAAGGCGCGGCAGAGCGCAACAATCTTGCCCTGACCACCTGAAATCTGTCCGGCCGGGCGTGTCGCCAATTCTCTAAGCTCGGGCACCGAATTGTAGATGTCTCGTAGCCGTGCGGCAATTTCCGAGGCCGTTAGACGTGCGACTTGGCCCGGCAGCTTGATATTCTCCTCGACCGTAAAGGCCGAGAACGGTCGCCGATCTTCTGGCATTTCTCCCTTTTTGGAATTTTTGCAGCTTTTCTCGCTTGCACTTTACTACGGTTACGAGCTGCGCGCCTATGGGTTTGCCGGAAATGGATCGTCGCTTGGTCGAAACGAGTTCGTGCCTGGCAAACGAGCTGCTCCCAATTCTCAGACATCGCAAAGGGCAGGGAACTTTTGCCCGGCGCACGCTCCGTGCCGGATGCGCCGGAGCGTTGGCCGAGTTGGCCCGCCGATGCGGCTTTGCTGCGAAATTTCACATGTATTTTGCCTGCGCTTATAATGCCCCACAAAATTTGCGTTGGACCGCTTCGCGCCCCAATATTTGTGCTAGAGTGCGGCGCGGGCTTGGTCTCAATGGCCGTGTTAAAATGGCCTCAAGTAAGCGAAATCAGGGAGGACGACATGCCGGTAAGTTGGGCGAAGCGTCTCGGCGCTTTCACATTGGTCGCGGGCGTTTTAGGGGTTGCCACCGCCGCAATGGCGATGGACCCACCGAAGGAAATGAAGCTTTACGTGTTCAGCTCAGGCGCGCTGAATTTCGACAAATCAATCATTCAAAACGGCTCTAGCAGTCCGCTGAAAAACCCCTCGCCATGTTGAGAGTGTCGTGATTCAATTTTATCACGAATTGCGGAGGCTGGCATGCGGGGCGCATTTGTGGATCAGGGCGGGTTGTTTTCGTACATTGCGCCCGAGGCGCGGGTGCCGGCGAACCATCCGCTGCGGAAGATCCGGGAACTTGTGCGCGATGTGCTGGGCGAACTGAACCGTAGCCTGGGGAAGCTCTACGCGAGCGAAGGCCGTCCCTCGATTCCGCCAGAGCAGTTATTGAGCGCGCTGCTGCTCCAAGTGTTTTACGGCATCCGGTCGGAACGCCAGCTGATGGAGCAGTTGAACTACAATTTATTGTACCGCTGGTTCGTGGGGCTTTCGCCCGACGATCCGGTCTGGGACCCGACCACGTTCACGAAGAACCGCGATCGACTGCAGAACGGCAAGATGTTTGCCAAGTTCATGACCAAGCTTCTGAACCATCCGGAGGTCAAGCCGCTGTTGTCGGACGAGCATTTTTCGGTGGATGGAACGCTGATCGAGGCGTGGGCCTCGCACAAAAGCTTCCGCCCCAAGGACGGTAGCGGCGACGAAGACGGCGGTGCCAACTTCCACGGCCAGCAGCGCAAGAACGACACGCATGCGAGCACCAGCGATCCCGATAGCCGCCTGTACCGCAAGGCCACTGGGCGAGAGGCGAAGCTCTGCTATATGGGCCACGCTACCATGGAGAACCGGCATGGGCTGGCGGTGGCCGGCCTGGTCACGCTCGCAACCGGCACGGCCGAGCGCCGCGCTTCGGAATTAATGCTCAAGACCAAAGCCAAGGAAGCCGGCCGCCGCGTCACGGTGGGCGAAGACAAAGCCTATGACACGACCGATCATGTGGCCAATCTGCGTGCCATCAACGTCACGCCGCATGTGACGCAAAACGACAGCATCACCTCAACCGGCAAGCGTCGCCAGAGCGCCATCGACGGACGCACCACGCGGCACGAAGGCTACGGCCTGTCGCAATCGTGCCGGGCGATGACCGAATGCATCTTCGGCTGGGGCAAGCTGCACGGCACGATGCGCAAGACCAAACATCGTGGCATCGCTAGCGTCACTACCGACTTTATGCTCAATCTGATCGCCTACAACCTGATCCGCATTCCCAAACTGCTGGCGGCTTAGGCCGGCGGCCGCTCACAGCGTCTGCCGCAAACCTCAAGGACCGCAAAAGGACGGAGCGTGCGCCAATTTCCAGGTTCTTCAGCAAACTGCTAGCGGCAAGGTTCAGATACCGGTCGGATTTTTCCTGATCCGCCATCCTAAAGGCGACGTTCTATTCGATTGCGGTAACAACGATAAAATCATTACCGATCCGGACTATTGGGGTCCGTTCGTCAAGGCGCTCGACCCGGGTCGCTCACCGGATATCGCGATCGATGCCCAGCTAAGCAAGATCAACGTCAAGCCCTCGGACATCAAATACGTCGTGCTTGGGCACTTTCATGTCGATCATGCCGGCAATATCGGCAGGTTCCGTACTCGACGTTCGTCTATCAGCGTGACGAGATCAAGAATGCGTTCTGGCCGGCGCCAGGCTACGCGGTGTTCTTCATCACCCAGGATTTCTCGATGCTCCGCAACGGCATTGGTGGAGGTATGCCGAGCAAGTACAAGAACATCGAACTCGATGGCGATCTCGACCTGTTCGGGGATCACAGCGTGTACATCCATCGCACCGTATCGCACACGCCCGGCAGCCAGATCATGGTCGTCCGCCTGCCCAAGACCGGAACGGTGGTGCTCACCAGCGATGCCGTCTACCTTCAGGAGAATCTCGACAAAAACATCCTGCCGAGCATTGGCAGCGTCTATGATCCGGTCGGCATGCTCGATGCCGCAACCGCTTGGGTCAGGAGAGTGAGGGACGTCGAAGGCGCCGACATCATCTACGCTCACGATCCGGATACCTTCAAAGCCAAGAAGCACTCGCCCGAATTCTACGAGTGATTGCCCGTCAGTAGGGACCGCCAACATCGAAGTGACAAACCCGGGCTGTACGCCCGGGTTTGTTTGAGGCTGCAGAGTGTAGGAGTGTGTAAATGTAATGCTCCCCGTGGTGTCGGCGCAGCATGTAACCAAGTGGTACGGGCCGCGTCGCGCCGTTGCCGACGTCTCCTTCGCGATAGAGCCAGGCGAGGTCGTTGGCCTGCTCGGTCCCAACGGCTCCGGCAAGAGTACGATTTTTCGCATCCTCACCGGTTATCTCGCGCCCAGTTCGGGACGCGTTGAAGTTGCCGGTCATGATGTGGTTACGGACTCGATGGCGGTACGCCGCGCCATCAGTTACGTGCCTGAGGACGCTCCGCTCTATGACCACATGCGGGTGAGCGAATTTCTGCGGTTCATGGCACGCATCAAGGGTTTGCGCGGATCGGCAGAAAATCGCGCGATCGATGCGGCGGCCGAGAGGCTCGACCTGCAACGTGTCATGTCAATGCCAACGGGAAAGCTGTCTCGCGGCTTCCGTCAACGTGTCTCGATCGCGCAGGCGTTGCTTGGCGACCCGAAAGTGCTCGTGCTCGACGAACCGACCAGCGGGCTCGACCCGCATCAGGTCATCGCCGTGCGTGATCTTGTTCGCGAAGTCTTGCCGGCCGGCACACGGTCCTGCTGGCGTCGCATGTTTTGCCTGAGATCGAGCAGATCCGTCGCCGCGTGATGATCTTGCTTGACGGTCGGCTTCTGACCGCCGATGCGATGACGGATCGCGTACGCAGCCTCGTCTGCGGCTCGGCGCCGTGGCCCGAAGCGGTGATCCGCACAACGTTGGCCGCCATTGCCGGCGTGCGAAGCGTCTCGCCCGGTCCCGATGACGACGGTGGATCGGCGCAATACCTGATCGCTGCCGACCCCCGTCCATCGCTCGCCGCGGAAGTGGTGGCCGCTCTCGTCGGCGCCGGAATAGCGGTATCGGAAATCTTGGAAATGCCGCCCGACCTCGAGCGGGTTTTCCTCGAACTCACCCAGCGATCGGTCATGGCGGCGGCATGAGGAATTTCGGAGTTCTGCTCTTTAAGGAGGAGACGGCGCTGTTCTCTTCGCCCATCGCCTACGTGGTGATGACCGTGTTCCTGCTTATCATGGGCTACAGCTTCACACTGACCTTGTTTCTCAGCCATCAGCCGAGCCTGGTGCACATCTTCTTCCAGATGTTTGTGCTGTTCATGTTGACCGTGCCGCTGATCACCATGCGGCTGGTCGCCGAGGAGCGAAAGCTTCGGACACTCGAGGTGCTGCTTACGTCGCCGATCTCCGAAATCGCTATCGTGCTGGCTAAATTTGTCGCCAGCATGAGCCTGATCGCGCTCATGCTGCTGCTGTCGGGGTCGTATGCGCTCGCGCTCGCCCTGTTTGGCGATCCGGATTTCGGCCCGATCTACAGCGGGTATTTCGGACTTCTGCTGTTCGGGTCGGCCCTGGTCGGTGTCGGGCTTCTCGCCTCTTCGCTGACCGCCAACCAAGTGATCGCCGCGCTCGCGTCGCTGAGCGTGTTTCTGCTGCTATGGATCGTCGACAATTTCGGTTGGCTGCTGCCCAGCCCGTTCGACACTCTGGTGGTCAATATGTCGCTTTCGGTGCATTTCCGGCCGTTCGCCGTCGGCTCGATCTATCTATCCGATGTCGGCTTTTTTCTCAGCGTCACGTTGCTGACGCTGCTGTTGAGCGTGCGCGCGCTCGCGCGGCGCTGAAGGGGAAGGCTCGCATGCTCCGGGCCAGCCCATCCGATGTCGCCGTCGTGGTGCTCGTCGTCGCCGCTATTGTGCTCGGCGCGTTGGGGTTCGCCGGATACGGCGAAGATGCCGCCAACAGCTTCCTGTTCGCGGCCTGGCTATATCGTGCTTTTGACGCTGTTTATGCTGGCGCTTCGCCTGCCGTTGCGCGGGCGCGGCTCGCGTTTGTCGGCCTGGATATCGGCCGTGCTTATCACGGTGGTCGCTGTTGCCGTCGTTGTCGCTGCCAACGTTGCGCTGTTCCGCCATGATGTGCATTTCGATGTCAGCCGCGAGGGGCGCAACACTCCGCCCAGACAGCTCACCGATATCGTCGATCATCTCCGGGGCCCCCTGTCGCTGACTTATTTCTTCAATGCGGGCGACGCCAACGCACTGGCCGCGAAGGAGCTGATGGCGATCGCAGCGCGGGGCCACCCGCTATTCGCATTCCGCGCTATCGATCTCGACAAGGAGCCCGGGCTGGCGCGCGACGTCGGTGTCCGCGCTTACAACACCGCGGTGCTGGAGGCGAGTGGCCGCAAGGTCGTTGTCGAGAATACGACCGACCCGGCCCGCTTGGCGTATGCGGCGCTGCGCGTCCTCAAGGAACGGGTAGAGACAATCTGCTTCGTCACCGGTCACGGCGAAACGTTTCGCCCGACACAAGCGCACTTTCACTATAGTCACGTCGAGACGCTGAAAGGTCACGAGACGCCCGGCGCTGGCGACGTATTGGTCGCCGAGCCGGAAGCGCTCGACCGGCTGCAGCTCGCGCTCAACGAGATCGGTTACGAGATGCGAGGGATCACGACGGCGGCCGCGAACGCCATCCCCGCCGATTGCGCGGTCGTCGCCGACATCGGCCCGCGCTCCGCGTTCGCGGCTGGCGAAGCCGATATCTTGGTCAAGTATCTCGCCGGCGGCGGTCGGCTGCTGCTGCTCTTCGACCCGATTTTTCCACTAGGTGAGGAAGTCGAAAACAAGCTGCTCGCTCCGATCGGGCTTTCGACGGAGGCGGCGATCGTCATTGACCCGCTCAATCATTTCCGCACCGACCCTGACAAGGTTGCGGTGCCGTATTATCCTCCGCACCCGATTACCGAGCGCGCCGCGCTCACGGTTTTTCCGCAGGTGCGGCCGATAGCTGTCGCCCCGCCGCCTGGCGGAATCAAAACGAGCATTCTGGCTACCAGCAGTCAGGACAGCTTTCTCCGGCCGCCGTCGGCCGCCGGCGGCGCCCAGAGTTCCGGTAACGACGGTATGACGCCCGATGCAGAGAATCGCGGCGCACAGACACTTGCAGTCGCGGTCGAAGGCGTGTGGCCGGGCGGCGCGTCCGATCGGCGTTTTCGTTTGGTGCTCGCGGGGACAAGCAAATTCGCTACCAACGAATATTTCCCCTACGTCTCCAACGGCGAACTTTCGGTGGCGATGTTGCGTTGGCTGGCTGCCGATGAGGCCATGCCGAGCATCCAGCCGCAGATTTACGCGCTGCCGGAAATCGTGCTCACCAGCCACCAGATGCGCGATACTTTCATCGCCATCGAAGTGTTGCTGCCGCTTTCCACGATGCTGTTCGGAGTGTTTGTATGGTGGAGGCGGCGCTGAGCCGGTCAAGATGGAGCCGCGCCGGCGCGTTGCTGGTAGCGCCGCTCGCCGCCGTGCTCCTGATCGGCGTTCTCGCCGCGCTTGTGGTGAGCGGCCATTGGCCCGAACTTCGCAGCATGGTTCCGTTCGCGGGCAAGGGCCTGATCGCGAGCGTGCCGTCCGACGTCGTGCGGATCGAAATTCGCGCCGGACGAGACGGTGTCGGTTACGCCGGGAATCCGGCGGCTGGGCGATCAACGACATGAACGGTGTCGTGCCGACTGAGCTTGCTTCGCATATCGACGCCGGACTGCGCCTTCTGCACGTCAGCGCGCCCGCGCGCGAGATCGCAGCAAGCGAACTTACCGCCGGGAGCTTTGCGGCATTCGGTCTTGATCCGCCAGCCGGCGTCGTGGTGCTTGATACTGTGCAAGGATCGGCCGCGACGGTCAACTTCGGTGCGCTCAATCCGGCCGGCACGTCGCAATATGTTCGGGTTGCCGGTGCGGCAACGGTCTATTTGATGGCGCGGCATGTCGGCACGGAGTGGCAGGTGGCCGGCGACATGGCGCGGCGGCTGCGGGGACAGGCAGATCCCGCGGTCGCGAGCCGCGGCACCAGCCTGCTGCTGCCCGTGTCGATGGCGCAGGTGTGGGCGGTGGAGATCGTGTATGCGGGCAAGCTCACCCGTTTCGAACGCGACGGCGCGGGCAGCTGGTTTCGGCATGTTGGTCAGCATTCGCATCAGGCGAACACCAACGTCCATGTCGCCGATCCGGATCAGGCCCGCGCGATCGCGTCGGCGGTCGATGCGCTCGACACGGCGGTGATCGAAACGCGCGTCAAGTCCGCCTCCGATGCGGCGCAGCTGGCTCAGTTCGGCCTGACACTACCCTCCGTCATCGTGTTGCTCTATCCGCGCGACAGCTCGACGGCGCTGGCCCGGCTCGAATTCGGCAATGCGGCCGACACGCTCGATCGTTACGCCCGCCTCGCGCCGGATGGCGACGTCGTGACGGTGGCCGAGTTCGAAGTCCGGCGTCTGACCGAGCTTCTCAAGGCCGTGGGAGCGGGCTCGTGAACGAGCCTCGACCCTCGCACAAAATTGCGGGCGCGATCTTTGCCTTGATATTCGCTTGCATCGGTACCGCGGCTCACGCCCATCAAGTCAATCTCTCGACAGCCCGGGTGACATTGGACGCCGATCGGACGGTCGCTCTCGAGGTGGCGCTCAAGGGCAGTGACGTCGATCGCCTTGCCGGTACGAACGTGTTCGATACGCAGAAGGACGTGGTCGATCCGGCGAAGGTCGCGGCCTCGGCAGCGGCGATCGCCGCCTACGTGACCGCGCATACCGGCGTGGCTGGCGCGGATGGCACGCCATGCGCGCCCGGCACGGCAGTGGTGGTGGCCGATGGCGACGGGGTCATCGTACGCAACACGTTCTCCTGCCGGAACGTAACGGGCGATATCGTCTACAGTTCGACCGTATTGACGGCGACCGACCGAACAGCTCGTCAGGTCGTGCTGATTGGCGGCGGCGAGAACGCGCCCAGGCGCTGCTCGACGACACGCACACGACATTGACAATTTCAGCTCCGTCGCCGCCGCTATGGTCGACGATGTGGCGATACCTTGTCACCGGCGTCGAGCACATCTTCCTGGGCTACGATCACATCGCTTTCCTGGTCGCGGTCGTGCTTTGGGCGCGACGCTTGTGGCCGGTGATCAAGATCGTCACCGCCTTCACCATCGCTCACTCAATCACGTTATCGCTTGCCGCGTTGAAGATCGTCGTCATCCCAAGCGCCATCGTCGAGCCGGCGATCGCGGCGTCGATCATTTTCGTGGCGGTCGAGAACTTTTTTTCGCGCAACGTCGATGGCCGCTGGCGGGTGACCTTCGCTTTCGGGCTCATTCACGGCTTCGGCTTCGCCAGCGCGCTGCAAGAAATGGGGTTGCCTGCGAATGCGATCGTGCCAGCCCTCGCCGCTTTCAATATCGGCGTGGAAATTGGACAGGTTGCGATCGTTTCGATCGTCGTGCCGGTGCTGATTGCCAGCGATTGGCTGTTTGCGACCGAAAGGGCAAAACCGGCGCGGGCCGCGCCGCTCGTTTACACGCTTTCGGCGTTAATCAGTGTGCTCGGCGGTTACTGGCTGGTGACGCGAGTTTTTGTTGCATAGCCGGCGCGCCGATTTCCGGGCTGGAGGAGCAAGGCGATGGATAAGGACAAGGTCAAAATCTTTTCCGACAAGGTATTCGCAGATATGGCCGGCGCGATGACGGCCGGCATGGGATATCTCGGAATAAAAACCGGATTGTTTCGCGCCATGGCGGGAAAGGGGCCGATGAGCATTGAAGATGTCGCTCGGCAGGCCGGGTTGCAGCCACGCTACGTGGAGGAGTGGCTCAAGGGCATGACCTGTGCCGAATATGTCGAGTACGATCCGGCGGCGGGAACCTATTCGCTTCCGGACGAGCACGCCTACCTGCTCGCGTCCGACGATACCGATCACTTCATGGGTGGCTTGTTCACTATCGTGCCCGTGCTGCTGCGCGTGGCGCCTGACGTTGCGACCGCCTTTGCCAAGGGTGGCGGCGTTCGCTTCCAGGAATATGGTGCGGACGGCGTCGTCGGGTTCGACCTCATCAATCGCGGCCAATATGAGCATCGGCTAACGAGCTATTGGCTCAAGGAAATGCCGCAGGTACGGGCTCGTCTTGAAGCCGGCGCCAGCGTGCTGGACGTCGGTTGCGGGGCTGGCCGGGCTTGTGTTGCGATCGCCAGGGATTTTCCGCAAACACGGGTTGTCGGGCTCGATCCTGACAGGGAGTTCCACCCGCCAGGCTGAGGCTGCGGCCGTCACGGCGGGAGTTGCAGAGCGTGTCACGTTTCGAACCGGAACAACCGGCGATCTCGACCCCGGCTTGCCTTTCGACCTGATCATGACATGCGACTGCATCCATGATTTTGCGGCACCACAACGCACTCTCGAACAAATACGCAAACTGCTCAAACCAGACGGTACTTTGTTCATCGTGGAGCCAAAGGCCGCCGATCAGCTTGAGGACAATATCAATTCCATTGCGACCATGTTCTACGGCTTCAGCATCTTTCACTGCATGACGCAGTCGCTCGCGAACGGCGGCCCCGGGCTCGGGACCTGTCTCGGACCCGGACGTACGGAAGCTTTGGTGCGCGCCGCCGGATTCTCAAGCTTCGAGAAACTCAATATCAGGAGCGCGGTGAACCTGTTCTACGCGGTACGACCGTGAATGTGATGCCAGGGAGCGACTGCAACTCTATTCGGTACTGACGTTCACATTGGCGCCGCGCTCGAGCAGATATTCACGGTCGAGCAGCTTTGCCGAGTAGTTGAGATCGGATTGCGCGATGAGCACGCCGACCTCCTTGCCGCGGAGCGCGCCAATAACCTCGGCGAGACGTCGCGAGAGGGCTGGAGCCACACCTTCGAAGGGCTCATCCAATAGCAGGACGCGCGTTCCGGCGCTGAGCGCGCGGGCCAGCGCAACCAATTTCTGCTGGCCGCCGCTCAGTGCCAGCGGCTTACGTCGGCGCATCGCCTCCACTTCGGGCAGGAGGGTGTAGACGTATTTGAGGCGAGCGTCGAGCATCGCGGGCGCCGGTAGCCCAGCTCGGCAAGAGAACATTCTCTTCGACTGAAAGCTGCGGTACGAGGCGGCGATCCTCGGGCATATCACCGATTCCGAGCCCGGCGCGGCGATGCGTCGGAAGAGCCAGCAGATCCTGACCGGCACAGACTGATGCGGCCTGCACTCGAACCGACGAGGCCCATCACCGCACGCAGTGTTGTCGTCTTGCCGGCGCCATTGCGTCCGAGCAGCCCGACCATCTCGCCGGGCCTAAGCAAGAGGTTGACGCCTTGCAGCACATCGACTGATTGCAACTTGACGTGAAGCGCTTCGATGGACAACAGGGTCACGGCGCCATCCCGGTCACGTAACGCTGCACGTCAGGATTCCCCAGCACGGCGGCGGGTGCGCCGTCGGCGATGATGCGCCCCTCATAGAAGGCGAGCACGCGTTCGGCATAGCGGCCGACGATCTCCATGTCATGCTCAACGAAGAGCACGGTAGCATCGCTGGCCCCGAGAGCGCGCATAACCACGTCCATTAACGAAAACTTTTCTTCGGTGGCGACGCCGCTGGTGGGCTCGTCAAGCAGCAAGAGTTTTGGCCGGTGCGTCACTGCCATGGCAATGTCGACCAGCTTGCGCACGCCGCCTGGCAGCGACGTGATCGAGTGGTCGCGATATTCGTCGAGACGAAAGCGCGCGAGAAGGTCTGCAAGTCCGCGCCAGCGACGTCGAACGCGCGGGCCGCCACGACGATATTCCCTCTCTACTCGCAATCCCGAGCGCGATCAGAAGGTTCTCCTCGGGCGTGAGGCTGGCGAAGAGCTGGGGAATTTGAAAGGCTGGACTGACCCCACGCCGACGCACCCGACGGGGTTCGAGCCCTGCAATGTCCTCGCCATCAATGAGGATGCGCCCTGCGTCGGGGCGGAGGTAGCCGGTGACGAGATTGACGAATGTCGTTTTCCCTGCACCGTTATTGCCGATCAGGCCGAGTTTTTCGCCGCGCCGCGCCACAACCGAGATGTCCTTGGCCGCGACAATCGCGCCGAAAGATTTCTGCAGGCCGCTCGTCTCGAGAAGCGGGGTCATCATTCGCTTCTTTCCGCGGTTGCAGGCGCCGGTTTTGCGCCGTAGCGGCGTCGGCGCTGCAACAATGAGCCCAGTCCCTGCGGCAGAAACAAAATGACTGACAAAAGAAACAGGCCCAGAGCGCCTTGCCAGGCATTTGGAAAATATTGACTTGAGAAGGAGCGTACGAGTTCGACGATAGTGCTGGCGAAAAATACCGCTGTGACGCTGGCATAGCCGCTCAAGATCGCCAGGAAAACGAATTCGCCGGAAGTTGTCCAGAACGTGAAATCAGGATCGTTGTGACCGAGCGAGGGGGCCGAAAGCGCGCCGCCAATTCCGCCAAGCAGCGCCGAGATCGCGAAGTTGGTGCCGTTGATCCATCGCACGGAGGCGCCCAGATATTCGACGCGAATTTCATTGTCGCGAGCGGCCAGCGAGAGAAGTCCCCGAAGGGAGTCGAAATGAATGCGGCAAAGTGCGGCGGCGGTCGTTGTGATCAGACTGGCAAAGACGAATAGCGCATAACTGGCATCTTGCGCCGTTGGCGGATGGTAGCCGAGAAAGGTCGGAGCGTGCAGGTTTATTCCGTCCGATCCTCCCAGCGAATAGGTCTTGTCGAGAACGCCATATGCGATCATCGACAGCGCTAACGTCAACGTGGCGAAAAAGATGCCGCGATATCCCGCGAGCAGTGGCGCGATAATGAGACCGAGGAAGAAAGCCACGCCGCCCCCCAACGCAGACAGCAGCACCGCATCGCTTATGCCTGTACCACGCATCGCCAGGCCTGCAGCGTAGGCGCCCGCGCAAAAAAAGAGGCCTTGGCCGAAGGAGACCAGCCCCGCTCTCATCAGCACGACGAGACCGAGAGCAACGATGCCCTTGGCGAAGGCCAACGTAGCGACAAGAACCAGCCAATTGGGCAGCAGGCGTCCAATGAATGCAAGAGCCGCGAAGGCGAGAAACGCGGCCGCAAGCGTGCCGACACGGCCGGCCATCAGATTTTCCGCGCCGCCGCGCGCTGGAAGATTCCCTCGGGTCTGAGCGCCAGCACCAGTGCCATCACGAGGTAGACGATAAAAAGCTCGACGGAGGGCATCAGGGTGAATTGCCGCGGAACGCACAAGGCCGACGATCAGCGCGGCGATGGCCGCCCCCTCGACGCTGCCGAGACCACCGATGACGACGACGGCGAAACTGAGAAGGATGACGGAGATGCTGATGCCAGGCTGCACCGAAATCTTAGGCGCAGTGAACGCGCCGCCAAGCGCCGCGAGGAATACGCCGAAGGTGAAGGCGAGCACGAAGACTCGGGTGACGTTGACGCCCATGGCGCTGCTGATGTCGCGATCATGGATGACTGCCAGCACCAATTTTCCGGAAATGGTTCTGTTCAGTCCGAGCCAGAGCAATACGCCGGTCAATAACGCCAACCCGAGCAGCGCGAAGTCATACCCAACATAGCTCAGTCCGAAGAGCGACACGTTGCCGAGCAGACCGTAGGGCTCATACGCATAATAAGGATTGACGCCCCAGATCAGCTTGGTCGCATCTTCGAGTATTAGGAAAAGCGCATAAGTCACGAGTACCAGCACGACTTCGTCGCGTCGGTAGAACAGGCGTAGCACACCGCGTTCAAGCAGCGGCCCAAGAGCCACGGCGACGAGAAGCGCCGCCGCCAGCATCACGAAATATCCAAGGAACGCCGGGCCAAAATTGCCGCTGTAGTACCAGCCGACCGCGCTCGCCGCAGTGTAGGCACCGACGGCATAAAGACTGCCATGAGCGAAGTTGAGAATGTTGAGCACGCCAAATACCAGCGTTAGCCCGACCGCCACTATGAACAGCCAGGCCGCATCTATTAGTCCGTCTATTAAAATCACTGCAGCGAGATTCACGCGTCGTCTCTGGGAAAGGGAGAACAACCGAAGCAGGTGACATTTCCGCAGCAGCCTATTCGCAAATCTCCGCCGTTCATTTGCACTGGGCGCCGGGGAAGCCTTGACCAATCCAGTCCACGGCTTTCGTCCCTGCCGGCGAGATTCACGCATTCGGCTGGAAAGCGGACGATATCGACCAGTTTGACCATTTTGGCATCGGCGTCCCACTTGGTCCGCCCGGCGGCGTTCGATTGAATGGCCTGATGGCCGTCGCCAAGCGCCATCTTAATGTGACCCGACGGCGCATCCCATTCGATGCCGACCATCGCAGCCGCGAGTTCCTCCGTGGTCGGCTTTTTGCCGCCGTTCGCCGCCATAGCTTTCTCGACCGCCGTCTTCAAACCCAGCACACCCTGAGCGCCGCGATAATGCGGCTGTACCGGGTTAACGCCGGGATGGGTCTTGGCCATGGTCGCGACGAACCAGTCATTGATTGGGCTTGCCTCCGCAAGCTGGCCATTGGAGCCGCGCGCTCCGACGGATGACTCCATCCGGCATCCTGTTGCCGAGCGGCTGGAGCACGTGGTCCGATGCGCTGAGGACGATGAAACGATCCTTGAATAGGCCGCGCGGTGCGGCCTGCAGCACAAACGCTTCGAGGTCGCCGCCCCAAAGGCTCGAATAGACGAGGTTGGGTTTTTCCTGCAGCAGGGTTGAAATCTCGGTGCCATATTGCCCGGCGCCAAATTTCGGCCACAGCTCGACCTTCGCTTTTGCGTCAGGCTCAAGCTGCGCCAAGCTACTTTTGAAGTCTTTCCAGGAGTCCTGTCCCCAGGCGTAATCCTGATTGATTGCGCCGACATCCGTGACCTTGATGCCTTGTTTGGCGAGGTAGCGGGCCATGGCGACATTGTCCATTCCGCCATGCGCGGCCGATCTGAAGACGTATTTGAACTTGTTCTCCTCGAAGATGCGCGGCGTGCCACAGTCCACCAGCACCAGCATCTTCTTCAGTTCCTCAGCCGCCGGCGCGACGGCGAGGCAATCGCCCGAGCTGATATAGCCGAGCACCGCGTCGACATGGTCGCGCTCAAAAGCGTTGCGCAATTCCTCGACTTGCTTGGTAGCGCCGCCACTCTCGTCGATCAGATCGACTTCAATTTTCAAGCCGCCAAAACCGACTTTGTCGTAGGGCTGGAATCTCGCTACTCGCGTTGAGCGCGTCGATTACAGTCTTGGCCCCGTCAGATAAGGGCTTGCCGAAGGATTTCGCGGCTGGTCCAGATAGGAAGGCGACTAGGCCAAGTTTGAAGACCTTGTCGTCCTGCGCTGCGGCGCCGGTTGTCCATGCGCCCAGAACCGCCGCGATCACAAAAAAGCGAGCCGTAAATCCACGAAAATTCATGGCTGGGACCTCCCTTTGCGAATTATTGTTGCGCGCATTGTAGGCACCGCGCTTGCCAAATAATGTGCCTAACTTTGGCTGACCTGTCCACGGTTCCCAGGTCGAATAGTGGTCCGCCGTGGTGCGACCGGTCTGGCGAGCCCTATAATCGCTCGGTAGCTGCCGATCAGCGGCACCCCGAATTTGTAGTCAAGACCAACGCGGAAAATCGAGGCGCTTATATTTAGGGTCATCCGCGGGGCCGGTAAAATTCCATATTTTTAGCTATTGCAGACGGACCGAACCCTCCCACATTAAGCGGCAAATCTGGGCATACCGTTGGAGGGCATCATGGCTCGCTCAAACGGCCCAGAGGCGATTCGATCCTCGGCTTCGCGCGGCCGTCCATTCGTCAACGGCAACTCGGGCCGCAAACCGGGGTCCAAAAATCGAACCACCCAGATTGCGGCGGCGGTGGTGGCCGGTGACGCTGAACGGCTTGTTGCAAAAGCAGTCGAGATTGCGATGAAGGGCGACGTCGTATTGCTCAAGTTCTTCCTCGGCCGCATTATTCCTCGAGACCGCGTGGTCAAACTCGACCTTCCGGCCATTAACTCACCCCGTGATGCCGTTAACGCGACCGCCCAAATCATCGAATCGGTATCGGAAGGAAAGATTACCCCCAGCGAAGGCGCCGCCCTTGCTGCGCTTTTTAAAGTCCACAGCGACGCAATTGATATCGCAGACCTCGTACGTCGCTTCAACAGGCTAGAAAGACAAATAAAGAACGGGATGGAGCTGTGATGAGACATGCCCGGTTTCGGCAGCTCGACCGTCTAGAAAAACTTGCCCAGCCCTATCTCAAGGAGCGACAGAAAGCGCGCGTACAAACCCGGCGGGAATGGCAACTTTTAGGCGTTCTCGCGGTCGGGCATGCGGCAGTTCTTGCGTTCACCACTCAATACGGAAAGCCACAACGCGGAGAGCCCTTGTCTCGCGCTTTTCAAAGATGTACCGAGTCAAGCGCGTGGCAGAAATGGCGTGATCGGTCTAGGTGCACACTCCGGAAACGATCATTCAAACCAGACGATCGCAATCGTCTGTATCCCTATGACCAAGTATTCACCCTTGGATTTCCGGTTCGTCATGCGGTGATCAAAGCCCTTTCGGGCGCCGATGAAAAAGAAAAACTAAGCGCGGCTTTCGCTTCGACGCCGCCGTGGCTCATTTGGTTCACGTTCGCTGATTATACAGCCGCATTGCTGAACCTAACGCTGCCGGACCTTTTCTAGTGTTACCGGCTTCGCACGCTCGAAAGAGAATTTTAGCAATCTGGCA
>CAWHJE010000002.1:0-13129 GCA_963829465.1 uncultured Alphaproteobacteria bacterium
CATTTTCTCGGTGTCGTCGTGCCGGGATTGGAGGGCGAACCGAGCGACGAGGAGCCGATCCGCGCCGCGGAGGATTCCTCAATCGGTCCCGAACCGCTGTTCGGCGACGAGACCCGCGAGTCGGGCGCCAAGGCGACCGCCGCGGAGCGGCTTTCGGCACGCCGCTTTGCGCCTGGCGACGAAGCCGAGACGCTGCGGCGCTTTGCCCGGCGGCTGCCGGCGCGCGTGCCGCTGCGGCGCGGTTACCGCTGGCGCTCGGCGCGGGGCGGACCGGGCACCGACACGCGGCGCATGTTCCGCGACGCCATGCGCCATGCCGGAGAGTTCATTCGGCTGCGCCGCCGCAAGCGGCGGCTGCGGCAGCGCCGGATTGTCGTTCTCATCGACGTTTCCGGCTCGATGAAAGAACGCACGCAGGCGCACCTCGCATTCGCGCATGCCTTGGTTCGCGCCGCCGATTCGGTCGAAGTCTTTACCATCGGAACCCGCCTGACGCGCATCACGCGGCCGCTTCGCCTGCGCAATCGCGAACAAGCCCTCGGCACCGCTTCCCTGCTGGTCGCCGATTGGGACGGCGGCACGCGAATAGGCGATGCACTGAATGCATTTCTTGCCGTCCCGCGTTTTGCAGCGCTGGCGCGCGGAGCCGCGCTTGTTGTTCTTTCCGACGGACTTGAACGCGGCGACCCGACCGCCATGGGCGACGCGGTAGCGCGCTTTGCCCGCTTGTGCTGGCGGATTATCTGGCTGACGCCGCTCGCCGCCGATCCCGGCTTCGAAGCGCGTACCGCCGGCCTGGTCTCCGCGCGACCCTATCTCGACAAGCTTGGCGACGGCGGCTCGATCGAAAGCATCTGCGACAACGTTCTCGATATGGCGAGCGAGAAGGCGGCATGACGGACATCATCGACGCACACCACCACATCTGGCGCCGCAAGGACCTGCCGTGGCTCGACGGGCCGATGCAGCCGCGCATCTTCGGGCCCTATGAAGCGATCCGGCGCGACTATCTGATCGGCGAATACCTGTCCGATCTGGCGGGCAGCGGCGTGACGCAATCCGTTTACGTCCAATGCAATTGGCCGAAGGATGCCTTCGAGGACGAAGTCGCTTATGTCCAGCAGGCCGCCGATGAAACCGGGTTTCCGCAGGGCATCGTCGGCTACGCCGATTTCCTCGCCAAGGACGTGCGGCCGCAACTGGACCGCCTGACCAAATATCGCGGCATGCGCGGGCTGCGGATGCAGTTGCAATGGCACGACAACCCGCAATACCGGTTTGCCGCCGGTCCGGACCTTGCCCGCGATCCAACGTTACAGAAAAACGTCGCGCAGCTTGCCGACTACGGCTGGACTTTCGATCTCCAGGTTTTCGCCGCACAGATGGAAGGCGCCGCCGAGCTTGCGGCGAGCGCTCCCAAAGTCACGTTCATCCTCCAGCATGCCGGCATGCTGGAGGACCTTTCGGCGGACGGCGTCGCGCGATGGCGGAAAGGGATGCGGCTGCTCGCCTCGCAGCCGAATATCGTTTCGAAGCTGTCGGCGCTCGGCACGTTCATTCACAAAAACGATCCGAAACACATCGCCGCCGTCGTGCGGGAGACCATCGATATTTTCGGCCCGACGCGCTGTCTGTTCGGCTCGAATTTCCCGGTCGAAAAATTATGGACCGGGTATTCCGATCTCATCGCGGCCTATCGCAGGGCGATCGAGCCGCTGGGCGAAGACGTAGCGCGCGCGACATTTCGCGACACAGCGGCGAGGGTTTATCGGCTCAATTGAACTCGGGGGCGTGCAATCCCGAGCCGGGGAGGAAAGTATGGCGCTTGAAATCAAGGTTCTCGACTACGGCGATATTGAACTCGAATCGAGCTTTCTGGTCCTCGGGCGGGACTGCGGCCGCGTGCGCCGCGTGCCGGTATTCGGCTTTCTCATCCTCGGAGGCACCTGGCCAATTGTCGTCGACACCGGCTATCGCTCGAACCAGATCATGGAAACGCTCGGCATGCGCGGGCTGCAATCCCACGAGACCATGATCGAGAACCAGTTGAAGAAGCACGGGCTGCGCATGGGCGACGTGCGTTACGTCTTGCACACCCACCTGCACATCGATCACGCCGGCAAGGACGATCTCTTCCCGATGAACACGGCGGTCGTCCTCAATCGCAAGGAGCTTGAATATTCGGTCTCCGGCCTCATGCATCCGCAATACCCGGCGGTCGACATCAAACACCTCATCGACCGCCTGCACACCAAGGGCGCGCTGCGTTTTCTCGACCTTGAAATATCCGGTCCGGTCGAGCTGATGCCGGGCCTCATCTGTGAGGCCGCCGGCGGGCACACCGAAGGATCGATGAACATCATCGTCAAAACCAACGAAGGCGACGCGACGATCTGCGGCGACGTGCTCTACGACATCAACGATCAGCTGGTCGAGCCTTTCCACGAGATCAGCGACATGGAGCCGCGCGTCACCGGCAATCACGGCACCACCAAGCGACAGGAGAAGGCCGCGATCAAGAAGGTCGTCGCCCGCTCGCGCTTCGTACTGCCGATTCACGACCGTGCGGCGATGATCGAGGCGGGGCAGGTTGTCGGCCGCCTGCAGGATTCGATCCCGGGCCCGATCGTGCAATCGCTGCCGCGCCGCAACTGGTTCCCGGCGTAGAAAAAGGAGCGTGCCATGAATCACACCGCGCTCCGCCGCGAGTTTTCCGACCTGATCGATCTTGACGCGCCCGTCGACCGGCTCGCCGGCGGCTTTACCTTCACCGAGGGGCCGATCTGGCATCCGCGCGATCAATTTCTGCTGTTCTCCGATATGCCGGCCGACGTGCGCCGCCGCTACGACGAGCGCGGCGGCGTGCGCGAAGTCATGCGGCCTTCGAACAAATGCAACGGCATGACCTATGACGCGAACCTTGGCCTCATCATCTGCGAACACGCGACGTCGAGCCTGGTCCGCGAGCGCGACGGGCGCCGCGAGATTCTCGCCTCGCATTTCGGGGGCAAGGAGCTCAACAGCCCGAACGACGTGTGCGTGCGTTCCGATGGTTCGATTTATTTTTCCGACCCCTGGTACGGGCGAATGCCGGTCTACGGGGTCGAGCGGCCGCGCCAGCAGGGGTTCCAGGGCGTCTACCGCGTGCCGACGGGCGGCGGCGAGCCGCAGCTTCTGGTCGATCGAAACCTGTTCGAACAGCCGAACGGACTTTGTTTCTCGCCCGACGAGCGGCTGCTTTATGTCAATGACACGGTGCGCGCGCTGATCCGCGTGTTCGATGTCAATGCAGACGGCACGCTCGGCCCCGACCGGATCTTTGCGTCGGGCATTCGCTCCGAGCTCGAGCCCGGCGTCCCGGATGGCATGAAGTGCGATGCCGCCGGCAACATCTGGGTGACGGCGCCAGGCGGCGTGTGGGTATACGCGCCAACGGGCGCGCTGGTCGGCAAGGTTCGCGTCCCCGAACTCGTCGCCAACCTGCACTGGGGAAAATCCGACTGGCGGACGCTGTTCATGTGCGCCACCCACTCGCTCTATGCGGTGCGCACGAAGATCGGGCCCCGCATCGAGCCGTTCATGCGTTCCAGCGCGTCGGCCGGCGGCGCTTCGACGGCATCGTCCCAGTCCGCAACGGCATCCGCGACCGAGCGCGGCAGCGCCAAACAAGGTCTCGCGCTCGATCCATCGCGCTGTGCGCTGATCATTCAGGACATGCAGAACGACGTGATGATGGACGGCGGCGCTTTTGCCTCTTCGGGTTCGCCCCAGCACGCTCGCGAGCAGAACGTCGTCGAGAATATCCGCCGGCTGGCCGAAGCTTGCCGGCGGCGCGGCGTGATGGTCATCCACGTCTGGTTCGTCGTCGAGCCCGGCGCGCCCGGCTTCACGCTTAACGCTCCGCTGTTCGAGGGGCTCGCCGACGCGAAGGCGATGGTGCGGGGTACTTGGGGTGCCGCGCCAGCCGCGGGCCTTGAGCCGCAGCCCGGTGACCTCATCGTCGAAAAGATCCGCATGAGCGCCTTTGAAGGCAGCAAACTGGAAACCGTCCTCAAAGCGGGTGGCCGCGATACCATCATCGACACCGGCGCGTGGACCAACATGTCGATCGAGCACACCGCGCGTACCGGAGCCGACAAAGGCTATTTCGTCATCGTGCCGGAAGACTGTTGTTCGACCATGAACGCCGACTGGCACCGCGCTTCGGTACAGTACGCCATGCAAAACGTCGCCGCGGTGACGAAAGCAAGCGAGGTCATCGCCGCGCTGAGCTAGGCTGTCATTGCCCGCAGAGCTAGCCCGTCATTGCGAGCGGCGGCGAAGCAATCCAGTTCTGATGCGCCGCCAGATCATACCTCCTTCACCTCTCCCCAGTGGGGAGAGGGGAAGATGAGGGCTCGTGCGCCACTGACTGCCCGTATACCCCTCGCAATGGCACACTGGGTCACGTCGGCAATGCGAGTCCCTCGCTCGCGAACGCCCGCTTCACCGCCGGGCGCGTGGCCAGCCGCCGCGCGTGCGCGGTCCATTGCGGGAAGTCGCCGGGCATGTCGAAGCCGAGCACCGGCCCGCGCCCCCACGTCCAATAGACCAGCAGGAGCGGATCGGCGACGCTGTAGCGGTCACCGAGCGCCCAGGGCCCGCTGCCAATCTGCTGGTCCACCGCACGCCAAAGTTCGCGACAGGTATTTTTGCCAGTTGCGGCGACGTCCTCCACGGCCCGCGGATCGGACGCATACCGTGCCGCGCGCCGGACGTGCCCGAAGGCCACCTGGATCGTCGAGGAAAGCCAGTTGAGCCACTCGGCGCAACGTGCTTCCTCGCGCGGATCCCAGGGCCAAAGCCCAGCAGCCGGATGGCGCGCCGCGATGTAGCGCAGGATTGCCGGCGCTTCGGTTAGAACCCAGTCACCGTCGACTAACGCTGGCACGCGGGCCTTCGGATTGACGCGAAGGAACTCCGCGCTGCTCTGCTGGTTGGCGGCGAGGTCGACACGCGAAAGCTCGAACCGCGCGCCGGTTTCTTCGAGCGCGATGTGCGGCGCGAGCGAGCAAGCGCCGGGAGCATAATAAAGTTTCATCTCGCTCATTTAGCTCATCTGCCGATCAATAAGTCGCCCGGCCCCCGGACAAGTCGAACACCGCAGCCGTGGTGAAGGAGTTTTCCGCGCTCGCGAGCCAGCAGATCATCGACGCCGCTTCTTCGAGTTCGAGCATCCGGCCGCGCGGAATTTTCGAGACGATCATCGCCAGAAAATCCGGCGCCTGGCTCAACGCGAGCGTCGTCTTGGCCACGGCCGGCGTCACGCAATTGACACCGATATTGAAGCCGGCCAGCTCCTTGCCGAGTGACTTGGTCAGTCCCATCACCGCCGCTTTCATCGAGCTGTAGGCCGGCGCTTTTGGATTGCCCTCCTTGCCGGCGACCGAGCTGACATTGACGATGCGTCCATAGTTCGCCGCGATCATGTGCGGGACCACGGCGCGGCAGCAGTAAAAGGTGCCGATCAGTCCGACATTGATGACGTCGCGAAAAGCGTCCGGCGGATATTCCCAGGTATTCGCATTCGGCCCGACGATCGCGGCATTGTTGACGAGGATATCGATCTTGCCGAAGTGAGCGATCGTCGCCCTGGTGGCGGCTTCGACGGCGGCGAGATCGGCGATATCGAC
Source organism: uncultured Alphaproteobacteria bacterium (assembly GCA_963829465.1). GTDB lineage: Bacteria > Pseudomonadota > Alphaproteobacteria > Rhizobiales > Xanthobacteraceae > BOG-931. The sequence goes on from CAWHJE010000002.1 coordinate 5,673, forward strand.
GGCAAGGCCATGAACGCGATCGGCTGCGTCGAGGGCCTTGACCGTCGTGCCGAGCAAATCCTGGTCGCGGTCCCAGATCGCGACCTTACCGCCGGAGGCGAGGATGCGGGTGGTGACCGCAAGCCCGATGCCCTGGGCGGCGCCGGTGACGATCGCAACACGGTCTTTCAGATCGTAAAGGTTCATACCAGGGTCCTTCTTGGGACTCAGGCGACAGAGCTACTGGCGTTTCGCCCAAGGACCGCAGCCCTACTTGCCGCGGCATATTTTACGGGGACGGGCGCAAAACCCGATGCTTTTAAGTCTGAAATTTTGTGGCGCGCCCGAAGGGATTCGAACCCCTGACCTCTGCCTTCGGAGAACTCTGGTTCATTGAAGCAGCCCTTTGTTTCTGCGGCTTTTCGAACTCAAAATCGGCGGAACGCAACGCAAACATCAAGCGATTACGCGGACATTTTGAGGACGGCGGCCGATGTTATTCGCGGCTTCCCGCTGGTAGTCGGGATGGTGGTGACCGTAAACCCGCTGCAATGTTTCCATCGTCATTGAGAGAAACCCGGCCGCCTGCCAAGGATCTGTGCCCTTCTGCATGAGCCAGGTCGCACACGTGTGGCGCAAGGTATGCGGGGTAACTCCATGCAAGCCTGCTCGCTTGCAGGCTCCGGCAAAGCCCTTTTTGATATCGCCGATGCGCGAACCGGCGACGTGCAGCACGTAGCCCATCTCGCTTCCTCGTCGCTTTGCGCGCTGAAGGTGAGGCAAAAGGCGTGGGGGAATAGGAACAATCCCGCGTCGTTTGTTTGTCCGCTTGCGGCCAGTTGTTTCGAAGTTGGTGGTTTTTGCTTCTAAGTTTACCTGCGGCCAGCGCAGCGACAGGATCGCCTCTTTGCGTCGGCCAGTGTAGATCGCGATTAGAACGAAAAGTGGAATGTAGAGCCTTGCCTGGGGCGTTCGCGCGGCCTTGATCAATCGAGCGGCCTCCGTCCGCGTCAGCCAGCGGTCTCGAGGTTCCGGTCTGTCGGGCAGTTCGACGGCCACCGGCCGGGTAATCCGACCATTTCTGAATGCGTAATTTATAGCCGCCCGTAATACTCCTAGCTCACGGCGCGCCGTTCCAATTGATCGCCCGCGGTTCTCAACGTAGCGCCCACAGGTTTGAGGGGTTACGTCAGCGACGCTATTTCCCTCAAAGAAATCGGTCAACGCCAGCACGGCGTAAGCGATTCGGGCCGGCGCTGCAGTTCTCGGACCGCGCTGTTCCGCATATTCGCCGAGCAAGTCTGTTACGAGGACCGTAGCGGGATCACTAGGGCCTGTTCGTCGTCCGCGCCGCTGGATCCACTCTGCGAGTGCGATTTCAGCTTGAGCGCGGTCTGCCGTGCCAGTTGAGCGCTCGCGGCTGCGACCGTGCTCGGTCCAGGCAATGTAGAAGCATTTACGCTTCGCGAGCCAACGCAACCTTGGCCCCTGGTTCCGTCTAGACATGGAGTAACCCTGTTAGCTGCAATAAAGCGCGCCCAACCCCCGGACGGAATGTGCACGCGGCAACCGATCTTCACGTGTTCTAGCAGCCCGGTCCTTATCAGGTGGCGGATCTGACCCTCCGAAACACCTACACGCTTCGCAAGCTGTTTTGGCGTCTCAACTCTATCGGCTGTGTCACTTTGCTGCATGAGCATGCTGATCCACTACGAATCGAACGGCGGTGCGCGAAGCACCTAAGAAACAAGCCTGCCACAGTTCCGCGGATTTCATAGCTTTTTAGGGGCGTTTGCTCAGAGATTCCCTCACAACCTGTGAGTATCGGGGGATTGCGGCCGGGAGGGGCTGACGGGCCGAAGCGCCGCGCGACTGACACGCCTCCTCAACGTGTTGATGTCAGTGGCTTGTCACCGCCCACCAAGCGACGTACGCGGCTATTAAGATACCCCATACAATAAGCTGCCACCGTGTTTCCTTCGAAGCAGCATTTTTCTCCTCTTTCCACTCCCTCATTATTTCGTCGCGCCGCTCCAAGTTGGGCGTTAGTTCCATTTTAATGTCGGCACCTATGGCCGCGATCTGCCCACGCAAACGATCGATCTGCCAAAGCACCAGAAAAACAGCGCCCATAATGTAGTAGAACGTCCATCCGTCGCTCATCGTCATTCCCTCCCTTCATGGTTCAAGTCGTTCGCCTAATAGGCCGAACACATGGCTGCATCGACCAAGCCAGCAACGTGCAGATTCTCCTTGCCAACTCGGAGCCGTCCACACATGGCCCTTAGCGTCACTTCGCGGTGCCGAACAATGATGTCGCAGTTGGAGTAACAGCGGACATTGATCGGCAACTGGTACTGAATGCATCGGTCGTGAATGACCCATCAGCGACATTGCCCCTGTGAAATCGGGATCAATGTCTGAGTGTAGTATACGTAGTTGTATAAATATCACTGCGGCGGGAAAATAGGTCACGGTCCTATGCAGCGCTCTATATAATGTCCATGGTACCGTTGCGGCGTCTTGGAGACTGGGAAGGCCATTCCCTTTACCACACAGACGGGATCGGATTTCTAAATAGCTGCCCATAAAACGGCGACGTTCCGAAGTCGCCGTTAGATAACAGGCAGTCGCTGCCGTCGGCAGGCAAGCAATCAACGAGAGTGTTCAAGCTGGTGCTCGGCGGTATGACCTTCGAGCAGATTTGGCGCTATCACGACCAGGAAACGGAGGCACACCTACTGCTATCTCCACCTGACCTACCTAATTCAGCCAATCTTCAGCCAGTGGGCGATCAGCATTTGATTGTAATCATCGCAATTCTCAGGGGGCCTACGTGCGGAAACCCGCGATTGCAGTTGCTGCGCTCACCGTGCTGGCCAGCACGACTGTTTTTGCAGGTGACATGGCCGTGAAAGCGCCGCCAGCGTCTCCACCAACCGATTGGAACTGGTCCGGAATCTATGTCGGTGCAGGCGGCAGTCTCAACTGGACCCATTTCGACCAGGCACTTCAGGGCGTATCCGGGGTCACCGATGTATTTCTTGGGCCAATCTTAATCGCCCAAGGGCAGGCGGGTGGTCCTTATATCGACTTCGACCGGAACAAATTCGGCTTCGCCCCCGATGTCCAGCTCGGCTATATCGTTCCGTTCGCCGACGGCCCCTGGCAGGCCGGGATCAAATTCACCTACAAATACGCAAACGTCGACTCGAAGGAGAACGTAAGCATTCCGCAAACAGGGTCCTTCACGACCATACCGGGAACGACCGTAAACTTCGTCGGCTTCGTACCGATCAGCCCGGCGGAGATCAATCTCAGGCATCAACTTGCGCTTACGGCCACCGTCGGCCGCGCATTTGGCAAGTTCACAATTTACGCCGGCGGCGGCCCCGCACGGTTCGGGGTCGAGACGAATTTTATCAATGGGGTGGGCTTTGCTGTGATCAACGGGCAGGTGCTTAATGTCACCGGCGCGCCCGTCAGCGCCTCGAATAACAATTGGGTGTGGGGCGGCGCTGCGATGGTTGGCGCGACCTACGCTCTCGCGCCCCGCTGGTTCTTGGATGTTGGCTACACCTATGCGCGCTCGGCAAACTTCAACATCCAAGATGTGGTGAGCTTTTCGAACCGGAACGGAGCGCTCACGAGCAGCGGCATTGCCTTCCTGAACGCCCAGGAGCGGATCATCAACCAGTCCATGGTAGTAACGCTCAATCGACAGTTCTAGTACAAATCGGCATCACGCGGGGTGGTGAGCCACGGCTTCTGATTTTGATGCGATGGACGGTCCGATATCGCGCTGCAACCGAATGTTCTCTTTTGGGGCGCCTAACGATTGCCTGACGAGATCAGCAAGCGAACTGAGGCGCTGCCGCGGCGCGGCCCTTCTATTTGGGCACTCACGAATGTTGCCTTGTGGCCCCTGAGCATCGGCAAGCGACCCGTATGGTCGCTTTGGGTAACAACAGACATGGGGTTAAGATACGCAGCGGACTTTCGCATCCGCGATCCTCACCGACCAATCCCTTTGTCATCGCTTATGAGGATTTCTGGCGAATGCTGAAGGAGGTCGTGAGCGCCCGAGGATGGCATGCGTGGCTCTACAGTGCGCTTAGTGCCCGCACCGGCCTGGTCGTTACTGGAGGCAAAGCGGACACGGCCGACACGCGTCCCAACCGCCGCTTTTGACCCGGAACGTCATTTGGCCCCGTCAATTGACGCATTGCGATAGGCGACGTTGCCTCCCAGAACGATCGACCCGGCTCGTTCCCGGAAAGCCGCCAGCCTCTTCGAAAAAATTCTGCCCGCCGGGGCTACTGCGCCGGCCGCCAATTACCGTGAAAGCCGAACGGCACGCGGTGCGACAGTTCCGCGACCGCGATTGGACCTTGTTCCACAGCGGTGGCGTCGAATACCGCGAGATCGCTACGGTTCTCCGCGCCGCGATAAACCGTTGCGAGAATATAGCCCTCGCCTTCGGAAGCAGCGCCGTCGCGCGGCACAAAAATTGGCTCAGATAAGACATCGCCTTTCGGCAACAGATATCCCGAACGCTTGTTGGCCTTTAGATCGACATGCGCCAGTGTGTCGAAGCGGTCGACAAATGCGCGATCGCTGCTGCCGGCGAAAAAGCCGTGGCGGTAGGGGAGGCCGGTCAGGCGTTCGTCAAAGCGCGGAAACTCGCCGACAAGATCGTCGATCGGCTCGCGCTTGAAGCCGTCGGTATTCGCGGTCAGGTCGAAGGTCCAGCGCACGAGGCTAGCCACGGCCTTGGCGGGATCGCCCGGTCGCCCGTCGGAGTTCGGGAAATAGCGGTGCCGCGTCGTATTGCATGACGTCACCGACGATCTTATCGCCGTCTTCATACGCATTCATGGGGTGGAACACGTAACAGGGATCGCATTCGAACCAGCGCACGGTCGACACGTCGGCGTTGCGCTTCATTACCCCGACATATGAGCGTTTACCCGGCTCCCACGCATAAGCTGGTTTGCCGGCCATCGCCCGCTGCATGCTGCCGGTGAGCGGCAGCACCGGGAACAGCACATAATTACGCGTCACCATGAAATCGTGAACCATGCTGGCGTACGGCGCCTCGAAGTGATCGAAGCGGGTAAGCTTGCCGGTCTTGTCGATCACGCCGTAGGACAAAGTTCGCGTGAAAGGTCCGCTGGCAGAATAAGCGAAGAAAATCATCTCTCCGGTTTCGGGATCAATTTTGGGATGGGCTGTGAAGCGGTTGCCAGTGAACGCGCCGCCAAAATCCCAATAGCCCTGTGCCGCGAGCGTGTTGGGATCGAGCGCGAAGGGACGCTGCGCTTCATACAAAGCGAACAGTTTGCCGGCGTGCCAGACGATGTTGGTATTGGCCGCGCCATTGTTCTTGCCCAGAACCGAAGCATCGGTGGTTGTCGGATTGCCCCAACTGCCGAACAGCGCGCGATGCGCTTCGTGTTCCAGCTCCCATTTCGGTGTTCGTACCCAGCGGTTGCGATAGGAAACGCGGCCGTCGGCGATATGGAAGGCGTGGATCATACCGTCGCCGATGAACCAGTGATGATTAAAGTCGCGCGGCGCGTATTGAGGATTGGGGCCGTTGCGATAGAGCGTGCCCGCAAGATCCTTGGGCAATTCGCCTCGAACCGGCAAATCGGGTGCATCGGCCTCGAACGACAACGGCGCGTAGTTTCCTGAGAAAAACGGGTGCGCGGGGAACGGCTAACTCATGAAGCTGTCCTTTTGACTTCCCTCAACGGCACCGCATTGCGGTGGGATAAGATTGACCCCAAGCGGCGTTTCGCGACCGCCGATTGATGCACTGCGAATACCTTCGGAGGTGGTTCGTTCCGCAATCAGCTCATAATCTATTCGAGTGCCACCCAGATTTTGCCCGCGTCGACTCGCGCCGGGAACACGGTGAGCGGTGTTCTGTTTTTACTCAGGTTTCCCATCGGCTTTAACTGCGGGCTTTTTGTGGTGCCATCGGGATCAAGACCAGAGCACCACGCCTTGATGTCGCCGGTGAATAGATCGAAGCAGCTCTGGTGCCATTTACACACCAGCACGCCTTCATCCGTCACATCGGAATCCCCCAAGGGAAAATGCAAATGCGGGCAGGCGTTGTTGAAGGCAAAAATGTTGTCGCCGCTCCGAACCAGCAGCAAGTCAAAGGCTTCCATTTCCAACAGTTTGCGACCAGCCGCCGGCAATTCATCCTCACGCAACACCGCAGTCCAGGTCTTGCCGGCGTGCCGCTGCTTGGAGGCATCGTCGCTCTTTAGTGCGGCATCGCGGGCGAGCGCCGCCGGTTGAATGCCGGAGATCTCATAGAGGCTGACGCGCTCCTGGGTGCCGCGCAGTTTGACGCGGATAAAGTCATCCATGATGACGTCGTCCTTGACCAGCTCATAGAGTTCGCTTGAGATCAAAAGTCGCGTCCCTGCCTCTTTGTTCGCGGCTTCGATGCGGCTTGCCACATTGACCGTGTCCCCGATCGCGGTCAGTCTTTCTTTGCTGGACGAGCCGAGCGTGCCGATCACCGCCTCGCCGTAATGCACTCCGATGCCGATTGGGAATGCGTGACCGTAGGTGGCCTCCATGTAGGGCGACATCCGGTCATTGACTTGCAACATTTCGACTGCGGCCTTGACGCTTCGAAACGGTGCACTCTTGTCGCCACCCACTCCGAACAATGCCATGAGGGCATCGCCGATGAAGTTGTCGATATAGCCGCCGTTATTCTCTATGATCTCGCCGAGTTCGTGGAAATGACGGTTGAGCGCAAACATCACGTCATACGGTGACAGCGTCTGCGCCAGAGTGGTAAAGCCACGGATATCCGAGAACAGGACGGCGATCGGTTTGCTTTCCCCGACCGGGCCGGCGCGCTTCTTGAGCAGCTGGCTTGCGACATCGAGGTCAGTCTCATTGAGCACCAGCCGCCGGAAGGCGACGTCGCCCTGCGATCTGGTTTGACACGCAAGCCGCACTTCGTCGGCGAACCCGAGCTGCGAGGCGATCGCCTGTTCCAATTCGGTGCGCGGCGAACAGTTCTCCAGGCCTTTCAGAATGACGATCCGACAGGTGGTGCATTTCGCCCTACCGCCACAGGCGTGTGCGTGGGGAACATCGGCCTTTAGCAGTTCGCTGAAAAATTCGGAAGTTGGTGTCTTGCTTGCATTTTGTGGAGTTCCGTGGTTGGGGCGAAGGCAGCGGCTTTTTGGCTCGTACGAAGTATTTCGGGTGGTGTGAACACAAAGCCCGCTTACGCCGCGACCGGTTTGGGAATGCGGATGAGATTGTAGGCGATCAGATTGAGCCAAAGTGGAGTGAGGTAACTGCGCCAAGTCCCGCAATACTGGTCTTGCGCATCGTGCCGTGCTGCTTGGCCCAGCCGAAAATGCATTCGATCATCGCGCGGCGCGTTTGCGACATGCCATAACCTTGGTGGCGCGTGGTGCGCTCGTCGATGGCGC
>CAWHJE010000003.1:2500-46172 GCA_963829465.1 uncultured Alphaproteobacteria bacterium
CGCCGTCCACGTTTCTCTTTCTTCCGATTCACTTTTCAAACATCCCGGGTCCTTACGGACCCGTCTCCGGCAAGCTCCGGAGCCGCCGAAGCCCGTACATCCGACATGGCCATAGGTCATGGCCGGATGGTTCACCGCGTAAACAGTGAGGGGCTTCGCAGACGCGACATCGCGCAGGCGACGGCGCGCCAAGACGGCCTATATAGGCTTCGGCCATGGACCTTGTCAACGGTTTGGACACGAAAATACAGCCCTGTGAATCGCCCGTGACACCGGCAATTTCTGCCGGGCCGGCGCGCAGTGCCCCTGCCCCGCGGAATGCCATCTTCAGGCCGGCATTCGCAATGCCCGCGCCGCACTGCGGCCACATTCCTCCGCCGTTCTTGTTAGTGTCGCGTCGGGGATGCGCAATGCGGGGGAGCGCCACTATCCAGTGAAAGTTTAGCCTTCGCGGTCCGGTCGACTTCGACCGGCCCGATGGAGGTTTGTGCGCCGTCCATCACAGCGACGGCGCAAATTCGTCCGACGCGATCGCGAGTGCAGGGGAACCGTGGTCTTGGACCAAGCTAGGCTGCGCGGCGCAAATCGGAGGTTCGACGCCGAAACGATCAATCTCGGCAATGAGCCGCCGCTTTCGGTCGATGGGGGGACTGGCGGTCTGGTCGACCGGCGCCGTCTCTCTATTCAATGGTTCGCCGGCACGATCCTGACCGGCTTGTGCGGCGCCGCTTTGATGGGCGGCGCCGTTTATGCTTCTCTCGATGGTGAAACGAATTTTGCATCGGCGCCGGAGCGCCTCGAACTGGCCTTGCGCGGAGCGCTCGCCGGCGGCCGCTTAAGCGGAATTCGCAAAACCGATCGGATTGCCGCCGTCAGCGAATCGAGTGTCGCACGCCAGATCGTGCGGGTGCCGATCAGCACGCGGGTCCGCGAGCGCGAACTGGTACGAACGCGCACCTTTGTGCGCGTCACTGGCAATCTCGCGCTGTCGCTTTCGGAAATTTCCGCCAACATTCCACCTTTCAACCCGCAAAAGCTGCTTACCGATGGCGTGGCGAATACCGACGAGCCGCCGCCGGCGGCAGAACCGGATGCCGAGGTGACCTTTGTCACCTGCGATTTCTCGCCTGCCATCGCCAAGGCCAAGGTGACGGCGGCGGTGTGCGATCTCAATTCGCTGCTGCTGAAGGTCAAAGCATCGTCGCTTCTGCCGCTCGACGAAGTCGTCGCCCGCGTGCGGGACACCGCCAGTAAAGCCGCGAGCTCGCCGCTGCTGGCAAATGCCGACGCGAGTGCGACGCCGGGCATCAGATTGAACTACGCCGCCGAGGGCGACACCGACCCATATCTCGGGTTCGCAGCGCGCGTCGTTCCTGAAAATATTACCCTTCTGCCGAAGACGAACGGCAACAACGATTGGAGCGAGCATCTCGTCATTGTGAAGAAGGGCGAGACCGTCGGCTCGATCCTTCGCGAACTTGGGGGCGCTCCGGAGGAGATCAAGGGCATTCTCGCGGTGCTCGGCGCCCGCGCGAAAGACGGCGCAGTGAAGGAAGGCCAGAAGCTGCGCGTACTGACCGCGGCGGTCGGTCTCGGACGCATGAAACCGCTGCGCGCGATCATTTCGGGCGACAACGGCGTCGAAGCGGCGGCGGCGATCTCCGACACCGGCAAATACGTCGCCGTCGATATCCGCAATGTCGTCACCGGTGTCGCCGAAGGCGATGAGGACGAGGCCAGCGACGATGGCAGCGGCGTGCGGCTTTACCAGAGCATCTACGAGACGGCGCTGCGCAACAACGTGCCAACCCCTGCGATCGAGGAGATGATCCGCATCTACTCGTACGATGTCGACTTTCAGCGCAAGGTTCAGGGAGGCGATTCATTCGACGTCATGTACTCGGACGACGAGAACAACGACGGCAAGAGCGAGGTGCGCTACGTTTCGCTGACGGTCGGCGGCGAGACCAAGAGATACTACCATTATCAGACCGCGGACGACGGCACGTATGACTACTACGACGAGACCGGAAAGAGCGCCAAGAAGTTCCTCGTACGCAAACCGGTAGCCATCGGCATCATGCGTTCCGGGTTCGGCGAGCGTAATCACCCGTTGCTCCACTACATGAAATCCCACACCGGCGTCGATTGGGCGGCGCCGTTCGGCACGCCCATCTTTGCCGCCGGCAACGGCGCGATCGACGAAATCGGCGTTAAGGGCGGCTATGGCAAGTACATCCGCATTCGCCACGCCAACGGCTACCAAACCGCCTACGGTCACATGACCGCATTCGCGCGCGGTCTCAATGTCGGCAGCCACGTGCGGCAGGGCCAGGTGATCGGTTTCGTCGGCTCGACCGGCCTCTCGACCGGCGCCCACGTGCACTACGAGATTTTGGTGAACGATCGCTTCGTCGATCCGATGCGCATCAAGCTGCCGCGCGGCCGCGTACTCGACGGCACCACACTTGCCCTTTTCGAAAAAACCCGCGAGCAACTCGAACTCGGTGATGGCGCGGGTGCCCGGGCGCGTCGCGCAAAGTCGCTGATCTGTGACGCTAAAAGCGCGATCGATTTAGATTGAATCGATCGGCGCTGTGGTTCTTTGGTGGAGGATGATCCTTTCGGAAAACCGGCTTCCACCCCGGATCAAGTCCGGGGCAGGCTTTTTCCGGATCATGCTTCAGTCAGGACAATCTGGTGGACGAGCATATCGCTGACGAGCGCCTCGAAGTACGTTCGAGCCGGATGTGGGCGCTGTTGCATTTCAATTTGACCGGCCTGCTGTTTCCGGCGAGCATGACCGCCGACCACATCGGCATCTCGACCAACATCGTCAGCTTCTGGCTCACGCCATGGCAGCGCACGGACGAGCACCTTCCGATGTCACACATCGCCGAGGTCACGCACATCCGCGGCTTGGTCTGGGACAGGATCAGCGTGGAAAGTTCAGGCGGGCTTAACCCGCTCATCGTGGCGGGCCTGCCGAAAGGGCAAGCCCGCTACTTTGTCGGGCACGTGCGCGAGCAGCTCAACGAAATCGCCGCTACGCCGCCGCTGCAACCTCGCCATTGAACTTGAGCCCCTGCTTACTGGCCGCGATGACGACTTTCTCGCCATCCTTGATGCGGCCGGAGAGGATCAATTCGGCCAGGGGGTCTTGCACGAACTTCTGGATCACGCGCTTGAGCGGGCGTGCGCCGTAAGCAGGGTCCCAGCCTTTGTCGGCGAGCCAATCGCGGGCAGCGGGCTCGAGCGTAACGGCAATCTTGCGCTCCTCGAGAAGCCGCGCCAGACGCTTCATCTGAATGTCGACGATACGCGCCATCTCCGACTTCTGCAGCCGGTGGAACAGAATGATCTCATCCACCCGGTTGAGGAATTCGGGCCGGAAGCTGGCCCGCACGATCGCCATCACCTGATCGCGCACGGCCTCGGTATCCTGACCCTCGGGCTGGTTGACCAGGATTTCGGCGCCAAGGTTCGACGTCATGACGATCAGCGTGTTGCGGAAATCGACCGTGCGGCCCTGGCCATCAGTCAAGCGGCCGTCGTCGAGCACCTGCAGCAGGACGTTGAAGACGTCCGGATGCGCTTTCTCGATCTCGTCAAACAACACGACCTGATAGGGCCGCCGCCGCACGGCTTCGGTGAGCGCCCCGCCCTCCTCGTAACCAACATAGCCGGGAGGAGCGCCGATCAGTCGTGCGACCGAATGCTTCTCCATGTATTCCGACATGTCGATGCGGATAAGCGCGGTCTCGTCATCGAACAGAAATTCGGCGAGCGCCTTGGTAAGCTCGGTTTTGCCGACGCCGGTCGGTCCCAGGAACATGAACGAGCCGATCGGACGGTTCGGATCCTGCAGGCCGGCGCGCGCCCGCCGCACCGCGGTGGACACCGCCTTGACGGCGTCGGCCTGGCCGACCACGCGTTTGCCGATCTGCTCCTCCATGTGCAGGAGCTTTTCCCTTTCGCCTTCAAGCATGCGGTCGACCGGAATGCCGGTCCAGCGGGAGACCACTTGCGCGACGTGGTTGGCGGTGACCGCCTCCTCGACCATCGCGCCACGCCCCTCGCCGCTTTCCATCTCCTTCAACCGCTTCTCGATGTCCGGAATGCGGCCATAGGAAATTTCGCCAGCGCGCTGATACTCGCCGCGGCGCTGCGCGTTGGCGAGCTCGACCCGCAACTGGTCGAGCTCGTTCTTGAGCTTCTGCGCACCGGACAGCTTTTCCTTCTCGGATTTCCAGCGCGCCGTCAGATCGGCGGACTTTTTCTCCAGCGCCACAAGCTCCGTTTCCAGACCGCCAAGGCGGGACCGCGAACCGGGATCGTCTTCTTTTTTCAGCGCCTCCTGCTCGATCTTGAGGCGGACGATCTCGCGATCGATCGAGTTCGAGCTCTTCCGGCTTGGAGTCGACCTGCATCTTCAACCGTGCCGCCGCCTCGTCGACAAGGTCGATCGCCTTGTCGGGCAGGAACCGGTTGGTGATGTAACAATTCGACAGCGTCGCCGCCGCGACCAGCGCGCCGTCGGTGATGCGCACGCCGTGATGCGCTTCATATTTGTCCTTGAGCCCGCGCAGAATCGAGATGGTGTCCTCGACCGTCGGCTCGTTGACGTAGATCGGCTGGAAGCGCCGCGCCAACGCGGCATCCTTTTCGACGTGCTTTTTGTATTCGTCGAGCGTGGTGGCGCCGATGCAATGCAGTTCGCCGCGCGCCAGCGCCGGCTTGAGCAGGTTCGAGGCGTCCATCGCGCCGTCGGCCTTGCCCGCGCCGATAATGGTGTGCATTTCGTCGATGAAGAGGATGTAGGCGCCGGCAGACGACGTCACTTCCTGCAAGACGGCCTTGAGGCGTTCCTCGAACTCGCCGCGATATTTCGCCCCCGCAATGAGCGCGCCCATGTCGAGCGACAGGAGCTTCTTGTCTTCCAAACTCTCGGGGACGTCGCCATTGACGATGCGCAGCGCCAAGCCCTCGACGATCGCGGTCTTGCCGACGCCAGGCTCGCCGATCAGCACTGGATTGTTCTTGGTCCGGCGCGACAGCACCTGAACCGTTCTGCGGATTTCCTCGTCGCGCCCGATCACCGGATCGAGCTTGCCGTCGCGCGCCGCCTGGGTGAGGTCGCGGGCGTATTTCTTCAATGCCTCGTACGCGTTTTCGGCGGATGCAGAGTCGGCGGTGCGGCCCTTGCGCAGCGCCTCGATGGCGGCATTGAGATTTTGCGGCGTGACGCCGGCATTGGCGAGGATCTTTCCCGCCTCGCTCCCCTTCTCCAGCGCCAGCGCCAAAAGCAGCCGCTCAACGGTGACAAAACTGTCGCCGGCCTTCTCGCCGGCTTTCTCGGCGGTCTCGAAGACGCGCGCCAGCGCCGGATCGAGATAGACCTGTCCGGCGCCACCGCCGGAAACCTTGGGGCGCTTGCCGAGCGCCGCCTCTACGGCGGACAAAGCCTGACGCGAGTTGCCGCCGGAGCGGTCAATAAGACCTGCAGCGAGCCCCTCCGGATCGTCAAGCAACACCTTGAGCAAGTGTTCGGGCGCGAACTGCTGATGTCCCTCGCGCTGCGCGAGCGACTGGGCGGATTGGACGAAACCGCGGCTGCGATCGGTATACTTTTCGAAATTCATATCCCTTCCCTCGGCCTATTCCGAAAGCCCTTACAGCGCGGTCGGAACATCGTCATGGGGTTGTAACGAGAGCGACCGGCAGTTCGCTGATCCAGATCAAACTGGTGAAGGAACCCCGACGCCCGGCGGACCCTGAAGGCATCCGCCGGCAATAAATATGGGGGCTCGGCTGGCAAGCGGAAGAGCCGGCGGGAGCTATGGCTAAGGCTTAATTTATGCCGTCGCCGGCGCCGCTCCGCCGGCGGCAACGCCGCCTTGGGCAACCCCTAGCCGAACATGCGCTCGCCTTGCAGATCGACGATCTGCCGCGCCTTGCCAAGCGTGAAGGTCACCGCGTCGTCGTAGGAAGCAAATGCATCGGCCCGGATGAACCGGTGCTCTCTGCGCACGCCGTCGACCTCGCGCTCGATGACCCCCGCCGCCTGATACTGGCCCTCGCTCTTGAACGGCGCGGCGCGAATGACGAAACCTTTGTATTCGACCGGTTCCGCGACTTTTTCCGGCCGGGCGGGCGCAAGCCGGCCGAGGAGTGAACTAAGCAACGACATGAAGCCCTCGTCAGTATCCGTTCACGGCAGATACACTGCCACACCAGTATTTTTCATGTCATCATTTCAGATTGCGTTGCCAGGCCGAGTCACTCTTTCGACATTGTGATCCTCCCAACGGCGAATTTCGCGATGAACACCGTCCCGCCCGCCGGACCGCACAGCTACGACGTCTATTTTGTAACGCCCAATACCCCGCGCTTCTATTTCCGCAATCCCGATCACGGCATCACCGTCAGTGATCGGGGCCTTTCCTGGACGACCGACGCCCGCGCCAGCGAAGCGGCGTTCACCGACATCGCCGCGATTCACTTGCAGACCGCCGCGCTCGGCAACGCGGAGCGGGTCATCGACCAGTGCCGGATCGAATTCGTCAACGGCACAAGGCTCGTCGTCACCAACGCCTCGTCGAACGGCTTACCCGATCCGGCGCAGACCCCGCTATACCGTGCTTTCGTGCGCGATCTGCACGCCCGCCCCGCCCTGCAAAAAAGCGGCAGCATCAGCTTTACCGCCGGCATGGCGCAATGGCGCTATAAGATGCTTTTCGTCACCATGATCGTGGCCGGCCTGTTTTTCATCGCCACCCCTATTGTACTCGCGGCTTCACAGGAGACTGGCACGCGCTTATCATCGCCGGTACGGGCGTGGCTTTCTGTTGGCCATTCACCAAAATGCTGATGAACAACGCGCCGCGCGATTACACGCCGGATGATCCGCCGGACGAACTATTGTCGTGACGTTCACCAGCCTTGACCCCACAAGCCTTGACCCCACAAGTCTTGGCCATTGCCGAGATAGCGGCCGAAATAACGGCGCTCGTTCGGGCCGTAATATTGCGACGACGCGGCGGCTTCATAATAACCGCCAAAGGGGCCGTAGAAGGGGGAACGGGCGACCCGCTCGATCGTCGCCTGCACATAAAGCTGCTGATATTCAGACCCGTAGTGGCGGTGATAATACCCGCGATGGGCGTGGTACGGACGCGCGGACTGCGCCAGCGCCGGTTGGGTGAGCGCAGCTTGGGCGAGCGCGACCGCGACGCCGGCGGTCAACACCAAATAACGCAGCTGGCGCGGCATCGACTGTCTCCGTTTGTCAGCGGTTATAATAACCGCGCGAATAAAGCACGATCGTGCGCGCTTCATCGCCGTGAGCGGCGCGATAGGCCCCGGCAAGATAGCGCATTCCGTAGGTCATGTTGACGTCCGGATCGAGCAGACCCGCCGCATCGCCCCGGTAGCCGAGCGCGTGCGCCGTGCCGAGCCGGATCTGCATCAGGCCGTAATTGCCGTGATCGACGGCGCGCGGATTGAAATTGCTCTCCCGGCGGATGACGTGGCGCACGAAGGCGACCGGCATGCTGTTAGCGGTCGCGTGCCGTTCGATCAGGGCGTCGAGCGCGGCGCGTTCCTCGGCGGTCATCACCGATCGCACCCGCGCAGTGGCTGTCTCCGGTTTCGCAGGCACGGGGGCCGTCTCCGATCGCGCCGGCACGGCGGCCGTCTCCGACTGCGCCGGCACGGTCAATGCCAACAAACAAAATGCGATTGCCCGCAACATCGCTGTACCCTCCCGAGCGGCGGCCGAAATGACGACGCGGCATGCCTTTGTCAAAACGCGCGGAAGAAGGCGAGAACGCGGCAAACAGATCGTTAACTGCCCGCCGTGACCGCCACGGCACCGATTGCCAAATCGGCAGAGTCACTCTATATACGCGCCATTCGCGATTGAGCTTGCCTTGCCGTTTCGCCCGTACAGCATGATCCTGAAAATTGGATACCGGTTTCCGGAGATGATGCTCCACGTAAAAAGCTGGAGCATGACCGCTCCGAAGGGCCTTTCTCAAGAACACGCAAAATCCGGATTTGGACCGCGCGAATGGTTCGCGCGGCTACGAACGCATGATGCGTTTCAAATGGAGGCCTTCAATGGCTACAGGTACCGTTAAGTTTTTCAACGCCCAAAAGGGCTACGGCTTCATCGTGCAGGACGCCGGCGGCCCGGATGTGTTCGTTCACATCTCCGCCGTCGAGCGCGCCGGCATGCGCAGCCTCAACGAGGGCCAGAAGCTCTCGTTCGACATCGAGGCCGATCGCCGCAGCGGCAAGTCCGCCGCCGTCAATCTGCAAGCGGCCTGATCGCTCGCCATATAGGGCGAGAGCCCGAAATACGGCGTGATCCCGAAAGCCGTTTGCGGTTTTTGGACTTGATAACGACGACAAGCAAACGCCGGCGCCTTACTGGCGCCGGTATTTTATTTTCTATCCGCAAAATATCTTGCGCAACGAGCCGTACAAGAATCAGAACAGCGAGAAAAACCATGCCGAGAAAGCCGGGATTGAATTCCGAATTCGTCATGTTCGACGTCGTCTATGAAGACGGCTCGCAACGCTCGAACCGCAAGGTACCGCGCACGCTGACCGGCGGGCTCGACGGCGACAAGCCTGCGCACGAATTCCTCATCGAACAGGACCGCGACATCGCCGAGAAATCCGGCAGGCCAGCGCTCAAGATCAAGAGCATCGCCCGCACCGGCGCCAAGCGAAAAGAACGCGACTATTCCGAAGCGGGCTGATTGCTGCTTAACGCCACGCCGGACAAAGCGCTCGCCGTTTCTCACAAACATCAAACATAAAGGCCGGGCCGTGATCCGTTTCACGGAACCTGGTTCCATTGGATCATGGCCTCGGAAGTGGTGAATTTACCTTTCCGCCCGATCCCCTGCCTGCAATTCCGCCTCCGTTAACCCACTGCTGGTATCGAAAAGCCAGCGAGCGCCCGTATCACGAGTGACTTTACCGGACTCGCCGGGGAACTTTGGCGATGTCCCAGACCAGCGCGGCGATCGGCCAGCTGCTTACGCCCAACGCGGCAAACGCGCTGCTCCTCGTCGCCGACGCATTGATTTACTTCGCCGTGCTGGCGGCGTTGTTTCGCGCGCGCCATCGCATCGGCATCGGCGCCTTCTTCTGCGCGCTCGGGGTCATGCACTTCCTCGAGACTTATCTCGCAAGCATCCTCTACGTGCCGCTGCCGTTCGACATCGTCGCCTCGCCCGGCTCGACGGTGCTGTTCACCGGCAAGCTGATGCTGCTCCTCCTGGTGTACATCCGCGAGGACGCGGTGGTGGTGCGCCAGCCGATCTACGGACTCCTGATCGGCAACCTTCTGCTGTTCGCGCTCGCTTTCCTCACGCGCCAGCACGGCGCCGAGGCGCTGGCGTCAAACCGCCATGCCGATTTCGGCTTCCTCGACGAGATGGGGCGCTGATGGTGTGGGGCACGCTGATCCTGTTCGCCGATTGCATCATGATGATCCTGATCTACGAGCGCTCGCGTGCCTTCATTGGCGGCCGCGTGCTGCCGCGGCTGGCGTTGACGGGCGCGTTGGTCCTGACCTTCGATCAATTCGCGTTTTATGCCGGCCTGCGTTTTCTCACCGGCGCGCCGCTTGCGGTGTTGTACGGCGGCTGGGCTTCGAAAATGGCGGCCGTCGCAATCTATAGCGGCCTCGGCGCCGTTTATCTGCATTGGGTGGAACTGCCGCGCCGCCGCACCAATCGCCCACCTCGCATCATGGATGTGTTCGACCTCCTCACCTATCGCGAGCGCTACGAAGATCTGCTGGCGCGCTCCGGCCGCGACGCTCTGACCGGCGCGCTCGACCGCGGCCGGCTCGAGCATCTGGGGCGCAAGCGCGTCGAAGAAGCAGCGCTCGCCGGCCGGCCGCTGAGCCTTCTCATCATCGACATCGACCATTTCAAGAGCTTCAACGACCGTTTCGGACATGCTTCGGGCGACATCGTTTTGCAGCGCATCGTGCGCATCATCACCGCGACCGTCCGGCCCGGCGATACCGTGTTCCGCTATGGCGGCGAGGAGTTCGTGGTGATCGCCGACGATCTGACGCGCGTCGCAGCGTTGGCACTCGGCGAACGCATCCGCCGCGATGTCGCAAGCCACATGGAAGCCGACGTGCCGCTCGTCACCGTGAGCATCGGGCTTGCGAGTTGCGCCGACGACGCCTCGGATTACGAGGACCTGTTCGACTGTGCCGACCGGCGGCTCTACATGGCGAAATCCGCCGGCCGCAATTGCGTGGTCGGCGAAACCGGTATTGACCCCGGCGCACCGAAGCTCGCCTGGGCCGGGTAGGCTTGGACGGGGTAAGATATCGCCTCCTCCCGCATCGGGATGGGAGAACAAACGGAGGCGCCCGTGACCGATACAAGGCCGCATATCAAGCATCTCAATCCGGAAAGCCTCGGCAAACCGGTAGCCGCCTATTCGAACATCGCGCGCGTGAAGGCGTCGGAATTCCTGTTCATTGCCGGCCAGATCGGCATGGACAGGGACGGCAGGGTGCCCGCCGACATCGAGGCGCAATGCGCGCTGGTGTTTGCCAATATCGGCGCGGCGCTCGCCTCGCAGGGCGCGGGTTTTGCCAATATCGTCTCGTTCACCAGCTATCTCGTCCACTCCCAGGACATTCCAAAATTCGCGCAGTATCGCGCCCGCGAATTCCCCGGGCTGTTCCACGGCGGCGCCTATCCGCCCAACACGCTCCTCATCGTCGACCGGCTGGTGCGCGAGGATTTGCTGGTCGAGGTGGCCGCCGTCGCGGCGCTTTGATCACGTGCCGTTAGGCGGATGCCTGCGGCGCCAATGCTCCGCGATGTCGTTGCCGGTGCAGAACCAGACACGGTCGTGCTTACGGGCATGTTCGAGAAACTTGATCAGGCCGGTCGCCTTGGCCGGCCGGCCGATGAGGCGATCGTGGAGCGAAATGGTCATCATCTTGGGGAACTCGGCGCCCTCCTCGTACAGCAGGTCGAAGCCGTCGATCAGGTAGGTGGCGAAGTCGTCGGCTGTGCTGAAACCCTTGTTCTGGTCGAAGCGGTTGTCGTTGGTTTCGAATGAGAACGGCACGACCAGGTGATCGGCCTTGCCGTATCGAACCCAGAACGGCAGTTCGTCGCCGAGATAGTCGCGGTCATAGAGAAAGCCGCCGTGCTCGACGACGAGGCGGCGGGTATTGATGCTCGGCCGTCCGTTGAACCATCCGGCCGGCGGTGCGCCAACCAGCGCCTTGATGCCGGCGACGGCGAGACGGATATGCTGGCGCTCAACGTCCTCGCCGATCCGATGGTAATCCAGCCATCGCCAGCCGTGGCTGACGATCTCATGCCCGGCCTCGACGAACGCGTGCGTCAGTTCGGGATACTGCGCAAGACCGCGGACCACGCCAAGAATGCTGACCTTGATGTCGAAGCGTTTGAAGATCCGCAACAGGCGCCAGCACCCGACGCGCGGGCCATACTCGAAGACCGATTCCACCATCGGGCTTCGCGTTCCGGCGTAAGCGGGAAAGCCGATATCGGTCAGCATGTCCTCCGACGTGTCGTCGCCTTCGAGGATGCAGCGCTCGCCGCCAGCCTCGACATTGAGGTTCACATTGACGGCGATCCGCGCCCGGTTCGGCCAATCCGCATGCGGCGGATGCGCGCCGTAGCCGCGAAAATCCCGCGCCGGGCCTTGCGCCGCGCCGGCGGATCTTCCCGCGCGCTCGGGAGTGCGCAAAGCCGGCTTGGATGCGGCGACGGGTTTGGATGACCGCTTCGTGCGCGTCGCATTCATGCCTGTTCCTCACTTGCTTGTTGGCCATGAGGCTTGCTCATCGGCAGATGATGCCAGTTATAGCGAGATTGCGCTCGCCCGAATCCGTGCCGTCCGCCTTCCCCACGCAGGAGCCGCGCGTGCCGCGCTCACGGCGCGGCCGGGTCACAGCGGCGGGCACGCCGCCGCGAAATCATTGCGCGCTTTAACGAACGCCACCGTGTTCATCTTGCCGTCCTCGATGAGGTCGACCATGGCAGCCGCGAGATCGTGGCAGGCGTCGCGGCTCGCCGGCGTTGCCTTCGGCTTGGCAATTGTCGCGACCGGCCCACACGTGTCGACGACCGCCGCAAAGGTGCCGCGATAGTTGGCGGTGTTGTCCATTTTGGCGTCGAGCATGGAGACGAGCCCGTTCACCGCCTCGCGGCATGCTTTCTCACCGGGGCGCGGGACCGATCTCGGCGCGGCGGACGCAAACGACGCGGCAACGACGACGGCGGCCGCGACGGCCGCTGTTCTCAGAATGCCGTGACGACGCATCACTCGGCGGCGACGCGCGTCAACTCGCCTGCGGACATCATCCGGTCGTAAAGCGCAATCGGGTCGAGATCGAAGCCGTTCGGCCACGTGAGCGCACCAAGCTCTACAAACACCCGGGCAAAAAACGCCGGGTCTTTCAGCGGCCGCACCATCTCTCCATCGCGCGCGGCGGTTGATGAAAAATCATGCACGCCAACCGAGCCGTCGGAAAATGCAATCCGCAGATTGAAATCTCCCATCGGCTTCACCGAGACAACGTCAATCATTGGGGCCTGCGACCCGGAAGCAGCGGCCGTCCGTTTGCGCATGATGCCAATTCTCCATCAATTCGGCATGCCGGAGTTGGACCCAGTCTTTTACCAATTTCGCCTGCTTCCTGGGAAGCCTGCCCCGGATGATTTCGCCGTCGCTGATCCTGACGAGCGCCTTCAGACCCGAATAGATTGCGTGCACGTGCGGCGGGCCATGATCTTCAAAGAACATCTGAATGATGATGCCGTTGAAGATCGCGATCGTCGGCATTGCGGGGGCAAGCCGGGGACGGAAGGCGTCAATTATCCAGAAAGCTTCGCAGCTTGCGCGACCGGCTCGGGTGCTTGAGCTTGCGCAGCGCCTTGGCCTCGATCTGGCGGATGCGCTCGCGGGTCACCGAGAATTGCTGGCCGACTTCTTCCAGCGTGTGGTCGGTGTTCATGCCGATGCCGAACCGCATGCGCAGCACGCGTTCCTCGCGCGGCGTCAGCGACGCCAGCACGCGGGTCGTGGTCTCGCGCAGGTTCGACTGGATCGCGGCGTCGATCGGCAGGATCGCGTTCTTGTCCTCGATGAAATCGCCGAGATGCGAATCTTCTTCATCGCCAATCGGAGTTTCGAGCGACAGCGGCTCCTTGGCGATCTTGAGAACCTTGCGCACCTTCTCGAGCGGCATGCCGAGCTTTTCTGCCAGTTCCTCCGGCGTCGGCTCGCGGCCGATCTCGTTGAGCATCTGGCGCGACGTGCGCACGATCTTGTTGATGGTCTCGATCATGTGCACGGGAATGCGGATGGTGCGGGCCTGATCGGCGATCGAGCGCGTGATCGCCTGCCGGATCCACCAGGTGGCGTAGGTCGAGAATTTGTAGCCGCGGCGGTATTCGAATTTGTCGACCGCCTTCATCAGCCCGATATTGCCTTCCTGGATCAGGTCGAGGAATTGCAGGCCGCGGTTGGTGTATTTCTTGGCGATGGAGATAACCAAGCGGAGGTTCGCCTCCACCATCTCCTTCTTCGCCTGGCGCGCCTCGCGCTCGCCCTTCTGCACCATGTGCACGAGCTTGCGGAACTCGGGGATTTCGAGGCCGGTTTCAGTGGCGAGCGCGTGGATATGCGTGCGCAAATCCTTGATCCGATCCTTGTCGCGGCCGACGAAATTCTTCCAGCCCTTGGCGGAGAGTTTCGACACCCGGTTGAGCCAGCGCGGATCGAGCTCGGAGCCCTGGTAGTTCTTCAGGAAATCCTCGCGGGCGACGCCGTGGCTCTCGGAGAGCCGCATCAGCCGGCCCTCGTGACCGACCAGGCGCTTGTTGATGTCGTAAAGCTGCTCCACCAGTGCGTCGATGCGGGCCTGATTGAGCCGCAGCGACTTCACTTCCTGGATGATGTCTTCCTTAAGCTTCTTCGACTTGCGCTCCTGCGCCGGCGAGAGTGTCTCGTTCTTGAGCTTGCCCAGGATGTCGAGCTCCTGCAGGCGGCGCAGCCGCTTGAACTCGTTGGCGATGTTGTCGAAGGTCTCCAGCACCTTGGGCTTGAGCTCGGCCTCGATGGCGGCAAGCGACATCGAGTTTTCGAGATCGTCCTCGTCCATCTCGGCTTCGCCGATCGCGGCCTCGAGCGCGGCTTCGTCGCCATCGGCGCCGTTCGCCGCTTGCGGCTTGAAGGGAGTCGCGGCCGGCGGCGCCGAAGGCGGCGCTACCGCGTGCAGCGGTTGCGGCACGAAGCCCGGCACGCCGCCGGGCATGGCGGCGCCAGGCGCCGCAGGATCGCCGGGCGGGCCAGCCGGCGCCACGTTCTTGGCGTCCGGACCGGCATAGGTCGCCTCAAGGTCGATGATGTCGCGGAGAAAAACTTTTCCTTCGTTGAGTTCGTCGCGCCAGATGATGACGGCCTGGAAGGTCAGCGGGCTCTCGCATAGTCCGGCGATCATCGCCTCGCGGCCGGCTTCGATGCGCTTGGCGATGGCGATTTCGCCTTCGCGGGACAGAAGCTCGACCGAGCCCATTTCGCGCAAATACATCCGGACCGGGTCGTCGGTGCGTTCGGCCGGCTCCTTGGCCTCGGACTTGGCCGGCGTCTTCGGCGTGACCTCGACCAGATCGCCGCCCTCGGCCTCTTCTTCCTCCGGCTCCTCGCGGGCGCCCTCTTCCTCGTCGGCCTCGGCTTCCTCGGTCTCGACGACGTTGATGCCCATCTCGCTCATCATCGCCAGCACGTCCTCGATCTGCTCAGAGGTGACTTCCTCCGACGGCATGACCGAGTTGAGCTGTTCGTAGGTGACGTAGCCGCGCTTCTTGGCCTGCTTGATCATCTTCTTGACGGCGGCGTCCGAGAGATCGAGCAACGGCAGC
This sequence comes from uncultured Alphaproteobacteria bacterium, assembly GCA_963829465.1. GTDB lineage: Bacteria > Pseudomonadota > Alphaproteobacteria > Rhizobiales > Xanthobacteraceae > BOG-931. The sequence continues at coordinate 17,452 of CAWHJE010000003.1, forward strand.
GGTGCGTCCGGCGTGTCGGGGGCGTCCTTCTCCGGCGCCTCACCGTCCTTTTGCGGGGCGGCCTTTTGCGTCGCGAGGACCTTGGTCTTGCCCGCAACGGTCTTGGTAGCCACGCTCTTGATCGCCATTTTTATCTCCACGAACGCCTGTCCCTACCGTCGCGCGGCACTTCTTCGTCCCTACCCTATGGGCGATGTCCACACTTTCGCGGACAGCTCCCGTCTCGGGCCCTGCCCCGGTTTATTGTCCACCGCTGGCGGACAGACCGGGCAGGCAACTTTCAGACCAGCCGGGTCGCGGGCTCAAAAGCCTGTCACCACGGCCAAAAAGGGGCAGCGCCAGCCGGCGCCGCCCGAAATCAATGCCCCTTACTTGTCCCGGAACTCCGTTAAGCTCCGACTAACCCTATTGACCGCGAGCGCCGTCTTATTCCCTCACTATCGAGGCGTCCAGCGCCGGTGCGGCCGGTTCGTGGCCATAAACTCTCCTCGGCGGGCGCGCTACATGGAGCGCGAAGGCCTGCCGGACTGATCGCCGAACCCCTCGATCAGAGCCTCGGTTCCGTCGATTGTGGACAGCCTGGATTTGACGTCGCGCAGCCGGACGTAGTTCGCCTCGCTATTGTCCTGACCGAGCGCCAGTTCCGCGTCCTTCAGCTCCCTAGTTAGGGAATGCCATTGCCTATGCAAGGCAAGAAGTTGCTTCCAGGTCAGCAAAACATCGCCGGCTGCGGCTTCCGCCCGCGCCCCCCAGACCGACCGCGTGGTAATGGTGCGCTCGATGCGCCCGAGCAGATCGGCAAAGCCGGTTCGGGTCAGTTCCGCTAACAGCTCCACCCGTTCGACCTCGACCTTGTGGCCAGCCTCGTGACCGGCGTCTTGCCCGTCGTCGTGGCCGAACCGATGCGCGTGGGCGTCGATTAGGGCGGTCTTTAGCTTTCTGGTATCGGCGTGGCGGAATTCGGTTTCGGCCAGTTCCTCCAGGTGATCGTGCAAAAGCCACGGGTGGTTGATCGCAGCCTGGAGGATGAGCGCCTCGCGGCGCGGGATCGCGGTGCGATGGCCACGATGCAGTGGACTGGCGAGAAGGTTGGGGCTCGCTGCTCCAAAACCTTCATCGCGGCCGAAGGCGGCGCGCGGCGGGCCGCTGCGGGTTTCCCCACCGGGGCCGCGGCCCCTGTTCTCCCAAATGCGCCGTTCCCCAGGGCGGCCTTCCCCGGTACGGCGGCGCGTCGAAACCTCCGCCGGCGCAAACAGCGCCCGCAGCCGAGCCGCGAAATCCTGCCGGTAATAGCGGCGCACCGTCTCGTCATCGATGGTTGCGGTCACCTCGCCGAGCCGCGCCTCGAGCGCCGCACGCCGCTCCGGCGTGGTGAACGGACCGGCCTCGATCTCGCGCGTCCACAGCATGTCGGCGAGCGGGCGTGCCGCCGCGAGCACGTCTTCGACCGCATCGTGGCCGCCCGATCTCACCAGATCGTCCGGATCCTGCCCGTCCGGAAGGGCTGCCAATTTGAGGCTCTTGCCGGGCTTGACCAGCGGCAACGCGAGATCGAGCGCGCGATAGGCGGCGCGGCGACCGGCATCGTCGCCGTCGAAGCAGAGGATCGGCTCGTCGGCCATCCGCCACATCAGCGCCAATTGGTCGACCGTCAGCGCTGTGCCGAGCGGCGCCACGGTCGCCTCGAAGCCCGCCGTCACCATGGCGATGACGTCGACGTAACCCTCGACCGCGATGACCCGGCCGGCAAAATTCTCGGGCTCGGAATGCGAGGGCTTGGCGGCGTTATGCGCGGCGGCCCGTGCGGCGGCGATGTTGTAGAGCGTCGCGCCCTTGTGGAAGAGCGGCGTCTCCGACGAGTTGAGGTATTTGGCCGACACGTCCTTGTCGAGTGCACGGCCGCCGAACGCGATCACGCGTCCGCGCCAGTCGCTGATCGGAAACATCACACGGTCGCGAAAGCGGTCGTAAGGCACCGCGATTTCCTCGCCGGCGACGAGAAGGCCCGCTTCCACCATGTCCTCGACCGGAATCTTCGCCGCGCCGAGGTGCTCCTTGAGCGCATATTGATCGGGCGATGCGTAACCCAGCCGGAATTTCAATTGCGTCGGCGAGGTGATGCCGCGGTCGGCGAGATAACCGCGGCCACGGGCGCCGGAACGCGACGCCAAATTCGCCTCGAAGAATTTTGCCGCAAGCTCGACGATGTCGTGCAGCGTCTTTCTTCGTTCCTCGTAAGCTTGCGCCTCGCGCGTCATGACCGGCATCGGCACGCCGGCCTGTCCGGCAAGCCGTTCGACGGCTTCGGGAAAGCTCACGCCTTCCGTCTGCATGACGAAGTCGAAAATGTTGCCGTTCTTGCCGGACGAGAAGTCGAACCACATCGCCTTCTGGTCATTGACGAAGAAGGACGGCGTCTTCTCCTTGTTGAACGGCGACAGCCCCTTCCATTCGCGGCCGGCTTTGCGCAATTTCACGCGGCGGCCGACGACTTCCGAAACCGGAAGCCGCGCCCGCAGCTCGTCGAGGAATTGCGGCGAGAATCGCATGGTGATTCGGAAGTGTAGCTTGGAACCGCATTAAATAGGGGGTGGCAGGCTGCCGCGGCGCCAGCCGCAGCCTTTGTCCCGGTTATCCACAGGGGGCGATTACCCCGCGAGCAGCTTCTTCACCATGGCGCTCGCCTTGCTGAAGTCCATTTGCCCGGCAAACCGCTCCTTCAGCGCCGCCATGGTCCGGCCCATGTCCTTGATCGTGGCGGCTTCGAGCTCCTTGATCAGCGCGGAAATGGCCTCGCCGGCTTCGATATCCGACAAATGCTTCGGCATGTAGGCGGAGATGATTTCGATCTCCTCGCGCTCTTGCGCGGCGAGGTCGTTCCGCCCCGCCTTGTCGTAAATTTCGAGCAATTCCTGACGCTGCTTGATCATCTTGCCCATGACGTCGAGAATCTCGGCATCGGTGAGCGTCACACGCTCGGCGGCGCTAGTCTCGCGTTTCAAGACCTCGGCATTGACCAGCCGCAGCGTCGAAACGCGGCGCGCGTCGCCTGCCTTCATGGCGCCCTTGAGCGAATTGTTGATATCGTCGCGGAGCACATCGACCTCGCTTCACTGTTGCGCGGTGACGCCGTGCGCCCGCACCCACCACCGCCGTAACGCAATCACGGCCCATACCGCCTCGACAAGCCCGAACGGCCAGGCGCCCTGCATAAATCCATAGATTGATCCCAGTGCACAAGCGCCCGCGAATGCCAGAACGAACGCGGCGCTGCGATCCTCAAACGCATAGCAGATCAGCATCGCCGTCACGGCAAACAGACCGAATGCGGATAGCAAATCCACGTCGCCGCGACCTCTTTGACGCCGCCAAGGCCTGCGGCTATGTAGGCCGCTCATGAAGCCCGAACAAGGCGATTCCGGCTGGTCGGAGCCCGTTCCGACGGCGCTCCTCGTGCTCGCCGACGGCACCGTGCTCGAAGGTTTCGGCTTTGGCGCCGTCGGCCACGCCGTCGGCGAAGTCTGCTTCAACACCGCCATGACCGGCTACGAAGAGATCCTGACCGATCCGTCCTATGCGGGCCAGATCATCACCTTCACTTTTCCTCACATCGGCAATGTCGGCACCAACGACGACGACATCGAGACGGTGAACCTTGCGGCGACGCCCGGCGCCCGCGGCGTCATTCTGCACTCGGCCATCACCGCGCCGTCCAATTACCGCGCCACGCGCCATCTCGACCAATGGCTCAAGAGCCGCGGCATCGTCGGGCTTGCCGGCATCGACACCCGCGCGCTCACTGCATTCATTCGCGAGAAGGGCATGCCAAACGCCGTGATCGCGCATGAGCCATCCGGACGCTTCGACATGGATGCACTCAAGCGCGAGGCGAAGGCGTGGCCCGGACTTGTCGGCATGGATCTGGTGCCGTTGGTGACGACGGCGCAGCGCTTCACCTGGCAGGAGACGCCGTGGCAGTGGGGCGAGGGCTACGGCGAAATGGACGACCCGCAATTCCACGTCGTTGCCATCGACTACGGAATCAAGCGCAACATCCTGCGCCAGCTCGCCGGCAATCAATGCAGGGTGACGGTGGTGCCGGCGCAAACGTCTGCCGCCGACATCCTGGCGCTCAAACCCGACGGCATCTTTCTCTCAAACGGTCCGGGCGATCCGGCCGCGACCGGGGAATATGCCGTGCCGGTGATCCGCACGCTTATCGACAGAATACCAACCTTCGGCATCTGCCTCGGTCATCAGATGCTGGCGATCGCGATCGGCGGCAAGACCATGAAAATGCACCAGGGTCATCATGGCGCAAACCATCCGGTGAAGGATCTCACGACCGGCAAGGTGGAGATCACCTCGATGAATCACGGCTTCGCGGTCGATGGCGCGAGCCTGCCGGCAAACGCGATGCAGACCCACGTCTCGCTGTTCGACGGCTCCAATTGCGGCCTTGCGCTCAGCGACAAGCCGGTATTCTCCGTCCAGTACCATCCGGAAGCATCGCCGGGCCCACGCGACAGTCATGGATTGTTCAAACGCTTTGTCGACCGGATGCGCGAATTCAGGGGGGCGTGACGGCCAAACTGCGGCATCAGGCGTTAGACAATTTCAACCGCCTATGGGGTAGAACCACCACCTAACGCACCATCACCGAAACAAGCCCGCGTAAAACATGCATACTGTCATCACGCGCCCCGCACCGATCACCTACACATTCGCCGACGACGGAAACATCCCAAATAATTCCTTGCCGCTTATCCTTTATCGCGGCGGCGTCGATCTCACGGGTTCGCCGGATCCTGAACTAATCATCGAAAAAACCTTTGCGGCCAACGGTTGGGGCGGCATGTGGCGCAATGGCGTTTATGCGTATACCCACTATCATCCAATGATCCACGAGGTGATGGGGATAGCACGCGGGCAGGTCAAAGTGCTCTTTGGCGGCGAAAACGGCGAGGCGATCGACCTCGCAGCCGGCGACATCGTCATCCTTCCGGCGGGTACGGGCCATCAGCGCCTCTCGCAAAGTTCCAATCTTGTGGTTATCGGCGCGTATCCGCCGAGCGGCAAATACAACCTTTCCCGCGGCAGCAAGGCCGAGCACGCCAAGGCGCTGGCCTCCATTCCGAAAGTGCCGCCGCCCGGCACGGATCCGGTGTTCGGAGCGGAGGGCCCGCTGACGACTTTGTGGCGTGCATGATCACCGACTGGCTCGCGTTCTGGGACAGTCCGCATTCCATCTACGTCAATGCACGACACAAGGATGTACATTACCGGCTGATCGCAAAGCAGATCGCGGCGCTGGTGCCGGAACCGCAGGCGCGCGTACTTGATTACGGCGCGGGCGAAGCACTCCACGCCGATATCGTTGCAGCCGCCGCGGGCGAGCTATTGTTGTGCGAAGCCGCGCCTGGAGTACGCGACGAGTTGCAACGGCGATTTGCGGATAATCCGAAAATTCGCGTGATTGCGCCGCACGAGATCGCGCGATTGGCGGAGCATTCGCTCGATCTCATCGTGATGCACTCGGTCGCGCAATACCTAACCACCACCGGGACCGGCGCGTTGTTCGCCCTTTTTCATCGGCTGCTGAAACCCGGCGGCCTTCTTGTCGTCGGCGACGTCATTCCGCCGGAAGTTCCGGCGGCCAAGGACGCAATGGCGCTGTTGCGGTTCGGATTTGGCAATGGCTTCTTCTTTGCCGCCGCCTGGGGTCTGTTACGAACGCGGCTGTCAAACTATTGGCGGCTGCGCTCGCAGCTCGGGCTCACGCGTTACGCCAACGCTGCTATGATCGAAAAGCTTGGTGCCGCCGGTTTCGATACGCGGGTGGCGCCGTCGAATATCGGCCATAACCATGCCCGGCGGACTTATTACGCGCAGCCGCGGTGACGGCGGGCAAGACCCACCCGGCCAGCGCCGGCCGGGCCGACCGCCCTTCCCTCAATGGCGATTCTCGTCTAAAGACCGCTCGCGCGGGGCGAAGCCTCGGCGCTCGCACGGCGTGCGTTCAGCAAAAGTGGCCGCCGGTTTTACGTCCGAACGCACGCTCACGTTATAACGAGGCGCGCGTTCCGGGCGGCTGACCGGTAGCCGCTCAACCTGAAAGCGCTTGGGACGCGCCGGAAACGCGCCCTTTTTTTGTGCCTTCTTGAATAACGGAAGCAATGCCCAGACGGACCGACATCTCCTCGATCCTCATCATCGGCGCGGGGCCAATCGTTATCGGCCAGGCGTGCGAATTCGATTATTCAGGAACGCAGGCCTGCAAGGCGCTCAAGGCTGAAGGCTACCGGATCGTTCTGATCAATTCCAATCCGGCGACCATCATGACCGATCCGGATCTGGCGGATGCGACCTACATCGAGCCGATCACGCCGGAGATCGTTGCCAAGATCATCGCCAAAGAGCGGTACGCCATTCCCGGCGGTTTCGCGTTGTTGCCGACCATGGGCGGACAGACCGCGCTCAATACCGCCCTGTCGCTCCGGCGCATGGGCACGCTGGAAAAGTTCGACGTCAAGATGATCGGCGCTACCGCCGCGGCGATCGACAAGGCCGAAGATCGGAAGTTGTTTCGCGAGGCGATGACCAAGATCGGGCTGGCGACGCCGCGTTCGCATCAGATCAAGACGCTCATCCAGGCGCTCGAAGCGCTCGATGACATCGGGCTGCCCGCGATCATCCGGCCGTCGTTCACGCTCGGCGGCACCGGTGGCGGCATCGCCTACAACAAGGCCGAGTTCATCGAGATCGTTGAAGGCGGCATCGACGCATCGCCGACGAGCGAAGTGCTGATCGAGGAATCGGTGCTCGGTTGGAAAGAATACGAGATGGAGGTGGTGCGGGACAGGAACGACAACTGCATCATCGTCTGCTCGATAGAGAATATCGATCCGATGGGCGTGCACACCGGCGACTCCATCACCGTGGCGCCGGCGCTGACCCTGACCGACAAGGAATATCAGATCATGCGCGACGCCTCGATCGCGGTGTTGCGCGAGATTGGCGTCGAGACCGGCGGCTCGAACGTGCAGTTCGCCGTCAATCCGGCCGACGGCCGCCTCGTCGTCATCGAGATGAACCCGCGCGTCTCACGGTCCTCGGCGCTGGCGTCGAAAGCAACCGGCTTCCCCATCGCCAAGGTCGCCGCCAAGCTTGCGGTGGGTTACACGCTCGACGAGATCGCCAACGACATCACCGGCGGCGCCACTCCCGCCTCGTTCGAGCCGACGATCGACTACGTCGTCACCAAAGTGCCGCGTTTCGCCTTCGAGAAATTTCCCGGCGCGGAGCCGGTGCTCACGACGTCGATGAAATCGGTCGGCGAGGCGATGGCTATCGGCCGCACCTTCCAGGAGAGTCTGCAAAAGGCGCTGCGTTCGCTCGAAACCGGCTTAACAGGTCTCGACGAAATCGCGATCCCCGGACTCGGCCAGGGTGACGACAAGAATGCGATTCGTGCGGCGCTCGGCACGCCCTCGCCCGACGGCATTCTCAAGGTGGCGCAGGCGATGCGGCTCGGCATGAGCGACACCGATATTCACACGGCCTGCCGGATCGATCCGTGGTTCCTGGAACAAATTCGCCAGATCATCGAAACCGAGGCCCAAATTCGCACCAAGGGACTTCCGGCGACCGCCAGCGCGTTGCGCCGATTGAAAGCAAGCGGCTTTTCGGACGCCCGCCTCGGTCGGCTGACCGGCCTTGCCGTCGAGGAGGTCGCCGAACGGCGTCGCGCGCTCGGCGTGCGGCCGGTGTTCAAGCGCATCGACAGTTGCGCCGCCGAATTCGCCTCGCCGACCGCCTACATGTATTCGACTTACGAGACGCCGTTCGCCGGCCACGGCGCCGACGAGGCCGCGCCGTCGGACAAGAAGAAGGTGGTCATTCTCGGCGGCGGCCCGAACCGCATCGGCCAGGGCATCGAGTTCGATTATTGCTGCTGTCATGCCGCCTTCGCGCTCAAGGAGGTCGGCTACGAGACCATCATGGTCAATTGCAATCCGGAGACGGTGTCGACCGACTACGACACCTCCGACCGGCTTTATTTCGAGCCGCTCACCGCCGAAGACGTGATCGAGATCATCGACACCGAACGCCGGAATGGCATGCTGCACGGCGTCATCGTGCAATTCGGCGGACAGACGCCGCTCAAGCTCGCCGAACCGCTGGCGAAGGCGAAAGCGCCTATCCTCGGCACCTCGCCGGACGCCATCGATCTCGCCGAGGATCGTGATCGTTTCAAACAACTGCTCGACCGGCTCAAGCTGCGCCAGCCGAAAAGCGGCATCGCCACGTCGCCGGAAAAGGCGCGCGCGATCGCCGACGAAATCGGTTATCCGATCGTGATCCGCCCGTCTTACGTGCTTGGCGGCCGCGCCATGGAGATCGTGCATGACGGGGCCCAGATCGATCGCTATCTTGTGCGCCTCACCTCCGATCTTGGCCGGCCCTCCGAACTCGCGGTCTCCAAGCGCCAGCCGTTGTTGATCGATCGCTACTTGACTGATGCGATCGAAGTCGACGTCGATTGCATCGCCGACGGCAAGGACACTTATATCGCGGGCATCATGGAGCACATTGAGGAGGCCGGCATTCACTCCGGCGATTCCGCCTGCTCGCTGCCGCCGCACAATCTCTCGGCCGAGACGATCGCCGAGATTGACGGGCAAACCCGCGCCCTAGCTTTGGCGCTCAAGGTCGGCGGCCTGATGAACGTGCAATACGCCATCAAGGACGGCGCCATCTACGTGCTCGAGGTCAATCCTCGCGCATCGCGTACGGTGCCGTTCGTCGCCAAGGTGACCGGCGTTCCGGCGGCGAAGATCGCGGCGCGGATCATGGCCGGCGAATCGCTGGCGAGTTTTGCGTTGCCGCCGCAAAGCTTCGAGTTCGCGGCGGCGCGCCACATCGGGGTGAAGGAGGCGGTTTTTCCCTTCGCCCGCTTTGGCGACAAGGTCGACACCGTGCTCGGCCCGGAGATGAAATCGACCGGCGAGGTCATGGGCATCGATCGCGACTACAACGTCGCCTTCGCCAAGAGCCAGCTGGGCGGCGGCACCCGGCTGCCGAAAAGCGGAACCGTTTTTGCGTCGGTGAAGGACGCCGACAAACCGCGCATTCTTGAAACGGTCCGCCTGCTCGCCGGGTTGGGTTTCAAGGTCCTGGCGACATCGGGAACCCAGCGTTTTCTGGCCGAACAGGGCGTCGCGGCAGTCAAGATCAATAAAGTCGCCGAGGGGCGGCCGCATATCGTCGACGCCATCAAGAACGGCGAAGTGCAGCTTGTTTTCAACACCACGGAAGGCGCCACGGCGCTGGCCGACAGCCGGTCGCTGCGGCGCGCAGCCCTCTTGCATAAAGTGCCGTACTACACCACTCTCTCAGGGGCCGTCGCCGCAGCGCAGGGTATCAAGGCCTACCTCGGGGGTGACCTTGAGGTGTGTGCGCTGCAAAATTATTTTGCGGCTGCCTCTGATCCAGATCTGATCCAAGATCGGACCGGCCAGAGCGACGGCGCGTGTAGAGACAGAGTTTCAGCCGCGGGGCCGGAGATGCTTCGGCCCGCGACTCAAACTTTGTCTCTACGAGCTACGGAGATAGAGAACGATGGACAAGATTCCGATGACGGCCGCGGGCTACAGCGCGCTTGAGACCGAACTCAAGCATTGCCAGCAGGTGGAACGGCCCCGCATCATCCAGCAGATAACTGACGCGCGCACGCACGGCGACCTTTCCGAGAACGCCGAGTATCACGCCGCGAAGGAATTGCAGTCGCTCAATGAGGGGCGCATCGCCGAGCTGGAGGACAAGCTGGCGCGTGCCGAGATCATCGACGTGTCGAAGCTGTCCGGGGAAACGATCACGTTCGGCGCCACCGTGACCTTGATCGACGAGGACACCGACAAGAAGGCGGTATGGCAGCTCGTCGGCGAGCCCGAGGCAGACGCCAAGAAGGGCAAGATTTCCATCACCTCTCCGCTCGCCCGCGCTCTGGTTGGCAAGAAGAAGGGCGTCCAGGTCGAGGTCGTCACTCCCGGCGGCGCCAAGGCCTACGAGATCGTCAAGGTCGAGTGGAAGTAGCCCACGCTTCGTGGTGCGACGCGGTGGGCAATGCCCCCGCACAGGCGATGCCTTAGCGCGGGTGTCGCGTTTGCGCGTCTTGTGCAGCTCAAAAAATTCGCCTACGATTTCTAGATTGAGCACGTCCGAAATGCGGACGTAAGAAACCGCGCCCGTTGATGGCGGCGCGGACCAACAAAAAACAAAGCCATATCCGCACACGAGCACCGAACGAAGGGGAGGTACTCATGACGACGGTTGCCTTTACGATCAATGGCAAACCCGCGAGCGTTGAGGCTGATGCCGATACGCCGCTTCTTTGGGTCGTTCGCGAACATCTCAAACTTACCGGCACGAAATTCGGCTGCGGCGCCGGACTATGTGGCGCCTGCACCGTCCATGTCGACGGCAAGGCCGTGCGCTCGTGCCAGACGCAGCTTTCGCAAGTCGCCGACAAGAAGGTGACGACGATCGAGGGCCTGTCGCCCAATTCGAACCATCCGTTGCAGAAGGCTTGGCTGGCCGAGCAGGTGCCGCAATGCGGTTACTGCCAATCCGGGCAGATCATGCAAGCCGCCGGACTGCTGGCGAAAACCAAAACGCCGACCCGCGAGCAGATCGTTGAACACATGAACGGCAACATCTGCCGCTGCGGCACGTATCCACGCATTGTTCGCGCTATTGAGCGCGCCGCTCGGGAGGGCTGAGCCATGACCGCGCAGACCAAACACAAACTGGCGAATCCGATGGATCGTCGAGACTTTGTCAAAGGTGCCGCCGGCTTGACCTTCGCCTTTTCGCTGGGTGGCGGCCTTCTCGGTCAAAGCGCACAAGCGCTGGCCGCCGACTCAAGCAGGCTCAATGCCTGGATCACCATTGGCACGGACAACACGGTGACGCTGCTCTGCCCGTCCGCTGAAATGGGCCAGGGGGTGTGGACTTCGCTGCCGCTGGTGCTCGCCGAGGAACTCGACGCCGATTGGTCGAAAGTGAAGGTCGAGTACGCTCCGCCGATTCCGCCGATCTACGGAAATCCGCATCCGGTGTTTCACGGCGCGCAAGTCACCGCCTACAGCACCTCGGTCTCCGGCTATTTCGATTCACTGCGCATCGCCGGCGCGCAAGCCCGCAAGGTGTTGATAGACAATGCGGCGGCGCAGTGGAAAGTCCCGGCTTCCGAGCTTACGACTGCAGACGGTTTCGTCATTCACGCGAAGTCCGGCAAGCGCATCAGCTACGGCGATATTGCGAAATTCGCCACGGTTCCCGCGGAGCCACCGAAGATCACAGCCGCCGATCTCAAGAAGCCCTCGCAATTCAAGCTGATCGGCCACACCAATGTCCGGCGGCTCGACCTTCCCGGCAAAATCAACGGCAGCGCCCAGTATGGAATCGACGTCGTTGACGTTCCGGGCACGGTCTATGCCGCCGTGCTGCAAGCGCCGGCCGAAGGCGCCAAGGCGGCGGTCAGCAACCTGGACGATGTCGCCAAGATGAAAGACATCGCGGCGGTCATTCCGCTCCCCTTTGGCGTCGCCGTCATCGGCGGCAGCGTGGAGGCTACGCGGGCCGGCCGCAATGCTTTGAAGGTGACTTGGGACATGGCCGAGAGCCCGGCAAAGGGCTTCGACTCGGCCAAAGCGATGGAAGACTACGCCAGCACCGCGAAGGACCCCAAGGCTCCGGCACGTGTCGCCTACAAGGTTGGGCCAACGAAGGAGATTCTTCTTGGCGCAAAGGTGGTGGAAGCCAACTACTCGTCCCAGTACGTTTATCATGCCCAGATGGAGCCGATGAATGCGGTCGCGATGGTGGCCGAAGATGGCAAGTCGGCGGAAATCTGGACAGGGACGCAGTTCGCGGCACTCATTTCCTTCATCGTCTCCGGTATTCTCAAGACCACGCCGGACAAGATCGTCGTGCACCAGAAGTTTCTCGGCGGTGGCTACGGCCGGCGACTGGGGCCCGACATCGCTATCCAAGCGGTGATTCTCGCCAGCATCGTGAAAAAGCCGGTGAAACTGATCTTGACGCGCGAAGATGATTTGGCGGCGGCGCGTACGCGACCCATGACGTATCACACACTCAAGGCGGGTCTCGACGGCAGCAACAATCTGATCGCTTGGTATCATCGGCTGGTTTCCGAGAATGTCGACGCCGTCGCCAATCCACCTGCGTTCGAGGCCAGCGGCGGCGACGACATCATCGGCTGGGAAGGTATGGAGCCGACGAGTTACGATATTCTAAGTGTTCTCGCCGAGGGCGTTCGCAAACAAAACGGTGTGCGCGTCTGGCCATGGCGGGCCATCGGCACCGGCTACAACAAGTTTGCCGCCGAAGCGTTCCTCGACGAAGTCGCCCAGGCCATGGGACGCGATCCGCTGTCGCTGCGTCTCGAACTGACCAAGAATCACCCTCGGGCCAACGCCGTGATCAAAGCCGTGGCGGAAATGTCCGATTTCGCCAAAAAACAACCCGACCGCGGCAAGGGCATTGCGTTCTGCAACTATGACGGCACTTACACCGCCTGCGTCGCTGAAGCGTCGGTGGACAAGCAAACCGGGAAGATCAGCGTCCACAATCTCTGGATGGCGATCGATCCGGGCATCGTCGTGCAGCCGGATCAAATCCACGCTCAGCTCGAAAGCGGCATGCTGTTCGGATTGAGCGCCGCGCTGATCGAGCAATTGTCGTTCAAGGACGGCGCGCCGCAGGCCACCAACTTCGACAGCTATCCGGTCCTGCGCTTGGCCGACACGCCGGAGATCCACACCAAGATCTTGGCCTCGGACGCTGCGCCGACCGGCATTGGCGAGGTCGCGGTGCCGACGGTCGCTCCGGCCGTCGCCAACGCGATTGGACAACTGACCGGCAAACGGCTCCGCGACCTGCCAATGTCACCCGACCGCGTGAAGCCGTCGCTGGGATAGGCTTCGCCGCCAGGCTTTTGCGTCGCCAGTTCCCGCCGCGGGGTCGCTCCCGCGGCGTTCTTTTGTGCTCGAACGACCCTTCGGGTGAGCCCAGCAACCCTACGCACGCGGGTGGCTGCGGTCCGGGATTGCGTATCTTGCATAGCTGCCAAGAATCCCTACATTTTTGATTACAAAGCCTTGTCGATGCTGGGCTCTCGGGTTCGGGGCGCGGCGGGCAAGGGCCATTTTAGCCGACTTCACGGGGCGTCCGGTCAGGTCACCTACGCCTCAAGGGCCTGCCTCAACGGACGGATAAGCCGGTGACCAAGACCACCCAAGCCAAACTGCTGATCATCGGGTCCGGCCCTGCCGGCTATACGGCTGCGATCTATGCCGCCCGCGCCATGCTCGATCCGATCCTGATTCAGGGCATCCAGCCGGGCGGACAGCTCACCGTCACGACTGACGTAGAGAATTACCCCGGCTTCGCCGACGTCATCCAGGGGCCTTGGCTCATGGAACAGATGCAGAAGCAGGCGGTCCATGTCGGCACGAAAATCGTCTCCGATCACGTCAGCAAGGTCGAACTGGCGCGCCGGCCGTTCCGCATCGAATGCGATTCGGGCGACGTGTATCTGGCGGAGACGCTCGTTCTGGCGACGGGGGCGCAGGCGCGCTGGCTCGATTTACCCTCGGAGCAGAAATTCCGCGGCTACGGCGTCTCGGCCTGCGCGACCTGCGACGGCTTTTTCTATCGCGGCAAGGAAGTCCTGGTGATCGGTGGCGGCAATACCGCCGTCGAGGAGGCGCTGTTCCTGACCAATTTCGCCAGCAAGGTAACGGTCGTGCACCGGCGTGACAGCTTCCGCGCCGAGCGCATCTTGCAGGAGCGGCTGTATAAGAATCCGAAGATCTCGGTACTCTGGCATACCGTACTCGAGGACATCGTCGGCAGCGACAATCCGCTGAAGGTCAAAGCGGCAGCGCTTCGCAACGTCAAAACCGGCGAGGTCACCGAACGGCCGGTCGACGGCGTTTTCATTGCGATTGGCCACTCGCCGGCCTCGGAGCTGGTCGCCGGGCAGGTCGAGATGAAGCATTCCGGCTACATCAAAACCGCGCCGCATTCGACCGCAACGTCGGTCCCCGGCGTCTTCGCCGCCGGCGACGTCGCCGACGACATCTATCGCCAGGCCGTCACCGCCGCCGGCCTTGGCTGCATGGCGGCACTCGAAGCCGAGAAATTTCTGGCGGCGCACGGCGAAGCCGAGCCGCGCATCGCGGCCGAGTGATTTTCGCCTCCCCCGGATTACTGCGCGGCAGAAAGTACGAATATGGATTGGGACAAACTCAAAGTGTTTCACGCCGCCGCCGAAGCCGGCAGCTTTACCCATGCCGGCGAGCAGCTCGGCCTGTCGCAATCGGCGGTCTCGCGGCAAGTAAGCGCGCTTGAGCAGGAACTTGCGGTATCGCTGTTCCACCGGCATGCGCGCGGGCTGCTCCTGACCGAGCAAGGCGATTTGCTGTTTCGCACCGCCCACGACGTGTTCATGAAGCTTGAGGCTGCGCGCGCCAAGCTGACCGACAGCCGCGACCGGCCGAACGGAGACCTCAAGGTAACGACGACGCCGGGCATCGGCGTGCATTGGCTGACGCCGCGGCTCGGTGAGTTTCTCGAAATTTATCCGGAAGTCCGTATCACGCTGTTGACGACGGAAGAGGAGTTGGACCTCGCCATGCGTGAGGCGGATGTCGCTATTCGGCTGCGCCAGCCGACCCAACCCGACCTGATCCAGCGCAAGCTGTTTTCCGTGCACTTTCACGTCTACGCGTCGCCGGAATATCTCAAACGCTTCGGCACGCCGCGCACGTTCGAAGACCTCGACAGTCACCGCGTGCTTATGCTCGGCGGCAATGTTCCGAACTATCTGCAGCGCTCGCTCTACCTCACCGAAGTGGCGCGCAACGGCAAGGGACCGCGCACGCCGCATCTCGTCATCAACAATATTCTCGGCATACTGCGCGCTTGTCAGCGCGGGCTCGGCATCGCCATGCTGCCGGATTACCTGGTCGAGGGCGACGGCGGTCTCGTGCAACTTTTTTCCGACAGCGATCCGATCGCGCTCGACGCCTACTTCGTCTATCCGGAAGAACTCAAATCCGTCGCGCGCGTCCAGGCGTTTCGGGATTTTCTCGTCGCCAACGCACAACGCTGGAACCACTAGAGTTCGGCATCCTCGGCGCAAACGTTAAAACGGCGGCGCATCTCGCAACACGCAATGATGTATTGCATGGCTGGCATGTGCACCGCCGTGTTGTGCAGCGCGGGGGTGCTTTGCATATTTGCGAAATTGCTGCGCGGCGCGGTTGTCTCGGATCCTCCCAGATTAACAACCGCGTTCATGCAGTTCTTCCCCTCTGGAAGGCGAATGCCGGCGCCCCCACGCTGGCAAACTTGAGAACCGGGCCTCTCGAGGCCCGGTTTTTTTCGTGCGTGGAATATACTTGCGACAAAACGGGCGTTTCGCAGCGGGAAAATGCGGGATAAAATTTCGCAGAATAATTTCATGCGAGTCAAAACCGTCACGGTGAACGACAAGATGCAGCGCGGCTATCGCTACATCCTGACGTCACCCCCCGGACGCAATTTCGATCCCGACTTCCGCCCGGAACTAACGCCGGCGGAAATGCTGCGGCTCGGCGTGTTCGGCGGCAAGTATATGACCGACTGTGCGAAGGAATTTCCGCACCGCTGGTTCAGGGGCGCGAAGCTCGCCCAGAAGCGCCGTGATCGCTCGCTGAACTACTTTGGCGTCGACGCCAGCCAGCCTTTGTCGGTCTGGCGCAAAAAGGGGTGGATTCATCCCGACGATCCGCGCGGTTGGTTTCAGTGGTATTGCCGCTACTATGTCGGCCGCCGGATCCCCGACGAGGACGCTCGGCAGATCAAGCGCTGGAAGGCCATTCGCCGCCACGTGCGGCAAATTCAGCGCCATTGCGAGCCCGGTGACGTTACCTGCCGGCCGCGCCAACGCCAGGCGCTTCTTCATTGGGCCTATGACAGCCGGAAGATTTAAGGCGCCTTGAGGCCGTTCGGCTCCCCATTCCGTCATCGCCGGGAGCACACACTTCACCAAGTGTTGCCGCGTTCGTGACCGCTTCCCGTCGTGACGGCCAGTGCTGCCTCCTTTATAGACCGCATAGTGATTTGAAGCTGGAGCATGATCTCCGCGTTCCAGGATCATGCTCGTGGAGGACGGCAAATGCTCACACGCAGACATGTATTCTTTGCCGGCGCGGCCGGATTGGCGGCACTCGTTCTGGGCCGCTTCACCTGGGCGCATGCCGCCAAGGCCGCAACGAATTACGAGGTCACGCACACCGACGAGGAATGGAAGAAGCTTCTCAGCCCCGACGCCTACGAGGTGTTGCGGCACGAAGGGACCGAGCGGCCATTCACCAGTAAACTCCTCGACGAGCACCGCGCCGGCAACTTCACATGCGCTGGCTGCGATCTGCCGCTCTTCGCATCAAAAACCAAGTATGACAGCGGCACCGGCTGGCCGAGCTTTTGGGCGCCGCTCGATAAGGCAGTCGACGAAACGCGGGACACCTCGTTTGGCATGACGCGGACGGCAGTCTCGTGCCACCGCTGCGGTGGCCATCTGGGACACGTATTCAATGATGGCCCCAAGCCCACCGGCCTGCGCTATTGCATGAACGGCGTGGCATTGAAATTCGTGCCGACCGCCCCCGGCGCAAGCTAAAGAGCGTTCTGATGGCAGCGAGCGGGCGGCGTGTTATTTTGCCGCCCGCATGAGCGTCATCAACCCCAGCCCGTTCACCACGCGTCCGGAAATCGAAGGCACGTTCGGTGTCGTCGCTTCGACGCACTGGATCGCGACGGCCGTCGGCATGGCGGCGCTGGAGAAAGGCGGCAACGCCTTCGACGCCGCCGTCGCCACCGCATTCACGCTTCAGGTCGTCGAGCCGCATCTCAACGGCCCGGGCGGTGATGTGCCGGTCATCGTTCATGACGTGCGGCGCGGCAAGCCGGAAGTGATCTGCGGCCAGGGACCGGCACCGGCCGGTGCAACCATCGCGCATTACCGCAGCGAAGGGCTCGACCTCGTGCCCGGCACCGGCCTTCTCGCTGCCTGCGTACCAGGAACCTTCGAGACCTGGATGCTCCTGCTGCGCGACTACGGCACCATGCCATTGCGCGAGGTCATCTCGCCGGCGATCGGATATGCGCAAAACGGCCATCCGCTGGTTGAGCGCGCCAATGCCACCATCGCAGCAGTCGCGGAACTTTTCCGCCAGCATTGGCCGACGTCGGCGGCGGTGTATCTGCCGAACGGAGCCGTACCGGCGACGGGAACGTTGTTCGCCAACAAGGCGCTGGCGTCGACCTATCTCCGCATCCTCGCCGAAGCCGAAAGCACCGGCGGCGATCGGATCGCGCAAATCGAGCAGGCACGAAAAACCTGGTCGCGAGGCTTCGTCGCAGACGCGATCGATCGTTTCTGCCGGACGCAAGAGGTGATGGACGCGAGCGGAAGACGGCACCGCGGCGTGCTCGCCGCCGACGACATGGCGCGCTGGACGCCAGGCGTCGAAGCGCCGCTGACTTACGATTACGGGCGCTACACGGTCTGCAAGACCGGCCCTTGGGGCCAAGGCCCGGTCATGTTGCAGCAACTTGCACTGCTTAAAGGTTTCGAGATCGACCATCTCAACCCCACCGGCGCCGACTTCATCCATTTGCAGGTCGAGTGCGCAAAGCTCGCCTTTGCCGACCGCGAGGCATTCTATGGCGATCCGGACTTCGTCGAGGTGCCGACCGCCACGCTCCTCTCCGACGCCTACAATTCCGAGCGCCGCGGACTCCTCGGCGACTCCGCTTCGCTGCAATTGCGCCCCGGATCGATCGAAGGCTTCGGCGCGGTGATCAAGCTGCCACGCCAGGACGGGCCGGCTGCGGGCACGGCCGCCGGAGCCGGTGAACCGACCGTCGGCAGGCTCGGCGGCACTCGCGGCGACACCGTGCATTTCGATATCGTCGATCAAGCCGGCAACATGGTCTCGGCCACGCCTTCGGGCGGCTGGTTGCAATCGTCGCCGGTTATTCCCGAACTCGGCTTCTGCCTCGGCACGCGCGCGCAAATGTTCTGGCTCGAAGAAGACCATCCCGCCGCGCTCGCGCCAGGCAAACGCCCACGCACCACGCTCACGCCGACACTCGCCTTGCGTGATGGAGAACCTTACCTCGCCTGCGGCACGCCGGGCGGCGACCAGCAAGACCGGTGGATCACCCAGCTTTTCCTGCGTCACGTCCATGCCGGCTTCAACCTTCAGGAGGCGATCGACGCGCCGGCCTGGCATTCCGAGCATTTCCCGTCGTCGTTTTGGCCACGCACGGCACGGCCGGGCGTGCTGGTCGTCGAGGGCCGCCTGCCACGAGAAACCGTCGCCGAACTCAAGCGCCGCGGCCACATCGTCGAAGTCGGTCCGGACTGGTCGGAAGGCCGGCTGACAGCCGCGGTCCGCGACGGCGAACGCCGCCGCGCCGCCGCCAATCCGCGCGGCATGCAGGGTTACGCGGCAGGGCGTTGAGCTGCTGCGGAACGTCCGTGGAAGGAAAGCGCGCCCTTGAGCACCATCGTTTTAGATTGAAGCGATTGGCGCCCAAGTTTCTTGGCAGAGCATGATCTTTTCGGAAAACCGGCGCCCACTTTTCCAGATCATGCTCTAAGCCGTCACGGTGCGGAGGAAATCCTCGACCTCGCCGCGCAGTCTGACGGTAGCGTTCTCGACCTCTTCCGAAGCCGCCAGCACGGTTTGCGCCGAGCTGCGCGTTTGCGTCATCCCGCTTGCGACCTCGCCGAGCGTCGCGACGACGTTCTTGCTGCCGATGGCAGCGCTCGCCACATTGTGCGAAATTTCGCCGGTCGCCACTTCCTGCTGCGCGATAGCGCCGACCACTTCCGACGTGTGGGCGTTGATTTCCTGCATCCGCTCGGTGATCGCGCGGATCGCGGTGACGGCATCGCCGGTCGAGGTCTGAACCGACAGGATCTCCTTGGTGATCTCCTCGGTCGCCTTCGCGGTCTGAACGGCGAGCGACTTCACCTCCGACGCGACCACCGCGAAGCCGCGCCCGGCGTCACCGGCACGCGCCGCCTCGATCGTCGCATTGAGTGCCAGGAGATTCGTCTGTTCGGCAATGTCCTGAATGAGTTTGACCACGTCGCCGATGCGCTGTGCGACCTTGACCAGTGCGGTGATGTCGTCGTTGGTCGCGGTGGCGTCGGCGGCGGCGCTGCGCACGATCTGGTTCGTCTGCGCGAGGCGCCGACTGATCTCCTTGATCGAAGCAGACAATTCCTCCGCGGCGGCTGCCGCCGTTTCGACGTTGGCGGACGCGTTATTCGATCCATGCACGGCGCCTTCGGCGCGGTGCAGCGTATGGTCCGACGTCGTCAGGAGGCTTTTGGCTGCCGCCTTCATCGCCGCGGCGCTCTGTCCAACGACCTTGATGACGTTTTCGACCCGGCCGCGGAAGGATGCGATATCCGCGTCGATCGCCATGCGACGCTCCTCGCGCTTGCGCAGCGTATCGCGCTCCTCCTCTGCCGCGAGCTTTTCGGTGATGTCGGTGTGCGTCGTTACCCAACCGCCGCCCCGCAGCGGCCGCTGCGCCAACGCGATAATGCGCCCGTCGTCGAACTTGATCGTTTTCGATTCCGTGCGGCCTTCGGTGACCTCCCTGAGACAACTTGCGGCGTAGCTGTCCGGATCACCGGAGAACGTGCCCTGGTGGCTGCGAAGAAGCAGCATCTCCCGCAGCGGCATGCCGCCACGCAATTGCTCACGCCGCAACTTGTGCATTTCGATGTAACGCATGTTGCAGAGCACGAGGCGCGCCGAGCTGTCGAACATGCACAGGCCCTGCGTCATGTTATTGAGCGCGATCCGCGACATCCGATTGCGCCAGCGCTCGCGTGAAAGTTCAATCAGCGCGCCAATGGCAAGCGTGGCAAGCGCAAGGAGACCGGACAGGATGACACCCGCGGCCACTGCGGGTAGCGCGTTCAACGCGCTCAAGATTCCGTCGAGGCCGAAGTATGCAAAGCAGGCGAAGCCGGCGGCGAGGCCGATAACGCCCGCAGAAATGAGGAGGCCCCACTGGCGAATGGTCTTGGTCAGGGTGTGACCGCGAAGCATGGCATGCGCGTCCGGATAAGTTGATTGATATTATTCGCTGAAGGGTTGTTTTACGGTTAATGAATGGTCGCCGACCGGTCGTTGCGGCCGCTTTCGGGGACGAATTCGCTCACGAACGCTCCTGGCGCCGGCAATGGCCGCCGAGCGCAGCCCTTCCAGACGGCGAGCAAGCGAAAACGGCGCTTGCGGGCGGACAGCGATCAGGCGATTGCAGAACACCAGCCGTTCGCGCCAGAGACGGTCGATCATCGGGTGATTGGCGGTAGCGCACGAGTCCGTGCGCACGATGGTTGCGTCGCCGGCAAGCTCGTCGGTGATCACGGCACTGAGGATGACGCCAGGCGAGAAACGGGCAAAGGCCTCATCGTACGCGATCTTCCAGAACCAGGCGCAAGACCGGGAACGCAGAACAATTGTCGTTGCAATCGCGCGCCCATCGATCCGCATACAGTCAATCGACACCTTGCCTTCCGCCGCGAGACCGCCGACTGCCGCGCGCATGAAGCCGTTGAGGTCCGGGCTGCCGGCTGCGGCGGTGCCGGCCCTGCCCTTCCAGCCGCTTGCTTCGAGCGTGAAGAAGTCCTCGATCGCCGCGGCGACGGCTGCGGGCTCGGTCGCAGCGGTAAGCAGCACGGCGCCGGTCTCGCTCAAACGCCGCCAACACCGGCGCAACTCTTTATGGTGGTGCTTGCTTAGCGCCTGCTCGACGTAATGCGACCGTTCGCGGCTCGGCGCCAGCTGAGCCCGCTCGTGGCGATCGAAATCGGCGGCCGGCAGCTGCACGCGCCTGCGGATTGCCTCGAGCGCCGCGGCGAACGGACTGTCGACCGTCAGATAGGGCAGCAGCAGCAAACCCGGCAGCGTTGCATCGGCGGCGAGGTGCGCCAGCCACGCGGCCGTGATCGGCTCGGCCGCCTCGCGCTCGACCAATGGCACGCCGAACGGCGCGTACGGATGCGTCCAGCCGACAAGGACCGGCAGGTTGACGCCGTAACGCCGCTTTTCGACGCGGGCAGGAAAGAAGCCAAGGAGCCGGCGCGGTTCGGTACCCGACCAGACCAACATCGCGCCGGCATCGCGCCCGAACACCGCCGCTGCGGCGAGCGCAAAGGCCGGCTCGTAGAAAACATTCGGCTCGAGCGCGCGGGCTGCAAGGGTGCGCCACTCGTCGGCGATCGGCGCCAGTTGCGCCAGATCCCGCCATTCGACGAAAAATGAATTCGCGGCATAGCGATCGGCGAGGACGGCGCGGCGGGCGCTGGCGATCGCCGCGGCGGCGCTATCGAGCGCAACGGCTGGCGCCTGATCGGCCGGGACTCTGACCGCCATGCATGCGCCCTTTAAGCTTTGGGCCCGCCGAAAATGAAGCAGTGCAGCCCCAGACGGCGCTTGGCGACGAGAAAGAGGCTCGCCGATTCAAATACCAGTGCCACCGAGCTAGCGATCGCAGCGCCTGCAAGCCCCAGCCGCGGGATCAGCACAATGCACAGGCCGATGCTCAGCGCGAACGAACCGCCGTAAACCAGCGCGCAGGATTGCCGCTCGCCAAGCATATTGAGAAGCCGTTCCGCCGGTCCGACCGACGCGCGGGCCAGAAGCCCGACCGCGATGATGAACATCAGGTAATAGCCGGAAACGAATTCGTGGCCGAACAATCGCAGCAAGGGATGGCCGAGAGCGAGCAAGCCAACGATCACGACGAGCGAAGGCCAAAACGTGAGCCGCACGGACTGCTTGAGAAAAGCGATCAGCCCTTCGCGGTCGCCGCTGACATCGTATTCGACGAACTTGTGCGCGATCGTCTGCGAGACCGAGTAGTAGATGAACGAGACAAGCGCGATCGTCTTGGCGGCGGCGTAGTAGACGGCAACCTCGTCAGCCGGACGGAATTGCGCGACCACGATGATGTCGGAATAGGTCAACAAATAATAGAATGCTTCGACCATGAAAATCGGCAGCGAGATCGTCAACCACGTGCGCGCCGCAAAAGCTTTCGGACCGCTTTCGACCACACCCGACAGCCGGCGATTGAGAACGGCAATCTGACCGATGCCGACGCTGATGAGTGCGACGACGCCAATGGCGGTCGCCGTTACGGCGTCGGTCCGCAGGCCGAGCGCATAGGCGAGACCCATCAGCCCGAGCAACAGCAGCTGGCGCTGCACGTAGACGGGTGACAGCCCCAGATTGACCCAGTTGTAAGAGCGCGCGATGCCGCTCTGCACCGACCATACGCCGAACATCGGCAGCGAAGCGCAGGAAAGGTAGAGCGGGATGACGGCCGCCGGATCGATATGCGACCGCAGCAGCCTCACCGCGAGGGCGCCGGCGGCGCCGGCAATCGTCCCGAACAGCAACGCCAGCCAGCGGCTGCCGCTGAGGAATCCGCGCAGCAATGCGAATTGCTTGTGCTCGGTGTATTCGGGGATGAAGCGTTGCGCCGACGAGCCGAGCCCGAGATCGACCATGGCGCCGATCAACAACAGCCAGGTCCAGCCATAGATGAAGATGCCGAAATCGAAGCTGCCCATCCAGCGCGCCAGCAGGATCTGCGACACGAAGGTGATCGCTGCGCTGACGACGCGGATGAGAAAAGCCGCGCCGGCGAGGCGATGTAGCAGAGAGGAGTCGCCGGTGTCGGTAAAGAGCGCGCACCCCCGCACGATGGCGCGTTGGATTTCTTCGCCCCAGGGGACGGACGCGCGCCAGACCGGACGCGGAGCGTGCTCGGAACCGATTGATGCCACGAATACCTCTGCGCCGCCGCAGCCGGAATACGGACGACGCAGACGTTGCTAGCAAGGAAGCGTTAACATTCAGTTGGAAGAAATTAACAATTGCGGCAGGAACTGCCGCATCGCCGGCCCGAACGCCGCTCAATAATCCTTGAGCAGCCGTTCGATGTAATCGAGCTCTTCCTGCGGGCGCAGCACGTCGCCAAAGCGGCGGCGCAGTTCCTCGATGATGCGGCGGGCGCGTTGCACGTCGATCTCGCCCGGCACTTTAACCGTGACGTCATCGCCGTAGTCGCGCCCGCGCAGCGGACGGCCGAGCGGGTCGGTGTCGCGTTGCGCGCGCGGCTGTCCGAGCCGGCCATTCTGCCCAGGACCGGGACCCTGTCCGAGTTGCTGCTGCATGGATTGGGCGAGGCCCTGTGCGCCCTTGCGCATGGCATCGAGCGCACGCCCCTGGGAATCGACGGCACCTTCGGAATTGCCATCGCCAAGCTGGCCCTCTGCTTCGCCCATGGCTTCGCCGGCCTGACCAAGCTGGTCCATGCCGTTCTGGCCGTCGCCACGCTGGCCCTGCTGGCCTTGCCCGTTCTGGCCGAGGCCGCGGTTCTTGAGCTCTTCGAGCAGCTTCTTGAGCCGGTCGCGCAGCGCCTGCTGGTTTTGTTGCAGGTCGCTCAGAGATTCGTCCTGCTGCTGGTCTTGCCCCTGCCCCCGCTTTCCCTGCTGGCCGCGCTGACCGTTTTGCCGGCGCTGGTTCTGGCCCTGGCGGAATGTGCGGTCGCGCAAATCCTGCTGCTTGCCGATCATGTCGCCCAGCTCGTCGAGCTGCGACATCATGTCGTCCATATCGTCGCCGTTCTGGTCCGGCGACGCCATTTGCAGATTCTCCATCATCTGCTGGAGCTGCTGCAAAAGCTGCTTCGCCGCGTCCCTGGAACCGTTGCGCGCCATGTTCTCGAGGCGATCGAGCATGCTCTTCAAATCCCGCTGGCTTAACGTGCGCGCATTGCGGTCGAGCGGGCGGGCGAGCTGCTGACTATTTTTCATTTGTTCCTGCATCGACTGCAGGAAGCGGTCCATCGCGGCGCGCAGCTGATCCATGAGCTGCTTGATTTCCTGGTCGGTGGCGCCGCGTTCGAGCGCCTGCCGCAGCGCCTCCTCGGCGCTGCGCAAACTCGCTTGCGCGTCGGAGATGTCGCCGTCCTCGATGCCGACCGCCATCTGCCAAAGCCGCTTGGTGACTTCGCGCAAATCGTCGTCGGTCTTGGCGCGAATGAGCGACCAGAAGGTCGAGCGGAGCCCAAGATAGATACCGGGGTCTGGCGTGAATTTTTCAGGCGCCATCGCCAAGGCGTCGAGCGCGGTGGTGACGAGCGGGCGGGCACCGGCGTCAAGCGCCAGATTGCGCCGCTGTTCGACCAGTGCGCGCGCCAACGGCTTGGTGAAAACGCGTTCGGGAAGACGGAAGGTGACCGGTTCACTGTGACCTTCGTTGCCGGCCTCGTCGCGGGCGGTAAGGGTCATCGTCACTTCGGCCCCGGCCCAGGGATGATCGGTGAGATCCTTGATGGTCTGCCCGATGCCGCTTTTGGTGCGCGCCTGCGGCAGCACCAGCGCGAACTCGGGCGGACCGAACAGCGGACGAGCGGCGTCGCCTTTCGACGCCGGATCGTCCTTGCGAGCGAAGGCGGCGCGCGCCTCGGTGACCCCGTAATCGTCTTCGAGCCGGTAGGACAACAGGAGCGAGCCGCGCGCCTGCTGCTCGGGATCCTTGGCGAGCGAGATCGTGGGCGGCTTGTCGGGAATGACGTTGAACGCCCAGGTCAAGTCGTCACCGACGCCGCGCAAAGTCGCGGCTCCCGTCGTCGCGATCTTGAACCGATACTCCTGTGTGCCGACTGGAGCCTGGACTTTTTCGGCGGCCGGCGTAACGCCGCCGCTGCCGGAAATATCGAGATTGAGCTTGCCCGTCGCGCGCACGACGAGAGTGCTGCCGGCCGGAACTGACACGGGCTCGCCGGCATCCGCGTCCTGCCGCGCGACCTCGCCGGGGTGCATGCCGGCGAGGATGATCGGCGGCTTGCTGGTATAGGCTGGCGGCGTCACCCAGGCATCGACGCGGAAATTCGCCGGCAGCACGACGCCCTGCCAGTCGAACGCCGCCGCGACGCGCTTCCAATGCTCGCCGCCGGCGGCGATGAAGGTAGCGATCGCGGCGATAAGAACGAGACCGCGCAGCGCATAGGGATCGCGTACCGAAAGGCGGGGCGACGGCCATCCCGCCCTGAATGCGCGAGCCTGGGCAAGTGTGCGCTCCACATGCGCCCGCCACAACGCGAGCGAATAGGGATCCGTCGACGTGACGGCGAGTTCGTCGGCGATCGTCGTCGCCGGCCGATGGCGAACGCCGCTGCCGCGATCGAGCCGGCGCAGCGCGTCGACGGCGGCGGGCACGCGCAGGGAAAGAAATGGCACAATCGCGGCGAGCGCAAGGATCGCAAATGCCGACAAGCCGGCCGCGCGCGCAAGTGGCGGCAACCAAAGCCAAAGGCCAAGCCACGAAACGGTCAGGAACAAACCGATGACCGTGACGAGCCGGGCCAACGCCGGCCACAGCCGCTCCCAGAAAATTGTCCAGCGCGCGCGCCGCAGCGCGATGCCAAGCCGCGATCGGGCGACCATCTCGGAGCTCCGATCCGGCGCAACAGGATGGCTCGATGAAGTATCCGTCACCAAGGTCTCCGCGGAGAAATCTCCACCCGACAACACGTGAACAAGGCGGCAGGTTCAAGGCGTGGAGTTGAAAGGAAGCCGCACCCTGCAATGCATGACAAGCAAAATCAGAGCCAGTCGGATGGGCGATCGAGTGCCATCGGCTGCTTTGCCCTCATGCGCGGCCGCGCCGGAGCCCATTCGCCTTTACGAACAATAGCTTCCGCACGTGCGACCGGGCATCGCAGGCCTCCCGAGCCGACCGGTGCCATTGGCCTCGGCACCCGTGACGACGAGGAGGTGGTCGGCCCCTGGCCGGATCGTAGACCGGCCACGCGCAATGAAATCGCTGTGATTCGCAGACCGGCCCGAACGGCTTTGACGACCGGTGGCAACGCCGCGACTGCGAAGCCTTCGTCATGCATTCGATCGTCGACCGAGCGTGCGGTCTCTACTCAACCATACGGCCTTAGACGTTCCATTTGATCAAACTTTACGCCCCCATGCCATCGATAACCAACCCGACGAGCGCGACGACGGCTTCGCTCGCGGTGTTTTCTTGCGAACCGTCTGGTTGACTGGCTCCAATTTGTCGGCAACCTGTCGTTTGACTGGCTCTGATTTGTCGGGAACCGTTCGTTTGACCGGCTGTAATTTGTTGGGAACGGTTCGTTTGACCGGCATCAATTTATCGGCAGACGATCGGTTGCTTTGCTTGAATACGCGCCGCAATTCTATCTCGGCATTCATCAGCGCCTGTTCGCGCAATATGCCGCCCGGACGACGAGCCATTTTCTGGAAATTGGTCTCCACCGGGAAGATTTGCGCATCGTTGCTGTCGTTGTCAGGCACGGCGTCTATCCCCTCATCAGTTTTGCATTGCGAACATCTGTCACACGCCACAGCTGCCAATGTGTGCTTGGGGCCGCTACGCGCTCGCTAAACCGCTAAGGGCATTTTTATCCGTTTTATTGACCGGATTTCCGTACCAAGGAATTGGCTCTGCGCGACGCGTTTGAAATCTGTTGGTCGGCGGACGTGCTTTTAGGTCCGGCAATGCGGACGCCTGGCCGTATGGCTACCGTGCGTACGCGTCATAGCCACTGTGGCAGGCGATCGAGCGCGATGAGTTCCTCGGCCGTCATGCGTGGCCTCACCAGCGCCCACTCGTCATTGCGGACAAGCACTTCCGGCACGAGCGGGCGGGTGTTGTAGGTTCCGGCCTCGACCGCGCCATAAGCGCCGGCACTCATGATGGCGAGGAGGTCGCCGGCCTTCGGCTCGACAACGGAACGGTCGAGCGCGATGAAATCGCCTAACTTCGCACACCGGTCCGACCACGTCCGCGACGATCCGCGGCGCGCCCGCCGCCACCTCGCGAACCGGACGGATGTCGTGATGCGCGTCATAGAGCGTCGGACGAACCAGATCGTTCATGCCGGCATCGACGATGACGAAGGTCTTGGCTTCGCCGCGCTTCAGATAGAGAACGCGCGTAACCAGGATACCGGCGTTGCCAACGATCAGGCGGCCCGGCTCGAAGATCAGCTGGCAGCCGAGATCGCGCGTCGCGCGCCTGACGACGGCGGCGTAGGCATTTGGATCGGGCGGCGGCTCGTTGTCTTCGCGGTAGGGAATACCGAGACCGCCGCCCAAATCGACATGCCGAATGGTGTGTCCATCGGCGCGCAGCAGATGGACGAAGTCCGCGAGCAACGCGAACGCGTCGCTGAACGGATCGAGCTCCGTGATCTGGCTGCCAATGTGCATGTCGACGCCGGCAACGCGCACGCCTTTGAGCTTGGCGGCGCGCGCGTAGACGTCGCGCGCGCGGCTGATGGGAATGCCGAATTTGTTTTCGGCTTTGCCGGTGGCGATCTTGGCGTGCGTCCTCGGATCCACATCAGGATTAACCCTGATGGAAATATCCGCAGCGCGACCCTTGCTGGCGGCGATATCGGCGAGAAGTTCAAGCTCCGCCTCGGATTCGACGTTAACACAGAGAATGCCTTGCTCGACCGCGATCGCGAGCTCGCGCGCAGTCTTGCCGACGCCGGAGAACATGATCTTTTGGCGCGGGACGCCGGCTTTTCGCGCCCGCAACAATTCGCCCTCCGAGACGACGTCGGCACCGGCGCCAAGCCGGGCAAGCGTCGCGACCACGGCCTGATTGGAATTGGCCTTCATGGCGTAGCAGATGAGCGCGTCGACGCCGGCAAAGGCATCGGCAAACACCCGGTAGTGCCGCTCGAGCGTCGCGGTCGCATAGCAATAGAAGGGCGTGCCGACGACATCGGCCAGCGCAATAAGATCGACGTCCTCGGCGTGCAGCACGCCGTTGCGATAGACGAAATGATGCATCGCTGGTGTTTAAAGCATGATCCGGAAAATGCCAGTCCCGGGCTCGATCCGGGATGGAAACCGGTTTTCCGTACAGATCATGCGCCGGGCACACAGCACGATCCGGAAAAGTGGAAACCGATTCTCCGAACAGACCATGCGTCGGCAGGCAGCAAGATCCGGAAGCAATAAAGCGCCTCTCATTCCGTCATCCTGAGGTGCGAGCGAAAGCGAGCCTCGAAGGATGACGAGCGGTCGATGCGCAGCCCTTCGAGGCCCGCGCTGCGCGCAGGCATCTCGGGGTGACGGGGACAGACATTCGGCGAACCGGACTATTGCAGCAGGAAATCGAGGAAAAACGATCGTTTCTCACCGGTCGGGGCGACCGGATTGCCGTAGCATCGAAGCCATTCTTTTGGGCGGCTTCCTGGGACAACGGACCATTGGCACCGGGAGGACCGCCTAGCGTCCCGGCGGGTATAAGAGACGGCGACGGTGCCGCCGACGCTGTCGGCGCTACGCCAACCGCCGGTCCCGGCGGCAATTCCAGCGGTCCGGCGCGCCCGCACGCCGCCAGCCCAAAGGCGGCCACGCCGAGCACAGCCAACGCGAAACGGGTGCTTAGACGATCGAAGGCCAAAAAGCGCTCTCCAGACCTGCGGCCAAATTCAAAAAAGCAGTATAGCACACAGCATCCCCGCGGCGAGAGTTTGACGGCAACACC
>CAWHJE010000004.1:0-37344 GCA_963829465.1 uncultured Alphaproteobacteria bacterium
CATCCCCAGCCGCAACAACGCGAACAAGAAAGCCTATTGCCGCAAGCGCTTTTACCGGCGACGCCATAAAATGGAAAATTATTTTTGCCGCATCAAGGACGGCGGCGTTTCGCCACGCGCTACGATAAGCTCGCCCAAAACTTCCTTGCCGCCGCAACCCTCGTCGGGGCACTCTATTGGATCAAGTCGTGAGTTCAGAACCTAGCATTACAGTTGCGTTTTTCTTTTGAGATGAGCGCTGCGGGCCTCAGCCTGGTGAGCGTGTTGCCAGAATGACCAGGCGATGACATGGGCGGGATGGATGCGCCGTTGTGCGAGCTTGATCGCGATACGGCGGATTTCTGCAATTCACCGAGCAGATCAGGAACGACGCCTTTTCGGAAGACGTGGCAGTGTTTTTTTGAGCGGCACGTGATTGGCGTGATGACGGATGGCGGCCACCATGGCGAAGGCGAGCATGACCAGCGAGACATGCCGATGCCAGCCATGCCAGGAGCGGGTCTCGTTGTGATCGAGGCCGAGCTCGTTCTTGGCGGTCTCGAAGCTGTCCTCGATAGCCCAGCGATGACCTTCCACTGAGACCAGCTTTTCCCTAGGCGTGCCCCGCGGGCACCAGGTGGAGAAGAAGGCCAGAGCACCATCGGCAATGTTGCGGCGGATCAGTAACCCTCGCGTCCACTCCCCGGTGAGGGCGCTGTTGTAGTCAGCGGCATCGAGGTCGGCGAGTTCGAGATAGGCCCACTCGTGCAGGCGTGGACCTTTGGTTCCTTCGCCGGACGACAGGCGCCGCCAAGAGCTCTTGGGAAGATTCTGCGCGATCTTGGCGGCGGTGCCACCGATAAGCTGCTTCTTGCCCCAGGACCGGAACACATGATTGGCGGCGACGCCCAGCACATACCCCTTGCCTGCCTTGCGTAGCATGGTCTCAATGTCACCCGTGCCATACACGCTGTCCGCCGCGACATAGGCGAATGGCACCTTTGCGACGAGCGAGCGCGCAATCATTCGGCGTGCAATCTGGGGCTTCGTTGCAAACCCCACATCGTCTGGTACATGCGCCGCCTTCAGGCGGTCGGGATCGCCCGTCCACTCCTTTGGCAGATAAAGCCCACGATCGATGAAGGCATGGCCATGGCGCGACACGTAGGAAGCAAACACGCCGATCTGGCAGTTGGTGATCTTGCCCGCCGAGCCCGTGTATTGGCGGGAAACCCCGCACGACGCCTTGCCTTGCTTCAAGAAGCCGGTCTCATCAATCACCAGAACTGCTGTCTCGTCGGCAAGCGTTTCCAGCGCGTACTCGCGTACGATATCGCGCAACGTATCGGCATCCCACTGGCCGCGGCCCAGGATAGCCTGCTGACGCCACGGGCCGGAATCGCCCGCCGCTTCCGCGCGCATCCAGCCTGTCTTTCGCGGCTCGTTCCCAAGAAGTCCGTCCAGAAACTTCCCAGCCGATACTGCAACCCGCTCCTGCCTGAATAAGGGACGTATCCGCGCCTTCACATCCCGTAACAACGACGCCCAAAGCTCCAGCGTCGTCTCAATCGATGCGCCAGCCATCCATGATCTCCCGAAATCATGGTGGCCCATCAATTCAGAAGTTCGGATAAACCGCAACTGTAATGCTAACACTTGTATCACGCCGCCTGCTCTACTCGGCAGCGGCTCGAACATCACCCTCATGCGCCTGTTGCCGCATCGCAATCATCGCAACCGGCTCTAGGCGCGTATCTTCGCCCGAGTGCGTCGGAGGGGAAAACCAATTAAGCGCCACGCCATACCGACATGCGGTCACATTGAGCCTGTAGTGAATCTGTAGCAAGCGGGCCACACCAGCTAGATAATCGCGCGAGCGAGCCAACGGAACCTAGTACGGTTTCCGTCACACCTCTAATGTGCATTGTGCAATTAAAGCTGGGGCCTCGGTGGCAAAAACACCGAGGCCCCGTGACCGGAGCGGCCTTTCGGCTTTTGGGAGCGCGGGCGCGTACTCAGGCCACAACTATTCGTACACGGCCGTGCTACAAGCGCGGCCGTCAGGCTTTACCAATGCGCTGAATTCCCCAACCCGCGCAGAGTGTAAAGTATTTGCGACAAACGTGACGGCTATTGGGCAAAACTCGGCCGCGCCAGAAAAATATGCCGCAAAATCTCCACAGGTGAAAACGCGAAACGTTTCGCTTGGTTCCGCACAAACACGCACCCGACGAAGACCACCGACTTCGCAGATGGGAACGGGAAAGCGCATCGGGGGGTTCCAACCTGCCTTCCCGGCAAGGTGATTTCCGCAAGGGATGTTGCCATTCGGCAACGAAACGGATCATGACCACTCGCAGAGAATTGTTCATCGGTGCAGTCGCTTCGTCGGTGGGCGCCCCGGCCATTCTTCGTGCTGGAAGCCCAATGCCGGTGCGAGGCATCACCTTCCCAACTGAGCGCCACTATTTTGGATTTGTCGAACGCCTGTTTGTTCACATCTACCTGCCGCCAATTGCGGAATTGCAAAACACGGGACTGTCAGCGCACGGGATCGCCGCAGAGCTCAACAGACGCGGCAGCACGACGACAAACGGCGACGCTTGGGACGCGCAACGTGTGATATACGTGGTCAGGCGTGACGAGATGATCCGCCGTGAGGATGTAATTCGTCGGACGGAATTGATCATTCGCGTCGCGTCGTAGTCGATGCAAGCAACGAAAGCGAAAACGTCATGTCCGAGCAACTCGGCGTCTTATTTCTCGTCATGTTTTTGTTTGCGGCCGCAGGTTGCATCTACTTGAGCATCACGATGTCTCGTCGCGTTCAAATGGGGATTGACCGACGGCGCAATGAGGAGAGGCAAACGCTCGAAACTCAGCTGCAGCAATTGGCCGATGCTGATGCACGCTTGCAGATCGAACGATGGAAGCAAGAACACGAACAGGAAATCAGACTGGACGCCGTACAGCGCAGCTCGGCTGTCACTAGAGGCAAGGTGACCGAGCACATCGTACCGTACCTGCCCGGCTTCGATCTCGATCCCAAGGACATTCGTTTTCTTGGCACACCAATCGACCTGATTGCCTTCAAAGGACTAAATGCCTCTGTCGAAGCAATCGAGATCGTTTTCATCGAGATCAAAACAGGCCGATCAGCCTTGTCCGCGCGCGAAAAGGCAGTCAAGAAGGCTGTAGAAGAGAAGAAGGTGAGCTGGCGCGTATTTAATCCTGATGTGGAAGAGAGGTGGTCCCACTTACTGAGACAGCGGGCTAAGGTGGATTCGCCGATGCAGAGGACGAACCACCATGAGGACGCGGAGACGGTTTTCGGCTGAGTTCAAAGCCAAGGTGGCGCTTGAGGCCATCAAGGGCCATGAGACGGTCGCGGAGCTGGCGACCAAGCACGAGCTGCACCCGACCCAGATTGCGGCCTGGAAGCGCGAGGCGGTCGAGAAGCTCGCCCAGGTGTTCGACGAGAAGGGCAGTGAGCGAGAGAAGAGCCGGGATGGCGAGATCACCAAGCTTCACGCCAAGATCGGCCAACTTGTTGTGGAGCGGGATTTTTTGTCGAAAGCCTTCGACCGCTGAGCCTGGATCGGAGGAAGACGATGATCGATCCCGGTCATCCACGGCTCTCGATCGTGCGCCAGTGCGAGCTGGCATCGATCAGTCGCTCGTCATTCTACCGTGAGCCGACGGCGGAAACCGAAGCGACGCTGCGGTTGATGCGTCTCATCGACGAGCAGTTCCTGGAGACGCCGTGGTACGGCTCGCGGCAGATGGCACGGCATCTGCGCCGCAACGGCTGGTGCGTGGGACGCCATCGCGTCCGTCGGCTGATGAGCAAGATGGGGTTGGCGCCGATCTACCAGCGGCCAAAGACCAGCGAACCGCATCCGCAGCATCGGATATGGCCGTATCTGCTTCGCCACCTGACCATCGATCGGCCGAACCAAGTCTGGTGCGCGGACGTGACCTACATCCCGATGCGCAGGGGCTTCCTGTATCTCGTCGCGATCATGGACTGGTTCAGCCGAAAGGTTCTGGCGTGGAGGCTGTCGAACACGATGGATGCTGACTTCTGCGTTGCGGCGCTGGAGGAGGCGATCGCCCGCTTCGGCAGACCCGAGATCTTCAATACCGATCAAGGCTCGCAGTTTACCAGCTTTGCCTTCACCAACACCTTGAAGGGTGCCAACATCCGCATCTCGATGGATGGTCGTGGCCGCTGGATGGACAACGTCTTCATCGAGCGGCTGTGGCGATCACTCAAATACGAATGCGTCTTCCTCAATGCCTTCGAGACCGGCAGTGAGGCAAAAACCGGGATCAAATTTTGGATCGGCTACTACAACGCCGATCGACCCCACTCGGTCTTTGGCGGCAGGACGCCCGACGAGGTCTATGCTACGCAAGCAAGTGAGGAGAAATTGGCGGCGTAATCGAACCCAGAATCCACCTTAGTCAAGCCGCCACTCTGTCCCGTAACACGGGACCACCTCTGATAGGGAGCGCAACCGCAATCATAAAGCGGTTGATGAAACGAGGGAGCGACGGAAGCTAAGCGAACTTCTCAGTGCAGCCACTTGATCGAACAGCCCATCGAAGGGATTTGTTCTTGCGGCCCAAGCCCGGTTTCGGCCACCTGCCTCATTGCTTCGAACAGATCACGGCGAACATTTGCCCCCGGCTGTATGCGCGAGGCATCGAGCCGTCCGCGATACTGCAGTTCGTCTTGCGCGTTGAAGCCGAAGAAATCGGGTGTGCACTGAGCGTCATAAGCTCGATCACGTATGGGAAGGTGAAGCCATGATTTGCCGCGAACGTCTTCATGTTATCGAACGAATCCTCGCGGTAGGTCTTGGTGTCGTTTGGCATGATAGCGATAGTCCCGATACCGATCTCGCGCAGCGCCTTGGCCTCTGCCACGATGCGGCTGATACTCGCCTTCACGTAGGGGCAGTGATTACAGATGAAGACAAGGAGCGTGCCCTTTGGCCCGCGAACGTCGGCGAGCGAATAGGTCTTGCTGTCGACGCCTTTGAGAGCGAAGTCACGTGCCTTCCAACCGAACGCGCAAATGCTGGCTTGAGGGTCTACAATCGGGTGTCCTCTACGCTTGAAAGCCAGGCGGGGCGTATGTGACGAGAGCTGCTCGAAACAACGGCGGCGTTAAGCAGATAGCCAAGCGCACGAAGGCAATCATATCAGCTTTGCTTGGTCTTATGACACAGCGGCAAGTACATTGTACGCGGCCAGAGGTCGCCGTATCCCCTAATGCAGTCCAGAAGCCCGCATATATGCAAGCTGCGGCAATCGTCGCGATCCAAAGCTGCCAAGTGTTGTTGCCAGTCGTCCAGATGAGGTAGAGCATAAGGGCAGCGACGTAGACATAGGAGCTCACCTGCCAAACGACGTGATACCGAGCGTGCCCTGTCCACGAGGGATTGGTGGCATGTGCGTTGTTCGAATCGGAAATCCCGGGTATCGCGCTGTAACCAAGCGTCGCAATGCTGAGCAGTACCTTGATGGCCAAAAGCATGGGCTCCCTCCTCCAATCGCCAAACCGGCAACATTGGCGCTAATTATGTATCGACAGGCGATACAATTGTATTGCTTTGCCAAGCTCCGACAAGTGGACTGGGCGGACCAGCAGACAGTGTCATCTTCCATACCGCTCATTTGATGCGGCGACCAAACCTAGGACGCATGACCCGCAGGGGAACGTTACGTCGGCAATTCCTCCAGCAACGCCTTCTCCTCTTTCAAATCGAGCGTGTCGAAGCCTTCGGTGAACCAGCCGTACACCGGAGCGAGAAGTTCGCGGGCCTCATCCCGCTTGCCCTGATCGCGCCAGAGCCGCGCCATGCTCATCGCCGCGCGGAGTTCCCAGGACTTTGCTTGTTGCTGGCAGCAACCGCGAGCGTACGCTCGAAATACGCTTCCGCTTTCGCCGCATCCGGCTCCGGCGACTTAAAGCGCGCCGTTGCAATGTCGACGCGCGTTTGCAGCGCCTCGTGCGTCTTCAAGCCGCTCACCCTGACATGGACGGACCAACGAATTCGGCATTGCTAAGAGGGCAGTCCATAGCGGCGCTCCAACAATCGGAAAAGAAGCAACGCGGCAATCGCTGCAATCATCAGACAGCCGGCAAAAGTCAAAGGCGTAGCAGGATCGCCAGTGAGATCGCGGACATATCCTGCCGCTGGGGTCAGCACGGCCATTGCAACATAATACCAAGTATAAAAGATGCCCATTCCGGGACCACGACTCTGAGGGCGAAGCACCTCTGCCGGCAGCACAAGCATTGCGCCGCACGGAAGGCCACCAACTGCACCCATGAAGGCAATTAGTGGGAACGACGATGTACTCGGCACTAGCATGATGCTGAGCCCCAACACGGCAAAACTCGTGATCATCAGCGCCGTGGCGTGACCTATCCGATCGAGCAGTATACCGCCCAGGGCAATCGTAGGGATGATCGTCCAGGAGGCAAGACTGGTAGCGACGCCAGCGCCCCTTACGGATATTCCATGCGCGATCAGCAAAGGCGGCACGAAGCTGACCAGAATGACGTAGCTGACGTTAAACAATGCCCAAACAGAGCCCGCTATCGTTACCAATCCTAATTCTTGCATCGATACGCCAAGGCCCGGCCCTTCTGTGGGGGGCGGTTTGTCCGCGGCGGTTGGCGGAACTCGGTAGATTGCGGCGATCAGCACCAAAACGAGGGCCGCTGCCACTGCCGTCACGGCAAATGCCGTTGCCGTGGAAAAGGTAAGCGCGAGCTGTGGCAAAACGATCAGGGCGATGCCAATGCCAATAGGCCAACTGCTGACGAGCAACGCTAGGGCCGTGCCGATCTCGCGACCCACAAACCAGTCGGTTGCCATCTTCATTACGAGCACGTTGAGCAAAACGGCGCCGGTGCCACCGATCACGCGGCCGAGCAGAAAAACCGCATAATCGTGGCTAGTGGCGGTCAGCAGCCCGCCGATGACCATCAGCGTCATCCCGAGGATTGCGCCCTGCTTGTCGCCGAAGCGCCGGCCAAACAAACCGCTGGGATAGGCGATCACAATACCGGGGAGCAGATAGAACCCGATGAGAAAACCGAGTTGCGTATAGTCGATACCTAAGTCGGTTATCACGAATGAAGACAGCGAGGCTACTGACTGGAATTGAAATCCCATCGCGGTCCGCGCCAAAAAAAGTACTGCAAGAACAAGCCATCTATTGTTCACCTGCAGTCCCCGCGAAACGTTCCTGCCATAAGCGATCGGGCCAAAATCGGTGGGCGACCTAAGCGCGCGAGTTAGCCCTTCACCCTTCACCACCCTGCCGACCGAACTATCTAACGAACCGCCTCGTATTGGGGATGAACCGGAACAAGACCCACATATCGCTAAAGCGACCCGAATGACGCAACTCGGACATGCTACTGCGATTGGTGCGTTGCGCCGCAACCGACCCCGGGGATCGCCATCAGCAGAATAACGATGAATACCGGAATCGCCGCCCCAACGAATATGTCGCGCCCTCGAAGCCTAACGCCAGCAGCGCACCGCCGATAAAAGGTCCTGCAACGGCACCGGTCCGTCCCAAGCCGAGGTGCTTCATCTTGCGGCGCGGCACAGCCCAACGTCTGCAATAATCGATGCGGAGGCGGGAGCGATGACCGCTCCTCTATCGGCCCCCCCCATTAAGCCATGAGCTGGCCCGAGGCGCATCGTTGACGGCTGCTGGCGGAGAGATTAGCCGTTGACCACGTCCGAAAAGCATCTGCTGTTCCACCAAAGTAGAACGAAAAAATGGATAACGCTGGTGTACCTGGTCCACAAAGGTTGGATAGTGCACCGTCATCAGACTCAGCGGCTTTGTCAGTCCTGGGTAAGGTCGCGCTTCGCAAACCAGGTGATGACGAAAGACGCGCCGATAAAATGCTTGGTGCTCCGTCCTAACGGCCGCAAGAAGTTGGTCGGCGCTAAAGTATTCGCACGCCATACCGGCGACCCGCATTGTGGCGTACGGCAATGCTCGATAGAACCGGGAAAAGACCTCGTCCGTGACGAAGCGGGTCGGATCGACGAGGACTTTGCCGGCGGCGAGCTCAGGTTGCAAATAATCGGAAAAGACTTCGAATGAGGTAAAGTCGGGGTGTTCCTTGGAGGCCACATGAATGCGGATGGAACTTGCCAACTCGCCGTCGATGTAGAAACCGAATAGGAAGCCGTTTCCCTTTTCGTCGTACGGGTCAGAAAAAGCGCCGAGAGAATTTTGGGGTATGGCTCCTTCGCGCCTGTAGGCCTGATAACGAAGGCGAAAGATAGCTTCCCGTCGGTCACTGGTATCAGCAAGCTTGCAATCGATTTTGTCGAGCAGCTGCGATACGCGGTCCGAAAAACCGCTCGCGGAGCGCTCACTCGTAGCAGGAAGTGAGCTATCGGATAACGCCCTATAGGGCTGCAGCCTGACCATGCCGCATGGTTAACAATTCGCTTACGCCAATACAAGCTTCGCTCAGGAACAAGGTAAATTTTCCGCCTCGCCGAGAGGCGAAGTTGATTGCGACAGGACTTTAGTCTCACGCCACATGTTGCTGGAGGCGGGCGGACCATGAGAGCGGGTCGGCAGGCGCAACGTAAGACGCGTAAAGCAGCTTACGTACGTCAGATGCTGGCATTGGCCTGCCAAGCAAGTATCCTTGAACTTCGTCGATATTATCGTCACTCAGGAGCAATTCGAGCTGTTCTTCAGTCTCGACGCCCTCGACCACAACGCGAAGCCCCAGTTGCGCACTCAGGCGCGTCATGCCGCGCAGTAAGGTGATCTTGCGTTGGTCATTGGCAATTCCCCTGAGGAATGATTGGTCGATCTTTACCTTGTTAAACGGAAAACTGTGCAAATAGCTGAGGCTGGAATAGGCGGTACCAAAGTCATCCAATGAGATTTTTACTCCCAGCTGCTCCAGCTGATGGAGGTCATGGCGTGTTCTTATCGTGTCCTGAAGAAGAGTAGACTCTGTTATTTCAATCTCAAGCCGGTTCGCGGAAAGATTCGTTGAAGCGAGAACGTCTCGCACAAGAGCAGGAACATCGGAGCGACTAAACTGCATAGATGAGAGGTTGACGGCCACCGAAGTAGCTCCCGGCCATCTCAGGCATTCCAGGCACGCCTTGTTCAAAACCTGCTTACCGATTTCGACGATAAGACCCATTTCTTCGGCGACGGGAATGAACTCGGCCGCGGGGACGATTCCACGAGCGGCATGGGGCCACCTCAATAGCGCCTCACAAGTCTGGATACTTCCAGCTTTCAAATTGAAGAGTGGCTGATAGTGGAGCTCGAAGGCCCGGGTGTCTAAGGCGTTGCGCAGATCAAGTTCAAGGGTTCTGCGCGCTTGAGCGCAAGCCTCCATGCTTGTTTGAAACCAGCGCCATGTTCCTCTGCCATCGGATTTTGCCCGATAGAGAGCCATGTCGGCGTTTCTCAAAAACTGGTCTGGATCAATCTGACTCTTGGCCATCGCAATCCCGATACTCGCGGTGACGACGACTTTGTGTCCATCCAGGTCGTAGGTGCCTCCAAGCCTTGTCAGTATACACTTGGCGAGAGCCTCGCTCTGATCGGGCGAATTGATCGGAGTCTGTAAAACTACAAACTCATCCCCACCAAATCTCGCAATGACACCGGCGCCCCGAGTGACGTCTATCAGACGCTTGGCGACCGCCTCCAGAAGCATGTCGCCTCGAGTATGACCCAAGGTGTCATTTACCTGTTTGAATTGGTCAAGATCGATGAAGTGAACTGCGCACATGTTATCGGGTCGGCATTCGCTTAGTGCTCGCGCCATTCGGTCCCGCAGAATAGCGCGATTGGGAAGTCCGGTCAGAGAGTCAAAATGGGCCAAACGATCCTTTTCAGCTTCCGCAACCTTTCGTTCGGTGATGTCCTCCGCGAGAAAGACAAATCCGCCATTGTCCATATGTTGCAAAGTAAACTCGAGAACCCGTCCGCTTTGCATGTCTAATTCGAGACCAGCGTCGTCGATGCCCGATAATTTGGCATTCACACGATCGAGAACGGTCCGCACATTCACTTCCGAGATCAGACCCGCTTCGACACTGCGTTCAAGCAAGCACCGCAAGCTCAAACCTTTAGGTTCAGCGCTCGGCAATCCCATTAGCTGAGACAATCTGTTGTTGGAAACCACGATGCGGCCCTCGGAATCGAACATACACAATCCATGTGGCATGTTGTTTAACGCCGCATCGAACCGGGTTGCTAGCAGCGCCACATCCCGCGATGCAGTCGCTCGCATCAAACAGCGTGCGGCGCAATCTATCTGCCATAAATTTTATCCCAAGGAAGGACAGGGTGATAAAGCCGGCGTAAATCCAATGATAGGGATTTCCGTAAAGCAGGAGCGCGGCCGCCATCGGCGTCCAGACGCAAAAAATCTGCACGAATACAAAACGAGGGTTGGCAAAGTTTCGCCCGAAAATTCCCGCCGCGTAGATAATCGTTACCGAAAAGCTGAAGAAATAGACAAATGGGTCCGACGAATAGGAGAAAGCGACGAAACACCATACTCCAAGTAGGGCGTGGGTGACGGTTGCTCCTGCGAGATAGCGACGCTCCCATCGCTTGGCGCTTTCCACGCTCGCAACGGCTGAGCGCATGTGGAGATATGCATACATCAAAAGACCACGCACACAGGCGACCAAAGCGATCGCCAAAGCGCAGCTGAGAAGAAGGATTTCACCCGTCTTCCAATATGTGATGAAAGCGGGACCTGTAACTAAAATGGTTCCTACTAAAAACGTCCCACCGTCCTTATAAAGCGAATCAACTAGTGAAATGGAAATTTCTGACGAATGTGCTTCGCGTCCCGGAGCAGGGCGACGAGTTGGGAGCGCGGTGCTCATTGAAGTGCACTCTCTAAGTTCACGCGAGCATAAATCGCGTCCGAGCAGCAGTACGGTCGCAGGTCTATATAGCGGGTAAACGCGACGTCTTTTGTCTCTGAAACCGTATTAACCAATCCCTCGTAGGATTAAAGAACCAAGCGGCTAAATGGGGGGAGAGCAGAAGGTTTAATGGCGCCAGAGCAATGCAATGAGGACAAATGGCCTAATTGGGCACTTCGATCTCTCGCGATATATTGGCAGGCGTCGATTTACCAATCGCCCGCTAGGCATCTGGATTTTTTGCGCTGCCTTTCTCTGAGACTGGAAAATCGGTGAGCGAAGTTAATGACAAAGGTTGATATCGTTCTGCTATAGTACAGAGGGTTGCCGCCGCCGTGAACTTGGTGAGGAACGAAAATGAACGGGCCTAACGAAACGCCCGCGGAGACGCTATCGACTATGCGGCGCTTCCATGCCCTCGCGCTCGCCACCGAGAAGGAACTGCGCGAATTGTCAGCGGGCGGTTGAAGCAGCACGCAGGAAGTGGCCTGTTCGGGCTATTTACGCAAACCCGTTATGACGCCAATTCACGAAGCAACTCCTTCGCCTCTTTCAAATCGAGCGTGTCGAAGCCTTCGGTGAACCAGCCGTACACCGGAGCGAGAAGTTCGCGGGCCTCATCCCGCTTGCCTTGATCGCGCCAGAGCCGCGCCATGCTCATCGCCGCGCGGAGTTCCCAAGACTTTGCCTGTTGCTGACAAGCAATCGTAAGCGCGCGCACGAAATCGCCATTCAGAACTTTTGACCAGCGGCGCATCAGTACGTCGAGTTCTTCTTGCCGACCGACGAGGTCTGTCAGCCCGCTGGCATGAAAAGCCTCAAAGCGGCTTTCCACCGAACTTGGTCGCAGCACCGCCCACGCCCGCACCGGCTCGTCGATACCTTTGAGGTCTTTGGCCCCGAGGTCGTCAAGCTCGAACAAGTTGCCAATCAGCCTTCGGGTACCCTCGGCAACGACGACCGTATCCGGCTCTGCGACGCCTTGAAGGCGTGCAGCTAGATTTGGCGTCTTGCCAACGACTGCCTGTTCCCGCGAAGCACCCGATCCAATCAAGTCGCCGATCACCACTAAGCCCGTGGCGATGCCGACACGGGTTTGCAGTGGTGATTGAGCCTTGAGGTTGTGTACCGCAGCAACCAACTCCAACCCCGCGCGTACAGCCCGCTCAGGGTCATCTTCGTGGGCCTCCGGGTAGCCGAAATACACAAGAACACCGTCGCCCATGTATTTCGCGACAAACCCGTCGAAGCGACTCACAATTTCGGCGACACACTTTTGATAGGCCGAAATGACCTCGCGTAGGTCTTCGGGGTCCATCCGCGTAGACAATGCTGTAGAACCGACGAGGTCCGAAAACA
This sequence comes from uncultured Alphaproteobacteria bacterium, assembly GCA_963829465.1. GTDB lineage: Bacteria > Pseudomonadota > Alphaproteobacteria > Rhizobiales > Xanthobacteraceae > BOG-931. The sequence goes on from CAWHJE010000004.1 coordinate 12,312, forward strand.
TCACCGTGACCTGTCGACGCTCGGCGGTTTCTCTGACGTTCGGCTCAGTTCTGACGGTTACATCGGACTATACGGGTGTCCAATCGACACCCTGATTGATGGCCGCGAGTATCTTTCGCCGATGCCCCAGCAGTAGGCCGAGGTCTTTGAGGTCTTGATCCGTCAGGTGGGGGAGTACAGAAAAAACGATGCCGTTCTCAGAAAAGCGCTGGGCGTACTCGGACAGGCCGAGCTTTTCGAGCCAGTCAGCGATTTGTTGCACAGCGGCCCCGCCTGCGGCGACTTGTCATAGGTAACCGAGCTTCTCGCTCGGGACGACAGCATATTTGTCCGAGAAGCTCCCCGGCATCGTATGACGCCGGACGACCAAGCCGGTGTATAATGCCTATTCTTGACGTCTGATCTAGCTTCGTAAGAAACAATCAGACCTTGCGGAGACTTCGTGGAAGCCGAGCGCAGACAGGTCACCGTCTTGTTCACCGACATGGTGGGCTTCACGGCCTTCTCGGAAAGGTCGGGAGAGGAAGCAGCATTTGCGCTCATGCAGAGCCTATCGAAGCTGATGGGCGAAGCTGTGCGCGAGCGGGGGGCGTCGTTCAGGGCTTTACAGGCGACGGCATCATGGCGGTCTTCGGTGTGCCAACCGCATTCGAGGATGCACCGCTTCGAGCTTGTCGGAGTGCGTTGGCAATCCTTCAACGCCTCAAGGCGACAGGGGGCGAACTCGAAGCTAAACACGGCGTGCGACCGCGATTGCGGATCGGCCTCAACACCGGGCTAGCAGTGGTCGGACAGGTCGAGGGTGGTGCTGACGCAGCGGTCACCGTCCTCGGCGACACGGTGAACTTCGCGGCGCGTCTACAAGCCCTCGCCGAACCGGGTGCCGTGTTCATGAGCGAGGCTACCTCGCGATTGGTGCAGGGAATGGTCGAGGCCAATTTTGCAGGCGAACACGCGATCAAGGGAAAATCCGAGCAGCAAAAGGTTTATCGGCTCGATGCCATTCGCCAAGGGGCCACGAGATTCGAGGCGGCGGTCAGCCGTGGTCTCAGCGCTTTTGTCGGACGCGAACGCGAATTGGAGGTGCTGGAACGCGCGCTCGCCGAGGCCCGCTCTGAACTCCGCGTTGTTGATCTTGTTGCCGAACCGGGTATGGGAAAATCACGCCTCCTGCATGAGTTCCGCCAACGCGTCGGCAAGGAGCGTGCCTTTGTCTTATCGGGAAGCTGCTCTCCCAACGGCCAGCAGACGGCCTTCCTTCCTTTCATCGAAGTTGTGCGCGGCTCGTTCCGGGTTAGTGCCGGTGAACCAGAAAAGGACGTGGCTCGCCACCGCTGGGTTACCGATGGTGTACTCTATAATTTGGTTGCTAGTGATGTGGCTATTAGCCTGTCCAAGGTATTTCAGGGACATATTGGGGAAGGAATTCATTCGCTTGAAAAAGCTATAACGAAACTAGAGTTTGAGGGTTACAGAGTTGGGGCAGATGAGGTTCGCCTTTACCTGGCCGAGGTGTATCTGCAAATCATCGCCGGAAATGAGAAACTGCCTTTGCTGACCTTGTTGAAGAATTTGCCGATTCTCCTGAAGGTGATGGTTACCGCACCCTCACGCATTCGCGCCCTAGTAAACCGGGTTCAGGCGAATCCACAGTTCGACAAGGCGGGGCATCAAATTGGCCGCTCGCAAATGACGCTTGGCCTTCTTTACAAGATCAAGAAACGGCGCGCCCTCGCGCTTGAGCATCTGACCGAGGCGAGACGGATACTCTCCCAATTCGGACAAACCCCGATCCTTGCACGGGTCGACGCGGCTCTCGCGGAGTTGGGGCAGTAGCGATTGGCCCGAATGAAATCCCGCCGCCGTCACTATTCCTTGGTCTTCAACTGCGCGGCGTTTGCAGCAATGAATGAGCGAATTTCGGCCGACATATCCAGCAGCTTCAGCCACTGTTCCTTATACAGAGTCACGGGAAAACGCCCCATGCCGTAGATCGAGACTGCTCCCTTTTCGCTGACCTTCATACGAATGCCAGTGGACGTCCCTTTTTTGAGGGCGGCGTTTTCGTTGCGAAGGCGTTCGAGTTCAGCTTTCATCTCTTCGTCGGACATAGCTCTTCCCATCTTGTTTGGCAGCTAACCCCAAGTCTATGGTTTGTGACCGCCTATTGCACCTTCGCGTTTGATCTCAGGTGAGGGCAAGATCATGGTATGTGCCACGCATTTCCCGGGGTATGATAACTGCGGTTTGGTTTCTCGCGAGAGGCGAGCCATGCAGACCCGCAGATTTCATATCGGCCAAATCGTGTTTCTTAAACCCTCCCGTGACCTAAACATCCCGAGGGGCTCCTACATCATTAGCCAAAAATTGCCGGAGCGCGATGGAGAGCCTGAGTATCGGGTAAAAAGCGCCAATGAGCCGTACGAACGTGTCGTACGCGAAAGTCAATTGAGACTCACAGAGTATTAAAAATCGTCCGAATAGGGATCGGCGTGCCGCTCACATTAGTTCGGCAGCGATCCCTTGCTCGTTGCGCCGGAAGGAGTACCCAGCCACAAGCGTTGGGCGTTGTTACAGACACGACCCATTGATCTGCCAAGCCTGAGAAACTGAACCGTGTGACGACAACACAGCTTTCCCATGGTTGGGTTCGGCTCGGGCCCCAGGCGTCGTCGTGGTTGCCCGGGGCTCCCCGCTGGAATGCGACGACCAGCGGGAAGATGAAATTTCAACGTCGCGGCGCTTCGGTCGCATCGCGTTCCTCGCGCTTTTTTGCCTGGCCGTCGTAATAATGCCGGATGCGTTCGGCCTCCGCGCGGCCCGCATTTTTCAGCTGCTCAGCATCCATCCACCAATCGCCGGTGCCAAAGTGCGATGGTGGTGGCGGCGGTGCCTGTGAATGTCGGGATGGTCCGGTGCGTGTAGGTTGGCGGCGCAGCGATTAGAACCGACGCGGGAATTGTCGGCGGCGGAAATACCAAACGATCACTTCGATCATAGTCGGGCAACTGCAGTTTTGAGGCCAGCGGCGGTTGCTCGCGAGAAAAGCTCTGAAGCCCGCGAGCCGGGAGTTCAACGCCCTAAAAGTCTTCGATGCTCCCCGCTCGGGGCTTGACCCGTGAAGGTTCGATATTTCTGCGTCGACGGCTTCAGCTTCACGAAACAGATCGATCAGCTCGGCAAAGAGTGTTTGGACGCGCTCGAAACGCTTCGCCGCCTCGTCACGTTTGACCTTGACTGCTTCGTAGGCAGCGCTCCATCGCGTCACATTTTCTTCCGTTTGCACTTGCACGAACCTCGATTGCAAATGCGACCAGAGGTTATGCAAACGGGCTGCAGCGAAGTCAGCAACTTCGACTTCAGCGCGAGCTTTATTCGCGTCTGGGCTCGCAATAGGGTCCAACGACTGTTTGAGTGTTTGCTTGGCGTTGGTCGAAGTGGCGCGGTCGTCTCCTGTTGTTGTTATGCATCGTAGTGGTGCTCGCCGAAAAGCTGATCGGCGGCGAGTGTCCACCTGTCGTAATTTTCAGGGAAGTCGCGGCCTCGAAATTCCTCGCTCACATCCATGACAACGTCTGCCAAGGTGATGATCACGTATTCGGCGTTCCATTCGTGAAACGCCGGCGACCAGCGATGTCTTCGCGGTTCGCGAGCCTAGCCATGAACGCGGGTAGGTCCTCGTATGGCAATGATTGGTGGTGTTCGGTCGGCGCCACCTTGGCGCGTGCAGGCAAGACCTTGTCGAGGTGATTTCGCCATCGCGCCGGGTTGTCGCCGCTCCGGTGGCCTCTCACCGTCGCCCAACCCAAAATGTTTTCGATCCGGCCGCGTAGCCGCGAGGCGGTTTCGGTCTTTTCCACCCACAGCGGCTCAATGACTTTGAGGACTAGTGAGGTGTCGATATTCTTGACATCGATTTGGCCGAGGACGGGAAGCACATATTGGTGCAGTGACGTCGTCCACTGCCTGGCGTGGATTGGGCTTCGCCACTTGGCCTCATGCTGCTGAAGGAAAAGCCGCGTCGCCTCGGCGAAGGTCATCACTTTGACGGAGGAGGCCGCCAGTGCCGCCCGCTCGGCTCGCTTGGTCGGCTAGCTTCTGGCGCGCCGCTTTGGCTCGCTCACGCGCTTCCGCCAGCGTAAAAGTCCTCGCACTGCCGAGGCCCATCTGTCGGGCGCGGTCGTCGATCTGGTAGCGCAGTTCCCAATGCGCCGCCTGCTTGTTGGCGACGACAAGGTAGAGGCCCCGCTGCCCGGCCGGTCCGCTGTCGAGCCAGCGACCCTCCTCGCCACGCCGGATCAATTTCTCGACCCGCTTGACCGTAAGTGACATCCCGTCCGCCTCCTGGCCAGACCCACGGTCTAGCTATCGGTTCTCTGCGGATCATATCGGTCGTCTGCGGACGAGCGTAAAGGAGTAGGCAGCGAAAAAGTGAACTGGGGCGCGAGCTTAGGCGGCCCTCCCCGGCTCTCTTCGGAGACCTTAAACCGGGCTTATTCTTCCTCGTCGCCGACGTCGGAATCGGGCTCGGGCTGGCTTTCCGGAGGGGTAAGACCTTCCAGCCCCTTGAGCAGCTCTTCCTCGCTCATGCGGTCGGTGGTGACTTCGGTGTCGTCGGCATCGACGCCGGTCCCCGGCGCGCCGATCAGCGGAACACCCCCCTCGGGCTCCGGCTCGTCAACCTCAACGTATTTCTGCAGCGAATGAACGAGTTCCTCTTTGAGGTCCTCGGGCGAGACCGCCGTGTCGGCGATTTCGCGAAGCGCAACGACCGGGTTCTTGTCGTTATCGCGCTCGACGGTGATCTGCCCGCCCGAGGAGATCATGCGCGCGCGGTGGCTCGCGAGCAGCACCAGATCGAAGCGATTTTCGACCTTGTCGATGCAATCTTCGACGGTGACGCGGGCCATAATCGCTGCTCCTGAAGGGTTTTGCTGCGGGACCTCTGGTCCCGACTGGGCGGTAGGTATCGCTACCCGAAGGCAAGTGCAAGGGCGTTTTTCCGTGCTTACCTTGTTGAATCATTTAACTTGGCGTGCGCGCACGGCTCTGTTAGCAAAATTTCGGGAACCCGGACGCGGCACCCCGCTTTGTTTCTCACGGTCTGCCGCGACGGCTTGCCACAGTTATAGCGGCCGCAGGCCGGCGCCATATGGCCCCCCACGGGGCATTTGCAAAATTGCGCGCTGCCCTGAGACCAAGACCGCGCGACCAACACTACCGCGACCGAGACTACCGCGTTTTTGCCATCGTGCCCGCCTAGGTAGGCATTGGTGGCGACAAGCAAGTTTTAAACGACGCCGGAACGTCGGTGCTATTGCGACTCATCCGGTTTCATAACCAGAAACACGTTCGAGAGACCTCATGTCGGCACAGATCGAAAAAATCGCGCTATTTATTGATGGCGCCAACCTTTACGCGACCGCGAAATCGCTGGGTTTTGATATTGACTACAAGCGCCTTCTCCGCGAATTCCAGTCGCGCGGCTATCTGGTGCGGGCGTTTTACTACACCGCAGTGATCGAGGATCAGGAATATTCCTCGATTCGTCCGCTGATCGATTGGCTCGATTACAACGGCTACACCGTCGTCACGAAGGCGACGAAGGAGTTCGTCGATCAGACCGGCCGGCGCAAGGTCAAGGGCAACATGGACATCGAACTCGCGGTTGATGCGATGGAACTCGCGCCGCACATCGATCAGATGGTGCTGTTCTCCGGCGACGGCGACTTCACCAAGCTGGTTGAGGCGGTCCAGCGGCGCGGCGTACGCGTCATCGTTGTATCCACTATTTCAACACAACCGCCCATGGTTGCAGACGAGTTGCGCCGTCAGGCCGATGAGTTCGTCGACATCATCGCGCTGCAAAGCAAGATCGGCCGCGATCCCGGGGAACGCCCCGCGCGCGAGCCGCGTGAGGCACGGGAACCGCGCCATACGCCGCAATTCCTCCAGCGCAGTACCGGGGCCCCGCGCACCGAGGTCCAGGTCGAAGAAGACGAGTTCGACGAAGAATAGGCCATCCGGTGGCCGAGATGGCCCGCCCGAGCGGCAAACCCAGCCGCGATTGTCCGCGCTGTCCCCGCCTCGTTGCCTTCCGCGACGACTGGCGCAAGAAGGAACCGGACTGGTTCAACGCGCCCGTCCCTTCATTCGGGCCAATCGACGCGCGGCTCCTGATCGTCGGGCTTGCTCCCGGCCTGCGCGGCGCCAACCGCACCGGGCGGCCGTTCACCGGCGACTATGCCGGCGATCTGCTCTACGCCACGCTGAGGGACTTCGGCTTCGCGCAAGGAAGCTACGAGGCGCGCCCCGACGACGGGCTCACGCTGGTCGATTGCCGCATCACCAACGCGGTGCGGTGCGTGCCGCCGGAAAACAAGCCGACGCCGCTTGAGATAACGACCTGCCGCGATTTTCTTGGCGCGACCATCCGCGAAATGCCCAAGCTTCGCGCAATCGTCGCGCTTGGCCGGATCGCTCACGAAACGCTGGTAAGGGCGCAATCCGCGCGGCGAAGAGATCACCCCTTCACCCACGGTGGCGCGCGCGTCATGGGCGAGTTCATGTTGTTCGACAGCTATCACTGCTCCCGCTACAACACCAACACCGGTGTGCTGACGCCACAGATGTTTCGCTATGTATTCGCGCAGGTGCGCACGCATTTGGATTCGGCGCGGGATCCGAACTGATCGGCGCGAGCGGCCTATACGAAAATCGAAGTTTCGTATTTGCCGGTGCCCATCTCCCCAGGCGGGAAGATGCCGTGCCGCTCGATCCACTCGAAAAACTCGTCGAAAGTCTGTTTCGAGTATGGCTCGAACACCAGCCGCTCGCCCGGACCCCAGCGCCGCGTATCCATCTGATCGTGAAAGCGCGCCGGGAATTCCTTCTTATAGTAGTGAGTGTAGAGTTCGGGCCGCAGATCGATGTCGCGTTGGGCACGGCGCAACGCGCGGAAATATTTGCTCACATCCTGCGCGTCCGGCGCGCCGGTGACCATCGACGCGATCATGAACGTGGTGTCAATGATCTTACGGAAGCCGAGTTGCTCGACGAAATAGTACGGTCCGCTGAAAAGCGAAGCCGCCGGCACCTTCCGGTCGACCAAAAGTTCCATGCGGTTGAACAAAAGGCCGTCGCTGAATGACAGCTTGATTTCCTCGGGCTTGAGATACTGCTCAAGCCCCTGAATGGCCGAATAGTGACTGCCCGACTGATAGCCGACCGAGATTGGCACTCCGGCAAGATCCGCCGGCGTTTTTACCGGCGATTCCGGCGGCACGAAAATGCCGCAAGGCGAAACGGAGTAGCAGTCGGCATAGAGCTTGCCGTGGCCATTTGAGGCCGCGACATTCACCGTCCAGTGGCACGCACCGCTGACGTTGCAGGTACGCCCGGCTTCGAATGTCTGATAGGCGCCGACCTTATCGCCAAGCTGGTGGCCGCCCGGCACGCTCGAAGGCAAAGCCTCGCGGAACTCGTAGTCGAGGCCCTCCGCAGCGAAGTATCCTTTTTCCTGAGCGACCCATTCTTGCAGGCGGAAGTGCGGAGACACGATAAATTTCGACATGCTTCCTCCGTCAGATTTTCGTTTTTGAGTCCGTTGATGCTATCCGTTACTGCGCAGCCAGTCGATCACCTCTGCCGCGCTCCTGTCGGGCGGAAAGACCGGATAGAAAACTTTGCCGATGACACCGTCATCGACAATAAGCACCATGCGCTTGAGCAGCGTCATGCCGGCGACCGCGAATGTCGGCAGCTTCAGCGCCCGGGTGAACTTAAATTCCGCATCGGACAGGATTGGGAACGGCAGGTGCAGCCGCTCGGCGGCCTCGCGCTGATAATCGGTATCCTGGGTCGAAAGGCCGAACACATGGGCCACTCCCAAGGCTTTGAGTTCGGCAAAATGATCTCGGAAGCCACACGATTGGGGCGTGCAGCCGCGCGCGCCGGGAATATCGTCCCAGCCCGGCGGCAGATCGACGCCGGGCACGCCGGTGCGGGGATATATGTAAAGAACGATACGGCCGAACAGCACCGACAGATTGAAAGCGCCGCTGCGGGTCGCCGGCAGCGCCAGATCGGGCAGCCTCATGCCGACGAGGTGACGCGCGCCGCCATCGTCCCGCGGCACCGGAATACCGGCCGGCAGCACGGTCGGATCGTGCCGGCCAGGTGCTTCGCGCACGGCCTGCGCTTCAGGTTTCGTCTGTGGCACGTAGGAAATGAATTCCATCAGCGAGCCGTCAGGATCGCGGAAATAGACGCTGGCTCCGGCGCCTTTGGCGCCGAAGCGCTGCATCGGACCGGCCTCGACGGCGACGCCACAGCGAAAGAGATGGTCGATGGCTTCGGCGATCGGGCCGTTCCACTCAAAACACAAATCGCTGTTGCCGGGCGCGACCGGAAAGCGTGCGACTTCGGCCGGCGCCACGCCCGGCCCGTGCACGTTGAGTTGCTGGTCACCGAGACGATAGGCAAATCCGACCGGGCGCGCGATCAATTGCGCGCCCAGAACGGTCGTGTAGAACGCGTTCGAGCGCTCCCAGTCGGTGACGTGGATGACGCAATGATCGAGCGTCACGTGGGGCATCGTTTCAGCCCTTTTGCCGCAACAGGCGGCCGCGCTCGCGATCCCACGAACGCTTCTTTTCCGTGTCGCGCTTGTCGTAGAGTTTTTTGCCGCGGGCCAGCGCCAGCTCGACCTTGGCGCGCCCCTTCTCGTTGAAATACAGCTTGAGCGGCACGAGCGTCATGCCTTCGCGTTCGACCGCGCCGATCAGCTTGTTGATTTGCCGCCGGTGCAGCAACAGCTTTCGCGCGCGCTTCGGCGCATGGTTGAAACGGTTAGCCTGCAGATATTCCGGAATGTTGGAGTTGATCAGCCAAATCTCGCCGCCGCGGGCATCGGCGTAGGATTCGGCGATCGTGGCCTTGCCGGAGCGCAGCGACTTCACTTCGGTCCCGGTGAGCGCGACGCCCGCCTCCATGGTCTCGTCGATGAAATAGTTGAAGCGCGCTTTGCGATTGTCGGCGACGACGCGCAGTTTTCTTTCGGTTTTTGCCGCCATCCCGGTGTCCTGCAATTCATCGCGCTTTCAGCGCGTCGCGGATTTCGGTCAGCAACTGTACTTCAGGCGACGGACCGGCAGGCGCAGCCGGCGCTTTCGGCGCGCTTAGCCTGTTGATGCCCTTGATGCAGAGAAACAAAACCCAGGCGATAATTATGAAATTGATGACGACGGTGAGAAAGCTGCCCCAGGCGAAAACCGCGCCCTGTTTTTTTGCCTCGGCGAGAGACCCCGCGTTAATTTTCGTCGAAAGCGGAACGAAATAGTTGGAGAAATCCAGGCCACCGGTGACCGCGCCGATCAACGGCATGATGATATCGGAAACCAGCGAATTGACGATCGCGCCGAACGCCGCGCCGATGATGACGCCGACGGCCAGATCAACGACATTGCCTCGCATGGCAAATTTCTTGAATTCCTCGAGCATGAACGTCCTCCGCTCAATTCGTTCGAATTCGGCGCCTGCGTGCGCACTTCGCGACAGGCTCTTTCCGCGGGCTTCGGCTTTCGCGGTTATAAGCAGGCAATCAGTTGATCAATCCGGCATGCACCATGGCGTTGCGCACCGCCGCCCGCGTCTTCTCGGCGACTGGAACCATGGGCAACCTTACGGTCTCAGCGCACTTGCCGACCAGCGAGAGCGCGTATTTTGCAGGCGCCGGATTTGTTTCGATGAACAGAGCCGTGTGCAGCGGCATCAGCTGGTCCTGGAACTTGAGCGCGCTGGCGTAATCGCCCCGGAGGCAGCACTCCTGGAATTCCGCGCACAATCGCGGCGCAACGTTCGACGTCACCGAAATGCAGCCGTGGCCGCCGTGCGCCATGAAGCCAAGCGCGGTCGCGTCCTCACCCGACAGCTGGTTGAAATCCGGACCCAATGCGGCGCGCTGTTGCGAAACCCGCGCGACATTGGCGGTCGCGTCCTTAACGCCTGCGATGTTCTTCAATTCGTACAGGCGCTGCATGGTCTCGACGGACATGTCGATCACCGAACGCGGCGGTATGTTGTAGATGATGATCGGAATTCCGATCGCATCGTTGATCGCCTTGAAGTGCTGGTAGAGCCCTTCCTGCGTCGGCTTGTTATAATATGGAGTTACGACCAGGACGGCGTCGGCGCCGGCCTTTTCGGCATGGCGCGCCAGACCGATTGCTTCGGTCGTGGAGTTCGATCCCGCGCCGGCGACAACAGGCACCCGGCCCCGCGTCTGATCGATGCACCACTCCACCACATGGTGATGCTCGTCGTGCGACAGCGTCGGACTTTCGCCGGTAGTGCCCACCGGGACGAGCCCCTTGGTGCCTTCGGCGATCTGCCAGTCGACCAGGCCACGGAATGCTTTCTCGTCGACGGAACCGTTTTTGAACGGGGTGACCAGCGCAGTGAAGGAGCCTCGAAAGCTCGTCTTGGCGGTCATGAGACGTTCCTTGGATCAGAATGTTGCTGCAGGCGCGCCTTCAGCGGCGGTCCGTGCTGCCCGCAGAATAAATATCGGGTTGCGGCTGGCCTTGAAAGCCTTTTTGCAGGACCCCGCCTGCGATCCGGCATAGGAGCCGTGGAACGCAGTCGCTGGACTGGCTTACCTCGAATCGACGAGGCGCTCGGCCCAATGCCCCGTTTTCGCCGCGAAATGCGCCGATTACCCAGCGAACCGCGCAACTGAGTAATTCTTTAATCTTGCATGTTGAACAACTATCTCGGGAACGTCCGCCGAGAACGCTGCGGCAGAAAGGTCCGTGCCTGTGACGGCCATTCGGCTCATACTTGCCTTCGCTGCAGTCGGCTTCTTGACCGGCGAAGCCTGTGCGGCGCCTGCCGCTGACGCGGTTCCCGCGCCGCAGGCCCAACCGGCGGCCACGCCTGACAACTCGGCAAAGCCGGCGCACAAGACGAAGCCGGCGAATAAATCGGAAAAATCCGACAAGTCATCGAAACCAACGGACAAATCCGAGAGGTCCGACAAGCCGGGCAAGGCAGCGAGTAAATCAGAAAAGTCCACCAAAACTTCGGAAAAATCCGGCAAGTCGACGCATAAGCCCGACAAAGCCGAGAAACCGACCGCGCACGCCTCCATAACGGGTGCGCCTGGGCCGAAATCGCTGGCGGTGCCAACCCGGCCGGTCACTTCAACGTCGTCGGTTCCATCCTCCGGCGTCGTCAGCGGCGGTGGTCCTGACGTCACGGGAAGCCGACCGGCATTCACTCCGTCAACGGTGCCGCTGCGGCCTGCCGTCGGGCCAACAGCGCCGGCACGACCGAAGCTGACGCTCGCGCTCGCGGCAACGTCGAATACCTCGCCACTCGACATCGCCGCGGTCAAGCAAGCCATCGACCTGGTGCACAAGGGCCGTGCGGACGAAGCAACGAGCGTCGGGGGCAACATCTCCGATCCCGTCGCCCGCAAACTGGTTGAATGGGCAATCCTGCGCAGCGACAATGCCGACCTCGATTTCACGCGCTACGCCGCCTTCATCGCGGCCAACCCGACCTGGCCCTCGATTTCGGCGCTCCGCCGACGCGCCGAAGCGGCGCTCTGGCAACAGCAAGCGGATCGGCGCGCTGTCATTGACTTTTTCAGAAGCGATCCGCCGCGCACGGCGAAGGGCCGGTTCGCGCTGGCGCGAGCCCTGGTCGGCGAAGGCGACCAAGCCGGCGCGCAAGCGGCGGTGCGCGACGCCTGGCGCAAGGACAGCTTCTCCGCGGACCTCGAGACGCAAGCGCGGGACATGTTTGCTGGCCTGATCACGCCCGCCGACGACAAGGCGCGCATGGACGCCCGCTTCGACGTCGAAGACGATGACGCCGGCATGCGGGCGGCGCACCATCTTGGCGCCGTGGAGATGGCTATCGCCAAGGCGCGGACCGCCGTCATCAACAAATCAAGCAAGGCCAAGGCTCTGCTGGAAGAAGTCCCTGCGGAGGGCCGGCACGATCCCGGTTATGTCTTCGGTCGCGCCCAATGGCTGCGCCGCAGCGACAAGATCGTGGAAGCCGGACAATGGATGGCCGGAGCGCCGCGCGAGGCGGAAAGGATCGGCGATGTCGATCAGTGGTGGATCGAGCGGCGGCTGATTGCCCGCAAGCTGCTCGATCTCGGCGACTACAAGCTCGCCTACGCGGTCGCCAATGGCGCCGCCACGCCGATCAACGAGAACTATCGCGCCGAGCAGCAATTTACCGCCGGATGGATTGCGCTTCGCTTCCTGCACGAGCCCGCGGTGGCTCACGCCCATTTTGCGCACATCGCCGAAGGCACGGCTAATCCGATTACGCTGGGACGCGCCTATTATTGGCAGGGCCGCTCCGAGGAAGCGCTTGGCCGCGGGCAGGAAGCGCGCACCTACTACGAGGCGGCGGCACGGTATCCGACCGGCTATTACGGCCAGCTCGCCCGCGCGCGGCTTGGGATCGATACCGTCACTCTGCGCAATCCGCCGGAGCCGTCCGCCGATTACTACCGGCTCGAAGTCGCGCGCGCCTTCGAGATTCTCTACGCCATCGACGAGCGTGACCTGGTCGCCAGCATGGCTGCCGATCTCGGCGACAAGTCAACCGATGTCGCCGGACTGGCAGCGCTTGGCGAAATCACCACGCGTCACAACGATGCGCGGGCGACGCTCCTCATCGGAAAAACCGCATTGAGTCACGGCCTGCCGCTGGAGCGCTATGCGTTTCCGGACTTCGGCGTTCCAAACTACCAGCAGATCGGCCCGGAGGTGGAACGCAACGTCGTCTATTCGATCGTCCGCCAGGAGAGCGCCTTCAACAGCCGTGTGGTCTCCAGCGCAAACGCCATCGGTCTGATGCAGGTCACGCCGGCCTCTGGCCGCGACACCGCGAAGCGTTTCAGCGTCTCGTTCGACCAGCGTCGCCTGATGGACGACGTTGCCTATAACGCTCAGATTGGAACGGCCGAACTCGGCAACGATATCGCCAGCTGGCACGGCTCCTATATTCTTGCCTTCGTCGCCTACAATGCCGGCCCGCGGCGGGCGAAGGAATGGATCGATCAGTATGGCGATCCGCGCAATCCCAAGGTGGACCCCATCGACTGGGTCGAGCGCATCCCCATCTCGGAAACGCGCAACTACGTGCAGCGCATTATCGAGAATATGCAGGTTTATCGCGCTCGCCTGGGCAACGATCCACGGCTGCTGATCGAAGCCGACCTGCACCGCGGCGGTTAATTCGCCCTCACCTATCCCACAATTTTTCTTCGCCGATGAGCGTTTCTTCGTTGCTCTTGCGCCTGCCCGGCAGTTAGTGTCTCTTTTGTGACCTCTCCTTTAAAGTATGTGGAGAGCGACAGGGACAGGCGATGAACAAGCCCTCCCCTCATCTGGTGCCGGACCGGGGACACGGCACTTTCTTTGGGGGCAAGAGCCTCTTCGTATCCGCGCAGGATGGGCTGCGGCTGCATGTGCGCGAGTATGGCAGCCGCACTTCGCCCGGATTGCCGGTCGTCTGCCTGCCGGGTTTGGCGCGCACCGCGGCTGACTTCGACGAACTCGCACCAGCGCTCGCCGCCGGCCCGCCTGAGCGGCATGTCATCGCCATCAACTCACGCGGCCGCGGTCACTCCGATCACGATGCGGACCACACGAACTACAATTGCATGACCGAACTCGGCGATATCGTCAGCATTCTGTTCGCGCTCGGCGTCGGGCCGGCGGTGTTTGTCGGAAGCTCGCGCGGCGGCGTCCTCACCATGCTGCTCGGCGCGGCACACCCGATTTCGATCGCCGCGGTTGTGCTGCACGATGTCGGCCCGGTGCATGAAGCCAAGGGCATGGCGCGCATCAAGGGTTACCTCGGCAAAATGCCGCATCCGCGCACCTTCGAGGAAGGCGCCGACATCCTGCGCCGGCTCATGAGCGCGCAATTTCCGAACCTGTCCACCGAGCAATGGCTTGGCGCCGCACAGCGGACCTGGCACCACAAGCATGGCCACCTCAAGCCGGCGTACGATCTCGGTATCGCGCGGGCGCTCGCGGGCATCGACATCGAAGGTCCGATGCCTTCGCTGTGGAACGAATTCGATACGCTTGCGGGCATGCCGATGCTGATCATTCGCGGAGCCAATTCCGATTTACTTTCCGCGGAGACGGTCGCGGAGATGCGCGCGCGACGTGCCGACACGGATGTGATCGAAGTCCCCGACCAGGGCCACGCGCCACTGCTCGAGGGCCAACTGGTGCGCCAGATCGTCGGATTCGTTGAGAAGTGCGAAACGGTGCGGCGCGGCGCCGCGGCGACGTAAAGTCGTCGAGCTTACCAGCCTGCCTTGTAGTTAAGCCGGCCCAGCACGCTCTGGGTCTTTATGGCGGTCGAGTACATCTCGGGCGAGCCGGAAATCGCCGCACCGCCAAGCGAGCCGGGTCCATTCGAAGGGCCGCTGCCCAGATCGGTATAGAGATATTCAAGTCCCAAGGACAGCTTGGGCGAGATTTGGTACTCAAAGCCGACGCCGGCGGTCCAGCCGCCCGTCGTTGTGCCTTGCGTAAAAGACGACGCAACCGGGCCGGCGCCCTGCAAAGGCGAACTTACTTCGGCGGCGGCAAATCCGCCTTTGACATACGGTAGCCACTGACCGAACGAGTAACCCACACGGCCGGTCACGGTGCCGAGCCAGTTCATATTCGGCGACCATCCGCCGGCTGTCATTCCCGGCAAGTATGGTGCGGTGAACCTGCCGTCGAAGTTGGCTGCCGCGAGCGAGCCTTCCAGGCCGAATACGAAATTTCCAGACTGGAAGTTGTAGCCAAAATTCCCGTTGGCCGGAGCCGCGGCCGCCGCCGTCGATGCCGAAAATGCCGTCGATGGCGCGATCGCCGCCCAGGGATCCGTACCGCCGGAATTGTTCTTGAAGTAGTAGCCGGCCCAATCCGGCTTTTGTTGTTGCTTTGGCGCTGGCGGCGGCGTCACGGCATTCAAATCCAGCGCGGCTGCCACTTGCGCTATGCAAGTGCCCACGCAGGCGACGATCAAAAACGTGCAAGCCCTATTGACCAGCACCAGCTTCCACCTCGTTCGCGGCGTTCAGCTACCGGCTACCCGCCGAGGGGTTCGGACAAGCAATCCGAAACCCCGGAGGGCGCAGGCGCACGCGAATCCAGATACCTCGGTCCTACGCAATCATATACCTGTGAATCCCGGCGGTCGACGTCGCGGGCAAATGAGGTGAAGAGGTAAGCCATTAATAAGACTAATCTTTTTGCGCCGACGGCAGTTTGGTGCAGAGTGTTGCAAATATGGCTCAGGCTAAATCGCGGAAGTTTGGACTTTCCGTAAGCCACAAAACGAAAGCGCCGCCGGAAATGCCGGCGGCGCCGTCGAAGGTTTCGCAACGCTGTCGCTTAGTTGAAGGGATAGTAGCGCAGCGAGAGGAAAACGATGTTGTTGTTCGGGCTCAGGCCCGCGTTAGGCTGCGAGGTTGGCGTTGTCGGCCCAGTTGCGCCTGGGAACGCGGTCAGTCTGACGTACTCGTACTGAAGTCCGACCCGGACCCGACCAAGATCGCCCCTATACGCATCCTGCCAGAAACCAATTGTGAATTCCTGGACCTTTTGAACGTTGAATGCGCACGTCGCAGCAGGAACTACGCCGGCTTGGTTAAATGCACCGCTGCCAGTACCTGCAGCAGCACCCAACTCAACAGCGCACTGGTTATTGGTGTACGCCGCATTACCCAAGCCACCTTGGGTCGCACCGTTAGTCCAGGCGTTGGAGCTGTTCTGCTCTTGGCCGTAATAGGTGTAGAAGTCGTTTCCGGCGAACGGATGCGCAACCGCGCCCACCAGGAAGTGCGTCGCCTGGATCGCCTGAAGAGCACCGGTCGGCCCGACCTGGACATCGGGCAGCTGAGAGCTGCCATAGCGGCCGATGCCCTGACCCGTCAACACGCTGCCCTGGAGATCAAGGTACTTTGGCACCACCGGCAGCAGCACGTTGCCGCCGACGCCCCATCCCATCGTAACCTTCTGCGACCAGTTGGCACCGATCGCACCGGCGGCTACGGACGGGCTTGTCACGTCGTCGGCGAACCAACGCTGTAGGCCCAGAACCTCGTAGTGGCCCCACCCCGGATCGAAAGCGACCTTCTCAACGATATCGGGAGCGATGTTGTTTGTGCAAGTCGTCGTGGAGTTGAGGAGACCACTAGCCGTGCAGGTATTGTTAAAATTGGTGGCAAAGCCGCCCGCGCCCGGCACGGTAGTCGGAATCTGTTGCTCTAACCCGCCCGGCAAGACGCCCTCCGGATTCTCGATCGAAATACCGTACCAAACCGTCTTATTCCAATCGCCGACCAATCGGATGGTCGGGTTGCGATCCCAATTGAAACCGGGAACGTACTGCGCGTCGATCGTCAGCGGCGTATTCTCAGCGCCGGGCATCATGCCAACTTTTTCTTGGGTCACAAGACTCCACGTCTGACCAAAGGCCGTGTGGAAATGCCAATTATCGTTGTCGTACTGGGCGTAGGCTTGGCGGATACGTGGTGTGTAGCTATTGCTCTCGCGACTATTGGAAGTGACCGCAGCCCCGAGGAAGTCCATTTCGAAGTAGCCCTTCAGATGCTGGGCAGGGTCGATGTCACCCGTGGCCTTTAATGCTATGCGGCTCTGCTGCGCGCTGAAACGTAGCTCGTTCTCGTGATAGAGAACCGAATTTTGCAACGGAATGCCCGGATTGCCGAACGCCGGATCACTTGCACCGCTGGAGATCTCGTTATGCTGGCGGAACGCGCCTTCCATTGCGATGAAGGTGCCGGCCATCGAAAGTTGCAGACCCGCCGGGATCCAAGCCGGCCCACCCTTGGTCACCATCGGAGAAGCCTGGTTGTACAGTCCCGCCGGGACTCTGTTCTGTTGGTCTTGCAGCGCCTGAAGTTGCTGCTGCAACGAATTGATTTGATTCTGCATTTTTTGCTGACTCTGGGCGTCCTGGGCGAACGCCGGAAGGGCGATCAAGGACGTTCCGAGCACCGTGCCCGCCAGCAACCCACTCATTCTCCGCGTGACGACCATAACCCCCTCCGCTGCTGCGAAATTGCGTTAGCCCTTAATGGAACCTTACCCCAGGACGATCTAAGATTCGGCCATGACGATCACATGACATTCGGTTCCAAGGCCATGATTCGGGCGGCTTCGCAGTGCGTTTCAGCCGCGCTCGTTGCAAAATTGCCACAGATTTTGGCGTGGAACTATCTGATTGGGCGGATCGCGTCGCGTCTCAGTCACGGAATCCGGTTGATCCGCTGAAATCGGAAGGGGCGGCAGGCCCGAAGCGGCAGCCGACACGCTCGTCTGCGAGCAACAGCCTATTGGACGTCGCGGTATTCGTTCGGGCACGCGCTTGTCGGCAGGTCGCAGGATTCGCCCAGAATGCCTACGCCTGGCACAAACGTGTATCCCGGCATCCTGATCGCGTTCGGCGGTATGTGAGCGAGGAAGCCGTATTCAGGGCCATAAGGCAGCGTTGCCGCAGGGGCGACCCGAGCCCCACGATAGGCGGGATAGGCGTAATGCAGGCGATGCGCTTTCTGGTCGGTCGGTTTGCCGTTGCCGGCGGCCATGGCGCCCGTCGAACCGTTCGCGACAGCGAGCAAAACAGTCACAAGTGATACGGCTGATGCGCAGCCGATTTTTGAAGAGCTCATTCCAGCAAACATCGGGCACTCTCCCCGGTTTCTTCGGGATCGCCCCTTGCGGGTTCACGCTGGAGCAAGACCCGCAAACCGAGCGGGTTCCGGAAGCACAAGTTAAATTTTCGCAATGTTTGCGCCGCAACAAGAATACGGGCGGTCCGTCGCGGCAACTAAGGCAAAGCATTGGGCACAAGTAGACTGCGGAATGCTGCCGCGACGGCCGGCAGCGGCGGCGGTATCGGCGGGAAGATCTGATAGTCCTCCCAACCGCCGCCGAGCGATTTGTACAGCGTCACGAATTGCACAGCGGCGCTTTCCTGCGCCGTCACGTATTCCTGCTCGATTTCGTATTCCTGCCGTTGCGCGTCGATGACGTTGAGGGAGTTGGTCAAGCCGCGATCAAAACGTTCGGTCGCGAGCGTCACCGCGCGCCTCGCCGCCGCCAGGGCCTCGGCAAGATGGCGCAACCGATCCTGCTGCGCCGCGTAGGCGTCAACCGCGGTATCGACCTCGCGGACCGCGTTGAGCACCGTCTGCTTGTAGTTCGCCAAAAGCTCGCGGGTGCGGAAGTCGGCCTTCTCAACGACGGCGTCGAGCCGCCCGAAATCCAGCAGCGGAACAGTGATGGCCGGTCCGACCGACCAGATCATGCTGATAGCAAGTGGCGCGATACCCGTTTGGCGTCCGGCGGAAGCCGTCACCGCCACTTGGGGAAACAATTCAGCGGTAGCAACGCCAATCTGGGCGGTGGCGCTTGCGAGCTGGCGTTCGGCTTCCATGATGTCGGGTCGTCGGCGCAGGAGTTCGATCGGTAATCCGGCGCGGATACGGAGCGGCAACGCGGGCAGCATCGCCGGCTTTTTCAGTTCGCTGCCGAGGTTTTCAGGAAATTCACCAATCAGAACGGCGATGACATATCGCGCGGCATCGATCTGCGCCATGAGCGGCGCGGTCTGGGACTGCAATTGCGCTAGCTGGCGCTGTGCCAGCGTCACGTCCAATTCGTTGGTAATGCCGCGATTGTAGCGCTCCTGCACGAAGTCGACGTACTTCTTTGCCACCTCGATATCTTTGCGCAACACCATCAGACGCATTTGCAGCGCCCGCAAATCAAGATAGGCGCGGGTCACGTCGGCGATCAGCGAAATCAGCACCACGTTGCGCGCGGCAACCGCGGCGTCGACGTCATATTGCGCCGCCTCGATCGCCCGCTGGTATTTGCCGAAGAGGTCGATCTCCCACGCCGCATCGAAACCTTGCAGATTGGTGACTTGTCTCACGCCCGTTCCATTTTCGGCGGAGACGAGTGTTTGCGAGGTACGGCCGCGGGCCAGATCCGATCCGGTACCCCACCCTCCCCCCATGCTTGCCCCTGCCGTCGGCAGCGCGGCGCCGACGACCACGGCTTCCTGCGCGCGCGCCTGCTGGAGCCGGTCCAGGGCGATCTCCAGGGAAGGACTGGCCACAACCGCGCGATCGATCAGCGAATCGAGTTCCCGGTCGTGCAAGGTCCGCCACCATTGAGCCGTCACCGTAAAGTCCGAGCGATGATCGTTCGATGCCTTGAGCGACGACGCCGGGACGAAATTCGCCGGCAGGGGTGGCTCAGGCGGATGATAGTCGGGGCCGACCGCGCAGGAGGCCAAGGCGATGCCGGCCGTTACGCCGAGAAATGCGCGAAAATCCGCTTTGC
This sequence comes from uncultured Alphaproteobacteria bacterium, assembly GCA_963829465.1. GTDB lineage: Bacteria > Pseudomonadota > Alphaproteobacteria > Rhizobiales > Xanthobacteraceae > BOG-931. Next base: position 31,727 of record CAWHJE010000004.1, read on the forward strand.
GCCACCACCGGCGCGGCTCCCGCGGTCACGCAAAAGCTTGGCTGACGCCGGCACGAGCGGGTGCACTCCAACTCACAGAGGCGACGACGGCTCACAAGATCAGCGTCCGCCATCAGCGGCGACGACTCGTTACACACTACTCGTCTGCGGATGGTGTCTGCCCCGGTACCAAGAATGAGCGGTTTCGAGGGGCGCGCAAGCGACCGTTAGCCGCTGATCCCCACCATTCCGCAAGCGCCGCCTTGGTGAGTTCACCGGCCCAACAAAAGCAAAAACCCGCCGGCTCATTCGCCGGCGGCTTGGCCGATCCGATCAAACAGCAGAGGCGTGACTCTACCGACACTCGCAAGACGATACCGGCGGCAAGGCTTGCGAAGCTCAGGGCTCCGCGCTGCCGTCCGGGGCGAGCGCCGGTGTGTAGTCGAGCGGCACCTGAAAAAGCTCCGGCTTCTGCGTTGCATACTTGACCGAGCGCGCCTCGATCACGGTTTTGCCGTCGACGATGAGACGGAGCAGCACCCCGTCGGCGGTGGCGCAAACAGTGTGCTTTTCCACGTCTTCAGTCCACGACCAGTCGATGCAGCGCAATCCGGCGACAACAGCCTCATTACCGCGTTTGGGCTCGGCTCCTGGCTGCGGATCGAGCAACCGCCGCGGTGCCCCTTCCAATTTTGTGAATGTGCGCTTTGCCGTGTTCAGGAGCGTAATCTCGTTGGCGCCGCGATCGAAAATCGTCGTCGATCGACCCGGGCCATCGACTCGCTCCAAATGCTCGCTGGCAAGCCAACGCACCCGCTCGCGAATTGTCGGCTGCGGCGGTCTGGTCACGTCATAGGTGATATCTGCGTCGCGCGTGGGCAGAAGTTGCGGCTTCTCTTGTGCGCCGGCGCTGGGTGCGGCCAGCACCAGCGCGAGTGCAATCTTCAGCGGCAAGGCGCGCAGATTGCTCATAGGCAGTGCCCTTCTATCATTAATCTCCGCCGCTAAAGCGGCGCGCCGGCATGACGATCCGCGCGCGATTGGGCTCAAACCGCCGCCCCGGCTTATCGACCGCTTGCGGGGCTGCGTCAGCGAAGCCTGTTACGCCGTCTGTCAAATCGTAATAGATTTGTTTTCATGGTTCGCCGCAGGTCCGATTCCCCGCGGTTTGATCCGATCGTCCGGAGAAACCTCACGTGTGGATCGTACAAATCGCTTTGCGGCGGCCTTACACCTTTGTGGTGTTCGCCTTCCTGATTGCGATCTTTGGCACGCTATCGGGGTTGCGGATGCCGGTCGATATTTTTCCCAACATCAACATTCCCGTCGTCAGCGTGGTCTGGACCTACAATGGGCTACTGCCCAACGACATGTCCAGCCGCGTCATTTACTACTACGAACGTTATATGACCGCGCAGGTGTCGGATATCGAGCACATTGAGTTGCAGTCGCTCAACGGCTACGGCGTGGTCAAAATATTCTTCCAAAAGAACGTCAATATCTCCGCCGCTTTGGCCCAGGTGACTGCGGCATCGCAGACGGTGCTCAAGCTTTTGCCACCCGGGATCACGCCACCGTACGTGCTGAGCTACAACGCGGCTACCGTACCCATCCTGCAACTGGCACTGTCGAGCAAGAAGCTGCCGCAGATGGAGTTGTTCGACCTTGGGCAGAACTTCATTCGGCCACAGCTTTCGACGGTCGCCGGAGCCGCCATCCCTTCACCCTATGGCGGCAAGATTTTGCAGGTCCAGGTCGATCTGGATCAGGAAGCCATGCAGGCCCACAACGTATCGGCCGATGACGTGGTGAACACGATCACCGTGCAAAATCTGATTCTGCCGGCCGGCGACCAGAAGCTAGGCAAGTTCGACTGGAACGTCGCTCTGAACGCCAGCCCGGTGGCGCTGGAAAAGATCAACGACCTGCCGGTCAAGAAGGTCAACGACACTATCATATATATGCACGACGTCGCCTATGTGCATGCCGGCTCCCCGCCGCAGACCAATCTGGTCCGCGTCAACGGCTCGCGCGCGGTATTGATGACGATTCTCAAGGCGGGTGCGGCCTCGACGCTTAGCGTCATCGATGGGATAAAGTCGCTCCTGCCGAGGGTCGAGGAAAGTCTGCCGTCGAGCCTTAACCTGCACGCGGTCGGCGATCAGTCGGTCTTCGTCAAGTCGGCGGTGGTCGGCGTCATCCGCGAAGCCGCGGTCGCCGCCGCGCTCGTTGGCGTGATGATCCTGTTGTTCCTCGGCAGCTGGCGCTCGACGGTCATCATCCTCATCGAGATTCCGCTCGCCATTTTGTTCTCGCTGACCGCGCTGTCATGGCTGGGCGAAACCGTCAACGTCATGACGCTCGGCGGACTGGCGCTCGCGGTCGGTATCCTGGTCGATGACGGCACCGTCACCATCGAGAACATCAACTATCATCTGGAACTGGGCAAAGAAATCGAAACGTCCATCATGGACGGGGCACAGCAGATCGTCATTCCTGCATTCGTGACGCTCTTATGCCTGTGCATCGTGTTCGTGCCGATGTTCCAGCTGGGCGGCGTCGCCGGCTATCTGTTCCGACCACTCGCCGAGGCCGTCGTCTTTGCCCTCGTCGGTTCGTTCCTGCTGTCGCGCACCCTTGTCCCAACCATGGCCAACTATCTGATGCGCGGCCATCATGGCAGCCACGGGCATGCGCAAAGCGACGCCGCGGCGACGTCGCAGCGATCACGCAATCCGTTGCGGCTCTTTCAACAGATGTTCGATCGCCGCTTCGCGCAAGTGCGCGAACGGTACCGGTCGTTGCTGCTACTCGCGCTCGGCTCACCTCGAATATTCGTCGCCGGCTTCCTCGGGTGCGTCGTGGTTTCGTTCGCGCTCTGGCCGTTCCTCGGCAAGAACTTCTTCCCGGCAATCGATTCCGGGCAGATCCTGATGCATGTGCGTGCGCAGCCGGGCACCCGCATCGAGGAAACAGCGCGCCTGTTCGACCTCATCGAACATACGGTGCGCCGCACCATACCGCCCGATCAACTCGACAACATCGTCGACAATATCGGGCTGCCATTCTCCGGCATCAACATGGCCTACCAGAACAGCGGGACCATTGGCCCCGAGGACGGCGATGCTTTGATCAGCCTGAAAGAGGGCCACTCGCCGACGGCATCTCTCATCAAACAACTACGCACCATTTTGCCGCAAAATTTCCCGGGGACGACCTTCTCGTTCCTGCCGGCCGATATTGTGTCGCAGATTCTAAATTTCGGTTTGCCGGCGCCGATCGATGTGCAGATCATCGGCCGCGATCAGAAGGCCAACTACGCCTATGCCACCGACCTGCTGAAACGGATCCGCACGGTTCCCGGCATCGCCGACCTGCGCATCCAGCAGGTCTTCAACTATCCGCAAATCAACGTAAACGTCGACCGGACGCTGGCCGGCGAGGTCGGACTAACTCAGCGCGACGTCGCCAACAGCCTTCTCGTTACGCTCTCGGGGAGCGCGCAAGTTCATCCGAATTTCTGGTTGAACCCAGTGAACGGCGTCTCCTATCCGATCGTTGCGCAGATGCCGCAATATCGGATCGATACGATGTCGGATCTCGTCAATGTTCCCATCAACTCCGCGGAAACCAAAGCGCCGCAATATCTGGGTGGATTGGCGCAGATTACGCCGGGGCCGAGCCCGGGCGTCGTCTCGCATTACAACGTGCAACCGGTCATCGACATTTTTGGCTCCGTCCAGGAACGCGACCTCGGCGCAGTCTCCGGCGATATCGACCAACTCCTGAACGATACAAGAAAGAGCCTGCCGCGCGGTTCTTATGTTGCCTTGCGCGGACAAGTGCGCACCATGAATGACGCATATAGTCAGCTTTATTTCGGACTCGCTGGCGCGATTGTGCTGATCTATCTGGTGATCGTCGTCAATTTCCAGTCATGGCTTGACCCTTTCATCATCATCACGGCGCTGCCGGGCGCGCTCGCCGGCATCGTGTGGACGCTATTTGTGACCGGAACGACGCTGTCGGTCCCGGCGCTGACCGGCGCCATCATGTGCATGGGCATAGCAACCGCGAACAGTATCCTGCTCGTAAGCTTCGCGCGCGAGGGCTTGGCTGAAGGTCTCGACGCACCGGCGGCTGCGCTGGAAGCGGGTTTTACCCGTTTTCGCCCAGTGCTGATGACGGCGCTCGCCATGATCATCGGCATGCTGCCGATGGCCTTTGCGCTCGGTGAAGGTGGTGAGCAGAATGCGCCGCTCGGCCGCGCGGTGATCGGCGGCCTACTGGTAGCGACCGTGGCGACGCTGTTTTTCGTGCCGACCGTCTTCAGCTTGCTGCATTCCAGGCGCAACCCCGTGATGCCAGAAACGCCCGAAGCCCTTCAACCCGTACCCACCGCCTGACCGGAGAACTTGATGGCCTCGGACGATCACAGGTCGCGGCGCGACACGACGCCGCCACCACCGCGAAATCTTCGGCGAGTAGGGGTTATCGCCGCCGCGGTAGCGATCGGCATTGCCGCGATCGGCATATTGCAACGCCGGAGCCACGAGGCCGAGGTTACGCAATGGACGCAGGAGCAGGCGATACCGACCGTCGCGGTAATTTCGCCTCGAGCGGGCGCCGCGACGCAGCGCCTTGTGCTCCCCGGCACCGTCCAGGCCTGGTTTGAGGCTCCGATATACGCCCGCGTCCCGGGATACTTGAAAGACTGGTACTTCAATTTCGGCGCGCACGTGAAAAAGGGCGATGTCCTCGCCGTGATCGAAACCCCGGACATCGACGCCCAATTGGCCAGTACGCAAGCCAAGCTCAACTCGGCGCGAGCGGTGGTCAAGGTTCGAGAAGCCGAAAAGCAGTTCGCCGAGACGACCTACCAACGCTGGAAAGACTCGCCAAAGGGCGTTGTCTCGGTGCAGGAGCAGGAAAGCAAGCAGGCCGACTTCAACACCTCCATTGCCCGGCTCAACTCCGCGATAGCGGAAGTCGCCGTCGATCAAGGCGACGTCGATCGGCTGCAAGCGCTGGAAAACTTCAAGCGCATCACCGCGCCATTCGACGGCGTCGTCACCGCGCGCGAAACCGACATCGGCGCGCTCATCAACGCCGGCAGCGGGACCGGAGGCGGCAACGGACCAGAGTTGTTTCGCGTGGCCGACATCCACCAGATGCGGATTTACGTCCAGGTACCGCAGCAACTGTCGGCGGACATTCAAGCCGGGCTCATCGCCGAACTTCACTTGCCGCAATATCCCGACAAGACATTCAAGGCGACTGTCGCCACCACCTCGAGCGCCATCAACACCAACGCCCGCACCCTGCTGGTGGAACTTCACGCCGACAACCCGGACGGCCAGTTGCAACCGGGGGCGTACGCCCAAGTCGATTTCGAATTGCCGAGCAACCCCAACATCGTGCGCATCCCGACCAGCGCGCTGGTGTTCCGCGAGCGCGGCATGGAAGTTGCCGTCATCGGCCCGGACGACAAGGTTGAGCTCAAGCCGATAACGCTCGGACGCAATCTCGGCACCGAGGTCGAGGTGGTGAAAGGACTGAACGTGTCGGACCGGCTGGTGAACAGCCCGCCGGATTCCCTGGCAACCGGCGACACGGTCCACGTCGCCGGCCAGCCGACC
>CAWHJE010000005.1:0-36430 GCA_963829465.1 uncultured Alphaproteobacteria bacterium
TACAGCTGGGTGGACTCGAACCACCGACCTCCTGATCCACAGTCAGGCGCTCTAACCAACTGAGCTACAGCTGCACGGCCTGCGGTCGGCAAGCGCGCGAAAACTAGGAGGAAAGCCCTGCTTTGGCAAGGCGCGAACCGCGCAGGCGGCCGCACGGCAAGCAAAAGCCCGGGCCAGGGACCCGGGCTTCGTCTATCAGCTGTGAGTTAACGAAGCGACCGCGGCGAGCGATTAGCTGGCCTTGTTGAACGCCTTGTTCATGCCGCTCTTGATCGGCTCTGTCGTCTCGGTCGCGACCTTCTGCGCCAGTGCGCTGAGTTCCTTGGTCTGCTCCGACAGCGTCTCGAACTGCTTGCGGGTATGGGCGCTGGCAAGCTCGACGACTTCCGACAGCGTCTTCGCCGCCATGACTTCGCCGGCAAAATCGAACGCCGCGTTGGTGTTGATGCGGGCAACCTCGATGACTTTGAGACCGTAGTCGGAGGCGCCTTTGGTCGCGGTCGAATAAGTCGTCTCGAGAACGTCGGTGGCCTCTTCGGCAGCGGCCTTCATCTTCTCGTAGGTGTCCTTGGCCTGGGCGACGCCGCGCTCCGCGAATTCGCGGAAGGCTGCGGGCATTTCAACCTTCGGCATGTCGAATTTGGGCATCTCGAATTTGGGCATCTCGAACGCGCCGGTCGCCGGCTTGCTCGACTTCACTTTCGGGGCAGCAATAGAGGCTTCCGCCATGACACTCGTCCTTGTTTTCTGGTGCTCTTGGGCTGTTTCACCTTCGATATTTCCAGTCGCCCCGCCGCCCGTCGCGCGGGGCAGAACATTTCGTCGACCCCGTAGCCGAACGCAGAACACTCCCAGCTCGGGCCTTCGCGGACTTATATAGCAGAAGCTTGGTGCGTCGCAATAGATTTTATTGCATCGCACAAAAATTATCAAACTGATTGATTTATATAAATTTTTTGCGAAGCCGCCGAATGATTCCGTCTTCAAGGTTTCGGCTTGTGGGCGTCCATGACTATTTTGGCGGCACTTTGCCCAAGTTCTTGCGCCTGCGCCGAAAGCGTCTTCATTTGCAGGGCGAGATACTCCGACTGCAATCGCATCACCTCGGTTGGATCCTTGGCGTGCATCAGCTTCTGCGCGAAGTCGAAGGTGGCCGCCATGTTCTGTTCGACATACGCCATCGATTTATGGGCGATTTCGCTAGTGCCGGCCCGCGCGGCCTGGGCTTGGCCATGCCACTGCGAAACCGCCTGATTGGCTGCGTTGGCAATGCCGTCGAAAGCCGTTCGCGCCTGGGCCACGCTTTGCTCGACGAAAGCGCGGACCTCATTGGGCATTGCAAATTGTTCGAAGGGCTCCTTGCGCCATCGTCAACTCCTCGTACCCCTGACGATCATCCTAGGCGATATCGGCGCAGCCGTGCACCCCGATTGTCGCGCCCGGTCAAGGCCATGGCGCGATTAAGGTTATCCGTCCAAGCTCGGCCGAAGTCGAGGGCCAGCATGGACGGCACCGCCCGCCCGCATTATTAAGGATTTCTTAGGCAAAGAGTTTCGTCGCATGCCCTTCGTGGAGTCAGAGTTCGCCGCTTCGCAGCGCGATCCGCGACTGATGGCCCAGCTCACCGACCACGCGACCGGCGTCGCGCCCGTGTGGCTGTGGAGCGCGGATGGGTCGCGCATACTGTGGGCGAACGCGGTTGGCGCCGCGATATTCGGTGCCGCGAATGTCGCTTAGGCCATCGCACGACGTTTCGAGTTTGCACCATCCGGCCGTCGCGGAGATCGTCCGGCTCACGGCAACCTTGCCGCCTTCGGTCAGGTGCGGTTCGAGCGCCTGCGCGGTTTCGGCGCGAGTTTCGGACGCGCGCTGACCTGCGCCTGCTCGCGCGTCCCGCTGGCGGACGGCGCCGCGGTGCTCGTTGTCGCAACCGAACCGGCCGGACCGCAATTATCGCTTAGCGAGCGGATCGGCCGCATGGTCGCCGGGCGGCGATGCGCACACTCGCGGCCTTCGCCGCCGACGGCACGTTTCTCTACGCGACCGACGCGGCGCGGACCCGTCTTGCCGGCGCGGCCACGCTGCCGGCACTCGGCATCGCCGAGATAGCGGCCAAGGCGCTGGCAGCCGGCAGCGCCAGCGGTACGACGAGCTTCGGTCCCGTTACCGTCGATCGTCTCGGCAGCGATGCGTCGGCGGTTCTGGTGGCGGAATTCGGCGCCCAGCCGAACGAAATTCAAGGCGCGGAAACCGTTGCCGAAAACACCGAGCCTGCGGGCTCGATGCCGCCGGCACCGGCTGCTGATGCCAACTCGCCGGCGCATCCGGCGGCGTCCGGCCGCGGGCAAGACGAACCCGAGCGGCGTCATCCATTGCGCTTTGTCTGGCAAATGGACGCTGACGGCCGCTTCGTGGTCGGCTCGGACGAGTTCGTCGAGCTCATGGGTCCGCGCACCACGGCGGCATTTGGCCGGTTGTGGAGCGAGATCGCCGCCGAACTGAAACTCGATCCGGAAAATCAGATCGCGCGGGCGGTCGCCACGCGGGAGACTTGGAGCGGTGTCATCGTTTCCTGGCCGGTGGACGACGGCGGCCAACGCCTTCCGATCGAACTTTCGGGGCTGCCGGTGTTTGATCGCGATCGCACTTTTCGCGGATATCGCGGGTTTCGGCGTTTGTCGCGATCTTGAGCGTATCAACCATCTGCAGCGCGCACGCCGCGAGCGTCCGATCGGTTTCGTGTCGCAGCCACAGGCGCCGCTTGAAACCGAAACTTCAGCCGCCCCGCCGCCGCCCGATACAACGGCGGCCGAAAGTGGCGCTCCGGTTGCGCCGGCTGCCGCGGAGAGTCCGGCTCGCGCCGAGCGCCCGACGTTGAACGTGGTGCCTGCGGCCGCCAACGTCGTGCCGTTTCGCCAGGGAACGCCGCATGAGCCGAATGCACCGACGCTCAGTCCCGTTGAACGCAAGGCATTCCGGGAGCTGGCGCAGGAACTGACGGCGCGCTTGCGCGGCGTTCGCGAGGATACGGCCAACGAGAGCGGCTTGAGCGAGTTGCTCGCCGAAGCTCAAGCCAGCGCCGCTGAACTGGTCGAGGCGCCACCGGTTGCGCCCGGTTCCGAACCGGTTTCTCCCGCCGGTGTCGAAAGCGGTGGCGTGCCGACCGAGCAGAATGACGCCGCGCAGCCGCAGGCCGCGCCCGCCTTCGAACCGGCGCTTCTCGACCGCATTCCGATTGGCGTGCTGATCTACCGGCATGACGGCCCGCACGACGCGCTGCTTTACGCCAATCGATATTTCCTCGAGCTGAGCGGTCACGAAAGCCTTGGCGCGCTGGCGGCGACCGGCCTGGACAAGCTGTTCGCCGAGCCCGGCGCCGACGCCTTCGCCCAAGCCGCCGGTGCGCAATCGCTGTCGATCCTCACCCGTGACGGCGCCCGCCGTCCGGTCGAAGGCCGTCTGTTCACGGTACCCTGGGGCGGAGTTCCCGCACTGGCGCTGATCCTGACCAACGGCGAGGCCGAGGAGCGCCGGCGCGCCAACGCTGCGCTCCTCGTGGCGTCGCAGAATGAAATCCGCGAGCTCAAGGCGCACGTCGAATCGTTCAAGAAGGCCGAGGCGGAATTGCTTGCCGCTACGCGCGAAGCGCAAAAGGTGGCAGCATCAAAAGCGGAGTTCGTCGCCAAGGTCAGCCACGAGATTCGCACGCCGCTCAACGCCATTACCGGTTTCGCCGAGGTCATCATGGCGGAGCGTTTCGGTCCGATCGGCAACGAACGCTACGCCGAATATTTGAAGGATATCCACGGCGCCGGAATGCATCTCGTTTCGCTGTTGAACGACCTGCTCGATCTTTCCAAGATCGAGACCGGCCAGCTCGATCTTTCCTTCGCCAATGTCAGCCTCAACGACCTGACGCAGCAATGCGTCGGGATCATGCAGCCGCAGGCGAGCCGCGCGCGGATTATCATCCGCACGTCGCTGACGCCGGGATTGCCCCAGGTCGTCGCCGACGAGCGCTCGCTGCGTCAGATCGTTCTCAATCTCCTGTCGAATTCGATCAGGTTCACGGGTCCGGGCGGCCAGGTGATCGTGTCGACGGCGTTCGCCGACAGCGGCGAAGCGGTGCTGCGCGTCCGCGACACCGGCGTCGGCATGAGCGAGAAGGATGTCGAGGCGGCACTCGAGCCGTTTCGTCAGACGGCGACGTCGGGTAGCTGGGGCTCGGGCGGGACCGGGCTCGGCCTGCCGCTCACCAAGGCGCTCGCCGAAGCCAACCGCGCGCATTTCAGCATCAAGAGTGCGCCCAACGCCGGCACCTTGATCGAGGTCGCCTTCCCGCCGACGCGCGTCGTCGCGCGATAGCGGGCGTCAGGCCACGCGGATGACGATTTTGCCGAAATGCGCGCCGGCGGCCATGTGTTCGTAGGCCGCTCTGGTCTCGTCGAAACCAAACACGCGATCGACCACCGGCTTGATCTTGTTCGCCGCGATCGCGGCGTTCATCGTTTCGAACGTTTGCGTCGAGCCGACGGAAATGCCCTGTACGTTGGCGCGCTTGGAAAAGATCAGCCCCGGATTGAGCTCGCGCGCGCCGCCGCTCAGGCCGCCAATGATGCTGACCTTGCCGCCGACCCGGATGGCGTTAAACGAGAGGGTAAGGGTGTTGGCGCCGCCGACCTCGAGCACATGGTCGACGCCGCGGCCGCTATTGAACGCGATCGCCGCCTTGTCCCATTCCGGAGTGGTCTTGTAATTGATGCCGCAGGCCGCACCGAGCGCTTTGGCGCGCTCGAGCTTCTCGTCGCTCGACGAGGTGATGATGGCGGTAATGCCCATCGCATGGGCAAATTGCAGCCCGAACATCGAGACGCCGCCGGTACCCTGAAGCAGCACCGTTTGTCCGGCGACCAGCTTGGCGTGGTTCAGCATGGCATCCCACGCGGTCACGGCGGCGCACGGCAACGTCGCGCCTTCTTCGATCGACAAGTTTCCGGGAATTTTGACGACGCCTTCTTCCTCCAGCACTACGTATTCGGCGAGCATGCCGTCGATGCTGCCGCCGAGCGACGAGGCGTGGGTGTTCGGTCCCGGCTCGCCGCCCGGCCAGCGCTGGAAGAAACTGCCGGCTACCTTGTCGCCGGCCTTGACCCGCGTGACGCCGGGGCCGACCTCGACCACTTCGCCGGCGCCGTCCGAAAGCGGGATCGAGGTTTTCCCGCACCGGCGCGCGATAGGTGCCGCGCACGATGCCGAGGTCGCGGAAATTCAGCGAACAGGCAATGACCTTGACGAGAACCTGGCGATGGAGCGGCTTCGGCAACGGCCGATCGACTTCGACAAGGCGCGTCGATGCCGGCGCCGCCCTTGGGCAGTTGATACGCACGCATGCTTTCACTCCCGGGATCTGAAACGTCACTCGACCGGCGTCACGCTGACGCCGACATCGATCCGTTGGCCGCCCGATCCGATTATCACGCCGTCCATCGGCGCGACATCGGTATAGTCGCGGCCGAGCGCCAGCACGACATGTTCGTCGGAGGCGAGGATGGCGTTGGTCGGATCGAGCCCGATCCATCCGATTTCCGGCCCGCACCAGACCAGCACCCAGGCGTGCATGGCGTCGGCGCCCTGCAGCCGTGCCGCGTCTTTGCGCGGCGCCGAGCGCAGATAGCCGCTGACATAGCCGGCCGGCAGTCCGATGCCGCGCAGCCCGGAGATCATGATGTGCGCGAAGTCCTGGCAGACGCCGCGGCGCAGCGCAAACGACATCGGCGGCGTGGTGGTGACGGTGGTCGCGCCGATCTCGTAGGCGATGTCTGATTTGAGGCGGTTCATCAGTTCGATGGCGGCCTCGAGCACTGGCCTTTTGGCCGGGAAGCTTTCCCGCGTGTAGTCGCGGATCTCCGGATCGAGCGAGACCATGCGGCTCGGAAACAGAAAGTGCGCCGGTGACAGCGGACCGATATCGCTGGTCGCAAAGGCCGCCTCGCGAACCGCCTCCCAGGCGGGAGTAGCCAGCGGCGCGGGTTCGACCAGCGCGTCGACGGTCACGCGCGCCGTCAACTTGACCGTGAGCGTCTTGTGCGGCTCTTCGACGTCGATCCAGGTCAAGCGATTTCCGAAAAAATCCTTTCCCTCGCGCCGATGCGCCGGCTCGGGTCCGATCTGCAAGGCCGCGACATGAACGCGCTGGCCGGGACGATTGATCGGCATCAGCCGCAGCACGTGACGCGCATGCGCCACCGGCGACGCGTAGACGCACGTGGTCGTCTGCCGCACGTCGTAGATCACGCCAGCGCCTCCCACGCGGATTCGGAGCGCTCGTTGTTGGTGAGATAGGTTGCGGTGATCGCGTCGGAAAGCTTCATCAGCGATTGTTCGATTTCGATGATGAGCGCCTCGTCGATCGCGGCCGCTTCGACGGTGCGCAGCCGTGTCGCTATCGCAGCCGCGATCTGCTGCACCGGCGACAGACGGCCGGCGGCATGACGCCCCGGTAACGCAGCGAGATGCGTCTCGATCCGGTCGAGCTGAAACGCCACCGAGCGCGGATTGTTCGGATCGAGCATGACGAGGTCGATGACCGGTGCGCGCGCCGCGACCATGAAGTAGCGCTGCCGATAGGTGATCTGGCTGTCGGCAAGTTCGAGAAGCACTTCGAGGCCACCGTCGGGCGCGCCGGGGAGCGCGAAGCAGCGCACCAGACGGCCGGTGATGATGCGCTCGCTCGATGCGCCGGCCGAGTTCGAGGAAACGCCAGCCCGCGAGTTGCGTCATGTTTTCCTGCGCCAGCCCGGAGAGCGATGAGATGATCCGCAATGACGCTTCGACGCGCTCGATAATGGCGCTTTCGGTTGGGCCGATCGAAAGTGGCATGGCATTGATCATGAAGAGATCGTTGATCGCGCGCCATGCGTCGGGAGAGAAGCGATCGCGAATGACCGATGCCGCCGAACGCGCGGCACCGGCGAGATCAGGGAGCGATCCGGCCAGGTCGGCGCGGGTGAGAACCGCCCGCGCGGCGGTTACCGCCGACACGCCGCCGGTCTGGTCCGGCGCGGCATTCCACGCCTCGAGCAACGAGCCGATGCCGGCGATGACCGGTGCGGTCGTCTCGTCCGCCTCCGCGGCGCGGTTAATCATGGTGCGGATCAGCCGTAGAGTTGCCTCGGCGCGCTCGACGTAACGTCCGACCCAGAACAGATTGTCGGCGGCGCGGCTCGGCAACAGACCGGTGGCGCGTTGCACTTGAATGCGCTCGGCGGTCGGAAGCAGCGTCGTTTCCCCGACCGGACCGTGCGCGAGCACCCAGGCATCCGCCGTCGCCGCCCCGCGCTGCATGCTCACCGCGCGCGCATCGGCGCTGTCGGCGATGCGCACGAAACCTCCCGGCATCATCTGCCACCGATCGCCGACTTTCGTGAGGAACAGCCGCAGCGTGAAAGGCCGCGGTTGCAGGCGGCCGTCGCGCCACACCGGCATGCTCGACAACGTCACCGCTTCCTGCGCCACATAGTCGACGCCACGATCGCGGATCGACAGGATCAGCGCCCGGCGCTCTGCGTCATCGAGCCTGGCGCCCAAAAACTCGCTGGAGCCGCGCCCGTCGACCGGCGACTCGAAGGCTGACGCGACGACCATGCTGTCGAGCTTTCCGATCATCTCCTCGCGCATTTCGGGGCGGCCCAGCCACCACGTGGCGACGTTCGGTATTGCGAGGTCAGTGCCGAGCACGACGGGCGCCAGCGCCGGCAGAAACGCGAGCATGGCGCGCGCTTCAACCAAACCGGCGCCGAGTGCATTGATGATGACGATCTTGCCATCGCGCACGGCCTGCAGAAGTCCGGGTGCGCCGAGGCGCGAGGCGGCATTCAATTCGAGCGGATCGGCGAAATCAGCGTCGATGCGGCGGAGCAGCACTTCAGTTCGTTGCAAACCGGATACCGTGCGGACAAAAACGCCGTCGTCGCGCACGCTCAAGTCTTCGCCTTCGACCAGCATGAGCCCAAGGTAGCGAGCAAGATACGCGTGTTCGAAGTAGGTCTCGCTCATCGGTCCGGGCGTGAGCAAACAAAGGTGAGCCTCATCCTGACGGCTCAGCGCCGAAAGCTCGGCCTGAAATGACTGGAAGAAAGGCGCGACGCGCTCGACCCGCGTGGTGCGGTAGATGTCTGGGATGGCGCGCGAAAGCGCCAGCCGGTTCTCGATCGCATAGCCGGCGCCCGAAGGCGCCTGCGCGCGGTCGCCGAGCACCCACCAGCGGCCGTCGGCGCCGCGCCCGACGTCGACGGCGTAGAAGCGCATATGCGCGCCGCCGGGCGGCGCTACCCCGACGAGAGGACGCAGAAACTCCGGATTGCCCGCGATCAACGCGGCCGGGAGACGGCCGTCACGGCTCAGCAGCGACGGCCCGTAGGCGTCGGCCAGCACGGCCTCGAGCAATTCCGCGCGCTGGATCAGTCCGGCTTCCAATTGCCGCCACTCGCCCGGCTCGATGATCAGCGGTACATGACTGAGCGGCCACGGCCGCTCGATGCCGGCCGCATCCTCGTAGACGCGATAAAAGACTCCGGAGCCGCGCAAATAGCGGTCGGCGGCGGCGAAGCGGCGATTGATCTCCTCGGCGCCGAGCGACGCCAGCATGCCAAGAAAATGCCGCCAGTGCGCGCGCACACGGCCGTCGCCGTCCATCATCTCGTCGAAAATGCCGGGCAGCCGGCGATAGCTCGCAACGAACTGTTCGAGACCGGCGGTCTCAGGTTCGACGATCGTGTCGAGATTGGCTGCCATGAGGGATATTTTAAATCGCGTGCCGCAGATCCAGCGTCGTTGGATATTCCAGCGTGACGTCGAGCGGCGGCACGTCGATCAGTCCGGCAGTATGGCCGTGATCCTGGAAGCGAGCGCGACGGCGCGCTTCCGCCTCGTAGGAATTGACCGGGAAGGTTTCGTAGTTGCGTCCACCGGGATGAGCGACATGATAGACGCAGCCGCCCAGCGACCGCCGATTCCAGGTATCGACAATATCGAATGTAAGTGGTGCGTGCACGCCGATCGTCGGATGCAGTCCCGACGCGAGGTTCCACGCCTTGAAACGCACTCCGGCGACGAATTCGCTGGGCCGGCCGGTAGACGTCAGCGGCACGGGCGCGCCATTGCAGGTGACGACATGGCGGCCTTCAGTCAATCCGTCGACCTTTACCTGGAGCCGCTCGATCGACGAATCGACAAGCCGCGCGGTTTGGCCGGCCACGCCCTCCTCGCCAAGCACGTACCACGGCTCGATCGCCTGCCGCAGTTCGAGGCGCACGCCCGCATGCTCCACAACACCGCAGACCGGAAAACGGAATTGGCGCTGCGCCTCGAACCAGGTCTGGTCGAAGTCGTAACCGGCGTCTTCCAGATCGTCCAAGACTTCAAGGAAGTCGTTCCAGACGAAATGTTCGAGCATGTAGCGGTCGTGCAAGGCCGTGCCCCAACGCACCGGCTTGCCGTCAAGCGGTGCGCGCCAGAAGGTAGCGACGAGTGCGCGCAGCAGCAATTGCTGGGCGAGGCTCATGCGCGCATCGGGCGGCATTTCGAACGAGCGGAACTCGACAAGGCCAAGCCGGCCGGTCGGGCCATCCGGCGAAAACAGTTTGTCGATGCATATTTCGGTCCGGTGCGTATTGCCGGTTACGTCGACCAGGATATTGCGGAACAGCCGATCGACCAGCCACGGTGATGGCGCGGCTGCCATACCCCTCGGGGGTGGCACGTGACGCAGCGCGATTTCGAGCTCATAGAGCATGTCCTGCCGCGCTTCGTCGATGCGCGGCGCCTGGCTGGTCGGTCCGATAAACAAACCGGAAAAGAAATAGGAAAGCGACGGTCGCCGCTGCCAGTACAGCACCAGGCTTTTCAGAAGATCGGGCCGGCGCAGGAACGGACTGTCGGCGGCGTTGCGGCCGCCGAGAACGACATGATTGCCGCCGCCGGTTCCGCTATGCCGGCCGTCGAGCATGAACTTGTCGGTGCCGAGGCGCGATAGATGCGCTTCCTCATAAAGGCTGCGCGTGATCGCGACGGCCTCCTGCCAAGAGGCCGCCGGATGGATATTGACCTCGATGACGCCGGGGTCAGGCGTGACCTTGATCACGCCGAGCCGTGGATCGGGCGGCGGCTCGTATCCCTCGACGTGCACCGGCAGGCTTAGTTCGGCCGCCGTCGCCTCGACCACCGCGAGGAGTTCGAGATAGTCCGCCAATGTCTCGAGCGGCGGCATGAACACGCATAAGCGTCCGTCCCGTACTTCAACCGCTAGCGCCGTGCGCACCGGCATATCGGAGCCGCCGACAGCGCTCGACGTGACCGATGAGCGCTGCATCACCAAAGTCTCGGGCGCGAGCGGCGGAGACGCTTCATCGCCGGTCGACGTGCGCAGCGCAGGGGGCCGGATCGGATGGGTGATGCGCGGATCGGGCAACGGCGTCTGGGCGGCGAACGGGTCAGCCGGCACGAGGTGCGGATAGTCGACGGCAGGGATAGCGGGCAAGGATTGCAGCGGCAGCCGGAAGCCGAGTGGCAAATCGCCGGGCACCAGGAAAAGCCGGCCGCGGCGCGTGCGCCAAAGTTCGCTCAGCCATCCCGGTTGCGCTTGCGCGGTCCAGCGCTGCACCGGCAGCACGAAACCGGCGGGTCCGCTGAGATGGCTGTCGAACAAGGCGAGGATGCGCGCGCGCTCGCGGGGATCGTCGATCTTTGGATCGCCGGGATCGACATTCTCCGGGATCAAGCCTTGTTTGATCATCAGGTCGGCCGGATCGTCGTAAGCAGGCTGCACGTATTCCGCGGCGATTCCGATGCGTGCGGCAATCCCTTCGGCGAGGCGCTGAGAATCGCCGATCGTCGGATTGTGGTCGGCGGCCTCTTGCGCGATCAGGCTTTCGTCGCGCCAGATCGGAACCCCGTCACGCCGCCAATACAGCGAGAATGCCCAGCGCGGCAGCGGCTCACCCGGATACCACTTGCCCTGACCGTAATGCAGGAGGCCGCCTGGCGCGAAACGAGCGCGCAAGCGGCGTATCAGGTCGTCGGCAAGCACGCGTTTCATCGGGCCGACGGCGGCGGTATTCCACTCCGCCGATTGATAATCGTCGACCGAGACGAAGGTTGGTTCGCCGCCCATGGTCAGGCGCACATCCTGGGCGACCAGATCGGCGTCGACCTTCTCGCCCAGCGCGTCGAGCGCGGTCCAGGCCTCTTCGGAAAACGGCATGGTCACGCGCGGATGTTCGGCAATGCGCTTCACGCCCATTTCGAACGAGAAGCTGACCTCGCTCGGCTCGACGACGCCGGTGATCGGCGCCGCGGAGCGGAAATGCGGGGTAGCGGCGACCGGCAAATGGCCTTCGCCGCACAACAGTCCCGATGTTGGATCGAGGCCGATCCAGCCCGCGCCCGGCAGATACACTTCCGTCCACGCATGCAAGTCGGTGAAGTCATGGGCGGCGCCGGCGGCGCCTTCGAGCGGTTTGATGTCGGGCCGCAACTGGATGAGATAGCCGGAGACAAAGCGAGCCGGCAGGCCGATGTGGCGAAGCAACTGCACCATAAGCCATGCGCTGTCGCGGCATGAGCCCGCGCCCGACTTCAGCGTTTCCTCGGGTGTCTGTACGCCTGGCTCCATGCGGATCAGATAGCGGACCATGCGGTGGATACGCTGGTTGAGTTCCACCAGGAAATCGACGGTGTTGCGCGCGTTGCGCGGAATCGAACTCGATCAAATCTGCCAGCAGCGGGCCGGCGGGCTCCGGCTCGACAAAGGAGGCGAGGTCCTCGCGCAGTTCGGACGGAAAGGAAAACGGCCACCTTTCGGCGTAGGGCTCGATGAAGAAATCGAACGGATTGATTACTTCCATGTCGGCGATCAGGTCGACGGTCACGGAAAATTCCGTTGTCTTTTCCGGGAATACAAAGCGCGCAAGCCAATTGCCGTGCGGATCCTGCTGCCAGTTCACGAAATGCTGGGCAGGCTTCACCGTGAGCGAATAGCTCGGAATGCGGGTGCGGCAATGCGCACCCGGCCGCAGCCGAACGATTTGCGGGCCGAGACCTACCGGGCGGTCGTAGGTGTAGCGTGTGACGTGATGAAGCCCGACAAGAATGGACATGCTGCTACGCGATACCGACTGATTTGACCCAAGGAATTGGCAATTCCCATGCAATTTCCGGGCCGCCGCAATCTTTCGATTGTGCGGCGGTCAGCATAGCACGCTTCGCAATTGCTCATGGAAAAAGCGGCGCGGTTACCCCCGTATCCGCGCCGCCACCCGCGGCACGCTCCGTATAGGTGAGCCTTGCCACGGAAATAAATCATGTTCGCATTGCCGGTTGATTGCCTTGATCTCGATCAACTCGCACTTGCGGCGCTATGCGGCGAGCGCGGCGGTCGGCTGTCCCTGACGCTTATCGCCGAGCCGCAGGAGCGGGACGAGCACGAACGCAAAGGCGGTGAATGCCGCCGAGACGAGAATGAGCGGTACAAGCCCTTTGTGAAACAAATGCTCGAACAAGAACGATCCGACGATGTCGCCGGATGCGGTGGCGAGATTGATGAGCGACATCATCACCGCGAAGCTGAAGCCTTCCGAACGCCGTGGGCAATAATCGGCGGCAAGCGTCACGGTAGCGACGGTGGCGAGCATCGCCGAAAAGCCGCTGCAAAAACTCAAAAGCGCCGCCGACACTTCGTTGAACAGCAAAAGGTACGCGGCGGTTGTCACCGTTCCGAGCGCAATGCTGAGGTTCAGAAGGCCTTTGGTGGTGAACGCTCCAAAAAAACGCCGATAAAGCAGCGCGCCGACGATCCACCCGGCCGACGCGATCGATCCGAGAATCCCGATGTAGCTTTGGGGGAATTTCAGGCTATCGGTCATCGTGTAATAGAGCGGCGTACTCAAGCCCGGACTGAAGTAATATAGAAAGAGAAACAGTCCGACGATCCAGAGTTCCCGCTTTCTCAACGCCGCACCCAGACCTGCAAGCGTGCCGCGCAAGGCCGGTACATCGACGCGCGTCCGCCGCTCGGGAATCAGAAACAGCGTCCCCACCAGCACGGCGACCGGAGCCATGGCCACGATCGAGGCCGCGGCGTGGAGCGCCGTTTCAGGCGACAGATGTTGTACAAGCTGGCCGCCGACGATCGCGGACGCCATCGCGGCGGCGTTGAACCACAGCCATTGTTGATTGACGAACCTGCCGCTCTCGCCGAGCCTTTGACCATTCTGCACCAGAACCGCGCCGCACACGGTGCTGGAAATCGCCATGGCGTAGGCCGTGAACTGGAGCGCCCACACCAGTTGGCTCGGTGCGGTCAGCTGCGTACTCCAGAGATAGGCGCCGGCGGCAACGATGTTGGCGGCGATCAGGTAGCTTTTCCGGCGATAGCCGAATACCGGCACCAGATCGGACAGCACGCCGTAGACCGGCTTGATGATCCAGGGAAGATTGAAGATCGCGAGATAGGCGGTGACTTGCAGGGCGGTCCAGCCGTGCGCCTGTTTTAGATAATAGGTCAACGGCTGGGCGATCAGCCCGCCGATTTGTCCGACGCCTTCGACGACGTAGACCAGCGCGAAAAACAGCATCAGGTGGCTTATTGTGGCGTGGTCCGGCGACGCGGCATCGGCCTGCACCGGCGCTGGCTGATCGCCTTTGCGATTGTCGGGCATCTCGCTTGATTCATCCACCCGACAAGCCATTGCGGGCCGGTGGCTTTTCGGTCAAGATTTCTTTTACGCAGCCGGTAATTGCGGGAGATGGAAATGATCGCGTCAGCCCTTCGTTCGACGGAACTCAATCCGGCCAAGCTTGCGTTCCTGTTCAAGAAACAATTCGAGCTTTGCAAGGTGAAGCCGGGGGAGACGGTGGCCTGCGTCAGCGATCTCGCGACGCGCCGCGAGTTTGTCGAGGCTGCCTTCGCCGCTGCCGAGTCGCTCGGCGGCGATGTCTACGAGATGTGCGTCAATTCGATTCCGTCCTGGACCAAGGTCGGCGTGCCGACGATCGGCAAGTGCAAGGGTACGCTCGAGGCGATGAAGGCCGCCGACATCATCGTGATCTTTCACGTGCCGCTGTTCACCAAGTGGCTCAAGGAAGTGATGGATACCGGAACCCGCGTGCTGATGATCATCGATGCGCCGGACGATCTCGAACAGCTGATGGCTCCGCCCGGCCTGAAAGACGCGATGAAGCACGCGGAAGATCGCTACCGCAAGACCCGCGAAGTTCGGGTCATTTCCGAAGCGGGAACCGACTTTACCTATAGCTGCGGCGAATATCCCGTGATGGTTCAATGGGGCTATGCCGACGAGCCGGGGCATTTCGACCACTGGGGCGCCGGACATATTCATACCTTCCCGAACGAAGGATCCGCCAAGGGCGTTGTCGTCATTCAGCCGGGAGACATCGTCATATTGCCCTATTGCCGCTACGTGCAGGATCCGATCCGGCTCGAGATCGAGGATGGTTTCATTACCAAGCTGGATGGGGGCCTCGACGCGAAGCTGATGCGCGACTGGCTCGAAGACGGCAAGGCCAATGCAGGCGATCGCGATCCCTACGCGATTTCGCATCTCGGCTGGGGACTAAATCCACAGGCCCGCTGGTACGGGATTGCGATGAACGGCGAGTCGCCCGAGCGGCATCGCGCCTCGGCGCGGGTATTTGCCGGGAATTTCCTGTTCTCGACCGGGCCGAACTCGCAAGGTGGCGGCAAGCGAACGACGCGCGGCCACTATGACGTGCCGATGCGAGACTGCACCGTGATGCTCGACAACGAAGTCATCATCGACAAGGGAAAGGTCGCCGACCCCAAGATGCGCGTTGCGCGTCTCGCGATGGCGTGAACGAGGCCAGCGGATTCACGTCTATTGCTGCGCTCTCAGTGAAAGCCAGCCATCGGTCTGGTCGAGCAGCGCTTCGATCGGTATTTGCACTGATGGCCGGTCGTGAGCCTCCATGCGCGCCAACGACCGATTGCCTAGCGACACGGCAGTCACAGCGATCAAGAGCGAGACAGTAAGCGAAAAAGTCGCGATCAGATCGATTGTGGCGGCGCGCCGTCTCGACAGGGTGTTCTCGGTCCGCGGCCGTGCGAAACCGGGGCTACCAGGCAAGTCCACCATCTTCGTCATCCTTCGCGAATCAGTTTTCGATCGTCACATTTTCGTCGGTAATGCCGGCCGCCGTTCGGCGGGATTTGGGCGACGCCATTGAAGAAGAAAGGCGATTTGATGTGTTTCGGTTAAGATTTGGTTAACGCGCAAAACACCGGCGACGATTAAGTGCCCGTGTGCCTTTGCCGCAACGTGTGCGCGACGCGATGCCGACGAAGCTGCACTGCGACTAGCGGAATTCTCGTGCGGTGTCGCCTTATTTGGCGGCGACGGCGGCGGCCGGATTAAAGTCCATCGGCACGTGGTCTGGCTGGGCGGCGACGCGATCGAGCCAGGCGCGAATGGCGGGAAACGGCCCAAGGTCGTAATCGCACAGATGCGCGACGTGCGTGTAAGCATACAGCGCGATGTCAGCGATGGTGTAGCGGTCGGCGGCGAAGAAGTCGTGCAATGCGATATGCTTTTCCATCACGCCAAGCGCGCGATGGCCTTCCTCCATCCAGTCCTCGAAGGCGTGGCGCTGCAAGTCGCGACCGCCCTTGATGAGCGTGAGCCAGAAATAAGCAGCGCCGAGGTTTGGCTCCAGGCTGTGCTGCTCGAAGAACATCCACTGCAACGCTTCGGCACGCTCGATGCGATCCTCCGGCGCCAGCGGCGTGCCGCCGGCGATGTACCAGAGAATGGCGTTGGACTCGGCGAGAAAGCGACCGGGCGCGACTTCCAGAAGCGGCACCTGGCCGCTCGGATTCTTCGTCAGGAATTCAGGGGTGTGGCTTTCGCCCCTGAGAATATCGATTTCGATCAGCCGATAGGGCACACCGAGCTGCGCCAAGGCGAGCCGCGCCTTGTAGCTGTTCCCCGAGCGTTGCATCGAATAGAGCGTAAACATGTCCGCTCCTGATCTGCGGCGATATCTCCCTTGCACAGGTATTTCCCGAACGCGGCGATGTCGTGACCGCGCGACGCGCCTCGGAACGGCGCGCTATTTTAGAAGGAATTTGCCGGAAAAAGCTATTGGCAAGGAGACGTGAAACGTGCTGCGCCGCAACAACAGAATGAACAATGCGAGCATCGTCGGCACGCCGAGCGGAATCATCGTCATGAGCGCGAAGCTGCGCGCCACAAGCGGCATCAGCCAGAGGGCCGCGAGCGCCGTTTTCTCCCAGGGGCCGAAGCCGCGCGTAAGGCCGTCGGCCGCGAAGAAAGCGATGGCCGGCCCCAGCACCATCATGTCGTAGTCGAACGTAAAGGGCGTGGCGAGGATCGTGGCGAGACAGAGAGCGGCCGCCTTGAGCGGATAAGGCGTCGCGCTGCGCCATAATCCAATCAATGCAGCGGCGAGGCCGATCACCATTGCGCCTTGCAGGGCATAGGCTAGCGGGATTGGCGCACCCCACATGCGCGCCCAGGCGAACACGCTTTGCATCTTGTGCCAACCGGGATCGCCCTGTTCGAGCACAACCAAGCGTGTGAAGCGCGTCGATTCCAGGAACGTGTGCCACACCTGCCAGCCGAAAACGAGCGTGGCCGCCGCGGCAAGGAGCGCGACTGTGGCGACGGCGGAGGAAAAAGTGCGCCAGCGTCCAGTTGCGACCAACACGACGGGGATCATGAGCCCGAATTGCGGCTTATAGGCCAGGAGGCCGAACAGGATGCCGGCGACGATCGGCCTGCGGTCGAGCATGGCGAGTGCGCCGCCGATGACCGCCGCGGTGAGCAAGCCGTTCTGGCCGTGACCGATGTTGATCAGCACGGCGGGGAAGGCGAGTGCGAGCAGGAGCCAAAGCGGGTTGGAGGTCCATCGCCTGTTACCTGAAACGGCGAGATCGGGAGCTATCGGCGGCTGGGTGGCGGCAAGGATCGCGCGGAGCGCCAGCAGATAGAGGCCGAGCGTCGCCGCCTGCCATGCCGCAAGCGCCGCGCCGTAGGGCATCAGCGCCAGCGCCGCGGCGATGAATAGAAAGAAAGGCGGATAAAGCCAGCCATAGAACGGCGTCGCCGCGCCGAACAACGCCTGTTCGCGTGCATACTGCCGGCTCAGGTCGTAGGGCGCGTCGGGATTGCCGTCGAGAACGTGCGTGCCGGCGGCGTAGAAGCTTGAGAAGTCCGTTCCCAGCGGGCGCCCCTGGATATCGACGAGCCCGTTGGCGGTGACGAGGAGGTATATCAGGCCGACGCCGGACGCAAAAAGCACCGCGATCGGCACCAGCCGGATGCGCTCGTGCGTGAGCCAAGCTCCGCTCCGCAAGATGTCGCGCACCCGGTCCATTGACCCTCCAGCTCGAACAATGCAGTGCGCGCATTAGGCCAGCGGAGCCTTAACGGAGAATTGAGCCTTCCGTCCGGCGCTCGCCCTTGCCTGCGCGGAGTTGGCGCTTTAGGAAGCACGCGCGTTATTGGAGGTTTTCGATGGCTTTTCTCGCGGAGCGGATATTGCGCATCAAGCCTTCCGCCACCATTGCGGTGACGGATAAGGCGCGCGCGCTCAAAGCCGCCGGCCGCGACGTCATTGGGCTGGGCGCCGGCGAGCCTGATTTCGATACGCCCGACAACATCAAGGAAGCGGCTATCAAGGCGATCCGCGACGGCAAGGCGTCAAAATACACCGCCGTCGACGGCATTCCGGAACTCAAGGCGGCGATCGCACGCAAGTTCAAGCGCGAGAACGAGCTTACCTACAAGCCCTCGCAGATCATTGTCGGCACCGGCGGCAAGCAGGTTCTCTTCAACGCGCTGATCGCGACCATCGATCCGGGCGACGAGGTGATCATCCCCGCGCCATATTGGGTGAGTTATCCCGATATGGTGTTGCTCGCGGGCGGCGAACCGGTGCCGGTCGCGACCACGATGGAAGCGGGCTTCAAGATGAAGCCGGAGGCGCTCGAGCGGGCGATCACGCCGAAGACCAAGTGGATCATCTTCAACTCGCCGTCGAACCCGACCGGCGCGGCCTATACGCGGGGCGAACTCAAGGCGATCACGGATGTGCTCGTTCGTCACCCGCATGTCCACATCATGTCAGACGACATGTATGAGCATCTGGTCTACGACGACTTCAAATTTTTCTCGCCGGCGCAGCTTGAACCGCGACTCTATGAGCGAACGCTGACGGTGAACGGCGTATCGAAGGCCTATTGCATGACGGGCTGGCGCATCGGTTTTGCCGGCGGGCCGGAGCCGCTCGTCAAGGCGATGGCGATGATCCAGTCGCAGTCGACATCGAATCCGACGGCGGTCGCGCAATGGGCCGCCGTCGAAGCGCTCGATGGCCCGCAAGACTTCATCGCGAAGCACAACAAGATTTTCAAGGAGCGGCGCGACCTTTGCGTTTCCATGCTCAACCAGGCGAACGGAATCCGTTGTCCCAAGCCGGAGGGCGCGTTCTACGTCTATCCATCCTGCGGCGGCACGATCGGTAAGGTGGCGCCGACCGGCAGGAAACTCGCGACCGACGAGGATTTCGTCACCGAGCTGCTCGAAGCGGAGGGCGTGGCCGTCGTGCAGGGCACGCCGTTCGGGTTTGGACCGGCGTTCCGGATTTCCTACGCGACGGCGACTCCGGCGCTTGAGGAAGCCTGCGCGCGCATCCAGCGCTTTTGCGGCAATTTGAAATAGCGCAATCCGTAATCGGTTCGAAGATGAGCCGCCGAATTTTTCTCAGTTACGGTCACGACGAATATGTCGATTTGGCGCGCGGGCTCAAACGCGACCTCGAGGCGCTTGGTCACGAAGTCTGGTTCGATGAAGACCGGCTTATCGCCGGCGCCGACTGGGAAACGCGTATCGAGCGCGGCCTCGATTGGGCGGCCAGCGAACCGGGCAGCGGCCGTGTCGTTCTATTGATGACGCCGCATTCGGTGCGCCGCCCGGACGGCTATTGCCTGAACGAACTGGCCCGCGCCATCAGCCGCGGCCTGCCGATCGTGCCGGTCATGGTAGTCTGGGCCGAAGCGCCGTTGTCGATCTGCCGCATTCAATGGCTCGACCTACGGGACTGCGTGCCCTTGGGCAGCCAGCCCGCGGCCTACAAAAGAAAGCTCACGCTGCTTACGACAGCGATCGAGCACGATCATCTCGATTTCGAAGGTACGCAAGCAAGGCTGATGAGCCTGCTCGACCCGCTGCCCTTCGATGCCGAGGTCAATGAATATTTGCAGCGCTTCACCGGTCGCGACTGGATAATTCAGAAGATCGACGGCTGGCTCGCCGATCCGGATGCCGAAAAGATATTTTGGATTACCGGCGCGCCCGGAATCGGCAAGACCGCGCTCGCCGCCAAATTGCTGTCGACCCGCCGCGAAGTTGTGGCCGTCCACTTCTGCCGGGCCGGACATACGCAGAAGAGCGACGCGAGGAAATGCGTTTTGTCGATTGCCTACCAGCTTTCGACCCAGCTATCCGAATATGAACAGCGACTCAACGCGCTGCATTTGCAATCGATCATTGCCGAATCGGACGCCCGGACGCTGTTCGACCGGCTGATCCTGCAGCCGCTGTCGGCAAATTTTCCCGACCCGCAGCGCATGCTTGTCGTGCTGATCGACGCGTTGGACGAAGCGACTCTGGGCGGGCGCAACGAGTTGGCCTCGTTCGTGGCCGCCGAGTTTGCAAAAACCCCGCGCTGGTTGCGGCTGATAATCACCAGCAGGCCGGATCCGGAAGTTATGTACCCGCTTCAGGCGATCGCGGCGGACCCTATCGATGCCGGTTTGTTGGAGAACGAGACCGACCTTCGCTCTTTTCTGCTCCGCGAATTGCGCTCGCATCTGCTCGATTTGCGCGATTCGGCTGCGGTCGTAGACCTCGTCATCGAGCGCAGTGAGGGCAGCTTTTTGTACGTCGAATGGCTGCGCAAGGAAGTCATAGCGGGGCGGATGTCGCTTGCCGACCCGGTGGCGCTGCCAAAGGGGTTGGGCGGCGTCTATTCGCAATTCGTAACGCGCCAATGGCCGGATATTGCGGCCTTCAAGAAGGATATCGCGCCGAGTCTCGATATCATATCAGCCGCGCGCGAGCCGTTGTCGCTCGCTTTTCTGGGTCGGCTCAACGGCTGGAGCGAACGCCAACAGAATGATTTCGAAATCACGTTGGGTTCGCTCTTTGCTGTCAGAGACTTGCGCATCCAGCCGTTTCACAAGTCTCTGCTCGATTGGCTGACGGACCGGAGCAAGGCCGGTCCTTATTTTATCAGCGCGGCCGACGGCAATAGGCGATTGACGGAATTTTGCCTGCGGCAATTCGAGCAGAATCCGTCGACGCTGTCCGATTACGCGCGTGGTCACTTGCCGGCGCATCTCATCGTGGACCAAAACTGGGAGGCGCTGGAACACGTCCTAACAAACCTCGCTTTCCTCGAAGCCAAGACCGAAAGCGCTGGTGTCTTTGCGCTGGCCGCGGATTTCGCGAACGCCGTCGCGGTTATGCCTTCGGGACGTCCGCACGAACGAACGCTGCGCCTGCTGGAAGACGCGATCCGCCGCGAGCTGCATTTCATTGGCCGGCATCCGACGACGCTGTTTCAGTGCCTTTGGAACCTGTGTTGGTGGTTCGATTGTCACGAAGCGCCATATCACTACAGTCCCGGATCGTCGGCGATGACGTTCCCGTGGCAGAGCGAGGGACCGAAGCTCTACGTCTTGCTCGAACGCTGGCGCGCCGAGAAGGAGGCGCGCCAGCCCAACTTCATCTGGGTGCGTTCACTGCGTCCGCCGGCGTTGCCGCTCGGCGCCGGGCATATCGTTCTCGGTGGTCACAGCGCCTCGATCCACGCCGTCAGCGTCTCCGCCGATGGTGAAAAGTTGGTCTCAGGATCTCGAGATTCGACGGTCCGCCTTTGGGATACCCGGACCGGGGCTGAAAGGTCGGCTTTCGAGGCGGGCGCGCCGGTTTATGCCGCCGTGATTTCGCCCGACGGTCGCATGATCGCAGCCGCGCCGGCCGTGAACAAAACTGTAACCCTATGGAATGCGGCAACGGGCAAATTGGCGAAAATGCTGGGGCCACACACTAACGATTTGCACTGTGTCGCCTTCTCGCCGAACGGACGCTTCCTGGCGGCGGGCTCGGATGACGCCACCGTCATCGTTTGGGACGTCGACAGCGGCGAACGTGTTGCGCTGATGCGGGGCGAGCGCAATCGTGTCGAAAGCGTCGCCTTTTCACCCGACGGAACGGTTTTGCTCGAAGGCGGCGGCTGGGGCGTGTCGGATCAGCAATACGTGCGCCTATGGGATTGGCGCGCGGAGCGACTGCTGCGCCGCATCGTTGCGCACAAATCCCTTTTGCACCGCGTCCTGTTCTCGCCCGACGGTCGCAGATTCGCGTCATGCTCGGGCGATGCCATGCGTGACGACACGATCAAGATTTGGGCCGCCGACAACAACTCTGCGCTCGTCCTCAAAGGTCACGAAGAATCGGTCCAGGACATCGGCTTCGCGCCAGACGGCAGCAAAATAGTGTCCGGTTCCTGGGACGAGACCGTAAGGCTTTGGGACACCGTGACCGGCATAAATTTGCTTACAGTCGACATCGGCGCCAAGGTGAACTGCGTCGGCTTTCTTGCGGACGGACGGCGCGTCTATTCCGCGGGATATGACAATGTCGTCCGCATCTGGGACAGTCTCTTCGGCATCGCCGCAATGCCGGCGCGTCCCGACAGCAATGACAATATCTGGCGAATCGCCTTTTCCGCGGATGGCAGCGTCCTTGCCACCGGCTCGGAGCGCGGTGCCATCGAGCTTTGGGACGCCAAAACCGGCCGCCATCTTCGCCAGTTCAGGCCTTGGGTGCACGGACCGGTCAATAATATGGCCTTTTCACCGGACGGACGGCATTTGGTCGTGGGAACCGGCCACGTACCGTGGGAGGACGAAGACGTGCCGTGGGAAGGCCGCTCCGACTTCGACATCCGCATTTTCGACGTGGCAAAAGGGGAGATTGTCGGCGTGCTCGCCGGCATCGGCGGCAAAGTCAGCACACGCGAACTTCGCTATTCGGACGATGGACGCACAATTCTCACGCCGCTCGAGCGCGGTGCGGTCGTGGTCTGGGATGCCGACCGGTTTTCCAAGCTGGAGGAGCGCACAGGTGACCGCGCCGCTGCTGTGGTGGCTGCGCTGCGCAACCGCTCCTTGGACGATTCCCTGCCGATCACGGCGCGGCTGCAGGCGCCCGAAACGATCTTCACCGATCGGGCGAGCGGCCGCGACGTCGCTTGGCTTTCGCAGCCGCTTTATGGACTGACGCCGCATCCGGACGGGACGAGTTGGGCGGGCCGCTCCGACGACGTTCATGCCCACCAGAATGAGGCCCGCAAGATCGAGATGGTTGTCATTGAGGGAGTGCCGTTGACAACTGGGTGAACCCGCAACCGTAAAACGCCGGAGACGCCGTTCGCGATCTCGCCTACAATCGTCAAAGACGCCCACGGGGTGGGCCGGGAGGAGCTTCAATATGTTTCGTACTGTTTTCGCAGCCGCGGCTGCGCTCGCGATGGTTGCGGGGTCTGCCGATGCACAGCCAAACCGAATTCAGGTAGGCAGGCTGACATGCGCGATGTCCTCCAGCATCGGGCTCGTTCTTGGTTCGCAAAAGAACGTGAATTGCGAATTCGTGGGTCGGCCGGGAGAGCCGGTTGAGACCTATACCGGAACAATGACCACGATCGGCCTCGACATCGGCGTGACGGGCGGCGGCGTCATCGTCTGGTCGGTGTTCGCGGAATCCAATCGATATGCCGGGATGCTAGCCGGCAAGTACATCGGTGCAACGGCGGAAGTTTCCGTCGCCGCCGGCCTCGGCGCCAACGTCCTTGTTGGCGGATCGAATCGAACGGTGGCGCTGCAACCGCTGTCGGTACAGGGGCAGGTCGGCCTCGACGTCGCCGCCGGGATCGGCGAACTCGAGTTGCATCCGGCGCGATAGGCTCGAACCGTCGATCGTAAACAGGGCGCCCGCCCCCCGGATCGCGTCCGGGGGGCAACGATGACGCGCCTCTTGACCGCCCCGGCTGCAGCCTGAAACGATAGTGTCATACGCGACCCGCGCCCCGAAGACGGGTCAGCGCCGGGAGGCAGTAATGGCAGCCAACGCGAACATCGCCGCGCGTGCGACCGGTCCCCGCTGTGTCGCGCTGGTCGGTCCATTCCAAAGCGGCAAGACCACATTGCTCGAAGCGATTCTCGCCCGCACGGGCGCCATCCAGCGCCAGGGCACGGTCGAGGCCGGCAATACCGTAGGCGACAGCAGCAAGGAAGCGCGCCATCACCGCATGAGCACCGAGCTTACGGTCGCCACGACCGACTTCATGGGCGACGCCTACACTTTTCTCGATTGCCCTGGCTCGGTCGAATTTGTCCACGACATGCGTGCGGTGCTGCCGGCGATCGACGCCGCGGTCGTCGTTTGCGAAATGGATGAGAAGAAGGTTCCGCAGCTACAGCTCATCCTGCGCGAGCTTGAAGACCGGAAGATCCCGCGCATTCTATTTTTCAACAAGGTCGACAAGGCCGATGCCGGCGTTCATGACGTGCTCACCCTCCTGCAGGGCGCCTCGCGCACCAAGCTCGTCTTGCGTCAGATACCGACATTCTCGGGCGACATCATTTCCGGCTTCGTCGATCTCGCGCTGGAGCGCGCCTTCGTTTACCGGGAGCACGCCGCGTCCGAAGTGGTTGGGCTCGAGGGCGACGTGGCCGATCGTGAAAAGACGGCGCGCTTCTCGATGCTGGAGACGCTTGCCGATCACGACGACGAACTGATGGAACAGCTGCTCGAAGACATCCAGCCGCCCCGCGACAAGGTGTTCGACGACCTCACGCGCGAATTGCGCGAGGGGCTGGTGTGCCCGGTGCTGATGGGAACCGCGACGCGCGCCAACGGCGTTTTGCGGCTGTTGAAAGCGCTGCGCCATGAATCGCCGGGCATCGCCGAGACGGCCAAACGTCTTGGTGTGAAGGCCGTGGCAAGCGATGCCGTCGCCTACGTGCTCAAGACGCAGAACACGACGCACGGCGGCAAGATGTCGATCGTCCGGATGCTCGCCGGGCAGGCGGGCGATGGCACGACCTTCGTGTCCGGCGACGACGAGGCCGGCCGCGTCGCCGGCGTATTCAAGCTCGTCGGACCGAGCAGCGAGAAGCGCGGGCCGGCCAATCTCGGCGATACCGTCGCCTTCGCCAAGCTCGACAAGGCAAAGACCGGCGAAACGCTGACCGCCGGCAAGCACGCTCATCCTGCTTTGGCCAGGATTGAGCCCTATCCGCCGGTGCTGGCGATCGCGATCTCGGCCAAGGAACGCAAGGACGACGTGAAACTCGGCCAGGCGCTTCATAAGCTCGCCGAAGAAGATCCATCGATCACCGTCGTGCACAATCCGGAGACTCACGAAGTGGTGCTGTGGGGGCAGGGCGAGATGCACCTGCGCGTCACCACCGAACGGCTCGGCGACCGCTACGGCATCGCGATCGAGCGCCGCACGCCGAGCGTCGGCTACCGCGAGACCATCCGCAAGGGCGTCGTTCAGCGCGGCCGTCACAAGAAGCAATCGGGCGGGCACGGCCAGTACGGCGACGTCGTGCTCG
The DNA here is from genome assembly GCA_963829465.1 of uncultured Alphaproteobacteria bacterium. GTDB lineage: Bacteria > Pseudomonadota > Alphaproteobacteria > Rhizobiales > Xanthobacteraceae > BOG-931. The sequence goes on from CAWHJE010000005.1 coordinate 24,743, forward strand.
ACATCAAACCGCTGCAGCGCGGCGCGGGCTTCTCGTTCGAAGAAAAAATCACCGGGGGCGTCGTGCCGCGCAACTATATCCCGTCGGTGGAAGAAGGCGTCATCGACGGGCTCAAGCATGGCCCGCTCGGCTTTCCGGTGGTCGATCTTTCGGTGGCGCTGATCGACGGCTCCTATCACACGGTCGACTCTTCCGACATGGCGTTCCGCACCGCCGGTCGCATCGGCGTCGCCGAAGGCCTGCCGCAATGCCAGCCAGTGCTGCTCGAGCCCGTCCATCTGGTCGAGATCGTCTGCCCCACCGAAGCGACGGCAAAGATAAATGCGCTGATGTCCGGACGGCGCGGCCACATTCTCGGCTTTGATACGCGCGAGGGCTGGGAAGGTTGGGACGTCGTGCGTGCCAAGATGCCGGAGGCCGAGATCGGCGATCTCATCGTCGAGGTCCGGTCGGCGACTGCTGGCGCGGGCACCTTTACCTTCAAGTTCGATCACATGGCCGAACTCACCGGCCGAACCGCCGACCAGATCGTCGCCGCGCGCCGCGCAGCGGAATAATAGTATATCAATCAATTCGATCGCTGACCGGATCGTGCCCGGGTATCGCGATATGAACGAGGGCGTCGCTTCGCTAATTTTCCCTCGCGGCGGCGCCTGTTTTGAAAGTGGAGGAATATCGATGCCAGCGTATTGGATTGCGCGCGGGAAGGTTAACGATCCGGTCGAATACAAGAAATACGCCGATCAAGTACCGCCGATTCTCGCCAAGTACGGCGGCCGGCCCTTGGCGCGCGGCGGCCGCTTTCAGATCATGGAGGGTTCGGAGAAATTTCAGCGTTTCGTCATTATCGAATTCCCGACGCTCGAGCAGGGCGTCGCCTGCTTCTCCTCGGACGAATACAAAAAAGCCGCCGCATTCCGTCGCGGCGGGGCCGGCGAAGTCGAGATCGTCATGCTCGAGGCGCTTGAGGCGGTGAAGTAGCGCGACCCGCCGCTACGCCGCCGCACGCGGCTCGCCGTTGCCGGGCGGCGGCACCGGCACGCCGTCAGCGGCGTATTCGTTGAGCTTGTTGCGCAGCGTGCGGATCGAAATGCCGAGCACGTTGGCCGCGTGGGTGCGGTTGCCGAGACAGTGTTTGAGCGTCTCCAGGATAAGGTCGCGCTCGACCTCGGCGACGGTGCGCCCGACCAGCGCGCGCGATACCTGCTCCGCGGCGAGCGCGGCGTGGGTCGCGGAGGGCGTGCCGCGCTGCTGATCGAGCCGGGCGCCGTCAGGAGCGAGGATGGCTTCGGGGCCGATTTCGGGGCCGATCGCCAGCAGTACGGCGCGGTGCATGGTGTTTTCCAGCTCGCGCACGTTGCCGGGCCAATGGTTGACGGTCAGCGTGCGCCGCGCCTCGTGCGACAGCGGCCGCGCCGGCACGCCGTTCGCCGCCGCGTATTTGCCAACGAAATATTGCGCAAGTTCGATCACGTCGGCGGGACGCTCACGCAACGGCGGGATCTTCAGGTTCACGACGTTGAGGCGGAACAGCAGATCCTCGCGGAAGGTATTTTCCCGCACCGCTTCGGCGAGATTGCGATTCGAGGTAGCGATAATCCGGATATCGATCGGCACCGGGCGCGTGCCGCCGACGCGGTCGATGACGCGCTCCTGAATTGCCCGCAACAGCTTGGCCTGCAGCCGCACGTCCATTTCGGATATTTCGTCGAGCAGCAGCGTGCCGCCGTTGGCCTCTTCGAATTTCCCGACCCGGCGCGCGACCGCGCCGGTGAAGGCGCCCTTCTCGTGGCCGAACAGCTCCGACTCCAGCAGGGTCTCCGGGATGGCCGCGCAATTGACGCAGATGAAAGATTTCTTGGCGCGGTTTGACCGGTTGTGCACGTAGCGCGCCAGTACCTCCTTGCCGGTGCCCGACTTTCCGGTGACCAGCACCGACGCTTCGCTCGGGGCGACTTGCAGCGCGAGTTTCACGACGCGGGCCATCGCATCGTCGCGGTAAATCATCTCTCGCGTGTCGTCGGCAACGGCGGCGAGCACGGCGGCAATCAACTCGGCATCGGGCGGCAGCGGGATGTATTCCTTGGCGCCGGCATGGATCGCGGCGACTGCGGCTCGGGCGTCGGTTGCCGTTCCGCAGGCGACGATCGGAGCATGGATGTGCTCGGCTTCGAGTGCCGTGACCAACTCCCGGATGGCGACGGCGACATCGACCATCAGCAAGTCCGCGCCGCGCCCGGAGCGCAGCACGGCAAGTGCCTGCGCGATATCCGCTGCGTGCGTGACCGTCGCGCCCTTGTCCATCGCGATCTTGGTCGCGGTGGTGAGTTGGCCATTGAGCGTGCCAACGATCAGGAGCCGCATATTCTTATTCCTTCTTCGCTAGTCCGGGAACGGCGCGCATCACGCCCTCTCGGCCTTGATGATTTCGGTCATCGTGACGCCGAGCTTTTCCTCGACCAGAACGACTTCGCCACGGGCCACAAGGCGATCGTTGACGTAGATGTCGATCGCCTCGCCGACCTTGCGGTCGAGCTCAAGCACCGTGCCGGGGCCGAGTTTGAGCAGGTCGTTGATTTCCATCCGCGCTCGGCCAAGAATGGCCGAGACCTTGACCGGAACGTCGAACACGGCCTCGAGGTCGGCGGCATTTCGGCTGGTGGATCCCTCCGGCTCGGCCGCGACCGTCACTTCGGCCTGTTCGGCGCGATCTTCGAGATTGGGCAGCGGCACTTTGCCTTCTTCACTCATTCTCGCACCTCCTCCGCATCTTGTTTCGCATCGGCCAAGCTGCGACGTGCGCTGATATAGCGTCCGACGGCTTCGCCGATTGCGGCGTTGGCAGCCGCCGTGTCGCGATTGACACCACCGTCCGCCCATTCGATCCGGCAGTCGCCTGCGCCGATGCCGGGGTCGCCGAGCACGACCAGCCGTCCTTCAAAACCGTGAGCGCGGGCGATCTCGTCGAGCTTCTCGCGGGTGGTGGCATAGATCGAATCGTTGACGCGTACGGCAATATGCGGCGCGGCGATCAGTTCGCGGAAGCAGCTGCTCGCAAGCGCCGAAATCTCGGCAAACGGCTCGTGCTCGAGCAAGGCCGGCGCGAGCTTGCGGGCAACCGCGACCGCGACCTCGACGGCTTCGCATTCAAGCCGTGCCTCGATCGCCTGCAGCGCGTTGTTCGCTTCGCTAAGGCGCGCGGCAATGTGTTCAAGCGCAGCCGCAATAAGGCGACCGGCCTCGACGGTTTCGTCGCCCTGCGCCTCGGCGTAGCCGCGGCGGTGCGCCGCGGTCTCGGCCTCGGCCAGCTTCACCGCGTGTTCCGCAAGAGCGATCGTCGCTTCGCGTTCGCTTCCGGCGGCGAAATCGACGTCGAAAAGGAATTTTGCCGGGGCGCCCATCAGTCGATCAGCTCTTCTTCGCCGCGAGATTTGGCGATCACGATTTCGCCCTTGCCGGCGAGATCCTTGGCGAGATTGACAAGAAGGACCTGCGCCTCGTCGACATCGCGAAGCCTTACCGGGCCCATGGCGCCCATATCGTCCACCAGCATCTTGGCTGCGCGCGTCGACATGTTGGAAAGGAAGAATTGACGTACGGGTTCCGCCGCACCCTTGAGCGCCACGGCGAGCTTGTCTTTCTCGATGTGTCGCATGAGCGTCTGCGCCGATCCCGGATCGAGCTTGATCAGATCGTCGAACGTGAACATCAGCGTCTTGATCCGCTCCGCGCTCTCGCGGTTGTCCTCCTCCAGCGCGGTGAGAAAGCGCGTTTCCGTCTGCCGGTCGAAATTGTTGAATATCTCGGCCATCACCTCGTGCGCGTCCCGGCGCCGCGTCTGCGAGAGGTTCGACATGAATTCGGTGCGCAAGGTCAGCTCGACCCGCTCCAGGACTTCCTTCTGCACCGCCTCCATGCGCAGCATTCGGTTGACGACATCGAGCGCCAGTTCCTCGGGCAGGATCGCCAGCACGCGTGCGGCGTGCTCCGGTCTGATCTTCGAAAGCACGACGGCGACCGTTTGCGGGTATTCGTTCTTGAGATAGTTGGCGAGCACTTCTTCCTGAACGTTGGAGAGCTTTTCCCACATGTTGCGGCCGGCTGGACCGCGGATTTCCTCCATGATGATGCCGACCCGTTCGGGGGGCAGGTATTGCTGGAGGAGGCGCTCGGTTGCTTCGAAGGTGCCCATCAAAGCGCCGGACGCCGACATGCGGGTCACGAACTCGAGCAGGAGGCCCTCAACGAGCTCCGCTTCGATATTGCCGATGGTGGACATCACCACCGAAAGTTGACGCAACTCGTCGTCGTCGAGCATGCCCCAAATCTTGCCGCCGTATTGCTCGCCGAGCGCGAGCATGAGAATGGCCGCGCGTTCGCGGCCGGTGAGCTGACGCTTGCTGGTCGTGGCGGCCGGCCGGTTGGCGAGCGTCGCCATTGCGCCGGCGATGTCGCGGCGGGTGGCTTCAACGTCGGCTTTCTCTGGCGTCGGTGCGTTCGACATGGGCGATCAGGCTGCCTGGGTCTCGTTCATCCACTGGCGGATGATGGAAACGGCTTCGCGCGGATTCTTGTCGGCCAGCTCGCCGACCTTTTGCACCGATTGGGCGTGCACTTGTCCTTGGATCTGGGCGATGTCGATCATCTTGGCGGTCTGACTCGGTTCCGCGCCCGCGGCCTCCGCCTTCCTCAGCGCGGCGTCCATCGCATCGCCCGCGGGGAGAGCGACCAGCGTGCGGTCTTCGGGCGCCAGAACGCGGCGCACCAGCGGCCGCACGACCATGAGCAGCACGACAAAGCCCAGCAGACCCATGACCACCATTTCGATGGCGCGCATGATGTCGTCTTTGGTGAATTGCAATGCCGCAAGCCATCCGCTGGGCTCGGTGATCGGCGTGGCCGGGGTTTCGGCGAAGCGCAGATTGACAACCTCGACCTGGTCGCCGCGCTTCTGATCGAAGCCGATCGCGGTGCGGACCAACGAGGCGATCTGGTCGATCTCCTCCTTGCTGCGCGGCTGGTAGCTGATGTCGCCCTTGTCATTCTTGATGTAGGTGCCGTCAACAAGCACGGCGACCGAGATGCGATTGACGCGACCGCCCTCAATCACTTCAGTCTTGGTGGTCTTCGAGATTTCGTAGTTGACGATCTCCTCGGATTTCTTGCTCTGGTCGCGCGACGATGCGTTGGCGTCGGCCGCCGGCTGCTGCGGCTGCTGCTTCTGATTGTTGTTGCCTGGCACCTCGTTGCCGACCGTCACCTGGTTGTCGCGGCCGTCGGATCCAGACGATTCCTCGCGCGTTTGGCTCGAACGCACCACGCGGCCCTCGGGGTCGTATTTGTCCGATGTCTGGGTGACGCGGTTAAAATCGAAATCGGCGCTGACCTGGGTGCGCGCACGCCCGGGACCGACCACGGACGAAACGATCGCTTCGATTTGATCGCGCAGGTGCTTCTCAAAGCTCGTCCGCCGCTCGTCGACGCTGAGGTCACCGACATTATCGCCGTCGCCGGTGCCGTCGGCCAGAAGGTGGCCGGCTTCGTCGACGATCGAAACCCGTTGCGGCTTGAGCCCATTAACGGCGGAGGCGACAAGATGGCGGATGGCGCGTACTTGCTGAGCTTCCAGGGTGCCGTGGACCTTGACCACGATCGACGCGGACGGCTCGACCTTGTCTCGCGAGAACAACGGACGTTCAGGCAGCACCAGATGCACGCGTGCGGCGACCACCCTGTCGATGGCGCGGATAGTGCGCGAGAGCTCACCTTCGAGAGCGCGCAGATTATTGATGTTCTGCACGAAGCTCGTCGTGCCCAGCGCATCCGATTTATCGAATATCTCGTAACCGATGCCGCCGCCCTTCGGCAGCCCCTCGCCGGCGAGCGACATCCGCAATCGCGCGACGCGATCCCGCGGGACCATGATGGTATTGCCGTCGTTGCGCAGCTCGTAGACGACGCCCTGCCGCTCGAGGTCCTTTATGATCGTGGCGGAGTCCTCGTAGCTTAGGTCGGTAAAGAGCGGTGTCATCTGCGGCGCCGTCACGCGCAGGATGAGGAAGGCGAAAAAGCCGACGAGCGCGATGGTGACAGCACCCATCGCGGCAATTCGCGGCGCGCCGATCGACTTCACGAACTCAAGCAGACCCTGCACGGATCCTCATCTCCCCCGAGCGATGACACTTTCGCATCCCACTGGGCAAGATTTGCCCGGTTTATGGTTAGCGTCGGGTTAATGGAGACCCCAACGCCCACAAAATGGTTCGGGGCTTCCAGCATCTTCGCAGTCGCGGAAAATAATCGGGCAGCTACCGCTCGCCCCGCCAGCCGAATCGTCCCGCCGAAAACGAAAACGCCGACATCTGCTGCCGGCGTTGACGAATGGGTAAGGCGGGATTAAGCGCCCGTTACTGGCGGTATTGCTGGATTCGCGTCGTGCGCAGGCCGGCAAGGCCGTGTTGATCGATCGAGTATTGCCAGGAAAGGAACTCTTCGACTGTCAGCGTATATCGGCTGCACGCCTCTTCGAGCGAAAGCAGTCCGCCGCGAACGGCGGCGACAACTTCGGCCTTGCGGCGAATCACCCAACGCTTCGTTCCCGGCGCTGGCAAATCGGCGATCGTTAGGGGCGAACCGTCCGGCCCGATGACGTATTTGACCCTCGGGCGATGGGGTTCAGTCATAGCGAGGACTCTCACGCTCTACACAACAGGCTTTGACCATACGCACGGTGGCTTAAAATTTGCCTAAGCGTAAAGGTCGATTGGTGGCCTTTGCCCGCGCGAGCGGCGAACGTCTTCCGTCGCCGGGATTGCCGCGCGATGGTGGATGAAACGCACATCCGGGGCACGTGGACGGTTAGTGGGTAATCGACGTGACCTGGCTGATTTGGACGTTTTGTCCAGCCACCGTGAGCGTCGGCGGATTTGAAGACACGTTGACGCCGGTGACGACGCCTTGCACCTGCGAGGAAACGTTGACAGCCTGGCCGTTGGCCCCAGCCGCACTGATGGACAACGTGTAGGTTCCGTCGGGCCAGGTCTGGCCGTTGTTGCCTTGGCCGCTCCATTTGAAGCTTTGGGTTCCGGCGTTGAGCGGGAGCGATCCGGAATAGACCGTCGACCCGACGGAACTCTTAACCGTGACTTGGGCGGTCGCTGGCGTCGACGTGGTGAGGCTCCAGGTGGCCGGAGTGTTCGTCGCGTTGGACAGCGTCGCCGAGTTGCCGCCGACCGTCACGGTGGAGCCGACCAGCTGCAATGCCGAGGTGGCCTCCGAGGTCTGCTGCATCGAGATCAGCGTCTGCATGTTGGTGTTCATGTTGACCTGTTGCTCAACGCCTGCGAACTCGACCAGCTGTTGGGTGAACTGGTTGGTGTCGAGCGGGGAGAGCGGATCCTGGTTTTGCAGCTGAGTGGTCAGCAATTGCAGAAAGGTATCGAAGTTGCCCGCGAGTTGCTGCGATGCGTTGGTGCCTGCGGCCTGCGCCGCGGAAGCGCCCGAGGAACTCGACCCGCTGGAGGTAGAAGCTGCGGCGTTGGTCTGGTTGAATGCGGTGGAGAGGATGCTCATCGTTCTAGTCCTTCGTCACACGATTGCAGATCAAACGCTGATATCGACGCCGCTGCCGAGCCCCGCCCGGGTGTAAATCTGCGTGGCGGCGATGGGCGCGAGGTCGGCGTCGGGAATGACAAGCTGCGCGGTGCCGCTCGGCTGGTAGCTGGAGCCATTGTTCTGTCCGGTGAAGGATTGGTCGCGAAGCGTGAACTGAAGCCCGTTGTCGGCGGTCTTCAATCCGGCCTGCTCAAGCGCTTGCTGAAGCTGCGGCTGCTGGCTTTGCAGTAGTTCGAGCGTATCGGCGCGATCGGCGGTCACGTGCGTCGTCACCTGGCCGTCCCGGTCCACGTCCAGGCGCACGTCGATGCGGCCAAGTTCGGCCGGATCGAGGCGGATATCGAACTGGTTGGAGCCGCTTTGCGCACGGGCGGCAATTGCGACCGCGAGGCCGGCAACGGGCACCGGGGCCGCATTGGAAGCCGAGTTGGTTGATGCTGAATCTGCCGCGCTTGAGGTAGCCATCGCGGCTGAAAAGCCGAAATTGGGAAGGCCGCTGGCATCGGTCTTCACCCCAGCAGGACCGCCCGGCGGGTTCGCGGGCCCGGCAGCAATTTTAGATGTGGCTGCAGTGGAGGGCTCTGCCGATCGCGCATTGGTATGATCGGTATTGGTAGGTGCGGCTGCGTCTGTCTGCGCCGTTACGGCCGATGAATCCGCGTTGGCCTGCGTCTGCGCTTGCAGCGATGAACTATCGCTGCTCGGGGCCTGCGGCTTGGCGGCGCTGTCCGTCGAGCTGGAGGCGGTTGTGTCAGTGCCCGTAGTTTGAGGGGCTGGCTGGTCGCCCGTCGTGGAGTCCGCTGACGCCGCAGAACCGCCCTGCCCACCGCTAACGATCGCGCCGGACTTCGTGCGTTCCTTAGTCACGTCGCCGATTGCCGCCGATGACGCGGCGGCGGCTGCCGAATTCGCGGGTGTCGGCGGGGGCGGCGGCGCACTGAGGATGAGCACGGCCGCGACAGGTTGGGCCGGATTGGCCACTGAACTCGCGCCAGTATCTGCCGCGGTAGCGTCGTTGCTGTTGCTGTCGTTCTTGCCGGGAGAGGTTTTCGGGGGCGAGGCCGGCGCGGAGGCGCCTGGAGTGCTCGCCGCGATTGCGTTTGCAGCCGCAGCTAACGCGGTGGCATTCGGCTGTGAATTCGGATCGTTTGGGTCGCTCGGCGTGTTCGCGGTGGACCCGGCCGCTGGAGTGGTGCCGGCTGGCGTACTCGCGGCCGTGTTGCTGGGTGCGCTCGCGACATTGTTGCCGGGTGCCGGCGTGGCTCCGTTGCTCGATGTATTCGGGGCCGAATTGCTCAGATTCTTGTCTTGGAGGATGGGATTCCGATCGCGTGGCGCATTCGCATTCCCGGTCGCGGTTTTCGCGCCAGCGCCGCCGGATTGAGTGGCAGGCGGAGGGGCATTCCCTCCGTTCGTTGCGGTCGAGGCACTGGTATCGCCGTTGGTGGCCGAGATCGGGTTGCTGCTGCCAGCCGGCTGCTGGGAGCCGTTGCCGCCATTTGCGCCGCCGGAGTTGGCGTTTGCGTTACCGCCGGCATCGGCCGCTGATGAAGAGGTGGGAGAGGGGGCGGAAGGACCGCTAGGCGCCGCTGGGGCTTGCGGTGGTGTCGGCGTCGGCGGCGATTGCGCGCCTGAGTTCGGCGCGGCCGTACTGGCGTCGAGAATATCGGCAAACGACTGCGTGTCGGTCCCCTGCACGATCGCGGACGCCTGGGACCGCTGGGAAGCTTGGGACGCGAGAGTGGCACTCACCTCTGACGCAATACTCGACACGGCTGAATCCCTTTAAGACGAGAGGACGCGGGATCCGACTTGCAACCTGCGGGCCAGTGCCGTGAAACTGGAAATTTATATTGATTTCAATATGTTACAAAATTCCGACGAGAGGCTGGGCGCGGCAGTCTCTGCGCTCACCAGGCAACTTTTGCCGCCCGGCCGGAAAAGGCGGTTCCCGTCAGTCGGCCGCAACCGTGGCGCAGAAGGCGGCCGAAGCTTATAGTAACTGCCATGACTAATAGCCTCGATTTGGACGGAAAGCCGTCCGACACGCGCGTTGTCGTTGCCATGTCGGGCGGGGTCGAACTCGTCGGTCACGGCGGCGCTGTTGGCCGACGCCGGCTACGATGTGGTCGGTATCACGCTCCAGCTCTACGACCACGGTGCGGCCACCCACCGCAAGGGGGCTTGCTGCGCCGGCCGGGATATTCACGACGCCCGCATGGTCGCCGAACGCATTGGCATTCCGCACTACGTGCTGGACTACGAGAGCCGGTTCAAGGAAGCGGTGATTGATCGCTTCGCGGAGAGCTACGTGGCCGGCGAGACCCCGGTGCCTTGTCTGGAATGCAACCAGTCGATCAAGTTCCGCGATCTTCTCAACACCGCCGGCGAACTCGGCGCCAAGGTTTTGGCGACCGGCCACTACGTGGCCTCCCGCGCGCTGCCGGGCGGCGGGCGTGCGCTATACCGCGCGCGCGAAGTCGAACGCGACCAGAGCTATTTTCTGTTTTCCACCACGCAGGCGCAGCTCGATTTCCTGCGTTTTCCGCTCGGCGATCGGACCAAGGCGGAAACGCGCGAGTTGGCGCGGCGCTACGGTCTCACCGTCGCCGACAAACAGGACAGTCAGGACATCTGCTTTGTGCCGAGCGGTCACTATGCCGATGTGATCGAGCGCCTGCGGCCGGGCGCCGCCACCCCGGGTGAAATCGTCGACCTCGACGGTCATGTGCTCGGCAGTCACGAGGGCATCATCCATTTCACGGTCGGTCAACGGCGGGGGCTCGGCGTCGCGACCGGGGCGCCGCTTTACGTTGTTCGCCTGGACGCTCATTCGCGGCGTGTCGTCGTCGGCCCGCGCGAGGCGTTGCGCACCAGCCGCATCCGGTTGCGTGAGGTGAACTGGCTTGGCGACGGCACGGTCGAGGAGACGCTGGCCAGTCGTGCCGAGATTTACGTGAAGGTGCGCTCGACGCGGCCGCCGCAGCGCGCTTGGCTGCGCGGCGGCGCCGACGGCAGCCTTGAGGTCGAGCTGATCGGCAGCGAGGACGGCGTGTCGCCCGGCCAGGGCTGCGCTTTCTACGACGCGGCCGAGGGCCAGGCACGCGTGCTGGGCGGTGGTATCATCGCCAGCACGATGCCGGCTTCGACGGCAAAGCAGGTGCTTCCGGCCGACCTGGCCGTGGCGCATTAAAAGCGCCGGCCGCGCGGGTGCGCGGCCGCGACGGCAGGACGCGATGGCGACGGAACTCGACAAGGACGCGGTCGCAAGGGCCTATGCGCGCTGGGCGCCGATCTACGATCTTGTATTTGGCGCCGTGTTCGAACGCGGCCGCAAGGCCTCGATCGCGGCGGCTGAGCGCATCGGCGGCCACATTCTGGAAGTCGGGGTCGGGACCGGCATGTCGCTTCCCGATTATTCGTGGACCAATCGCATCACCGGCGTCGACCTTTCCGCGCCGATGCTGCTCAAGGCCAAGGCGCGCGTGGCCGAGCATCGCTTGACCAATGTCGACGGCCTCGCGGTCATGGATGCGCAGCATCTCGGTTTCCAGGATGGCGTCTTCGATGTAGTCGTCGCGCAATATGTCATCACCGCGGTGCCGGACCCCGAAGCGACGCTCGACGAATTCGTCCGCATCCTCAAGCCGGGCGGCGAAATCATTCTGGTGAACCACCTCGGTGCCGAAACCGGCCTGCGCGAAACCTTCGAGCAGTGGTTCGCTCCGCTGGCGCGCCGGTTCGGCTGGCGGCCGGAGTTTCGCTGGGAGCGTCTGGCGCAGTGGGTTGCGCAGCACGGCGGTGTGCGCGTTGTAGAGCGCCGCCCAATGCCGCCGCTCGGGCATTTCTCGCTCATCCGTTTTGCCCGGCTGGACCGATTGGAGACCCCGCCTTTCGCGGCGGCAGCGGATTCTGCGCGCTAGGAACCGAGAAGGTGCGGAAAACTCAACTTTCCGTGGGGCTATTGCGCGCCGGATTTTGCCCTTGGAAACGACCGTGAACTACCCTAAATCTCGCCCGGCCGGCTCGAATTCTGACGGTTTGGCGGAGTAGCTCAGCTGGTTAGAGCAACGG
>CAWHJE010000006.1:0-164831 GCA_963829465.1 uncultured Alphaproteobacteria bacterium
CATCCGGCCTGCCACGTCTACAAGATGGTGCCCGAGGACGTGATCTACGACGATACGGTGATGGACGGCAACCGCGTCGCCGTTTCCACCGGCCTGATGCAGACGCTCGGTGCCCAGGTGATCGACTATTCCACCTGGTACGATTGTTGCGGCTTCGGCTTCCGCCACATTATCGGCGAGCGCGAGTTCACTCGCTCCTTCGCGATCGATCGCAAGATCAAAGTCGCGGTCGAGGAGGCAAAGGCCGACGTGATGGTCGGCCACGACACCGGCTGCATCACCACGCTCGACAAAAACCAGTGGATCGGCAAGGCCGTGGACAAGGTCTATGCGCTGCCGATCCTGGCCGATTGCCAATTCGCCGCGCTCGCGCTCGGCGCACATCCCTACAAACTGGCGCAACTGCACTGGCACGCTTCGCCGTTCGAGGGCCTGCTGGAGAAGCTGGGCATCGACTGGCAGAAAGCCAAGCTCGAGTTCGAGCAATACCTCGACGAGGTCAAAGCTGGTCGCATCGAGACGCTCTATGACCCCAGACGAGCGATCACCTCGGGCCCGGGCTACGTCAAGCCCAAGGCTGTCGCTGCGCTTCCAGGAGCTGTGGAATAAATCGCCCGGTCCTCATCGTCGGTGGCGGTCCGTCCGGGTTGTCGGCCGCGCACGCGCTGGCCGCGGCTGGCCGCCGTGTCGTGCTGGTCGAGAAAAATGATCGGCTCGGCGGCGCGCCGATCATTTCAGGCTACGCGAAATTGGTGCCGTCCGGCGAGTGGGCCAAGGACGCGATCGGCGGCATGGTCAAGCGCGTGGAAAGCGACAAGCTCATCGAGGTACGTCGCAATGTCACGGTAAAGACCTTTACCGGCGCGCCCGGCGATTTCCACGCGACGCTATCCGACGGGACGGACGTGGAGGTCGGCACTGCCATCCTGTGCACCGGCTTCACCCATTTCGACTCGATCAACAAACCGGAATGGGGCTTCGGCACCTATCCCGACGTCGTCACCACGACTCAGGTCGAGCAGATGTTCTCCTCCGGCAAGGGCGTGCGTTGTCCGTCCGATGGGCGCGCGCCGGAGCGGGTTGCCATTCTCCTCTGCGTCGGCTCGCGCGACCGCCAGATCGGCCGCGAGTGGTGTTCGAAAATCTGCTGCACGGTGTCTTCGAACCTGGCGATGGAAATCCGCGAGGCGCTGCCCAAGTGCAGTGTCTACATCTACTACATGGATATCCGCACCTTCGGCCTGTACGAGGGCCAATACTACTGGGAGAGCCAGGAGAAATATAAGGTCAAGTACATCAAGGCGCGCATCGCCGAAGTGACCTCCGACGGCAAGCGCCTGATCGTGAAGGGCGAGGACACACTGGTGAAGCGTCCCATAACCATTCCCTTTGATATGGTCGTGCACGCCATCGGCATGGATCCCAATGTCGACAACATGACGTTGTCCGCGGTGTTTGACGTCAAGCTGGAGAAGTACGGCCACATCCAGAAAGCGTCGACCTATTCCAACATGTCGGCGACCTCGCGACCCGGCGTCTTTGTCGCCGGTGCGGCGACGGGACCCGAGACCATCGACGACTCGATCGCCCAAGGCCAATCCGCGGCGATGGCGGCGCTAACGCTGGTCCGCAGCCCCTTACTGGAGGCGGCGGAGTGATGTGGGCTATCGGCAATCATAAAGCCAAGGCGCCGCCCGCGCCGAAGCGGCCGGTGCTCGATCTGTCAGGTCCCAAGCTGCGGCGGGCCTTCGAAAATCTTGTCGAAAGCGCCGAAGACACCGGCGGCGTCGAGCGCTATGTCGGCGCGCTGGCGCTCAAGGCCTCCCTGTTCGAGGAAGTGCTAAGCAAGGGCCAGGTCAGCGAGTTGACCGAGCCCGAGTTCTACGATCTCGCCGCCTTCACCACACCGGTGCGCCGGCGGATCGGTGCCTGGCTTGGCGGCAACGGTTTCCCCGCGATGCGCATCCGGCTTGTCGCGCTGCTCGACGGCTGGTCCGATGTCGGTACCGCGGATCAACGTATCGGCGCATTCGTGGCGAGCTTTCCAGCCGACCGCGAGCACCGTTGGTCGCGCGATCTCGCCGCAGAGGTCTTGCACTTTAGCGCGCCCGACCGCTATCCGCTGATGACGCGCTGGATGTGGGACTCCAAGGTCAATACCGGCGTGCTGCGCGAAATCTGGCACAGCGACAATAACGCCGAACCCGGCACCATCGCAGTCGGCGACGATTTTGCTACGTTCGCGATGCTGCGCGAGGAATTGGAAGGCTTTCTGCAGGCAAACGGCACGTTCCGCGACCTGGCGCTCTATACCGACTTGCTCTGCGCTCACATTTATGCCGGCTACATCAACGACCGGGGCGGCCAATATCTGCACGCGGATTTCTGCGGCGGCGCCAAGGCCGACGCGATGGCGCATACGCGCCGCATGCTGGGACTTGATGCGGTTGATACCGAATCCGGCCGTACCCGCCTCAAGCTGATCGACGGCGAAGCCTATGTGCTCGGCGAGCCGCGCCAGCTGAGCTCGTGAAGGAGCGATCATGCCGATTCACGAAAAATCGCTGATCCGCCCAGAGAACCTCGTCACGCACGAGCACTTGGAGATCGAAGGCGTCGACGTCTCCGGGCACTGGAGCACGTTCATCAACTCGCGCGCTGTAACCGATTACAACGAGCAGATGGAGGAAGAGATCGCGGCGTTGCCCGGCGGCGAGTTCATTCATCGTTGCTGGCAATGCGGCTCATGCACCAATTCTTGTACGGTCAACGCGATAAACCCCGACTTCAATCCGCGCTTTTGGATCTACCTGATCCGGATGGGGTTCGAAGATGAGTTGCTGCGGGACAAGGACATCATCTGGCAGTGCGTTTCGTGCAACAAATGCACCTACGCCTGTCCGCGCGACGTCAACCCAGAAGGCGTGATGAAGGCGACCGCCCATTGGCTCGAGCTCAAGGGCCACACCGAGAAGAAGCCGTCGATGACGTTCGATGAAATCTTCTCTGAGCAGGTGTTCGCCACCGGCAAGATCGAGGAGGGAAAGGTGCTCCGCGAGTTTTTCGCGCGCACCAAACAGCCGCTGTTGCAGGACTGGCTTATCGCGCTCTTGCGCGGCTTGGCGATGCGGTTGCCGGTCGGTTTGTTGATGAAGCTCGGCCTCGCCACGCTGTTCCATCCGCGCACTCACGGCTGGAAGCGGGCAAGCGCGGCCATCGCCGAATATGTTGACGAGCGCAAGCTGGCCGATCGCCGCGCGCTGGGCCTCGATGCGCAGGGAGCGGAGCGATGAGCGGCAAGTACAAAAATGTTGCCTACTATCCGGGCTGCGCGCTCGAGGGTACCGGTCACGCCTATAACCGCTCCACCAAGGAACTTGGCAAGGCGCTCGGCCTCGCGATCACAGAGCTTGAGAACTGGAATTGTTGCGGCGCGATGGAAGTGAAGAACGTCGACCCGAAGCTGCAGACCTATCTGTCGGCGCGCAATCTGTCGATCGCGGAAAAGATGGGCTTCGACACGGTGATGGCGCCGTGCAACGGCTGCTACCACAATCTCAAGAAAGCCGAGTACGACCTCGCCAACGATGCAAGTTCGCGAGAGGTTACCGATCGGCTATCGCGCAAGGCCGGACACGGGACCTACCAGGCCGGCACGGTCGAGACCATTCACGCGCTCGACTGGATCAAGGAAGCGATCGGCGAGGAGGGGCTGAAAGCGCGGGTGAAGAACTCGCTCAAGGGGCTCAAGGTCGCCAACTACTATGGCTGCATGTACACGAGGCCGCGCCACATCTTTCCGGAGAAGGACAAGGGGCCGGGCTCCGAGTTGACGTCGAAGCCTCATTTCATGGATGATCTGCTGGCAGCCGCCGGTGCCGAGAATGTCGAATATCCGCTCAAGACGGCGTGCTGCGGTGGGGCGCATACGCTTTCGGACAGCGATACCTCGACCAAGCTGGTGCTGAACCTGTTGACGACGGCCGAAGTCTGCGGCGCCGACGTGATCGCTACCGAATGTCCGACCTGCCACACCGGTCTGGAAATGCATCAGGTCCGCGCCGAGAAAGTGCTCGGCCGAAAAACCACGGTGAAGATTTTGTACTTCACCCAGCTTCTCGGAATGGCGCTCGGCTTGTCGGCGCGCAAGGTCGGCGTGCACGAGAATTTCTCGGAATCTTCCGGTTTCCTGCGTGCTCGGGGGCTGGGCTGATGAGCGGCACGCAGATCATGCGGCTCGATGATATTGCCGAGCGGCTTGATTGGATGATCGCGGCGCCGGAGGCTGCTCTTGTCGCCGCGGCGCCGGAATTCGCCAATGAGCTGTTGTCGCTCGGTGAATCGATCCTCAAGAGCTGGCTCTCGGCGCGCGGCGCGACGCCTACGACTCGCTCGGTCGAGGGCTTTCGCCTGCTGGCTTTGCAGCGCCAAGGCGCCCGCGGCGATCCGAGCTTCAACGCCTGCCGCGAGACCTGTCGGGAACTCGTCTATCACCGCAATCTCGTTTGCCTCGATCCCGCACATGCGGACACCGCGCGCCGGCTTCGCCTGGGCGCCATGGTGGCAAAGCATCTGATCCTCTTTGTCGGCGGCAAGCTTCAAATCGCCGGGCTCGGTGAATTCTGCTGCTCATCGCGGCCGCTTCGTCAGCACGAAACAAATATGCAGCCTGCTGAAATTGCGTGATCCTTTAGGAGACCGAGATGCCCACCGTTCGTGGTTGCCAACTTCCCGATGAGCTTCTCTACGACGTCGATAACAATATTTGGTATCGTGAAAACGCCGACGGCACCGTGACGCTTGGAATGACCGCGGTGGCTGCGGCCATGGCCGGCCAGCTTGTTGCCTTCACCGCCAAAAAGGCTGGTCGCTCGGTCCTGGCCGGGAAATCCTGCGCGACGGTTGAATCCGGCAAATGGGTCGGGCCAGCGAAAATCGCGTTTGATGCCGAAGTGGCTGAGGTCAACGATGCACTGACCGGCACGCCGAAACTCGCCAATAGCGACCCTTACGGTGAAGGCTGGATGGTCAAAGTGCGCCCAGGCGATTGGGCCGCGGCCAAAGCCAGTCTCGTTCCCGGCACGGCGGTCGCCGCGCCTTACGAAGCGAAAATGACCGCGGACAACTTTGTTGGCTGCGCGTGAGCGGTGGGGATGAATTGCTGGTGACCGAGATCGCAGCAAGCAAGCCGACACTGGTCAGCCGAGGCCGCGACGCGGTCGCGAGCTTGCAGACTTACTTTCCGGGCGTGCTGGTGAGTCTCATCATCGCGGTCGCCGCGACCTTTTTGTCCGAGCATTACGGCGGGCCGGTGATGCTGTTCGCTCTTCTGCTCGGCATGGCATTTTATTTTCTTTCGCAGGACGGACCCTGCGTTGCCGGCATCGAATTCGCGTCCAAGCGCGTCCTCCGCGTCGCCGTCGGGCTGCTCGGTGCGCAGATAACGATTTCCGAGATCATGAAGCTCGGCCCAACCCCGGTAATCATGGTGATCGGCGCGGTGACGGCCACCATCCTGTTCGGCGTGCTTGGCGCTCGGGTCGTCGGTTTGAGCCGGCCGTTCGGTATTTTGACGGCGGGCGCGGTGGCGATCTGCGGCGCGTCCGCGGCGCTTGCGATCTCCTCGGTGCTGCCCAAGGGCGAAAACCACGAGCGCGATACGGTTTTCACCGTCATCGGCGTCACGGCGCTGAGCACGATCGCGATGATCGTCTATCCCGTGATCATCGCCTTCTTCCATCTCGACCACGCGGCGGTCGGCGTGTTCCTCGGCGGCACCATTCACGACGTTGCACAGGTTGTCGGCGCCGGTTTCAGCGTGTCCGAGGAAACCGGCAACGTGGCGACCTTCACCAAGCTGTTGCGCGTGGCGATGCTGCTGCCGGTAGTGGTAATATTGTCGTTTATCTTCCGCGCCCACAACACCAGCAAAGCGGGGCGGCAATTGCCCGGCTTCCTGGTCGTCTTTGCGCTGCTGGTGGTGATCAACAGCCTGGGCGTGATCCCGGCGCCGGCGCTCGCCGCACTCAAGAGCGTCGCACGCTGGTGCCTGGTAACGGCAATTGCTGCTTTGGGAATGAAGACATCGCTGAAGGCGATGGCGGAGGTTGGGGGGCGCGCGATCGCGTTGCTCGTCGCCGAGACCGTCTTTCTGGCGCTCCTCGTGTTGGCGATCGTGGTTTGGAAATCTTGAGCGGAAAAGGCGCGGCTGTGGCTGCGGAACAAAAAGAGGCTGTGCAATGAACAAGGACAGCAATACCAAGAGCATGTCGATGATTGTGACCAAGGGCTCGCTGGATTGGGCTTATCCGCCCTTCATCCTTGCGACCACCGCGGCGGCCATGGGCCTCAACGTCACGATGTTCTTTACCTTCTACGGCCTGACGCTGTTGAAGAAGAAGCTTGACCTGAAAGTCACGACGTTGGGCAATCCGGCGATGGAGATGCCGATGCTCGGCATGCATATGGGCATGCCCAATCTCGTCTCTGCCATTCCCGGCGTCGACGCCGCGGCGACGGCGATGATGAAAAACCTGATCAAGAAGAAGGGCGTCGCTTCGATCGAGGAGTTGCGCACTGCTGCGGTGGAATTGGACGTCAATATGATCGCCTGCCAAATGACCATGGATCTCTTCGAATACAAGCTGGAAGACATGATCGAAGGGCCGGTCCTCGGCGGCGCCGCCACCTATATCGAGAACGCCACGAAGTGCGACATCAATCTATTCATCTAGGCGACGAGGACGAGAACTCACATGGCCGATCAGCTAGTCGATGCAAAAGGACTGAACTGCCCGTTGCCGATTTCTGCGCGCCAAGAAGGCGCTCAAGGATGTGGCGATGGGAGGCACGCTGGAGGTGCTCGCGACCGACCCCGGAGCGGTGAAAGACTTCGAAGCCTTTTGCCGGGCGACCGGAAACGAATTGCTCGCTTCCAAGGTGGACGGCAAGGTCTTCAGTTTCGTCATCAAACGGCTGTCATAGGACGACGGCGTGCTGCGGTTTCGACTGCATCGCACGTCTGCATTTTATGTGCCGCTCCGGTGAGCCCGAGATGCCGCAAGACTGCAGTCGCGTCCGAGAAAAGCTCAGTACAGCCGACAGGCCATGACGGTTTGTTGCATTCCTGGCCGCTTGATGGTTTATCCAGCCAGATACTCAATTCCATGAGTGAAATAATGAAGCCTCGCCACTTGACTAATCCGGGCCGACATCTCGACACGGATGCATTGATGTCCAGCGCGCGCGACGCCAGCGGTTTCCTGAAGGCCTTGGCTCACGAAGGGCGGCTTCTGATTCTTTGCCTTCTGATCGAGCAGGAAAAGTCAGTGACCGAGATTGAGGAAGTCCTCAGCTTGCGGCAGCCGGCGATTTCTCAGCAGCTCGCTCGGCTGCGCGCCGATGGCCTGGTCGAAACTCGCCGGGAAGGTAAGAGCGTTTTCTATTCGCTGGCGCGGCCGGAAGTTCGCGAAGTGATCGGCGCATTGCATCGGGCATTTTGCCAGCAGCCGTCGCGGTCACGTGCGAGCTATCGGCGTCCGGTCGCCCGGGCTGCGGCGCGCGCCAAAGGAGCGGGGCGTCGCGTCCATTCCCCTTCGCAACGGTCCCGCTAGGCCGCGGCGGGTTAGCCAGCGCGCAAAGCCCGGATTTTGGGCCGTCTGAGCGGGTTAGGCGCTTCCCCGCTTGACGATCTGGGCGTCCGGCAGTAGGAAGCAGGCATCGCCAGCGGCCCGGTGACGGACTTCCGCGGCGAACATTCCCCAAAAAGGATCGGCTGTGTCGGTCTCCTCCTGAAAGGCGGGCGGGGAATACCTATTTAGATGGTCAACATCAGACGAGCGGCATTAGACGAAACAGTATGGCGAAGATCAGCCCATTCAAGTTCCTGCAAGAAGTGCGGGCCGAGGCGCAGAAGGTCACTTGGCCTACACGCAAGGAGACGACCGTCACCACCATGATGGTGTTCGTGATGGTATTCGTCGCATCGATCTTCTTTCTGGTGGCCGACCAGATCATGCGTGTCGGTGTTGGCTTCCTGTTGGGGATCAGCTCTTGAGCGGCGTTTCCATTCACGATCCGGATTTCATCACATGACCAACAGGTGGTATGCGGTCCACGCCTACTCGAACTTCGAGAACAAGGTGGCGGATTCGATCCGCGAGCAAGCCAAGCAGCGCGGGCTCTCCAACCTGTTCGAGGAAATCCTCGTGCCGAAGGAGAAGGTCGTCGAGGTGCGGCGCGGCCGCAAAGTCGACGCCGAGCGCAAGTTCTTTCCCGGCTACGTGCTGGTGAAAATGCAGTTGACGGACGAAGCCTATCACCTGATCAAAAATACGCCGAAGGTGACCGGCTTCCTCGGCTCCGACAACAAGCCGATGCCGCTTTCCGATGCCGAGGCCGAGCGCATCATCCATCAGGTGCAGGAAGGCATCGAGCGGCCGAAACCCTCCGTCTCGTTCGAAGTCGGCGAGCAGGTGCGCGTCTCGGACGGCCCCTTCGCCTCGTTCAACGGCACGGTGGAGGAAGTGGACGAAGGCCGTTCACGGCTCAAGGTTGCGGTGTCAATTTTCGGCCGCGCCACGCCGGTCGAATTGGAATTCGGCCAAGTGGAGAAATTGTAGAGTAACCTTCTCCCCGCGTGCGGGGAGAAGGGGAAGAGTGAACCACGTGGGAGGTGAGGCGGTCGCCAGCCGTCAATATCCGCACCACTAACAGGAGTGGAGAATGGCGAAGAAGATTACCGGTTACGTCAAATTGCAGGTGCCGGCCGGGGCGGCCAATCCGTCGCCACCGATCGGTCCTGCGCTCGGCCAGCGCGGCCTCAACATCATGGAATTCTGCAAGGCGTTCAACGCCCAGACCCAGAAGCTTGAGAAGGGCGCCCCGATCCCCGTCACCATCACGGTCTATGCCGACCGCTCGTTTTCGTTCGAGCTGCGCACGCCGCCGGTGTCGCACTTCCTCAAGAAGGCAGCCAAGCTCGAAAGCGGCTCGAAGGCACCCGGCCGCGATGTCGCCGGCTCGGTCACGAAGGACCAGGTGCGCGAAATCGCTGAGCAGAAGATGAAAGACCTGAACTGCGACACCATCGAATTGGCCATGCGCATGATTGAAGGATCCGCCCGCTCCATGGGCCTGCAGGTGAAGTCATGAGCGCTCTCGGAAAACGCACGACCAAGGCTCGCGAAGGCGTCGATCGCGAAAAGCTCTATCCGCTCGCCGAAGCGGTGAAGATGGTGAAGGAACGCGCCAAGGCGAAGTTCGACGAGACCATCGAAGTGGCGATGAATCTCGGCATCGATCCCCGCCACGCCGACCAGATGGTGCGCGGCGTCGTCAATTTGCCAAACGGCTCGGGTCGCTCGGTGCGCGTCGCCGTGTTCGCCCGCGGCGTCAAGGCGGATGAGGCCAAGGCAGCCGGTGCCGACGTGGTTGGCGCCGAGGATTTGGTGGAAAAGGTGCAGGGTGGCGCTATCGACTTCGATCGCGTCGTCGCCACGCCCGACCTGATGCCGCTGGTCGGTCGTCTCGGCAAGGTGCTCGGGCCGCGCGGACTGATGCCGAACCCCAAGGTCGGGACCGTAACCATGGACATTACCACCGCGGTCAAGGGCGCCAAGGGTGGATCGGTGGAGTTCCGCGCGGAGAAGGCCGGGGTCGTGCAGGCCGGGGTCGGCAAGGCATCCTTCAGCGAGGACAAGTTGATCGAGAACATCAAAGCCTTTGCCGATGCCGTGCAGAAATCGCGGCCGGCCGGTGCCAAGGGTCACTTCATCAACCGCGTCGCGATCTCTTCGACGATGGGCCCTGGTGTGAAGGTCGAGCCGGGAAGCTTGTTCCCGGACTCGCAACAAGCGCACTAGTTGTACCTCCCCCGCAAAACGGGGAGGGAAATCACGCGGCGCTGCGCCGGCCCCACAAGGTCTGCGTGGCGATGCGCGCGCCCTCGACCAGCGCTTTCAGCTTCGCCCACATGATCGAGGGATGAACACGCTGCGCGAACGGGCTTTGGGCAAAACCGCAATCGGTGCCGCCCATCACGTTCTCGCGGCCGACGATCTTGGCGAGCCGCACGATGCGTTCGGCCACCAGCTCGGGATGCTCGACGACGTTGGTGGCGTGACTGATCACACCCGGGATCAACATCTTGCCGGACGGCAATTTTGCGGTTTCCCAAACCCGCCATTCATGGGCGTGGCGGGGATTGGCGGCCTCGAACGAGTATTGGCCGACGCGCACCTGCAGGAGCAGATCGATGATGTCCTTGAGCGGCACGTCGAAGGCGTGCGGGCCGTTCCAGCTTCCCCAGCAAATGTGATAGCGCGAGCGTTCCTCCGGAATGCCGCGCAGCGCATGATTGAGGGCGTCGATGCGCATCTGCGCCCAGCGGCGGTAGTCGGCCGCTGACATCGGCGGCACCATCCGCTCGAACATGTAGGGTAGGAACGCGTCGTCGATCTGCACGAACAGGCCGGCGTCGATGATCGCCCGGTATTCCTCATGCAGCGCGTCGGCGAGCGCGAACAAAAAGCTCTCTTCGTCTTTATAGTACTCGTAACTGGCGCCGGGCAGCGCGCTTGCCGGCGCGACCACCGGCAGAAATCCGGCAAATGAGGGGTTATTCACCTTGGCAAGCCCGGCCTTGAGATTGGCAATGTCGCGGCTGACCTGCTTCTGTCCGCAATAAGTGATGGCGCCGCTGACGATGACGCGGTTGCCGAGGCGTTTGCCGAGGCCGGAGGCGGCGTCATATTCAGCATAGAATTCAGGAAAGGCCTTGCGGTCCGCGCCGCCCGCCATCGAAGTCATGGGATCCTTGGCTTCCTCCGCGGTTGCCGTGCGCACGGTGAGCCCGGTGAGCCGTTTGTGGATGTAAAACGCCCAGTTGGCGCCCTTGCTGAACTCGCCGTCACTTGCGACGTCGATGCCGACTTCGGCTTGCTGGCGGACCACCTCGGCGACTGAGGCGGTCAAGCAGGCCTCGAAGGCCGCTTCGTCATAGGGCTTGCCGTCCTCGATGGCGCGCCAGAATTCGATCAGCTTTGGCGGCCGGATCAGGCTGCCGACATGCGTGGTCAGAATCCGATCGGCATTTTGCGACATGGCGGGCCTCCCTGTGCGGCTCTTTATCGTTGTGCTGGGACACGCGCCCGAAATCGGCGGTCGGAAACATCATGTCTGCGCTGAATCAGCCGGCCGCTTAAGATGCAAATTGTCGTCAGCAAGGCCAAGCGCTTGCGGCAAACTTGCGCTTGGCAAATCCGACGAAAGCCGCTAGATAGACGCCAAGGGCGTGCTGGCCTGGTTGTCGGCACGCCTTTTCACGTTCCACAAAAACCACCAAGGCGAGACCGCTCTTAGCGTCGATCCTGCACGGATTATCTAAGAGACGGAAAAGCTTAGCGGAGTTTGTGAACGTGTCCTGTCCGAGACTGCAGGCGCCGGTAACGGCTTAATATGTGCCTCCAAAAGAGCGCGAGCCAGCATAGACGGGTGAAGGACGAGGGTGGTGAGAGTTGCCCTTCGGTTCTGATCTCGACGGCCCGGAACGGCGTAAGCCTGTCCGGGGGGCAGGGTGTGAATGTCGTCCTGCCTGTTCGTCGACATTGTCGACGATTTGGGCGGGACGGCCGGCATCAACCCGGCGGATTCCGCTAACGGGACCGCCAATCGGAGAGAGCTGGTGGAACGCGCGGCAAAAAGCGAGCTCGTGGCGACGCTTGGAGAGGTCTTTAAGGCCACCAAGGTCGTCGTCGTCGCTCATTATTCGGGCCTGACGGTCACCCAGATGCAGACTCTGCGTCGGCAGATGAAGCAGGCTGGTGCGAGCGTGAAGGTTGCGAAAAATCGCCTCGCCAAAATCGCTCTTGAAGGCAGTGACGTCGCTTCGATCGGTCCCTTGCTGAAGGGGCCGGCGCTGATCGCCTATTCGGGCGATCCGATTGCGGCGCCGAAGGTCGCCGTCGATTTTGCCAAGACCCACGAACACTTCGTGATCCTTGGCGGAGCGATGGGTACCACCGCACTCGACCCGAACGCGGTCAAGGCGCTTGCCGCCTTGCCGTCGCTCGACGAATTGCGGGCGAAGATCCTCGGACTGCTTGTCGCGCCGGCGACCAAGATCGCGCAGGTGGTGAACGCCCCTGCGGCCAAGGTCGCCCGCGTCGTGCAGGCCTATGCCTCAAAGAGCGAAGAGGGCGCGGCCGCCTGAGGCTGCCTCAACCCAAAGATTAGAACCGAAGGACAAATATCATGGCTGATCTGCAAAAAATCGTAAGCGACCTTTCCAGCCTCACTGTGCTGGAGGCCGCCGAACTTGCCAAGTTGCTCGAAGAGAAGTGGGGCGTTTCGGCAGCCGCCGCGGTTGCGGTCGCAGCCGGTCCGGCTGCTGCCGCCGCACCGGCGGCCGAGGAGAAGACCGAGTTTACGGTCGTGCTCGCGGCCGTGGGCGACAAGAAGATCGAAGTCATCAAGGAAGTGCGCGCGATCACTGGCCTCGGGCTCAAGGAAGCCAAGGACTTGGTCGAGGGCGCTCCCAAGCCGGTCAAGGAAGGCGTCAACAAGGATGAAGCCGCCAAGATCAAGGCGACTTTGGAAAAGGTCGGCGCAAAGGTTGAGCTTAAGTAAGCAATGCTTACTTAAGCAGGGTCCCGGCTGGAGTGGAGCCAGCCAGGACTCGCGATTAAGTAAGGTTATTGACGCTGGTCAGGCAGTGGAAAGCGGTGATTTCGGCTATTTTTCGCCCGAATCACCGTGATCACCAAGGGTCGGCTGACGTAAGTAAGAGATTCGGCGCTCTTGGCCGAATCGTGGAAATAAGGTGATTCGACGCCTGTCCCGACGGTCGCGATGGATTGCGGCCTTCTGGAGAGTCGTCTTGATCACCTCGACGCGCCGAACTCGCGAGGTTCGGGGCAAGGGCTCGAGTCCGGCGGTTCGAGCTCGATGGATCGATTGAGCGAGAGGACATAATGGCGCAGACGTTTATCGGTCGGAAGCGCGTTCGTAAGTTTTTCGGAAAAATCGAAGAAGTCGCGGAGATGCCGAACCTCATTGAGGTTCAGAAGGCGTCCTACGACCAATTCCTGCTGGTGGTGGAGCCACCAGGCGGCCGGCCCAACGAGGGTCTGCAGGCGGTATTCAAGTCGGTATTCCCGATTTCCGACTTCTCCAATACTTCGATGCTCGAATTCGTGAAGTACGAATTCGAAGGACCCAAATACGACGTCGACGAGTGCCGCCAGCGCGGCATGACTTACGCTGCGCCGCTCAAGGTCACCCTGCGTCTGATCGTGTTCGATATCGACGAAGAGACCGGCGCCAAGTCGGTCAAGGACATCAAGGAGCAGGATGTCTACATGGGCGACATTCCGCTCATGACCAACAACGGCACCTTCGTCGTCAACGGCACCGAGCGCGTCATCGTCTCCCAGATGCACCGCTCGCCCGGCGTGTTCTTCGATCACGACAAGGGCAAGACGCATTCGTCGGGCAAGCTCCTGTTCGCCGCCCGCATCATTCCCTATCGCGGATCCTGGCTGGACATCGAGTTCGACGCCAAGGATATCGTTCACGCGCGCGTCGATCGCCGCCGCAAGATCCCGGTGACGTCGCTCCTCTATGCCCTCGGCATGAGCGGCGAGGAGATACTCAACACCTTCTACAAGCAGATACCCTACAAGCGCACCAAGGATGGCTGGCGCGTGCCGTTCGATGCCAACCGCCTGCGCGGCTACAAGGCGATCAACGATCTCGTCGACGCCGACACCGGCAAGGTCGTGCTTGAGGCCGGCAAGAAGCTGACCGTCCGTCAGGCGCGCCAGCTCGCCGAAAAGGGCCTCAAGGCATTGCGGTTGAGCGATGAGGAACTGATCGGCCACTATCTCGCCGAGGACCTCGTCAATCCGAAGACCGGTGAAATCTACGCCGAAGCCGGCGAGGAGATCACCGAGAAGACGCTGAAGACGCTGAACGACGCCGGTTACAAGGAGCTGCCGCTCCTGAACATCGACCACGTCAATGTCGGCGCCTATATCCGCAACACGCTGACG
This sequence comes from uncultured Alphaproteobacteria bacterium, assembly GCA_963829465.1. Lineage (GTDB taxonomy): Bacteria > Pseudomonadota > Alphaproteobacteria > Rhizobiales > Xanthobacteraceae > BOG-931. The sequence goes on from CAWHJE010000006.1 coordinate 14,052, forward strand.
ATCGACAAGAACATGACGCGCGAAGACGCGTTGTTCGACATTTACCGCGTCATGCGTCCAGGCGAGCCGCCAACGATCGACACCGCGCAGACGATGTTCAACTCGCTGTTCTTCGATAGCGAGCGTTACGATCTTTCCGCGGTCGGCCGCGTCAAGATGAACATGCGGCTCGACCTTACCGCCGAGGACACCATGCGCACCTTGCGCAAGGAAGACATCCTGGCGGTGATCCGCACGCTGGTCGATCTGCGCGACGGCAAAGGCGAGATCGACGACATCGACCATCTCGGCAATCGCCGGGTGCGCTCGGTCGGCGAGCTGATGGAAAATCAGTATCGCATCGGTCTGCTGCGAATGGAGCGCGCGATCAAGGAGCGCATGTCGTCGGTCGATATCGACACGGTGATGCCGCAGGACCTGATCAACGCCAAGCCGGCGGCTGCCGCCGTGCGCGAGTTCTTCGGTTCCTCGCAGCTCTCGCAATTCATGGACCAGACCAATCCGCTGTCGGAGATCACGCACAAGAGGCGGCTCTCCGCTCTAGGCCCGGGCGGCCTTACGCGCGAACGCGCCGGCTTCGAGGTGCGCGACGTGCACACCACCCATTACGGCCGCATCTGTCCGATCGAGACGCCGGAAGGCCCGAATATCGGTCTGATCAACTCGCTCGCGACCTTTGCGCGGGTGAACAAATACGGCTTCGTCGAAACGCCATACCGCAAGGTGAAGGACGGCCGCGTCAGCGACGAGGTGATCTATCTCTCGGCGATGGAAGAGGGCCGCTACACGGTCGCTCAGGCCAACTCGGCGATCGACGCGCGCGGGCGATTCACCGACGACCTCGTGGTCGTGCGTCATGCCGGCGACGTGCAACTCATCCCACCCGACAAGGTGGATTTCATGGACGTGTCGCCGAAACAACTTGTTTCGGTGGCGGCGGCGCTCATTCCGTTCCTCGAGAACGATGACGCCAACCGCGCGCTCATGGGCTCCAACATGCAGCGGCAGGCCGTGCCGCTGGTGCACGCGGAAGCGCCGTTCGTCGGCACCGGCATGGAAGGCGTCGTCGCTCGCGATTCCGGTGCGGCGATTGCCTCGCGCCGTACCGGGGTGGTCGACCAGGTCGACGCCACCCGTATCGTCATCCGCGCCACCGATGAACCGGATCCGACCAAGCCGGGCGTCGACATCTACCGGCTGATGAAGTTCCAGCGTTCGAACCAGAACACCTGCATCAACCAGCGGCCGCTGGTGAAAGTCGGCGATCAGGTGAAGAAGGGCGACATCATCGCCGACGGTCCCTCGACCGATCTCGGCGAACTGGCTCTCGGCCGCAACGTCCTTGTCGCGTTCATGCCGTGGAACGGCTACAATTTCGAAGACTCGATCCTGCTGTCCGAGCGCATCGTCAAGGACGACGTCTTCACTTCGATCCACATCGAGGAATTCGAGGTGATGGCGCGCGACACCAAGCTCGGCCCGGAGGAAATCACCCGCGACATCCCCAACGTCTCGGAAGAGACGCTCAAGAATCTCGACGAAGCGGGCATTGTCTATATCGGCGCCGAAGTGCGCGCCGGCGACATCCTCGTTGGCAAGATCACGCCGAAGGGCGAAAGCCCGATGACGCCGGAGGAAAAGCTCCTGCGCGCCATCTTCGGCGAGAAGGCGTCCGACGTGCGCGATACCTCGCTGCGGGTTCCGCCCGGCGTTCAGGGCACCGTCGTCGAGGTGCGCGTGTTCAATCGCCATGGCGTCGAGAAGGACGAACGCGCGCTCGCCATCGAGCGCGAAGAGATCGAGCGGCTCGCCAAGGACCGCGACGACGAGCAGGCGATCCTCGACCGCAACGTCTATGGGCGTCTGGCGGAGCTTCTGGAAGGCCGGCAGGGTATCGCCGGGCCGAAGGGCTTCAAGAAAGACACCAAGATCACGCGCGTCATTCTTGACGAATATCCGCGCTCGCAGTGGTGGATGTTCGCTTCGCCGAACGACAAGGTGATGGCGGAGATCGAAGCCATCCGTAAGCAGTACGACGAATCGAAGAAGCGGCTCGAGCAGCGCTTCCTCGACAAGGTCGAGAAGCTGCAGCGCGGCGACGAGCTGCCGCCCGGCGTGATGAAGATGGTCAAGGTCTTCGTCGCGGTGAAGCGCAAGATCCAGCCCGGCGACAAGATGGCCGGCCGCCACGGCAACAAGGGCGTGGTGTCGAAGATCGTGCCGCTCGAGGACATGCCGTTCCTCGCCGACGGCACCGCGGTCGACATCGTGCTCAACCCGCTCGGCGTGCCGAGCCGCATGAATGTCGGGCAGATCCTGGAGACCCATCTCGGCTGGGCCTGCGCCGGGCTCGGCCTGAAAATCGGCAGTGCCGTCGATCTCTACAATAGCAAGAAGGACTCAAAGCCGCTCAAGGAGCTGTTGAAGAAGGTGTATGGCGAAGATGAGACCATCAAGTCGCTAGACGAGAAGGGTCTTCTCGAGCTTGGCGCGAATCTGCGTCACGGCGTGCCGATCGCGACGCCGGTGTTCGATGGAGCGAAGGAGGCCGATATCGAGCACATGCTCGATCTCGCCGGCCTCGATCATTCCGGCCAGGTCACGCTTTACGACGGGCGCACCGGCGACACCTTCGACCGCAAGGTCACGGTCGGCCACATCTACATGCTCAAGCTGCATCACCTCGTGGACGACAAGATCCACGCCCGGTCGATCGGCCCCTACAGCCTCGTCACCCAGCAGCCTTTGGGCGGCAAGGCGCAGTTCGGCGGCCAGCGCTTCGGCGAAATGGAAGTGTGGGCGCTCGAGGCCTACGGCGCCGCCTACACGCTGCAGGAGATGCTGACCGTGAAGTCGGACGACGTCGCCGGCCGCACCAAGGTGTACGAGGCGATCGTGCGCGGCGACGACACATTCGAAGCCGGCATTCCGGAATCGTTCAACGTGCTGGTCAAGGAGATGCGCTCGCTCGGCCTCAACGTCGACCTGCACAATTCCAAGCAGCAGCGCGGCGACGGCGTCGCCGAAGCGGCCGAGTAAGCGTCATGGCCGGGCTAGTCCCGGCCATCCACGCCTTCTAGCGGAAGGAAAGACGTGGATGCCCGGCACAAGGCCGGGCATGACTGGTGAAAGAGAATAGAAGTTCAGCGGCCGACACGGTCGGCAAGCGGAGAAGACGATGAACCAAGAGATCATGAATCTTTTCAGCCCGCAGGCGCCGGCTCAGGTCTTCGACCAGATCCGGATTTCCATCGCGAGCCCGGAAAAGATTTTGTCCTGGTCCTACGGCGAGATCAAAAAGCCGGAGACCATCAACTATCGCACCTTCAAGCCCGAGCGCGACGGCTTGTTCTGCGCGCGCATCTTCGGGCCGATCAAGGATTACGAGTGCTTGTGCGGCAAGTACAAGCGCATGAAGTACAAGGGCATCATCTGCGAGAAGTGCTCGGTCGAGGTGACGCTCAGCCGCGTACGTCGTGAGCGCATGGGCCATATCGAGCTGGCGGCCCCGGTGGCGCATATCTGGTTTCTCAAATCGCTGCCGTCGCGCATCGGGCTGTTGCTCGACATGACGCTCAAGGATCTCGAGCGCATCCTCTATTTCGAATACTACGTCGTGCTAGAACCCGGGTTGACGCCGCTCAAGGACCGTCAGCTCCTGAGCGAAGAGGATTACACCAAGGCGCAGGACGAACTCGGCCCCGACAGCTTCACGGCCATGATCGGCGCCGAGGCTATCCGCGAGATGCTCAAGGCACTCGACCTGGAAAAGATGGCCACGGACCTCCGCCAGGAGATCGCGGAATCGACCTCCGAGTTGAAGCCGAAGAAGCTGGCCAAGCGGCTCAAGCTGATCGAGGCTTTCGTCCAGTCCGGCAACAAGCCGGAATGGATGATCCTCACGCACGTGCCGGTGATTCCGCCCGATCTGCGCCCGCTGGTGCCGCTCGACGGCGGCCGCTTCGCCACGTCCGATCTCAACGACCTTTACCGGCGCGTCATCAACCGCAACAACCGCCTGAAGCGGCTCATCGAGCTGCGCGCTCCTGACATCATCATCCGTAACGAGAAGCGGATGTTGCAGGAGGCGGTTGACGCGTTGTTCGACAACGGCCGCCGCGGCCGGGTCATCACCGGCGCCAACAAGCGGCCGTTGAAGTCGCTCGCCGATATGCTCAAAGGCAAGCAGGGCCGCTTCCGGCAGAACCTGCTCGGCAAGCGCGTCGATTATTCCGGCCGTTCGGTGATTGTGGTCGGTCCCGAACTCAAGCTCCATCAGTGCGGGCTGCCGAAGAAGATGGCGCTCGAACTGTTCAAGCCGTTCATCTATTCGCGGCTCGACGCCAAGGGCCTGTCGACGACAGTGAAGCAGGCGAAGAAACTCGTAGAGAAGGAGAAGCCGGAGGTTTGGGATATCCTCGACGAGGTGATCCGCGAGCATCCGGTACTGCTCAACCGCGCGCCGACGCTGCATCGCCTCGGCATTCAGGCGTTCGAGCCGGTTCTGATCGAAGGCAAGGCGATCCAGCTGCATCCGCTGGTCTGCGCGGCGTTCAACGCCGACTTCGACGGCGACCAGATGGCGGTGCACGTGCCGCTGTCGCTCGAGGCGCAGCTCGAAGCGCGCGTCTTGATGATGTCGACCAACAATATCCTCCACCCCGCGAACGGCTCGCCGATCATCGTGCCGTCACAGGACATCGTGCTCGGTCTCTACTACCTGTCGATCATGAACGACGGCGGTCCCGGGCAGTGGAAGCTCGAGCTTCACGCCGAGAAGGAGATCGAGCGCGACCGCAAAAAGAAGAATACGGTGCAGGGCTTCTATCGCAACTTGAGCGAGGTCGAGCACGCTCTGCACGAGAAGGCCGTCGGGCTCCATACCAAGATCAAGTATCGCTATGAGGGAGTCGACGAGGAGGGCAAGCCGTTCCGCAAGTGGTACGAGACCACGCCGGGCCGCGCCATCCTCGGCGAAGTGCTGCCGAAGCTGCCGAAGATTTCGTTCGACCTCGTCAACAAGCTCATGACGAAGCGCGAAATCTCCGGCATGATCGACACCGTCTATCGCCACTGCGGGCAGAAGGAGACCGTTATCTTCTGCGACCGCGTCATGGCGCTAGGCTTCCATCATGCGTTCAAGGCCGGCATCTCGTTCGGCAAGGACGACATGGTCGTGCCGCACTCCAAGAAAGCGATCGTTGAAAAGACCCGCGAACTGGTCAAGGAATTCGAACAGCAATACAACGACGGCCTGATTACCCAGGGCGAGAAGTACAACAAGGTCGTCGACGCCTGGTCGAAGTGCACCGAGAAGATCGCCGACGAAATGATGCGCGAGATCTCGGCGTCCAAGCCCGCGGTGGAAAAGGGCGCGGAGGCGCAGGTCAACTCGATCTACATGATGGCGCACTCCGGCGCGCGCGGCTCGCCCGCGCAGATGCGCCAGCTCGCCGGCATGCGCGGCCTGATGGCGAAGCCGTCGGGCGAGATCATCGAGAGCCCAATCATCTCCAACTTCAAGGAGGGTCTCTCGGTGCTCGAGTATTTCAACTCGACGCACGGCGCGCGCAAGGGTCTCGCCGACACCGCGCTGAAGACGGCGAACTCGGGCTATCTTACGCGGCGTCTCGTCGACGTGGCGCAGGACTGCATCATCACCGAAGTGGATTGCGGCACGACCCGCGGCATCAAGGTGCGCGCCATTATCGATGCCGGCACCGTCGTCGCATCGCTGGCGACGCGTATCCTCGGCCGCACCACGGCCGAAGACGTGCGCGATCCGACGAGCAACGAGGTCCTGGTCGCCAACGGAACGCTGCTTGAGGAGCCTCACGTCGAAAAGCTCGTCACCGCCGGCGTGCAGGAGGTGAAAATCCGCTCGGTGCTTACCTGCAACACCCAGCCCGGCGTTTGCGGCAATTGCTACGGGCGCGATCTTGCCCGCGGCACCCCGGTCAACATGGGCGAGGCGGTGGGTGTCATTGCTGCACAATCGATCGGCGAGCCTGGAACGCAGCTCACCATGCGCACGTTCCATATCGGCGGCGCGGCGCAAATCTCGGAGCAATCGTTCGTCGAGTTCGAACTTCGAAGGCACCGTCAAGATCAAGAACGTGAACATCGCCCGCAATTCGGACGGCGATCTCATCGCGATGGGCCGTAACCTCATCGTCGCGGTTCTCGATCCGGATGGCACCGAACGTGCCGTGCACCGTATCCAATACGGCGCACGGCTCAAAATCGATGACGGCCAGCATATCAAACGCGGCCAGCGCATCGCGGAATGGGATCCGTATACCCGTCCGATTCTGACCGAGGTTGAGGGTGCGATTGGCTTCGAGGATCTCGTTGAAGGCCAGTCGTTGACCGAGACGCTCGACGAATTGACCGGTATCGCCAAGCGCGTCGTCATCGATTGGCGTTCGGGCTCCGCCCGCGGCCAGCAGGACCTGCGTCCGGCGCTGGTGATCAAGGGCAAGGACGGCAAGATCCTCAAGCTCAGCCGCGGCGGCGACGCTCGTTACATGCTGGCGGTCGACGCCATCATCTCGGTCGATCCCGGCTCGAAGGTGAAGTCGGCCGACGTTATCGCGCGTATCCCGACCGAAAGCGCCAAGACGCGCGACATCACCGGCGGTCTGCCGCGCGTCGCCGAGTTGTTCGAGGCGAGGCGACCCAAGGAATTGGCGGTCATCGCCGAGATTTCCGGCACGGTGCGTTTCGGCCGCGACTACAAGAACAAGCGGCGGATCACCATCGAGCCGAGCAACAAGGACGAGGAGGTCAAGGAGTACCTCGTCGCCAAGGGCAAGCACATCCACTTGCAGGACGGCGACGTCATCGAGAAAGGTGACTTCATCGTCGAAGGCAATCCGGCGCCGCACGACATCCTGGCGATCAAGGGCGTCGAAGAGCTGGCCGGCTACCTCGTCAACGAAATCCAGGAGGTCTATCGGCTCCAGGGCGTGGCGATCAACGACAAGCACATCGAAGTGATCGTGCGTCAGATGCTGCAGAAGGTGGAGATCGAAGACTCCGGCGAGACCGACCTGATCCAGGGCGAGCAGGTCGACAAGGTGGAGTTCGACGAGGTCAATGCGCAGGCCGCGGCTGAAGGCAAGAAGCCGGCGACTGCCCATCCGGTGCTGCTGGGTATCACCAAGGCGTCGTTGCAGACCCGCTCGTTCATCTCCGCGGCGTCATTCCAGGAGACGACGCGCGTGCTCACCGAAGCCGCGGTTGGCGGCAAGGCCGACACGCTCGACGGCCTCAAGGAGAACGTCATCGTCGGCCGTCTGATCCCGGCCGGGACCGGCGCGATGATGAACCGGTTGCGCGAGGTCGCGATCAAACGCGATCAGCTCATTCTCGCCGAGCGCGAGAAGGAGGCCGCGGCAAGGGCGGCTGCGGCTGCCGCCGAACCGGCGGCGCTGCCCGCCGCGGAATAGCGGTCGGATGCACTCTGCGAAGTACGGAAGGCCGCCCTTTGGGCGGCCTTTTGGTTTCAAACGCCTCCGGCCCGGTTCGAGCTGCGCAAGGACTGCGGGAAGAAGGGGGCCTAATGTAAGGCTCTTTGGTTTTGATCATCCGGGGTACGACCCGGTGCCGATACAGGTGGGAATATGAACTCGGGATCGGCGGTTCGATCAGCCGATGTGGAGATACTCAGCGGCGGCGCCATGCGCCGTTTCTTGGCGGAAGCCGTGCCGTTGTTCGAAGAGGCGAGCGGCGCCAAAGTCGCGACCCGCTTCGGCTTGACCCGCGACATGAAGGCCGAGATCGAAGCCGGCGCGGTCTTCGACGTCGCGCTGCTGCCTCGACCGGCGATCGATGGGCTGGTAGTGGCAGGCAAGATCGCGCCCGGCACGCCGACCGATGCCGTGCGCTCGCTGGTCGGCTTCATGGTGCGCACCGGCGCGGCGGAGCCCGACATCGGTACCGTTGCCGCGTTCAAGAAGGCGTTGCGGGAAGCGAAATCGATCTCCTACAGCAAAGGTCCGAGCGGTTTGTATGTGGCGGAGCTTTTGGAGCGCCTCGGTCTTGCGCAGGAAATGAAGGACAAGACCGTATTCGCGATCGGCCGGCCGGTGGGGGCCGTCATTGCCAGCGGCGAGGCCGAGGTCGGCATGCAACAAATCATCGAAAACCAGCCGGTCGAGGGGGCCCATCTGGTCGGCCCTTTGCCGCGCGAACTCATCAATTTCGTGCTTTATACAGCGGGTCTTGCTCCCGCCGCCGAGCAGAACCCCTCGGCGCGCGCCTTTGTAGCGTTTTTGGCTTCGCCCCCGGCGGTGCACATCATTCGCGCCAAGGGCATGGAGCCCGCCTGAACCGGCTTACCGCTGGCGCCATCAAAGCGGTCGTCTCGCCGGACTCTTGGCTCGCGGCGATTAGCCGAAAACGCCAGTTGTCCTTGCGCCACCGCGCTTTCATGCCCATATCGGCTTGACTTCGCACGGTGGCGCCGATAAACAGCGCGCACTCTTCGGCAGGCGGTGAGCTTCGCCCGTCGGAACGGCCTGTCCGGGTCCCCTGTTAAGCCATTGGAAGTCATTCCTTTCTTGGCGCCCATTCGTGGGCAGGTGGGCTTCGGCACGACGCCTCGACGAAGGAAGCTCAAACGCTGCCTCTGACTACGCAAAGTCAGATTGCTAAGCGCACGACCGCGGTTAACGCATCGCGGTCCTCTGCGGTTTTCCAGCGCCTTCCGCTCAAAGAGAGCGGATTGCGCGTTTTCGTTTGCGCGAATGCGTTCGCGCGATCAGGGCGCGAGCCCGAAGGACAAACCGGGGCGAAAGCTTCGAAACAGAAGGTTCAGGCGCGCGATGCCGACGGTCAATCAGCTCATTCGCAAGCCGCGGGTGACGCAGCACGCGAAGAAGAAAGTGCCGGCTTTGCAGCAAAGCCCGCAAAAGCGCGGCGTCTGCACGCGCGTCTACACGACGACGCCGAAGAAGCCGAACTCGGCTTTGCGCAAGGTCGCCAAGGTTCGTTTGACCAACGGCTTCGAGGTCATCGGCTACATCCCCGGCGAGGGCCATAACTTGCAGGAGCATTCGGTGGTGATGATCCGCGGCGGTCGCGTGAAGGACCTGCCCGGCGTGCGCTACCACATCCTGCGCGGTGTGCTCGATACCCAGGGCGTGAAGAACCGCAAGCAGCGCCGCTCGAAGTACGGCGCCAAGCGACCGAAGTGATGGGAGCCTAGAGATGTCTCGCCGCCACAGCGCAGAAAAACGCGAAATCCTTCCCGATCCGAAATTCGGGAATGTCGTGGTCACGAAATTCATGAATTCGGTGATGCATGCCGGCAAGAAGTCGGTCGCCGAAGGCATCGTCTATGGCGCGCTGGAAATGATCGAAGGCAAGACCCGGGGCAACCCGATCAGCGTATTCCAGCAGGCGCTGGACAATGTCATGCCGTCGATCGAAGTGCGCTCGCGGCGCGTCGGCGGCGCTACCTATCAAGTGCCGGTCGAGGTGCGTACCTCGCGGCGCCAGGCGCTCGGCATCCGCTGGATCATTACGGCCGCGCGCGAACGCAACGAGAAAACGATGACCGAACGGCTCTCCGCGGAGCTGCTCGATGCATCGAATAACAGGGGGAACGCAGTCAAGAAGCGCGAGGACACGCACCGGATGGCAGAAGCCAACCGCGCATTCTCGCACTATCGCTGGTAACCGGCGACAGCGAAGGAAATTTCCCCATGCCCCGCACTCATCCGATCGAAGACTACCGCAACTTCGGCATCATGGCGCACATCGATGCCGGCAAGACGACCACGACCGAGCGCGTCCTGTACTACACCGGCAAGAGCCACAAGATCGGCGAAGTCCATGATGGCGCCGCCACCATGGACTGGATGGAGCAGGAGCAGGAGCGCGGCATCACCATTACGTCAGCCGCGACCACGGCGGTCTGGAACGGCAAGCGGCTGAACATCATCGACACGCCCGGCCATGTCGACTTCACTATCGAGGTGGAGCGTTCGCTGCGCGTGCTCGACGGCGCGGTATGCGTGCTCGATTCGAACCAGGGCGTCGAGCCGCAGACGGAAACGGTCTGGCGGCAGGGCGATCGCTACAACGTCCCGCGCATAGTGTTCTGCAACAAGATGGACAAGGTCGGCGCCGACTACTTCCAGTGCCTCAAGGACATCGTCGATCGCCTCGGCGCCAGGCCGGTCGCCATCCAGCTACCGATTGGATCCGAGAGCAACTTCAAGGGCATCGTCGATCTGGTTCGCATGGTCGGCGTGGTGTGGGACGAAGAAACGCTCGGCGCGAAATATCACGATGTCGAAATTCCGGCCGATCTGCTCGACCAGGCCAAGGAATATCGCGAGAAGCTTGTTGAGGCCGCGGTTGAACTCGATGACGACGCCATGACGGCGTATCTCGAAGGCAAGGAACCCGACGTAGCGACGCTCAAGCGCCTCATCCGCAAAGCCACTATCGCCAGCACGTTCTTCCCGGTTTTCTGCGGTTCGGCGTTCAAAAACAAGGGCGTGCAGCCGCTTCTTGACGCGGTGGTCGACTATCTACCGTCACCGCTCGACGTGCCGCCGGTGAAGGGCATCGATTCCAAGGGCAATGAAGTCGAACGCAAATCGTCGGACACCGAGCCGATGTCGCTGCTCGCCTTCAAGATCATGGACGATCCGTTCGTCGGCACCATCACTTTTTGCCGCATCTATTCGGGCACGCTCGAGAGCGGCGCCGGAGTGTTGAATTCGACCAAGGAGCGCAAGGAGCGCGTCGGCCGGATGCTGCTGATGCATGCGAACAACCGCGAGGACATCAAGGAAGCCTATGCCGGCGACATCGTGGCGCTGGCGGGCCTCAAGGACGTCCGCACCGGCGACACGCTGTGCGATCCGCAGAAGTCGGTGATCCTGGAAAAGATGGAATTTCCCGATCCGGTCATCGAGATTGCCATCGAGCCGAAGTCGAAGGCCGATCAGGAAAAGCTCGGTGTGGCGCTCGCCAAGCTCGTGGCCGAGGATCCGTCATTCCGCGTCAATACCGATCAGGAATCCGGCCAGACCATTATCAGAGGGATGGGCGAGCTTCATCTCGACATCAAGGTCGATATCCTCAAGCGCACCTATAAGGTCGATGCCAATATCGGTGCGCCGCAGGTCGCCTATCGCGAGAAGATCACGCGGCCGGCGACGGTCGACTACACCCACAAGAAGCAGACCGGCGGCCACGGCCAGTTTGCACGGGTCAAGATCGTCGCCGAACCGGCAGCAGCCGGGGCGGGCTTCGAGTTCGAGAACGAAATCGTCGGCGGTTCGGTGCCAAAGGAATTCATCCCCGCCGTCGAGAAGGGTCTCGAAGGGGTGATGAGTTCCGGCGTTCTGGCCGGCTTCCCGGTGGTCGACCTCAAGGTCAGCCTCATCGACGGCGCTTCCCACGACGTCGACTCGTCGGCCATGGCGTTCGAGATCTGCTCGCGCACCGCGCTGCGCGAGGCTTTGCAGAAGGGCGGCCCGGTGCTGCTCGAGCCGGTCATGAAGGTCGAGGTCGTGACGCCGGAGGATTATACCGGGTCGGTCATCGGCGATCTGAATTCCCGGCGCGGCCAGATTCAGGGCCAGGACATGCGCGGCAACGCCAACGTCATCATCGCGATGGTGCCGCTCGCCAACATGTTCTCATACGTCAACAATCTGCGTTCCATGAGTCAGGGACGCGCGACGTTCACGATGCAATTCGACCACTACGCAGAAGTGCCGAAAACCATCGCCGAAGAAGTTCAAGCGAAGTTCGCCTGATAACACTTTCACGAAGGGTAAAGAGAGAGCCGGAACGGAGAGCCCCATGGCCAAGGAAAAATTCAAACGCAACAAGCCGCACTGTAACATCGGCACGATCGGGCACGTCGATCACGGTAAGACGTCGTTGACGGCTGCGATCACCAAGATACTGGCGGAAAAGGGCCAAGCGATCTACACCGCCTACGATCAGATCGACAAGGCGCCGGAAGAGAAGGCGCGCGGCATCACCATCGCCACCGCGCATGTCGAATACGAGACCGACAACCGGCACTATGCGCACGTCGACTGCCCTGGGCATGCCGACTACGTGAAGAATATGATCACCGGTGCCGCGCAGATGGACGGCGCGATCCTGGTGGTGAGCGCGGCCGACGGTCCGATGCCGCAGACCCGCGAACACATCCTGCTCGCCCGTCAGGTCGGCGTGCCGGCGCTCGTCGTCTTCCTCAACAAGGTGGACATGGTGGACGATCCCGAGCTCCTCGAACTGGTCGAGCTCGAAGTTCGCGAATTGCTGTCCAAGTACAATTTCCCCGGCGACAAGATCCCGATCGTCAAGGGTTCGGCGCTGATGGCGCTCGAGGACAAGGATCCGAAGCTCGGCAAAGAAGCGATCTTCGAGTTGATGAAGGCCGTCGACGAGTACATCCCGCAGCCGGAGCGTCCGAAGGATCAGCCGTTCCTGATGCCGGTCGAGGATGTGTTCTCGATCTCCGGCCGCGGCACGGTCTGCACCGGCCGCATCGAGCGCGGGATCATCAAGGTCGGCGAGGAAGTCGAGATCGTCGGCATCAAGCCGACAACCAAGACGGTCGTCACCGGCGTCGAGATGTTCCGCAAGCTGCTCGACCAGGGCGAGGCCGGCGACAACGTCGGTTGCCTGCTGCGCGGCACCAAGCGCGAGGAAGTGGAGCGCGGTCAGGTGCTCTGCAAGCCGGGCTCGGTCAAGCCGCATACCAAGTTCAAGGCTGAAGCCTACATCCTCACCAAGGAGGAGGGCGGGCGCCACACGCCGTTCTTCACCAACTACCGGCCGCAATTCTATTTCCGCACCACCGACGTGACCGGTGTGGTGACGCTGCCGGAGGGCACCGAGATGGTGATGCCCGGCGACAATATCGCCATGGAAGTGACGCTGATCGTGCCGATCGCCATGGAAGAGAAACTGCGCTTCGCCATCCGCGAGGGCGGCCGCACCGTCGGCGCCGGCGTCGTGGCGAGCATCATCGAGTAAGAAATGCAACGGGCCGCGGTTCGCCGCGGCCCTTGCCTTGGAGCAATCGGCAATGAACGGCCAAAACATTCGCATCCGGCTCAAGGCGTTCGATCACCGCATTCTTGATGCGTCGACGCGCGAAATCGTCAATACGGCGAAGCGCACCGGCGCGCAGGTGCGGGGGCCGATCCCGCTGCCGACGCGGATCGAAAAGTTCACGGTGAACCGCTCGCCGCACATCGACAAGAAGAGCCGCGAGCAGTTTGAGATGCGTACGCACAAGCGCTTGCTTGATATCGTCGATCCGACGCCGCAGACGGTGGACGCGCTGATGAAGCTCGACCTCGCCGCCGGCGTCGACGTCGAGATCAAGCTCTGAGGCGCCAAGAGGATCCGAGAAAATGCGCTCCGGTGTGCTGGCACAGAAAGTTGGGATGACTCGTCTCTTCACCGAGACCGGCGAGCACGTGCCGGTGACGGTGCTGCGGCTCGGCAACTGCCAGGTGGTGGGTCATCGCACCAAAGAAAAGAACGGCTACGTGGCGCTGCAGCTAGGCGCCGGCATGCGCAAGGTTCAGCGCACGACCAAGGCCGATCGCGGAAATTTTGCTGTTGCCAAGGTCGAGCCCAAGCGCAAGCTCGCGGAGTTCCGCGTTGACGACGACGGGCTCATCCCGGTCGGCGCCGAGATCACGGCTGACCATTTCGTCGTCGGCCAATATGTCGACGTGACCGGCACCTCGACCGGAAAGGGCTGGGCTGGCGGCATGAAGCGCTGGAATTTCGGCGGCCTGCGCGCCAGCCACGGCGTCTCCATTTCGCACCGCTCGATCGGCTCGACCGGCGGCCGGCAGGATCCCGGCAGGACGTTCAAGAACAAAAAAATGCCGGGTCATCTCGGCGTCGACCGGGTGACCACGCTCAACCTGAAGGTCATGCAGACCGACGTCGAACGCGGCCTCATTCTGGTCGAAGGCGCAGTGCCCGGCGTCAAAGGTGGCTGGATCACGGTGCGCGACGCGGTGAAGAAGCGACTGCCCGAGGGCGTGCCGAAGCCCGGCAAGTTCAAACTCTCCGAGGCTGTGGCTGCCGCAACCGCCGCGGCGAGCGAAGAGCCCGCCGCGTCTGCAACGCAGGAAGGCGCGTGACATGGAACTGAAAGTCACGTCGCTTGATGGCAAGAACTCCGGCTCGGTGACGGTATCCGACACCATTTTCGGACTGGAGCCGCGCACTGACCTCATTCATCGCTGTGTCGTGTGGCAATTGGCCAAGCGCCGGAGCGGTACGCATGCGGTCAAGAATCGCGCCGACATCCACCGCACCGGCAAGAAAATGTACAAACAAAAGGGCACAGGCTCGGCCCGCCACGGTTCGGCGCGGGTGAACCTGTTCCGCGGCGGCGGCCGTTCGTTCGGTCCGCATCCGCGCAGCCACGAGATCGGGCTGCCGAAGAAAGTCCGGGCGCTGGCGCTCAAGCACGCGCTCTCGGCCAAGGCCAAGGACGACGGCATCGTCATCATCGAGGCGTTGGACGTGAAAGAGGCGAAGACCAAGGTGCTTCTCAGCCAGTTCGAGAAGCTCGGTCTGTCGAACGCGCTGATCGTGGACGGCGCCGAAGTCGCCGACAGCGTGCGCGCGGCGGCCCGCAATATCCCGAATATCGACGTCCTGCCGATCGCCGGCATCAACGTCTACGACATCCTGCGGCGGCAAAAGCTTGTTCTGACCCGGGCCGCTGTTGATGCGTTGGAGGCGCGATTCAAATGAGCACCACCGATCCGCGCCATTACGACGTCATCCTTTCGCCGGTGATCACCGAGAAAGCGACCAGCGCGTCGGAGCACAGCAAGGTCATCTTCAAGGTTGCCCCGCATGCGACCAAGCCGCAGATCAAGGAAGCGGTCGAGAAGCTGTTCGACGTCAAAGTCAAAAGCGTGAACACGCTGAACCGGCGCGGCAAGTGGAAGGCTTTTCGAGGCCGTTACGGGCTGCAACCGAATACCAAACGCGCGGTCGTGACCCTCGAAGAGGGCCAGACGATCGACGTGACGACGGGACTGTAAGGAGCGGGCGCGATGGCACTCAAAAGCTATAATCCGGTCACGCCCGGCCAGCGCCAACTGGTCCTCGTCGATCGCACTGGCCTGCATGCCGGCGCGCCGGTGAAGGCGCTTACTGAAGGCAAGAGTTCGAGCGGCGGGCGCAACAATTCCGGTTCGATCACCAGTCGCTATCGCGGCGGCGGTCACAAGAAGGCCTATCGGCAGATCGACTTCAAGCGCCGCAAATTCGACGCGCCGGCGAAGGTCGAGCGGCTCGAATACGATCCGAACCGCACCGGCTTCATCGCGCTGATCAAATACGAGGACGGCGAACTCGCCTACATCCTGGCGCCGCAGCGGCTTGCCGTCGGCGATACCGTCGTGTCCGGCGAGTATGTCGACGTGAAGCCCGGCAACGCCATGCCGCTGGCGAATATTCCGGTCGGCACCATCGTGCACAATATCGAGCTCAAGATCGGCAAGGGTGGCCAGATCGCACGCTCGGCAGGTACGTATGCCCAGCTTGTCGGCCGTGATGGCGCGTATGTGATCGTTCGGCTCAATTCCGGCGAGCAGCGGCTCGTCCACGGCCGCTGCATTGCCACCATCGGCGCGGTGTCGAACCCGGACAACATGAACGTTTCGATCGGCAAGGCCGGCCGCAACCGCTGGATGGGATGGCGCGGTCACGTCCGCGGCGAGACCATGAATCCGGTCGATCATCCTTTGGGCGGACGTACGCGCGGCGGCCGGCATCCGGTGACGCCGTGGGGCAAGCCGACCAGGGGCAAGAAGACGCGCAAGAACAAGAGCACCACGAAGTTCATCATGCTCAGCCGCCACGCGCGGAAGAACAAGAAATAGGATCGTTTAGGAGCAATCATGACGCGTTCGGTCTGGAAGGGTCCGTTTGTCGACGGTTATCTGCTGAAAAAGGCGGATGCCGCGCGTTCATCAGGACGCCACGAGATGATCCGCATCTGGTCGCGCCGCTCGACCATCCTGCCCCAATTCGTCGGGCTGACCTTCGGCGTCTACAACGGCCAGAAGCACGTCCCCGTCACGATCAACGAGGAGATGGTCGGCCACAAGTTCGGCGAATTCGCCCCGACGCGGTCGTTCTACGGCCACTCGTCGGACCGTAAAGCCAAGCGCACCGGCGCCGGTGGCGGAGCGGGCGAAGGTGCGGTGGCGCCGGCCCCCGCCGCGCCGGCAGGCGGCGCGTCGTGAGGCCGGGAGAACGTAGATGAGCAAGAAAAAGCGCGAGCGCGCGCTGTCCGATAACGAGGCCAAGGCGATCAGCCGTAACCTGCGGGTGAGCCCGCAGAAGCTGAATCTTTTGGCGCAGCTCATCCGCGGCAAGAAGGTTTCCGCGGCGCTGGCCGATCTCGAGTTTTCGCGCAAGCGCATCGCCCGCGACGTGCGCAAGTGTCTGGAATCCGCGATCGCCAACGCCGAGAACAATCACGATCTCGACGTCGACGATCTGATGGTTGTCGAGGCGCATGTCGGCAAGGGGCTGGTGATGAAGCGGCATTCGCCGCGTGCGCGCGGCCGCGTCGGAGCGATTTTCAAGCCGTTTTCCCACCTCACCATCGTGGTGCGTGAGGTCGAAGCACAGGCGCAGGCGCAGTAGGCGTCAGGAGAGAGTCATGGGTCAGAAAGTCAATCCTGTAGGGCTGCGTCTCGGCATCAACCGCACGTGGGATTCGCGCTGGTATGCCGGCAAGGCGAGTTATGGTTCGCTCCTGCACGAAGACATGAAGATCCGCGCCGCGTTGATGAAGGAACTCAAGCAGGCTGCGGTGTCGAAGATCGTGATCGAGCGGCCGCACAAAAAGTGCCGCGTCACTATCCATTCGGCGCGTCCCGGCGTCGTCATCGGCAAGAAGGGCGCCGACATCGAGAAATTGCGCCGCAGGGTCGCCGCGCTGACCGACAGCGATGTGGTGGTCAATATCGTCGAAATTCGCAAGCCCGAACTCGATGCGCAGCTCGTCGCGGAATCCATCGCGCAGCAGCTCGAGCGCCGCGTCGCTTTCCGCCGCGCCATGAAGCGCGCCGTGCAATCGGCGATGCGGCTTGGCGCCGGCGGCATCCGCATCAACTGCTCGGGCCGTCTTGGCGGCGCCGAGATCGCGCGCATGGAATGGTATCGCGAAGGCCGCGTGCCGCTGCACACGTTGCGCGCCGACGTCGATTACGGCGTCGCCACCGCTTTCACCACCTACGGCACCTGCGGCGTGAAGGTCTGGATCTTCAAGGGCGAGATCATGGAGCACGACCCGATGGCGCAGGACAAAAAGATGGCCGAGGGCGATGTCGGGCGGCCGCGCCGGGATGCGGCGTGAGCGAACGGAAAGTTTAAGAAAAGGCGTCTGCCATGCTGCAACCGATGCGAACCAAATTCCGCAAGGCGCACAAGGGCCGTATCCACGGCCTCGCCACCAGTGCGGCCAACCTTGCGTTCGGCCAATTCGGCCTCAAGGCCATGGAGCCGGAGCGGATCACCGCGCGGCAGATCGAAGCCGCGCGCCGCGCTCTGACCCGGAACATGAAGCGGTCCGGGCGGGTCTGGATCCGCGTGTTCCCGGACGTGCCGGTGTCGAAGAAGCCGCTCGAAGTTCGCATGGGCTCGGGCAAGGGCACGCCGGAACTGTGGGTGGCGCGGGTCAAGCCGGGCCGCATCTTGTTCGAGATCGACGGGGTGCCGTTGGAAGTCGCCAAGCAATCGCTGGCGCTTGCCGCCGCCAAGCTGCCGATCAAGACGCGCTTCGTCGAGCGCATCAGCGAGTAGGCGTGTGATGAAAGCAGGCGACATAAAGACGATGACGGTCGATCAGATCGACGACGAGGTGCTCAAGCTGAAGAAAGAGCAGTTCAATCTGCGTTTCCAGCGCGCCACCGGCCAGTTGGAGAATACTTCGCGGGTGCGCGAAGTGCGGCGCGATATCGCGCGGCTCAAGACCGTTGCGCGGCAGAAACGCGCGCCGAAGGGTTAAGAGGATTAGAGATGCCAAAGCGTAGCCTGCAAGGCGTCGTGGTGAGCGACAAACAGAGCAAGACGGTGGTGGTGCGCGTCGAGCGCCGCTACACCCATCCCTTGTTCAAGAAGACGGTGCGCCGCTCGAAGAAGTACTACGCGCACGACGAGAATAACGAGTTCAAGGTCGGCGACACTGTTTGGATCGAGGAGCACCGCCCGATCTCCAAACTCAAGCGCTGGGCCGTAGTGCGTGGCGAGAAGAAGGAAGCGTCGTAAAGCGCGACGCCGGATAAGGAATAAGTGGGGTAGCCCATGATTCAGATGCAAACCAATCTCGACGTGGCGGACAATTCCGGCGCGCGCCGCGTCATGTGCATCAAGGTGCTCGGCGGCTCCAAGCGGAAATACGCCACCATCGGCGACGTCATCGTCGTTTCGGTGAAGGAAGCGATTCCGCGCGGCCGCGTGAAGAAGGGCGACGTGATGAAGGCCGTCATCGTCCGCATTTCCAAGGACATCAAGCGCGCCGACGGCTCGGTCATCCGCTTCGACCGCAATGCCGCCGTGCTGATCAATCCGCAGATGGAACCGGTCGGCACGCGCATCTTCGGACCGGTGCCGCGCGAATTGCGGGCGAAGAACCACATGAAGATCATTTCGCTCGCGCCAGAGGTGCTGTGATGGCGGCGAAGATCAAAAAGGGCGACACCGTGATTGTGATCGCCGGACGCGACAAGGGCCGCAGCGGCGAGGTCATCGAGGTGCGCCGCGATGACGCCCGCGCGCTCGTTCGCGGCGTCAACGTAGTCAAGCGTCATCAGCGCCAGGACGCGACGCACGAGGGCGGCATCATCTCCAAAGAGGCGCCGATCCACCTGTCGAATATTGCGCTTGCCGATCCCAAGGACAAAAAGCCGACGCGCGTCGGCTTCAAGTTCATCGGCAAAGGGGAGGATCGCAAGAAGGTGCGCTTCTCCAAGCGCTCGGGAGCAGAGATCGATGGCTGATAAGGACGAGAAGAACAAAGCCAAGAAGTCCGACAAGAAGCCGGACAAGGCTGCGCGCCCGGAAGGCTCGGGTCAGACCGAAAAGCCCGTCAAGGCGGACAAGGCTGCGAAGGCCGAGAAGGCGAAGACGGCAAAGCCTGAAAAGGGCGATCAGCCGGCGGCGCCGCGCGAGCCCGAGCCGAAGGTACCGGCGCGGCTGAAGGTCACGTTCGAAGAGGTGATCCGCGCGCGGCTCGTGGAACAGTTCGGCTACAAGAACCGCATGCAGATTCCGGTGCTCGACAAGGTCGTGATCAATATGGGCATCGGCGAAGGCGTCGCCGACCGCAAGAAGGTCGAAATCGGCCGCCGCCGATCTCGCGCTTATTTCCGGACAGAAGCCGATAGTGACCAAAGCGCGCAAATCGATCGCGACCTACAAGCTGCGCGACGGGCAGGCGATCGGCTGCAAAGTTACGCTGCGCAAGGCGCGCATGTATGAATTTGTCGACCGCCTGATCAACATCGCGCTGCCGCGGGTGCGCGATTTCCGCGGGCTGAACCCGAAGAGCTTCGACGGCCGGGGCAACTTCACGATGGGTATCAAGGAGCACATCGTGTTCCCGGAGATCGACTACGACAAGACCGCCGAGGTCTGGGGCATGGACATCACCGTATGCACCACTGCGCGCACCGACGACGAGGCGCGCGCTTTGTTGACGGCATTCAATTTTCCGTTCCGGCAGTGAGGCCGCAGATGCCTCAGACGCGGAGCAGCGAGGAGCACTAGATGGCGAAGAAGAGTTCGATCGAAAAGAACAACCGGCGGCGCCGGATGGCGAAGAAGTTCGCGGGCCGGCGCGCGCGGTTGAAGGCGATCGCGAAGGACAGGACCAAGCCGGTCGAAGAGCGTTTCGCGGCGACGCTGAAGCTCGCCGAAGTGCCGCGCAATTCGTCGGCCACCCGCATCCGTAACCGCTGCGAGCTGACGGGGCGTCCTCGCGCGTTCTATCGCAAACACAAGCTGTCGCGTATCGCGCTGCGAGACCTCGGCTCGAAAGGGCTGATCCCGGGCCTCGTCAAGTCGAGCTGGTGAGGAGGATCGCACGATGTCGATGAACGATCCGCTCGGCGATCTCCTGTCCCGCATCCGCAATGCGCAGATGCGCAACAAGAGCAAAGTATCGAGCCCGAACTCGAGGCTGCGCGAAAGTGTGCTCGAAGTGCTCAAAACCGAAGGCTATATCCGCGGCTATTCGGTAACCGAGCGCGAAGGCCGCTCCGAGCTGGACATCGAGCTGAAGTATTTCGAGGGCGAGCCCGTGATCCGCGAGATCGAGCGGATTTCCAAGCCAGGCCGCCGCGTCTACACGTCGGTCAGAAATCTGCCGCGGATCAACAACGGCCTCGGTGTCGCCATCGTCTCGACGCCGAAAGGCGTCATGGCGGATCACGCCGCCCGCGACGCCAATGTCGGCGGCGAAATTCTCTGCACGGTGTTCTGATGTCCCGTATCGGTAAAAGAGCAGTTCCGGTTCCCTCCGGCATAACGGCGAATGTCGAGGGCCAGATCGTCAAGGTAAAGGGCCCGAAGGGCGCGCTTTCGGTCGTGCTGCCGGATGACGTTACGGTCAAACTCGACGGCGGACAGATCAAGGTTGATCCGCGCGACGAGACCAAGCGCGCGCGGTCCCAATGGGGCACATCGCGGACCCTGGTAGCCAACCTCATCGCCGGCGTCACCAAAGGCTTCGAGCAGCGCCTTGAGATCAACGGGGTCGGCTACCGCGCCTCTGTGCAGGGCAAGAACCTGCAGCTGGCGCTCGGTTACAGCCATGATGTGATCTATCCGATCCCGGAAGGGATCACGATCGCGACACCGCGTCCGGTCGAGATCGTCATCACCGGCATCGACCGCCAGAAGGTTGGCCAGGTCGCTGCCGAAATCCGCGATTTCCGCCCGCCTGAGCCTTACAAGGGCAAGGGGGTCAAATACGCAGCCGAACGAATCTTCCGCAAGGAAGGCAAGAAGAAGTAACGGAGCTGATAATGAGCAGGCTGAGCGACAGGATCGAGCGGCGAAAGGGGCGCGTGCGCGGCGTCTTGCGGCTTGCCGCCGGCGAGCGCAAGCGGCTATCCGTTTTCCGCTCCAGTAAGCACATCTACGCGCAGTTGATCGATGACGATCAGGGCGCCACGCTCGTCGCGGCGTCTTCGCTGGAGAAGTCGGCGCTGGAGGGCCTGAAGTCCGGCGCAAGCGTCGCCGCGGCGAAAGCCGTCGGCAAGCTGATCGCCGAGCGTGCGCAGGAGAAGGGCATCAAGGACGTGATCTTCGATCGCGGAAGCTACCTCTATCACGGCCGCGTCAAGGCGCTGGCGGATGCCGCGCGCGAGGCTGGCCTGAATTTCTAGAGAACGCATGAAAACGGCAGACAAGGATTCGACGGATCAACATGGCACGTGAACCACGCGAGCGGCGAAACGATGAGCGCGACAGCGAATTCGTCGACAAGCTCGTCCACATCAACCGTGTAGCCAAGGTGGTGAAGGGCGGCCGGCGTTTCGGTTTTGCCGCCCTGGTTGTTGTCGGCGATCAGAAAGGCCGCGTCGGCTTCGGCCACGGCAAGGCGCGCGAAGTGCCGGAGGCGATCCGAAAGGCGACCGATGCCGCCAAGCGCGGATTGACCCGCGTGCCTTTGCGCGAGGGGCGTACGCTGCATCACGATGTTGCCGGACGCCACGGTGCCGGCAAGGTTTTCCTGCGCGCTGCGCCGCCCGGCACCGGCATCATCGCCGGCGGTCCGATGCGCGCGGTGTTCGAGACGCTTGGCATGCAGGATGTCGTGGCGAAATCGCTCGGCACCTCCAACCCGTACAACGTCGTGCGCGCGACATTCGATGCGCTCAAGCATCAGGATTCGCCGCGCGCAGTTGCCGCGCGCCGCAACGTCAAGGTTTCGGCGCTGCAAGCTCGGCGCCGCGACATCGAGGCTAGCGAGCAGGCGGCCGACTAAAGGCCGCGGGAGTGAACGATGAACGCCGGGACGACGAACAAAAACAATGGCAAGACCGTCAAGGTGCGACAGGTCGGCAGCCCGTTGCGCCGGGAGCACACCCAGCGTGAGACGCTGATAGGCTTGAAGCTGAACAAGATCGGCCGCATCGCCGAATTGGTCGATTCGCCCGCGACGCGCGGTATGATCGCCAAGGTCGCGCATCTGGTTCGCGTGGTGGAGTAGGAACAATGAAACTTCACGAACTCGGCAGCCGCGACGGCTCGCGCAAGACGCGAAAGCGCATCGGCCGCGGTATCGGCTCCGGCAAGGGCAAGACCGGTGGACGTGGCGGCA
The DNA here is from genome assembly GCA_963829465.1 of uncultured Alphaproteobacteria bacterium. GTDB lineage: Bacteria > Pseudomonadota > Alphaproteobacteria > Rhizobiales > Xanthobacteraceae > BOG-931. The sequence continues at coordinate 36,421 of CAWHJE010000006.1, forward strand.
AGGGCCAGACCGCGCGATCGGGTGTGCGCATCAAGGGCTTCGAGGGCGGCCAGATGCCGTTGCATCGCCGCCTGCCCAAGCGCGGCTTTCGCAATGTTAAGTTCGCGCTCAAGCTCAACGAGATCAATCTCGGACGTCTCCAGGAAGCGATTGACGCCGGGCGGCTCGATCCGGCGGCCAAGATCGACGCGACGGTTTTGGTGAAGGCCGGGATTTTACGCCGGGCCAAGGACGGCGTGCGGCTTCTTGGCGCTGGCGAACTCAAGGCCAAGGTCACAGTTTCGGTGCATGGCGCGTCGAAGTCCGCAATAGCCGCGGTGGAGAAGGCCGGCGGTACGGTCGAAATCCTCGCTCCCAAGCGGGAAACGAGCGAAGAGGCGGCATAATGGTCGTCCTGCCCGGCCTTGTGCCGGGCATCCACGACTTATAGCTGTCACAGACGGGGATGGACGGGACGAACCCCGCCATAACGACTAAGAGGGGCTCGGAGCGGTAGATGGCTTCTGCAGCGGAACAACTGGCAGCCAATCTCAATTTCGGAGCGCTGGCCAAGGCCGAGGAGCTGAAGAAGCGCATCTGGTTTACGCTCGGCGCGCTGCTCGTCTATCGGCTCGGCACCTACATTCCGCTCCCCGGCATCGATCCGAACGCCTGGAATCAGATCTTCAATTCCCAGGCCGGTGGCATCCTCGGGATGTTCAACATGTTCGCCGGCGGCGGCATTCACCGCATGGCAATTTTCGCGTTGAACATCATGCCCTACATCTCGGCATCGATCATCGTCCAGCTGATGACGACGGTGTCGCCGACGCTCGAAGCTCTCAAGAAAGAGGGCGAGTCGGGCCGCAAGACCATCAACCAATACACACGTTATCTGACCGTGGTGCTCGCGGCCTTTCAGGCCTATGGCATCTCGGTCGGCCTCGAGGGCGCCACCAACGTCGTCACCGATCCGGGTCCATTCTTTGTGATCTCGACCGTGATCACGCTCACCGGCGGCACCATGTTCCTGATGTGGCTTGGCGAGCAGATCACCCAGCGCGGCATCGGCAACGGCACGTCGCTGATCATTATGTCGGGCATCGTCGCGCAATTACCGTCCGCGATCGTCGGCACGCTCGAACTCGGCCGCCAGGGCGCGCTCTCGACCGGGCTTATCCTCGTCGTCCTGGTGATGGCGGTCGTGGTCATCGCCTTCATCGTGTTCATGGAGCGCGCGCAGCGCCGTCTCCTGATCCAGTATCCAAAGCGCCAAGTCGGCAACAAGATGCTGGGAGAACAGTCCTCGCATCTGCCGCTGAAGCTCAATACCTCCGGCGTCATTCCGCCGATTTTCGCGTCGTCGCTGCTGCTGTTGCCGACAACGATCGCCAACTTCACGGCCGGTCAGGGACCGGGCTGGCTGACAATGATCACCACCCAGCTCTCGCACGGGCGGCCTTTGTTTCTCGCGCTCTACGTCGCGCTGATTGTTTTCTTTGCCTTCTTCTACACGGCGATCGTATTCAATCCGACCGAGACCGCCGACAATCTGAAAAAGCATGGCGGCTTTATCCCGGGTATCCGGCCCGGCGAGCGCACCGCCGAATATATCGACTATGTCTTGTCGCGGATCACGGTGATCGGTGCGGCCTACCTCGCGGTCGTGTGTCTGTTTCCCGAAATGCTGATTTCCTACGCGGCGGTACCGTTCTATTTCGGCGGCACATCGCTTCTGATCGTGGTCAGCGTGACGATGGATACGGTCGCGCAGGTGCAGGGTTACCTGCTGGCGCATCAATATGAAGGCTTGATCAAGCGATCGAAATTGCGGGGGCGGCGGAGATGAGATTGATACTGCTGGGTCCGCCGGGGGCGGGCAAGGGGACGCAGGCCCAGCATCTCGTCGCCAAATACGGACTTGTCCAACTCTCCACCGGCGACATGCTGCGCGCCGCAGTCAAGGCCGGCAGCCCGCTCGGCCTTAAGGTGCAGGACATCATGGCCCGCGGGGCGCTGGTGCCCGACGACATAGTGGTTACTATCGTCGAGGAGCGGATCGCGCAGCCGGATGCGCGCAAGGGTTTCATCCTCGATGGCTTCCCGCGGACCGTGCCGCAGGCGGAGGCGCTTGACCGCATGCTGGCCAAGAACGGCATCGCGCTTGATGCGGTGGTCGAGCTTCGCGTCGACGAGGCTGCCTTGGTCAGGCGCATCGAAAGCCGTATCGCCGAAATGCAGGCTCGCGGCGAACCGCTGCGGCCCGACGACAACCCGGAAATTCTGCATCGGCGGCTGCTGGCCTATCGGGAACTGACTGCGCCCCTGATTGCCTATTACAGTCAGCACGGGGTGCTGCATTCGGTCGACGGCATGGCGCCGATAGACGAGGTGGCAGCCAACATCGAAAAGAGGCTCTCGGGAGAGGCCGCCACGAAGCCTCGGCGCGCCATCAAGGCCCGCGCCAAGAATCCGATCAAGAATCGCACCAAGTCAAAGGCCGGCGCATCGCGCAAGAAACCGGAAATAGGAAAAAAATCCAAAGCGCGCCGGGTCACCCCCCGCAAGCCGGTACGAGCGGTCCGAAAAACCGCCGCCGGCAAGTCGAAAATCAAGCCCAAGTCCCGGGCAAAGGCCTCAAAGGGCCGTCGCTAAGGACTTGTACACGAAATCGCTAGCCGAGGTTGACGAGGGTGCCTGGAGTCCATTAATAAGCCTAGAATATCCGGTTCGGAGATTAAGCAGCGATGCCAAGCCGCAGGCGGCAGGCATGCGTTGGCTTTTTACGTTTGTGGCCTTCTCAGGTGACATTCGAATCCGACAGATGAGCGGCCGGACAGCGCTGGGTTGCGCTGAGCTGGCCCGCATAAGGAGCAACTGACGTGGCCCGTATCGCTGGCGTCAATATCCCGACCAACAAGCGCGTTGTGGTCGGGTTGCAATATATCCACGGCATTGGCCCCACCAAAGCCAAGGAAATCATGGAAAAAGTGTCGATACCCGAGGCGCGCCGGGTGTCGCAATTGACCGATCAGGAAGTGTTGCAACTGCGCGAGGTGATCGACCGCGACTACGTCGTCGAGGGCGATCTGCGGCGTGAAGTCGCCATGAACATCAAGCGGCTGATGGATCTTGGCTGCTACCGAGGGTTGCGTCATCGTCGCGGCCTGCCGGTTCGCGGGCAGCGGACCCATACCAATGCACGCACCCGCAAGGGGCCGGCCAAGCCTATCGCTGGCAAGAAGAAATAGCGCCAAACAGAGATGATGTGACGGCGACCGGCGCGACCGGTTTCCGGTCCGAAAGGGTTCAGGAATGGGTAAGGAAGCCACGCGCGTCCGCCGACGCGAACGAAAGAACATCGCCTCCGGCGTTGCGCATGTGAGTGCCTCGTTCAACAACACCATGATCACGATCACCGACGTGCAAGGCAACACCATCGCCTGGTCGTCGGCCGGCACGATGGGGTTCAAGGGTTCGCGAAAGTCCACGCCTTACGCGGCACAGGTCGCCGCGGAGGACGCCGCCAAGAAGGCTCAGGAGCACGGCATGCGCACGCTCGAGGTTGAGGTGGCCGGTCCCGGCTCGGGCCGGGAATCGGCGCTGCGTTCGCTGCAGGCGGCCGGCTTCACCATCACCTCGATCCGCGACGTAACACCGATCCCGCACAACGGGTGCCGCCCGCGCAAGCGGCGGCGGGTATAGGACAAATTATGGAAATCGAACATTTGCCGCCGCTCGATCATGGCACTGATTTTGGCCCCACGGAGCGGACAGGGGCGCGCGACGCGCTCGCGCCGCGCAACGCGATGGGTGATAACGTGACGATCCAAAAGAATTGGCAGGAACTGATCAGGCCCGGCAAGCTGCAGGTCAGCGCCGGCACCGACCCCCGCCGCGTGGCGACCGTTGTTGCGGAGCCGCTCGAACGCGGCTTCGGCGTGACGCTCGGCAACGCGCTGCGGCGAATTTTGCTGTCGTCGCTGCAAGGCGCGGCGGTGCAGTCGGTGCATATCGACGGCGTGCTGCACGAATTCTCCTCGATCGCCGGCGTGCGCGAGGACGTCACCGACATGGTGCTCAACATCAAGGACATCGCCATCAAGATGCAGGGCGATGGGCCCAAGCGCATGGTGGTGAAGAAACAGGGTCCGGGCACGGTGACCGCGGCCGACATTCAGACCGTGGGCGATATCGTGGTGCTCAATCCCGATCTCGTGCTGTGCACGCTCGACGAGGGCGCCGAAATCCGCATGGAGTTTACCGTCAATACCGGCAAGGGTTACGTGCCGGCCGAGCGAAATCGTCCGGAAGACGCGCCGATCGGCCTTATCCCGGTCGACAGTCTGTTTTCGCCGGTGCGCAAGGTCTCCTACAAAGTGGAGAATACGCGTGAAGGACAGATTCTCGACTACGACAAGCTCACGCTGTCGATCGAGACCAACGGCGCCGTGAGCCCGGAAGACTCGCTCGCTTACGCTGCCCGCATCCTTCAAGACCAGCTCAACGTGTTCGTGAACTTCGAGGAGCCCAAGCGCGAGGCGGCGCAGGAATCGATCCCGGACCTTGCGTTCAATCCGGCCTTCCTCAAGAAGGTCGACGAGCTCGAGCTTTCGGTGCGTTCGGCCAACTGCCTGAAGAACGACAACATCGTCTATATCGGCGACCTCGTGCAGAAGACCGAGGCCGAGATGCTGCGTACGCCGAATTTCGGCCGCAAGTCGCTCAACGAGATCAAGGAAGTGCTGGTCCAGATGGGCCTGCATCTGGGCATGGAAGTGCCCGGCTGGCCGCCGGAGAACATCGAGGAACTGGCCAAGCGCTTCGAAGACCATTACTGACCTTCGGTGCCGTCATGGCCGGGTTCGTCCCGGTCATCCACGTCTTGGAACGTGGTGGCAGCCGAAGACGTGGATGCCCGTAACAAGGCCGGGCATGACGAAGGAAGGCAAGGAGTTAGACTGTGCGTCACGCCAAGACCCACCGTAAGTTCAACCGGCGTTCGGACCATCGCCGTTCGATGCTGGCTAACCTTGCCGCCTCGCTGATCAAACACGAGCAGATCACCACGACGCTGCCGAAGGCGAAGGACTTGCGCCCGGTCGTGGAGAAGCTGGTCACGCTCGGCAAGCGCGGCGACCTGCACGCCCGCCGCCAGGCGATCGCGCAGATGCGCGACCTTGCGATGGTCAAGAAGCTCTTCGAGGTGATCGGCCCCCGCTACAAGGATCGCGACGGCGGCTATCTCCGCGTCATGAAAGCCGGGTTCCGTTACGGAGATTCGGCCCCCATCGCGGTGATCGAGTTTGTCGATCGTGACGTCGAGGCGAAGGGCAAGGATTCCGGGCCGGTCCAGGCGCGCGGCGAGGAAACGGCTTCAGCCGCCGCCTAGCGTCACATCACCCTGAGCCCGGGCGCTTCCGGTGCCCTTCTAAAGGCCGCTACGCACGCCTATATGTGACGGCGTCGATTCGGGGTCTTTTCATGCCGTATGCTGGTGGGCGTGCCGCATTCCTAGCCGCCGCGATTTTTGCAGTTTCGGCGCTGCCGTTACGCGCGGACGCTGAAGATCGCCGGGTTCCGTCGTCAGCGGCAGAGCTGCAGCTTTCCTTTTCGCCGGTGGTCAAGCGGGCCGCGCCGGCCGTGGTCAACGTTTACGCCGCGCGGGTGGTGGAGAACCGCAACCCGTTCATGAACGATCCCATGTTCCGGCAGTTCTTCGGCGCGGTGCCGCGCGAGCAGGTGCTGCGCTCGCTCGGCTCCGGTGTCATCGTCGATCCGTCGGGCCTCGTGGTTACCAACTACCACGTGATCGAGGGCGCGAGCGAAGTGAAGGTCGCGCTGTCCGACAAGCGGGAGTTCGAAGCCGAGATTGCACTCAAGGACGAGCACAGCGATCTCACTGTGCTCCGGCTCAAAGGCGTCAGCGAGCGGTTTCCCGTTCTCGATTTCGCCGATTCCGACGCGCTTGCGGTCGGCGATGTGGTGCTGGCGATCGGCGATCCGTTCGGCGTCGGTCAAACCGTGACGCATGGCATTGTTTCGGCGCTCGCGCGCACCCAGGTCGGCATCAGCGACTATCAGTTCTTCATTCAGACGGACGCCGCCATCAATCCCGGCAATTCCGGCGGCGCGCTGGTCGATCTCAACGGCAAGCTCGTTGGCATCAATACCGCGATCTACTCACGCTCGGGCGGTTCGCAGGGCATCGGCTTCGCCATTCCGGCGAACATGGTGCGCGTGGTGGTCGCATCGGCCAAGGGCGGCAGTGCCGCGGTCAAGCGTCCCTGGCTCGGCGCCAAGCTGCAGGAGGTGACGCCGGAGATCGCCGAGAGCCTCGGGCTTAAACGCCCGAGCGGTGCGCTGGTGGCGAACCTCCTGGCGATCGGACCGGCCGCCCATGCCGGGATCAAGACCGGCGACGTGATCGTCAGCATCGACGGCACCGTCGTCGACGATCCCAATTCGTTCGACTATCGGTTTGCCACCAAGCCGCTCGGCGGCACGGCGCAGGTCGCGCTGCTGCGCCAGGGCCATGATGTCAGCGTCACCATCAGCCTGCAAAGCGCGCCCGATACGCCGCGCGAGGAAGTCGAGATCAAGGCGCGGTCGCCGTTCCTCGGCGCGACGGTCGCCAATCTCTCGCCGGCGCTGGCCGACGAGCTTCGCCTCGATGCGCAGGCCCAGGGTGTCGTCGTCATCGGCGTTGCCGATGGTTCGGCGGCGCAATCTGTCGGCTTTCGCAAGGGCGACATCGTCGTTTCGGTTAACAATCAGAAAATCGAAAAATCCGCCGATCTCGATCGTGTCACGCGCGCCGGCAGCCGCCAATGGCGCGTGCTCATCAATCGCGGCGGGCAGCAGATATCGGCCATGTTCAGCGGATGAGTGAGCCGCGCGCAATTTCCTTCACCTCTCCCCTGGCGGGAGAGGTCGACTGAGCGTAGCGAGGTCGGGTGAGGGGGATTTGATATATTGGCCCGCTCGCCCGGCTCGCGGCTTTGCCACCCTCTCCCACAAGGGGAGAGGGCAACAAAAGCACCCATGAATTCGCGCCCCAAGTCTAACGCCCCCAACTTGTTCGCGGCCGCGGGCCTCGAGCGCGAAGCGCCGCGGCCGTTGGCCGACAAGCTCCGCCCTGGCGAGCTTGCCGACGTGGTCGGCCAGGAGCACTTGCTCGGCCCCGACGGCATTCTTACCCGCATGCTGGAGACGCGCTCGCTCGGCTCGCTCGTTTTCTGGGGCCCGCCTGGCACCGGCAAGACAACGGTGGCGAGGCTGTTGGCGCGCACAACGGAGCTTCACTTCGAACAGATATCGGCGATTTTTTCCGGCGTCGCCGATCTGAAAAAGGTGTTCGATGTCGCGCGGGCGCGCCGCGAAACCGGGCAGGGGACGCTGCTCTTTGTCGACGAGATCCACCGTTTCAACCGCGCGCAGCAGGATTCGTTTTTGCCGGTGGTCGAGGACGGCACCATCGTGCTGGTCGGCGCCACCACGGAGAATCCGTCTTTCGAGCTGATCGCGCCGCTGCTTTCACGGGCGCGCGTTCTGGTCTTCAAGCCGCTTGAGGCCGCCGCAATCGAAAAGCTTCTGGAACGTGCCGAGGCTATCGAAGCCAGGAAACTGCCGCTCGATGACGAAGCGCGTGCCTCGCTGATCCGCATGGCCGACGGCGATGGCCGCGCGGCGCTGACGCTGAGCGAGGAGGTCTGGCGTGCCGCCCGCGCCGGCGAGATTTTCGACGCCGCCGCCCTGCAAGAGGTGGTGCAGCGCCGCGCGCCGATCTACGACAAGAAGCAGGACGGCCACTACAATCTGATCAGTGCGCTGCACAAGTCGGTGCGCGGCTCCGATGCCGACGCCGCATTGTACTATCTCTGCCGGATGCTCGACGCCGGCGAGGATCCGCTTTTCCTGGCGCGCCGCATCGTGCGCATGGCGGTGGAGGATATCGGGCTTGCCGACCCGCAGGCGCTTGTCGTCGCCAACGCCGCCAAGGATGCCTACGATTTTCTCGGCTCGCCCGAGGGCGAGCTGGCGCTGGCCGAGGCGGTGATCTATGTCGCGACGGCGCCGAAATCGAACGCGACCTATGTGGCGTTCGGCGCGGCGATGCGCACCGCGAAAGAGGCAGGCTCGCTCTTGCCGCCCAAGCACATCCTCAACGCGCCGACCAAACTGATGAAGAGCGAGGGCTACGGGTCCGGCTACGCCTACGATCACGATGCCGAAGACGCGTTCTCCGGCCAGGACTATTTTCCGGAATCGCTCGGCCGCCATCAGTTCTACGATCCACCCGAGCGCGGCTTCGAGCGCGAAATTCGCAAGCGGCTTGATTATTGGGCGAAGTTGCGCCGTGAGCGGAGCGGGGAATGACGGATCGAAATCCGACTTCCGATTAATTGCCTTTTGAGAGAGCGATATGAACAGGAAATTGACCGACGCCATCGCGCGGCTTGGCGCACTGCCGGAGGATCGGCAGGAAGCGGCGGCAGCGCTGCTGCTTGAGTTTCTCGATCGCGAGGAAGTCCCGGCATTCACGCCGGAGGAGCTCGCCGAGCTTGAGCTTTATCTGGATGAGCTTGCCGCGGAAGAAATGGTGAAGAGCTTTTTCGTGCGGGCGAAGTCGCAACGCGACCGGAGCCAATCTTGAAAGGCAGAAGCGGGCCGCGGCAGCCGGGCGGCGGCAAGCAGACCGCCGGACCACGGCACGGGGGTCATCGGCATCAGCGCAAATCACCCTCTCCCCTTGCGGGAGAGGGTGGCGAGCGCCACGCGGATCGGCGCTCTGCGCCGTCCGGGCGCGGGCCCAGGCGCGAGCCGGGTGAGGGGTTTCGCCCGCACAAAGCTGCCCCTCACCCGGTCGCTCCTCGCGCGGCTCGGAGCGACCGCCCTCTCCCGCAAGGGGAGAGGGCAAGCAGTGGCACCGTGCAGAACGTCGCGGTGACCGCGGACGAAAACGGCATGCGGGTCGATCGCTTTCTTGAGGCCCGGTTTCCGGGCCTGAGCTTCTCTCACATCCAGCGCGTCATCCGTAAAGGCGAGGTGCGGGTCAACGGTAAGCGCACCGAGCCCAAGAACCGGCTGGAAGCCGGACAGACCGTGCGCATTCCGCCGCTGCGGCTCGATCAGCCGAAACCGCGGGCGCCAGGCAGCGAAGCCGACGAGAAGACGCGCGCGTTCCTGCAATCGATCACGCTGCACGAGGACGCCGATGTGCTGGTGCTCAACAAGCCGATGGGGCTTGCGGTGCAGGGTGGCTCCGGCACGACGCGTCATATCGACGGCATGCTGGAGGTCTTGCGCGATGCGCACGGCCAGCGCCCACGGCTGGTGCACCGGCTCGACAAGGATACCGCCGGCTGTCTGCTCGTCGCCAAGACCCGCTTTGCGGCGGCGGCGCTGGCGAAAACCTTCCGCTCGCGCTCGGCGCGCAAGATCTATTGGGCACTGATCGCCGGCGTGCCGAAGGTGCAGCAGGGCCGGATTTCGACCTATCTCGCCAAAGAAGAGCGCGAGGAAGAATCGTTCATGCGTATTGCGCGCCACGGCGAAAAGGGCGCGAGCCATGCGGTCACCTATTACGCCGTCGTGGAAACGTCCGGGCCGCTTTTGTCATGGGTCTCGCTCAAGCCGGTCACCGGCCGCACCCATCAATTGCGCGCCCATATGGCGCATATCGGCCATCCCATCGTCGGCGATCCGAAGTATTTTTCGCTGGAGAACTGGGAGCTGCCCGGCGGCATGCAGAACAAGCTGCATCTGCTCGCGCGGCGTATCGTCGTGCCGCACCCGCGCGGCGGAGCCATCGACGCCACCGCGCCGCTGCCGCCGCACATGCAGCAATCGTGGAATCTCCTCGGCCTCGACGCCACCCGCTACGACCCGATCGTCGACGCGCCGGAGGAATAACGTTCCCAGCGCGTGACCGGCAAGCTGATCAGCGCAGGCTGGCGTTGAACTTGTCGAGCGCGGCCGAGCCGGGGCACAGCTCCTTTTCGCCAAGCGTGTTGAGCGGTGCATCTACGGTGTTGAGATGGCCGTGCAGATCGTCCGCGTCGGGCGCGACGTAGAGGAGCCCGGTGACGATCTGCCCCTTGACGGCGTGCTGAGCCAAGAAGCTCATGGCGGCGAGCCGGTCGTGGACGTCATAGTCGGCATCGAGCTTGCGCAAAGCGATCGTCGAGCCGTCGTGCTGCATCACCAGTTCGACGCTGCCCGGCTCGTAGTCGACCTTGATCGGCGCGCGGCCGGAAATGTAATCCAGCCGGTTCACCGCGTCGTTGTGCTCGCGGACATAGTCGAAGCTTTTGGTCGAGCCGGCGTGATTGTTGAAGGCGACGCACGGCGAGATCACGTCGATGAAAGCCGCGCCGCGGTGCTCGATGGCAGCCTTGATCAGCGGCGTGAGCTGCTTCTTGTCGCCGGAGAAGGAGCGGGCGACGAAAGTCGCACCCACTTGCAGGGCGATGCCGACGAGATCGATGGCGTTGTCGGTATTGACCAGGCCGCGCTTCGACTTCGAGCCGGGATCGGCCGTCGCCGAGAACTGGCCCTTGGTCAGCCCGTATACGCCGTTGTTCTCGACGATATAGATCATATCGACGCCGCGCCGGATGGCGTGCGCGAACTGGCCGAAGCCGATCGAGGCGGAATCGCCGTCGCCGGAAACGCCAAGATAGATCAGGTCGCGGTTGGCGAGATTGGCGCCGGTAAGCACCGACGGCATGCGGCCATGCACGGAGTTAAAGCCGTGCGAATTGCCGAGGAAATAGGTCGGTGTCTTCGACGAGCAGCCGATGCCCGATAGTTTCGCCACCCGGTGCGGCGCGATCGAAAGCTCGAAACAGGCCTCCATGATCGAAGAGGAGATCGAGTCATGGCCGCAGCCGGCGCACAGCGTCGATACCGCGCCCTCATAGTCGCGGTGGGTGAAGCCGAGCTCATTCTTCGGCAGATTGGGGTGGTGAAATTTCGGCTTGGCGACGTATGTCATGACACAACTTTCCGCAGCGGCGTGACCTTGAGCGCGTCAATGTGCTCGGCGATGGCGCGGGCGATGAAGCGCGCGGTGATCGGCGCGCCGTCGTAATGCAGGATCGGCACCAGCCGCACCGGATCGATGTTGCATTCATTGACGACGAGGGAGCGCAGTTGCGCGTCGCGATTCTGCTCGACGACAAAAATGAAATCGTGCTCGCCGATGAAGCTCGTCACGCTCGAATGGAACGGGAAGGCGCGCACCCGCAGCCGGTCGAGCGCATGGCCGCCGGTTTCCAGGAGGTCGATCGCTTCGTCCATCGCCGGCGAGGTCGAGCCATAATAGATGACGCCGTATTTCGTCGGCTTGCCGGCGTTGGCCTGGAGCGGACGCGGCACCAGGTCCTTTGCGGTGTCGAACTTGCGCAGCAGCCGCTGCATGTTTTCGGCATAGACAGCGCCTTCTTCGGTGTAGATCGCATAGCGGTCGCGCGAGGTCCCGCGGGTGAAGAACGAGCCCTTCGACGGATGCGTGCCCGGATAGGTGCGATAGGGGATACCGTCGCCATCGACGTCGAGATAGCGGCCGAATTCCTTGCCGGCTTCCAGCGCGGCGGCGGTCACGACCTTGCCGCGGTCGAAACTGCGGCTGTCGTCCCAGGTCAGCGGCCGCGCCAGCCGATGGTTCATACCGATGTCGAGATCGAGCATCACGAAGATCGGCGTTTGCAGCCGGTCGGCGAGATCGAAGGCCACGGCGCCAAACTCGAAGGCCTCCGCCGGATCCTCCGGGAACAGAAGCACATGTTTGGTGTCGCCATGCGAGGCATAGGCGCAGGAGATGATGTCGGTCTGCTGCGTCCGGGTCGGCATGCCGGTCGAAGGTCCGGCCCGCTGCACGTCGAAAATCACCGCCGGGATTTCCGCGAAATAGGCGAGGCCGAGGAATTCCTGCATCAGCGAGATGCCGGGGCCCGAAGTGGTCGTGAAGGCGCGCGCGCCGTTCCAACCGGCGCCGATGACCATGCCGATCGAGGAAAGTTCATCCTCGGCCTGCACGATGGCGAATTTATTTTTCTTTGTCGCCGGATCGACCCGCATGCGCTGACAGTGGCGCGAGAAAGCTTCGGCGAGCGACGACGACGGCGTGATGGGATACCAGGCGCAGACCGTGGCGCCGCCGTAGACGGCGCCCAGGGCAGCGGCCGAATTGCCCTCGATGAAGATGCGGTCGCCGACTGCATCGGCGCGCTTGAGGCGAAGCCCGATCGGATGCTCGAGATTCATCATCACCCAGTCGCGACCAAGATGCAGCGCGTGCTTGTTGGCGTCGAACAGTTTTTCCTTGCCCTTGAATTGCTCGCCGATGAGCGTCTCCAACTCGTCCACGTCCATGTCGAGAAGCGCCGAAAGCGCGCCGACATAAATGATGTTCTTGAATAACTGGCGCTGGCGCGGATCGGAGTATTCGCGATTGCAGATGGCGGTAAGCGGCACGCCGATCACGGTTATGTCGTCGCGGAACTTCGATTGCGGCATCGGCTTGGTGGAATCGTAAAGCAGATATCCGCCGGGCTCTATGCCGGCGACGTCCTTGTCCCAGGTCTGCGGGTTCATCGCGACCATCAAGTCGGTGCCGCCGCGCGCGCCGAGATGGCCGGCTTCGGTAACGCGCACTTCGTACCAGGTCGGAAGGCCCTGGATGTTGGAGGGAAAGATGTTGCGCGGCGCGACCGGGATGCCCATGCGCAGCACGGCGCGGGCAAACAGTTCGTTCGCGCTGGCGGAGCCGGATCCGTTGACGTTGGCAAACCGGACGACGAAGTCGTTTACGCTCTGGATTGGCATGCTTGTTCTGCGTGAGTCATATCGATGAGGTATTTCTGCATGTCCCACGCGCCGGTGGGGCAGCGCTCGGCGCACAGCCCGCAATGCAGGCAGACGTCTTCGTCCTTGACCATGACGCGCCCGGTCTTGAGGCTATTGCCGATATAGAGGTCCTGCGTAACGTTCTTTGCCGGTGCCTCGAGCCGCGAGCGCAAGTCTGCTTCGTCGCCGTTCTCGGTGAAAGTGATGCAGTCCATCGGGCAGATGTCGACGCAGGCGTCGCACTCGATGCAAAGCTGGCCGGTGAAGACGGTCTGCACATCGCAATTGAGGCACCGCTCGGCCTCTTTCAGAGCGAGTTCCACGTCGTAGCCAAGCTCGACCTCGGCCTTGATGTCGCGCAGGGCCACGACCTTTTCCCGGTGCGGCACCCGGTAGCGCTTATCGAGCGTGATCTCGTTGTCGTAGCTCCATTCATGGATGCCCATCTTCTGGCTGGCGATCGCCATCCGCGGCGCCGGCCGAACGGTCACGTCCTCGCTTCGGCAATAACTGTCGATCGAAATCGCGGCCTCGTGGCCGTGCGCCACCGCCCAGATGATGTTCTTCGGGCCGAATGCCGCGTCGCCGCCGAAGAATACCTTGGGATTTGTTGACGCCAGCGTCTTGGGATCGATCTTCGGCATATTCCATTTGTCGAATTCGATGCCGCAGTCGCGTTCAATCCAGGGAAAGGCGTTTTCCTGGCCGACCGCGACGAGGACATCGTCGCAAGGAAAATGCTGATCGGGTTCGCCGGTCGGCACCAGATCGCGCCGGCCCTTGGCGTCGCGCACCGCCTTGACCTTCTCGAAGGTGATGCCGGTGAGCTTGCCGTTCTCGTGCGTGAATTCCTTCGGCACGAGATAATTGAAGATCGGAATGTCCTCGTGCATCGCGTCCTCCTTTTCCCAGGGGGACGCCTTCATTTCTTCGAAACCGGAACGCACGACGACCTTCACGTCGTCGCCGCCGAGGCGGCGCGAGGAGCGGCAGCAATCCATGGCGGTGTTGCCGCCGCCGAGCACGACGACGCGTTTGCCGATCTTGTTGATGTGGCCGAACGAAACGCTGGCCAGCCAGTCGATACCGATATGGATGTTCTTGGCCGCTTCCTTACGGCCGGGCACGTCGAGGTCGCGGCCGCGCGGTGCACCGCACCCGACGAAGACCGCGTCGAAATTCTCGGCGAGCAGCGCCTTCATGCTGTCGATGCGCTTGCCGCCGACGAACTCAACGCCGAGGTCGAGGATGTAGCCGCATTCCTCGTCGAGCACCTTTTCCGGCAGTCGGAATTTCGGAATTTGCGTGCGCATCATGCCGCCGGACAGCGGATCCTGGTCGAACACGACGCACTCGTAGCCCATCGGGGCGAGATCGCGGGCCACCGCGAGTGAGGCAGGGCCGCCGCCCACTAGTGCAACGCGCTTGCCGTTCTTTTTCTCGGCCGGCTTTGGCAGGAGGCTACGGATATCTTCCTTGAAGTCGGCGGCAACGCGCTTGAGGCGGCAGATCGCGACCGGCTCCTTTTCGACGCGGCCGCGACGGCATGCAGGCTCGCAGGGACGATCACAGGTGCGTCCCAGCACGCCGGGAAACACGTTCGATTCCCAATTGATCATGTACGCGTCACCGTAGCGGCCCGCAGCGATCAATCGGATGTATTCAGGAACCGGCGTGTGCGCCGGGCAGGCCCACTGGCAATCCACGACCTTGTGGAAATAGTCCGGGACCGCAATGTCGGTAGGTTTCATTCCACTCCTCTTGCACGCAGCGCCCGCCACTGACTGGGGCGGCATCCAACAACAACCGCTGCGCGGATCGGCTTCCCCCGGTTATTTTTCTCCAACGCCGATTCCGGGCGAGGATATTAGTCGACCGGGGTGGGCATTTCCACCGCTTGTGGTTGATATGACAAAGTTTTGTCACCGGCTGTGGCTAACGAAAGCGCGGTCGCAAGGTGTTAAGATGCAGTGCACCAGACGCGCCGCATTTGGATTCTATAAGACTTTGAATATACTGAAGATATTGTCTCAACCGAGGCCTGCGGCGCTGCAAATTGCAGTCGCCATGCCGCCCGCCAATCCCTGCACCATGGTCTAAGGTCTATGCGCGATCTGTTCGAAAACGCTGCTCCGGGAGATCCCATGGAGGCGGCGCGCCGCGGGGCCCGGCCGGCCCTGCGCAAGCGTTTCTATGACAAGGCCGAAGCGGCGGTCGCGCCCGAAGGCCACGCGGTGCGCCTCGACGGCAAGCCGGTTCGCACCCCGGCCGGTCGCTTGCTCGCCGCGCCGACGCTTGCTTTGGGGGAAGCGATCGCGGCCGAATGGAATGCCCAGACCGATATGATTGACCCGGCGCAAATGCCGCTGACGCGGCTAGTCAACGCGATCATCGATGGCGTGGCCGATCGTCCCGCTCCGGTCGCCGCTGAAATCGAAAAATATCTGGGCTCCGATCTTGTTTGTTACCGCGCGAGTTCGCCGCGCGGGCTCGCCGAACGCCAGGCACGCCTCTGGGATCCGATCCTCGATTGGGCGCGTGAAACGCTCAAAGCGCCGTTCACGCCTGGCGAGGGCGTCGTCTTCGTCACGCAGCCTGAGGCGGCGCTGACCGCCGCGTGTAGCGCGATCCCGGCAGATCCGTGGCGCCTCGGCGCCGTGCACGCAGTGACGACGCTGACCGGTTCGGCGCTTCTCGCGCTCGCGCTCGCGCGTGGGCGGCTTACGGCAGACGAGGCGAGGCAGGCCGCTCATGTCGACGAGGACTGGAATATGGAGCAATGGGGCCGCGACGAACTCGCCCTTGAGCGCCGTGCCTTCCGCTTCGCCGAGTTGCAGGCGGCAGCAACGGTGCTGCAGTCACTATCAGAATAGACCGCGCTCTAGCCGCCGGTCATGCTCATGTGGCGGGCAACTGCCGGACGCCGGTGGCGCCGATCGATGATGAAATCGTGGCCCTTCGGTTTGCGCGAGATCGCTTCGTCGATGGCCGTGTGCAGAAGATCGTTGCCTTCGGAAGCGCGCAACGGCTTGCGCAGGTCGGCGGCGTCTTCCTGGCCCAGGCACATATAGAGCGTGCCGGTGCAGGTGACGCGCACGCGGTTGCAGGATTTGCAGAAATTGTGGGTCAGCGGCGTAATGAAGCCGAGCCGGCCGCCGGTCTCGGCGATGCGGACATATCGCGCTGGGCCGCCGGTGCGATAATCGAGCTCCTCGAGCGAGAATCGTTCCTTGAGTCCGGCGCGCACCGTCGAGAGCGGCAGGTATTGGTCGAGCCGGCCCTCGCCGATTTCGCCGAGCGGCATGACCTCGATCAGCGTCAGGTCCATGCCGCGACCGTGCGCCCATTCGATGAGGCGCGGAAATTCGTCCTGGTTGACGCCTTTGAGAGCGACCGTGTTGATCTTGACCTTCAGGCCGGCGGCCTGCGCGGCGTCGATGCCGCTGAGCACGTGATCCAACGCGCCCCAGCGGGTAATGGCGCGGAATTTCTCCGGGTCGAGCGTGTCGAGCGAAACATTGATGCGTCGCATCCCGTGGGCTGCAAGCTCGGCCGCATATTTGGCGAGTTGCGATCCGTTGGTCGTCAGCGTGAGTTCATCGAGCCGTCCTGCGGAGAGGTGGCGCGAGAGCGAGGCAACCAGCGTCATGATCCCGCGGCGGACCAGAGGCTCGCCGCCGGTCAGGCGAAGCTTGCGCACGCCGCGCGCAATAAAGGCCGAGCACAGCCGGTCAAGCTCCTCGAGCGTCAGGAGATCGGCCTTCGGGAGAAACGACATGTGCTCCGCCATGCAATAGACACAGCGGAAATCGCATCGGTCGGTGACCGAAACGCGCAGATAGCTGATAGTTCGGCCGAACGGATCGACCAGCGACGCGCGCGAGTCATCCAGGTCGTGCGCTTGAGCGCCATTCACTTCCACGCTGTCCATCGGCACGCGTTTCCATGACGTTTCGCAGCATGGTCTTCTCGGAAGACCGGGGGGCCGTTTTTCCGGGCCAAGCTGCGCGGCTCCATATGAGCCGACATGGGCCTTTCGACCCATGTAGTCAGTCTTTTTGCCTGATAAAGGCCTGATCGTCCATACTGTTTTTCAAGTATCCAAGATCGGCAATAACTGCTGGCAGTTCCGCGAAGGAACTGATGACCCGATCGGGGCCCAACGTGCCAACCGGCACGTCGGTATAGCCGAAGTCGACCGCGACGACCAGAACTTTGGCGGCTTGGGCGGTGCGGATATCGGTGATTGAATCGCCCACCATGATGGCCCGGTCGGGCTCGCCGCCGGCGCGACGTACGGTCGCGCGAAATATCTGCGGATCGGGCTTTTGGATGCCGAACGTGTCCTGGCCGCAAATCGCGGCGAAGCGATCACTGAGCTGGAGCGTGTCGAGGAGGCGCTTCGAGAGCCATTCAAGCTTGTTGGTGCATACCGCGAGCTGATGGCCCGCCGCCGCCAGGTGGTCGAGCACGGGCTCTAGCCCGGGAAACGGCCGCGAGCGGTCGGCGATGTGCGCGGCATAGTGATCGACAAAGGAGGCGTATAGAGGCTCGACGTCAGCTGCGCTTCGCCCTTCGAGCACCAGAGCCCGCTCGATCATGCCCTTTGCTCCGCCTCCGATCAGCGGCCGGGCGGCGTCGTAGGGAACGGCCGGCAAACCCTGCCGGGCGAGGATGAAATTGAGGGTATCGATCAGGTCGGGGGCTGTGTCGATCAGTGTGCCGTCGAGATCGAAAACGATCGTGAGCATGGCTTCCGCCTAGCCCCTGCAAGAGCGCCGCGCAAGCAGCCGTTCGCTTTCATTTCGGTTTTGTCCTAAACAGCCGCCATGGACGTTGAGAAACAAAAACGCGCCGCCGCCGCCCGTGCGCTCGAATTTATCAAGCCTGGAATGCGGCTTGGGCTTGGCACCGGCTCGACCGCCAAGCACCTCGTCGATTTGCTCGGCGAACGCGTGCGGGCTGGACTTGACGTCGTGGCCGTGCCGACCTCCGAAGCGACGCGCATTCAGGCCGAGCAGGCGGGCATTGCGCTGACCACGCTGGACGACACCCCGGAGCTCGATTTGACCATCGACGGCGCCGACGAGATCGCGCCGGACCTGACACTGATCAAGGGCGGCGGAGGCGCCTTGCTGCGCGAGAAAATCGTCGCGGCCGCGTCGGCCCAAATGATCGTGATTGCTGATGATACGAAATGTGTTTTGGTCTTGGGCCGCTTCCCACTACCCGTCGAGATCGTTCCGTTTGGGGCGGCGGCAACCCACCGCGCGGTCGAGGCCGCCGCCGTTGCCGCCGGGTGTGCAGGACGAGCCGTGCTGCGCCGGGCGCCTGACGGACAAACCTTTGTGACTGACAGTGGACATTGGATCCTGGATGCACAATTGCAGCACATCGCCGATCCCCCGCGATTGGCGGCCCGGCTTTGCGCGGTGCCCGGCGTGATGGAGCACGGCTTGTTTGTCGGCATCGCCCAGGCGGCGATCGTCGCCGGTCCGAACGGGGTTCGTCTTGTCGAACGCCGCTGATCTGAAAATCGCAAAGGGAAGTGCTACGGCACGGTTACGCGTATGTCCGATTACGACGTCGATCTGTTTGTCATAGGCGGTGGCTCGGGCGGTGTCCGCGCCTCGCGCATCGCCGCGCAACACGGCGCACGTGTGATGCTCGCGGAGGAGTATCGCGTCGGCGGCACCTGCGTCATCCGTGGCTGCGTGCCGAAAAAGCTTCTGGTTTACGCATCGCGTTTCCGCGCCGAATTCGAGGACGCGGCCGGTTTCGGCTGGACGCTGCCGCACTGGTCGTTCGACTGGCCGACACTCATTGCCAACAAGGACAAAGAGATCGGACGCCTCGAGGCCGCCTACACTGCTACGCTGCAAAAGTCCGGCGTGACCATTGTCAAAACCCGCGCCGTCGTCGCCGACCCGCATACGGTAGAGTTGGCGGACGGCAAACGTGTGCGCGCGGCCTATATCCTGATCGCCACCGGCGGCACGCCAAGCTACGGCGATCCGATTCCCGGCATCGAGCACGCCATTTCCTCGAACGACGCATTCCACCTGCCGCATCTGCCCAAGCATGTGGTGATCCAGGGCGGCGGTTATATTGCTGTCGAGTTTGCCGGCATCTTCGCCGGCCTCGGATCGCACGTGACGCTCGTTTATCGCGGCGAGAACATTTTGCGCGGCTTCGACGACGAGGTCCGGGCCCATGTGCGCAAGGACATGGAAAAGCACGGCATCAAAGTCCTCACCGGCTGCAAGGTCGCGGCGATCGAAAAGCACGGTGCGCGTTTTTCCGCGCGGTTTTCGAGCGGCTACCAGCAAACCGCCGATTGCGTGATGTTCGCGGTCGGCCGTCATCCAAACATTGCGAAGATCGGGCTGGCGGAGGCGGGTGTCGAAATCGCAAAGAACGGCGGCATCGCCGTGGACGAATATTCGCGTACCGGCGCACCCTCGATCTACGCCATCGGCGACGTTACCAATCGTGTCACGCTGACGCCGGTCGCCATCCGCGAGGGCGCTGCTTTTGCGGATACGGTGTTCGGCGGCAAGCCGACGGCGGTCGATCACCTGAACGTGCCGACCGCGGTGTTCTCCGATCCCGAAGTCGGCGCGGTCGGGCTGACGGAGGCGGAGGCGCGCGCGCAGCTGGCCCGAACCGATATCTACCGCGCCATGTTCAAGCCGCTCAAGGCAACCCTTTCGGGCCGTGACACCACCGTCCTGCTCAAGCTCGTGGTCGACGGCACAACCGACCGGGTCGTCGGCTGCCATATTGTCGGCGAAGGCGCCGCCGAAATGATCCAGATCGCGACCATCGCGGTGAAAATGGGGGCCACCAAGGCCGATTTCGACGCTACCATGGCATTGCACCCGACGACGGCGGAAGAGTTGGTGACGCTGCGGACAAAAAGCGCCAGCTACGCCCGCGAAGCCGCGGAATAGGCAGGTATTTTTCGGCCTGTCGCTGTCCGGCGCGGTTGTGTATAAGTCCCCGTCATTCCGGCCGAGCCGTAGTCAGCGGCGAGAGCCGGAATCCATAACCACCGGTCGTGAATATGGATTCCGGGCTCGCGGGCAAATCCCGCGCCCCGGAATGACGGTGTGGAGATGCGAATGGCAAAACTAACAAATTCCGCCAAATGGAGCCCCGAATCGTGGCGCTCCAAGCCGATCGTACAGGTGCCGGATTATCCCGACGCCAAGGCGCTCGCCGATGTCGAGGCGCAGCTTGCGAGTTTTCCGCCGCTGGTTTTTGCAGGCGAGGCACGCAACCTTAAGCGCGCTTTGGCGCAGGTTGCCGCCGGCCAGGCATTCCTCCTTCAGGGCGGCGATTGCGCCGAGAGTTTCGCCGAGCACGGCGCCAACAACATCCGCGATTTCTTTCGCCTGTTCCTGCAAATGGCGGTGGTCCTGACCTATGCCGCGGCCTCGCCGGTGGTGAAGGTCGGCCGGATCGCCGGTCAATTCGCCAAGCCGCGCTCCTCGCCGACGGAGAAACGCGGCGGGGTCGAACTGCCGGCCTATCGCGGCGACATCATCAACGGCATCGATTTCACGGCGGAGACACGCATCCCTGATCCGCGTCGGCAGCTCGAGGCCTATCGGCAATCGGCGGCGACGCTCAATCTGCTGCGCGCGTTCGCCACCGGCGGCTATGCCAACCTCTCGCACGCGCATCAATGGATGCTGTCCTTCGTCAACGACAGTCCGCAATCGAAACGCTACCAGGAACTCGCCACGCACCTGACCGAGGCGCTCGACTTCATGCGCGCCTGCGGCATCGATCCCGAAATCCATCCCGAGATGCGCACCACCGACTTCTTCACCAGTCATGAGGCGCTGCTGCTCGGCTTCGAGCAGGCGTTCACGCGCGTCGATTCGACTACCGGCGACTGGTACTGCACCAGCGGCCACATGCTGTGGGTCGGCGACCGCACCCGGCAGCCGGACCATGCGCATATCGAGTTCTGCCGCGGCATCAAAAATCCGCTCGGGCTCAAGACCGGACCGACGCAGAAGCCGGACGAACTTCTCAAGCTCATCGATGTGCTCGATCCCGACAACGAGCCGGGCCGCCTGACGCTGATCTGCCGCATGGGTGCCGACAAGGCGGCCGAACATCTGCCGCGGATCGTGCGCGCGGTGAAGCGCGAGGGCCGCAACGTCGTATGGTCATGCGATCCGATGCACGGCAACACGATCACATCGGTCAGCGGCTACAAGACGCGGCCGTTCGACCAGATCCTGAAAGAAGTGCGCACGTTCTTCCAGGTGCACGCGGCCGAAGGCACGTATGCCGGCGGCGTGCATCTGGAGATGACGGGGCAGAACGTCACTGAGTGTACCGGTGGTGCGCGCGCGATCAGCGAAGAGGACCTCAACGATCGCTACCATACCGTATGCGATCCGCGGCTCAACGCCGAGCAGTCGCTCGATCTGGCGTTTTTGCTCGCCGATCTCCTCAAATCGGAGCGCCAGGGCAAGGCCAAACCGGCGCCGGCTGTCGCTGCGCTGTAAGCGGCGCGAACCGACCGCGATAGATCGCTTTAAACTGCCGCTCTTTGCTGCAATCGTCAGCGAGGGCTGCCGGGCGGCGTTTTGCCGTGCGGATCGACCACCAGCTCCCCGTCTTCCTTTCGGAATGGCGCGAGTTGTGGCACCGGAAGCACCTCGAGCACCGTTTCCGACGGCCGGCATAGCTTTACGCCAAGCGGCGTTACCACGATCGGCCGATTGATCAGGATTGGATGGGCGAGCATCGCGTCAAGCAGCTGGTCATCCGTAAGCTTGGCATCGTCCAGCCACAGTTCGTGGTACGGCGTGCCTTTGATCCGCATAACGTCGCGGACGGCGAGGCCCATCCGCGAGATCAGTGACTTCAGCATGACGCGGCTTGGCGGGCACTTCAGATACTCGACGATATGCGGCTCGATGCCGGCGTTCCTTATCATCCCCAGCGTGTTGCGCGAAGTACCGCAATCCGGATTGTGATAGATGATAACGTCGGTCGGCGACATGGAATCCTGCCTGTTTGTCAGCTCTTCGTGGACTGCTTTTGATCCATCCCGTGTTTGATCATGCCAACGATCATCATCGCAATTCCGCCGGCCGCCGCGCCGGCAAAGCATTGCAGGATGACTTGCTCGACCATCGTGGGTTGGTTCAGGTCGCCGGATGCGTTGACCACCGTGGCGACGAAAGTTTGCAAAAAGAGGCCGCTCAATGCTCCGCCAACCGCGCCGACCGCAGTATGACCCAGTATCCCGAAGCCGTGTTCCTTCAACGCCAAGGCCGCGGCATTCCCGCCGAGAACGCCGATGACGATTTCAATCCACAAGTTTGTGAAGGACCATTCCATCTTCCTCCCCCTCGCTTCGTTCTCTGCCTTCATGTCTGCCTTTTTTCGTCGATCGCGAAGTCAGGATACTCAAGCTGATCTTTCGTCTTTTACGGCAAGGGCGGGTCCAAATAGAGCAAAAGCGACAACCGCTCCGCATGCCGCTCCAACGAGCTGAGCCAGGACGAACGCCGGAACGTGATCCATCGCTATCCCGGAAAAAGTGGTCGTGAAGCCGCGTGCGAGCGTCACTGCCGGGTTGGCAAAAGAGGTGGATGCCGTAAACCAGTAGGCCGCCGTGATCACCAATCCGACCAGCCACGGGATCGACTGCGGTGAAAATCGCACGCCGCCAAGGATGGTGAGGATCAGCGCAAAGGTTGCCACGGCTTCGGCAAGCCATTGCGACGGACCGCTACGCGGTTTTATGCCGATGGCAATTGGCGCGAGATCAAACATCAGATGGGCCAGCACCGTTCCGAAGATGCCGCCGGCGCACTGGACGACAATGTAGGGGATTACGTCTTTCCAGATGCCGTTGCGCGCTGCGAAAACGAGTGTGACCGCTGGGTTGAAATGCGCGCCCGAGACCGGGCCCAGAATCGTAATGATGACGACCAGAATTGCTCCGGTGGGAATGGTGTTGCCGAGCAGCGCGATTGCCTGGTTCCCGCCGGCCAGCCGCTCGGCCATGATGCCGGAACCGACGACGGTCGCGACCAGGATGGCCGTTCCGAGACCTTCTGCCAGCAGGCGGCGCGCGAGCGCGGACGGCGGCGCGCTCATTCCGTTGCCGTCCCCTGCTTTTCGGTCGCGTCTTTGGTCTTGCCGACCGCGTCCAATCGCCTCTGCAACGCGAGTTGATCGAGCGAGCGTATCGGCAAATTGACAAAGATGTTGATGCGGTTGGTGAGCATGCGCAGCGCGTCGGCGAATGCGAGGCTAATTTCCGTCTCGTTACCCGTCGCCTCGACCGGGTCCGGTATGCCCCAATGCGCGGTCATCGGCTGACCGGGCCAAACCGGGCATGCTTCAGCCGCCGCGTTGTCGCAGACGGTGAAGACGAAATCCAATTTCGGGGCGCCGGGTCTGGCGAATTCCTGCCAGCTTTTCGAGCGCAACCCGCTGACGTCGTAGTGCAAGCGTTGCAAAAGTGCGAGAGCGTAGGGATGGATTTTGCCCTTGGGATGGCTCCCGGCCGAGAACGCCCGGAACTTGCCCAGGCCGGCTCGATTGAGAATTGCCTCCGCCATGATCGAACGCGCCGAATTGCCGGTGCAAAGGAACAGTACGTTGAAAGGAGCGTCAGGCACGAATGGCGTCTCGCTTCCTGCGCGTTACCGGCGGCGCACAACAGGTCAATTCGGCTAGCAGGGGCGCGCATATTTCAGCGCGGCCATTGCAGCAGTCGCGCATGAGAAAACCGATCACGGCGCGAAATCCATCAATGTCGGCAGAGTAGTGCATCATCCGGCCCTCGCGGCGCGCCACCACCAGGCCTGAGCGCGAAAGGATGGCAAGGTGTGTCGACATCGTGTTGTGAGGGACTTTGCACGCCCGCGCGATCTCGCCGGCGAGGATTTCATCCGGGTGCACGTTGATCAGCCGCCGAAACGCCTCGAGCCTGGTCGGCTGCGCCAGCGCGGTCAGGGCTTCAATGGCGCGCTCCGAATTCATTGGTCTGGACATTTTGCGATCATTCCCTCGATGCCCCTCGGATCAGCTTGGTTCAGTTTCCGCGTGAGCTGCAGTTATGTCAAGATGTCGAGACTTATCGACATATCAGATCTGCGTGATTGCTTCGATGACGCAGCCAATTCTGTTCAGGTGGTGCGGCAGGCGGAAATCACGGGCTTGTCGCCAGCCGGGAAATTCAAATGCGGATGCGGAAAGCTCTGCGCGAGGCGCTGCAAAGTCGCAGCAACACCAGAACAAGCATCACGTTTGCAGCGGCGAGCCCGAAAAGAATGGCGAGCATGAACGTTGGCCCTTCGGCTTTGAGAGCCAGCGCTCCAAAATAGGGGGAAAGCGCCATCGACAACAGAATGGGCAATGCGAGCCGTCCCATCAAAGCCGCGTAACGCTGCGGCCCAAAGAGGGCGAGCGGCAGGGTGCCGCGCGCGACCGAGCCGATGCCGTTTCCGGCGCCATAGAAAATGATCGCAATGGCGACGAAGGATGCGCCGATGAGCAGCCAGAAAGTGCCGATCGCGACCAGAAGGGCGGAAGCAACCATGCTCCAGACTGGGTGATAGTGTCGCCCGGTCAGCATTTCGACGACGCGCGCACCGACTTGCGAGGGCCCAACGATGGTGCCGAGGCTCACGGCGACCGCGAGGTCAACTCCACGCGCCTGCAAGAGAGGCAGGAGGTAGGTACCCATGATGGACAAGATCGAGGCTCCGATAGTCAGCACGGCCGCGAGCAGATAAAAAATCCGCGTTTCATCTTGCAATAGAGCCGTCGCCGAATGGGATCCCGCACCGAACCGGTCGTGCGCGACGAATGTGCGACGTGGTATTGCGAGCAGATAAAGCGGGAGCGCAAAGCCGATCTGGATTGCTGCATAGACAAAGCAGGTTTCGCGCCAGCCGACCTGTTCGACCAGATAGGCGCTCAGAGGCCAGCATACCGTGCTGGCAAATCCCCCGAACAACGTTACTGCCGTGATCGCGACGCGGGAATCTTTTCCATAAATACTGCCGACCGTCGCAAAGGCCGCATCATAGAGACCAGCGCCCATGCCGGCGCCAATGATCAGCCAAGCGCCCAAATACCAGAGCAGGTTTTGCGCAAGGCCGACTAAAAGCAATCCGGTTCCCAGCAGCACCGCGCCGGCGGCGAGCACCAGGCCGCCACCGTTTTTTCCGATCTCGCGGCCGATGCGTGGTGAGACGACCCCAGCAGTAAGAAGACCGATTGAAATACCGCATATCACCCAGTCGAGCGCCCAACCGGTATCGGCCGTGATCGGGGTTGCGAGTACGCTCAATAAGTAAAACGTCGATCCCCAAGCGAGAATTTGCGTAATCCCGAGGGCCGCCACGACAATGCGGCGATCCGGTTTTGGGGGCGCCGACGATGTGAGGCGATTAAAGTTGGCTTCGCTCACGCCACGGCCGCTTGGTTTTGCGAGCGCGGTATTTTCCCGCCTCCAGTTTTCAGGATCGCGTCAAGAGCAGCACGCGGCAGCCTCCGACGTTGGAGTGCAACAAGCGGAAGCATCGGATGTCGTCGCAGAGTCGGGAACGCAACAGGCCTTGTCGTGTGCTATGCGAGCGTCGCGCTCGCCCGTTCCGTCACCGTACTCGATGCTTTCTCCGGTTGTGTAGAAGGTTTCCCACGATATACCGGCCGGATCATTGATCCATGATTTTTCCGATTTTGCGTAGCAGCAAACGGTTTCTCCCTGTTCGATGATATTGCCTCCGGCCTTGTGCAGCCGAGCATATACTTCATGCAGTTCTTCCTGACTCTCGACCTGGATGCCGAGATGGTCGAGACCCGGCTCGCGGCCGCGCGTTGAGATCGCGAAGTTCACCCGCGGGTCGTCGAGCATCCATTTGGCGTAATCGGGCTTGATCATGGCGGGCTGCGCTGCAAACAGCGCTGAATAGAACCCGATCGAACGTTGGAGATCTTCGACCGCAACATGAATGTGCATACGTTTCATTTTTGCGACTCCCTCAAGCTGGAACGTTGTCGCCCCTGGGGCGCATGGATTTGGATGGAGTGGGCGGCTTTGCGCAGCCCGGCGCGCCGGCGCAGCAATTCTCGGTCAAGAACGAGATCAGGCCGTTCATTGCTTCGTAGCGCGCCGCATAGATCATCGAGCGGCCGACGCGCCGTACGCTTACAAGGCCCGCCACGCGCAACCGGTCAAAGTGAAATGTCAGCGTATTCGGCGCGAGCTTTAGCGCGCTGGCGACACTGCCCGCCGGCATTCCCTCAGGACCCGCCTGAACGAGCAGACGATAGATGTCGAGACGATTGTCCTGGGCGAGGGCGGCCAGGGCCGCTACGGCATTCGTTTTTTCCATACTTCAACGAATATTGAAATATATGGGGCTGTCAAGATTTTATTTCAGGGGTCATTGAAATATGCAGCTTTGGAGGTGGGCAAAGGGATTAAGGGCGAGGTCATTGCCGGAACGGACGATCCGGCGCTAGACCATCGCCATGAACCAGCGTCCCGCCGATCGTCTGGCCATTGCCGTCGCACAGCTCAACCCCGTTGTCGGCGACGTCACCGGCAATCTGGAGCGCGCCCGGGCGGCCCGCGCGCAGGCCGCCCGCGACGGCGCCGATATCGTTGCCTATTCCGAATTGTTCATCGCCGGCTACCCGCCGGAGGATCTGGTGCTGAAACCGGCCTTCCAGTCGGCCTGCCGCGCCGCGGTCGAGACGATGGCGCGCGAGACTGGCGATGGCGGGCCGGCGGTGTTGATCGGCACGCCCTGGCTTGAAGAGGGAAAGCTTTACAACGCCTATGCGCTTCTTGCCGGCGGCGAGATCGAGGCGCTCCGCTTCAAGGTCAACCTGCCGAACTACGGGGTATTCGACGAAAAGCGCGTGTTTGCATCTGGCCCGGTGCCGGGTCCGGTGAGCTTCCGCGGCGTGCGGATCGGACTGCCGATCTGCGAGGATACCTGGACTGACTGGGGCGACTACGAGAATGTCGTCGAGTGCCTTGCCGAGACCGGCGCCGAGCTTCTCATCGTTCCCAATGGCTCTCCTTATTGGCGCGACAAGGCGGAGGTGCGCCTCAACGTGACGGTCGCGCGTGTCACCGAGGCAGGCTTGCCGCTCCTTTATGTCAATCAGGTCGGCGGGCAGGACGAGCTTGTTTTCGACGGCGCCTCGTTTGCGCTCAATGCCGACCGTTCGATCGCATTCCAGCTCCCGGCATTCCGCGAGGCGGTGTTGCTGACGCACTGGTCGCGCACGCCAGCCGGCTGGCGCTGCAAGCCAGGGCCCATTGCGGCAGCGGAGGAAGGGGACGCGGCGGATTACACCGCCTGCATGCTCGGGTTGCGCGATTATGTCGGCAAGAACGGTTTCCGCGGTGTTGTCATCGGTCTTTCCGGCGGCGTCGATTCCGCGTTATGCGCGACGCTTGCCGTCGACGCCATCGGCGCCGATCGCGTGCGCTGTGTGATGCTGCCATACCGCTTCACCTCGCAGGAATCGCTCGACGATGCCGCCGCGATCGCGCGCGCGCTCGGCCTGCATTACGACACTGTTCCGATCGAAAGCGCGGTGCAGGGGCTGGAGGCCTCGCTTTCGGAAATTTTTGCCGGCGCGAAACGTGACGTGACCGAGGAGAATTTGCAGGCACGCGCGCGCGGCACCATCCTGATGGCGATCTCGAACAAATTCGGCCTGATGGTTGTAACGACCGGCAACAAATCGGAGATGTCGGTTGGCTATGCCACGCTGTACGGCGACATGAACGGCGGCTTCAATCCAATCAAGGATCTCTACAAGACCGAGGTTTATCGCCTGGTGCGGCTGCGCAACAGTTGGAAGCCGGACGGCGCGCTCGGTCCCGACGGCCGCGTCATTGTCGAGAACGTGATCACCCGCGCACCAAGCGCCGAACTGCGCGAGGACCAGACCGATCAGGATACCTTGCCGCCCTACGACGTGCTCGATCAGATACTCGAGCGGCTGGTCGAGCGCGAGGAGCCGCTCGCCACCATCATTGGCGCCGGCTTCGACCGCGACACGGTGATGAAGGTCGACCGCATGCTCAGCCTGGCGGAGTACAAGCGGCGGCAAGCGGCGCCCGGCGTGAAGGTGACGCTGAAGAATTTCGGCCGTGACCGGCGCTATCCGATCACCAGCAAATTTCGCGATCCAGGCACGGAGCTGCGTGCAACCCGCCTCGCGCCAAGCAAAAGTCCGCTCCCGGCCAAGGCCGGCGGCGCCAATTTTTGATCGCGCGACGCTTTAGATTCAACGCGTTGCAATGAAGGGCGGTCCGACCGTGCGCACGGGGCCTTTCGGCCCAGCCGGAACGGCGCTGACCTCGGTGGAGACAGGCGTTGCCGCCACGGCGGCAGGTGTCGCGGCGCGGGGTGTCGCGGTTGCTGCGCCGGGTTTGGCGGGCTTTGCGCCTTTCGGCGGCGGCGGCTGTGCCGGCTGCGAAAGCGCCTTGGCGTTCTGGTCGGTTACGACGATGTCGCCACTTTCGAGCGTCGTCGAATCGTCGGCATTCTTGAGTGCATCGGCCCAGCTCTGGCCCGGCCGACGGCACGAGCAGGCTGCGCTGAATTCCTTCCGATACTGAAACGCCGCCGGTAACGCCGTATACTGCTGGCCGCCGAGCGAAACTGCCTGGTTGATATCCTCGCCGGGATTTCGATAGGTGTAGAGTTGGGCCTCGGTGGCGGGACATTCTCGCTGACAGGTGCGCTGGTCGTCGGCGAATTTGTTCGGCACTGTCGAATACGAAATCGGGAAATAATAGCCGTCGCAGGAGCGCACGCAGACCGTGCGGAAGGTGCCTGACGGCGCACCGTCGCCACCGGGGCTGATGATGCGGCCATTGAACAGCGCGTCGAGGAAGCCTGCGGGCCCCGCCGCCTCCGCGGCAGCGCGATATTGCTGTCCGCAATTGTTCTGCGCCAACGCGCCGATGAGCTGCCGGCGCTGACCATCCTGATCGGAGTTGTTGCCACTCTTGAAACGCTCGAGATCGTTCATCGAGCGATCGAGATTGTCGCGCATCTGCTGGATTTGCGCGTTCAGCGGCTGGCACTCCGCCGATTGTCCGGTGAATAGCGAAAAAAAGCCGCCCTCGCAGCCCCGTCTTCTCGCCTGCGCCAGCATGCGATCGAGATCCGCCTGCTGTTTGGCGACGGCGTCTTCGCTGCGCCGGATCTGGTCGGCGCGGGCGGGATCACTGCCGCCGCGGGTGAGGATCGCTAATTGACCTTCGAGTCGGACGCAAACGGGATTGGATGCCGGCGACTCCGGAGCAGACTGGCCCGGAATGGAGGCCGGTGGGATAGGGGCAGCGGTCTGGGCGGAAACGGCGCCGGAGAGCAGGCCCGCGCCCACAACGGCGAGCCCGAAGCTCCGCAGGTGCTTGTTCATTTCGACAGTCCCGAGCCCGTCCCGCTTCGTCAGCTTGATGAAGCGATGGAATGGTGACCAAAGTGTGAACGCGGGGCGGTTCGCTACTCCGCGTCTGGCTGATTTTCCGGGCGGGCGCGGTCGAAGGCCAGAAGCTTGAGGCAGGCAGCCTCAATGCCGACGATCTTGGGGAATTTGTCCAGCGGAACCTTCAGCCGCCGGGCGTTGAAGACCTGCGGCACCAGGCAAATATCGGCCAGCGTCACTTCGCTGCCGCAGGAATAGGGGCCGGGCTGCGCCAGCGCTTCGTAAGCCTCGAAGCCGGCGATGACCCAGTGATGGTACCAGGCATCGATGGCGCTCTGCTCCTGGTGCATCTGGTTCTTGAGGTACCGAAGCGGCCCGACATTATTGAGCGGATGGATGTCGCAGGCGACGATCTGAGCCAGCGCGCGTGTCTTGGCTCGCGCGATCGGGTCCTTCGGCAGCAACGGCGGCGCGGGGTGTGTCTCGTCGAGATATTCGATGATGGCGAGCGATTGGATCAACACGTCGCCGGTCGGCGCCACCAGCGCCGGCACGCGCATCTGCGGATTCACCGCGCGGAATTCCGGCCGTTTATTGTGGCCGCCGTCTTTTACGAGGTGAACGGGCAGCGTCTCGTAAGCGATGCCTTTCAGATCAAGTGCAATACGCACCCGGTAAGCGGCGGACGAGCGGAAATAGGAATAAAGCTTCACGGGTCACCTCCGTCCGTCATTCATCGTCTTCTCGGAGTTTGTGGCCCAGCTCGGCGACGAGTTCCGCCGAACGCGCGGTTAATTGCTTTATGGCGCGGTTGAACGCTTCGCGGTCGTTGGGCGTCAGAATTTCCGTCAGCCGCCGTGCGAAGTCGAGCGCATGCGGCGCGACCTCTTCATACATGGCCCGGCCGGTCGGAGTGAGCGACAGAAAGGCTTCGCGCTTGTCGTCCCGATTGGCGCGGCGCGTGGTCAGCCGGCGCTTTTCCAGAAGCGCGACCGCGCGCGACACCTTGGTCTTGTGCATGTGGGTATGGGCGCCGATCGCCTTGGCGGTCATCACGCCATACTGGCCGAGCGTCACCACTACCCGCCATTCCGGCACGCCGATAGCGTAGCGGCGCGCATAGACCTGCGACAGCGCTTGGGACACGAGGCTCGAGACGACGTTGAGCTGGTAGGGGAGGAAATGCTCAAGCTTGAGCGGCGCGTTTTCGCCAAGCTTTGCCTCTTCCGCGGCCGTATTACTCCTGATCTCGCCTTCAATCGCCCGCTGACCGGTCATTGGCACCACTCGAAGGCACGGCGGTAGACGTGCCGGCCGCGCTCGCCACCCTTTGCTTTGCGGCGCAATGGCGCGAACATGGCCGAAGTCTGTGAGCCGCGCAACGGCATGCCGGACTTGCCCGAACGAAGCCGGGTCTTTAGGTGAAATAGAGGGTTGCCGGGAGGTTTCATGATGAGCGCCGAGTTCGCCTCGACTGCGGATCTGGCCGACAAGACCATTACCTTCGATTCCATCGGGCCCGATCTCTACGCCTTCACCGCCGAAGGCGATCCTAACTCAGGCGTCATCGTCGGCGACGATGGCGTGATGGTGATCGATGCTCAGGCGACGCCGGTGATGGCGCAGCAGGTGATCGAACGCGTCGCAAAAGTCACCGACAAGCCGATCAAATACGTCCTCCTGACGCACTATCACGCCGTCCGCGTGCTCGGCGCTTCCGCCTATGCCGGTGCGGAAATCCTGGCGTCGGCGGGAACCCGCGCGCTGATCGCCGAACGCGGCAAGGCGGATATGGACTCCGAGATCGGCCGCTTTCCCCGCCTGTTCCGCGCGGTCGAGAGCATTCCCGGCCTCACCTGGCCCTCGATCACGTTTCCCGACCAGATGTCGGTGTGGCTCGGCCGCCGCGAAGTGCGCATCATGCATATCGGGCGCGGACATACCGCTGGCGATGTCGTCGCGTTCGTGCCGGACGCCAATGTCGTGTTCTCCGGCGATCTCGTCGAATATCACTCGGCCTGCTATTGCGGCGACGCGCACTTCACCGACTGGCCGGCGACGCTCGACCGGCTGGCCGAATTCTCAGCCAGCGCGCTGGTGCCGGGCCGCGGCGCCGCGCTGAAAACGCCGAGGCAGGTTGCCGACGGCATTGCGCTGACCGAAGATTTTCTCACCACCCTTTACGGCGCGGTGAGCGACAGCGCAGGCCAAGGCCGAACGCTCAAGGAAGCTTACGACGACGTCCGCCGGGTGATGGATCCGAAATTTGCAAGCTTCGCGATCTACGAGCACTGCATGCCGTTCAATGTGTCACGCGCTTATGACGAGGCCAAAGGCATCGAGCACCCGGTGATCTGGACTGCCGAGCGCGATCGCGCCATGTGGGCCGCATTACGCGGATAACACAACAAACACAATGACCAACGTTCGGAAGACGGTCTACCACTACGACTATCGCCGCTCCGCCGATCAGGATACTGGCGTCACGGTGCGGCGACCGGTCGTCGTGGTCGGTGCGGGGCCGGTGGGACTAGCCGCCGCGATCGATCTCGCGCAGCACGACGTGCCGGTCGTCATCGTGGACGATGCCGATCGCATCGGCGAAGGCTCGCGCGGCATCTGCTGGTCGAAACGGACGCTCGAAATTTTGGACCGTCTCGGTATCGGCGAGCGGCTGGTGGCGCAGGGCGTGACCTGGAAACTCGGCAAGGTCTTCCATGGCGATGAACTGCTGTTCTCCTTCGATCTCTTGCCGGAGGAAGGGCACAAGATGCCCGCCTTCATCAACCTCCAGCAGTTCTATCTGGAGAAAGCGCTGGTCGAACGGGCGCTCGAACTCAAAAATCTCGAGTTGCGCTGGAAGAACCGCGTTGTCGGGCTTGACCGTCTCAATGACGGCGCGCGGCTGACCATCGACACGCCGGACGGCTGTTACTGTCTCGACGCCGACTGGCTTGTCGCCGCCGACGGCGCGCGCTCGACGGTTCGCAGCCTGCTCGGTCTCGATTTCGCCGGGGTCACGTTCGAGGACAAGTTCCTCATCGCCGATGTGCACATGGCGGCGGATTTCCCGACCGAGCGGCGGTTCTGGTTCGCGCCGACATTCCATTCCGGCCAATCCGCGCTGATGCATCGCCAGCCGGACGACATCTGGCGCATCGACTTGCAGCTTGGTCCTGATGCCGACGCGCTTGCCGAGCAGGAGCCGCAGCGGGTCCGCGCGCGTCTCGACAAAATTCTCAAGCCGCACGCTTACGAACTGGAATGGGTCTCGGTCTATACCTTCAATTGCCGCCGGCTCGATCGCTTCGTGCACGACCGGGTGATTTTCATCGGCGACGCCGCGCACCAGGTTTCGCCGTTCGGCGCGCGCGGCGCCAATTCAGGTATCCAGGACGCGGAAAATCTGGCGTGGAAGCTTGCCGCGTTGCTGAAGGGGCAGGGCGGTGAGGGGTTGATCGCAAGCTACGATATCGAGCGCATCCAGGCAGCGGACGAGAATATCGGCCACTCGACCCGCTCGACCGATTTCATGTCGCCGCATTCGAGCGCGGAGCGGCGGCTGCGCGATGCCGTGCTGGCGCTTGCGCCCAAGGCCGAGTTCGCGCGGCGCATGGTCAATTCCGGGCGGCTGTCGCTACCGGCGGTCTACGCTTCGCTATTGTCGACACCCGACGAAGCCCCGTTTGCCGGTTCGGCGAAGCTCGGCGCGCCGCTGCCCGACGCGCCGCTCGCCCGCGCTGACGGTTCTGCGACTCATTTGGTCGAGGGCCTGCGCGGCGAGTTCGGGCTAGTTTACGTGAAGGATCGCGACGGCAAAGATGGCGGCCGGCCGCGCGTTCCCGGCGTCGCGGTGACCGTCATCGGCGAGGATCTTTTCGACCGCGAGGGAAAGTTCACCCAGCGTTTCGACGCGACGCCCGGTGCGGCCTATCTCGTTCGTCCCGACCAGCACTTGTGCGCCCGGTGGCGAAATTTCGACGCCGCCGCCGTTGCACGCGCGCACCGGCGCGCCTTGCAGAGGTGAAATCGATGGCCAAGCTCGTCACCACGTCGCAATTCGCCGATCCCGACGCCGCCTATCTGGCGCTCGTGGAGGCGCGGCGTGCGCTTACCGATGCGAAGGCTGCGGAACTCGATACGCGGCTCGTACTCATCCTTGCCAACCATATCGGCGATCTCGCCGTGCTCAGGGAAGCGATCGCGCTGGCGAAGCAGGCGGCGTAGCAGAACATGGGCGAGAACGCCGCGCGGTTTCCTTCGGGGCGCCTCGTTGTGGCGCTTCTTGTCCTGAGCGTCGCGCTTTGGGCTGCGCTCTCCTTCGTGACCGTGCCGCACCTCCAGCAATCGGCGGGCGGTCTTTCTCCGTTTGATGCCAGGCTGCGGGGTTACGGCTACGAAGAGGCGCGGGCGTTGCTTCTCGCGCTCGGCGAGGAGGGGCGCGCGTACTATCTCAACCCCGAACTCGTTCTCGACACTATTTTTCCGCCGCTATACGCCGCCTTCAGTGCGCTGGCGCTGTGGTGGCTGACCATGCCTGGACGTGTGTGCGATGGAGCCGTGCCGATCGTGTGGCGCGTGACGCTGGTCGCGGTTGCCATCGCGGAGCTTGTTTTCGACGACGTGGAGAACATCTGCATCGCGAAGATGATTTGGAGTTGGCCTGATCTTTCGACAAGCCTCGTGAGGGTTGCAAGTCTCGCCACCCAGTTGAAGCTGGTCGCTGCGGCGCTGACGCTAATTTCCCTGGTCGTGCTCGCCGCGGCTGCCGCGTGGCGGGCGATTTCACACCGGCGGCGGGAACCGCCGGCGTAAAAAAATTAGAGCGCCGAAACGGCGCTCTAATTCATCCCACCTCGTCACGCCCGGCAACCGACCGGACGTGACGAATTCAAAGTCTCAGCGTGTGCACTCTATGGCGACGAAGTCGTCGCAACGGGTGCCGTGGCAAGCGCCAGGTCCGCTGGCCGGGATCGCGCCGGTGATGTCGTCGCGATCGACCTTGCGATAGGAAAGGGCTTGCCCGAATTCGTGCGAATGGCAGTAGGCGTTTGCCGCGGCAGCGCCGCAGGCCTCACTGGACGCGAGACAACGATCGACGCCATAGCCGTCGCTGTTGCTGGCGATGATGAAAACGCGCTTCTCCGCGTGCGCTGCGCTGGCGCCGAACAGGACGGCGGCGGAAATGACGGCCGCGATCGTGGAACGCATGACCCCCCCAACCGGCGCCGGATGCGCCGTAGCTTGCGTTACATGGAGAGGAAGAATGCGACGGCAGAGTTAAGGCTGCGTTAACCCCCACAGCCGGATGAGAATTTCGCTGCAGCGACGCTTTTGATTCGCGGCACAGGTGGCGCCAAGCCGTCCGGCCGTATGCCGTTGAGGGGGCACGCGTTTTGGCGGCTTCGCGGGGGCGGCGGCGAAGGGTAAAGGCTTGACGCCATGCACATCCTCGACCATTGTGCGCGCCATGACCGGCCACAACCTCATCTGCGGCATTATCTGCCCGGAGATTATTCGCTAGCGACTCACGCTGGCTGCGGCCGTCTGTTCTCCTTTTCGAGATTTTGGACACGCCCGGCCAGCAGGCCCGAGGGCGCGCGCATGCGCGTAAGACCGCGAACGCTTGGACTAGACGATGGACCTGAAACTCTACGATACGCTCACGCGCGAGAAACGGATTTTCCGGCCGCTCGATCCGTCGAACGTGCGCATGTATGTGTGCGGACCGACGGTCTACGACTTCGCCCATATCGGTAACGCGCGCCCGGTGATCGTGTTCGATGTGCTGTTCCGTCTGCTGCGCCACCTTTACGGCGCCGACAACGTCACCTATGTCCGCAACATCACCGACGTTGACGACAAGATCAATGCGCGGGCGGCGGAGGAATATCCCGACGTGCCGCTCAACGAGGCGATCCGCAAGGTCACGGAGAAAACCGACAAGCAATTCCACGAGGATGTAGCGGCGCTCGGTTGCCTGCCGCCGACCGTGGAGCCGCGCGCGACCGATCACATCACCGAGATGCGCACGCTGATCGAACGCCTCGTCAAGTCCGGCAATGCCTATGTCGCCGAGGACAACGTGCTGTTTTATGTGCCTTCAGCGACGGACTATGGGCAACTATCCAAGAGGTCACTCGATGAAATGATAGAAGGCGCGCGCGTGGAAGTCGCGCCGTACAAAAAAGATCCGCAGGATTTCGTGCTTTGGAAGCCGTCAAAGCCGGGCGAGCCGGCGTGGCCGTCACCCGCCGGCATCACGACGCCTGGCCGACCCGGCTGGCATATCGAATGCTCGGCGATGGCGTGGAAATATCTCGGCGAGACTTTCGACATCCATGGCGGTGGCATCGATCTCGTCTTCCCGCACCACGAGAACGAGATCGCGCAATCGCGCTGCGCTTTCCACACACCAATGATGGCGAATGTCTGGATGCACAACGGCTTCCTTCAGGTCGAAGGCGAGAAGATGTCGAAGAGCCTCGGGAATTTCGTAACGATACGACAATTGTTTGGAGGATGGGCTGGCTATCATTGGCCGGGTGATGCCATCAGATTCAATATGCTTCAAACTTTCTATCGCCGCCCAATAGACTGGACCCCGCACAACCTCGACGAAGCCCATAAGACGTTGTGGAGTTGGTACGACATCTGTAAGGGCGTATCGCCAAGCACCTACATACCCGAGTCAGCGCTTGAAGCATTATGCGACGATCTGAACACCCCACAAGTGATTGCTGAGTTGCATAGGCTTCATAAGAATAGAATGGCGGACGAGCTTCTGGCATGCTTAAATTTTTTGGGGTTCACCTGCGACAAATCCCGCCTCGCGCGAAGTCCCACGTTTGTTCAAGACAACTCGTTTCAAGTGGCCGCTGAGTTAGTTGCAGCAGGACACCAGAAACGTGAGAGGAGGGCCGCCGCAATTGGGCAGTGGGAGACCAGTCCCCTTGCGCCGTTGAATTCGCCTGATATCCCCCCGAAGGAACAAAGGAAAGAGCATATCGAAGAATTGATTGCACTGAGAAATGAGGCGCGCAAAGCCAAGAACTTCGCAGAATCCGACCGTATCCGCGACGAACTCGCCAAAATGGGCGTCGTGCTGAAAGACAGCAAGGACGGCACCACCTGGGAGATCGCGCGATGACGCTTTACCGTCATGGCCGGGCTTGTCCCGGCCATCCACGACTTGCCAGTAAAGCGGGCCGTAAAGACGTGGATGCCCGCGACAAGCGCGGGCATGACGATGCGATTAGCCGGCAGGGGACAGTGTCATGACCTCTCGCCCGCAGACCAAGCTTGCGATGCGGCCGATGCTGCCGACCGATGTGCCGATGCTCGCGGAAATTTTCCGCGCCAGCATCGAGGAATTGTGTGCCGACGATTACAGCGAGGCGCAACAGGAGGCCTGGGTGTCGGCGGCCGACGACGAGGAGGAGTTCGGCGCGCGTCTCTCTGGCGAACTCACGCTGGTCGCAACCGTCGACGGCCACGCGCTGGGTTTTGCTGCTCTGGCCGACAACAAGCGCATCGACATGCTTTACGTTCATCCGATCGCGGCCGGGCAGGGCGCGGCCGCGATGCTGTGCGATGCGCTTGAGAAGCTCGCCGCCGCCCGCGGCGCAAAAGAACTTAGCGTCGACGCCAGCGACACCGCACGCGGCTTTTTCGAAAAGCGCGGCTTTGTTGCCAAAACCCGCAACACCGTGTCGCTTGCCGGCGAGTGGCTCGCCAACACCACGCTGATCAAGCCGCTAGCTGCGGCCGTCCTCGATAGGGGAAAGCTGTCATGAAACGCGACGACGTGCCGTTCCAGCGGCACTGGATCTATTATCTCATCCTCAAATACGCGGTGATCGCGCTCGCCGTCGCGATCACCCTCTACACCGTCTATCGGCTTTATTAGGAAGGAAAATCATGGCGCGCGATAGATTTCTCGGCTTGCGGACGCACCACGTGGCTATCGCGCTGATCGCCATCTTGGTCGCGGTCGCGCTGGCGTCGAATTATTATCTCTGGTGAGTTTTGATGTCCCGCGAGCGGCTTTATCTGTTCGACACGACGCTGCGCGACGGCGCGCAAACGAATGGCGTCGATTTCACGCTTGCCGACAAGCTCGCTATTGCCCGCATGCTCGACGAGCTGGGTATCGACTATGTGGAAGCCGGCTATCCCGGCGCCAATCCGACCGATACGAAGTTCTTCGCCGAAAAACGGCCGATGCATGCGCGGGTCACGGCGTTCGGCATGACGCGGCGGCCGGGCCGCTCGACTTCCAACGATCCCGGACTTGCCGCGATCCTCGACGCCGAGGCGGACGCCATCTGCTTTGTCGCCAAGTCGTGGGACTACCATGTGCGCGTGGCGCTGGAGAGGACGGAGGAGGAAAACCTCGCTTCGATCCACGACAGCGTGCGCGCCGCCAAGGCCAAGGGCCGCGAAGTGCTTCTCGACTGCGAGCATTTCTTCGATGGCTACAAGGCCAACCCAGCCTACGCGCTCGCCTGCGCGAAGGCCGCTTACGACGAGGGCGCGCGCTGGGTGGTGCTGTGCGACACCAACGGCGGCACGCTGCCGCACGAAGTGGAAAAGATCGTCGGCGAGGTTTGCAAAACAATCCCCGGCGATCACGTCGGCATCCACGCCCACAACGATACCGAGCAGGCTGTGGCGAATTCGTTCGCCGCGGTGCGCGCCGGTGCGCGCCAGATTCAGGGCACGCTCAACGGTCTCGGCGAACGCTGCGGCAACGCCAACCTTGTTTCGATCATTCCGACGCTGAAACTCAAGTCCGAATACGCCGAAAAATTCGACATCGGCGTATCGGACGATGCGCTCGGCCAAATCGGGCGGGTCTCGCACGGGCTCGACGATATGCTCAACCGCGCCGCCGACCGCCATGCGCCCTATGTCGGCGAAAGCGCGTTCGCTACCAAGGCCGGCATTCACGCCTCGGCCATCATGAAAGATCCGGCGACCTACGAGCACGTTGCGCCGGAGCGAGTCGGCAATAAGCGCAGGCTTCTCGTCTCCGATCAATCCGGCCGCTCGAACCTCTTGGCCGAACTCGACCGCATCGGCCTCGCGGTCGACAAGGGCGATCCGCGGCTTGCCCGCCTTCTGGACGAGGTCAAGGAACGCGAGGCGATCGGATATGCTTACGAAGCGGCCGACGCCTCATTCGAGCTGCTCGCCCGGCGGCTCCTCGGCAAGGTGCCGCGTTATTTCGACGTGGAAAAATTCGACGTCAGCGTCGAGCACCGCATCAACGCCAAGGGCGAGCGCGTGACCGTGAGCATGGCGGTGGTGAAGGTCAGGGTCGGCGACGATCTTCTGATCTCCGCGGCCGAAGGTAACGGTCCGGTCAATGCGCTGGACGTCGCGCTGCGCAAAGACCTCGGCAAATACCAAAGCTACATTACCGGGCTGGAATTGACGGACTACCGTGTGCGTATCCTCAACGCCGGCACGCAAGCCGTCACGCGGGTATTGATCGAGAGCGAGGACGAAACCGGCGATCACTGGACCACGATCGGAGTGTCTTCGAACATTATCGACGCGTCGTTCCAGGCGCTGATGGATTCGATCGTCTACAAGCTCGTCAAGTCAGGCGCGCCGGCGTGATCTAAATTCCCTCTCCCCTTGTGGAAGAGGGTGGACGCGAGTGAAGCGAGCGGCCGGGTGAGGGGAGCTTCCCCCTCACCGGCCTCGCTCACCTTCGCGTTCGCTCGGCACCCTCTCCCGCCAGGGGAGAGGGTGGAAAAGAGCGGGAGACTCGCCATGATCGACCACATCTCCATCGCGGTGCGCGATCTTGTCGAGGGCGAACGTTTTTACGCCGCGATCCTTGCTCCGCTCGGTTTGACGAAATTGCGTGAATGGCCGGGCGCGGCTGTCGGGTTCGGCAAGAAATATCCCGAATTCTGGATCAATCGTCGCGAGGCGATGGTACGCGTTGCCGAGGATAGCGGCGTGCACATTTGTCTTCGCGCAA
Source organism: uncultured Alphaproteobacteria bacterium (assembly GCA_963829465.1). Classification (GTDB taxonomy): domain Bacteria; phylum Pseudomonadota; class Alphaproteobacteria; order Rhizobiales; family Xanthobacteraceae; genus BOG-931. Next base: position 75,704 of record CAWHJE010000006.1, read on the forward strand.
CCGACACCGCGTCGATCGATGCCTTCCACGCTGCGGCGCTTAACGCCGGCGGCATATCCGACGGTGAACCGGGACTACGTCCGCATTATTATGCCGGCTACTACGCGGCCTTCGTCCGCGATCCGGACGGCAATCGCATCGAAGCGGTGACGTTCGTGGGGGACGCTTCCTGATTGTCATTGCCGAACTTGATCCGGCAATCCAATTCCCCTTCGCGTGCCAGATGGATCACCGGGTCAAGCCCGGTGATGACGCGGAGGCGCTACAACCGCTCCGCCGGCACGGCCATTTTCTTCTGCGCCTCGCTCACCGCCCGTGCCGCCTCGCGTACCGTCGGCAGGATATCCACGATGCGCTCGGCGACGAGTAGCTCGACGCCCTTGGCTGGGGGCGGTACGAGGCCCAGCGTGCGCATATGCTCAAGCAGCACCAGCAGCGGGTCCCAAAAACCGTTGATGTTGGCAATCAGGATTGGCTTCTTGTGGCGGCCAAGCTGCGCCCAGGTCATTTGCTCGATCAGTTCCTCGAGGGTGCCAATACCTCCCGGCAGCGCGACGAAGGCGTCGGCGCGATCGAACATCGTGCTCTTACGCTCATGCATGTCGCGCGTGATGATCTGTTCCTGCGCGAGCCGCCGCGGCCGCTCCTTGGCCGTCAAAAACTCCGGAATGATGCCGGTGGCAGCGCCGCCGTGCTCGATCGCGGCGCTGGCGAGCGCCCCCATCAGGCCAATCGAACCGCCGCCATAGACCAGCCGTACCCCGTTCTCGGCGAGGATCTTGCCGAAGCTTTGCGCGGCCTCGACGAACGCCGGATCGGTGCCCGGGCTCGATCCGCAATAGACGCAGATCGCATTGATTTTGCTCATAGAGTCACACTCTCAAAAGAATAGATGTGGCTGGGATTCGCCCCTCGTGCAAGCTGTATAACCCAATTGAGGCAAGCCTCGTGCCGTGCGGGATCGGCCGAGAATCTCTATATGATCGGTGCAGGGCGGCATGCCGCGGCCCGCCCCCCGGGTTACCCCAGTCAATGAGAGAGTTCGCTACAGCCCCCACCAGCCAAAACCGAGAGGCGACAGCCGACCGTGCGGGTCTGGTATCGATGCTGCGTCACCTCTGGCCCTATATCTGGCCGGCCGACCGCCGCGACCTCAAAGCCCGGGTGCTGTTTGCGACCGCACTGATCTTCGTCGCTAAACTCGCGACGGTCGCGCTGCCGTTTACCTTCAAATGGGCGACCGACGCACTCGCCGGCCACGGAACCGCGCCGGTCGGTCCTGACAATGTGATTGCCTGGGCGCTGGCGACGCCGGTGGCCATCACGCTCGCCTACGGCGGCACGCGAAATCTTGATGGGCGTGCTGACGCAGTGGCGTGACGGCATTTTCGCGAAGGTGGCGATGCATGCGGTGCGGCGGCTGGCCATGCTCACTTTCGAGCACATGCACCTGCTTTCGCTGCGCTTTCATCTCGAGCGTAAGACCGGCGGCCTGACGCGCATCCTCGAACGGGGACGCAACGCCATCGAGACGATTGTGCGCATGCTGTTGCTGCAGCTTCTTCCTACGATTGTCGAGGTGGCGCTCGTCGCCTGGGTGCTGTTTTTTCACTTCGACTGGCGTTACGTCGTCGTTGTCCTGCTGACCGTTGCGCTCTATGTAGGCTTCACCTTTTACGCGACCGAGTGGCGCATCGGCATCCGCCGCAAGATGAACGACAGCGACAACGACGCCAACGCCAAGGCGATCGATTCGCTTCTGAATTACGAAACCGTCAAATACTTCTCCGCCGAGGAGCGCGAAGCCAGGCGTTACGATCGCTCGATGGCGCGCTACGAGGAGGCGAGCGTACGGGCCTACACGTCGCTCGCCGTCCTTAATGCGGGACAGGCCATCGTATTCAGCGTCGGTTTGTCCGCGGCGATGGTGCTGTGCGTCTATGGCATCGAGGCCGGCACCAATACCGTCGGCGATTTCGTCATGATCAATGCGATGATGATCCAGCTCTATCAGCCGCTGAACTTCATGGGCATGGTCTATCGCGAGATCAAACAGGCGATTATCGACATCGAGACTATGTTTTCGATGCTCTCGCGCAAGCCGGAAATCGAGGACAGGCCGGCGGCGCAGCCGCTCAACGTAAGCACCGGCGCGATTCGCTTCGACAACGTCTCATTCTGCTACGAGCCGGAGCGGCCGATCCTGAAAGGTTTGAGCTTCGAGGTCGCGGCCGGGCGCACCGTCGCGATCGTCGGACCGTCGGGCGCGGGGAAATCGACGATTTCGCGGCTGCTGTTCCGTTTCTATGACGTGACGGGCGGCCGCATCCTCATCGACGGGGTGGACATCAGGGACGTGACGCAGACTTCGCTCCGCGGCGCTATCGGTATGGTCCCGCAGGATACCGTGCTGTTCAATGACACGCTGCGCTACAATATCCGTTACGGCCGATGGGATGCGACCGACACCGAGGTGGAAGCGGCGGCCGGGATGGCACAGATCGACAATTTCATTCGCGTCGCGCCGAAAGGCTACGAAACCGAGGTCGGGGAGCGCGGCCTCAAGCTCTCCGGCGGCGAGAAGCAGCGCGTTGCCATCGCGCGCACGATCCTGAAAAGCCCCCCAATCCTGCTGCTCGACGAGGCAACCTCCGCGCTCGACAGTCATACCGAACGGGACATCCAGGATGCGCTCGATCGCGTTTCCAGAAATCGCACCACGCTCGTCATCGCCCATCGGCTTTCCACCATCGTCGGTGCCGACGAGATTCTGGTGCTCGATAAGGGCTCGATCGTCGAACGCGGCACGCATCAGCAACTGCTCGCGCATGGCGGGCTCTATGCCAGCATGTGGAACCGCCAGCGCGAGGCGCAGATGGCGCGCGAGATTCTTGCCGTGGTCGACGAGGAGCCGGCCGCGCCCAATCGCAACCCGCCGGAACCGTCGGAAGCAGTGACGACTGTCGTGGAGACGGGGGATCTGGTTCCAGCCGCCGACGCCGCGGAGTGACGTCGACTTTCCGACGATCGGCATCTAAGACCAAGAAACGCTTCCGGCAAATGGGCTAGACACGCATGTCCGTCATCAATTCGATCCGCTCGCAACTTTCGCCGGTCCATCCGGAAGGCTACCCGTTCATCGGCGGTTTTGCGCTCGTCGCGATCATTCTGATGTGGCTGTGGCCGCCGCTCGGCTGGATTGCGGTCGTCGCCACCGCATGGTGCGTTTATTTCTTCCGCGATCCGGCGCGGGTGACGCCGACGCGCGAGGGGATTTTGGTCGCGCCGGCCGATGGCCGCGTGAGCCGCGTGGTGGACGTCGTGCCGCCCGCGGAACTCGCTCTCGGTGACCGGCCGCTCGCCCGCATTTCCATATTCATGAGCGTGTTCAACTGCCACGTGAACCGCAGTCCGCTCGCTGGGCGCGTAGAGCGCATCGTTTATCGCGCCGGCGCGTTCGTCAGCGCCGATCTCGACAAGGCAAGCGAGAGCAACGAGCGCAACATGTTCGTCATTGCCTCGGCCGGTGGTACGCGCATCGGCGTGATCCAGATCGCCGGACTGGTCGCGCGGCGCATCGTGCTCTTCGTGCGCGAGGGCGAAGGCGTCGCCGCGGGCCAGCGCATCGGCATGATCCGCTTCGGCTCCCGCGTGGACGTTTATCTTCCGGAGGGCGCGCGGCCCTTGGTCGCGGAGGGGCAGACCGCCATTGCCGGCGAGACCGTGCTCGCGGACCTGAAGGTTTTCGCGCCGGCTCCCACGTTCACCGTGAACTGAAAAGCGCTAACACGCCGCGCTACATTGCGTGGCGGGTCTGGCATGGAAAGGGTATATTGCTGCCATGGCCATGCGTCCGTCCCCATTTGCCGGCAGGCGTCTGCCGCCGCGGCAGTTTCGCCGCATCCCCGTGCGCACGCTGGCGCCGAACCTCGTCACTCTGCTCGCGCTTTGCGCCGGGCTCACTGGCATACGCATGGCGTTCGAGAACCGCTATGCGCTTGCGCTCGCGGCCATCGTGTTCGCCGCCATCCTCGATGGCATCGACGGCCGCCTGGCGCGGCTTCTGAAAGGAACCTCGCGCTTTGGCGCCGAGCTCGACAGTCTGTCGGATTTCGTCAATTTCGGCGTCGCCCCGGCGCTGATCCTCTACTTCTGGGGCCTGCACGATCTGAAATCGGCCGGCTGGATCGCCGCCATGGCTTTCGCCATTTGCGCCGGCCTGCGGCTCGCCCGCTTCAATGTGATGATCGACGATCCGAATAGGCCGGTCTGGGCCGGCAATTTCTTTGTCGGCATACCCGCTCCGGCCGGCGCCATCATCGTGCTATTGCCGCTCTATGCCGCCTTCCTCGGCCTGCCGCGCTCGCCATTCCTGACCTGGGCGATGCTCGTTTATACGCTCGCCATCGCGGCGCTCATGGTCTCGCGGCTGCCGGTTTTCTCCGGAAAGCGCTTCGGAACGCGTGTGCCGCCGGAGATGGTCGGTCCGGTTGTCATCGTCACGGTGCTTTTTGTAGCGCTGCTCATTGCCTATCCTTGGATCATTCTCACGGCGGGAACGCTCGCATATCTGGTGAGCCTGCCGTTTGGTTGGCTGTCCTATCGCGGCTATGAGCGACGCACGCGGGAGAGCAAAGCGGAACCGGCGGCCGTGGCGGGCCCGTCCGTACCGCTTGCTCCGGGCATTGCCCAGTCGTCCGACGACGAAGATCGTCCGTCGCGCCTCAATTGAGCCGTATCGCTGGAGCTCCTAAAGCCCGGAAGGGACCCATGCGAGTTGCGCGTCGCGCGGTTTTGGTCTCGATGGTGGCGGCGGTGGCGGCTCCCGCGGTCCTGCGCCGGGCATATGCCGACACGCCGCCGGTCACGTTGAAGCTGCACCACTATTTTTCGGCGGTTTCGGGATCCCACGATAAGTTTCTGGCGCCCTGGGCGCGCAAGATCGAAACGGAATCGAACGGCCGCATCCGCATCGATCTTTTCCCCTCGATGCAGCTCGGTGGCGCGCCGGCTCAGCTTTTCGATCAGGCGCGCGACGGTGTCGTCGATATCGTCTGGGCGGCGCCGAGCAGCACGCCAGGACGCTTTGCAAAGGCGGAAACCTTCGAGTTGCCGTTCGTGTCGTCGCGCCGGGCGCTGGTCAATTCACGGGCGATTGAAGATTTTGCCGCGGCTCATCTGCAAGACGAATTCCGCGAAGTTCATCCTATCTGTTTCTCGTGCCGCGACCACGGCGTCGTACACACTGCCCGCGCCATCAAATCGATCGAGGATCTCAAGGGTTTGCGGCTGCATGTGCCGAACCGCCTCGCCGGCGAGACGGTGCAGGCGCTCGGCGCTCGCGGCGTGACCGTGCCGACTCCGCAGGTGCCGATGGCGCTCACCGGCCACGTCATCGATGGTTGCCTCGATCCGTGGGACGTGGTGCCGGGCTTGCGGCTCAACGACGCCCTCAAGAACCACACCGACTTCGCCGAATCCGCCTTGAGCACGGCGGTATTCCTGTTGGCGATGAACAAAGCGTCCTATGAGCGGTTGCCGCGCGAACTGAAAACAGTCATCGACAATAATGCCGGGCAGGCCGCTGCGGGTATGGCCGGAGCGATGTGGGATACCGAAGCCCGGGCTGCCGCCGATACGGCGCGCGAGCGCGGCGAGGCGGTTACGGTCCTGACGCCGGCAGAGGTCGCGCAATGGCGCCGCGCGACCGAGCCGGTGCTCGTGGCTTGGCAGAAACAAATGAAAGAGCGCAAGCTCGACGGTGGCAAGTTTCTCGCCGCCGTTCGTGTCCTGCTGGCGAAATATGCCGACGAACCTGAACCTGAACCGCGGCCGCGGCCGCAGCCGCAATCGCCGGAAGCTTCGCAACCGGCGGAGCAGAAAGTGGTCGGCGAGCCGCGGCGATCACCGCAAGCAAATGCCGAAGTTTCCATAAGGCCGAGAGCCGACGCTCCCGCAGCCGTGCCGCCAACACCGGCGCCGCCAACGACGGCTGCGCCGGTCGCACAGCCCGCACCGGCCGCTGTCATGCGGCCGAAGGAACTGGACATCCCGCTCTGAGCTACCGGCTGCCGGGCTAGGCCGGCAGCGGATATCCCGGCATCAGGTCGTAAGGGTGAGCCCATCCCGGAAGCTTTTTGATGCGGTCGAGCCACGCGGCGATATTCTTATGCTGAGCCGCGATGTCGAAACCGAACTCCTCCGGCGGATAGTAGAAATAACTCGTCAGCGAAATATCGGCGATGCTCGGCTCGGGGCCCAGAATATAAGGATCGCGTGAGAGGCGTTTGTCGAGAATCGCCAGCGCGCCATCGGCGCGGCTCTTGAGGAATTCCATGACCGCGGGCTGGCCGGCCGGTTTTGCGAAATTCCGCTGGAAGCGGTACGGCCCGAGATTGCCGCCGATCTTCTGGTTGTCGAAGATGATCCAGCGGAGCGTTTCGAGCCGGTCGTCCTCGCCGCGCGGCAAGAATTTTCCCGAACGCTCGGCGAGATACATCAGGATCACGCCGGACTGACTCAGCTTTTTCGCCCCGTGAACGAGCACCGGCGTCTCGCCCATTTCGTTGACCTTGCTTCGATATTCCGGCGTGCGCGTCTCGCCCTTGAAAAAATCAACGAAAACCGCCTCCCAGTCAGCGCCGATGAGATTGAGCATGAGCGCAACGCGATAGGCGTTGCCGGATTGCGCGAAACAGTAAAGCTGATATTCGGGCATGTTGCTCCTAACGGGACAATGAAATCGCGCCGCCGCTGGTCTGATGGCCTTCGAACCGACCGCCGGCGAATGAAACCTCCGCCAGCGATTCGCCCTTGTGGTCGCGGATGATCAGGTTGCTGTGCTCGAACGTCCACTTGCGACTGGTGAAAAAGTTGCCGGGACAACCGCCCTCTGGCGCGATCGTACCTTGGGCCGCGCCCGGCATGTGGCCAAAGTTCATGAAGCAAGCGCCGCTGCCAGCTGCGGTCAATCTCCAGCGCCCGGTGAGATCGACTGGCGGAGGTGTCGGCGGCGGTGGAGGCGGCGGCGCCGCGGCCTCCGGTGGCGGCTCGACGCGATTGGAGTTAGCGCATCCGGCGAGTGCGGCGAACACGAGCAAAGCGGCAGCCGCCCGCGTTGCCCGCACCCGCCATCCCGGGGATATGCCGGTCGTCGTGCTCATTGCTCCGCCGCCCTCTGACGCTCGATGAGCATGGAGGGCGACAGTCATTGAAATGCTTTTCATCACTTCATCGTTGGGATGACGAAATCAGCGCCTTCCTTGACCCCGGATGGCCAGCGCGCGGTTACTGTTTTGGTCTTCGTGTAAAAGCGCACCGCGTCTGGCCCGTGTTGGTTGAGGTCGCCGAAGCCCGAACGCTTCCAGCCGCCGAAGGTATAATAGGCGAGTGGCACGGGGATGGCGAAGTTCACGCCAACCATTCCGACGTTGACGCGGCTGACGAAATCACGAGCGGCGTCGCCGTCGCGGGTGAAGATGGCGACACCGTTGCCGTAGTCGTGCTCGGACGGCAACCGGACGGCCTCTTCGTAATCCTTGGCGCGCACGACCGACAGTACCGGGCCGAAGATTTCTTCCTTGTAGATCCGCATCTCCGGCGTCACATGGTCGAACAGGCATCCACCCATGAAGTTGCCGTGCTCGTAGCCTTGCAGCTTGAAGCCGCGGCCATCGACGACGAGCTTGGCGCCTTCCTTGACGCCGAGGTCGACGTAGTTTTTGACCTTCTCGAGATGCGCCCTGGTGATCATCGGACCGTAGTCGGCCTGCGCGTCGGTTGAGGGGCCGATTTTCAGGCTCTCGACCCGCGGCACGAGTTTCTCGAGGAGGATATCGGCGGTCCTTTTGCCGACCGGAACGGCGACGGATATCGCCATGCAGCGTTCGCCCGCGGAGCCATAACCGGCGCCGATCAGCGCATCGACAGCTTGATCCATATCGGCATCAGGCATCACGATCATGTGGTTCTTGGCGCCCCCGAAACACTGCGCGCGTTTGTTGTTGGCGGAGGCTGTCGCATAGACGTATTCGGCGATAGCCGACGAGCCGACGAACCCGATGGCTCTGATGCGTGGGTCGGTAAGGAGCGTGTCGACCGCTTCCTTGTCGCCGTTGACAACGTTGAGCACACCGGCCGGCAGACCGGCCTCGATTAGCAATTCGCCAAGCCGCATCGGGACAGACGGATCGCGCTCCGAGGGCTTGAGGATGAAGGCATTGCCGCAAGCCAGCGCCGGCGCGAATTTCCACATCGGGATCATCGCCGGGAAGTTGAACGGCGTGATGCCGGCGACGACGCCAAGCGGCTGGCGCATGGAATAGAGGTCGATACCGGGGCCCGCCCCGTCGGAATATTCGCCCTTGAGCAGGTGCGGAATGCCGCAGGCGAATTCCACGACTTCGAGGCCGCGCTGCACGTCGCCCTTGGCGTCGGCGAAGGTCTTGCCGTGCTCAGACGATAGCAGCCGCGCCAGCGAGTCGAATTCCTTCTGCGCCAGTTCGAGGAATTTCATCAGCACGCGTGCGCGTCGCTGCGGGTTCGTCGCTCCCCAGGCGGGTTGTGCCGCTTCCGCGACGGCAATCGCATGCTCCATCTCGGAATGCTTGGCCAGCGCCACCCGGCTCTGAACCTCACCGGTGTTGGGGTTAAAGACATCGCCAAATCGTCCCGATCCCCCCTTAATCTCCTTGCCGCCGACGAAATGGCCGATCTCGCGCATGAACTATCTCCGTGGACTACTTTGAACGGCATCGCCGCCCGCTTCACGGCCTATTGTGCCGCCTTTTTCCGTGGCGGTCACGGGGGCGCGCCGGCGCACGAGCAAAACCTGCCGGCTACCAAGAGGTAACCCTCCCTTAAGCGCCGTGGCAGTACGGTGAGATCGGGGTTCTCCAAAGCGGGTTTTGTGCGGGTGGGAGTTTAGTTATGGACATTTCAACCGCCCTTGGCCTTCTGGCCGGGGCGGTCGTCGTCCTCACCATGATTTTCATGGGCGGCGACCTGCGAATGTTTGTCAGCGACCACGCAATGATCATCATTTTCGGCGGGTCGTTCGCCGCCACGCTGATCCGCTTCCCGCTGTCGTCAATGTTTCACGGGCTGCCGCTCGGCGCCAAATTCGCCTTCACCATGCGGCGCATGACTCAGCGCGAACTGGTCGACGAGATCGCCGGCCTTGCCGAAATCGCGCGCAAGCAAGGACCGATCGGCCTGGAGAAGGTCGAGGTGGAAGACCCGTTTCTGGCCAAGGGCATCCGTTTCGTCGCCGACGGCTACGACCCCGAATTCATCCGCGACAATCTTGAGCGTGACCGCGACAACTTCCTCACCCACCTGGACGAAGGCCAGAAGATCTACCGCGCGGTCGGCGATTGCGCGCCGGCCTTCGGCATGGTCGGCACCCTGATCGGCATGGTGCAGATGTTCGCTAACATGACCGATCCTTCGAAGCTTGGTCCGTTCATGGCGACGGCGCTGCTTGCCACCCTCTACGGCGCCGTGCTGGCGAACATCGTTTGCCTGCCGATTGCCGACAAGCTGCATGGCAAGCTCGTCGACGAGGAGGTCAATCGAACGCTGATCATCGATGGCGTGCTGATGATCCGCGAGTCGAAGAGCCCGACGCTCGTGCGTGAGATGCTGATCGCCTATTTGCCGGAGAAGCATCGCCACGAGCCTGAGGCCGATGCGGTTCCCGCCTAGCGGCAAAAAAAGCCGAGGATCATGAGTTATGGCACGGCGTAAGGAAGCTCACGGCGGCGGCCACGGCTGGTTCGTCACGTTTGCGGACCTCATGGGCCTGCTCGTGAGCTTCTTCGTCATGCTGATCGCATTTTCCAATCAGGACCAGAAGAAGCTGCAGATCGTTGCCGGTTCGATGCGTGACGCCTTCGGCGTGCAGAACAACGTGCGTTATTCCGGCATTATCGAAGTCCCCGGCCTGCCCACCCGCCCGAAGCTGAAGAATGCCGCGCATATCGATCCGCAGGACGCCTCGGCGACGCCAACGCCTGACGAGCAAGATCGAACGCGCGAATACGGGGCAAAACTCAACAGCGACCAGGCTTTCGCCCTTGCCACGGCGTCGCTGCGGCAGGCCTTGCAAGACATGCCGGAGCTGGCTGAGGCGTCCAAGCACATCATGGTCGAGGAGACCAAGGAGGGACTGAACATCGATATTGTCGATCAAGAGGGCCGTTCGATGTTCGCGGAGGGCTCCAAGGAGCCCTACGAACGAACGCGCCGCATCATTGAGAAGCTTGCCGGGCTATTGAAAGCGATGCCGTATCGCATCTCGATTACCGGCCACACCTCGGCCTCGAAAGCACCGCCGCGGCCCGATTACGGGCCTTGGAACCTTTCGGTGGATCGCGCCAATGCCATACGTCAGATCCTCGAAGAGGAGGGCCTGTCCTCGGCCAACTTTTATGAGGTAGCCGGGAAGGCCGATACTGATCCGATGTTTCCGGATGACCCCTACATTGCCGCCAATCGCCGCGTAACGATTACGTTGATGCGTGAGGCACCCCCGGTTCCGCCGAACTTGCGGCCGTAAGCGCATGGTACGAAGGAAATAGTCCTTCCGCGCTACGCACGCCGTTGGGACAACCATAAGGTGTGGCGGGAAGCGCCCGCGGAGTTTCCGCGGCTGTTATCCTAGGGAACACCCAGGTTTGATTGCGGACAATGACTCCGTGCTTCGGAGGGTGTATAGGCCGGCCCTGCTTGCTTTCCATGCAGCATCAGGAGCAGGGCAGGGTCCCGTCCCGAATTTCATGGCAGACAGCGTAAGCGCTCCCGTCGTAAGCGCTCCCGTCGGGAGCAACGTGCCTGTCAGCGGCACCGACGACGACACTCGCTCGCACGCAAGCGTGTGGGGGCTCACTCTCGGCAGTATCGGTGTCGTCTATGGCGACATCGGCACCAGCCCTTTGTACGCGTTGCGCGAGGCGATGATCGCTGCGTCCGGGCCCGAACACCAGCCGATGACGCGCGGAAGCACACTCGGCGTCGTGTCGCTGATCTTGTGGGCGCTCATCGTCGTCGTCACGCTGAAATACGTACTGATCTTGTTGCGCGCAGATAACAACGGGGAAGGCGGCACGCTGACGCTCATGGCGCTTGCCTCGCGCGCGGTCGGACGCATCGGCAAGGCGGCCGGCGCCGTGGCGCTCCTCGGCATCATCAGCGCGGCGTTGTTCTATGGCGACGCTGTCATCACACCGGCACTCTCGGTCCTTTCGGCGATCGAAGGTATCGATGTCGCCACGCCGGCGTTCCACGAGTTCGTCGTGCCGCTGACGGTCGTTGTGCTGGTTCTCTTGTTTGCGTTCCAGGCTCGCGGCACCGCAAGCGTCGCGGCGCTGTTCGGGCCTGTCATGGTGGTCTGGTTTGTCGCCATCACGCTGCCGGGTCTGCTTTGGATCGCTCGCGATCCGGGCGTGCTCTGGGCGCTCAACCCATTTTACGGCCTGAATTTTCTCCTTCATCATGGCATCATAGGCTTGGTCACGCTTGGCGCCGTGTTCCTCGCCGTCACCGGCGCGGAAGCCCTCTATGCCGACCTCGGCCATTTTGGCCGCCTGCCTATTCAGTTTGCCTGGATCGGTCTCGTGTTCCCGGCGCTTGCAATCAACTATCTCGGGCAAAGCGCGTTGGTGTACGCGCACCCGGAAGCGGTCGCCAATCCATTCTTTCTGCTTTATCCCGAGTGGGCGCGTATCCCGATGGTGGTGCTGGCGACCTTGGCGACCGTGATCGCGAGCCAGGCGGTGATTACCGGCGCCTATTCGCTTACCAGCCAGGCCATCCAGCTCGGCCTCTTGCCGCGCTTTGAGGTGCGCCACACGTCGGCCCAGCAGGCCGGCCAGATCTACATGCCGCGCGTCAACGGGTTGCTCCTGGTCGGCGTGCTGCTCCTGGTCGCACTGTTCCGTTCATCGAGCGCGCTCGCCTCGGCTTATGGCATCGCCGTTACCGGCACCATGGTCGTTACCGGACTGATGGCGTTTATTGTTTTCTGGCGGATGTGGCGGTGGTCGCTTATCGCCGCCGCCGCGCTCATGCTGCCGTTCCTTGTGATCGACCTGACTTTTCTTTCCGCCAACATGCTCAAGGTCATCGAGGGCGGCTGGGTGCCGTTGGCGCTCGGCGGTGTCATCATGCTGGTGATGTACACTTGGCGGCGCGGTTCGCGACTCCTGTTCGAGAAAACCCGACGGCTCGAGACGCCGCTCGACGATCTGGTGCGCATGCTGGAGCGCAAACCGCCGCAACGAGTACCGGGGACGGCTGTATTCCTCACCAGCGATCCGACCAGCGCTCCCACGGCGCTGCTCCACAGCCTCAAGCATTACAAAGTGCTCCACGAGAAAAACATCATCGTTTCCGTCGAGACCACGCATACGCCGCGGGTCGAGCAAAGTAAGCGCGTGCGCATCGAGCCGGTCGGCGCGACCTTCATGCGCGTGGCCTTGCGCTTTGGTTACATGGAGACGCCGAACATTCCCAAGGCGCTCGGGGCGGCGCGCAAGCTAGGGCTGCAATTCGACATCATGTCGACGTCGTTTTTTCTCTCACGCCGGGCACTGCGCCGCGCGCCGCGCTCAGGGATGCCACGGTGGCAGGATCGCCTGTTCATTTCGCTTGCGCGTTCGGCCAACGATGCCACCGACTATTTCCAAATTCCAACCGATCGGGTGGTCGAGGTCGGTACTCAAGTCATGATCTAGACGACCAACGAAGGGTCGGTCCGCGCCTGCAAAAGCAGCTTGATTCCTCGCGCGGCTGACGCAAGCTGTGATTTGAGGGCTTACGAGGAGGCAATGAATGCCGGATCAAGCGGGACAGGGGCAAATTGTGCGCGATCTGACGCCGCAGGAGGTGGCGCGGGGACTGAAAGACGGCCACGTCGTGCTGGTCGATGTCCGCGAGCCGAACGAGACGGCGGCCGAGCGTTTTCCCGGTGCGGTGCTGGTGCCGCTGTCGGCATTCGATCCCGCCACGATCCCGGCGCCACCGGGAAGCCAAGTCGTATTCGCCTGCCGCTCCGGCCGCCGGTCGGTCACTGCCTCGCTTGCTGCCCAGGAGCAGGGCTTTGACTATGACTCGCATCTCGCCGGTGGAATCCTGGCATGGAAGGCCGCAGGGCTGCCGACCGAAACGTGATCGCTCGCCCGCTCATAGCGGCGCTTCTCGCCGCCTTCGCCGCGGCAATTCCACCCGCGACCGCGCAACCGCCCCACGTCGTCAATTTCTACAATTGGTCGGATTATATCGAGCCGACGGTTCTCGACGATTTCACCAAAGAGACCGGGATCAAGGTTCGCTACGACACCTTCGACTCCAACGATACGCTGGAAGCGAAGCTGCTTGCCGGCAAATCGGGCTACGATGTCGTGGTGCCGACCGCGTACTTCCTCGCCCGTCAAATCCAGGCCGGAATTTTTCTTAAGCTCGACAAGGCAAAGCTGCCGAACCTCGTCAACGCCTGGCCGGAAATTGCGGACCGGCTGGCGGGTTACGATCCCGGCAACCAGTACGCCGTCAACTACATGTGGGGCACGACCGGCATCGGCTATAATATCAAAGCCGTGCGCCAAATCCTGGGCGCGGACGCGACAATCAATTCTTGGGACGATGTATTCGATCCCGCGCGGATTGCAAAATTCAAGAATTGCGGTGTCCACCTGCTTGATTCCTCCGACGACGTCATGCCGGCGGCATTGCACTATCTGGATTTCGACCCCAACTCGAGCAATCCGGCCGATTTGCAAAAGGCCGCCGACCTGCTCGCCAAGATCAGCCCCTACGTGCGCAAGTTCCATTCGTCGGAATATCTTAACGGGCTCGCGACCGGCGAAATCTGCTTCGTTGTCGGATTTTCCGGTGACATCAAGCAGGCGCAAAAACGCGCCGCCGAGGCCAAGGGCGGTATCAGCGTCGGCTATTCAATTCCGAAAGAGGGTGCGCAATTGTGGTTCGACAACCTCGTCGTTCCCAGGGATGCCCCTGACCCCGACGAGGCGCACGCGCTGATCAACTATCTGCTCAGGCCGGAAGTGGCGGCGAAAAACAGCAACTTCATTTCCTACGCCAACGGCAACCTGGCGAGCCAGCGATTCATCGACAAAACAATCCTCGACGACCCCACAGTCTATCCCGATGCCGCGACCATGGCCAAGCTCTACACCATCACCGCGCATGATCAGAAGACGCAGCGGCTGATCAACCGGCTGTGGACGCGGATCAAGACCGGGCGGTAGGCGGAACCAGGCGCATACTCATAAATTCGTTTCTATAAACGCGGCTCGCCGAATGTCGGCCTTGCTCCGAAGGCGACCGAATGCTGTTTTGCCGCGAATTAACGCGATGTTCCAGGAGCGGACATCGCCGCAATGTTGATCCGTCATCTTGCTGTATGTAACGACGCGAGCCAAGCGCCGTCGGAGCCGACGAGCACGTAGCTCGAAGTAGCGTTCAACGTCTTTCCGGCATTCGCCCCGGAACCGAGCGCTGTGTATTCAGCGGCAACTAAAACAACGTCGCCGATCTTGCGGGCATTCACGGCTTTGATTTTGATTCCCGTCCAACCTTGGGCAATGATTCCACGCACCAATTCAAGTATGTCGGCGCGGCCTGTTGCGGTGACATAACCGACGAGCACGCTGTCGGTCGCGTACAATTCCGCGACCGCCTCGGCGCCATTCGTCCAGGCGGCCTCGTAGCGCCGGATGAAGTCGTTCGCGATGCGCTCTGCCGTGTCATCCATGGTGTTTTCGACCGTATGAGTGCTTGTCGCCTTGCTAAGCTGCGCGTCAATGAGCCCGCGCTCTAGATCGCGCGGGGATTTCGTGCCGAGGAAATGGCGCGCCATACGGCCTCGGGCGTCAAAGGCATTTCGATTTCCGTCACGCCAAGCGGGGCGAGTGCATCGAGCACCGCGCTAGCGATCGCGGCAGGGGCCGCGATCGCTCCGGCTTCTCCGCAGCCTTTTGCTCCCAGAGGGTTGTGCGCACACGGCTGGCTCTCGTCGAACTCGGATTCGATGAACGGCAGATCGCCGGCCCGCGGCAGCGCATAATCCATGAACGACCCGGACAGCAGCTGGCCGCTGGCATCGTAAATGCAATTCTCCCGCAGCGCCTGTCCCAGCCCTTGCGCGACCCCGCCGTGGATTTGCCCTTCCACGATCATCGGATTGATGACCGTTCCGACGTCATCCACGCCCCAATAGGCGACCACGCCGGTTTCTCCAGTAGCGGGATCGATTTCAACCTCGCAGAGGTGGGCGCCGTTGGAGAACGCAAACGCTGGCGGATCGTAGACCGCGGTTTCCTGCAAGCCCGGCTCCAGCGTCTCCAGCGGAAAATTATGCGGAATGTTGGCTGCATGCGCGACGTCGGCGAACGAGATGCGCCTGTCGGTGCCAGTGACGGCGAACCAGCCGTCGGCGAAATCGATGTCTCCTGCGGACGTTTCCAGCAAATGAGCGGCGATCAACTTGCCCTTGGCGACGATCTTTCCGGCGGCGCGGTCGAGAGCCGAGCCGCCGACGGCGATCGAACGCGATCCGAACGTGCCGGTGCCATAGGGAACGAGGTCGGTATCGCCTTCGACGATTTCGATCTTGGCAAGCGGAACCCCGAGCCGCGTGCAGAGGATCTGCGCCAGCGTGGTGGCATGGCCCTGGCCGTGATTGTGGGTGCCGAGCAGCGCCTGAATGCCGCCGTCCGGCTGCACCCGGATGGTCGCCGCCTCGAAAAAGCCGGTACGTGCCCCGAGCGCGCCGGCGAAGCGGGACGGCGCCACTCCGGATGACTCGACATATATGGCCATGCCAATGCCGCGCAGGCGGCCATTGCGATTGGCTGCCGCGCGGCGCTTGGGAAAATGCGCGTAGTCGGCGACGTCCAGCGCACGTGCAAAGAGTTTGGGAAAGTTGCCGCAATCGTATGTCGGTCCGATCGGCGTCTTGTATGGCATTGCAGCCGCAGGAATGAGATTGCGGCGGCGGATCTCGGCGCGGTCGATGCCAAGCTCACGGGCGGCGCGGTCGGCAAGGCGTTCGAGCACATAGCAGGCTTCCGGTCGTCCGGCGCCGCGATACGCGTCGGTCGGCAGCGTGTTGGAAAAAACGCCGGTGACCTGCACGGAGACCGCCGGGGTTCGATAAACGCCGGCCAACAACGCACTGTAGATCGCGCTTGGGATGGCAGCGCCGAAGGTCGAGACATAAGCGCCGAGATTGGCGATCGTTTCGACCCGCAGCGCCTGGAAATGGCCTTGTGCATCGAGTGCCAGTTCCGCGTGGGTCAGATGATCGCGGCCCTGATTGTCGGCGATGAAGCTTTCGCTTCGGCCCGCCACCCATTTCACCGGCCGCCGCAGCCGGCGCGCCGCCCAGGCGATAATGGTCTCCTCGGGATAATGCTTGCCCTTGTAGCCAAAGCCCCCGCCAACATCGGGCGCGATGACGCGGATGCCGCCTTCGGCCAATCCAAGCTGCTCGGCGACATAGCGCCGGATGTGATGGGGCACCTGCGTCGAACTGTAGAGCGTCAGCTTCTCGCTCGCGGCATCGGCCGTGGCCAGCACCGCGCGCGGTTCGATCGCCGCTCCGATCAGCCGGTTGTTGACGAGATCGAT
This sequence comes from uncultured Alphaproteobacteria bacterium, assembly GCA_963829465.1. Classification (GTDB taxonomy): domain Bacteria; phylum Pseudomonadota; class Alphaproteobacteria; order Rhizobiales; family Xanthobacteraceae; genus BOG-931. Next base: position 92,354 of record CAWHJE010000006.1, read on the forward strand.
TCGGGTCACATGCACCGCAGTTTGCAACGCCGCCCGCACGGCGGCCTCGTCGCCGCGTGCCCAGCGAAAGCAAATGTTTCCGGGAACCCCGTCGTGGAGCTGACTTGCCTTCGGCGCGCTCGCTTCGCGGGCATCGACAATTGCGGGGAGGGTTTGGTAGCCGATCTCGATCAGGTCCGCCGCGTCGATGGCCTGCTCGCGCGTCTGCGCGATCACGACCGCGACGGGCTCGCCGACGTGGCGGACGTGCTGGCGCGCAAGCGCCCAGCGTGGCGGCTCTGCCATCGGCTCGCCGTCGATGCCTGTGATCGCCCAAAGCGCACGCATCGGACCGACGCGGTCGGCTGCCATGTCGGCGCCGCTGAAAACGGCTACGACACCGGGCGCACCAAGCGCCACCGACGTTTCGACGGCGCGAATGGCGGCATGCGCGTGCGGGGAGCGCACGATCGCGGCATGGAGTTCGCCGGGGATGACGACATCGGCGACGAAGCAGCCGCCGCCACGCAGCAACCTGAAATCCTCGACGCGCCGGACCGGTGCGCCAATTCCTTCCCTCGCGGCCTTAACCGGGGCGTCTATTGCAGTTCCTCGCGCAGCAGATCGAGCCGCTCATAGGCTGATTTGTCGGAGACGATGAAGAGGTCCGCATCGCCGTCAATCGCCTCGTGGCTCGCCCAGGTCCAGTGCGGGACGCTGAAGACATCGTGCTTCGACCATTCGAAACTGTGGTCGCCGATTTGCGAGCGTCCGCTGCCTGAGGCGACGAGACAAATCGCGTTGCTGGTCGTGCGCCGCGCCCGCGTCGGCGTCTTTCGCAAGAGCCGGACCGAATAGCAGTCCAGCGCCGGCATGACCGCGCCGCCGGTCTGCGGGTTGGTGTAGCGCACGGTGCGCGCGCCATCCGGGCCGGCCGGCAGCGCTGAGAGGAGGCGCCGCGTTGCTTCGCCGGAATAGCGATATTTTGGCGAATGCGCGGCCTCGCGTGGCACGTCGACTCCCGTAAGGCCCGGCTCGGCCCAGAGCCGCTCATCGCCTTCGTCGACCTGCCAGAATGCATTGCTGCGCGGATCGCCTGGCTCGAAGAAATTGGCGTCGAGCGAACGAATAAGCGGGATGTTGGCGGCGTCGAACCACACGGTGCGATGATTGCTGTCGTTGACATGACCGTGCCAGCACATCGGCGGGGTGAGGATGAGATCGCCTTCGCGCATCTCGCAGCGCCGGCCGTTGACGATGGTCGCTGCGCCATCGGCGCGCGTGGCAAAACGGATGGCGGCGAAGGTGTGGCGGTGCGGCCGCGCGCGGTCGCCGGGATCGAGCACCGTGAAAGCCCCGATCAGGTTCGATGTCGTCACCGTCTCGCCGGCGAACGCTGGATTCACGAGGATCAGAGCCCGGCGTTCGACATCATCGATGGCGACCTCACCCACGGCGCGCTCGGCGAACTGCTCAATGTCCCTCCAGCGCCAGATGAGTGGAGCGTCGGTCGGCTGCGGGCGAACCGGCGTGATTTTTTTGAAGCGGTCCCACAGCGGATGCAGGTTGGCCGCTTCAAGCTCGGCGACAAAAGAACTCTCGGCGCGATCGGCCGACCTTCGTTTTGCCGTTTCAACCGCCTCGACCACGGCCGGTCTCCATCACCGTTGCGAGTCAGCCTTTCGGCGGTGCCATTTTCGACAGCACCCCGTCAACGTTCGAACTGTCGATGACGACATGCTTGATGAAGACGCGCGGCTCCATCTTGTCGCCCTTGAGGTAGGCGGCAAGCACGTCGACGCCGAGCCCGCCCCAGAGCACGGGATTGAGTTCGACCGTCATGGCGATGTTGCCTTCCTTTACGGCGCGCAACGCCGGCGGTACGCCGTTCATGCCGGTGACGATCGTCTGGCCGGCCTTGTTGGCGGCGAGCACAGCCTGCATGGCGCCGAGCGCGAGATCGTCGTTGGCTGCATAGATGGCGCTGAGATCCGGATTGGCGACCAGCGCATCTTCCGTGTTCTTGAGGCCGCGTTCGCGGGTCAGTGGCCCGTCGGTCTTGAACACGATCTGGATGAGGGGATATTTAGCCATCACCTCGTTGTAGCCTTGGGCAAGATTGCGGAAGGTCGGAGCGCCGCTCGGCCCCATGATCATCGCTATCTTGCCTTTGCCGTCGAGCTTTTTGGCCGTCCACTCGGCGATGTCGCGTCCGACCTGCACTTCATCCATGGCCACGTGGATGGTCTGGTTCGGCGAGGTGGAGCCGCGGGCAAGCGACACGATGGGAATCTTGGCTGCTGCCGCCGCGTCGTAGGCGGCGTTGACGCCAACCGCGTCGATCGGCGAAATCAGAATACCTTTAACGCCTTTGGCGACAAGATCCTGCACGCCGTTGATCTGTTTGAGTTTATCTTCGTTGGAGGAGACGGTGGCGACGTCCCAGCCGAGCTCGGCGGCGCGCGCCCTTATGCCCTTCAGCATTCCGATATAGAATGGGTTGTCGTCCTGCGGCAGCGAAACACCGATCGTCACCTTGTCTTCGGTGTGGGCCGGGGATGCCGGCAGCAAAAATGACGCCGGCAGCAACAGGGCGGCAGCCAACGCCAGCGGACGAAACTTCAACAACGGCTCGGACATCGCATGTCTCCTTACTCAGGTGCGCGAGCGTAGCCGATCTGCGGCCGCGGCCGCAATGATGACCGCGCCTACCGCGACCCGCTGCCAGTAGGAGTCGACATTGAGGAGGTTAAGGCTGTTTCCCAGCACGATCATGATAAAGACCCCGATGACGCTCTTGTAGAGCGTGCCTTCGCCGCCGTGGAGCGAGGCGCCGCCGAGCACGACGGCCGCAATGGCGGTCAGCTCGTAGAATTCGCCCGCGGTCGGTTGGCCGGACTGCAACCGCGCGGCGAGCATCACCCCGGCGACGCCGGCTAGTCCGCCGCACCAGACATAGGTCGAGGCGATGACACGGTCGACGGCAACGCCGGAGAGGTAGGCGGCCTCCTTGTTGCCGCCGGTGGCGTAGATGCGCCGTCCGTAAGGTGTGAGATAGAGCAGCGCCGATAGGCCGACGAGCAGCAGCGCGGGCACCCAGACCAGATAGTGGACGCCGAACAGCCGCGAATTGCCGAAGGCAATAAACGCGCTCGGCAGCCCGTCCTCGCCGCTGACCGGGGCGCCGCCGGTGATGATGTAGACGACGCCGCGGACCAGCACCATGCTGCCGAGTGTTGCAATAAAGGGATTGACCCGCAGCGCCGCGACAACGAGACCGTTGGCGAGGCCGACCGCCACGCCGGCGGCAATACCCGCGACGACGCCAGCGAAAATGCCGAATTTCAGCATTGCCATCCCGGCGATGCAGCCGGAAAGCGCCACGGTCGAACCTACCGAAAGGTCAAAGCCTCCGCCGACAATGACGAAAGTCATGCCCATGGCGATCACGGCCATGATCGACGATTGCACGAGGATATTCGTCAGGTTGAGCGGCGAGAGAAAGCGGCTGGTGAGCAGCGCGGTCACGACGCAAAGAACCACGAGCGTGATCAGCGGCGCCCGGCCCGACCAGTTGAGTTTCCTGCCGATCTTCGGGATCGTCATGTAGCAATCGCCGCGTGCACGCGCTCCTCATCAATCCGGTCGGTGCGCTCGATGCGGGAGACGATCCGGCCTTTGCGCAGTGCGAGTACGGCGTCGCAGACATGTGCGAGTTCGGATAGATCGCTTGAATCAAGCAGCACGCCGCCGCCGCGTGCGGCAAAGTCGCGAAGCAGCGCGTGGATTTGCGCTTTCGCCGCGATGTCGATGCCTTGCGTCGGCTCGTCAAGCAGCAGCACCTCGACCCGGCGCGCCAGCCATTTCGCGAGAATGACCTTCTGCTGATTGCCTCCGGACAACGCCGAGACCTTCAGGTCCGGGCGCCGCGGACGAATATCGAGCAGGTCCATCAGCTCGGCGACGAGCCGCCGGCCGGCACGGCGGCTCACGCCGGCGCGACCAAATCCGCCGACGAAGCCGCCAAGGAAACCGCCCAGGCTCGGCAGCAGGATGTTGTCGTGCACCGACTGATTCATGATCAAGCCGAGCCGGCGCGACGGCGGTACGAATCCAATGCCCGCCTCGATCGCGGCTATGGGACTTTTAATGCGGCGGAGACGGCCTTTGACGCGCGCTGACGCCGCCGCGGGCGCAAGACCGAACAGCCGTTGCAGGACGTCGGTCGTTCCGCTGCCGAGTAGGCCGGCAAGCCCCACGACCTCGCCCGAGTGGACGCGGACCGCATCGGCGCGCGGCTCGGCGTCTTCCACGAGCACGCTTCCGAGCGTCGCCGCCGCGGTGATGTGTTGCTCGGCGGCGTGGCCGGTCATGGCCGCAACCAGATCGGCGGAATTGAACTCGCCGCGCCGCACCAGCGCGGCAACGCGTCCATCGCGGAGCACGGTGCAGCGGTCGGCGAGCTCAACGATCTCTTCGAGGCGGTGCGACACGTAAACGATGGCGGTGCCTTGGCTTCTCAACCGGCGAAGCACCGTGAAGAGGCGCTCGATCTCGCGATTTTCGAGCGCCGCCGTCGGTTCGTCAAGAATGAGCACGCGGCAGTCGCGGCGCAGCGCCCTGGCGATGGCGACAATCTGCTGCTCGGCGAAGCCGAGTTGTCGCACTAGCAGATCGGGATCAGGTGCGTAGCCGAACGCTGCGAGCTGCGTGCGCGCCTCCTCGCGCATGCGTGCGCGATCGACCAGCGCCGGTAAGCCGAACAGCCGCCGCGCCGGCAGGTCGCCGAGCGCCAGGTTCTCGGCGACCGACAAGGCCGGCACGAGGTGAAGCTCCTGTGGGATCGTGACGATGCCCGACGCTATTGCGTCGTGCGGGCTCGACAGATGGCGCGGCTGGCCGCTAATCGCGATCTCTCCGGCGTCGGGCCGAAACACGCCGCCGAGGATGCGAACCAGCGTCGATTTGCCGGCGCCGTTCTCGCCGACAAGCGCATGGATCTCGCCCGCCATCACCTCGAAGGTGACGCCATCAAGCGCCGTCGTCGCCCCGAACCGTTTGCGAACGTTCCGGGCGCCGGCCGCTACGTCATTCATGCGCAACCACTTTCGCCGGTGTTGCGCGAGGGTATTACGGAGCGGCAAAAGCGGTCAATGTCCGGCCGCTTCTATGTCATAGTCACACAAGGTCGACGTTCGGATCGTCCTGCCCGGGGCGCCAGCGATGCGCAAAGAGACGCCACCTTGGACACTGCCGGTCGCGCGCCGGACCGTCTTGAAGACCGGTTTGGCTTGGGGCGCCTGCGAGATCGCCGCGCCGTTTCCGATCACGGCCCGCGGCGATGAGCCGGTGAAAATCGGAATGGTTGAGCCGCTCAGCGGAGTCTATGAGAAGCTCGCCGCGGCGGAAGTAGAGGGTGCCCGCCTCGCCCTCGAAGAGGTCAATCAGCATGGCGGCATTCTCGGCCGCGAGGCGAGGCTGCTGATCGAGGATTCCGCAAACGACATCGCCATCGGCGTTGCCAAAACCCGGCAATTGATCGACCGCGATCAGGCCGATTTCATCCTCGGCGACCTGAACTCGGCTGTGGCGCTCGCAACGATGCGGGTGACAGCCGAGAAGCGCAAGCTCCATATCGTGACGGGAGGACACACGGACGAGATCACCGGCAGCCATTGCAGCTGGAACGTTTTCCGCATCTGCAAGAGTGCCACGATGGAGGCCAATGCCATCGCCGATACGCTGATGGAGAAATTCGGCAAGCGATGGTATTTTTTGACTCCGGATTACGTGTACGGCGCCGCCTTGCAAGCCGCCTTCGAACGCAAGCTTCGCCAACACGGCGGCGAATGGGCCGGGGCATTGCTGCCGCTCGGTACCGTCGACTACTCTCGATCATTGTTGAACGCCGGCGCCTATCGGCCGGACGTTCTCATCAGCCTCATGGGTGGTGAGGACCAGGCGCACAGCCTCGCGCAGATCGTACGCTACGGCCTCATCCAGGATATGGCAGTCGGCGGCGCGCTGTTCGAACTGGAGAGCATCTTGGCCGTACCCGTGGCGGCGCAGATCGGGTGGTGGACAATGGAATGGTGGTGGAACCAGCCGGACATCCCCGAAGTCAAAGCATTCGACGAAACAATCCGGCGCAGGACCGGCAAGGCGGCGAGTGCACGGAACTGGTTTGGCTACGCCGCCGTCCATACGCTGGCGCATATCGCCAATCAGGAGAAAACCCTGGATGCAGTTGTCCTGGCGAGGGCGCTGGCAGGACACACGCTGCCGGCCGACGTCGCGCTCGGTCCCGGCCGCGCTTATTTCCGCGATCACGACCATCAGCTGATGAGCGCCGTTCTCGTCGGGGAAGTGCACCCGCCCGGTGACGATCGGTTCGACGTCTTTACGACGCGCGCGACCGTCGAGGGCGATCAAGTTGTCGAGCCTGTCGCGGGCAGCGCCTGCCGGCTGGACGTCCCCGGATAGCGCCCAGCCTCACGACAGCTGAGCGGGTGGGCTCGGACGGACCTGGACCTTGCGGCCGTCAGTAAGATCGACCGCGGGGTTGAGGATGACTTGATCGCCGTCCTTGACGCCGGCGCTCACCTCCACGCTGGTGCCGAAGTCGCGCACTACGGTCACGCGGCGGATATGTGCGACGCCGTTTTCCACCACGGCGACGCTGAGACCGTCGCGGTTGAAGATGATGGCCTCGGACGGGACAATCAGTGAAGGCGTCTTGCGCGGGATCTTCAGTTCGACGGTGCAGTAGACTCCCGGCTGCAGCGCGTGGTCCGGATTCGGTACGTCGATCTCGGTCAGGAGCGTTCGGGAACCCGGCTGCAGCGCGTCGGCGATGCGCGTGACGGCTCCGGGAAAGTCGCGGCCCGGCATTTCGGGCACCCGCACCACTGCCTCCACACCGGGAGTGATGCCGAAGGCTTCGTCCTGCGGCACGTAAAGCTGGATGCGGATCACGTCACTGTGCATCAGGGTGAACAGGAAAGTGCCGCTGGTCGCGTCCGCCTGCACCAGGCTGCCGACGTCGATATTGCGCTGCGTAATGACGCCGTCGAACGGCGCAACCACGCTCTGATAGACCTTCTGCTGATGCAGCACCCGTAGCTGCGCCTCTTGCGCCGTGATGTTGGCCTCCGCGACGTCAACCGCGGCGTCTCGGCCCAAAAGGCTCAGCCGATCAGTATCGCCTTGTTGCGGAGTGACCCAGCCTTTTTGCACCAGAGGTTTGTCACGATCCCAGGTGACCTGGGCGAGATCGCGATTGGCCTTTGCCTGTTGCAGGGAGGCGCGCATCTGAGCGAGCGTCGCTTCGGCTTGCGCGATCTGATGGTCAAGCTCGGGCGCCGTTATTTCAACGAGCAGCTGACCGGCTTTGACGCGGCTGCCGATGTCGACTTCGCGTTTTGAGATATAGCCGCTCGCCCGGGCGAAGATATTGGCCTGCTCGAAGGCCTCTGTGGTGCCGGGCCAGTTCACCGACATTGTAGTGGCGCTGGCCCGCACCGGTGCCGCCCGGACGGTGGGGACGAAATCGCGGAGTTGCTCCGCGGTCGACATCACTTGCGCATGCAATTTGTAATGCTGCCAAAAGCCGATCGCCAATGCCCCGCCCAGGATCAGCACGACAGCCAAGCCCAGGATCCGGGCGCCGCCCAGACGCTTCGCCTTCGCCGGGGGAGGGGTGGGCTCGGCGGCGGCGCCGTTTGGCAGGCTCTCACGAGGCTGCTCGCCCGCGTCGGCGCGACCATCTGCTGCCGGGGGCAGCCGGAAATCGTCATTCATTGCGGGTCCTCCGCAAACACGCCGCGCGCTGGTTTGCCATCGTTGCCCTTCCGCAGCAAGGCGAACAGATACGGGACGACAAACAAGGTTGTCGGCGTTGCAAAAAGCAGGCCGCCGATCACGGCGCGCGCCAACGCCGCATTCTGCTCCTCGCCCGCTCCGCCCATCGCCATCGGAACCATGCCGACGATCATGGCGGCGGCAGTCATCAGGACCGGGCGAATTCGCGTGCGGCCGGCCGAGATCGCGGCATCGAACGCGCTCATGCCGGCAAGTTGCTGCTCACGCGCAAAGGTGACGAGCAGGATCGAATTCGCCGACGCTACACCGATCGCCATGATGGCACCCATCAACGACGGCACGCTTAACGTGGTGCCGGTAATATACAGCATCGTGACGATGCCGCAGAACGTCGCCGGCAGGGCCAGAATGACGACGAGCGGGTCGCCCCAGGTCTGATAGTTCACGACCATGAGCAGATAAACGAACACTGCCGCAAACAGAATGCCGATGGCGAGGTCGCGAAACGCCGCGTTCATGCTCTCGATCTGGCCGATCACCTCGATCCGGTTGCCCGGCGACAATTGCTTCTGATACTCCGCGACGATCTTGCCGATGTCGCCCGAGATCGAGCCCAGATCCCGGCCGTCGGCGTTTGCATAGATTTCATAGAGCGGCTGGATGTTGGCCTGATTGGTGTTGGTTGGAATCGAATCGCGCTTGAGGGTGGCGACGTTGCTCAGGAGCCCCGGCACGGTATTGCGCCCGGCGGTCGTGAATTTGGTCACCGGCGTGTTCTTGAGGTCGTTCAGGGAGGCCACGCGGTATTCCGGGGTCTGCACCGTCAGATAGTATGGCGTGCCGTTGCTCGGGTCGGTCCAGAAATTCGGCGATATCTGCTCGGACGAGCTCAGGCTGGTATTCAGATTGAGCGCAATGTCGCTCACGGTGAGACCGAACTGGGTGGCGCGGGCGCGATCGATCTGAGCAAAGAATTCGGGGCCGTTGACTTCCTGCTGCAAATGCACGTCGGCCAGCCCGGGGATCGCGGCGATCCGCTGCTGCATCTCCTTCGTGATTCGCAGGTTCTTGTTGCGGTCGTAGCCGACCGTCCGCACATTGATCTGTGCCGGGATGCCGAAGTTGAGGATCTGCGTCACCATATCGGCGGCCTGGAAGTAGAATATGCTCTCCGGAAACGCAGCGGGCAATATTTCGCGCAGCTTGCGGATAAAATTCGCCGTCGGCGCGTGGTCCTCCTTCAGGGCGACCAGAATGACTCCGTCGTTGACGCCGATCGCCGTCCCGTCGCCGAATGCGTAATTGTAGGAGCGCGCCGGCAATCCGATGTTGTCGACAATGAGTTCGCGCTCGTCTTGCGGGATGACTTCGCGAATCTTGTCCTCGATCGCCTGAAAGATCTGTTCGGTCTTCTCGATGCGGGTGCCGGCTGGCACCCGCACATGCAGTTGAATCTGGCCGCCGTCGATAATGGGAAAGAAGTCGCGGCCGACGAACATGAAAAGCACTCCGCCAAGCGCCAGCACAGCGACCGCAAGAACCGGCACGATCAGCCGCCGGGTCAGGAGCGTATGCAGAATTTCCGCGTAGCTGCGGCGCATTACCTCGAAGCCGTGCTCGAACCTGGCGAACAGGCGCGCAAACCAGCCGTTGCCGGCCTCTGCGCCGTGACGCTCGTTCTTGAGCAGCAAGCCGATGGTGATCGGCGTCAGCGTCCGGGAAAAGCCGTAAGACGCCAGCATCGCGAAAACCACCGCGAGGCCGAGCGGAGTGAAGAGGTACTTCGCCGGCCCATGAAGAAACACCACGGAGACGAACACGCAGCTGATGGCGAGCGTCGATACCAGCGTCGGCACCGCGATGCCGGCGGCGCCGTGCAGCGTCGCCGAAGGAAGCGGCATATGTTCCTCCGTCAGCAGGCGGTGCGTGTTTTCGATGGTGACCGTGGAGTCGTCGACCAGGATGCCGATGGCGAGCGCCAGCCCGCCGAGCGTCATGGTGTTGATGGTGTCGCCGAGGAAGTAAAGGACGACGAGCGATGAAAGAATGGAAAGCGGAATCGATATCATGACGACGAGCGTCGACCGCCAGGAACCGAGGAAAAGCACGATCATCAGGGCGGTCAGGCCGGCGGCAATAGCGCCTTCCCTGAGCAGGCCCTGAATCGATTGCTTGACGAATACGGATTGATCGAACAGTTCCTTGATCTGCATGCCCGGCGGAGCGGCCTGCCGCGAAATGGTCAGGGCCCGCTTGACAGCGTCGACCACCGCGAGCGTCGAGGCGTTGCCGTTCTTGATGATGCTGAGCAGGACCGAGCGGCGGCCGTCGGTGCGAACGACGTTCTGCTGCACCAAGTTGCCGTCGTGCACCTGCCCGACGTCTTTGACGAAAACGGTGGCCCCATTCACGAATTTCACCGGGATATTGTTGAGATCCGCGATCGTGGCGGGGACGGCGTTGGTGCGGACGGTGAACTGGGTGTCGCCGATTTTTGCCGTGCCGGATGGCAGCGTCAGGTTCTGGGCGTTGACGGCGTTGACCACGTCGATCGGAGTTAGTCCCTTAGCCTGGAGCTTGAGCGGGTCGATATCGACCATGATCTGCCGGTACTTGCCGCCGGCCGGGGTGGGAAGGGTAACGCCGTGGATCGGCGCCAGTTGCTGCCGCAAGCGATAGATACCGTAGTCGTAAAGCTGCTGCTCATTGAGCGTGTCGGAGGACAATCCAACCTGCAGCACGGGGACGCTCGAGGCGTTGTACTGGACCACGACCGGCGCCTGGATTCCCGGCGGCATCAGGATACGAATAAAATTGGTTGCGGATACGATCTGCGAGATTGCGAGATCGAGATTGACGTCCGGTTGAAAGAAGATCTTCTGGACCGAAATCCCGTTAAGGGTTTGGGCCTCGATGTCCTGGATGCCGTTGACGCTCGAGGAAAGGGCGTACTGACTGTAGGTCGTGACCCGCTGTTCCATCTCCGGCGTGCTGAGCCCGGTATATTGCCAGACAATGGTTACGACGGGGATGTTGATCTCGGGAAAGATGTCCGTAGGCATCGACACCACGGCGGTCGTGCCGAGAAACAGCACGAGCACGGCGAGCACATAGAAGGTGTGCGGTAGCCTGAGAGCAAAACGAACGATGCCCATGGATTATCGACCCGCGAGACCCGATTTCAATCCGATTACGCTTCCTCGGTTCTCCCCGGAGGCGATCGTCGGGCCGCAACTTTGTCAACCCGCCCGGCGGTCGCTACGCAAAACGCTTCTGATTTGACTTTTTTGACTTTCTTGACCGATCTCGCCGCACGCCCGTCACTATGGCGCTTCGCGGCCTATTCATGTGGGCACACCACCGGCTGAGGGCCAGCATTTTTTTGAATAACACCCATGCCTGACAATGGGTTTCACCGCTTTGTGACCAAGGGTTACCGGAGTGTCGTGAATCACGGCTCCCGTCCGCGGGGAAAAAGCACGGAATCGAATGATTCCCAGTTCGGACCTTGCCTGCGCCGCAGGCAGACGGTCCCGCGGCGTTCTAGACGGGGAACTGAATGCTTGCATTTACATCAGTTTCGATACCACCCATAGTTCACGGCCGCGGCGGCGAAGCTCAATCAAAAGGCCGTCGCGGTTCTTGTCAGGGAGGAATGGATGAAGAGGTTGCTGGCCTGCCTTGCGGCCGTCGTCGTATCGGCTTCTGTCCCTGCCGCGGCGGAGGACAGCGTCAAAATCGGCTTCGTCGGGACCTTCAGCGGTCCGGCGGCAGCCATCGGCAACGACATGCGGGATGGCTTCAATCTGGGCATCGAACAACTCGGCCGTAAGATGGCGGGCCGCGCGGTAGAAATCATCTACGAGGACGACGCCGCCAAGCCGGAGGTCGGGAAGCAGAAGACGGACAAGCTGATCGAGTTCAGACCACGTCGATTTTCTCACTGGATACGGATTTTCGCACGTACTGCTGGCGTCGCTGCTTTCGGCGGTAAACGCGAAGACGTTCATCATCAGCGCCAATGCCGGACCGTCACAGATCGCCGGCGAGCAATGTTCACCGTATTTTTTCTCGGTGTCGTGGCAAGGCGATCAGGCGGCGCAGGCGACCGGCGAATATCTGAACCAGAAGGGCGTCAAGACACTGTTCCTGATCAATCCCAATTATGCCGCGGGCAGGGATGTTGCGGCCGGCGTCAAAGCAAACTTCAAAGGCGAAGTGATCGGCGAGGAATACACGCCCTGGCCGGGACAGCTCGACTTCTCGGCTGAGCTGACGAAAGCCCGTGCGGCGAAGCCGGATGCCGTCTTTGCGTTCTATCCGGGATCGGCTGGTGCGCAGTTTCTGACTCAGTATGCGCAAGCGGGACTAAAAGGCCAACTGCCCCTCTATACGGCGTTCATGCTTGACGCGCTGTCGTTGCCGAAGATCGGCGCGCTGGCGCTTGGCATCGCGACTGCGGGGCATTGGGCGATCGATTTGCCGAACGCGGCCAACCAGAAATTCGTCGCCGCTTTCCGTGCCGCCTACAAACGCGATCCGTCGTTCTACGCGGCGCAGGCCTACGACGCGGCGAACTTCATCAATAGCGCCGTTGTCGCCGTGAAAGGCAATGTTGCCGACAAGGAGGCAATGCGCGCGGCGATGGAAAAGGCCAACTACAACTCGGTTCGCGGTCCTTATCGCTATGGCAACAACCACTTTCCCATTCAGAATTTCTACCTGCAGGAAGTCGCGGAGAGATCCGACGGCTCGTTCGAGATCAAGACGGTGGCGACGATCCTGAAAGACCATCAGGACCGCTACCACGACAAATGCCCGATGAAGTGATTGCAACCGTGCAGTAGCGGGGCAAGCGTCAAGCTGCGTATGACGCGGGTATCACCGCGGGACCATTGCGTTCACATCGCGATTTCGGCCGATCCTCGCGGCGCGCGAGCGCGCGCCGCGAGGGAGCCACCGAGGCCTGTATCGGGGTTACCAATAATGGCGGTCGCCGTACCAGGCGTAAGGCCGGCCATAATACCCATAGTGTCGATAGTACCTGCCGTAGCCGTACCCGTAACCGTAATGGGGGCGCCAGACCCGGAAGCAGCCCCGATAGCCGCAGACGAGGGCGGCTTGCTCGACGTGCGCTGAACCAGACGTAGCGACGTCGAGTGCCGTTGCCGCGAGCGGCGCGGCGCTTGCCTGTGTCGCCAGCGTTCCGCCGGACAACAGGGTAGCCGCCGCGAGTGTGGCGAGAGTTATCTTACGCATCGATTATCCTCCAGATGTTTCGAGGCGCTGTGCGCCGATTTGTTCAACGCTGTGACGCACAGCCATCTCAAACATCCTACGCGCGCAAACACAGGATCGAAATCACGGCTTGTTGTTCAGCGGAAAATTAAATTTTCGCATCAATCATGCCTATTCATTTGATGTTCAGCACATCAGGCATTGGATGCGACATTACCGATTTGTAATTTTGATCATCGCTTCTTATTTTTTGAAAATCAGTGCTGGATGCAGATCAGAAAAGAACTTGTACGTGGGATGCTGTTTTATTTGTTCGCGACCGGCGCCGGCGCGGCGCGTACGATTTTCAACCTGCCTTCACCGCCGCGTAAACACCTCGTTCAAAATGCCGGTAGACCCGCAACGCGCGCTCATCGGCAAAAGGCAGCACTTGGGTCATGAACACTGCGGCGACGCGTTTCTTCTGGTCGATCCAGTAATACGTGTTGTAAAGGCCGGCCCAGGTAAGGCTGCCGGCGCTGCGCCCCTCCGGAACATCCTGCATGTTGATCATGTGGCCGAATCCCCAGCGCAGGCGGATGCCGGGAAAGAAATCGACATCGTTGGAGACCCCCGGCGCCATCGTCTTGAGCACCCCGGCTTCGATGTCGCCGATCTGATTTTGACCCATCAGCGCGACCGTGTCGGACCGAAGGATGCGAACGCCGTCGAGCGTGCCGCCGTGCATCAGCGCGCGGATAAGGGTCAGATAGTCCGGCGCCGTGGAATAAATCCCGCCACCGCCGGAAAAGGCATGCCGCACCTTCGGCTGTTCCGCCGAGGGCGGTTCCTTCGGTTGCGCTGCCAACAATCCGTCGGCTTTGCGCCGGTGGCCGCTCGCCTCGCGGGCGCGTTGCTCTGACGAAATCACAAACCCGGTGTCCTTCATCCCGAGCGGATCGAGAATGTGCTGGCGAAGATAGTCGTCGAGCGGCTCGCCGCTGGTCGCTTCCACGATGCGGCCGACCCAATTGATGCTGGTGCCGTATTGCCAGCGCTCGCCGGGATCGAACATGAGTGGCGTGCGCGGCGCCTGCTGCCGTTGCACGGCTGGCAGCTTCGTAATCGCCTGGGAGTACTGGAAGGCTTTGGCATCCCAGAGCGGGTAGGCAAAGCCGGACGTGTGAGTGAGGAGATGACGCAACAGGATCGGCCGTCGTGCCGGACGCAACTTCGGCTTTCCCGCGCCGTCGAATCCGTCAAGCACCTGCGGTGAGCCGAGCACGGGCTCGATATCCGGCACCGGAGCATCAAGCGAAAGCTTGCCCTGTTCGACAAGCTGCATCGCAGCCACCGTGGTAATCAGCTTTACCATCGAGGCGATGCGAAAGACGGTATCGCGCGTCATCGCCGGCCCTTCGTGCAGCCGGCGCTGGCCGAAGATGCCCTCGTAGACAATGCCGTTTTCCGTCGCGCACAGCGCTACGACCCCCGGTACTTCCCCTGAACTCACCGCCGCGTGAAGCGCCGTGTCGACATGCGCGAATGACTTTGCGTTGTGTCCGGTGTGCAGCTCGGCGCGTGCGATCGCGGCATAGTCCGCGCCCACCGAGCCCGCCACTGCGAGCTTCGCGGTTGCTTTCAGGATGCTGCGGCGACTGAGGTAACGGGTCATTCCGAAACTCCTGAGTCCAGGTGAAATATACCACAAGGCCGGCGGTTCTGCGGCACGATAGCGAGCCGGTCGTGCGGCCGGCCCGGTGATGCGCGTTGAACCGCTCGGCACGATAGCCAAACTCCGATATTGCTTGTCGGGCGACACGTGGCCGCCATCAGCGGACTGCGGCGGCATTTGGGGGCAGCATGACAAGGCGTTTTCGCGTTTTGGCGGCGTGCGTGCTTGCCGTCGGGCTGTTGGGCTCGATGATGCCGGCAAAAGCGCAGCTCAGTGAAAGTCCCATCACGCCGGGCTTTTGGTCATTTCCCGATCACAAAGTCGTCGCGGCGCCGGATGTCGTCGCTGTCTGTCGCAACCACTTTGAGATCAGGCTCCCCGACGGCCATTTCATCGGCCTGCGCTTGCGTAAGCGGGAAGGGGGTCTCGTCCAGCGCGAAGTCGAGGATATTGGGCGCTGCACGTTCAAGCGTGAGACGCAGACCGACAACTGTGAAATTAAGAACATCCATACCGACGGATCGATCTTGGGAGGGGCGACGGTCAACCGGTATTCGTTCGACGGCCAAAAGATCCTCAAGATGAATGTGGCGCCGAAGATGATCACCGATTCTCCGGTCGACAATGCGCCGTTCGATGTTTTTCCGGTGCGTTGCCCCGATGACGCGGTGTGGAGCATCTTGAACGAGACGGCGCCGCCAAAATGATTGACCTTGCTCGATGCCGCCAAAAAACTGCGTAACGGTCCGCTAATCAATTCCTGCCAGTCTGGTCGCAGCGGTTCCACGATCAAATAACGTCATGAAAAGCCTGCTGATTGCATTCCTGGCAGCAATAACCGTCAGCGCCACGATGTTGGCCGCCTCGGGTTCGGCCGAGGCCGGCTGCGTCAGGTATTGTCGGCAGGGGCCCTGGTTCCAAAACCAATGGGGTTACGGCAGGCTTGTCCGCGGTTGGGGTCTTGGCGGAATTGCGGACGCCCCCTGGGTCGGCGGTTCGACCTTCGGCGTTATGCCGTATGGCCCGCACCCCTACGGCCCGTACGTTACCGGCAATTAACTGTAGCAGTAGCGGCGCGGATGCATGCCATCGTCGGCGATGACGGTGGGCCTTTCAGCCGCCGCGTCCTTGATGGACTCCCTACCAAGAGTTGATCATAAATTTCTCGTGGTTGACCGGGGGAGCGGTCCATATGGCGGAAGAGCGCCTGCAAAGGAGGCTCGCGGCAATCCTGTCGGCCGACGTCGTCGGATATTCCCGCCTCATGGGCATCGACGAGGCGGGAACGCTTTTCAGGCTGAACGCCCTGCGGCGTGAGCTGATCGATCCGGCGATTGCCTCGCATTCCGGCCGTATCGTCAAGCTGATGGGTGACGGCGCGCTGGTGGAGTTCGCCAGCGCCGTGGACGCCGTTACTTGCGCGATCGAAATTCAGAGACAGTTGCGGGAGCGCGACGCCGGTGGCGAGGCCGATCCGATCCGGTTTCGCATCGGGATCAATGTCGGCGACATCATCATCGAGGGCGGGGACATCTTCGGCGACGGCGTCAACATCGCAGCGCGGATCGAGGGTATCGCCGAGCCCGGCGGCATCTCGATTTCGGAAGACGCCTGGCGGCAGGTGCAAGGCAAGGTGGCGGCCAACTTCATCGATGCCGGCGAGCAGAGCCTGAAGAACATCGCGCGTGCGGTTCGGGTCTATCGGCTGGACCTGGCGCCGAAGGGCGCGGCCGCGCCCAAGCCTCCGCTTCCGACGTCCGCGCCGCCCGACAAGACTTCCATCGCCGTCCTTGCATTCAACAATATGAGCGGAGACCCCGAGCAGGAGTATTTCTCCGACGGCATCAGCGAAGACATCATCACCGATCTTTCCAAGCTGTCGGAGCTCCACGTCATCGCGCGCAATTCGACCTTCACCTACAAGGGCAAGCCGGTTGATGTGAAACAGGTCGGCCGCGAGCTTGGCGTGAGCTACGTGCTGGAAGGCAGCGTGCGCAAGGCCGGCAACCGGGTCAGGGTTACCGGCCAGCTCATCGATGCCGCGAGCGGCGCGCACGTCTGGGCCGACCGCTTCGATCGCGACCTCACCGACATTTTCGCCGTTCAGGACGAACTGACGCAGGAAATCATCGCGGCGCTCAAGATCAAGCTGACGGCCAGCGAAAAGGCGCTGATGGCGGTTGTCGGCACCAAGAGCGTGGAAGCTCACGACCTCTTCTTGAAAGGGCGCGAGTTGGTCAGCGGCAACAAAAGAGATCGAAACATGTTCGCCGAAGCGAACACGTTTCTCAGACACGCCATCGAACTCGATCCGAACTATGCCGGACCCTACGCGGCTCTCGGTTGGGCCTACATCATGGATTATCAGAACCGCTGGAGCGATACGCCCGAGACGTCAATGGATCAGGCCGAACGCCTTATCGGCGAGGCAATCGCGAAGGACGACAAAGATCCTTTCGTCCATTACGTCGCGGCCTTGCACAGCTTGTGGAAGAAGGATTACAGGCGCTGGGCCGATGAGGCCGACCGGGCCTTGATGCTCAATCCCAATTACGGGAATGCGCACTTGGCTCGCGGTCTGGTGTACGTCTATACGGGAGAGCCGGCCAAGGGGATCCCGTATATCGAGCGTGCGATCCGCCTCGACCCGGCGCAGCAACAGTACAGACATTTCCTTGGCACCGCCTATCTCGTGGCTGGCAACTACGAGGCGGCGGCGGCGATACTAAAGGAACGTATCGCGATAACGCCGACCACGGATCTGTCGCGTGCCTTGCTCGCCTCGGCGTTGGGTCATTTGGGTCGTCTGGACGAGGCGCGAGAGATGTGGCGCGAACTGAAAGAGATCAATCCTCGATACTCTCACACAGACCATTTTGCTCGACTGCCGTTTAAGGACCCCGCGGACGCCGAAAAATTCACCGAGGGCCTGCGCAAGGCAGGCCTGGTCGAGTAACCGTCACGCCGCCGGCGATCCGCACCGGTTAGCTCGACCGTGTCGGCGGCTGGAATGTCAGCGGCGTAGAACGAATGTTTCGTGCGATTGCCGTCGTTCCCATCGGGCGCGTTCAAGCTCCGGGCTGATGCTTTCGGCCTGCGGATAGCCGAGACAAAAATAGCCGATGAATCGCCAGGTGTCGGGCACGTCCAGCAGCTTGTTGACGTTGGCCGGTGTGAGGATCGAGACCCAGCCCATTCCGATGCCATCCGCGCGGGCCGCCAGCCACATCGTGTGCACGGCGGCGACGACCGAATATTCGATCATCTCCGGCATCGTCCGTCGCCCGAGGCCGTGTCCGACATCGGTCGCGCTGTCGGCGAAAACAGCCAAATGGCTGGGCGCTTCCTGAAGGCCGGCCAGCTTGAGACCAGCATATTGCGTCGCCAAGTCACCCGCGTACGAGTTCAAAGCGTCCGCGTTGCAGCATTTGAACTCTTCGAGGATGGCGCGGCGGCGCGCGGGATCGTCAACGATCACAAACCGCCACGGCTGGCTGAGGCCCACGGACGGCGCCAGACACGCCGTTTCGATGAGGCGTTCCAGTGCGCCCGCCGGCAGCGGCTCGGACCGAAAACGCCGGACGTCACGGCGCCAGACGAATAGATCACGCAGCCCGGCACGAAAATTGTCATCGAAGCTCATGTTGGCACAATCATCGGTCTCGGCAACAACTGACAGTGCGCCACCCGGATTTCACGAAACTTCGCGATCCTCTTTCGCCAAAGTCCCGCGCCAATCGATAGCAGCGCAAGCGCGCTTCTGAAAGGCCATCGCGGCTGAGATGGACAGCCAATCGGGTGAATCATAAAGTCATCGCGTCGACGGGGGCGGTCCGAATGGCTGAAGAACGACTGCAAAGACGGCTTGCCGCGATCCTGTCGGCCGATGTGGTCGGTTATTCGCGCCTCATGGGCATTGACGAGACGGGGACACTCTCCCGGCTGAATGCCCTGCGGCGTGAGCTGATCGATCCGACGATTGCCTCCCATTCCGGCCGTATCGTCAAGCTGATGGGCGACGGCGCGCTGGTGGAGTTCGCCAGCGCCGTGGACGCCGTCACTTGCGCGATCGAAATTCAGAGACAATTGCGGGAGCGCAATGGTGATGAAGCCGATCCGATCCGCTTCCGCATCGGCATCAATGTCGGCGACATCATCATCGACGGCGAAGACATCCTCGGCGACGGCGTCAATATCGCGGCGCGGATCGAGGGTATCGCCGAGCCCGGCGGCATCTCGATTTCCGAAGACGCCTGGCGGCAGGTGCAAGGCAAGGTGGCGGCCAACTTCGTCGACGCCGGCGAGCAGAGCCTGAAGAACATCGCGCGTGCGGTGCGGGTCTACCGCTTCGAACCCGCCAAGCAAAGCGCGGCAGAGTCGGTTTCGCCGACATCGCCATTGCGCGAAATGCCATCGATCGCAGTGCTGCCGTTTCAGAACATGAGCGGCGATCCGGAGCAGGATCACTTCTGCGATGGTCTGGTCGAGGACATCATCACCACGTTGTCGAAGCTCGCTGCGCTGCGGGTCATCGCTCGCAATTCGACCTTCGTCTACAAGGGACGCTCGGTTGATATCCGCGAGGCGGCAAAGCAACTCGGCGTGCGGTACGTTCTGGAGGGCAGCGTTCGGAAGGGCGGAAACCGCATTCGAATTACGGCGCAGTTGATCGATGCCAAGGACGGCACGCACGTCTGGGCGGAACGTTACGACCGCGCCATCGACGACATTTTCGCCATCCAGGACGAGATCACTCTGGTCCTCGCAACCGAGATGCAGGTCAAGCTCACCGACGGCGAGCAAACACGTCTGCGCTACACGACGGCCCACAATGTCGAGGCGTGGACCTGTTGGGTGCAAGGCCTGTCTTACTATCGCCAACCGGTCAACAAGGAAAATACCACCGCGGCGCGGCAGTGGTGGGAGAAGGCGCTGGCGCTCGATCCGCAATCGGCGGCGCTCAATGCCATGCTTGGCTTCGTGCACTGCGTGGACGTCCGCTTCGGCTGGTGGGACGATCGCGAAACGGCAGTTGGCAAGACGCGCGCTTACGTCGAGCGCGCGCTCGAGATCGATCCGAACAACGCCGACGCTTACGTTACGCTCGGCTGTCTTTCGATGTTCCACGATCGCTTCGACGACGCCGTGGCCCAGGCGCGAAAGGCCGTCGACCTTGCGCCCGGCTCCGCCGATATCGTCAACCTCGCCAGCTTTGTGCTCGCCCCGGCCGGATGCCCGGAAGAGGCTGTGGTCCTCGGAGAAAAGTCGATCGCACTCAATCCAAACTACCCGCCTGTGTATCTCGGCATCCTCGGCAACGCCTATCGCCTGGCCGGCCGGTTCGACGAATCGATCGCAACCTTCGAGAACTCGAACGCGCGCAGTCCAGGCTTTGGCTTGGTCGATCTCGTGCTCGCCCATTCGGAAAATGCACAAGCCGACAAGGCCAAGGACGCAGCCCAGCGTCTGGTGGCGGCGCGCCGCGATTTCACCATCGCTTCATGGCTCAAAACCCAGTTTCGCCGCGATACGGCGCGACTGGAGGCCGATGTCGCAGCATTGCGCGCCGCGGGGCTGCCGACGGGCTGACCACGGCGGAATCCGCAAATAGGTGCGTTTTGGCAACGGATAGCTGATCTGGCGGCGCTTTAAGGCAGCCTTTCATACGATGCGCAGAACTGATATTGTTAAAAATTCCGGTCCGCCAACAGGGGTGGGGGCCGACGTCGTATTTAATCACGCCTGACCCGTGCCGTGAGGATCAATGTCGCTGTCGCCGCGTCCGTGTAATGTTCTCATGGTTTACCCACGGTTTGGGGAAGGCACTTTTTGGAATTTCGCGGCGGCCTGCGAGTTATTCGGCGCCCGATATCCCACGGCCCCGCTCGGCTTGATCACCGTAGCCGCCCTCTTGCCGTCTACGTGGAACATCCGGCTGGTCGATCGAAACGCCGAGCAACTGCACGACAGCGATCTGGATTGGGCCGACCTGGTCATGACAGGCGGCATGCTGCCGCAACATTTCGACGCGATCGAAGTCATCGAACTTTGCCGAGCGCGCGGCAAGCCGGTTGCCGTCGGCGGCCCGGCTGTCACCTCCGTTCCGGAACTTTACCCCAACGCGAATTTCCTGGTGCGCGGCGAAGCCGAGGGCATCATCGACACGTTCATCGCGGCGTGGGAGGCGGGCGCGCGGGAAGGGACATTCGAAGCGGAGAAGTTCACGATCGATGTGACGAAAAGCCCGGTGCCTCGCTTCGACCTTCTGAAGTTCGAGCATTACCTCTACGTCGGCGTGCAATTCTCGCGCGGTTGCCCTTTCACATGCGAGTTCTGCGACATCATCGAACTCTATGGGCGGGTTCCTCGGGCTAAGACCAACGCCCAAATGCTGCACGAACTTGATACGCTTTATGAGCTCGGCTACCGCGGTCACGTCGACTTTGTCGACGACAATCTCATCGGCAACAAGAAGGCCGTGAAGGCATTTCTGCCTGAGCTGAAGAAGTGGCTAGAACAGCATGACTATCCATTTGAGTTCACGACCGAGGCGTCCCTGAACCTGGCCGACGATGCCGAGCTCCTGAGGCTGATGAGCGAGGCCAATTTCGTCGGGATCTTTGTGGGAATCGAGAGCCCGGACACCAGCACGCTGGTAGCGATGCGGAAAAAGCAGAATACGCGGCGCAACATCGCGCAGAGCGTCCACAGGATTTACGCAGCCGGACTGTATGTGACGGCGGGCTTCATCGTCGGCTTCGACAGCGAGAAGGGATCGGTCGCCGATGCGATCGTTGAACTCATCGAGGAGGCGGCAATCCCGGTCTGCATGGTCGGTCTGCTGTACGCGGTGCCGAACACCCAGCTCACGCGTCGGCTCGCGAGCGAGGGCCGGCTGCATTCGGCTCTCTCCTCGGAAACCCGAGGCGGCATGGATCAGTGCACACAGGGTTTGAACTTCGACACCTTGCGGCCGCGGCATGAAATTCTCTCCGACTACAAGCGGGTACTGGAAAAGGTCTACGATCCCGTCGCCTATGCCGGCCGGCTCCAGCGCCTGGAGCGCCTGCTGGGCAAATCCGCTTCAAATCGCCAAGTGCAGGCCAGCCACCATGCCAAGAGCAGGCTCGGCGGGCTGGAGATTGTTCATCGGATTGTTTCGAGCGTGCCGGGCGCGCAGGACGTCTTCAAGCGAACGATCATCCAGGCGGCATCGACGAATCCGCAACGGCTGCGGACCATCGTCCTGCTGGCGGCTTTTTATCTCCACCTCGGTCCGTTCTCGCGGCACGTCATTCGTCAAATCGATCGTCAGCTTGATGGGCCCGACAGCGGCGCGGTCAATTCAAACGCACCGCTCGAACAGGACAACATTGCGGTTCCGGCGTGAGCTGCGGCTGCCGCGGCCGTGATTCTCGATAGTTTCGGGGCAGGCGACTGTCGGGTCTGATTTAGTCACCGCCACCGGCGGTGCAGCCAGAGCCATTGCTCCGGATACTCGCGCACCCAACCCTCGATCACCGACGTGACTGCCTGCATGGTGCGGCCGATGTCGACGACGCCTTCGGCGTCGCGTTCCGGTTCCAGCGGCTTGGTGATCTCCGCCCAAAAACTGTTGCCGTCGGGCTGGCGAACGGTGCGTACGCCGCAAATTGGGCATCCGGTCTGCGCGGAAAGGAGCGCGATGAGGGGATTTGCCATGCATCGGCGCCCGAAAAAGATCACCTCGACGCCTTTGCTGAAATGCTGATCGACCAGCATGCCGACATTTACGCCGGATTGCGCCAGTCGCGCCAGTCGCACCGGCGCGGCAAGACCTGTGGGGATCAATTCGCCCATGAGCGGTGCGCGTAACTTGACGATGAGATCGGCGACGGCGTCGATATTCGGCCGCCGGTAGAGGATCGCGCTTTCGCCGCCAATTCTTCTTCCAACAACGGCGGGTAGTTCCCAATTGGCGAGATGGGCCGCGAAAGCCAGCATCGCTTTGCCGTTTTGCGCCACGTTTACGTAGCGCTCGACCATTTCCGGCGCATAGGTGATGGCATCCGGCGTCTGGGTGCCGACGCCCGCGACACAGAACTCGTCGAGATGGGCGAACTCGATGGCGACCCGGGCGAGATTGTCCCAAACACCGCTGAGGATTTGCTCGATCTCGGCGGCGGATTTTTCCGGAAAGGCGGCGCGCAGGTTGTCGCGGCCGACTTGGTGCTCGGGGAGCAGCGGACCTACCTTGCGCACCACCGCTGCGGCGAAATTCGCCGATCGCTTCCGATCCACACGCCTGATCGCGCCCATCGTCCCGACAGCGAGTGTCCCGGCGACAGAATCGAACAGACCTTTGAGCGGCCGCCGGGCCATCAGACCGCGATCCGGAAGGACAGAAGCCGTTTTTCCGGAAACGTCATGCTCCACCAAAGGCACGATCAAAAAAAACGGAAGGCGGGTTTGCCGGAGAGTCATGCTCCACCAACAAGCATGTCTCTAGAACATGACGATGATCTTGCCGAAAACCTGCCGGCTTTCCAGCCGTGCGAGGCCGCGTTCGAAATCCGCGAGCGGGACCTCTGTATCGATCACCGGCGCGAGGCCGGATGCCATCTTGGCGAGGCCCTCGCGGATGTTCCGCATCGATGCGCCGAAGGAGCCGATAATGCGGTATTGCTGAAGATAGAGCTGGAACAGGTTCAGCGTCGTCGATTGACCCGACGTCGACCCGCAGGTGACGAGCCGTCCGCCACGCTTGAGGCAAAGTAAGGAGCCGTTGAAAGTGTCGGGGCCGACATGCTCGAAGGCGACGTCGACGCCCTTCTTGGCCGTGAGCTTGCGCACGACGCCTTCGAAGCGATCGGTGCGGTAGTTGATGACGTGATCCGCACCGAGCGCCTTGGCCTTTGCGGCTTTCTCGTCGTCACCGACGGTGGTGATGACGGTGCAGCCGATTGCCTTCGCCATCTTGATGGCGACGGTACCGATGCCGGAGCCGCCGGCCTGCACCAGGATTGTTTCACCCGGCTCGAGTTTGGCATTGTCAAACAGCATGTGCTGCACGGTGGCGAATGCAACCGGTGCGCACGCGGCGTCGCGGAAGCCGATACCGGCAGGCACGGGGATCACCAGCCGCGCCGGCATGTTGACGAGATCGCGGGCAAAGCCGTCGACGTGGAAGCCCATGATGCCGCCGATATTCTCACAAAGATTGTCGCGGCCTTCGCGGCAGGCCTTGCATGTTCCGCAGGTCAGCCCGCCGTAAGCGACGACAGGATCGCCAACTTTGAATTCGGCCACGCCGGGGCCGACGGCGCGGATTTCGCCGGAGGCCTCCGCGCCAACGATGAGCGGCAGCTTGCGTTTGGCGAACGCCATGCCGCGCCAGCCCCACACATCGATATGATTGAGTCCGATCGCTTTGATGGCGATCTGTACCTCGCCGGCCGCAGGCGCCGGCGGCGCCGCGACATCGAGAAGCTCGATCTTGCGGTCGGCGACAAGCGAGAGTGCGCGCATGGTTCGCGCGGAGACCGGAGCGCCCTGATCAACCAAAGTCACGCCGGCTCCTGTGCCACGACCAGGCAGACATTCTGGCCGCCGAAGCCGAACGAATTGGAGATCGCGCGGCGAACTTTGGCGTCGCGCGCCACGTTCGGCACGACATCGAGCTGGATCGTCGGATCGGGAACGGCGTGATTGATGGTGGGCGGCAGCCGCTGGTGTTGCAGCGTGAGCAGGGTGAATGCCGCCTCGACCGCACCGGCGGCGGTCAGGGTGTGGCCGATCATCGATTTGTTGGAAGAGATCGGGATGTCGCGGATGCGCTCGCCGAACACCGTCGAGACGCCGAGATGCTCCATCTTGTCGTTCTCGGGCGTCGATGTGCCGTGGGCGTTGATGTAGTCGACGTCCTCCGGTCCGACGCCGGCGTCAGCCAGTGCCTTGTGCATGGTGGCGATGATCGGCTTGCCGTCGGGGCTCGTTCGCGTGCGATGAAAAGAATTGGACTTTTCGCCGACACCTTCGAGGATGCCGAGCACACGCGCGCCGCGCGCGCGAGCGTGCTCGAGGCTTTCGAGCACCAGGGCGGCCGCGCCTTCCGCCAGCACGAAGCCGTCGCGGTTCTTGGAAAACGGTTTGGATGCGCGCTCGGGCGGATCGTTCTGGGTGGAGAGCGCCGAGAGGAGCGAGAAGCGGACCAGCGATTCCGGTGTCAGGGACGCATCGGCGCCGATTGCCAGCGCAGCTTCGCAGTCACCGCGCCGGATCGCCTCCATGCCCAGCTGGATGGCGCTGGCGCCGGACGCACACGCGGTGTTGAGCGAGATCGGCGATCCCTCGGTGCCGAAGTGCTCCGCAAGGTCCTCGCCGATAATGGCGAACTTGAAAGGCCCGTTGGCCGATGCGTATTCGCGCGCGACGCGCAACAGGTCAGGATAACCGGTATCCCCATTGGCTGCCGCCATCTCAGCCATCTTGATGCGGTCGCCCCATTCGATTTCGAGCGGCGGCGGAGCCAGATAAAGCGGACCGGGGAAATGGCCCTTGCTGCCGAGACCGGATTCCGCGATGGCCTCTTCGCCAGCGAGCAACGCAACCCGCTCGGACAGCTCCGCGGGCGTCATTCCTTCCCGGTACACGTCATTGACCGTGCCGGCGATGGTGGTGCGCAGCGCCTCGGTCGCAAAGCGCGAGATGCGTTTGATGCCGGAAACGCCGCCGCTGAGCTTCGCCCAATTGTCGGACTTGCCGACGCCTAGCGAAGTAACGACGCCGATGCCGGTGACGGCGACGATCGGGCGGCCTTTTTTATCGCGCGTTGCCGTGGCCATGGAATTCTCTTTCAATCCCTCAATCGACCCGTTCAATCAGCCCAAGCCCTTCGCCGCGCCAATTGCCGACGCTGGTGACGACGACCTGGGAGAGACCTGACGGACTTGATCCAATGTCGCCCGTTCCCGCCGGCGCGAACAGCTTGCCATGCTCAATGACGCTACACCCGATGCCCAGGTTCGCGATGAACTGCGCCTCGACGCCATGACCGATATATGTCGCGGTATTGCGGACGGGAAGGCCGATGTCCTTGAGGACTTTGCGTTCCGCGGAAGTCGCCGGTTCGAGGCCGGCGGCGCCGGAAATCACAGCCGCGTGGGTGCGGTCGACCTTTCCGGCGATCATGTCCCATTCTCGGCGCAGCGTCATTTCGATCTCGCCGGGCTGACGCCGGTTGCGGTCGGCGGTTACCGCAGAAAGCCGCGCTCGCGGACGAGCGCCGCGCGAGCGTGCGTGATCGCTGCTTTCGAGCACCAGGAACGCACCGATATTACCGATCGCGAGGCCGCCATGCGGACCGCGATCCCAAACCGGTGCGAAGGCGCCCTTGAGCGCAATGCCGGATTCTTCGAAGATCAGAAGCACGTCCCACCGCGTGGCGTGGTAGGCGCCGCCCACGAGCGTCAACTCGCTCTGTCCGGCGGCAATGCGTGCGTGCGCGATGCGCACCGCGTCGATGCCGGCGGACTCTTCACCGAGGAACGTGCGCGATGAACCGACTACGCCGTGAACGATCGAGATGTTGCCGGCTAGCAGATTAGGAAGTTGCGCCAGGAAGAGGGTAGGGCGCAGATCGCTCATCAGCCGTTCGTTGAGGAACGGGCCGCGCTCGGACACTTTGCGCATGCCGGTGAGGATGCCGCTATCGGCTTGAATGTCACGTTCGCCGCCGGCGGCCGCGACGATCAGATCGGTACCGTCGAGCAGATCGGGCTTGCCGGCGACGCCGGCGTCGCCAAGCGCGAGACCGGCGGCATAGACGCCGATCCGCTGCCACATCTCCATCTGCCGCTGATCGCTTTTCTTCGGTATCTGCTTATCGAAATTCACCGGAGCAAGCGGATGCACGATGTAGGGTGCAAAGCTTTTGTCGTCGTAAGGCGGCGGATCACCGCGCTCGAGATGGTCCCAAGTCGCGTCGATCCCCTCGCCGAGGCAAGTGATGAGACCGACGCCGGTGATCCATACGTCGCGGCGCTCTGTCACTTGACGAGCTCCGTCACCGGAACCTCAATTCGCTCCGCCCATTCGATGAGAGCCTTGCGGAATTCCGGGCTGGGAAAGGTCATGACGCGATAGGTGATCTGCGCTTCACAGACCGATTTTCCCTGTCGGCGCCCCTCGCACGCGCCGACGGCGTAGCCCGACCCCTCGTGAACCATCTTGCCTTCGAATTCGAGTTCGTCGCCGGGAAATACCGGGGTGCGGAATTTGGCTTCTTTGACGCCGACCAGGAATGGCATGGCGGTAAAGCCGTTGATCGCCGTCACCAGCCAGCCGCAGGTCTGCGCCATGCACTCGAGCAGCAACGCGCCGGGCATCAGCGGATAGGTCGGAAAATGGCCTTCGAAAATGGTGCTCTCTCGCGGCACCGTACAGGCGGATCGAATTGAGCGGCCGCCGACATCGAGCGCGGCAATGCGGTCGATCATCTGGAAATATTCAAAACGCATACGCTGGCGCCCTCAGGCGCCTTTCGCCGCGATCAATTTGTCTATCTGCTCGCTCAAATTGCTCAGCACGAAGTATTGATCCGTGGTGGCCTTGCCGTCGTTGACCTCCTGAGTCCACTGTTCGAGCGGAAGCTTGATGCCGAACGTCTTGTCGATGGCAAAAGCGATGTCGAGGAAGTCGAGACTGTCGATCTCGAGGTCGTTGATGGCGTGGCTTTCCGGTTTGATATTCTCGCGCGGAATATCGCAGGTTTCCGCAATGATATCAGCAACTTTGTCAAACGTGGCGGACATCGGGCGTGCTCATCCCCTGGCAGCATGAATGGCGCCGCTGGAACGAGCGGCACCGAACAAGCCCGATCGCTGCGGGCCCCTCCGGTCGTGATGCCCGTATAGCGAAGGATGCCGCCAAGTTCAACGTCGCCTTACCGCCGGCGAAAATGCACCGCTTTGCCACATTCCACGCAGCCCGGTTTTGCCCTAGCCTGGACTGAGGGCCGATGCACACTATCCCGGAGCGATCCATGACAATTCGCACACGCAAAAACGTCCGTTACGGCCTTGCCGCCGCCTTCGCCTTGGCGGCAATGCCGCTCACGGCGGCCGGCGCCATAGCCGCCGACTACGATGTTGGGTCGATCCACATCAGTCAGCCTTGGGCGCGCGCGACGCCGAAGGGCGCAAGCTCCGGCGCCGGCTATCTGACCGTGACCAACAACGGCGCGGCTCCGGATCGTCTTACCTGCGCCGCCAGCGACGCCTCCGCACAATGCCAGATCCACACGATGAGCATGGAAAACGGCGTGATGAAAATGCGGCCGGTGGACGATGGCGTTGAGATCAAGCCCGGGGAAACCGTCACCCTCAAGCCGGGCAACCTGCACGTGATGTTTGTGGATCTGAAGCATCCGCTCGAAACGGGCGGCATGGTCGAGGCGACGCTGCAATTTGAGAAGGCCGGCACGGTGAAGGTCGCTTTGCCGGTTGTCGCGATTGGAGCTGCGGCGCCTGGCGTTACCACCGGCGGCGGCACCATGATGCAGGGTGGCGGCATGATGCAGTCCACCAAGCACTGACGCGTTGCTTTCGGCGCGCTGGCCGCGAGCCGATCGCCTTCGACTTCGCCGGGCAGGGGATTATTTTACCGCCGGTTCGCGAAACGGCACCGGCATGCCTTCGGGCAAAGGCATGCGAAAGACGTTAAGCGTCATCGATATCAGCACGTAGTAGCCGAGGATGCCGACAAGCTCGACCATGCCGGCATCACCGAGCAATTTGTGCACGCGAGCGTAGGCGGCGTTACTGACGCGGCGGGTTCCATAAAGCTCCTTGATGAAATTATAGATCGCCATTTCGTCGCGCGGTGCCGACTTCGGCACGCGTCCGGCGTGCAAGGCGCGGATCGTCGATTCCTTGACGCCTTGTTCAAGCGCGACGCGCGCATGCACGTGCCACTCGAACTGCGCTTTCCAGTATTGGCCGGTGCAAAGGATCGCGAACTCCGAAAGCCGCGGCGGTACGCCGGTCTTAAAGCGCAGGTGCCCGCCGAGTTGTTGCGCCAACATGCCGTAAGCGGGCGCATGCAGGAAAACCGCGAACGGCCCCTCATTGCTGAACCGGCCGCGCGGGCCGGAGTTGATCGCCTCAACGATCGCCCGCTGATCGACCGTGAGATGCTCCATCGAGAGCGCGGGCAGGCGCGGCGATGGTTGTTTTCCGGGCTTGTTCGGTCGTGAGTGCGACGACGGCTTCTTTGGCATGAGGTCCTTGCTGGGCAAACTCAACTTATTACCAAAAAAATCTATGAGCCCGATATGGCACTGCATGTGTTTGTTCCTGCTTCGGGCGCGGCGCGGATTAATTGTATCCGATGCGATCGTTGACGAAAGCGTTGTTATTCGGTGGCCCGACAAAGCAAAAGGCCGCGGCGAGACGGCAGGAGATGTGTCCGTCAGCGCTGCGGCCGATGATCTCAATGATTGGGTCGGGACGCCCTACGCCTGGCTTTTGTCGCGGGGGAAGAGGTGCAGACTAGCGTTGATCTGGCGCTCCGCTAGCCGCATCTGCCTCTCAAAAAGAGTGTCGGCAGTCTCGCTCAGATACGTGCGGCTCAGATATTTGAGGGCGGCGGTCATTGGCGTGCTCCGTTGGTTGCTCACAACTCAACCGTTGCAGCAACGGTACAGCCCGGTGCGGAGCCCCGACGTGACCAGGGTCACAAAAATCGTTATCTATGTAAGATACTGAAATAACAGTATTTTTGCTTGTATTTTACGACCGCAGCGCCGGATAATCGATATATCCCTTCTCGCCACTGGCGTAGAAGGTAGCGCGGTCCGGTGGATTGAACGGTGCGCCGCGGCGGAAACGTTCCGGCAAATCCGGGTTGGCGAGGAACAGCGCGGCGAACGACACCAGGTCCACAGTGCCGTCGCGCAATGCAGCATTCGCGCGGGCAAGATCATAGCCTTTGTTGCCCATGAGCGTTCCCGGCCAGAGCCGGCGAAAGAACTTGATGTCCGGTCGTTCGCCGGCCGCAACCGGGTCGGTCGGCGCCGGTTCGACGATGTGCAGATAGCTCAGCCCAAAACGCTTAAGCTCGCCCAAAGCCACCGAGAAAGTCGCGGCGGGATTGCTGTCAGCGATGTCGTTGAACGGGTTGGTTGGCGCGAGCCGCACGCCGACACGATTGCCGCCCCACTCGCCGACCAGCGCTTCGGTCACCTCAATCAGGAAGCGGGCGCGGTTGATTGCGGTGCCGCCGTAGCGGTCGGTGCGCTGGTTGGTCTTGTCGCGCAAGAACTGGTCGATCAGATAGCCGTTGGCGCCGTGGAGCTCGACGCCATCGAAACCGGCGAGCTTGGCGTTTGCGGCGCCGCGGCGATAGTCCTCGACGATGCCGGCGATCTCGTGTGTCTCCAACGCGCGCGGCGTAACGAAGGGCTGCATGCCTTGGGCGGTCATGATCGATCCCTCCGGCTGCAGCGTCGACGGCGCTACCGGCGCGGCGCCGTTTGGCTGAAGCGAAGGGTGCGAGATCCGGCCTACATGCCAAAGCTGCAGAAAGATGCGGCCCTGGGCGGCGTGGACCGCCTCGGTCACGCGCTTCCAGCCGGCGACCTGCTCGGGGCTAAAGATGCCCGGTGTGCCAGGATAGCCTTGGCCTTGCTGCGAAACCTGCGTGCCTTCGGTGACGATGAGGCCCGCGCTCGCGCGCTGGCCGTAATAAGTCGCCGCGATCGCTCCGGGCACTTCCCCGGCCCCCGCCCGGTTGCGCGTCATCGGCGCCATTACCGCGCGGTTGGGTAATTGAAGCGGTCCGAGTTTGTAGGGCGAGAAAATGTCGAGGTTTTCAGTATGTTTGGTCATCGCGGGACACACATAACTCAAATCGCCGCTGTTTGCGAGATGGGCGGACGATAAAGCTAGTTCTCGCCGCGCGGCTTCTCGACACGAAAACCCTCATCGCCCTCGAGCGTAATCCGGCCACCGGCGACGGCGCCAGCCCAGCGCCCGGTCGCCGGCACGCCGCCGAACGAAAAGAAATGCGGGACGACGCCTGCCAGCGCCGCGTCGGCGAGCGTGCGCACCAGATCGTCCGGCGTCGCCATGGCGAACACCTGCCGCATCAGGCCTGCGCGCCGCGCCAACCCCTGCGCGGAGGCACGTACGCCGCAGCGGCTGGCATAGCGCATCAGCGAGGTAAGGTTTGTCGGACCGACCAATCCGACGCGCACGCGATGCTCGAAACCGAGAGCGCGCAGGCGCGCGATAAAGTCGAGGATCGCGCGCACGTTGAAGCAAAACTGAGTGACGATCTCGACGGCAAGTCCGGCTGCCTCCGCTACCGCGATCTTTTCCGCAAGCGCCCGGTGAAGCTCATCGTCGCCGATGCGCGGATGTCCTTCGGGATATCCGGCGATGCCTATGTTGCGGATGCCGCGCCGTTGCAGCGCCCCCGAAGCGATGACATCAAGCGCGCTGCGATACGGCCCAGTGTCGGCCCTATCGCCGGCAACGACGAGAACGTTCTCGACGCCGGCCTCGCCGTTGAGACGCGTCAGGAACGCATCCAGTGCGGACTTGGTTGCGAAATTGCGCACCGCTACGTGCGGCACCGGCTCGAGCCCGGCGGCCCGGACTTGGATAGAAGCGGCGACCGACTCTTCCGCCGCCCGATTTGGCACCGCGCTGAGATAGATCCGCGTGCCACGCTTGAGCACGGCGAGCGCAGCGATGTCGGCAGCCGAAGGCCGCGTCGCTTCGACGGAAAACCCCGTCACGAACGACGCGATGCGAACGACGGGCTCTGATAAAGTCCGGTCCGGAACGGGGAGGGCGGTCGTCATTATTCATTGTCCCCGTGCGGAACCTGGAAGGGAACCGTTCGGAGGGCCGCGAAGGGGGCCGGCATGCTCCATGTTCTGCATCGCCCCCTCCATGTTCGCCTTTGCTCATTCCCCGTAAACCGGGGGCAAACCTGAACGTCAGTTACGCCGGCGCGATATCACGTAGGATTCATCGAAGAACCACAATCCGCCGCGCTCGCGCAGCACTTCGCGCGTGGCCTCGATGTAACGGCCTTCGGCCACCGCGTTGCCAAGCCGATCGTCCTCGACCTGCGCCACGTAGATCGCCGCGTTCCATGCCGCAAACAACGTCGAGGTGCCGATCGACTCGGAGATTTCCGACGGCAGCGTGTGCATCACGTAGCGGAACAGCGAGCGATTGTCGGCGTAGGCGTTGAAGTTGAGATCGCGGCCCGCGGGTCCGAGCTCCTGCTTCACCGCTTTGAGGATTTGGTGCCGGTCGTGCATGAAAGGATTGTCGCCCGGCCACACTTTCTGGATGATTTCCATGCCGGGATCTTGGCCGTGCGACTGAATGCCGATGAGCCGTCCGCCAGGACCGATCGCGCGCGCGAGCGGCGCGATCACGCGCTGCGCCTTGAAATCGAGCGATGCGCGGGCGCGATAGGGCTGCGACGCGATGACGAGATCGTAATTGGCAATCGTGCCGCCGGGCTTGGGAATGATCGGATCGAGCAGAAAGCGGTGGTCTTCACGATAGACGACAAGCACCACTGGACGCTCGTACACCGGGTTGCCGGTACGCGGGCTGACGCCGGCCTTCCAGTTCTGCGCCAGGAACGGCTCGAGATCCATGATCTGCTGTTCGAAGCGGTGCGCCGAATTGCCGGCGAGCGGCAGCTCGTGCCACACCATGCTCGATGCAGCATTGAGCGATTTGACTGCGAGCCAGGGCGCGTCCGCATAAGCAAGGTTGGTCAGCACCAGGACCGTGCTCGGATGCTCGAAGAAGCGATCGGACATCTTTTGCAGCGTGAGCCGCACGTCCTCGAGGCTGATCTCCTTGCCGACGATGTAGAACGGCATGTGGCTGAAGCGATCATGCATAGCGCGCATCACCCGCGTCAGCACCGAGCCGTCGCCGACGCCGGCGTCGAACACCCGCACCGCCGGCGGCCGTGGATGCAGATGCGCGAGCTCTTCGGAGACTCGGTGCGCCACTTCCCACTTCTCGCTGCACGTGTTGACGAACAGCAGATACTTTTGCCTGTTGTCGAAGAAGCGGAAATTGCGCTGTGGGTCGGCCGGCTTTCCCACGGGCGGTTGCGCCGCGCCCGGTGGACTTGCGGCGGGCTGAGCGGCGGCGGTCTGTGCTGCGAGCGGCTGCAAAGGCGGCGCGGCGGATGGTCGCGTTTCGCGGGATCTTTCAATCACGATTGGACGTGGCCCCTGTGGCGGATGAGCAGCCATGAAGCCATGGATGCGATCAAGTGTGTCGGTGGTGATGCGGCCGCCGTTGCGCAGCCGCGCGGTAAGCTTGCCGTCATTCACGGCCCTGCGTCCAAACGTGGACTCGGCAAGGCGCGACTGGCGGCAATAGTCGGAGATTTCCTGGAGTAATTGTTGGGCGTTCATGGCACGCCGCTCCTAAAGGTTTCCTCGACCCGTGCGGATTGATTCCGTGTTCTGTTGCGCACGGTTTGCTAGCCATAGCGAACCAATCGGAGCATGAAGGGTCAACCACAAAATAGCCCATTACCATAGTGGGCTATATGATGGGCATTTTCCCAATGACAAGGCCGCCTGAGAAAGCCAGATGCCGCAGCAATATAAGGGTTTGGGTGCCCTCGCTTCACTAGGTGCGGAGCTGCGACACCCGCCCGTCGCCGGCCGTCCGTCAGCGATCATCAACTGGACACGCCCGCTCTGTGCTGTCACTCGAGCCGCCCCTCGCTGCGGCTCTGAGCTCAAGGATCTTTGGATTGCGACGAAGCGCGCGTCCTCGCCGGAGCGATAGTGCGACAATCCAAAACAGCGATTTTTTCCAAAATCACCGAGCCGGCTTGCGGTAGGTCGAGCGGGGTTCGACAGGGAAATAGCGCCAAATGTGGAAGTTTTTGGCGTCGCGTTGCGCCCGGTCCAGCACGATTGCGGGAGCCGCCTGGCGCCTCCGAGCGGTCGGTGGATATTTCAGGGTGGCGTTTCCCACCGCAATAATTTAATTTCCAAAAAGCGCTTCTTTTCAGATTGAAGATTGCGCGGTAGGGGGAAGCATCAATGAAGCGCTCGGTCGCCGAGATCCATCAAATAAATCCGGATCAAACAGATCGGTCCCGCACGATTGCCGAATCGGCATACCGTCGCATCCGACAGGACATCCTCTGGGGTCGGCTCGCGCCGGGTTCACCGTTACGCTCGGATGAGTTGCGAGCCAAATATGGCGTCGGCGTCAGCCCGTTGCGCGAAGCATTGACCCGTCTTGCTTCCGAGCGCCTGGTTACATCGGTCGGTCAGCGCGGGTTCAGGGTCGCGCCACTGACGGCGTTTGATGTCGAGGATACCATGGCCACGCGCATCGTCATTGAAAGCGAGGCCCTTACGCGATCGATAGAATACGGAGATATGGCATGGGAAACCGCTCTGGTCGCGGCTTTTCATGCGCTTTCGCGCAATCCGATTCCAAAGGGCCCCGGTCCCGCGACCGAAGTTTGGGCCTTTCATCACCGCCAGTTCCATATGGCGCTGTTGCAGGCATCCGGTTCGCGCTGGCTCATGGAACTGGCAGGCTTGTTGTTCGATCAAGCGGAAAGACAACGCATCTTGCGATCAAAATTCGGACCGCAAAAGATATTGAAGCGGGATACGGTGCGCGAACATCAGCAGATCTTCGATGCCGCGCTTGCGCGTGACGCGAAGGCGGCTGTCCGCGCGCTGGAAAGGCACTATCTGACAACGGCCGAACAGGTCGTTTCGGTGCTGTCGCGCATTCCCAAAGTTGCGGCAAAGCAGGCCTGAAGTTTGCCGGCCCGGTGGCGGGTTGCCGCGGCGAGCGGCCTCGATGAGAATGGGGTGGCATTCAGGTTAGCCCGGAATCCGCCGACGGCATTGCTGCGCGCCTGCGCCGAACAGCAAAAACGCCGATGTCATCTACTGGAAGCGGCCTGACGGCTTGACAGCGATATATCCACAAAATACAAATTTTGGAAAATATAAGGTAGGGAGGAACGGGGTAGCCACCTTGCGGCGAACTTTTGGGATAGTGCGGTCCGGCGGGCTTCCGTTCGTTTGATCCTGCCGTTGTCCGGCCGTGGCTTCCCCATCGCAGACAGCGCCGCGGCGCTTCGCCGCCTTAATCCGAATAAAATCGCTTAGACCAAATCGTAACGCAGGAGTGGTCAAATCATGTCAGGTCGCACCTTGCCCGGGACCTTGTTCCAGATCGGCTACGTTGTGCCCAATCTGGACGCGGCTCTTGCCCATCTGAACACGATGCTTGGCGCACCGCGATTCATGGTGCTTCGCGAGATCGTCGTTGAAAACGGCTGGTTTCGCGGGGCGCCGGCAGCGATCAACCACAGCATGGCCTTCGGCTATGTCGGTGACGTGCAGTTCGAGGTTATCGAGCCCGTCTCCGGCAAGAGCACCTATTCCGAATTCCTCGATCGGGTTCCGGCAGGCGGAGTGCACCATCTTGGTTTTTCCGTCGAAGATTACGACGCCGCGACCGCTGATCTGTTGGGCCGCGGCTATCGCCTGGTGCAGCGTGGCACATTCGGTGACACCAAGTTCGGCTACTTTGAGACCGCCGACGATCTGGGGGTCGTTACCGAGATCGTCTACCTCGATGCCAACGTCAAAGGCATGTTCGCCAATATCAAGGCGCAAACATTCTAGGACGGGAACAGGCGCGGGCCCGGCCCGCTAGTTTGTGCCGCCTGTCGAGTTGAAGGAAGCGACCAGATGACGTCAAAAGTGTCTCCAACCACCGATGAAATGGTGCGCGAGCTGTGGGACAGACAGCAAATCAGCGACGTCATGCTTCGATTCGGACGAGGCTTGGACCTGCACGATTGGGACATGTACGCAGCCACGCTCACCGATCCATTCGAGGTCGATTTCTTCGACCTTACCGGTCGTGCGCCGGCAACAACAACGCCGCAGATATGGGCGCGGTTCGCCAGTGCCTGCCTCGAGCGGTTGATCGTCATGCATCAGTACTCCAATTTCCACATTAATCTCCACGGCGACCGCGCCGACGGGATTTTCTACCACGTTTCGCGGCATCGGCTGCCGAACCGCCATGGCGACGATCACTACACGCAGTACGGCTGGTACGAGAACTCATTCCGGCGCGTTGCGTGCGGATGGAAGATCAGCAAGCTCAAGCACTGTTTCCAGTGGTGCGACGGCAACCCGACGCTGATCGACCTGTCCGATCCCGCCTGGCAGGTAGCCGCGGCGGCGGTCTTCGGCGCCGCAAAGGCATAGTATGAGCGTGTCAAATGCCACCGGCGAATCGAAGACGAGCATGAACGCGCGAGGGCTGCCTCGCTTTCGCTGGTCGGAGGACACCGGCCTGATCATCGTATTCGTTCTGATGATCCTGGCTATCGGTATTCCGCATCCTGAGTTCTTCAGCTTCGGCTCGATTAAGACGGTTCTCCGGCAATCGGCGCTGGTCGGCATTATCGCGTTCGGCATGGTCTATCTGGTGGCGATGGTGGAGATCGACCTCTCTGTTGGCGGGATCTTCGCGGTGGCCAGCAGTCTGCCTGCTTTGTTGATCAAGTTTTATCACGTCGATCCGTGGATAGCGGTCGTGCTGGCCCTCATGGCGGGCATCGTTCTCGGCGCGGTCAACGGCATTCTGACGAGCCTGCTGAAAGTTCCGCTCATCATCGTATCGCTCGGCACGCTGTCCGCCTATTTTGGCCTGCATCTCATCTTGTCAGACGGCAAGGCGATCTACGGTCTGCCCAAGGAACATCCGTTCTTCCGGCTGTTCGGCAGCGACTTCCTGGAGCTGCCGGCATCGGTGTGGACGGCGCTTGTCTGCGCGATCGTGCTGTATTTTGTCTTCGTTCATACGCGGTTCGGCGCAACGGTTCGCGCCATCGGCTCGAACCCGGCCGCGGCGGAATTCATCGGCGTGCGCACTGGGCTGATCCGCATTTACGCAACCGCTTTGGTCGGCTTTTTGTCCGCGCTCTCCGGCATCATGACGCTCGCATACTTCAAGGCGGTCGATACTTCTTCGGGACGCAGTCTCGGGCTGCAAGTGATCGCCGGCGTGGTGATCGGCGGAACCTCGCTCGCCGGCGGTTCAGGCACCATCCTAGGCGCGGCGCTTGGCGTCCTGATCATCACCATCATCGACAGCGGCCTCGTCTTCTACAACGTCAACCTGAACTACTCGGAATTTGTTACGGGCATTGTGATCATCGGCGCGATCGCTCTCGATCGGGTCGCGAAGCGTCGACGTTCGCACTGAGGCTTATGCATGTCGAAGTGCGGCGGTTACATTTTTCACGACACGCTTGTCCAAAATCGGCGGGCAGGCGTCTATCCGAGCCTGTCACGAAAATCTGCCGCGTGCTGGCGGATTAAAAACTCGAAGGATCAAAGGGAGGTAGGGAATATGCAATCAAGACAACGTACGGGTTTAAAGAACTGCGCACTTCGCCTTTCGCAACTTGCATTGTTGGGCGGCGTCGCCGCCGTTGCACTGGGTTCGCCGAGCCCGGCATCGGCCAAGGATACGGTGACTGTTTCCGTCGTGCTCGCGCTGGCCGCAGGCGAATGGAGCACCGAAATTCTTGCCGGCGCGAATGCCGCGGCCAAGGATCTGGGCGGCAAGGTCAAGGTCCGGGTAACCGGACCGACGACGTTCGATCCGCAAAGACAAGCGCAAATGTTCCTCGCCGAGCTTGAGACAAAGCCGGACGTGTTGGTGGTCGTGAACGTCGCGCCGCCGTTGTTCACCCAACCCGCACTAGAGGCGCAAGCAAGAGGGGCGAACATCGTTTGGATCAACGTTCCGCCGCTGCCGGAAATCAAGAATGCGCTTTTCGTTGCCTCGGATGCATTCGGGATGGGTCAGACCGGCGGAGCTATCGTGGTCGCCGCTCTTGAGAAGAGTCTCGGCAAGCCGGCCGCCGACATTACCGGCGACGTTGTCACCGCTGTCTGCGTGCCGGGCCTGACGGTTCTGGAAAACCGCCTCGCTGGTGAAGTCGACTACCTAAAAAAGAAGATGCCGAAAATCAACGTTCTGGCGGCCTTCGATTCGAAGCCGGACCGCGAGCGGAATTTCGCACTGTGGGATCAGGCGATCCGCAAGACGCCGAAGGCGCTTACCTATATCGATCCCTGCGAAGAGGGCGAAGAGAATATTCCCAAGATCCTGGAGAACGATAAAGTCAAAGTGCCGCTGGTCTCCTACGACAGTCCTGAGGAAGTGCGTGAGGATATCGCTCAGGGATCGATAACGGCTGCGGTTCCGGCGAACTTCTTTTCGCAATCCTATCTGGCCACCTACATTGCCGCGAATGCATTGCTTCAAGGCAAGCCGCTGCCGCATGGCTGGGTGAAGGTGCCGACGGTCACTGTAGATAAGAGCAACATCGCGGCTTATCAAAAGGCCTGGGAGAAGCCCGAGACTGGATTGCGTGCATTCTACGGCACGCAGATCGAAGCGACGCGGGACAATCTCCCTGCGACTTTGCCGGATCCGGAATTGTACACACACCCGGTGCAATAAAGCACGCGTGAGTGCCGCTCCGTTTGGAGCGGCACTCATTCGATTCACGAATGGGCGGCTTGTTCAATCGGCCGGCAAATAGAGAATAGCGTGTCCGTAATTTATTCCGCACGAGGTATCAGCAAGCGATTTGGAGCAGTACAGGCTCTGAACGACGTCGATTTCGATGTGGTGGATGGAAGGGTCAACGGGCTGGTCGGCGCAAATGGCGCCGGAAAATCCACCCTGTTGAAGATTATTGCCGGCGCGCTTCCGCCCGACTCTGGCGAACTGAGATTGGACGGCCGGCCGCTCGCGATGACGTCGATTACGGATGCAGCCCGCGCGGGGATCGTGATCGTTTCGCAGGAGCTCAGCCTATTTCCAGCGCTGAGCGTCGAGGAAAACCTTTTGTTGGCGCCCGGCGGCCGTGCGTGGAAAGCCCGTCGCGCCTTCGGTCGCAAGGCGCACGGTGTGCTGGCGAATCTCGGCGTGAACGTCGACTTCAAGATGCCGCTTCACCGGCTGTCGCTTGCGGACCGGCAACTGGTCGAAATCGCACGGGCGTTGCTGCAAAACCCACGCGTTCTCATCCTCGACGAGCCGACTTCGTCGCTGCATGTCGCCGAGGTCGAGCGTTTGCACGAGATCATCAGAGGTCTGCGCGATTCCGGCATCGGCATCGTTTATGTCAGTCATTTCCTCGAAGAGCTGCTCGAGATATCGGACAATGTCGTCATTTTGCGCAACGGCAAGCGCGCACCGGAAAATATATCGCCGGCTCCCGAGCAGCTAAAGGCCGTCGTGGCTGCCATGCTGGGCGAGACGCCGGAGTCGATGGCGGAGCGGGCGCAGCGATCCAACGATACGCCTGCCGCCGACGCCTCCATTCCGGACATCAAGGTCGGCCCGCTGCGTATCCGAGGGCTGAAAGGCCCCACGACGCTCGAGATTGAAAAACTGGAAATCCAGCCGGGCGCGATCGTAGGCGTAGCCGGGCTCGCCGGCGCCGGGGTCGAGGAGTTGTTTGCCGTGCTTTTCGGCCTCGCGAAACCGAGAGCGGGAGAGGTGATGCTTCCCACGGGAGTTCCGCTGCCGACCAACACAGCGGATGCCGTGAAGGCCGGCGTTGCCTATACGCCCGCTGACCGCAAACAATACGGACTGATGCTTCGGCAAAGCATCGCCGAGAATGTTGTCAGTGTCAGGTCGCTGACGCTCCGGCGCGACGGTCTCGTGTTCAGCGCCGAGCATTTCGATCGCGTTGCGACGGAACGCTGCCGTCAACTTGGCGTCGTCGCTGGCTCGATGCAGCAACCGGTTGGGTCGTTGTCGGGGGGCAATCAGCAGAAGGTCGTCTTTGCCAAGTGGATCGAGGCGGCGCCGTCGCTGCTGGTGCTGGACGATCCGACGCGCGGAATCGACATCGGCGCCAAACGGGAAATGCACAGGATCATGCGGCGCCTGGCGCGATCGGGAAGGGTCGTTCTGTTCTTCTCGAGCGACCCGGGAGAGATCGTGGCGGTATCGGACCGTGTGATCGTCTTTGTCGACGGCGTGTTGACGCGTGAGCTTGATGGCGACGCGCTGACGGAGCACGCACTGGTCACCGCCATGAACACGGGCCTGGAGCCTGCTGTCCAGCCGGCTGCCTAGGCGCAACGCGCGGGGCCGGGTCATGATCCAACCAGCGATACGGAATCTCGGACGAAGGAGGAAGCGATGGCGAAGCTCGTAGAGGGAAAGTCGATTATCGTCACCGGTGGTGGCGGCGGTATTGGCGAGGGAATCGTCCGGGATCTGGCCGCCGAAGGCGCGCGCGTCGTCGTCGCCGATATTGATCTTGCCGCCGCGGAACGTGTCGCCACCGCTGTCCGCAAGGATGGGGGCGAGGCGATTGCGGTGAAAGTCGATGTCGTCGATCGGGCCAGTGTCCAGGCTCTGATCCAGGCGGCGGTTCGCGCTCACGGCAAACTCGACGTCATGTTCAACAATGCCGGCATCAGCAAAGCCGGTCTCTTTCTGGAAGCGAACGAAGCTGACTGGGCAAAGATAATGGGTATCAACGGCATGGGCGTGCTGATCGGCATGCAGGAAGCCGCGAAACAAATGATCGCGCAGAAGACTGGGGGCAAGATCATCAATACGGCATCGATCGCCGGCAAGATCGGCGAATCCATTGCGACGATTTATTGCGCGAGCAAGGCTTGCGTCATCTCGCTGTCTCAGGCCGCCGCCGAAGCGCTTGGGCCCCACAACATCACGGTGAACTGTTTCAGCCCTGGCTTTGTGAAGACCCAGATGTGGGATGGATTGGACAAGGATCTGATAAAGGCCGGCTACCGGCAGGAGCCGAATGCTGTCGACGAACTGGCCAAGGAAAGGGCGATACTTGGTCGCGCCTCGACGCCTCAGGATCTAGTTGGTGCCACAACTTTTCTTGCCTCGTCGAGATCCGACTACATCACCGGCCAAAATCTCATGGTCGAGGGCGGCGTCAGATTGGTCTAGCGGCACCGGAGCCGTTGCGGACTGGAGACTTATTTTGAGCGAAGTAAGCAAAGTTGAGACCGCTGCGACACCGGCTCCGGAGGGGCTGGTCGCGCGGGCCCGCGAAATGATTCAGCAAATTGCTGCTCGCGCCCGGGAAGCGCGACTGGCGCGGCGCGTGCCCGAGCAAACCATCAGCGAGATCGAGGGGGCGGGCTTCTTTCGTATTTTGCAGCCGGTTCGCTGGGGCGGCTACGAGATGAAGCCGCAGGTCTTTTACGACGTTCTGATCGCGCTAGCGGAAGGAGATATGTCCACGGGCTGGGTCTATGGGGTGCTGGGCGTGCACCCGTGGCTGATGGGCCTCATGGATGACCGCGCGGCGCGCGAGGTCTGGGGCAGCGACAACACCGCGCGTCTTTGCTCGTCTC
Organism: uncultured Alphaproteobacteria bacterium; assembly: GCA_963829465.1. Taxonomy (GTDB): domain Bacteria; phylum Pseudomonadota; class Alphaproteobacteria; order Rhizobiales; family Xanthobacteraceae; genus BOG-931. The sequence continues at coordinate 133,513 of CAWHJE010000006.1, forward strand.
TCATGCCGGTAGGTCGGGCCGACCCGGTTGATGGCGGCTTTCGGCTCAGCGGCCATTGGCGTTTTGCGAGCGGCTGTCACTACGCGCAATGGGCGCTGTTGGGCGGTGCGGTACACTCGGATGCCGCCGGGCCGCCGGATATCCGGCTGTTTTTGATTCCGCGGTCCGAATATCGTATTGCGGATTCGTGGCACGTATCGGGTCTATGCGCCACCGGCAGCGAAGACATCCTGGTGGATGAGGCGTTCGTTCCCGCGCATCGAACCCGCCGTATGGAGGACAATCTCCGGTGCGTCGGCGCGGGTCAGGCAACCAATACTTCTTCGCTTTACAAACTTCCGTTCGGCCAGATTTTGTTTCGCGGCGTTTCAAGCCCTTCAATCGGCGCGCTTCAGGCGATGCTGAATAGCTTTGTCGCGTATTCGCGCCAACGCAGCGGACCGGCCGGAAAGGCGATTGACGACCCGACCGCGCAACAAATTGGTGCCGAGACGACGGCCGCGATCGACGAGATGAAACTTATCCTCCACCGCAACATGACGGTTCTGTTCGAATTTGCGCAGCGCGGTGACATTCCGCCCATGGAGTTGCGCTACCAGTACAAGTTCCAGTCGGCCGCCACCTCTCATCGATGCGCCGAACTTGCGGCGAGGCTGATGCGGGCGACCGGGGCGGCGGGAATTTATAACGATCATCCGTTCGGACACGCGCTGGCCGACATCAACGCCGGAAGACAGCATATTGCCAACCAAGTCGAGATGATTGGCCGGAACTGGGGCGCGCAAATGCTCGGCGGCAAGGTTGGCAACGATTTCATGTTGTGAGACCTGGTTCAACGATTGCGGAGTGGGAGCTTCGGCATGCCCGGGCGTTTGCAGGACAAGGTCTGCATCATCACCGGTACCGGCAGCGGCATGGGGCGCGCGGCCGCAAAGCTGTTCTGTGCTGAAGGCGCAAAGGTTGTCGGCTGCGATATCAACGCCGAGAATGCGGAGGCCACGTTGCGGGAGGCGCGGCAAGCCGGTGGGCAGATGGTTTCGCTGCAGCCCGCCGATCTGACGCAGCAGGATCAATGCGACGCGCTGGTCGAACTCGCGCTCAAGAGCTATGGCGGCATCGATGTCGTCTACAACAATGCAGCGACGGCCTATTTCGGCTGGATGGATCAATTCACTTTCGAGGAATTCGCTCGGACGATCGACGGTGAGTTGCTGATCGTATTCCGCTTTTGCAAGACAGTCTGGCCGCACCTTGTCGCGCGTGGCGGCGGATCGATCATCAATGTTGCGTCGACCTCGGCCAAGGTCGCCTACAAGGTGTTGCCCGGCATTGCGCATACTGCCGCCAAGGGCGGCGTTCTCGCCATGACGCGGCAACTCGCGATGGAGGGTGGCAAGCACAACATCCGCGCTAACACGATTTCGCCGGGTCTCATTGAAACCGGCGCGACGCGCGAGCTTCTCAAGCTTCCCGAGTTTCTCGGCCCCATGATGGAAAAGCTTATGTTGGGCCGGGTCGGCCAGCCCGAGGATGTCGCCCCCGCCGCGCTATTCCTTGCCTCGGACGAAAGTTCGTTCGTAACCGGCGCGGATATCGCTGTTGACGGTGGAACCACCGCCTGGTGAAAGCAGGGCGATTTGGTGCGGCCTGAAGGCGGGAGCACTGTAAATAATTTTTTCGGATTGCTCCTCGCAATTCGCCGTGCGGCATTACCACCCGCGTGCGATCCGGTCTATGATCAGCTGCAGTTTCGCGTATCTCCCGCATTCTTCGACAATCTTCGACACTCTTCGATTCTCTTGGGCACCCGTCGATGTTCGAATCCATTAGCGCACGAGCTGGCGAGGGCTGATTTGAGATCCCTCATGCACATCTTCGCCGCAAGCGCCGCCGCGACGCTTGGCGGCTGCTCGGAGGGTGTGCTCGATCCGCAAGGGCCCATCGCTGCCGCCGAGAAGACGATTCTCTTCAATTCACTCGGGATCATGCTCGCGATTGTCATTCCGACGATACTTGCAACGCTCGCGGTGGCGTTTTGGTTTCGCGCCTCCAACACCCGCGCCCGCTATCTGCCGGACTTTGAATATTCCGGCCGTATCGAGATGATCGTTTGGTCGATCCCGGCGATGACGGTGCTCCTGGTTGGCGGCATCGCCTGGATCGGCGCGCACGATCTCGATCCGCGCAAGCCGATCCCTTCCATGGCGAAGCCGCTTGCCGTTCAAGTGGTTTCCCTCGACTGGAAATGGCTGTTCATCTATCCCGACCACGGCATCGCCAGCGTCAATCAGCTTACGATCCCCGCCGGTACGCCGATCAGCTTTGCCCTGACATCCTCCGGCGTCATGAACAGCTTCTTCGTGCCGCAGCTGGGGAGTCAGATCTACACCATGGCCGGCATGGTTACGCACCTGCATCTGCAGGCCGACAAGCCGGGAATTTATCCGGGATTGTCGGCGCAGTTCAGCGGCAACGGTTTTGCCGACATGCAATTTGCCGTCGACGCCGTTCCCGCAGACAAGTTTTCGGAGTGGGTCACGGCGACCCGCGGCACCGGCCCTAGTCTCGATCCGAAGACCTACGCCGATCTGGTCAAGCCGAGCGAAAAGGTCCCGCCGTTTACCTACCGCGCCGTGACACCCCAGCTGTTCGAAAGCATCGTTAGCCCCGGGCCGCCGGCCGCGGGCCCATCCCACGCCGCGCGATCGACCGGGCGAATGGAGGATTGAGCGTTGAACCTGCTCGGTAGGCTCAGCTGGAGCGCAATCCCATTCGATCAGCCGATCCCGATGGCCGCGTCGGTTTTGATGGTCTTGGCCATCGTGCTCGTGCTGGGCTGGATCGTGCTGAAAGGGTACTGGCCCTATCTATGGCGCGAATGGATTACTTCCGTCGATCATAAGCGGATCGGTGTGATGTATTGCGTGCTGGCGCTTGTGATGCTGCTGCGCGGCTTCACCGATGCGATCATGATGCGCTCGCAGCAGGCGGTCGCCGTCGGCTCGTCGCAAGGCTACCTTCCGCCGGAGCATTTCGATCAGATCTTCTCGGCACACGGCACCATCATGATCTTTTTCATGGCGATGCCATTCGTGATCGGGTTGATGAATTTTGCAATACCGCTGCAACTCGGCGTCCGCGACGTGGCGTTTCCCACATTGAACTCGGTAAGCCTGTGGCTGGCCGCGTCGGGCGTGTTGCTGGTCAACGTTTCGCTGTTTATCGGCGAGTTCGCAAAAACCGGCTGGGTTGCTTATCCGCCGCTCAGCGAGCTGCAATTCTCGCCCGGCGTCGGCGTCGACTACTACCTCTGGGCGTTGCAGATCTCCGGTATCGGCACGCTCATGACGGGAATAAATTTTGTCACCACCATCCTGAAAATGCGCGCGCCCGGAATGAGCTATATGCGCATGCCGGTGTTTTGCTGGACGGGGCTTGCGGCAAACCTGCTCATTGTCGCCGCCTTTCCAGTCCTCACCGCTACCTTCGCGATGCTGCTGCTCGACCGGTATCTCGGCTTTCACTTCTTCTCGGTCGATGGCCAAGGCAATCCGATGATGTATGTGAATCTGTTCTGGGTCTGGGGTCACCCTGAGGTCTACATCCTGATTTTGCCGGCGTTCGGCGTTTTTTCGGAAGTCATCTCCACCTTCTCGGGCAAGCCGTTATTCGGCTATCGCTCGATGGTCGCGGCGACGATGGCGATCTGCGTCCTTTCCTTCCTCGTATGGCTGCACCACTTTTTCACGATGGGCGCCGGCGCCGACGTCAACGGCTTCTTCGGCGTGATGACCATGATTATCGCGGTGCCGACCGGGGTAAAAATATTCAATTGGCTGTTCACGATGTATGGCGGACGCGTCAGGTTTTCGGTGCCGATCCTGTGGTCGCTCGGCTTCATGGTGACCTTCGTTATCGGCGGCATGACCGGCGTCCTGATGGCCGTGCCTCCGGCCGATTTTCAGTTGCACAACAGCCTGTTTCTGGTGGCGCACTTCCACAACGTCATCATCGGCGGCACCGTATTCGGCGCGATGGCTGGCTACAATTACTGGTTCCCCAAGGCGTTTGGCTTCACCCTCGAGGAACGTTGGGGCAGGGCCTCATTCTGGTGTTGGCTGGTCGGCTTCTACCTCGCCTTCATGCCGCTCTATGTTCTGGGCCTGTTGGGGATGACGCGGCGCATGCAGCATTACGGCGATCCGCATTGGCAGCCGTGGCTTTTGGTGGCGGCGGCCGGTGCAGCCGTCGTTCTTGCCGGCATCGGCTGTCAGATCGTTCAGCTCGTTGTTTCAATCCGCAGCCGTGAACAGCGCCGCGACGTAACCGGCGATCCATGGAACGGCCGCACTCTGGAATGGTCGACGCCGTCGCCGCCGCCGGCCTGGAATTTTCCGGTGCTGCCGCGGGTGAAAGGTAGAGATGCCTATTGGCAGATCAAACAGACTGCGCGGGGGGAACGAGCCGAGACGGCATACGCAGGCGAGTACCGGCCGATCGAGATGCCGGCAAACAGTGGTACCGGCTTTGTCATTGCCTTTTTTGCCGTCGTAACCGGCTTTGCGCTGATCTGGCACATCTGGTGGATGGCCGGCCTCGGCGTATTCGGCGCACTGGCAACTACGCTGGTCTTTGCCTTCCGCAACGTGGAAGAAATCGAAATACCGGCCGCTGAGGTTGCGCGGGTCGATCGCGCGTACCGGAGCCAGGTCGCCTAATGAGTATCGCGGTCGAAACGTTCGATGGGCCGCTTGATGCTCCCGCCGATTCGGAAAGCGGACCCGCGCCGAAGCGAATCGTCGTCGCCTTTGGTTTTTGGATATTTCTGCTCAGCGATATTGTTATGTTCTCGGCGTTTTTCGCCACCTACGCCGTTCTTGTGGGTGCGACCGCCGGGGGGCCGACCGGAGCCGAGCTGTTTAACGAAACCAGGGTCGCCGTCGAAACTGCCTGCCTTCTGGTGTCAAGCTACACTTGCGGACTGATGTCGCTGGCGATCCGCGCGGAGAGGCGCGTCGGCACTTATCTGGGCGCCGCCGTCACGTTCGTGCTGGGTCTCGCGTTCCTGGCGCTTGAGATCAACGAGTTCGCGGGGATGATCGCTCGCGGCGCGACGCCGGACCGCAGCGCTTTCCTTTCCGCCTTCTTCACTCTCGTGGGCTGCCATGGGCTCCACGTCACGCTCGGGCTGCTCTGGTTGACGGTGATGATGGTCCAAGTTGCGGTCAAGGGCTTTAGCGCTACCGTTCAGCGTCGCCTGGTCTGCTTCAGCCTGTTCTGGCACGCGCTGGATATTATTTGGGTTGCCCTGTTTACCGTCGTCTATCTGATGGGAGTGCGGTGATGAGCCTGACGAGAGACGACCGCGCGTCCGGTGGCGGCGCAGCGCCTCCTGAACGACAAGCGGAAACCATGTCCGGCCTGCTTATCTACACGACCGGCCTAGTGCTTGCCGTTATTCTCACAGCGACATCCTTTTGGGCGGCGAACACTTCGATTCTTTGGGTGCCGGGAATACCACTTGGGCTAGCGGTCCTCGCCATTGCCCAGATGGGCGTCCATCTGGTGTTCTTTCTTCACATCACGACCGGACCGGACAACACGAATAACGTCCTGGCGCTTGCTTTTGGCATCCTGATCGTAACCCTCGTGGTTGCCGGTTCGCTTTGGATCATGACCAATCTCAACGACAACATGATGCCTCTGGAAAACATCATGAATTTGCATATGCAGCGCTGAGCCCGGAAGCCGGCGGTTCTGCATCAACCGCCCTTTGGAAGGCCGCTGCACACGCCGCCTCGGGCCGGCCAGCCTGTCTCGCGGTATTCGGGGTCTGGCCGAGGCGATTTGCGGCGCTTTTGCGCGCTTGCGCATTGATGTATCTTGTTTTTTGACTAAAGCGCATTTGTTCGGAAGGCCGGCTGCGGCCATTTCGGATCGTGCCTGGGGACTTGCGCGGGGACGTGACGGACGATGTGGGGTCGCAAAAGCAAATCTGCTGCGCCGGCAAGCGAGGGCGAAGCGCACTCGCCGCTGAAGCAGGCGATGCATCAGGCGCGCATCGAGGCGGCGGAGCGTACGAGCGTCGTCGTCGATTTGCATGACGCGGAAGTTGCCCGTCTTGAACTCCTCAACGAGGCGCTCGATCCGCTCTTTGCCGACGTTCCGCCCGAGGTCGACCTGTTCGATCGCGGCGTCAGTCGCGGCGACACGCCACGGCTGTGGATCGATGCCGTCGCGCATGTCGCCATGGGCCGCGACAAGCGCATCTACCGATTTCTCCACGATACCCGCGTCGGCCGCCGGGTTTTCGCGGAGTTGTACGAGATGGCGGACATCGTGAAGGCGGTTACCGACTACGTGGCGCGCCGGCTCATCGAACGACAGCGCGCACTGGACGAAGATCCGGAATTCGTCACCCGCATCGGTCGGCCGGAGGCCGCGCGCGCGCGCCGGCGCTGGCGCCGCCGTGGATGGGGTGCGCTAGGGCTCGGCTTTGTGCTGGGCGTGATTGCGCTTTTGCTCGCGGGCCTGTTGCTGGCGAGCCGCATGTAGCGCCAGGCTGCGCATCCTGCAGGCGCGTATCAGGTCAGCATTTGGCGCGCGATCTCGCTGACAGTTCCGTCGGGAGCGCGTTGACGCCCTATCATCTCGCAACGCCAGTTTCCGGTTTCGCCATCGATGCGGAAGAGGTTGTACCCCCCGGGGTCTTCGTGGCCGTGGGGGGCGCGCGCCGACGCCGACGGCGCTCCGATGACGGGGATCGGTTTTTCCGGGCCGTCGAGCCAGAACAGTGTGCGGCAGTGATCGTGGCCATGGATGACCAGTTCGGCGCCCTGCGCCGCCAGCACGCGGTGAAGTTCTACTGCGTCGGTCAAACGCCGTAGATGTCGGCTGGGCGCCGTCACCAGCGGGTGATGGACCAGCACAGTGCGGAATGCGCCACGCGTCGCCTCCAGGACTTTGGCCAAGCCGGACAGCTGTTCTTCACCGAGTTCGCCCGTCGCCATGAACGCGCCGGTCGGCAGCGCAGACGACAGCGCGATCAGTGCGACAGGACCACGCCGGCGCAAGAACGGAAACGTGCCGCTCGCTGCGCCGTCGTCGCCGCGCATGTAGTCGTTCCAAAATGCCGCCGGGCCGCCGCGGGCGGCCGCGACATAGGCATCGTGATTGCCGGGGATCACGGTGACGTCGTGCGCAGAGCCGAGCCGCTCGAGCCAGGTCCGCGCCAGCGCGTATTCGGCGGGCAGGGACAGATTCACGAGGTCGCCGGTTACCGCAATGTGGTCGGTCTTGATCGCGTTCAGGTCGCGGACGATCGCATCGAGGACCTCGACGCGATGGATATATTTGCGGCCACGGTGCCAATTGATGAAACCGAGCCCGCGCTTGCCCGCAAGCTCGATCAGCGTCGGATGCAACGCCAAATGCAGGTCGGATAGCTGGGCGAGAAGGAACATTGCAGGATGATGATATGCGAATCGCGGGCGGAACAATGGCTCGCCGCTGCGAACCGCCGGCGGATCAGGAACTGCCGATGAGGATGCCGGCGAGGAAGACAAGCACTCCGCCGACGACGATCTGGAAGGCGGCCTGCAGGAACGGCGTGTCCATGTAGCGGGTGCGGATCCACGAGATCACGGCCAGTTCTATCGCGACGACGGCAAATGCGACCGCGGTGGCGGCGTAGAAATGCGGAATGAGATAAGGCAGCGTGTGGCCAAGCCCGCCTACGGTAGTCATCGCGCCGCACACCACGCCGCGCACCAAAGGCGCGCCCCGTCCGGTGAGCGAGCCGTCATCGGACAATGCCTCGGCAAACCCCATCGAAATACCGGCGCCAACGGCTGCCGCGAGGCCGACGAGGAAAGTCGCCCAGGTATCGCGGGTGGCGAAGGCCGCCGCAAACAGCGGCGCCAGCGTCGAAACGGAGCCGTCCATGAGGCCGACCAGCCCCGGCTGCACATATTGCAGCACGAACATGCGCCGCGCGGTCTCGTCCTCGATGGCGCGCGCGTTCGGTGCAAGATTTTCGCCAAGCTCCTGGGCAAGCTTTTCGTGCTTTTCTTCGGCGGCGGCGAGGCGCGTGAGCATTTCGCGTACGGCATCGTCATGCGTTGTTTCGGCTGCGCGCCGGTAGAACCGCGCCGTTTCGTATTCCATTTGCTCTGCGAACTTGCGCACCGCGTCGAGCCCGAGCGGCCGGTTCAGCCAAATTGCGTGGCGCGCGACGAAGCCCTTGACGTCCTGCCGGCGGATCAGGGGCAGGAATTCGCCGAATTTCTTGCGATGGAGGTCGAGCAGCATGTCGCGGTGCTCAATCTCCTCCTGGGCCATCGCGTCATATATCCCCGCGGTGTCCGGGTAGGAGCCGCGCAGCCCATCGGCGAACGAGCGATAGACGCGGCTGTCTTCGTCCTCGTTGGAAATCGCAAGCGCGAGAACCTCCTGTTCGCTCAGATCGGAAAAGCTTTTCACGGGTGTCCCTCGACAGAAGTATATTAGAATACTTCTAAACTCTATCGAAGGCGGCCAAGCAAGATGTTTTCAGGGTCCTTGAGGCGGCCGTCCGGAAAAGTTCCAATGCATCGGTAAACGGGAATCGCGCAGCGCCGCACAGAGGCGGGAAAAGATCGTATGCAGTTTGAAATCCTTCGCCGTCCCTTTGAGCCGGCTCTCCGCCGCGTCCTTCATTTTTACTGGCGGTTCGCGCGCGGGCTCACCCTCGGCGTGCGTGGCATGGTGATCGACGGCGCCGGGCGCGTGTTCCTCGTCAAGCACAGCTATGTCGCCGGTTGGCATTTGCCCGGCGGCGGCGTCGAAGCCGGCGAAACGCTCAGCGCCGCGCTGGCGCGCGAATTGCGGGAGGAGGGCAACATCGAGCTTGCCGACCCGCCGATTTTCTTCGGCATTTACTTCAACATGCGCGCGTCGCGGCGCGATCACGTCGCGCTCTATCTGGTGCGGTCGTTTCACCAAAGTGCTCCGCCGCAGCCGAACGGTGAAATTGTCGCGCACGGCTTTTTTTCGCCGGGCGCGCTCCCGGAAGATACGACGCTGTCGACTCGGGCGCGCATCGCTGAGGTGCTCGAAGGCCGTGTCGCCGCCGAGATCTGGTGAGTAGACAAGCCTGCTCAGCCGAACCGGCCGCGGTCGTGCGGCGCGGTAAAGTCGAGCACTGGTCCGATCGGGACGATGCCGGTCGGATTCACGTGGCGATGGCTGCCGTAATAGTGCCGTTTAATGTGATCGAAATTGACGGTCTCGGCAATGCCCGGCACTTGATAGAGATCGCGAAGATAATTTGAAAGATTCGGATAATCGATGATGCGCCGCAAATTGCATTTGAAATGGCTGTAGTAGACCGCGTCAAATCGAATGAGCGTGGTGAACAGGCGCCAGTCCGCTTCGGTTTGCGGTCCGACAAGGAAACGGTGTCGCGACAAACGCTCCTCCAACTTGTCGAGCGTTACGAAAAGGGCCCTGGCGGCTTCTTCGTAGGCGGCCTGTGTCGTGGAAAAGCCCGCGCGATACACGCCATTGTTGACGGTAGCGTAAATGATATCGTTGATGCCGTCGATTTCGGAGCGCAGCTTGGCCGGATAATAATCGGTGCGCACGTCGGTGAAGGCGTCGAACGCCGAATTGAGCATGCGAATTATTTCGGACGATTCATTGTTGACGACAACGCGCTGCTCTTTGTCCCACAGGACCGGGACGCTGGCGCGGCCGGTGTAATGGGGATCGCCAAGGACATAGATGTCGGCGATGGTAGGTTCGCCATTGACGGTGTCGACGGTGGCGCCTGGCTCGGTGCCGAATTCCCAACCTGTCTTGCCGAACAGCGGCACGGTGATGGAAACCGAGATCACATCCTCCAGCTTTTTGAGCTTTCGGAAGATCAGCGTGCGGTGGGCCCATGGGCAGGCCAACGAAACGTAGAGATGGTAGCGACCGCGCTCGGCTGGAAAGCCGCCTTTGCCGGTGGGGCCGGGGCTGCCGTCGGTGGTGATGTAATTGTGGAAAGCGGTTGCCTTGCGGATGAAATGACCGTCCGTGGTGCGCGATCCAAACTCTTTGCCGGCGCTGTCCTCTTGCCAGGCGCCGTCGACGAGCAGTCCCATTCTGGATCTCCGCTGATTTCTGTGTGGTCGCAAACCTCAATGTAGTCATTCCCGCCAGCCGCGCGACAGGCACAAATTTGTTAGTGTCCGTTTCCGGCCAGAGTTCGCACGAGAGAGACTAGGTGCCGCGCCATGAACGAAATTTCCCTGACTATCCTGCCCGAAACCGAGGCCGATGCGCCGGCGATCGATCGCCTGCACGAGCGCACTTTCGGTCCGGGGCGTTTTGCCAAGACCGCTTATCGTCTGCGCGAGGAAGTACAGCACAGCCGCGAGCTTTCTTTTACCGCGCGTATCGGCACATTGCTGATCGGTTCGGTCTGGCTGTCGCCGGTGCGCGTTGGAGAGGCCAAGGCCTTGTTGCTCGGACCGCTTACGGTCGAGCCAACGTTTCGCGAGCGCGGGGCCGGTCAGGCGCTGATCGGCCGCGCGCTCGAGGAGGCTCGCTCCAGGGGACACCGGCTGGTGATTCTGGTCGGCGACGAGCCGTACTACGGAAAATGCGGCTTCAAGCGCATTCCGCCCGGGCGTGTCGCGATGCCCGGGCCGGTCGATCCCGGACGGCTCCTTGTGGCCGAGCTTGCCGATGGCGCCTTTGACGGGATATCAGGACCGCTCCGCGCTGAATGGGAAAAGTAATAGCGGTCGACTTAATTGCGCGTCGCGGCGCTTCCCCGACCGAGTTTACCGTCCTTCGCGCGCCCAGGTTCCGGCGAGACTGCCAAGAAGCAGCAAGAGACCGAGGAAACCGGCGAAAACCGGCAGGACGCCGATGCCCCGCACCACACTCGCGTCGCGCATTTTCAGGCCGATCCAATCGTCGCCTTTGAAGGTGTCGCCGGAGCGCACCGCGAGAATGCGCGGCACGCTGACACCGCTGCCTTCATCGAGGCGGCGGGAATCGCCGCCAGTCGCCGCGGCGATGGGAGTTAGAGCCTCGGTCGTGGAGGTCACTTCGGCGAACTCGCGCGGATTGGCCGGACCGAGATTGACAAGCGCCGTGAGCTTGCCATCGGTGGCGCGCCATAGCCCGAGCTCGTTCACGGTGACACTCGTTTCCCATGCGCCGGGTTCGGTCGGTTTCAGCTTGAGCGCGCGGGTTGCTCCCGAGGGAGAGGTCAACGTCACCTCGGCCGCGTCCTCCGCCATCGTCTGCCGCCGGACCAGGAGCTGATGACCGCTGACCGTCAGCCGCAGCGATTCTTCCTCGAGCTCCGGCTCCTTCATCAGCCAATGCGAAAGCCGGCGCAGCAGATCGAGATGCGGTCCGCCGCCTTGATAGCCGCGCGCCCAGAGCCAGAGCTGATCGGACAACAACAGCGCCACGCGCCCTTCGCCTTCGCGCGACAGAATGAGGAGAGGCTTGTCGTCGGCCCCCTGCATCACGGCCGTGCCCGTGTTTTTCCTGGCGTCGACGAGCCGGAACCACTCGCTCCAACGCGGCGGATCGTCGGCGGAGCCGTCGAGATCGCGGGTCACCGGATGGCGCTTGCCGAGGTCGGTAAGGCGGGCGCGGAAGCCGCGCTCGGTGACGCGGCCGCTCGGTTCTGCCGGGAGGATGGCGTCGAGCGGCGTGCGCCAAATGCTGGTTTGGCTGGCGTAATCAGGCCCGGCCGCCACCAGCACCGCGCCACCTTCGCGCACGTAGCGGGTAATGTTGTCGAAATAGATCATCGGCAGCACGCCCTGCCTGGCGTAGCGGTCGAAGATGATGAGCTGAAACTCGCCGATCTTCTGCTGGAACAGTTCCCGCGTCGGAAACGCAATCAGCGACAATTCATTGATCGGGGTGGCGTCCTGCTTTTCCGGCGGACGCAAAATGGTGAAATGCACAAGGTCGACCGAGGCATCCGACTTGAGCAGATTGCGCCATGTCCGCTCGCCGGCATTCGGTTCGCCGGAAACAAGAAGAACGCGCAGCTTGTCGCGCACGCCGTCGATGTTGACGACGGCGCGATTGTTGACCGGCGTGAGCTCGCCGGCCAGCGGGGCCGCTTCGATCTCGACGATATTTGGTCCGCCATGCGGGATCGCGATATCAACACGCTGCGGGGCACCAATCGGGACCGTGCGCGTTTCCACGACGTCGCCGTCGCGGCGGATCGTCACCACGGCGCTCCGTTCGTTGGCGCCCTGGTCCTCGACTTGATAGGTGATGGTCTGCGTCTGGCCGACGATGCCGAAGCGCGGTGCGGCAATCAGGGCAACCCGGCGGTCTCGCTCATTCTTGACGCCCGTGATCAGCGCGTGAACCGGCGCTGCAAAGCCTAGCGCGCCGGCGTCCGCGGGCACGTCGTGGACGCGCCCATCCGTGATCATGATCGCACCGGCGATGCGGTCGGCGGGAACGTCCGCTAGCGTCGATCCGAGCGCGGTAAATAGTCGCGTTCCATCGGTCTCACCATCCGATTGGCCGGCCTCCACCACCCGCACGTCGAGCCCGGGAATGCGGCCCAACCGGCCGACGATGGCAGCGCGCGCTTCCTCGGTTTGCCGCATGCGGTCGCCGAAATTCTGGCTCGGACTTTTGTCGACCACGACCACGGCGACCGAGCTGAGCGGGTCGCGGTCCTCGCGCGTCAGCGAGGGGTTGGCGAGCGCGAGTACGATGAGCGCCAGACCGGCAGCGCGGATCGCAGCGCCGGGGCTGCGCGAAACGAAGAGCAGCAAGGACAGGATGCAGGCAACGGCCAACGCGGCCCAAAGAATCTGGACATTGACGAGAGGGGCAAACGCGATACCGAAGTTCACGTTCGTCCTCCCTATTGCCCAAGCCGTTCGAGCAGTGCCGGCACGTGCACCTGGTCCGCTTTGTAATTACCGGTGAGCGTGTACATCACGATGTTGACGCCGGCGCGGAAGGCAAGGTCGCGCTGACGCGGCTCGCCTTCGACCATCGGCAGCATGGGCTGGCCGTCGGGCTGCACCGCCCAGGCGCCAGCAAGATCGTTTGAGGTGATGATGATCGAGGAGACGCCGTCGCCGGCGCGAACAGGCCGGCCCGTGCTTTCTTCCTCCTCGCCAGATGTCGGCAAAGCCTCGACCCAAAGCTGCCCGGAATTGAAGCGGCCGGGGAAGTCGCGCAACAGGTAAAAGGTCTTGGTGAGAACGTGGTCGCGCGGCACCGGTTCAAGCTCGGGAATGTCGAGCGAGGTGAGAATCTTGCGCAGTTCGAGCATGCCGGGGCTGCGCGTTTCGCCGCCGGCGCCGGGTGGAGCCACCATGGCGTCGCGGGTGTCAAACAGCACCGTCCCGCCCTGTTTCATATACGAGTCGATGCGTTTGAGTGTTTGTTCGCTGGGGCGCGGCGCGCCGGGCACGATCGGCCAATAGATCAGCGGATAAAACGCGAGTTCGTCGCGGGCAATATCGAGCCCAATCGGTTCGCCCGCTTCAAGCGCCGTGCGCTGAGCGAGAAAAAGCGTCAGCCCGCCCAATCCGGATTTGCTGATGGCGTCGACGTCGCGGTCGCCGGTTATCACGTAAGCGAGTTTTGTATCCAGTGCCGAGCGCGGGACGTCCGGATTGGACGAACCCTCGGCTCGGGCGTGCGGCATAGCCAGGGAGATGGCGAACAAGATGATCGCCGCCGCCGCGCGCGTGCGTGAAAAGCGCGGCGGTGCCCTGGCGATGCCACCACCGAGATAAAGAACAATAAGTGTGTCGAGCAGGAAAAGGCCAAGCGCGGCGAGAAGGACTGGCCCGCGAAGATCCTGCGGCTCGGTCTTGCGGTAGATTTCGCGGCTCGCATTGACCAGCGGCGAAAAATCGAGCGGCGCCAGCCGGTCGCTGGCCGAAAGAGTGTTGACCGCAAGGAGGTTCTCCGGCGGACCGTAAAAGCCTGGCGGATGGTCGGCGGTCGCGCTTGCCGCATAGTCCGTCGGCACCGGGCGAGCCGTGGCGGATGGAGCGACGAAGCTGCCAAAGCCATCAAGCACGCGGGTCGGCGCGACCGCCTCATGCACCGCGGTGGTCTTTTTGTCGGAGTCTTCGGTGACGACGGCGTTGGTGCCGGCGAGCACAACGATGCGCTTGAGCATTTCCACGAACGCGCCGGACAGCGGCAGGTCGGACCATCTCGTGTCGCCGGTGACGTGGAACAGCACAATCAAGCCTTTGCCACGCCGGGCGGCGGTGACCAGCGGTGTTCCGTCGGCGAGGGTCGCCCAGGTGTTTTCGGTGAGCGCGGCGTCCGGTTCCGCCAGCACCTGCCGGTTGACGGTCACATCGGTAGGTACGGCCATGCCGCTAAACGGGCTCTCGTGGGTAAACGCGGTCAGCGGTTGCGGCTTGTCCCAGCTCAAACTGCCGCCAAGGATGCGGCCACCGCGCCGCAACCGGACTGGAACCAGATCGTCATCGGAGGCGGCCAGCCGTGGGCCGGCAAAACGGACCAGCACGCCGCCATCCTCGATCCAGCGCGTTAGGCGGTCATGCGCTTGCCCAGCAACATTGCCGACATCGGCGAGGACGAGCACCGGCAGGTGCTGGTCAAGGAAATGCGTCACGGCTTCGGCCGGCGACTCGCCTTGGGCGAGCCTTACGTCGGCGAATGGCCCAAGCGCCCGGCCGATATAGTAGCTCGACGACAATAGGGGTTGCGAGGTGTCGGCCGTGGCCCCGGAAACGATGCCAACGGTGCGGCGCCGCCAGCGTTTGTCGAGGAGTTGCACCGCGCCGGCCGAGCGTTCTCCGCTGATCTCGATGCGGGCGATGTCGTTACGAATCTCGACCGGGAGATCAAATTGCGCTTCCGCTTCGCGGTCCTCCGGCTTGAAAGCGAATGTCGCCTCACCGAGCGGCAGGCCCTTGAGATCCAGCGCCCGCAACGTTCCAGTCTCGGCGGCGCCGGTGGCGGCGCGCAGCACTTTCACGCTCAGCGCGCCGGCAGCATTGTCGGCGGCCGTGAGCGCCCGCGGGCCCGCGATGCCACCAGAGACGATCGTGAGCGCCCGGGTGTCGAGCATCGGCGCAAGAGCTTTGACGAAATCCCCGCCGCGACCGAGATCAATCGCGTCGGACAGCCAGATCACCTCGACGTCGCGTGTCGCGGCGAGGAAACGTCCGATGGCGGGGAGCGCCTCGGTGCGATCCACAGTGTGGGGCTTCGGCTTGATCTGTTGAAGCCGTACGCGCGCCGAACCGGCCGCGGCGAATGAAATGTCTCGCGTTCCCTCCGAGATGGGAATAATTGCAACCGCGCGGTGATCGCTCTCGGCGCGTGTGATGATGTCGTCGGCGGTGCGCAGGCGCGCGTCCCAAGCGGCGGCCGCCGCCCAGCCGTCATCGATCATGATGGCGACAGGCGCGCGTGTCGTCATCGTCGTCAGCGGTGGATTCCAGAGCGGGCCCGCAGCGGCGACGATGATAATGCCGGCAAGAAGAAGCCGCAGCAGCGTCAGCCACCAAGGGGTCCGTGCCGGCGTTTCTTCCCTGGGCGCTATTTCAAGAAGGAGCCGGGTCGGCGGAAAGTCGATGCGGCGAGGGCGCGGCGGGATCAGCCGCAGAAGCAGCCACAGCGCCGGCAGCGTCACCAGCGCGATCAGGACCAGGGGTTCTGCAAAGCCGAGCGGGAGGCCGCCAATCATGCCATCACCCCCGGCTCAGCCGGCGCGCGGGAAAGCATTTCGGCTGCCACAACGCTGCCGATGCGGCTGTGCAGGGCAAGCAAAAGCTCGCTTGCCGGGCGGTCGGTGCGGTGGATAGTGAAGCTCCAGGCGATGCGATCGGTCTCGGCGCGAATCTCGGCGCGGTGTCGCTGCACGCGCGCGGCATAGTCGGCGCGCCACGTCTGCGCCCGGCCCGCGGTAATGCGGCCGCCGCCCTCCGGCTCCACGAATTCGATGCGGCCCCAGTATGGAAACGTTTCTTCCGCCGGATCCACGATTTGAACGACATGGCCGCGCGCGCCGCTGCTGGAGAGCTGCACGATCGTGCGCCGCACATCGCCGATGTCGCTCCAAAGATCGGAGAGCAAAACAATCTCGGCGAGCGGGGAGGGGGAGAAATTCGGCGGCAAGCTCGCGCGCTCGCTGCGATCGTGCACGATCGCTTGAGCCATGCGCTCGATTATGTTGCGGCTGCCGGTCGGTCGCATGAGGCCCGGAATTCCCACGCGCTCGCCGCCTTCGACCAAAACTTCGGCGAGCGCCAAGGCTACGACGAGCGCTCGGTACAGTTTGCTGTCGCGCACCAGAGGCGAAGCGAACGCCATGGACGGGGAGCGATCGGCCCAGATCCAGACGGTGTGCGCGGCTTCCCACTCCAGTTCGCGTACGTAAAGATGATCGTCGCGCGCCGAGCGCCGCCAATCGACGCGCGACGCCGGCTCGCCAAAAACGAAACGGCGGTATTGCCAGAAATTTTCGCCGGGTCCGGCGCGGCGCCGGCCGTGCAGGCCGTGGATTACGGTGGCGGCCACGCGCCGAGCTTCCAAGATCAGCCGCGGCATCGTGGCGGCGAGCGTCCGGCCTTCGCCGACCGCACGTTGCGCCGCCGAGCGATCGTGGTCGGACGTGCGCCTGTCTTCGGCGGCCATCCTTTTATCCGATCCGCGCTTTTAGGCGCCCGATCACAGCCTCGATGGTTTCGCCTTCTGCGCGCGCCGAGAAGGTAAGCGCCATGCGGTGTTTGAGCACCGGCTCGGCGAGATCGAGTACGTCGTCGATGGACGGCGCCAGCCGCCGGTCGAGCAGCGCTCGTGCGCGCACGGCAAGCATCAGCGATTGGCTCGCGCGGGGCGACGGTCCCCAGGCGATGAGCTTCGCAACTTCGCCGCCTTCGGGCCCAGGCCGCGCCGAACGCACCAGCGCGAGGATGGCCTCGACGACGGATTCGCCGACCGGCAATCGCCGAACCAAACGCTGCGCCGTCATCAGATCTTCGGCGCTCATCGCCGGCTTTGCCCGCGTCTCCTCCGCGCCGGTTGTTTCGAACAGGATCTTCCGCTCAGCGGCGCGGTCGGGATAGTCAACATCGATTTCCATCAGGAAGCGGTCGAGCTGGGCTTCGGGCAGCGGATAGGTGCCTTCCTGCTCGAGCGGGTTCTGGGTCGCGAGCACGTGGAATGGACGCGGCAAATCGTGGCGCACACCGGCGACAGTGACGTGTTGTTCCTGCATCGCTTGCAGGAGGGCCGATTGGGTGCGCGGGCTGGCACGATTGATTTCGTCGGCCATCAGCAGCTGGGCGAATACCGGGCCGGAGAGGAAGCGAAAGCTTCTTTTACCGGTCTGGCTCTCCTCCAAAACTTCGGTGCCGAGAATGTCGGACGGCATCAAGTCAGGCGTGAACTGAATACGCCGCGCGTCGAGACCGAGTACGGTGCCCATGGTCTCGACCAGTTTTGTCTTGGCGAGACCCGGCACACCGAGGAGCAGCGCGTGGCCACCGGACAAAATGGTCACGAGCGCCTGCTCGATGACCTTCTCTTGTCCGAAAATGACCGCTCCGATCGCCGCCTTGGCCGCGCGGACGTGATCCGCGCTTGATTCGGCCGCACGGACGATCATGTCTTCGAGCTTTTCGAGCCCATCTCCGCCGACAGCAGGCATGCTCTAACTCCGTGTCTTGCGTCGCATTTGCGAGCGAATCAGATTCGCAGCACGCAAACGAACAAAAGTAACCGCCTTTGCACCGGTATTTCGCGATGCAATATACGCGCCAGCATCAGAAGGTAGGTTTTGCGTCGATTCTTTCATTCACCGGGAACACAAACTAAATCTGGCACGGGATGGTCGCCGCTCGGCGATCACGATCCCGCGAGCGATGCTGCCCCCGGACGTAATGTCCATGGGTGCAGGTTCAAGGCAAACCATGGCGAAGGAAGGGCAATCCGGCTTGGAAGCGATCACAGGCGCGCTAGGCCAGGTAGCCGCCGAGGGCAGGGGGCCGCCGCCAGTGGAGCGGTGGAACCCGCCTTTCTGCGGCGATATCGACATGCGCATAGCTGCTGACGGTACGTGGCTCTACCTTAAGAGCCCGATCGGCCGGCCAGCGCTGGTGAAGTTGTTCGCCTCGGTGCTTAAGCGCGAAGGCGATAGATACTTTCTTGTCACGCCTGTGGAAAAGTGCGGCATTCAGGTCGACGATGCGCCGTTTCTGGCCGTCGAGCTTGCAATCAAAGAATCAGCCGCCGGCCGGGAGCTGAACTTCCGCACCAATGTCGACGACTGGGTGCAATGTGGACCGTCGCACGCGCTGCGCTTTGAGCCGCAAGCCGGCACCGGCGGTCTCAAACCTTATCTGCATGTCCGCCGTGGTCTATGGGCCAAAGTGACGCGCACGCTGTTCTTCGATCTTGTCGAGCTCGGCGAGGAGCGCGAGGTTGAGGGCAGGGTTATGTTTGGGGTCGCCTCGAGGGGCTCATTTTTCGCCATGGCCCCGGCCGATCAGGTGAGGGATTTTGCGTGAACGAGCACAGCGCGCCGCTGCGACGAACGGTGGCCGAAAGTTTTTTTGATTGCGCGCGAGCGCGGCTGACGCTGGAAGTGCCGCCATCGCTCACCGACCCACAGGCGCACGGGGCGCGCGGCGATCTCGATCTCAATCCTTCGATGTGGGAGCGCGCCGGGGTTGCCGCCACCAAACCGGCGGCGGTTCTTATCCCGGTCGTCGATCGCGGCGAGCCGACGGTTTTATTGACGACCCGCACCAAAGAACTTGCGAGCCACGCCGGACAGGTCGCCTTTCCCGGCGGCAAGATCGAACCCCACGACGAGAGCCCTGTCGCAGCGGCGTTGCGCGAAGCCAAGGAGGAAATCGGGCTGGAGCCAAGCCTGATCGAACCGCTCGGCTATCTCGATCTCTATTTGACGTTTTCCGGCTTCCGCATTTTGCCCACCGTGGCGCGGGTCGCACCGGACTTTACGCTCACGCTCAATCCGGGCGAGGTCACCGAGACCTTCGAGGTGCCGCTCGAATTCCTGATGACGCCGTCCAACCATCAGAAACGAAGCCGCGAGTGGAAGGGCATCGAACGCGAATATTACGCGATGCCGTTCGGAGACCGCTACATTTGGGGCATCACAGCGGGTATTGTGCGTAACCTCTACGATCGGGTCTACGGATGATTCGGCCAATCGCCACGGAGTTGGGGCTCTTCCTGGCCCCGTTCGTCGTCTATGCGGCGTTTTTGTTGGCGACGCGCGCCGGCATTGTGCACCCGGATGCATGGACGATGCGGCGCGTCACCGGTCTCGTCATCGTGTCCCTGCTTTTGATGGCGGGGAGCTTTCTAGTTTTGGCTGAGTTCGGGGGGGCGCCACCTGGCTCGACCTACGTGCCTGCGCATATCGAGGACGGCAAATTCGTGCCGCAGACGACGCGGTGACAGGCGCGCCGCCGCATCTCGGCGAAGCTCCCTGGCTCAAAGCAGGCCCGGTCGCGCGCCTGCTCGCAGTCCTCAATCGCGACGGCGAAGAGGCGCGTGTTGTCGGCGGTGCGGTGCGCAATGCCTTGTTGCGGTTTCAGGTCGGCGAAATCGATGTGGCTACGACCGCTTTGCCGGAGGAAATCGTCCGCCGCGTCGAGGCGGCGGGCGGCAAGGCAATTCCGACCGGCATCGAACACGGTACCGTCACCGCCGTGATCGATCAGCACCCCGTGGAAATCACCACGTTGCGAAATGATGTGGAAACGTTCGGCCGCAAGGCGCGCGTGGTGTTCGGTCGCGACTGGAAGGCAGACGCCGAGCGGCGCGATTTCACCATCAATTCGCTTTCCGCCACGGCCGACGGAATTGTGCATGACTATGTTGGCGGTCTCGCCGACATTGCCGCGCGCCGTGTGCGTTTCATCGGCGAGCCGCGACAGCGGATCGAAGAAGACTATTTGCGCATCCTGCGTTTCTTTCGGTTTCATGCGCATTTCGGCGAGGGGGCGCCGGACGCTGCCGGCGTGCATGCCTGCATCGTCGCGCGTTCCGGCCTCGATACGCTTTCCCGCGAGCGCGTGCGAATGGAGCTTCTGAAGCTTCTCGTCGCGGCGCGCGCGACGCCGACGCTGGTGGTCATGGCGGAGTGCGGTCTCCTCGGCATGGTGCTCGGCGGTGTCGCCTACCTTGCGAGCTTCGAGAATATGATCAAGGTCGAAGCGGCGCTCTGCGCCGAGACCGACGCGATCCGCCGCCTCGGCGCTCTCGGGGTGTGGGTGGCGGAAGATGCGGAGCGGCTCACGCAAAGGCTGCGCCTGTCCAACGCCGAATCCGAGCGGCTGTCAGCGCTCGACCAATGGTGGCGCGTTGCGGCTACGCACGATCCGCAGGCCGCTCGCGCGCTGCTTTATCGGCTTGGGCCGCGGTCGTTCACCGATCGCGTATTGCTTGCCTGGGCGCGCTCGGAAGCTGGCGCGGCGGACAAGATCTGGAAAGCTATTGCGACCTTGCCGCAACACTGGATCGCACCGCCGTTTCCGCTGAAGGCCGCGGACTTCATGCGGCGCGGCGTAGCAGCGGGTCCGGAACTGGGCGCATCGCTTCGCGCTGCCGAGGGGGCCTGGATTGCCGCGGACTTTCCAATGGATGAAGCTGCGATCGATGCGATCGCGGATCGCGCGGCTGGGTCAGGACATCCGCTCGCGCAATGAACGCAGCCGCCGGCGTGCGACCGGCGCAAATCCGTTCAAGCGTGGACGAACCCGCGCCATCACCTGCCGCGGCCGCAGGCGCTCCACCTGCATCTCGTTGCCGCGCCACACGAAGTCGTCGCCCCGCAGCGCGCTGAAGAAAAGGACGGGCAGGAGCAGATCGCGTGCCAGGCAGGAAAGCGGATAGCGCGGCGAAACGTGCCAGCCTGCGACGGCGGCGAACAATGTTTCGCTGGCGTACCAGAGTGTTCCGAATAACAGAACAACCGGGAGTACCGGGAGCTCGAACGTTGGCGCTACCATGGCAAGCGCGATCATCGGCAGCACGCCGCCTGAAACCGCCTCCGGCAGGAAATAAGCAAAGAAGCTTGCGCGCCGAAGCCGCGCCCAGCGGACCTGCCGATTCCACACCTCGGCGGCGGTGCGATGGCCAAGCGGTTGTGGAAACGGCCGGTCGACAAGCTGCACTTTGAGACCGGCGCCGCGCACCACCTTGGTCGCGGCAGCGTCCTCGGCGACTTCGTTGGCGAGGGCTTCGATGCCGCCGGCGCGTTCAAGGTCGGCGCGCCGCCACAGCATGGTCTTGCCCTGGGCGAAGCCGAAGCCGAACGCATCGGCAATGTATTGCCAGCGCGCCTGATAGGTATTGAGGAACGCACACTCGAGCTCCGCCCAAAATCCCTCGGGCTGCGAGCCAATCGGCGGTGACGCAACGAGGCCGGTATCCGTGCGCCAGCTGGCAAACAAACGTTCGATGTAGTCGCGCGGCATCAACACGTTCGAGTCGGCGATGATGATCCAATCATGCCTCGCCGCCCGCCAGCCCTTGAGTACATTGTTGAGCTTCGGATTGTTGCTCACTTTCTCGTCGCCGACGAGCAGCCTCGCGTCGGCTTCCGGTTGCTCCGCCATCAACGCTTCTATCAGCGGAACGACGGCGTCCTTTGCGGACGCGACGCAGAACAGGATTTCGCAACGCGGATAACTGAGATCGAACGTCGAACGCAACGTGTCGGCGGCAAAATTGTCTATTCCGCATAACGGGCGCACCAGGCTGACCGGAGGGGGTTGCTGAAAGGGCGGCGGCTCGCCGGGCCCCCCGCGCCGGAGGCGGAAGGCGGCGATGAGGATGCTCGCGGCGTGAGCGATCGTGGTGGCGGTGAGGAAAAATGCGGCGGCGAGAATCGGCGCTGTCATTGCCGAATCGTCTAGCGCAGCGGCGTGACAAAGCTGTGACCCGGCCCGTTACAGCCAATGTCGCGCATTAACCCTCGTTGTCATTACGTCACATTAATATCTGTTGTCATCTACCTGCAATCGAATCAACTTATACGCGGCGTCAAAGCGAACAATGCTAACTGGTGAGAGATCAAACATCGTGACGACTGAGCACGGTACGCGTATGTTCCGTACTCTCTTTATCTCAGATGTTCATCTTGGCGCGCGTGGTTGCCAGGCTGAACGTTTGGTCGATTTCCTGCGCTATCACGATGCTGAGACGATCTATCTGGTCGGCGATATCGTCGACGGCTGGCAGTTGCGGTCGGGCTGGTATTGGCCACAGCCGCACAACGACGTGGTGCAGAAGCTTCTCCGCAAGGCGCGCAAAGGCGCCCGCCTCATTTACCTGCCCGGCAATCACGACGAATTCCTGCGCGATTATTACGGCACCCATTTCGGCGGCATTGAGGTCGTCGAGAACGCCATCCACGAAGGCAAGGACGGTCGCCGCTATCTGGTAGTTCACGG
The DNA here is from genome assembly GCA_963829465.1 of uncultured Alphaproteobacteria bacterium. Classification (GTDB taxonomy): domain Bacteria; phylum Pseudomonadota; class Alphaproteobacteria; order Rhizobiales; family Xanthobacteraceae; genus BOG-931. The sequence goes on from CAWHJE010000006.1 coordinate 155,973, forward strand.
CGACGTATTCGACATGGTCGTCAAGCACGCGCGCTGGCTCGCGCTTCTCGGCGATAGCGCCTACGACTTCGCCATTTTTGTGAACCGCTATTTCAACGCCATTCGCCGCAAGCTCGGGTTCTCCTATTGGTCGCTGTCGCAATGGGCCAAGCACAAAGTCAAGAACGCGGTGAACTATATCGGAGCCTTCGAAGAGACGCTGGCCGCCGAGGCGCAACGCCGGGAGGTGGACGGCGTCATCTGCGGCCATATCCACCATGCCGTCATTCACGACAAGTTCGGCATCCGCTACATGAATTGTGGCGATTGGGTTGAAAGCTGCTCGGCGCTCGCCGAGTACGCCGATGGACGCTTTGAGATCGTCACTTGGTTCGAGACTGGCGTTGAAGAGCCGGCTACCGGTCCGCGCCTGATCGAGCAGGACGATGAGGAGGAAGCAGAGATCGCGGCGTGAAGCGGGCCGGCTCTCAAAGTGCGATCGATTTTAGATTGAATCGATCGGTGCTCTAGCTTTCCTGGTGGAGCATAATCTTTTCGGAAAACCGGCTTCCCCCCCGAATCAAGTCCGGGGCAAGCTTTTTCTGGGCCATGCTCTAGTGGCCGAAAATCAGCCGCGACGGGTGCTCGTCGATGTTCTTGAGCACCTTCTGCAATTCGGCAAGTACGCGGCGGCCGTCGATCGCGAACGCTTCGTATTCCTTAAGGCCCGAATTCGAGAAACGCGTCAACCCGGTGGAGATGTCATCGGTGCGCTTGTCGAGATTCTCGGCAAGCTTTCGGATCGCCACCGCGGTCTGGGCGATCTCGCCGGGATTGTCGCCGGTGCCGGTGAGGTTTTCCAGGCCAGCCATGACCTTGTCGAGATGCTTTGAATTCTGCGCCAGCGTCGCCGTTACCGTTTCGATATTGTGCAACGACGTCCGCATCGCCTCTTCATTTTCAGCAACCAGCCCGTTGATGCGCGAAAGCACGTTGCGCGCTGCCTGCGTCACGTCGGCGCCGGCGTTCGGATCGGCGTAGATGGTCGGCGGCTCGCCGTTGTCGGCGACCAGCGGCGCCGCATCTGCCGATCCCCCGGTGAGCGATACTCCGGCGAGCCCGGTCAGCCCTTGGAATTCAAGGGTCACCGTGGTGTCAGTGCGCACCTGCACCACGCGATCGACCGCGATCATTGCCTCGATCTTTCGGGGATCGTGCCCGTCGAGCGCGAGTTGCGTCACCTCTCCAACGCGGACGCCGTTAAACTGCACGGCGGAGCCGGTATGCAGTCCCGCCACCGATCCGACGAACACCACGCGATAGACGGAGCGGTCTGCGCTGCGGCCGCCGCTCTGGACCCAGTAGATGAAACTGAACACGCCGGCGACGACGGCGAGCGTGAACGCGCCGGTCACGATATAGCTGGCCTTGGTCTCCATGGTGGTCTCGCGCGGTCCTAGTGGTGAACTTGTCCTCGGGCTTGCCGCTGCGCCTGGCGCGCTCGCGTGCCCCCGAAATACGATCTGAGCCAGGGATGTTCGGATGCGAGCATGGTCTCGATCGGACCTGCCGCGATGACGCGTCCTTCGGAAAGAACGGCAATACGGTCGCAGACTGCGTGCAAGCTATCAAGATCGTGGGTGACCATGAAAACGCTTAACCCAAGCGTGCGCTGCAGAGTGCGGATCAGTTCGTCGAACTCGGCGGCGCCGATCGGATCGAGTCCGGACGTCGGTTCGTCGAGAAAGACTATGTCGGGATCGAGCGCAAGCGCGCGCGCGAGCGCCACGCGTTTGATCATGCCGCCGGAAAGTTCGGCAGGATATTTTCCGCGAACGTCGGCGCTCAAACCGACCATTTCGAGCTTGGCCAGCGCGATCTCCTCCATCAGCCGCGGCGACAGATGGAGATATTCGCGCATCGGAAATTGAACGTTTTGCAGGGCCGTCAGCGAGGAAAACAGCGCGCCCTGCTGAAACAGCACGCCCCAACGCTGCTCGATTGCACGCCGCTGCCGATCGCTGAGCGATGCCAGATCGGTGCCAAACACTTCGATCGTGCCGCGCCGTTTCGGCACGAGCCCGATAATGGCGCGCATCAGCACCGATTTGCCCGCGCCGGATCCGCCGACAAAGCCGAGAATCTCGCCTTCAAAGACATCCACGGACGCGCGATCGAGCACCGTCGTTCCGTCGAAATCGACGACGAGATCGCGGACACTGATCACCGGCGGACTATTCGTCATTCGTTACATCCCGATCCCGGCGAAGAACATGGCGAATACCCCGTCGAGCGCGATGACAAGAAAAATCGATTTGACGACGGACGCGGTGGTTTTCATGCCAAGCGAAGCGGCGCTGCCCTCGACCTCGAAACCCTCGGCGCAGGCCACAAGCCCGATCATGAGCGCCATGAACGGCGCCTTGATCATGCCGACCGCGAATGTCGGCAGCCAGATCGCCTCGCGCAACCGCTCAATGAAGATTTCCGGCGCCATTCCGCCGTAGAGCCAGCACACGAGGCCGGCGCCGTAGAGTGCCGCCATCGAACCGATGAATGTCAGCAGCGGGACCGCAATCACGAGGGCCACGATCCGCGGCAGCACCAGAACCTCGATCGGATCGAGGCCCATGGTGCGCAAGGCGTCGATCTCTTCGCGCATCTTCATCGAGCCGATTTCGGCGGTGTAGGCGCTGCCCGAGCGCCCGGCCACCATCACGCAGACGATGAGCACGCCGACCTCGCGCAACACCAGAACGCTGACCATATCGACAACGTAGACATCCAGTCCGACAGTGCGGAAACGGAAGATGCCTTGCTGGGCAAGAATGGCGCCGATCATGAAGGTGCTGAGCACGATGATCGGAACGGCGCGCCAGCCCACGCGTTCCAGATGATGCACGATCGACGTCATGCGCAGCCGCGCCGGATGCGCAATTGTTCCCAGCACGACGGCACTCAGCGCGCCAAGAAGCTGCACCAGAAGAACGAGCGACCAGCCGATCTCGGCGATACCTCGGCCAAGGGATTCAAGCGCGGCCAGAATGCGGTTCGGCCGGACGCTTCGTTGCCTCGGCGCCTGATTGACCAGCCGCAGTTCTTCGATGAGGCCGCGGTCGGTGTCCGAAAGGCCGATGATGCGCGCGGTCGAGCCGCGCACCACGAAGGCGCGGGTGAGGCGCTCGATGAGCCAGGCACCGAAGGTGTCGAGCCGTTCGAGCCTGGCGAGGTCGATATCGACGCTTCGCGCCTGCCCGTGGCGCCGGGCAGCGTCACGATGATTCGTTCGAGCTCGGCGGCGTGCTCGGCCGTCCAGGCACCCGAGGCTGCAAGCGCCAGATGTTTGCCCTCGGCGGTCACGGTGAGCCAAGCGGGGTTCACGGCTTTTTGCCCGCTGCGGGCGCGGGTGCCCATTGCGACACTTGAGCGGGCCGGGCAACCGCGGTCATAGTGCTCCCTGCATGGAGCTCTCCGTACGGATCGAGCGCTGGCCGATAGCCGGCGCTTTCGCGATCAGCCGCGGCAGCAAGACCGAAGCCGTCGTGGTGGTGGCTGAACTCAGCGATGGAACCCACCGCGGCCGCGGCGAGTCCGTCCCCTACGCACGTTACGGTGAAACTCCGGACGGCATTGTGGCGGCAATCGAATCCGTCCGTCCAGCGCTACAGCAGGGCCTCGACCGCGACGCCCTGCAGCAGGCCTTGGCCGCCGGTGCTGCCCGTAATGCACTCGATTGTGCTTACTGGGACGTTAACGCCCGGCAAAAGGGCCGTCGCGCGTTCGAATTGGCCGGAATCTCCGAGCCCAGGCCGCTGGTTACGGCCTATACGATTTCGCTGGCCCCGGTAGCGGAAATGGCGGCGGCGGCCGAGCGCGCCGCCTGGCGGCCGTTGCTCAAGGTCAAGCTCGGCGGCGGCGACGACGACGGCAAGCGGATTGCGGCGGTACGCCGGGCCGCTCCGCGGGCTGACATTGTGGTCGATGCCAACGAAGGCTGGAACGCCGGCGATTTCGAGCAGCATCTTGCCGCTTGTGCGGACGCCGGCGTCAAGCTCATCGAACAGCCGCTGCCGGAGGGCCACGATGACGCACTTGCGCGAATCAAGCGCCCGATCCCAGTTTGCGCCGATGAAAGCGTGCACGACCGGGCTTCGCTTGAGGCACTTTTTGGTAAGTACGACGCCGTCAACATCAAGCTCGACAAGGCCGGTGGGCTTACCGAGGCGTTGGCGCTAGCTGCCGAGGCCGAACGGCGCGGCTTTGCGGTCATGGTCGGCTGCATGGTCGCTACTTCTTTGGCCATGGCGCCGGCCATGCTTCTGGCCCAGCGTGCGCGCTGGGTCGATCTGGACGGACCGCTCCTGCTCGCCAAGGATCGCCCCGAAGGTTTGTTGTATGAGGGAAGCCTGATTTATCCGCCCGAGGCGTCGTTGTGGGGGTGAGGAAAGGGGGGCATAGGGGACGAGGCGAAGGATGTGAACTGGAACGGTTGCTAGGTCACGCGCGTTGTGCTGTTGCATTGGGTGTTATTCGGGGGAACGATGTCCAACGAGCTTCTGCCATCGCCGGACATTTTGGCCGCACCAGTCAACGACGTTGAACACGCCGATAACGAAATCGTGGCTGCCGACGACGATCTTGGCGTTCTGGCCGATTACCCGAGCCGCCGCCCGGATACGCAAACGCTTGCTGACACATTCGCCCGCCTCGAGGCGGCGGTGCGGGAACCCCTGGAGGCATCAGCCGATATCTCCAACCGGCTTCCGGGTCTGTTAGCGACGATCGAGCAAATAGAAGCGGTTCTTCGGCCGGGTGACGCTTCAGCGCCGGACGTTCATTTCGCGATAGAGCATATTCAGGACATCGCGATGGCGTTACGCCAGCGCGAAGTCGAGCCGGCGTTGTGCGACACGCTGGAGACCGCCATCCGTGAAGTCGGCGACGCCCTTGTGCGAAACGACGCGGCGGCGGCGCGCGCGCAAGGCGCGACGGCGCTGTTGGGGGAATTGGCGCGCCGGATTGCGGATCTGATTGCGCTTGTCGCCCCGGTTGAAGAATTTGCACAGGAGCCGGGCAGGCCGGTCGTTGAGGTCAAAGCGCCCAACGGCGAAGGCGATTGGTTCGACAATGTATTTGATCGGTCAGTGACCGACTCCGACGCTGCCGAGGCTCCGTTCGTCGATGCGCTCATGTCCGATGACGACGTTACGGCGTCGTTGCTCGGATCGGTGCGCGCGCGTTTGCAATTGCCCGATAAGGAGGCAGAGGCGGTACCCGACGAAGTTCCATCAGATTCGTTGAAGCCCTCGTCCCTCCACATGGGCGCGGTAGGAGAGCCTTTCTCGCTCGACTCGGTCGCGCCCGGATTCGCGGCATCTCACGAGCCCGAACCTGCAGCTATCGCGGCGACGTCTTTGCCACAACCGAGCGTCGATGAAAGGCCCCCGCCGCAGCCAGATTCTCGCGCCGAGCTCAACGATCCGCTCACGGCACTGCACGCTCTGAGCGAAGACGAGCTGATTGCGCTGTTCACCTAGCCGCGCTGCCGCACGCCGCGCTAGCCATCGTCGGACTTGTCGGCGACATGGAACTGTCGCACGCACGTCTATTCTTTGTTAAGCAGAGAAAGCTTTCCGTTAGAGTGATTCGGCAATTCGGCACGGAAGTTGCTTTCCATAAATCGATGCGGATCAACAACGACGCGCAGGCAAAGCGTTCTCTCCAGGTCTGCCGGACCTTTTTGTGTCGGTCCGCGTTTACACGGTCATCTGGAGGCCACGATGCACAGACTCATCTGTCCTACGCTGGCGGTTGTTGCGTTGTGCATGAGTGCTTTTGTTTCGACCAGCGTCTCGGCGCGTGACGACGGTCGCTACGCCAATGAACCACTTCATGCGTGGTTCGATCAGCTAGCGAGCGGGAAAGGCTTGTGCTGTTCCTTCGCCGACGGCTTCAAGGTTGAGAACGTCGACTGGGACACACAAAACGGCAGCTATCGCGTGCGACTGCACGGCGAATGGATATTGGTGCCGGAAAATGCGGTCGTAACCGAGCCGAACCGTTTCGGCCCGGCTGTTGTTTGGCCATACATGGATGCAGAAGGGGCAACGCAAATTCGTTGCTTTTTGCCAGGGGCCGGCGCCTAGAATTTCCGCTTTCTGTTCCCGCGCGAGCGGGAATTCAAAGCGAACTCGGTGTTGCGTTGTGAACTGGATGCTCGCCGCACGCGCGGCGACGGGATAGCGGTTTGCCAGAGCATGATCCAGAAAAAGCCTGCCCCGGACTTGATCCGGGGTGGAAGCCGGTTTCGGAAAAATCATGCTCGACCAAAAATGCTAGAGCGCCAATCGATTCAATCTAAGCCGCTAGCGCGGCAGTTGGGAGCAGTCGCAGTAATCGCCTGCTGTCTGAGAGGATCGAGGGTTTTCGCAGCCCAACTCTTCAGACAGGAGGTTTCCGATGGCTAAGATCAGCCCTCTTCGCCGCCGCATGATCGAGGACATGACGGTCCGCAATCTGTCGCCGGCGACGCAAAAATCGTATCTCAGCGCAGTATCGAAGTTCAGCCGGCATTTTGGCCGATCCCCCGATCGTTTAGGCCTGGAAGATGTCCACGTTTTCCAGGTTCATCTGGTCGCGACGGGGATTTCATGGCCGGCGTTGAACCAGATCGTCTGCGCGCTGCGGTTCTTCTATGGTGTGACGCTCGGCCAGGCCACGGTGCCGGAGCGCATCGCGTATGCACGTGAACCGAGCAAGCTGCCGGTGGTGCTGAGCGCCGAGGAGGTGGTGCGCTTCCTGGAGGCGATCCCGAGCCTCAAAAGCCGCACCGCGCTCACCACGGTCTATGCCGCCGGACTGCGCGTGTCGGAAGTCGTTCTCCTGAAGATTGCCGACATCGACAGCCAGCGGATGGTGATCCGGGTCGAGCAGGGCAAGGGCGGCAAGGACCACTACGTCATGCTCTCGTCGCGGCTCCTGACGATTTTACGACGTATTGGCGGCTCACCCGGCCGAAGCGTTGGCTGTTTCCCGGCCGCGACGACGAGCGTCCGCTCGTACCCAACGTCTTGCACGCTGCCTGCCGTTCAGCCTGCACGGCGGCGGGCTTGAGCAAGCAGGTGACGGTGCACACGCTGCGCCACACATTCGCGACCCATCTCCTGGAGAGCGGGGCAGACGTGCGCATCATCCAGGTTCTGCTCGGCCATGCCAGCTTGGCGAGCACGGCGCGCTACACAAGGGTCGCGACCAAAACCATCAGCAACACGCCGAGCCCGCTCGATCGGCTCCGCCTGGAAGTCGTGCCGCCCGACTGAGCGGTGCCGTGACTCCGGCTCTGGAGGTGGCGGATATCTTCCACCGCCATGGCGAAGCGTTTCGACAGGCGCATGCCGGTCATCTTGGGCGCGTCGAGCGCCGCGTCATGGGCGCCATCACGGCGTGCCGGACGGCGGTACTCGGGGGCCATGTCGAGCAGTGCGATGATTGTGGTGCGACCCGCATCGCCTACAACTCCTGTCGCAACCGCCATTGTCCGAAGTGCCAAGGACTGGCGCGAGCCCAGTGGCTCGCGGATCGGCAAGCCGAGCTGCTGCCAGTGCCGTACTTTCATGTCGTCTTCACGCTACCGGCGCCGGTCGGCGAGATCGCGTTCCAGAACAAGACCATTGTCTACGCGATCCTGTTCCGCGCGGCGGCCGAGACGCTCGCCACCATCGCCGCAGATCCACGGCATCTCGGCGCCAAGCTCGGCGTGACCATGGTTCTCCACCTGGGGCCAGACCTGCAGCACCACCCGCACGTCCACTGCGTCGTGCCGGGCGGTGGGCCAGCGCTCGACGCCGCACACGCTGGGTAGCTCGTCCACCGCGGTTCTTCCTGCCGGTGCGTGTGCTGGCACGGCTGTTCCGCCGGCTATTCTTGCGGGAGCTGGAGAACGCCTTCGATGCTGGCAAGCTGCGGTGCTTCAGCAAGCTCGCCAATCTTGCCGAACCACAAGCGTTTTCGCGTCGTCTTGGCGAGCTCCGCCGCCTCGACTGGGTGGTCTACGCCAAGCCACCGTTCGGCGGACCCGAACAGGTGCTGGCCTATCTCGGCCGCTACACTCATCGCGTCGCCATCGCCAACAGCCGGCTGCTCTCGCTCGCCAACAGCAAAGTCCGCTTCACCTGGAAAGACTACAGACAGGGCGGCAAAACCAAGGTGATGACGCTCGATGCCGATGAGTTCATCCGCCGGTTCCTGTTGCACACACTACCGGACAGCTTCCATCGCATCCGCCACTACGGATTTCTCGCCAATGGCGAACGCAGCAATCACCTCGCGTCTGTCGTCGGCTGCTCGCGACCGACACCGCTTCAGCTTTGTCCAAACCGGCGAATGATCCGGCCAAAGGCGATTGCCCGTTCACCGCAGCCGACTTCCTCATCTGTTCCGATTGCGGCGGCACCATGAACAGGATCGCAACCGTGCCGCGCTGCCGCAACCCTCAACCATTCCGCTGTGACACGTCATGATAGTCCCACTGGCGCCAACCGTAATCGAGATCGACCTCAATGCTGCCGGCGGTGCTGCCCGCAACGGTGCCATGCAAGCCATGATGTCGATCAAGGTTGCTGCGCCTGGCGTACCGCCCGCTCAGTGTCATAGACCAACGCTGCTGCCGCGTGCAGCGCCCGACCGCCAACGTCATTTGCATGCAAATCGCCGTCCATGCACGCTCGTCAAGCGAGCCCGAACATTGACCGCCAATGTCCCACCGGCACTATCCCCATAGCGCCTGAACACTCAGCGGCGGCTTCGTTCAATCCGGCTTCTATGAGGTCGCGATCACTACCGTGCTCAGGCCGCGTCGCGCCATGCGACCTCACAGAACCC
>CAWHJE010000007.1:0-67623 GCA_963829465.1 uncultured Alphaproteobacteria bacterium
GATTTTTGTTACATCCGGATCAGAACGAAGCCGTGCTTTGGCAGCCAAATTCCTGCTTGGTGGTACGAGCTTTGGCGCCCGGGAAACTATCAGTCGAAGTGACGCCGACGCGAGACCGGGGGTCGGCCGCCGCAACCGTCAAAATTGAACCACTGAGTCAAGGCACTCCGTCCTCAGTGGCACCTGCTACAACCGGCTCTCGGAAGACTTTGTCGTGCGACCTTAGTGGCCTACGCATTCTCGGTCACGTTGCTGGAATCGGCGATCAGTCTGTCAATATTAACGAGTGGATCGCTGGCCCTATAGCGCCATCACGAATCGAAGGCATATTCTCTAGATTGGCCCGACGAACACTGACGATCTTGAAATCCGTTATGCCGTAAAGACGACAGAGCCGCAGCCAGCCTCCGGCCGTGCCATGGGCGTGGGATCCTTCGCCGGGACACGCGGCAGAACAATTCCCATTGTCAGCGTGTTGCTGGAGATGTCGGGTGTGGCCGCCTTTAATCTGCAATTCGCCGTGGAAGCCGTTTTTCTTGGAGCACCAATCAAACGCACGACTGGTAAACGAGTTGTCGTATCGGGTCCCACCGGTCGGGAGCCCCTCGTCGGCCTACGAATAAATATCGAAGGTACATCTGGCGCTGAACAGCCGCCTATTGAATCCTCTGCAAGCGAGCCCAAAACCGTGAGCCAGACTCGCGTTTTTCGAAAACGACCAAAGCTCAAGCGAACTGCCTCGGCGTCGGCGCTTTTAGGCGGGGAATAGAACACATTCGTCAACCGCAAGATCAATTTAAAAGCACTTCATATAATAACAACGCCACCACCCCCGGCCTTGCGACAATATTAGATGGCTGCTGTCCCTAGCAGATCCTCGCTTCAGGACTTGGAAGGTTGTTTCCCGAAGTTGAAAACGCGGTGATTAGTACGAGCGAGCAGATGACTGATGAGCGTACGATCTTTGACGAACCCCATCATCAGTCGCTTGAATTTCTCGCTGCCCGAGCACTCGTCGAAAGGCATTTTGCAGCCGCATTTAGGTTCGCAGACCGTCGGTGTCGAATTCTCCCGGCACCGGAAGCACACTCCTACGTGCTTCGCGGTGAGGCCAGCTACTATCTCGGAGCCAAGAGGGCCGCAATTGCCGATGTTGCTAAGGCGCTTGACATAGCCCCTGACGACGTGGGCGCCAATCGTCGGATGCTCGCCTGGACGTGTGGCGCCCGACAGCTTCGAGCTGCGTTGGCCATCATTCAGCAGGACAATAATTTGGGGTCAGTGTGCGCCGCTGCGCATATTCTGCGAAAACGCGGGCAGAGGATGTTCGCCAAGGTGAATATCTTTAAGGATGTAATCGAGGGATGGGCGGTCTGGCACCGCGATGCTCCTCTTGAGGTTTCGATTGCAGCTGGCGGCGCGGAGAGCGTTGAAAAGTTCGATGCGGACGTTTTCCACCCGCTGGGTGAATTCGGCTTCGCGACTAGCTTTCGCGTTCACCGGCCGAAATCCACCACCCCCCAGACGCTCATGCTTTCACTAGCCGGCGAAGTCTTCTATTCCGCTCGGGCGGCGGGAAACGAAATTCCGCTTAGGAGGCGAGTTGTTTGGCCGCAGCTTCGAAATTCACGGGCTCAACAAGTAACGGTCATCGTACCAGCCTACAAAGACTACGATGCCACGCGGGCATGCACAGATTCTTTACTTTATGAACTAAAAGCATCCGGCCACAAGACAATTCTCGTCGACGATGCAACACCCGACCCCCGAATTGCGCAATACCTCGCCAAATTATCTACCAACCCCCGCGTTGAAGTCATTATCAACGCGCGCAATCTTGGAATTCATTGGCAGCGTTAACCGTGCACTTGATAGCGTTAAACAAGGAGATGTCATTCTTCTTAACTCTGATACGATCGTCCCGCGCGGGTTCATCGATCGCCTCGCGGCCGCGGCGCGGTCGTCTCCCGACATCGGTACCGTTACCCCGCTTTCTAACAATGGCGAATTTGCCAGCTTTCCACTGCCCAATTCGTCCAATCCACTAAGGTCGCGATGCGAGATCGAACGACTCGATGATATCGCGGCGAGGGCTAACCCCAACACCGTCGTCGATATCCCCAGTGGAATCGGATTTTGCCTTTACGTTACGCGCGCTTGCCTTGACCGCGTCGGTTCGCTTTCCGAAGAATTCGCTCGAGGCTACCTTGAAGATGTGGATTTTTGCCTACGAGCACGAGGCCACGGCTTCAGGAACGTTTGTGCACCATCGGTCTATGTTGGTCACGCCGGATCAAAGTCGTTCGGAAGGGAGAAGCGCTCCCTCGTCGTACGCAACCTTCGCGTATTGGAGCGACGATTTCCTGGCCATCGTTCGGAATGCGCGGCATTTTCGGAAGCCGATCCCTTGCGACCCGCGCGACAAGCACTTGAGCGCATCGCAGCGTCCGTCGCTTGCCATCCACAACTGTTTGTCACGGGTGGCGGCGCCATTGGTACAATTACACGCCACCGCGCCAGTTCGGTCAGCTTATCAACTGCGCCGGCACTGATCTTAGAAGTGCGGCACCGCGCCGACAAAGCGCTCGTTAACATAAGACACGCTTTGGGAGAGATGCCGCAGTCACTTCAATTCGATCTTTCAGTACCGTACGAATTCAACTCGATGGTTGATTTTATTAAGAGTAACGAACCATCAAGGATCGAGTTCCTTGATCCGACCAACACACCGTTTGCACTAGTTGATTTGCTCATTGGTCTGAAGGTCCCCTACGATCTATTTATTGCAGACGCGGGCTTACTCGGGAAGCGCGCTGGGCAATACTTGCCGGCCGCAATCCGGGCCGCTGAACAAAGACATTGCAAGCCCTTTAATGCTTCACCGAGTGTTGCCAGGGGAATGAGGAAATGGCCCGACCGGTGGCGGCGCATTGCGCAGAGTGCTCAGCAGATTGTAGTTCCTGACGTCCAAGCCGAGGCGTTTGCGACAAGTGTTTTGCCCCAAAGCGTAACTAACAACATTCTTCGAACCTATAAGAAGTCCCGTCCGGCAATGCGTAAATGCCGCGACGCGCCCGCCCATCACCTCGGTTTCGTGCCAGTGCGATCCTGTGCGCATGAGCAATGGCTGATGAGCCAGATCGCGCGCCAGCTCGGTACACTACGACCGGAACTTTCAATGACCGTTATCGGCGCGACACTTGATGACATTTCCCTGATGCACATCAGCAACGCGTTTGTAACGGGAGCAGTAGAACCGCCCGAGGTTGAGCACTTGGTTGGCGTTCTTGGCGTTGAGCGGCTTTTCGTATGTGCGGCACTACCCATATTTGGGCATCCGACAGTTTCGGCCGCATTTTCAATCGGTTTGCCGATAGCCTATTTCGACTGGACGCCGGAGCTAAGCAAATTAAATAGCAAAGACCTGACAATATCTCCCCGCTCATCGCTTGCTGACATAGTTAGCGCGCTAGACCAGTGGCTGGCCGAACCGAAAGCCCGGAGCAAATATCATTGACCGCCTCATCAACTCCCAGCTTGCGGACTGCATTTCATCGCTCGGGCGAACAGAGATTTGCCGGATTTGTCGTCGACACCGACAATCTTAGTCAAAGGTTTGTGGTCGAGATCCTAGTTGACGGACATCCGATCCGGGCCCTTCGCTCCGATGCCCGTTCACAGGAGCTTGTCAGCGAGAACGTTGGTGATGGCTGCTACGGTTTCTCTTGTGCCCTTAAGGTTTTAGATAGCGCTGTTGTCGAGGCGCGACTCGCGAACTTCGGAACCGCCGTCGGCGCGCCAATCACGCTTTCGGCCTCTTCCAAAAAGATATCACATCGTTCTATCGGCGGCACCATAAGATGGCTTGGCGGCCTGCGCTTCACTGGTTGGTTTACCGCTGATAAAGCGGAGCCGACTGGAAACATCATCGTAGACGGGATTTTAGTCTCTCAGGTTCGAGCTTCAAAATGGAGCCACGTGGGGGCGTCCGAGGATGACGCATGTGCGGTACGCACGTTCGACTTCCATCTGGCCGAAACATTCGCCGATGGAAAAGCGCATCGACTAGTTGTAGTCGATGACGCTGGCGAAGACGTCGGTGGGGGTCCCGTTGCTTTCATTGCTTACGCAGACGGCCTTCGCGAAACGATAGCAGGTCTTGGGCTCTCGGAGCAAGAGCAACTCCGGGCACAACTTCTTGATCGGCTGCTCCCCATGTCAGTGCCATTTTCGGACTACCAACGTTGTAAGGAGCGCTTGCCGATATTGAACGGACCGCCAGTGCTGCTTTCGGGCGGGGTGATCATGGTCGGCGACGGAGCGATCGAGAGCACGCTTGTAAGTCTCGATGAGCAAACCCATGACCTATGGGTAGCAGCATCGTTGCCGCGAACTCATGATCCGATGGGCTGGCCTGCCGAGCTCGCACGAGAGTTTATATCGGGCGAGGCCGCCGCTTGTGATTTTATTGTCTTCACGCTCGCCGGAGCAGTGTTCGAACCATCTGCATTGCACCGGATCGCTAAAATCTTTGTCGATTTTCCGAAAGCGCAACTTGTTTATGCAGACGTCGATTTACAGAGTGAGGACGGCGCGATTTGGCCGCTTGCCTTTCCAGCTTTCGATTACGAACGGATGCTCGAGCAAGGATATTGCGCTTATCTGTTTGCGGTGCGTCACGGCACCACTCAGCGATCTCTCGCGGCGGGTGCCTCAAATCTCTATCGCTTGTTTAATTCTGTTCTGGATGACGAAATCTCGAACGTCAATATTGTGCACCTGCCAGGACCACTGGCGACGTTGCCTCAATTCGATAAAAACGCAGCAGGCGCAGCCCTAGCGGCTGCGGTACTTGCCCATTTGGAGCAAAAAGGAGTTGCGGCGGAAGCTGCGGTTCATGCTGACGGTCTGCTTCCGGCCATAAAAATCACCAGAACATACGACCGTGTTTCCACCGCGGTAATCATTCCGACGCGCAATCGGAAACACTTGCTACAGAAATGTATAGAGTCCATTCGGCCCGCGGTCGAGCGAGCAGGCGCACGCATTGTGGTCGTAGACAACGACTCCTCCGATCCGGAAACACTTTCGTATCTCTCTGATATCGAAGGTTACACTGCGACGGTTTTACGCTTGTCGGGTAAATTTAGCTTTTCACGGCTGACCAATTACGCTGCTGCAGCCGCGCAGGACGACATAATTTGTATCCTCGACGATGCCGTCAACGCTCTTGATGAACAGTGGCTAGACGAGATGCTGAGCCGAATCGCGCAGCGCGATGTTGGGGCCGTCGGCGCGCAGCTGATCTGGCCTAGCGGTGTCGTGCGGCATGGGGGCATCGTGCTCGGCAGCGGTTTTGCTGCGGCCCATGCTTTTAGCGACCGGATGGATACGGACGTCGGCTATGGAGACCTCCTTCGCGTTGCGCATGAGTGCAGTGCTGTGACGGCCGCGTGCTTGGTCACAAGACGACGCGATTTTCTTAGGGTCGGTGGATTGGACGAACTACGCTTTCCGGTTAATTTCGGCGATGTAGACTACTGTCTGAATCTTCGCGCGACCGGTAAGCGGATTGTTTTCACGCCGCACGCAAAGCTTGTCTATCTCGACGCGGCCGGCGACCGCGATGGCCTCAAGGCCGAGCGAGAGATCCATTTTGACCGGGAGCTAAGGCACCTACGGGCAAAATGGGGATCCGTTCTTGCTGATGATCCCTATTACAATCCGATGCTTTCGCGAGATGCGATTCCATTCTCGGCGCTCGCGTGGCCGGCCCAACCGATGGAGCCGCGCGTCAACCATCGACCGGTATCCGTCTGGATTCCTCCCGGTTTTTGAGCTCTTAGACGCATCGGCAACCATGGCCGGTATCCTCGTTGACCGAACTTTAATTTCCGTGGTTACGATCCCTAACGCTGAAGCGGATGCACGCTAACGGGCGCCACGCGGATTGGAATTCGCGGCGACTAAGGCCGTGCTGCCTGCCCCGACGACCTCTCGTTTTGCACGGCCACGGAAAGAAGTCCGCACTGGCCTCGCCACGCTTTGGCCGAATAATAAGCCGTAGGCTAAAATTCCACTGAGCTTAGCATGTCGTCAAAAGGCTTCTCAACAAGATTGCAAAGTTCCTGAATCTCGCGATGACCCGCCCGTCCACCTGCAGTTTCGGCAATCGAGCGCCCGGTGGCGAAAGCTCGCACGAAAGCAGAGCGATATCCAATTATCGGACTGACAACTTCCCCCAAAGCCATCAACTCGGCAGAGAGTTGCTTACCCTCAAGCGTACGACCGTCGACACGATTCGGTACAAGGATTATGCGGGGAAGTCCTTGCCGGCTGGAACGGATCTCATCTACCAGCTCAAGGCCTCCGACCATAGCCTCGAGATCAAGGCCCGAGGGTGTACATGGCATAATAATCAAACCGGCGGCAGCTATCGACGCGACATACGCTCGCGCGCTGGGTGCCGTATCGACGATCGCGTAATCGTAGTCTGCGGCGACCTCGTTGACCCCACGTATCCAGTTGGAAACCGTTTGATCGATCAGGGCGATCTCGTAAACAGGAAATTGCAGTTTGCCCGGCTCGGCCCATCGACACGCCGACCGCAGAGGATCCGCGTCAATCAAGGCGACACTGTTCCCCCTTTTTTGCAACTCCGCCGCCACGGAGATAGCAAGGGTTGTTTTCCCCACACCGCCTTTGTGCTGCGCTACACCAATAATACAATTCATTGTCGAATTGATGCGTATATCTTGCTAACTCTGCTTCCAACGCTTCAAATTTTGCACGGAGATTATGCAGACGGAATGAAGGAGCAGTGGGTATTCAACGCAAGGGGTTAATGACGGACTAAAATCTCCGCGCCTCGTGCTCGCCGTCCCCGCCGGCGGACGCGAAATCAAATTTTCCTTGGGCATCGAAGTCGCAAAAATGCAGGCATATGCTAAATGAACATCCTGTTTGTCCACAATAATTTTCCGGGCCAGTATCTACATCTTGTGCGCGCGCTTGGGCACGATTCGAAGGTACGTATGGCGGCCATCGGATCAGGGACTTCACAGACGATGGATGGCGTAAAGCTATTGAGATACAGCCTCGGTCACGTCGATGTAGCTGCAACCCATCCGTTTGCTAGACGCTTCGACGCTGAGTGCCATCGCGCCGAGCAAGTTCTTTATGCGCTGTCATCCTTAGCAATAGCAGGATTCGAGCCGGACGTGATCATGGCTCACCCTGGCTGGGGCGAGACGCTACCCTTGCGGACAATATTTCCGGACGCCTGTATCCTACTCTACTGCGAGTTCTTCTACGGCATGCACGGCCGCGACGTTGGGTTTGACGCGGAATTTCCCGAAATTGGCGCCGACGGACGCGTCGCCCTTCATCTGAAGAACGCGTCCAGTCTGCTGGCCCTTGCGGATTGTAATATTGGCATCTCACCGACCGAATGGCAGCGATCGACTTTCCCCAAAGAATTTCAGCACAAAATAACGACAATTCACGAGGGCATTGACGCCGATCTCATTAAGCCGAATCCGGATGCGGTATTCCGTCTACCTTCCGGACGGGAATTTCGGCCGACGGATGAGGTCGTGACCTTTGTAGCGCGGAACCTCGAGCCGCTGAGAGGCTACCATATTTTTATGCGCGCCCTCCCGCGCATCATGTCAGAACGCCCGCGAGCGGAAATCGTAATAATCGGCGGCGACGGCGTGTCCTATGGCGCAGCACCCCCATCGGGAACGACGTGGAAAATTCGGTTTTTCAATGAGATAGCGGACCAGATCGATCTAGAGCGGATTCATTTCACCGGTCGCTTGCCTTATCCGGATTACCTATGCGCCCTGCAGGTTTCGTCGGCTCACATCTATCTCACCTATCCCTTCGTGCTTTCGTGGTCTTTACTTGAGTCATTGAGCGCCGGATGTGTGGTTATTGGGTCCGACACGGCGCCGGTCCGCGAGGTACTTGATGGCAAGAACGGTCTCCTTGTGCCATTCTTCGACATCGAGCGCATTGCGGAACAAATTATCGAAGTGCTCGCCCATCCCCGGCGGTTTCGGTCGATGCGAGCCCAAGCGCGTCAAACAGTTCTCGACCAGTACGATCTCACGCGTATTTGCCTTCCGAAGATGATGGCGCTCATTAAGCAGCCGCAGCAGGCAAATAGCGAACGGGTGCTGGCCGAGTGAGCCCGGCACGCGCGCTCGGTGGTAGAGGGTAGGGCCCCGTCGGCGGTCGGCGGCGGTGGGGAGACTGGATTTCTGCTTTGCAGGCGGATGCGATAAGAACATTCTTCGCTCGTGTCGCCGCGGCTGTTGTCCCTCGTAAAAGCTGGTGACGATCAGCCGGCATCCACAGTTTGTCGGGCGCGGTAGCGTCCTTCCTGTGACAATGGGCCGTCCGAACCGACTTGGCGAGTGAGCGATGGAGCTTCGCCGGCTTGAAGGTTTTCGTGCCTTGCCGCTGGCCGTGGCCGGCGTTGTCCTTTCCAGTTCTGAACCAAACGTCACTTAGAATACCTGGCGGCGTCAACAGCCACGCGATTCCATTTGGCTTGATCAACGCTTGCGCCCGCTCGACAAACAGTGAGTAGATATTGATGTAACCGCGTGACAGCAGCGGGTAATCACGACCCCGATGCGCGCGATCCATCGCTGTTTCGGCAAGTGACGACGCGTGCTCGTATTGCGAAATCAGCGGAGCGCCCGCGACTTTCATTTCGTTGATCAGTCGCTTGCGGTCGGCGGCGCGTGTTTGGCATTGCTCCCGTCGAACCACAGGAGAGAGGAGCAGGAGATGCAACGCGTGATCGGCATGGACATCCACCGCACTTTCGCGGAGGTGGTTTTCTGGGAGGCAGGTCGGCTCCGGTCCGGGCGGGCGGGTAGATATGACCCGCTCGGGGCTTGAGGGGTTTGGTCGCAGCTTGAGCAAGGAAGACGAGGTCGTCGTCGAGGCAACCGGCAACGCGATGGCGGTGGTGCGGGTGCTCAGCCCGTATGTTGCGCGAGTGATCGTAGCCAATCCGCTGCAAGTGAAGGCGATCGCACATGCTCACGTCAAGACAGACAAGATCGACGCAGGCGTGCTGGCGTCGCTGCGGGCAGCGGGCTTCCTGCCGGAGGTCTGGCTACCCGATGCGGATACCGAGCGCCTGCGTCGACTGGTGGCTCGCCGCAACCAGGTCGTTCGGCATCGGACCCGGATCAAGAACGAGGTGCATGCCATCCTGCAGGCGCATCTCATCCCGCCGTGCCCGCATGCCGACCTGTTCGGCCGGCTGGGCCGGAGCTGGCTCGGACGGCAGGAACTGCCAGTCGACGAGCGAGCCGCCATCGAGCGGCATTTGCGCGAACTCGATCGGCTGGGCGAGGATCTCGAGCTTCTCGACCGCGAGATCGCCGAGCGGGTGATCGAGGATCCGTCAGTCAAGCGCCTCCTGACCATCACCGGCGTCAACATCATCGTGGCGGCAGGCCTCGTCGCCGCGATTGGCGACATCCGACGCTTCTCCTCGCCGCAGAAACTCGTGAGCTATGTCGGGCTCAATCCGCGGGTGCGCCAATCGGGTCTTGGTCTGGCGCAGCATGGCCGCATCAGCAAGCGCGGTCGTAGCCACGCGCGCGCCATGCTGGTCGAGGCGGCCTGGGCTGCCTCCAAGGCGCCAGGCCCGCTGCGTTCGTTCTTCCTGCGTATCCGAGCCCGACGTGGTCACCAGGTCGCAGCGGTCGCCGTGGCACGCAAGCTCGCCGTGCTCTGCTGGCATTTGCTGACCAAGGATGCCGACTACCAATGGGCGCGTCCCGCGCTGGTCGCCAACAAGATACGCGCGATGCAGCTACAGGCTGGACAGCCGGCGAAAAAGGGCAACAAGCGTGGCGCGGCCTATGCCTACAACATCAAGGAACTACGCGATCGGGAGATCGATGTCGCGCGCCACGCTGAACATGCCTACGAACAGTTCGTCAGCCGATGGCAGCCGCGTGGTCCTGGTAAGCGGCGCACGGGTGCCGCCAATGAGGAGCGACGGTGACGGCTGCGCGGCCGGGCTGACATCCTCGGGCCCGGCTCTTTGCCACGCGGTCACCCGTGCCCCTCCAGAATAGCAGATCGCGCAGCAGAAAAGACTTGTCGATCTCATCCGTAGTGTGATTGGTCATGCGGATCGTGCCGGGCCACTGCGCGACTATTGCGTCGGCTTGATGCTGCCATGCGAGCGCAAGAGCGTCGAGCCGATGGCGGCGGTCACGGCACCTGACGATCAAATGGCGCGAAGGCTCGGCCGATTGCTCGGTTGCGCGGCGGCAAATAAACCTAGGTGTCGATGTATTCGGCGATACTCGTCGGCGCCGGGATCGCCACGCCGTCGGCCTTGAGGCCGTCAATGTGGAAACGGATCGCCTCGCGGATTTCGGCTTCGACCTCGCGAACACTCGCCGCCGTCGCGACGCAGCCGGGAAGGTCCGGCACATAGGCGGAGTAATTCCCCTCCGCCTTTTCGATCACCACCGCATACCGCATTACTTCCGCTCCTTCAGCGCAGCTTGCTTGAGCACGCTGTTCAATGTGCCTGGCGCCATGTCGTCGGACGGCTTTCCGGCAACGGTAACGCGGCCAAGCTTGGTCGGATGTTTGTATTGCCGATGCGAGTCCCGCGTGACTACCAGGAACCATCCATCGCTTTCAATGAGACGGATTACATCCCTCACCTTCATTACGCCATCCCTAACCGATTGCCGGCCTCAACCACAACCGGGCGCACAGCCCGACGGCGAAATGCAAGGTTACCGTGCCGGCACTACGCCGCAGCTGCGTCGATCGGCTGAGCAAAGCGCGGCCCGGCGGCTTCGTCGTTGCGGGCGACGAGGACCGTGACGTTGTCGAAGCCGGCGGCGAGTAGCGCATCGCGCGCCGTGGCTGCCGCTAGGCCGGACAGCGTCTCGACCAGCAGCACGGCATGCGGCGCGAAGCGGGCGATGGCCGGCATGTCGGAACCGCCGAGCAAGCCCGCATCGATGACGAGGTGCGGATAGGCATGCGCCAGCGCGGCGAAGGTCCGGCCGATGCCCGGCGCCGCGAGCAGCGTGCCGCGATCGGCGCCCGAAACAATCAGATTCAAACCCGAGGCCCGATCCTTGGTGATGATGTCGCCGAAGGAGGCATGGCCGGCGGTCAGTTCGGCGAGACCGGGAGCGGACGGATCCGAGGAAATATAACGGATCGCGGCATCGTCGGCGCCAAGCGCAACCAGCGCCACCCGCGCGTCCCCTCGCCCGCCTTGGGCGAGCGCGCGGGCGAACCGCACCGCCATGCCGCTGGCGTCAAGATCCGGCGCGGCGGCGAAGAACGCCATCTGGCTGCCGGCAACGCCGACCTGATGCAGGTTGTAGGCGAATTCCTCGATGGCGCTCACCGGCACGCCGATCAGCGCCGGCTCTTTTGCATCCGGCATTCCTTGCGCCATTTCTTGCATCATTGCTTGCGCCGCTGGCCCACCTGGCGCCCGGTGCGCCGACTGGACGACGGAGCGAAGCCGCGCGGATAGCGTGCCCGGAGAAGAACCGTGCGCCTGCCCCGCCCACTCCGCGGCGGCGGCCGCGACGTTGGTGCCGGCGGCGGCAGTCGGGCCCGCATCGGAACCGGCGGCGGAGCGCATGCCGAACTGGCGGCGGCGCACGGACGCGCCCGCGGTGCCGGCGCCCGGGCTCGCCAGAAGCTCGCGGGTCAGGACCAGCCCGGACGCGAGCACCAGCGTCGCCAGGGTCGCGATCAGCACCGTCGGCAGCTTCTTCGGATAGGCCGGCACGTTCGATACTGTGGCGCGCGAGATCACGCGTGCGTCGGCGGGCGCGGTCGCGATGCTGTCGCGCGCGGTCGCCTCACGGTATTTGGCCAGATACGATTCGAGCAGGTCGCGCTGCGATTTGGCGTCGCGCTCGAGCGCGCGCAATTGCACGTCGTCCTCGTTCAACGTCACCGCCTGGCTCTTGAGCTGGTCGAAGGTCGACAGCTGCGCCGCGACCTTGGCGTCGGCAAGTTTGGCGTCGTTTTCCAGTGAGTGCGCAAGAAGTTCCGCCTCTTTCCTAATCTGAATGTCGAGGTCGGCGATCTGCGCTTTGAGCTCCTTGATGCGGGGATGATTGGCGAGCAGCGACGAGGATTGCTCGGCAAGCTGCGCGCGCAGCGTCACGCGTTGCTCAGAGAGCCGGCGGATCAGCTCGGAATTGAGGATGTCGGACGATTCGATCGTCTCGCCGGACTTGAGCATGTCGCGAATGAGCTTGGCCTTGGCGCCGGCGTCGGATTTCAGCGCACGGGCCGCGGCAAGCTGGGCGTTCAAATCGCCGAGCTGCTGCACGGAAAGCGTGGTGTTGTTCGGGCCGACCAGCAGATTGGACTTGGCGCGGAACGCTTCGACTTTGGCCTCCCCCTCCGCCACCTTCTTGCGCAACGTTTCGATTTCGCCGGAAAGCCAGGTGCTGGCGCTGCGCGCCTGTTCCTGCTTGGCTTCCTGCAGGCGTTGCAAATAGCCCTCGGCGATGGCGTTGGCGACGCGCGCAGCGAGTTCGGGATTTTCCGAAAGAAAATCGATGACGATGACGCGCGATTTCTCCACCGGGAACACGGTCAGCCGATCGTAATAGGCCTCCAGCACGCGCTCCTCGGGCGTCATCGCCATCGGGTTTCTGGTGATGCCGAAGAAGCTGAGCAGCGTCTTGATGAGCGAGACGCCGCTCAGCGCCGGATCGAATTCGGGCAATTCGTTGAGCTTGAGCTTGGCAATCACCTCGGAGGCGAGGTCGCGCGACATGACAAGCTGCACCTGGCTGACCACCGCTTCCGGATCGATGTTGCCGCGGTCGATCACGTCCTTGTCGGCGTCGGGGCGCAGGAACACGTTGTCGCGGCCGACCAGGAGGACACGCGCCTCGGACTGATATTTCGGCGGGATCACCGTGACCACGGCGAACGTGAACAGCGCCACGACGATGGTCGGGCGCAGGATCGCGTAGCGATTGCGCCAAAGCGCCGCGCCAAGGCTTGCCAGATCGACGTCGGCGTCGATGAACTGCCCTCGTAACGACGGCCGAGGCGGTGACGACGCCAGACTCATGTTCGCGGCTCCCAGACTGGACGGATAGAGACTAAGCGACTCAGACTCTTGCGCTAAAGGCCAACGCCGATAACAGACGATTATGGTTGCTATCCGGTTAAGCCCCGGCACGAGGGGCACTGTCTTGAAGCTTCGTTAACGCCGGCAAGGGCCAATCGGCCTTTAATTGTCTGTTGCGATTTCTCACGCATTCTCAAGGCATAAGGGCTCTCAAGGATTACGGGTCCTCTCAAGGATTGCCGGTCTTTCAAGGATTAGAGCCTTTCAAGGATTAAAGTCATGGGCGACGGGCGGGCCGCCGCGTCAATCAAAGCCGCGCCGGCGGGTTTTGCCGAAACCGCAACGGACGTGGAAGCCGGCGGCGTGGTGCACGCTTCGCCGGCGTCGCTGAAGATCCTCCATGTCCTGCGCGCGCCGCTCGGCGGATTGTTCCGCCATGTGGTGGATGTCGCGCAGGGCCAGGCCGAGCGCGGCCACCGTGTCGGGCTGATCGTGGACTTAATGACCGGCGGCGCGCGGGCTGACGAAGTCCTTGCTGCGCTCGCCCCGCATCTTGCGCTCGGCCTGCAACGCGTGGCGATCCCCCGCGAGCTCGGGCCGGCCGACATCGGCGCGCTGCGCCTTGTCTCGCGCCAGATCAGGCTCGCCGACCCCGACGTGGTGCACGGTCACGGCGCCAAGGGCGCCGCGCTAGCGCGACTGACGCTGAGCACACCTAACGCGATCCGCGTCTACACGCCGCACGGCGGCTCGCTGGTTTACCGGCCGGGCACATTCGGCGGCGCTTTCTACCGCACGCTGGAATGGCTTTTGAAGTGGCGCACCGACCTGTTCCTGTTCGAGAGCGCCTACATCGCCAGCCTTTTCCGCGCCGAAATCGGCCGTCCGCCGGCGATGGTGCGGGTGGTGCATAACGGCATCGGCGAAGCCGAATTTACGCCAATCGTGCCGCGTCCCGACGCGACCGACATCATTTGCCTCGGTGAATTACGCTCGGTCAAAGCCTTCGACGTTCTCATCGGCGCGCTGTCGATCCTCAAGGTCAGCGGCCGGCGCGTCACCGCCACGATTGCCGGCGAAGGACCGCAAGGCCCCGAACTAAAAGCGCTCGCGGAGCATTTCGGCATCGCCGAGCAGGTCCGCTTCGTCGGTCATCGCCCGGCGCGCGAAGCTTTCGCCATGGGCCGCATGCTGGTCATTCCGTCGCGGGCCGAATCGCTGCCCTACGTGGTGCTGGAGGCGATCGCCGCCGGACTGCCGGTCATTTCCACGCGCGTCGGCGGCATCCCGGAAATCTTCGGACCGGAGGCGGAAAGCCTGATCCCGCCAGACGATATCGGCGTGCTGGTGGCGACGATCGGCGCTGCGTTGGACGCGCCCGCAGACATCAAGCGTATTTCGCAATCGGTCAAATCGCGCGTGCATCAGGAATTCTCGCTTGCCGCGATGGTGGACGGCGGCCTCGCCGCCTATCGCGAGGCGATCGCCATGCGAAAACTTGCGCAGTTCGTTTAAGCCTTTTTTGCAGTTTATTTACTATCTTGGCGTTCAGATTGGCGGTGGGCTTTCCCGCGCCCACGTTGCGGGCAGCGAAAGTGCGGCCGCCATGTCCAAGCCCGAACCCAACACGATTTTCGATACCGCTGAAGCGGTCCGCGAGGCCGCGCCGGCCCTGCCGCACGCCACCGCGGAGGCTGAAGCTCAGACTACGCTTTCGCCCTCCGCAGCGGCCTTGGCCGATAATCCGCAAGAGACAGCTTTTTCGCCGATCGTGCTCGCCGGCCTCGTGCGAGTGATCGAAGTATGCCTCGTCGCCGCCGTCGGCTTTGCGGTTTATGTCTGCTACGTGGTGCCGACCTACGGCTTCGCCTGGTATTACTTCGCCGCCATCGCAGGCATCGCGCTCCTCGCCATGCTGGCGTTCCAGATCGCCGACATTTATCAGGTGCAAGCCTTCCGCGGCCACGAGAAGCAATACATGCGGCTCGCCTCGGCGTGGTCCGTGGTATTCCTGACCGCGATCGGCGTTTCGTTTTTCGCCAAGGCCGGTGACCAGTTCTCCCGCGCCTGGCTCGGCGCGTTTTACGTGCTCGGCCTGTTTGCGCTGATCGCCTTCCGTCGCGGACTGTTTCTCATGGTGCGCCGCTGGACGCACGAGGGCCGGCTCGACCGCCGCACCGTGATCGTCGGCTGCGACAGCAACGGCGAAAAGTTGATCCAGTCGCTCGGCGCGCAGCGCGATTCCGACGTGCGGCTGATCGGCGTGTTCGACGACCGTAACGACGAACGCAGCCCCGCGAGCGCCGCCGGCGTCCCGAAGCTCGGCACCGTCGACGACCTGGTGGAATTCGCCCGTCACTCCCGCGTCGATCTCGTGATCTTCTCGCTGCCGATCTCGGCCGAAGACCGCATCCTGCAAATGCTCAAGAAGCTCTGGGTGCTGCCGGTCGATATCCGCCTCTCCGCGCATACCAACAAGCTGCGCTTCCGTCCGCGTTCCTACTCCTATGTCGGCAACGTTCCCGTGCTCGACGTCATGGACAAGCCGATCGCCGACTGGGACGTGGTGATGAAATGGCTGTTCGACAAAATCGTCGGAACGCTGGCGTTGATCGTCGCGCTGCCGGTCATGCTTGCCGTCGCCATCGCCATCAAGCTCGACAGCCCCGGCCCGATCCTGTTCAAACAAAAGCGTTTCGGCTTCAACAACGAGCCGATCGATATCTACAAATTCCGCTCGATGTGTGCCGACCAGGCCGACCCGAACGCCGAGAAGCAGGTCACTCGCGGCGATACGCGGGTCACGCGGGTGGGCCGCTTCATCCGCAAGACGAGCCTCGACGAATTGCCCCAGCTGTTCAATGTTGTGTTCGCCGGCAACCTGTCGCTCGTCGGTCCGCGGCCGCATGCCTTGCATGCCAAGGCCGCGAACCACCTTTACGACGAAGCGGTGGACGGCTATTTCGCCCGGCACCGCGTCAAGCCGGGCCTGACCGGCTGGGCGCAGATCCACGGCTGGCGCGGCGAAACCGACAGCCAGGAGAAAATCCAGCGGCGCGTCGAGCACGATCTCTACTACATCGAGAACTGGTCGATCCTGCTCGACCTCTACATTCTCGCCGTAACGCCTTTCGCGCTTATCCGCGCGGAGAACGCGTATTGAGCGCGGCGGCAAGCCCGGCGCTCGCCGGCGGCGAACTTTACGCCGCGGCCCCCACCCTGCCGCAGCGGCTGTTGAATATCGTCCTGTTCGTAACGGTGCTGTCGAGCTCGATCGCTTTCATTGAGCCTTCGCCGCACGATCTGTCGATGGTGGCGCTGATGACCATGTGCGTCGCCGCGCGCGTTCCGTTCGATCGCAAGATCGCACCGCTCGTCCTGCTGCTGACGCTCTGGCTGGTGGGGGCTTTTTTCGCGCTGATCCCTGTGGTCGACCAGAAGCAGACGATCCAATACGTCGCCACTTCGGTATATCTGGCGCTCGCCGCGATCGTATTCGCCTGCCTGTTTTGCGATGGAAACCTGGTGCGCCTCCTGATCCTGCGCCGCGCCTACATCATCGCGGCGCTGATTGCGACCGCGGCCGGCTATATCGGCTTCTTCCATCTGCTTCCCGGCTCCGACATTTTTCTCTCCAATGATCGCGTCAGCGCCACGTTCAAGGACCCGAACGTCTACGCTCCGTTCCTGATTTTTCCACTGTTTCTGCTGTTGGTCGGAATGATGACCGAGCGGGTCCGTCTGTCGGGGCTGGTCATCGCGATGGCCCTGCTCGGCGGTCTCCTTTTGAGCTTCTCGCGCGGCGCCTGGGCGCATTTTGCCATTTCCGCAGTGGCGGCCGTCGTTCTTCTCGTCCTGATCGCGCCGGATCCGCGCGGCCGCGGTCGTATCATGCTGTTCGCCTTCGGCGCGCTTGTCGCCATGGCGCTTCTGTTCGTCGCGTTGCTATCCATCAGCTCGGTCTACGACCTGTTTATCGAGCGGGCCAAGGCGATCCAGCCCTACGATGTCGGGCCCGGTGGACGGTTCTGGGAGCAAAAGATCGCGCTCGACGTCATTCTCGATCACCCGAACGGCATGGGCCCGTTCGAGTTCAACCGCATCTACGGGACGCAACAGCACGACGTCTACATGCAGGGCTTTCTGGTCTATGGCTGGCTCGGCGGCGCGGCCTATTTGACCATGGTCGTCGTCACTTTGGCGGTCGGCCTTAAAGCTGCGCTGATCCGATCGCCGTGGCAGAACTACCTGGTCGCCGCCTATGCGACCTTTGTCGGCGAAGCTTTCGAAGGCTTCATCGTGGACACCGATCATTGGCGCCACTTTTTCCTCATCCTCGGCGTGATTTGGGGACTCACGGCGGCATCGATCAATCTGCGCCGCGCGCAACGGCAGGAGATCGAAATTGCCGGCGCCGAAGTTGCTATGCCGGCCTAGACCGGACCTACTTGCGACACAGCAAGATCGGCTGATGCTGCGCGCCGCCCGGCATGTGCACGATTTCACACGCCTTGAAACCGATCCGCCGGCAAACGCCGAACAGGAAGTCGGTGTGGTAGGCGACCGCTGCTTCCGGCTGTGCTTCCGATTCAATCCGCGCGTTACCGAGCCGATGCTGGAAAGTGTGCCGGGTGCCGTAGGTCGCCGGCGGATGCTCGATATTGAAATGCGAATGCATCATGGCACCGCCCGCGCGCAGCAGGCGGTATGACTCGCGCAAGTAGTTTTCAAGCTCGGGCTCGAGCAGATGGGTGAGCAGTGAATTCGAGAAAACCAGGTCGAACGACGCATCCGGCAGCGGAATGCGATAGGCCAACGGAGTGCCGCCCGTGTGATTGTACGAAACGCTGGCGTCGCTCGACAGATAGAAGCTGAAGCGCTCCGGATCATAGTTCTTCTTGCACCATTCGACGGCTTCCTCGTCGATATCGATGCCGACATAAGTGCCGCTGAAACGCCTGCCGCGGAAATTGTAGTCGCGCAGCCAATGCGCCCAACGGCCGCAGCCCACCCCGATATCCAGGATGTCCGACCGCATGCCGGCAATGCCCTCGCTGAACACGAATATCCAGAAATCGCGGGCGTGAACCAGGAAGTGGGTCTGATTGTTGACAATGCGGTTGCCGACCCCGACGCGAATGCGCAGATGGTTTGGCGGCAGCGTCCGAAACTCCGGAAAGATCAAACGCGGAACCACGTCGAACGCGTTTACCGCCGCACGAAACAGCGGATTGAATGTCAGTTTGGAAGTCGAGGGAAACAGTCTGCGGAGAAGCCGGTCCAGGCTGACGCTACTTGCGCCGACGGCGGGACCGGGTCTTGCCGATGTGTACGCCATGCTGAAACCCAAACGCCGAGAACACGCAATCCAAGAACACGCAACTCGAGAACACGCGACCTAGGAACACTCACCGCCGACAAAGGGGTTCGGTATTCTGGTAGGCCGCAGGCTTTAAAATCGCGTTACCGGCTTGGAGCGTATTGCCGCTATCTGGCTAAAGCCGTTGCTCCAAAAGCGTAGCGATGTCCGCCAGAAGTCACGGGAAACAATGGTAAAAGGCGCTTCGGATCGATGCTCCCAAGCCGGCGGCGAGCGGCGGGACGTGCCTTCACAACCACCCACAACGCAGCGCAAGCGCCGCCAGCCAGACCAGCGCGGTGAGGCAGATGCCGCAGAACACGCCGGCGGAGCCGTAATCCTTGATCCGGCCGATTTGTATGTGATGCTCCGGGGTAACGTGATCGGAAAGTTTCTCGATCGCGGTATTGAGGAACTCGATCGACAGCAGCACCAGCAAAGAACCAATCATGGCGACGTACCACGCGACGCCGGGCGCAATCACGGCGCCCAAAAGTAGTCCCGCCACCAGGAGGATCATCTCCTCGCGCAGCGCGGGTTCGCTGCGAAAGCCGTAGCCGATCGCCCGCAGCGAGTTGATAGTCGCGCTGAAAATCCGTTTCACGGTCAATCCGGTTGTGCGGGTAGCCGAAGAAGTAGACAACGCACTCAACGTGGTCGCACGCAAGGTGGTCACACGTCCGTCACATCGTTCGCGGGGAGCCGCGGGCGACTCTATTGTAGCTTGTATCGCCGAATCTTTCCGCCGCCGCTATAGGCCCGCGCGACTGCGACACCTAAATAATTGGTCCAGTCACGAGGAATTCCCCAATGCCAAAGATGCGCGCAATGATCGTTCCGGAACGCGGCGGCCGTTTCCGGTTGGAAGAGCGCGACCTGCCCCAACCCGGCAGGCACGAGGTCCGCATCCGCGTTCATGGCTGCGGCGTCTGCCACAGCGACTCCGTCACCGTGGAGGGCCTCATACCAACTATCACCTATCCGCGCATTCCCGGCCATGAAGTCATCGGCGTCATCGACGATCTCGGTGCGGACGTGGAAGGCTGGGACGTCGGCGCGCGGGTCGGGGTTGGGTGGTTTGGCGGCGCGTGCGGCTATTGTGCCCATTGCCGGCGGAACGAAGCCTTCGCCTGCGAAAACATTCACGGCGCTACCGGCGTTTCGCGCGACGGCGGTTATGCCACGCACATGCTGGCACTTGCGTCCGCTTTAGCGCACGTACCGGCGGCGCTGGATTCGGTAGAATCCGCGCCGCTCCTCTGCGCTGGCATCAGCACATTCAACGCCCTTCGGAATTCCGGCGCGAAGCCCGGCGACCTGGTGGCGATCCACGGGGTCGGCGGTCTCGGCCACCTCGGCATACAATTCGCCGCCCGGCAGGGATTCCGGACCGTGGCGGTCAATCGGGGACGCGACAAGGAAGCCTTGGCGCGCAAGCTTGGCGCGCATGAGTATATCGACAGCGAGGCCGGCGACCCGGCCCAAGCCCTGCAGGCCATGGGCGGCGCCAAGGCCATCATCGCTACCGTCACCAGCGGGCCGGCAATGCAGGCAGTCGCCGGCGGCCTCGGCGCCAACGGAACGATGATGGTGATCGGCGCTGTCGGCCCACTGACCGTCAATTCGCTGGACCTCCTGGTAAAGCGCGCTTCGGTGCGAGGCTGGTATTCCGGGACGGCGACCAACTCCGAGGACACGCTGCTCTTCAGTCAGAGCAACGCCATTACCTCCATGAACGAGATTTTTCCGCTCGAAGAAGCCCAAGCTGCCTACGATCGGATGATGAGCGGCAAGGCGCGCTTCCGCGTCGTGCTCAAAATCGCGGCCTAGAATTTCTGCCCCCCGTTGGTAAAAAGCGCGCTCCTGTCGCATCAGACGCCATGAAAGCAAGCGAAATGACGAAAGCCAATAGCATCCCAAAACGTTCGCTCGGCTCATCCGGGATCGCGACATCCGCGATCGGATTGGGCTGCATGTCACTCTCCGGCGCCTACGGCGCCAGCGGCGATGAGGCCGGAATAGCCCTCATTCATGAGGCGTTGGATCGGGGCATCACTTTTCTCGACACGTCCGACATGTACGGCTTCGGCCACAACGAGGAGCTCGTCGGCAAGGCCATCAAGGGGCGCCGCTCCGAAGTCGTACTCGCGACGAAGTTCGGCAATCTGGGCACGCGCGGCGACGGCAAGATCGCGGACGGCCGTCCGGAATACGTCATGAGTTCGTGCGAGGCGAGCCTCAAGCGCCTGGGCGTCGACGTGATCGACCTCTATTACCAGCACCGCATCGATCCGACGGTGCCGACTGAAGATACCGTGGGCGCCATGTCGCGGCTGGTCGAGCAGGGCAAGGTCCGCGCTCTCGGCCTGAGCGAGGCCCGCCCCGAGACAATTCGCCGAGCGCATGCGGTGCACGACATTGCGGCCGTGCAAAATGAATACTCTCTGCTGTACCGGGCCGAAGCGGAAGAAACACTCCAGACGACCCGTCAACTCAAAATCAGCTTCGTCGCTTATGCCCCGCTCGGACGCGGATTGCTGACCGGAGCGGTCGCGGGTCAGGAGGGCCTGGCCGAGGACGATGGACGTCGCCGGCATCCGCGATTTGCTCCGGATAACCTCGCCCGCAACCTGACATTGGTCCATCGGATCGAGGAGATGTCGCGCAAGAAGAAATGCACGCCCGGCCAGCTTGCGCTGGCGTGGGTGCTGGCGCAGGGCGAGGATATCGTACCGATTCCGGGCACCAAAAGACGCGAAAGACTTCTGGAGAATATCGGCGCGCTTTTCGTTGAGCTGACGGACGACGACCTGGCGCAAATATCGGACGCGATTCCGGTCGGCGCGGCCGCCGGCTCGCGCTATCCCGAGGCGCTGATGAAGAGCGTCTATCTCTGAAAGGCCACGCTTCGCCCACCGACGAAAAAGTGGCCACGGTAGCGATACGCTCGCCCCGTGGCCGCCTGCCTGCCGTGGTCAGGCCGCGATGGACTCGCCGACCCAGACCTTGTCCGCCGCTTTGACCATCTCCTCGAGCTTTCGCCATTGCGCGGATTCATCGAGCTCGTTGCCGTGCATCGTCGAGGCAAAGCCGCATTGCGGCGAAATGCCGAGCTGGGAGATATCGAGATATTTGGCGGCGCTTTCGATTTTGCGAACCAGCGCGTCCGCCGATTCAACGTCGGGCACTTTGGAATTCACGATGCCCATGATCACCATCTTGCCCTTCGGCACGAAGCGCAGCGACTCGTAGCCGCCTTCTCGCTTGATATCTTCCCATTCGATGAAGAATGCGTCATAGGGCAGTTCGTTGAACATCCGCTCCGCCACCGGTTCAAGCGAACCCGAAACCATGTGCCGCGATCTCCAATTGCCGCGACACAGATGAATCCCTCGTGTCACATGGTCGGGAAGGCGGTCGGCGATCTTCTTGTCGGCCGCGATTGAGCGGTCCATGAGCTGCTTGAAGGACGCCCCCATCTGGGCGAATACGTCAAGATAGCTCTGGGCTATCAGCATCGGGTAGAGTGGGAAGTCGAACTGAACGTAGTTGAGGCCGGCGGCGATCGCCTCGTCGATCTGCTCGGATTCAAGGTCGATCATGTGAGCGACCAGCTCTTCATGGCTCTTGTAGACTTTCTCCGTAATTCCATTCTGATAAACGAACGGCAACTCGAAGAAGGACCCGGCCGGGAACGTGACCTTGAAGCGTGAATCGGTGTTGGCTTTCATGAATTTTGTTTCGCGCACCGCGGGGCTGTCGATCTTGCGCAGCCGCCGGCTCACGATCGGCAGACCTTGATAGCGCAGTTCTTTTCCGTCGTTGTCGTAGAAGGCCACGCCGGGACCGCCGACCTCGCCGCCGTCCACGCTGTCGTAGAACGATCCGGTGAACATGTAGCGCCGGAATTCTCCGTCGGTGAGAACCGTCAGCCCGGCAGCCCGCTGCTTCTTGATGGCTTCCTTGATGTACTTGTCCTCCAGCGCATGCAGGCGGCTGAGATCCTTGGCGCGCTCTTCGGCGAGCAAGGCCGTGTGGTTAGGCGCGTACACGCGCTCGATTTCCGCGTGCAGCTCGGCGGGCCGCAGAAAGCTGCCGATATGTTCCGCGCGCGCCGGCGGAAGACGCGATGACTTGACCATGTGCTAACTCCCTTGATTTGATGTACGGGTCGCCGCATCGGGTGACCCGCTTTTTAAGTTTTCTCTCTCTTGGTCACGATTTTAGTTCGAGATCGCCGGCGCGCTGCGGCGACGGCGATCCGTTTTGCCGAACCTGGGTTTCACCCGTGCGGAGCGATCTCAGCTCCAGCTGGTCTTCAACTTGACCGGCACAAAATCCGTGCGGCCAACTCCGTTCACGCCATGGAAGAAGCCGTTCTGCCACTGGCCGACAGTGTAGGCTTTGTTCATAATTTGGCCGGGTAGTGAGACCTCGCCGTCGATAGTCGCGAACTTGTTGGTTCTGACATAAGCGGCGATGGCGTCCCGATCCATCGCCCCGACCGCTTCGATCGCCTGAGTCAGCGCCTGCAGTGTCATGTAAGTTCTGATGCTGCCCCAGTGATCGGCATCGACGCCGGTGACTTCCTTATGCCTTTTGTAGAAAGCGCGGATTTCCGGGGTGTCCGGGGCGCCGCCGGCGCCGAGGATGTTTTCGGCTGCACTGCCGAATTTTTGGCTGAAGCCCTCGAAATCCGTTCCCACCGCGCTGTAATACGCTTTGACGTTGAGCCCTTCGATCTTGGCTAGTTCGGCGAGGCCAAAGGTGTCGGGCGGATAGGACCAGGCGACGAACGCATCCGGATTGGCCGCCTTGGCGGCTTTGACGATCGGCGTGTAGTCCTGGGTTCCCAACGGGTAGGACTTGTCATAGACGATCTCGAAGCCCGCTTCCTTGAACATCGGCCGCCCGGCATTGGCGAGTTCGATGCCGAAGTCGTCGGCGACGTTGACCACCGTGACCTTGTTGCCGATCTGGTTGGCGTCCTTCAGTTTCTTGAGTATGTCGATCGCGCCCTTGGCGTAGTTTGTGGTGGACGTGTTGAACAAAAAGAAGCCGGGGTATTTCTTGATCAATGCAGGCGCCTGATCGGTGACACAGGCAACCGCGAATAGCGGATAGCCGTACCTCGCGAAAGTTGGCGCGACCGCGAGATTGAAGCCGGTGGCATACATTCCGGAGACCCAGTCGGCTTTATCCACCGTAATTGCGCGCTCTACGGCCTTGATGGCTTCCGGAGGCTGGGTGTGATCGTCGTACTCGATCAATTCGATCTTGCGTTGACCGTCCTTGAGCTTGAGGCCGCCTCGTTCATTGACCTCATGCGCCCAGAGCTTGTGCGGCGGAAATTGGGTGATCGCTGCACCCGGCGCAAGCGGGCCGGTTTTAGCGCCGATCACGGCGACTTTGACGGTTCCGTTATCGGCTCTCGCCGCGCGCACGAACGGCGCGGCGAACGCGGCCGCAGAATATTTCAAAAACTGGCGTCGTCTCATGTGTACCTCCCTGAATATTTGATTTTTCTAGGGTCATTGCCCATCGTTCGTTGGTACACGAACGGAACGCGACGGCAGCGCAGGCGTGCGCTCGACATGTACGCCACCTAAAATATCACAATGCAGGATAAAGCGCACGGATCGTTCGCCATTCCGGCCGCGAATTGCCATATCGATCAAAGCAAAACGTGGGCGAGCGCGATGGGCGATGATATCCCGAGCGGCCCGCGATCTTCGATTCTGAGTGCGCCATCGGCGCGCGAGACTTAATCCCGGAATACTCGATCCCGGAATACTCGATCCCGGAATACTCGACGAATTTGTCTTCCGACCACCCGCTGCATGTCGGCCTGCATCGGTGCGAAAATCGATTCTCCGGCAATCTGCAAAGGGCGTCCCGGAGGTCGGCGTTTTGCCCTTTTGCGAGGGCGAAAAGTGAAATATACAGTGCCGAAATCTCCCTTCAGCGAGATTTTCGGAGCGTAGCGCAGCCCGGTTAGCGCACCAGTCTGGGGGACTGGGTTCGATGAGGAGTTACTTAGCTGATAACTCTTAAGAAACGCCCGATCCTAAGAAAACGAATAAGCAGTTAGTAAGCGCCTAGCAAGCATCCGAGATCACCCCATCTGACGCGTCCACGAGCACGCGTCACGATCAGAAACAGTTGGCGTCTTCGTTCATCCCAATCGATCGGTCGCCGTCGAGCCGTCGTGTTACTGAGGCGGCGGTGGTGTTCTTGCAGGTGGCGGCGCGACCGGGGGTGTTATCGAGGGCGGCTGGCTCGCGTGTTCGGGATGCGCTATCTTTTGCACGATTTTTCGCTGAGCAGCGGCGGCCTGAGTAAGCGAAACGACCTTCAGAGTGACATCCCGCTGAGCTGCCTGAAGGGCCGCGATGTCCTGGCCCATTTGCTCTTGTTTGCTCGCGATTTGCTCCACCGTACGCCGAACAACAGCGAGTTCGTTCACAACGGTCTGAAGTTGCAGTTGTACGTCCTTAGACACCTCGGCCCCTACAGGCACGGCAGACTGGGGAAGGACCGCTGCTTGATCTGAAGTTTTGGGCGCCGCCGCTACATTCGGGTCAACCGAACGAGACGTGGCGGACAACCATGCGCTTATCATGCCTTTTGTGCTGTCATCCTTGTACGCCTGCCACGCGACAGTAACTAACGCGGCGACCACAAAGCCGTAAATGAAAGTCCGAAATATTCGCCTTGCTACCGAAGGCTTGCTACCCTTGATTTCCTCAACGGTCGCTCGTTGATCGGGAACAATTGAAGGCTCAAGCGGTGCAATACGAGGAGCGATATAAGCCTCTTCTTCGGCCATATCATCGCCAACCGAAAGCACTTTTCGATTTTCATCCGCCCGAGCCATTTGAACCCTCCATTCGTGGAAAGAACGTAGGATATTGTCGAAACTTTCGGGCGGTACATCGCGGGCTTGACTTGGCGAACCGGCCATCGTCAGCGCTCCTTCCCTTGCTCGCACCTTAGGGCGGCAAGACCGGCGCGTATTGCGAGAACGCCGGGAGTAGCGTTTCGCGGACGCATACACTCGAAACACTCAGGAAGTCGTGCCGCTCAATGTTGGTGCAAATGTGGAGTCGCCCCTTGACTGACCGTCAAAATGTTCTCATTTTGTTCACATGACAGGACGGGACGACAATGACGGCCAACTCCATACGCTCGGCCTGCTCGAACAACTGCGCGATGAATGCAAAGGGCTGTGGGGCGTTTCCTCCGAAGCGTACTTCCGAGTGGACAAATTGCTTCGGCAGCTCGCCAATCCGAACTTGCACGACATCCCAACGCAAATGCCTTCCGGAGTGTGGGATCGTTCCGATCAGCACATTCGATGGGTGATCGCGGCTACGTCGAGCGTAGCGATCGGACATGCCGCGCTGGATGCTGCCATCGCGAACTATCCGGATCAGCGGTTCACATTGCGAAATGGGATACTTGTCATTCGGCAACATGCGCCTTGAAGACCAAAGCGCCATAGCGTCGCGGCATTAAGCTTGCGCTTCAACGTGAATTGCGTGTGAGGAGGCGAGCAATTAAATCAGCGATAGAAAAAGGCCGACTGGGCGGCACTGTCCCCCCGACACCCCACCGCCCAGTCAGAAGAACCTTAGTTGAGGCAACAACCTGCGATAACCCCGAGTACGTAGACTGCTCGGGGTTCTTTTTTGTGGCGGAAAAGGCCTAATTTGTATGGCGTCGAGATTGTTGCAAGCTGTGTTCTTCCAGTCACACTCTTTGCGTATCACGCGGTGTTAAATACTGCAGGAATGGACCGTGCGTGCGCCGATTTTTTCTTCAATTTCGGCAATGACCGGCCTCCGGAGTGAGCTGAGTGAGCACGTTGAGCGAGAACCGAGAACAAAAAATGTCTGCTGTCGAGCCCAGCGAGCATGACGATGAACGCTGTGGCGTTGAGGCCGTAGCGACGCACGAGCACAAACTGCAGATCGCCCGCATTCTTTACAGGATGATGGTCGGCAAGTTTCCTGGTCGGCTTGTCACGCTCTGCGATCAAGAGCAGACGCTCGCAAGAAGTGATCGACCCGAGACGTTGCCGCCTTTGTCCTAGACCTTTTGATACGTGAAAGAGCGCCCAGCTTCCACCCGACATAGCCTCTCGTTTTTAGCCATGCCCTACATCCTTGGCTGACGCGCCATTCCATCGCCTCTACTTCGGTGTGGAAGCCGAGTATGTGTTCCTGCTGTCCGCTTGGATGCGTCGCGACAACGCCCCAGACTTGGTCGATCTTGATCGCGTCGCGCTCGAAGATGACGCTGTCCCGGGACGTCATAAACGGCGATGCTAATATTGCTGGCGCGGAGCGGCAACGTTGCCGCCATTATGCTTTAGTAGCTCCTGTGGAAAAATAGAGAACCCCGAGCCGCACGACCCGGGGTTCCTCGCTCATTTTAGGCGAGCCAGCGACTGGCGATTGGCCACGGCGCGAGCGCTGACTTGGCCGCTGCCCGCGCCACGAGAAGGTCAGGGAATTCCTCCTCCCCTCTGCATTGGTTACGCGCCCGAAGCGGGCCCTCGATAGTGTGTGGTCAGAGGGAGCATGTATGCGTGTGTGAGGGTGTGTGGGAGGGGAGCGTTACTTGTACTTGGCGACGAAGCTTTCGGAGTGTTCGCAGACGGGGCACTCGAACGTCCGTTTGTCGTGATCCGGTTTGTCGGGTTCGACCAGCGCCAGTAGCATCTGCGTACCGCATTTACTGCACGGCGGTCGCACTCGCACGATCGAATTTGAGAAAGGTGTGGCGGGCTGAAAGATCGTCATGGTCGAACTCCCGTTACAGGCGGGAGCGCTACCGAGCTCTCAGCCACCGACGCCTGGCTGGGGCCGCTGTCGGTGATGGAAGCTATATAGCTACGATTTGGGGCGTTAGTCTGTCAGCTACCCGACAGAGCGCGCAAGAGCGCGGCCGCGCTTCCGATCAAATGTCGGGCTCTGGCGCGCTGACAAGCGCGATACTCGGCGAGACAGATGATCTGCGCGTGCATGGTACGCGTTAGATGGCGGCACCGTTATCGCACGGGAGAGGCAAAAGGCCGCCCCGCTCGCCTATTGCGCAAACCAGGCCCCGAGCATTGCAGCCTGGTGGTGCCGCCGACGCAAGATTTCCCTGCAATTTTTTTGAAACTTTCACAGCCGGGCCTGGCCCTGTATGGGTCTATCGATTTTCCACAGAACTTGCGCGGGGGTGTTGCGCGGTCGAAGGCCGAGCAATTTTGGGGGTTGTCGGCGTCGCTGACGGCCTTTCGCTTACCGATCGAGAGTATCTACCCAAATCGGACCGACGTTATTGCGCCGCATCCGGCATTCGATAGGTGCCGAGCATCTTGTCCCAGAAGAAATGTATTATACCAAAATTACTATTCGCGTGACGGTGATGAACAAAATGTAGTTCCTGCTGGCGTCTGAACCACGCAAATCTTTGAAGCCACGATCCCTCTACGTGATATTCCCTGTTGAAAAGGACATGCGCGTAAAACGACGCGGCGCTAGTGATTACCGCCACCACAAAAAGATTTAGCGGCAATAGGAAATAAGCGCACGCGCCGACTAGAAATATCGGAATAAAGAAGTAGGGCGTAATATTGCCTTCGTTACCCAAGTAGGTTCGAGAGACAAGATGATCGTCGGCATAATGGGTGTGATGGAAGTTGATGTGGTTGCGAAACAACTTACCGCCAATTCGATGGTGGGCGACCTTATAATGCAGAAACGTCTGCCCAAATGACATGACCAAATGCGTCACGACAGCGGTGAGGAAAAATAGCAACAGCTTCAAAACGATCGGCGATACTGTTTGGAACATGGGCGTTTCTCCGGCTTGATCGTACCATATCAGCATTTGGCGATACCGATCGATTTCCACAAAATTGGCGCAGGCCCACTATCGATATGGGCCCATCAAAATTCCACAAGACTTGCGAGGCACCGATGCGTATGGCTCGATCAAATTCCACAAAACTTGCGCAGGGGTATTGCTGCGGATCGGCGCGAGCGTTTTTGGCCCCGGGGGTGGCCGCAGATCGATGCTGGAGCAATGACGCGCCGAGGCGCAACGAGCAACAAGTCAGCGCTGCGGAGCAAACAACGAGCAAACAAACCACGTTGCGCAGTGCATATTTGTTATGAGTCGCAGCATGATCTGTGCTAGGTTGGCGAGCCCAACCAAACACGGAGCAACAACATGGCCGAGGCACTAAGCCCATACGCTGCGCAACTGCGGGTGAAGATGATCTCAGCGGTTTGCGCGCTGGCGCACCATCGAGCGAGACAAGCAGCAAAGCGTACGCTGAGAGATCGAGGGCTAAAGGTCAGCCACTTTAGCGCAAAGCAGATTAGCGTGCTGGCTGAGGAGTACATCGCCACGAGGCCTGAGCTCCTGAACGAAGCAGCGACCTTGGTGGAACGTTGGCGAGCGGAAGGGTTCTTTGGGAAGAAAGCGCAGAGCTGCTTTGTGCAAAACTTGCAACTAACGCACAAAGCGCCGAGGCCTGAACCGCAGGGTCTTTCGTTGTGCAAAACTCATGCACAAAATGGAGCTGCGCGATGATAGTCGGATACGCTCGCGTTTCCACAGATGGACAAACGCTCGATGCGCAACATCAACGCTGAAGGCAGCGGGAGCTGAGAAGGTATTTGCCGAGAAGGTCAGCGGAGCTGTGACGGATCGAAAGGCATTGGCCAAAGCAATCGCTGCGCTAGAGGCAGGCGACGTTCTGCTAGTGACCAAGCTCGATCGGCTAGCGCGCAGCACTCGCGATCTGCTGAACACGCTCGACGCGATTGGCAAAGCTGGTGCGGGCTTTAGGTCGCTGGGCGATCCGTGGGCCGATACCACGACCCCGCACGGGAGGTTGATGCTGACCGTGTTGGGAGGGTTGGCTGAGTTTGAGCGGCATTTGATCCTTGCGCGGACCGACGAAGGGCGCAAGCGTGCGCAGGCGCGAGGCGTGAGGTTCGGGCGCAAACTGAAGCTCACCAAACATCAACGGGAGGAAGCGCTCGCGCGACGTGAGGCTGGCGAGGCTTTGGTCGAGATCGCCAGGAGCTATAACGTCAGTCACAGCACGATCTCGCGGCTGCCTAGCGCAGTGTCACTCTAAAGTCGCACGCAAGAAGAAACTGCGGCCAGTGAAATTTTGTTTTGTGCTGTGACCTGTCCCATCTCTGAACACATTTTCTGAGTTTGATTGGAGGCGAAACGGGCCGGGGGGGCACGGATCAATGTTCGATCAACTTCAGAAGGCGCGAAACTTTGGCGTGAACGATAAACCGCCATGCAGGAACTGCGGCCGGCCGACCTCTCTGATCAGGCGCAGTCCAGACCATTTCGATCGCCGATACGAGCGGCAGATATTTGCTTGCTTCAAATGCAGCCGCGAGATTGAGCGGGTTGTGGACGCTGAAGGGAGATCGCAGCGTTAGCGGGCTTGGTCGCGGAGTGCGTTCGTGCTAGGTTTCGGTTGACGGGCTAACGCCCTCAACCCGTCAGCTCAACAGCGACTTAGGCCTTAGCGTTCTCCGTGACGCCGGGGCCTTTTCTTTTTGGCCAAACCTTGCGGGCTCCCTGAAACCCGGAACAAATTGGGACGTAAAAGTGTTGAGGGAATGGCTCAACACGATGAAGTACACGATCGAGATTGTTCGACATGAAATTGACGGCACCCATAAGGTCCTGCACCGATTTCTATCGGATGCAAACAGTCCATCGGTGGCCAAAGCACGAGCGATGATACTGTTGCGGCGCGCACGGGAGGCTAACGGCGTCAGAATTGTCGATCATCGTAGGCAAGAGGTCTATAGCTGGCGTGGCGAATAAGCCGTTTCGTGCTGCCCATCACAAAATATTGCAGAGCGCCGCGTATGATCGCGCTGGGCGGGGGTGTCAACACTGGAGCCCGCAATGTTGAAGCCCATCTTTTGCATAGTGCTGAGCGACGGTGACAACTGGTCAGTTGAAGCCGAATGGCCAGACGGCACGATTGAGCCAGTTGAAGACTTTAAAGGCCATTCGGACGCGGTGGACTGGCTCAGCACTCGATCCGAAAGCTGGCTACAGGAACGTACCACCTAGCCGCTAGCGTTCGCCACTGCGCGTCGCGGGCTGGTGTTCGATCAGCACGCCAGCTTTTCCCGATCGTTCGATCGCGCGGTCGAACATGGCGGCGAAGGTGTCGCCGTTCACCATCGCCGTCACCGCGAGCTTTGGTTTCTCAAACGGCAACGCTTCAATCGCAGCTTTCATCCGAAGGTGTGTAGGCTGACGGAGATCGTTGTAGACCTCCTGCAAGTAACCCAAGGCCCCGTCGCCTTTGCGGCTACCCGCAGTACCCGCACTGCTACCCGCAACGAGTTGATCGTTTTCCCACATTCCTTGCCTCTTACCTGTACCCTCTAGGGTCCTTATTTCATTTCAATAAATAATTTTGCGGGTAGTGCGGGTAGTGCGGGTACCTCTTCAGACCCCAATGGTCACGATTGAAAATGCCTCCCAGGGCTCTGGGGTTGAAGTGCTCCCGCCCTACCCGCTTTTTGAGTTAGCTACCCGCAACCACGGTGGCGCTACCCGCAAGGGGCTTCTGGCGAAAAATTGGCGCGTTTTACGAACCAAAGATTGACCTTGCTGTGGCTGTCATAGTCACCGTCGAGGACAAGCCCGTCGGTGATGCGGCCGCGATCGTTGGTGAGTTTGGTGCCGAGGTATTTAGCGTCAAGGCGATCGGAAGTGTATTGCGTAATTGCTGCCTTTAGGTCAGCAGCGCTTCCCTTGGCGTCGAGGAGGCCCTTTCCTGGTGGCGTGATCGATCCTGCCTTGGCGTCCCCGATCATTTGCGCTGCGGTTCGGAGTTCGTTGCCGTAGGTATTGAACATCGCTCGCAGCATTACCATTCTCGCTTGGCGATTTGGATCATGCTTCCGAGCCTCGTTCATCGTCTCGACTGGATCGGAATAGCCCAGCCACACCAGCGCAGAGCGGACGTTGTCGGACCATTCTGCAAAGGGATCACCGATCCTGGGGAGTTTTCCAGGCATGCCAGCCGCGCGGTACGCCAACACTACGGTCAACGCCGCGCCGATGTTCCGCCCTCGGTTATTCAAGACCCGCTCAAAGGGGTTGCTCTTGAATTGCCGAAGCTCTGGCTGTTCCTCTCTCGCGTCCATTCTTACGAGCAATGTTCGCCTTGTTACGTCATCTTTCATTCTTAGATTGCTGCCGCTGCGAACATTGACCAGTTGTTTCTTGGGTCTTTGCCCTTTGTCAGCCCGAGAATTCTAAGACTGTAGGTCGGTCGCTCAATGATCTGACAAAGACCGTCGCCGCCGATCGGGATGCTGACGTTATCGAGCGAGAAATTGGTCAGGCCTTGAAGAATTTTTGTATCCAGCCGCTTTTCCATTTCCTCAATATCTTTGCCCGCCGAAGTAATCGGCATGGCATCGCCCATCGAGATGCCAGCGCATACGTCCCACAAAAAGCTTTTGCCTGTTCCCGGCGCTGGTGCGCTGCTGGCGTGCAGCGGTACACACGTCAGCGCGGCCCTTACGTTTGGGGTTATCAGTCCGCTCAGCGCAGCTGCCCTGCTAGGTTCGTCGCAGAATGGGAACTCGCCAGCAACTCCTGATCTAACATGCGCACCGAACGTTCCGCATCCTCTCGGCTTGGCTTCGCTGCAAGCTTCGGCATCAGCGGAAGGGGACCCATGACAAGCAATCCAGTTGCCGGGTCCCAGCCTTCTCGCGCCAACACGCTGCCATCCCTTCGCAGCGTCGGCGCGGTAACGATGCCGGTCACCGCGGGAAACTTCCATTTTCCGTAACGATCGAGCAGACCGTTGACCACATCTGGCGGCACTGCGCAGCCTTCGCGCTCGTCCTTCCTATCCCACCTGAAGTAATCAACGTGACTGGTCAGTTGCGTCTTCAAGAAAGGATGTTCAATCCGTACAAGCACAGCAACGTTCGTCTTACGGCCCTTTGTTGCATCTACCTCCTCCTGCACAGGCCGCACTAATCGATCGCCAGCATGATAAATCTCAGCTCCGCCTCGAACTAGCGCGGCCTCAGTCCGCTCGACCATTTCGTCTAGTCGATTGAGGTTGTTTGCGATTGGGAAACGCCATCCGGCCCGCTGCGCGATCCCATAGATTTCTTCAACTCCACAGTGGCGTGCTTTGTCGAAGCCCCTCGCCCATAGCGCAGCGCCGTCCGCGCCTAGCCAGTCAGCGAAGCATTGCCGTCCCTCCTGGCCGCCTCTACTCAATCGCCAAATGCAGTGCGCCAACTAGCTCGGGGTCGATCTGCCCTGGCTGGACAAACTTCAGCGCTTGCGCCAGTCGCCATAGCTTGCGGCGTATGTCGTTTGCTTGGTTCCCCGCGTCTTCACAATAGGTCTCTTCGCCTTCGGCTTCAGCCTTCAGCTCCTCAGTTTGCGCAGGTTGTGTCGGCTCAATTGTCTCTGCAACTCTAGGTGGTGGCACAGCGAAAAAAGGGGGGCGGGCTTCGGCTCGCCCCGGTCGGCCCCGTCCGCCTTCGCCATCAACGCTTTCAACTCTCGATTGGTTAGCGGCGCAGGCTTACCCATCGGCTTCAGCTTAAACAACTTCGCCGGGGGCGTCGGCTCAGACACGGCCTTCGGCTTTGCCGCCGTGACAAGCTTCAGCCCTCCGACTGGCTCAGCCGCCCGCTTTGCTCTTGTCCGTTCAAAAAAGTCCCTCGCCCATTCCTTCCATCCCCACCGAGCTTCCTCGTCGTCCCCGCCCCGCTCACTCACTACCTCGCAGACAGGCCCTTCAAGGTCCGGCGAAGTTTCAGCGATCGAGATGACTACGAGTTCTGAGTTTGTCTTCATCCTCTTTCCCGCCAAGCGCGCGGATTTCGGCAAGCCAGTCCTTTGCCTTCGCAACGACAGTCATCACTCGCTCCCCTTAGACGATCAAGCGGGTTGTAGTTGCTGACCACGCCAGTGCGTCTGTAGCCTTGATCGAACTCCACGGTTGTCCACTCATTGGTCTCCATGTCGTGCCGACGCGCGAGCGAAGGACGACCTTGGTTATCGACAGCGATGATCTCGATTACCTCCGTGCGTCGAGGCCGTTCAACGACTGTGGTGCCGTCCGCAGCCTCAGCTGAAACGCGAACCTGTAGGCTGGCTGGATTTGTCTTCACGGCTTCCGTCAGCTTCTCGGAAAGCTCTGGTGTGATTTGAACTTTGCGCTTCTTGGGGTGATATGGTGGCGTTGGCGCCTCGTACGCTGCCCGCAGTTCAGGTCTTCGCTTGAGGATTTCTTCAACCCTCGCGCGGTCTGCTGGTGTCACTGACATCGCTCAGCCTCCTTCCCCTTCGGCTTTCTTGCCGTGCTCAGGCCCATGCGGAGCCAGCGCATTCGCTATTCGCTCGATCGTCTCTTGACCTGGGGGTGAGCTAAGCGGCGCGGCGTCGACCCATCCTGTGCCGCGTTTCGGTGGGATCACGAGGAGAGCCTGATCGAGGCCGGTTCCCTGTGGCGGCTTTGGTTGGTTGGTAAGGAGATGCTCGGGGATACGTTGGGTAGTGGGGTTCTTGACGCGAGTGGGATCAGGGTCAACCTGTTCCGCAATTACCCCGCGCATGGTTGCGTCGATCCCGGCCTGGATGCGTCGATCTTCCTCGGTGGGTCGCATTTGCTGCGTCAGCGCGGCG
The DNA here is from genome assembly GCA_963829465.1 of uncultured Alphaproteobacteria bacterium. Classification (GTDB taxonomy): domain Bacteria; phylum Pseudomonadota; class Alphaproteobacteria; order Rhizobiales; family Xanthobacteraceae; genus BOG-931. The sequence goes on from CAWHJE010000007.1 coordinate 34,203, forward strand.
GCCATTGCAGCTAGGGCGACATCACTTGTACTCATTGTCTTTGCTCCTTTGTTGCGCCACTCATTTCCTTGTGCCTACGATCGGGCTGTCTCTTCCGAAATCGCTCAGGATGTCGCGCCCTTGCGGCGCTGGCTTCCCGGCGACCGGACCGTGCTGTCCTTGCGTTCCGCGAGCCATCACGCTCGGTTTCGAGTTGGTGTTCGCCCCACTCGGCGCGTTGTAGCCTTGCGTCCGCGCCGGAATGACTGGGTTCAATTTCTTCGCTCCGGCATCTTGCGCGTGGTTGCCAAGGGCCTGGCCGATTTGCGCGGCGTGGCCGGGACGGATGCCCCCGCCTTTCGGTTCGACCTTCCTCGCCCCAAGCCCCGACTTAACCACTCGGGAGTTAATCCCGCCGCCTGCTCCGCTTTTAGCCATTTCTCATTCTCCGTTGTTGCCGTCAGTTCACTTGCCGTCGTCGATTTTTGTTGATGTGGCTTGTGGCCTTGAGGATGCGGTCAGAGGGGGCACGTACAAGTCGTCCCTCCCCCTGCTGCTTGTCAGGGTCAGCCAACATCCGCCGTTCGATTTCGCTAAATGCTGACGCTATGGTCGCGCGGCAACGACCCGGTCCGTCGTCGGGATCACGCCAGAGGCCATTGGTCTGGCACGCTGCCTCCAACAACTGCCTAGCGATTTTGGATGTCAGACCACTTCATGGGGCCATCAGAGAGGAGATTTTTGAAGTGTCGGCTGATCGCTTCGAAATCCCGTTTAACTTTCTTCCTCGCGCAGCGCCGCTCGGACGTTGTCGCGCGATGGCTAGCCGAAGCCCAGGCGCATTCGAAGTGCGAGATCAACCCGCTCCGAGCTCCACGAGCGGCGAGCCAATGTTGTCGCGTCCGCACCGCAAGCTCTGGCGTGCGGATGGACAAGTCGCGCTTCTGGCTCCGGCAACTTGCGAACGTTGAGACGTATTCCCGATAGGCCTGCGCGGCTTTCGGATCGAAGCCCATGCGAAAAGGTCCGATCGGCCTCACATGGTCGGCATTGTGCCCTGATCGGGCGCGTGGCCACGAGTGATCCGTTGGAGGGCTTCATCAAACCAGGGTTCAAGCTGATCCAAGTCAGCGAGTAGGCTCTACTAGGTCCAACGAGCCGAGGGCCAACGTCGAAGACAAGACAACGATTGAGGAAGCCGCCTGAGATGTGCTCGTCCCCGCATGCGTCCCAAGACGGTTCGCTCACCGATGCGCCAGCTAGCGACAACGTCGGCCATTGGATTTGATCAACTTGTGCTTGCTGATGGTAGGTCGTGGTGCTGGTACTTTTGGCCAGCGCCGCGCGCTCAGCGCGATCTGATTTGTTCATGCGAACTTTCTCAGCTTAAAGGGCTTAATCGGCTTCATCACGCCCAGCGCAGCCAGGTCGATCTTCGGCCCCGCCCCGCTGAGGCCGTTAAGCCGACCAGCAAGTCGGTCCTCCGCCTCGGCGACTTTCACCCGTTTCTTCTCCAGGTTGTTGAAGTCGTTTCGACACTTCGCGCAGCAAAAGCGCTGCCACGACTTGTCTGGGAAGTATTCCGCGTCGCATTGGTCGCATTTCATTGGTCGAACTCCCATTGTCTAACACCTAGTGTACCACATTACTTGCATAAAATCAAGCTAAATCTGCTTGAATATCAATTAGTTGCTAGTATTCAAGTCCGGCAGCTGGCGGCTAATACACGAATGCGGCGTCTAATACTTTATAGGAGTGCCGAGTTTGTAATTATTCCCCTGGAATCATTACGGAAAACCTCGACAGTATGGGTGTAATACTTGGTGATTACTTTCCGAAGAAACGCGAAAGGGCGATCCTAGGGGTCGCCCTTTCGCGTCCGGCTTACGCCGAAGGCTCACGGCACAACGGGCACAGCGCTGTCCGCTTTGATGTACGAGCGCACAAACGCACGACGTTGAGTGTCGCCTGCGGCCTCCCAAGCGCGCTTCAAGACAGCGAGCGCGCCGTCCTTTTTAATCGCCTTAGCAACGGCGTCCTTGACTTCGTTGCTATCCGCCGCATCGCCCGCAGTCTTTTCGCTGGGCTCCTTCAACATCCTGACAGCTTCGTTGAGGCTCAAATGCGCAATGCGTTGCGCATTTGATCTCGCTTCCAATAACGGGAAGTTCTCCGCCATGGTCATGTAGACTTGCGCGGTGCGTGGGCGGAAATTGCAATTCGCGCTGACCCATTCCAAAAAATTGCCGTGGCCCACGTTTGCCTTTGCTTCCAGCAGCAAGCGACCAGCCGTGATCGCATGCTCAGCCCCGCGTCGGATTGAGTTCCTTACTTCCTCATGCGCGGCGTTGATGCGAATGGCGAGGTCATCCGGGCGTGGCCTCGCAAGCGCTGCGGCTGGGACGATCTCAGATGATTTTGCGTCAGACATAGCTTCTCCGTTACGGCGCTTTGGGGTCTTGCGTCCGTGGGCTCGCGCCTCTTCGCCCAGGGACCGCGTTCACGATGTCAAACAACGGCCGGTTCGCTGGTACTGCCAACGACGCGCTTAGCAATCCACTCTTCAAGATCAGCTTCGCGATACAGCACGCGCCTGTTTGCTTTGACGTAGACGGGTCCGGTTCCGGTAACGCGGAGCCGTTCCAGTGTGCGTTCACTGAGGCGCAATAGGTCTGCGGCCTCCCGCTGCGTGAGCAGGCGAAGCATTTGAAATTGTCCTCGTGTTTTCAGGTGGCCAGCATGGCTGGCTTGCGCGGACGCTAATTCTTCGCGCGCTGCTCAATCAAGCAGAAAAAATCACACAAATGCCAAGAGGAAATGAGAAATAAGGGGAGCATGAGGGGAGCATGAGGGAATTTGCGAACAGAAAATCACGCACACGTGATCGCCTCGACATGATGCGCCCAGCGCTGCAACGCTTCGCGCATCTCCGCCTCGTATCTCGCACGATTGTAGATACCCGCAACGCCCGCTCGGTGTCCGCTGACGTGGTTGAGGATGGCTTCGATGATATGCGGCAAGACGCCAAGCTCGGCCATCTGTGTGGCGGCGGTTCGTCTCAGATCATGTAGTCGCCAGTCAGTTAAAGGCTTGGCGTTGACCTCTTGGCGTGCGGTGAGCACACGTTGATCCAGCCTTGCCTTGCAATCACTCCATCCTGAGAAGCCACCCTTGCCAATGCCAAAGATGAAATCTCTGCGACGTGGTTGGCGTTTGACGATGGCTTGCGCCAGTGGCGAGAGCGGGATTTCGTGCAAGCGCCTGTTCTTGGTGCGAGCAGGCGGCAACGCAATTCGCCCACGCTCGAAATCAACCTCGCTCCACCGCAAGCTTCCGATCTCCTCACGACGCTGGCCAGTCAGGATCAACAGCCTGACGATATCTCCGAATTGATCATCCTCAAGTGCAGCCCATATCTCGGCTAGCTCGGCGGGGTTCAGTACTCGTTCGCGACCGCCACCCTCTTCAGCCTTGGCGGTCCCGGTGACGGGGTTGATTTCGATGAAACCTTCCGTGACAGTCCAGGCAAAGAACGCGGAAAGGCTCGATCTAACTCTGTTGCGCGCCACGGGGCCGCTTGCTTCCTCGATCTCAGCCAGTCTCAGGGCAACGGTGCGGCGATCGATCTCTCCCAGCCTTAGCCGGTGTAGCGGCTTCGCATGGTTCATCAGATGCCGCTCAATTTCGGCAAAGGCTCGGCGCTTCATCGCAGCGCGCTTACGCGAAAGGTAGCGTGTCAGTTCCCCGCCCAGTGTCTCGGCAGTTCGTACCGTGGCTTCTTCGGGAAACGGATCAGTGCCAGCGGCGACTTTGCCGAGCTTTTCCTTGGCCTTGCTTCGCGCTGTGTCAGGGGTCCAGGGCGAGCCGTGGCGGCCGATCGATTTAACGCGCTGGGCCCCGCCCAACCGATATCGCAGATAATAGAAAACGCCGTCGACCTGTCTGCGAGCGCCAAAGCCTTTCACCTCGATGATCCCAAAGCCACCCACTGCTGGGCTCTAACCGTTCGACTGCGGTCTTTGTAATCTTGCCGAGCATCGCCTCCGCCTCCGGTTAGGGCCCAGCCTCGCTCCTGCCTCAGCCCTCAGTCTAGCAGGAAAATTAGTAAGCGGGTAGTAAGCAGCCGAGCGCGAACGCCTGTCGGCGGCTGTCGGAAGATGGCGGCTAATGACGGAGGAGCGAGAGGTTGCGGACAATCGAAGAAGTGCCGATTATATACGGCTAATTCCTAAGATCGTTGCGAGTTCGAGTGGTGCGGACTATAGTTGCCGCTTGGCACGGAGCGTAGCGCAGCCCGGTTAGCGCACCAGTCTGGGGGACTGGGGGTCCCGAGTTCAAATCTCGGCGCTCCGACCAACATACCCCAACAAAAACAAGACATTATGCTTCGGCAACACGAAGCCCTGGCGCGGCGTCGTTCGGCGATTTATTCGTCATCTGGAAGGATAAATCGCTGTAGCTTCAAAATCCCGGAGCGCGCCGCTTCCTGCCGCAGCGGATCGTCGACGAAGCGGCAAGAATGGGCGGGCGCTCGACCCAACCTAACCGCCGCTTAGTCCGACGCCGCGTTCCGCGAGAAGGTGTTGAGCCTTGCCAGTAAGGCGGAATCTTGCAGGCGACTCTTCTTGCGGTGCGGGCTCGACGAGCCCCTTCGCCAGAAGCTGATCGAGAACGCTCTTTTGGTGCGCCTTCAGATTCGCGCCGGGTCCCGCCAGCAAATCGCAAAGGACCGCAATCTCGAGGTCGGTGACGAGGGCGTCTGCCATGGCATGGCCTCTCAGAGGAAGGAGATTTCCATCCGCCCTTCCCCTCTACACCCCCGGGGCCGCGGCGCAACCATCAAAAACAAGTATCGGCAAAATCGCACGCCTGACTGTCGAGAGACTTAACCAGCGCCAATTATTGCCGCGCTTTCGGCAATTCGGTCGAGACGAAATAACGGCAGATGCGTGAACGCCCGTCGCGCCAATCGGGCTCGGCTGCCTCGGCAGCAAGCCGCACCGGCGGGAAAGACGACATTGGCAAAAATTAATCCTCCGGCCACGTCGCGGAAAGAATACTGCGCTTATTGAGCGGCCACGCGCACCACCGCTCGCCGCTCCGAGACGGCGATGCCGCGCATGCCTCACACTGAACCGAGTTTTGCCAACCGAGTTTTGCCATGTGTTCCGAACGCACCAACAAATCCGCGCCAAAGCCGCCCCGGTGCCCGAGCTGTGCTCAGCCGATGCGGCTGGCCAGAAAGACGGTCAGATTTAACGGATTGCCTGACCTGTGCACCTTCGAGTGCCGTACATGCAACGTGTCGCTCGCCGAAGAATGCGGGGCGCCGAGGGAAGCCACGGCCAGGACCGATAGCGGATCTTGGTATGTCGATGAATTCGGCAACCGGACGCGCGAAATCAAAACACCCGACTAAGTACGACGCGGTGCATCAGCATCGCAAGCCGCCGAAAGCAGTCGCGCCATTCGCCATCCATTCGGGTGGCTTGCGAACTCATTTCACCGAAAACTTTTGATGGCTGCCGGCGTCTCGTTTCGAAACGCGTTCGTTCGAAATCGCGCGCTCAATGGTTCAATCGTCAGACCGCTTCGTGGCGGCCGGTGACGCGATGGCCGATCGGGTGTAGCCTGATTGTGTTGGAACTAAAATGCAACGGGAGGTAAATGGCCATGCATTTCTGCTTCACCGGGCAATACACACCACAAGCTCTCAATAGCATTATGGAAAACCCCAACACCAGTCGCTACGAAGCAGCCAAAAAACTGATCGAAGCTGCCGGCGGTAAATTGATCTCGATGTACAGCACCCCCGCGGATGGGCCCGGCGTGCTGACGATCTTCGACGTAACTGACCCCGCGGCTGCAGCCGCGATTTCCGGAGTTGTGGTGGCGTCAGGCGCTCTCCACAACGTAAAACTCACGCGTCTCCTGACGCAGGAGGAAGTGACCCACGTTCGGCACACAGCGGCGAAGCTGCGTGGCGCATACAAGGCGCCTGGCAAATAGTCGTGTAGGGTAACCCGTCAGGTCGGGCGCCGAAATGCCGAGTTCGCATTTCGGCGCTCCGATCATTTTGTGGAAAAGACCAGTAATTCCTCACTGTTCAAATTTCGCACATTCTGATGATTTAGGTTTTGGGTTCATACTGGCCGCGCCGAACAATGGTAAGGCCAGCCTGGATTGAACGACGGTTAGCGACGAAAGCGCCTCGGCGCGATTCCAAGCCGAGGCACCTGGCAGAGGAAATCATGAAAGACATATCACGCCGTAATGTTCTGAAGACCGCAGCGGCCGGTAGTGCAGCTACGGCGGCAGCGGCAACCCTGGCGCAGGCCGCGATGTTTGGGAATCCGGACGAACCACCGCAAGGCGCCATCAATGTCACGAATCCCAATGCGCTGGTCGACCCCGGGCCGCAGGATCCTGCGCTCGCGAACAACATGCCGTCGTTTCTCAATCCGCCGGCTACCGACGTCGGCGGCATGCCGCAGTTCTGGGCTTCGTTCAATCTCGCGTCGAAGCGCATCCAGGACGGCGGCTGGGCGCGGCAGGTGACGCAATCGGATTTCGCGATATCCACAGAGATTGCCGGCGTGAATATGCGGCTTTCCGCGGGCGGGATCCGCGAACTGCATTGGCACCAGCAAGCCGAGTGGTCGATCATGACATACGGCAACTGCCGCATCACGATCCTCGACGCTCAAGGTCGTGCGTCGGTCCGGGACGTGACGGAAGGCGATCTCTGGTACTTCCCGGCCGGTCTGCCGCACTCGCTGCAGGGGCTGGGCCCCGAAGGCTGCGAATTCGTCCTGGCCTTCGACAACGGCGCGTCCTCGGAATTCAATACGCTGTTGGCTACGGATTGGCTGGCGCATACCCCTCCCGACATCCTGGCAAAGAATTTCGGCGTGCCGACCGAGGCGTTCCGCAACATTCCGCTGCATAACAAATGGATCTTTCAGGGCAAGGTGCCGGGCCCGCTCGCCGAGGCACAGGCGTCGGTGGCGTCGAAGGCCGGTGAGCCGGAATTTCCGTTCGTGTTCGCCCTGTCCGCTTCGACGCCGCAAAGGGTGACCAAGAGCGGACGCACCCAGGTTGCCGACAGCACCAACTTCCATGTCGCCAAGACCGTCGCCTCCGCGTTGGTGACGGTAAAGCCCGGCGGAATGCGGGAGATGCACTGGCATCCGAATGCGGACGAGTGGCAGTATTATTTGAAAGGCACCGCGCGGATGACCGTTTTCAATACCGGGCCAGCCGCCATGACCGCCGATTTCCATCCGGGAGATATCGGCTACGTGAAGAAAAGCCTTGGCCATTACGTCGAGAATACCGGCTCGACCGACCTCGTATTCGTGGCCGTTTTCAAGGCCGATCGGTACGAGGAAGTGTCGCTGTCCGACTGGCTCACGCACACGCCGCCCGAGATGGTCGCGGCGACGTTCAACCTGGATCCGGCTGTCATCGCCCGGTTTCCCAAGGATTCCCCGAAGGTCGTACCCGAATAGGTCTTGGTCGCATCACCCGCGGTCCGGGTGATTGTCGGACTTGCATCGCGCCAATTTGCGGAATGCGGGCATCACTCCGGTATGATGCGCCGCAAGCTATTTGATTCGGCGTGCCGGTCCGGCTCGCTCGCCTGCAACGTCCATGAGGACAAACATGCGCGGAATCCTTTTCACGGCACTCGCTGTCGCCTTTGTGTTGTCGAGCGGAGTTTCCGGCCGTCGCGCCGAGGCGGCACCGTTCGGGCCGCCATCAGCGTTAGGCGCGGCAGCAAGCGCGGCGGTCGTTCAACAGGTCGCCAACGTGTGCCGCGGTACCGGCTGCGTGCGGGTACAGACCCAACGCGTCGTCAAGCGCCAGAAGCCGGGCATGGTCTCCGGAAACCATATCTGATCGCGATTGCTTATGGGCGGGCCGACGGCTGCGCTCAGTCGCGGCGTCGGTCAAGCGAAATCGTCGTGATTGCTGTCGGAGATCGCGGCGTCGATCAGGCTTCGGCAGGCGATAAGACCGTCCAGCACGCTCTGAAGTTTGCGCCGATCCTCACTGTCAGCGCCAAGCCGCACACGCGCAGGCTCGGTTGCTGCTGGCGGCACCAGTGTCGGTTCACGCCGCACCGGCGCTTCGTCGTCTGACGGCTGATCGATGCGCGGCGCCGGACCAAAGAACGATGGCTCTTGGCCTGCGCGCGGCGATGCTTGCTCGTCGGCGGCGTCTTCGCGATCTTCATCGATCTGTGGTGGCGGCGGCTCGGCGCCGGCGCGCCAAACGCCTTGAACGAAAGACAACCCTTCTTCGCGCAAGATGCGCTGCACGCCGCGGATGGTGTAACCCTCGCCGTAGAGCAAGTGGCGCACACCGCGCAGCAGATCGACGTCGTCGGGGCGGTAATACCGGCGTCCCCCGCCGCGCTTGAGCGGCTTGATCTGCGTAAACCGGCTCTCCCAAAAGCGCAGCACGTGCTGAGGTACGCTGATCTCCTCGGCGACTTCGCTGATGGTGCGGAATGCGTCCGGCGCCTTTTCCAAGGCCCCACTCCCCCGCTGGTGATTAATTGCCGTTTAGCTCGGTAGCATCGGGATCGGAATTGATCCGCTGCTTGAGGATCGCGGAAGGCTTGAACACCATCACCCGCCGCGGCGAGATCGGTACTTCCTTGCCGGTCTTCGGATTTCTGCCGATGCGCTGGCCTTTTTTGCGTACGATGAAAGAACCAAACGATGACAACTTCACCGTTTCGCCGCGCTCCAGACAATCGGTGATTTCTTTGAGGACCAGCTCGACGAGCGTCGCCGATTCAGTACGCGAAAGACCGACTTTCTGGTAGACCGCCTCGCACAAATCCGCGCGCGTGATCGTCTTCCTCGTCATCGCCAGCCCCGCTTTCGGTGACCGATGCCCATCGATCATCGTATCGTACTGAATTATCAAGGATATTGACTTCTCACCGAACGGTCAACGCCCCTCCGCCGACTTCCTTCACCAACGCAGCAGTGCTGCCGCCCAGGTAAATCCGCCGCCCATCGCCTCCAAAAGCAAAAGATCGCCGCGCTTGATGCGCCGGTCGGCGACGGCGTCTGTCAAAGCCAGCGGAATCGATGCGGCGGACGTGTTGCCGTGCCTATCGACCGTCGTGACGACCTTAGACAATGGTATCCCAAGCTTGTGCGCCGACCCGTCGATGATCCGCTTGTTGGCCTGATGCGGAACGAACCAATCGATATCGGCGACCGTGTAGCCGGTAGCCTTGAACGCGTCCTCGACTACGTCGGTGATCATCGCTACCGCGTGGCGAAACACCTCGCGGCCTTCCATGCGCAAGTGGCCGACGGTGCCGGTCGACGACGGTCCGCCATCCACAAAGAGCTTCGACTTGTGCCGGCCGTCGGACCGGAGCTTCACGGTCAGCACGCCACGATCGTTGGGCGCTCCTGGCAGTTCCTGCGCTTCAAGCACGACCGCGCCGGCGCCGTCGCCGAACAGGACGCAGGTAGTGCGGTCGGTCCAGTCGAGCAGCCGCGAGAAGGTCTCCGCTCCGATCACCAGCGCGCGGGAGAAGGCTCCGGATTTCAACAGCGCGTCGGCCGTCGCCAGCGCGTACACGAATCCGGAACACACAGCTTGCAGATCGAAAGCCGCGCCATGGGTGATGCCTAGCTCGGCCTGTACCGTAGCCGCACTGGCGGGAAAAGTATTATCCGGAGTGGATGTCGCGAGCACGATGAGATCGATCGCTTGCGCGTCAAGGCGCGCGTGCGCCAGCGCCGCGCGTGCGGCTTGCGTGGCCATCTGCGAGGTCACTTCACCGGGCGCGGCGATGCGACGCTCATGGATGCCGGTGCGCTGCACGATCCATTCATCGGAGGTGTCGACCTTGCGCGCCAGGTCGGCGTTGGTGAGGACCTGGTTGGGGAGGTAGCTGCCGCAACCGAGGACAACGGAGCGACGCATCGTCACAACGCGGCTCCGCTCAGCGCAGGTTGCCGGTCGAAGCCCGGCCGTCCGAGCGCCGCCGTGATCTTTGCCAGCAGATCATCGCGCACCACACCGTAGCCAAGATCGATAGCGGCGGCGAAACCCTCGGCGTCAGCCCCGCCGTGACTCTTGATGACGATGCCATTGAGGCCGAGAAAAATCCCGCCATTCGCCCGACGCGGATCGAGACGCTCGCGCAATTGCTGAAAGCCCGAACGCGCAAACAGGTATCCGATGCGCGTGCCGACCGAACTATTCATCGCTTCCCTCAGATATTGGCCGATCTGGCGGGCGGTGCCTTCGGCGGTCTTGAGCGCGATGTTGCCGGCGAAGCCTTCGGTCACAACGACGTCGACCCTGCCCTGACCGATGTCGTCGCCTTCGACGAAACCCACATAGTCGAGATCCGGCATTTGCTTCTCGCGCAGAATACGCCCGGCTTCGCGGACTTGCTCGAGACCCTTTACCTCTTCCACGCCGATATTGAGAAGGCCCACCGTCGGGCGTTCGATCCCGAGCAATATGCGCGCCGTTGCCGCGCCCATGACGGCAAGATCGACGAGATGCGCGGCGTCTGCGCCGATCGAGGCGCCGACGTCGAGCACGACCGATTCCCCGCGCACGGTCGGCCACAACGCCGCGATGGCCGGCCGATCGATTCCGGCGAGCATCTTGAGATCGAATTTCGACATCGCCATCAGGGCGCCGGTATTGCCGGCGGACACAACCACATCGGCTTCCTTCTTCTTCACCGCGTCGATCGCAAGCCACATCGAGGACTTGCGGCGGCCGTAGCGCAGCGCCTGGCTCGGCTTGTCTTCCATCCGCACTGCGATCTCGGCATGCACGATTCGCGAGGCCGATTGCAGCGCCCTGTGCTCGGCGACGAGCGGTGCGACCAGCGCGTCATTCCCGAAAAACAGGAATTCGCTTTCCGGATGACGCGCCAAAGCGAGCTCGGCGCCGGCGACGACCACGGCGGGACCGTGATCTCCTCCCATCGCGTCCAGAGCAATGCGGACCGTTTGCGACATGAACTATTGCGGTCCCTGAACCTTGAACCAATTGCGAGAGATCGGATGTTGGGCCCGAATTTCTTGGCTGTGTGTGATGCGTTCCGAAGGCCGGCTGCCGTTTTTCGGAATCATGCTCCAAGTCCGGACAAGGTAGAGGCGAGCGCGGCAGGAGAATAGCGGTTCGCCGCCCGGAAACAACTGCGTTTAGCGGTCATTGCGGCCCCTCTTGGCGATCCTTCTTGAGTGCTGCAAGCGCCGCGAAGGGACCCTCCTCCGCAGTGGCATCTTGCGGCGGCTGGAATACGGCGTCCGGCTTGCGCGGATATGGGTCGAGCCCAAGGATGAGGAACTCGGTGGCCAGCACGCCCAGGTCGATCGTTCCGCTGATAAGCGGTTCGGTCTCGGCCGCGGTTTCCTTGGCCGGCCCGGTTTCTCCCGCTTGCCGCGCGGCGGCGACTTGCGGTGCAAACGCGATGGCGACCTCCTCGTCGACTTCGTTGGTGAGAGGTTCGAGCGTGACGACGCACGCCTGTCCGACTGTCGCCGACACCCGGCCGACAGCGCGCAAACCGCAAGTGCCGTAACGCGTCACCTCGAAGTTCGCTTCCAGACGCGGCAAGTCGCGCAGCCCGGCAATCCGCGCCACCGCGGCGCGCGTCTGCGCGTCGGCGACAAGGTCGAAACGTTGACCGCCCTCTTCGGGGATATCGTCCACCGTCACCGGAACCACCCAGGGTGCCGGGACATTCTTGTGCCGCTCAGCCATGGGCAAAGGCCTCCGGGCCGGGGAAGAGAGCCCGACCGGTTAGCAGCATGTCTTCCGGTACGGCATCCAATTGCGTTGCCGCCGCCCGCGCATATTGCGCTAACCGCACCGCCCTCTCATCGACATCCGCTAACCCGAAGATATTGCGCGCCAAGGCCTTCTCAAGTTCGTGTTCGTCGGCCGCTGCAAGAGCTGCCTCGTAAGCGGTTTGCCGGCCGTAAAACGCCTCGCCAAAGCTCCGCATCTTGCGCGGTACCGCAAGATCGCCGACGCCCATTTCGCGCAGGTTGTCGTCGAGGTCGCGGCAAAACGCATCGAATAGCGGCTGACCAAGCGCCGGGTCGAACGTTCGTTGCGCGCGCTCGGTCTCCGGTCGGGCCAGCCGGCGAATTAGCAGCACCAGATGCAGAACGATCAGCTCAAATCGCCCGTCCACGGTATCTTCAACCCCGTAAAGCATGTAAAAAACCGGCAAACGCGCCTGCGCCACGATAGCGCCGTAGAGGAGTTGGATAATATGAGTGTTGCGCCGACGCCGAAATGTAGCCAAAATCATAAACATAGCTCACTTACTTAATGTCGACGGCCGGTCCCGAAAACTGGGAAATTGCCAATCGGACGTGTCGGAGTTACGGCAGGCGCCGGTCGGATACAAGATGGAATGCCGATAATGCGGGGCGGACGGGGGCAAGTGCAAAGTAGCCGTAAAGGCGTGGCGGCCTTCGCGCTCGTTTTCGCGCTGGCGCTGCCGCTTGGCGGCTGCATCTTCGGCGAAACCTTCCAGCGCGGCTACGTGCTGCCCGATGGCGCGCTCGAGCAAATTCGGCTCGGCGCATCCCAGGAGCAAGTGCTGATCGTTCTGGGCACTCCCTCCACGGTCGCGACGGTTTCCGGCGAGGCGTTCTATTACATATCTCAGACCGCGACACGCGCGGCCTCGTTCCTGCCAACGACGATCACCGATCAGCGCGTGGTCGCGATCTATTTCGACAAGAACCGCCGCGTCGAACGGGTGGCCTCGTACGGCATGAAGGATGGCAAGATCTTCGATTTCATCAGCCGCACCACACCGACGGCGGGCTCCGACTTCAACCTTCTCAAGCAGCTCATGTCGACGATCGAAAACGGCCGCCTCGCGTTGCCGTTCTGACGTCAGGTCGTCACGAGCCGACTGATCGGCTAACGAAGACCGGCTTGCCTCGCGGAGCTACCCTGCCCTGTTCGCAATGCAGCGTTCCCGCCGGCGCTCGCGCCGACGGGATCGATCATGTGCAGGTCAGCAGCCTTGTGAACAATGCGGCGCCTTAACGCGCCAGCACCGCGAGCAGGAGAAGCGCCACAATGTTGGTGATCTTGATCATCGGGTTCACCGCCGGGCCGGCCGTATCCTTGTAGGGATCGCCGACGGTATCGCCGGTCACCGCGGCCTTGTGGGCGTCGGAGCCCTTGCCGCCGTAGTGCCCATCCTCGATGTACTTTTTGGCGTTGTCCCAGGCGCCGCCGCCCGATGTCATCGAGATGGCGACAAACAGTCCGGTGACGATGACGCCGAGCAGCATCGCGCCCAGCGCCGAGAACGCCGCCGACTTGCCTTGCGCGCCGCCGCCGGCAACGAAGTAGATGACGAAATAACCAACGATCGGCGACAGCACCGGCAACAGCGACGGTACGATCATTTCCTTGATCGCGGCGCGCGTGAGCATGTCGACGGCGCGGCCGTAATCGGGCTTGTCCCTGCCCTGCATGATGCCCGGCTTCTCGCGGAATTGCCGCCGCACTTCCTCGACGATTGAGGAAGCGGCGCGGCCGACCGCGGTCATGCCCATGGCAGCGAACAGGTATGGCAGCATGCCGCCGAACAGCAGGCCGGCGACGACATAGGGATTGGCGAGCGAGAAGTCCGGCGCGACGCCTTGGAAGTACGGATGGTGATCCGCGCCCGCCACGAAGAACTTCAGGTCCTGGTTGTAAGCGGCAAACAGCACCAGTGCGCCGAGGCCGGCCGAACCGATGGCGTAGCCCTTGGTCACCGCCTTCGTCGTATTGCCGACCGCGTCGAGCGCGTCGGTCGATTTGCGCACTTCCTTCGGCAAACCGGCCATTTCGGCGATGCCGCCGGCATTGTCCGTCACCGGTCCGAACGCATCGAGCGCAACCACAATGCCGGCGAGCGCCAGCATCGTCGTCACCGCAATGGCGATGCCGAAGAGTCCGGCGAGGTTATAGCTGACCAGGATGCCGGCGATGATGACGAGCGCCGGCATCGCGGTCGATTCCAGCGATATGGCGAGCCCTTGAATCACGTTGGTGCCATGGCCGGTGACCGAAGCCAGCGCGATCGAGTGGACCGGCCGGAAGTTGGTGCCGGTATAATACTCGGTGATCCAGATGATCAGGCCCGTCACTGCCAAACCGACGATGCCGCAATAGTAGAGGTCCGCGCCTGAATAGCTCACGCCCGCCAACGGGCCGAAGCCGATGAGGTAATAGGTCACGCCGGCGATGCCGAGCAGCGACAGAACGGCAGTCGCCAGCATTCCCTTGTACAGGGCGCCCATGATCGACTGGCTGGCGCCGAGCCGGACGAAGAAGGTGCCGATGATCGACGCGATAATGCAAATTCCGCCGATGGCGAGCGGGAAAGTCATCATCTTCATGACCATCTCGGCCGAGGCGCTGAAGAAGATGGCGGCGAGAACCATGGTCGCGACAGTGGTCACCGCATAGGTCTCGAACAGGTCGGCCGCCATGCCGGCGCAATCGCCGACATTGTCGCCGACGTTGTCGGCAATGGTCGCCGGGTTGCGCGGATCGTCCTCGGGAATGCCGGCCTCGACTTTGCCGACGAGATCGCCGCCGACATCGGCGCCCTTGGTGAAAATTCCGCCGCCGAGCCGGGCGAAGATCGAAATGAGCGAGGCGCCGAAGCCAAGCGCCACCATCGAATCGACGACAGTGCGATCGTTCGGCGCGAAGTGCAGCCCGCTGGTGAGGAAAAGGAAGTAGAGTGTCACGCCGAGCAGCGCGAGACCGGCGACCAAAAGGCCGGTAATGGCGCCGGCGCGGAACGCGAGCTCAAGTCCGCCGGCGAGCGAGCTGGTCGCCGCTTGCGCCGTTCTCACATTGGCGCGCACGGAAATGTTCATGCCGATAAAGCCGGCGGCGCCTGACAAGATGGCACCGACGGCGAAACCGAGAGCGACCAGCCAGCCGAGGAAATAGCCGACGATCAGGAAGATCACGACGCCGACGATGGCGATCGTGGTGTATTGCCGCCGCAGATAGGCCTGCGCACCCTCGCGGATCGCTGCCGCTATCTCCCGCATCTTCTCGTTGCCTGGATCGGCGCCAAGCACGGAAGTGGTGGCCCAGATGGCGTAAACGAGCGCCAAAACGCCACAGAGAACGATAAGCCACAACGTCGTCATTGAAAGAACCCCGGTCTGATTGGGGGCCGGATACGGTCCGGCCCGGAAGGAAAGAACGCAGCGCGGTCAGTCCACGCGCAAAGCACGCAAACCGCGCAAATTGGCGCGGACATTGCCAAAAATCGGCCCGGTCCGCTCTATTTAGCTAGTCATTTCATCAAGTTAGCGACAGTCCCGTTTGTCGTGTCCAACTCATGACCAATTTATCGGCATGGACGCGAGTGGACTCGCGCGAACATTTAGCTTGCCGCCACGCCCCGAGCAATCACTTGTAAGGGGTTGTGCGAAGGTCCCTTCCGAAACGGGTCCTACCGACGGGCACGGAACACGCATGGACGAGGTCAGCAGGGCCGGCGGCGGGGTTACGCCACAAGGCAACGAATGAGCGACAATCCCGAGTCCCTTGGCGCAGAGGTATCAAGTCGACCTTCGAGCAACCCGGAGCAGACGATTAATTCCGAAGGAGACAATCCACAAGCGGGCGAGCCCAGCCGCGAGCCGATTAGTGCCAATGAGCGGCGGCATACTTCTCTTGAAAAGCTAGCGTTTTGTATAGCCTTCCTGGCTCTGTGCGGAACTCTCTGGCAGGGTTTTGTTGCTTTCGATGTCGAACGCCGCACGCTGCGGGCTTACGTGTTCGTCGATACGGTGCGACTTCTTAATTTCGACAGCCTCGCGTACACGGAAGAGGTAAAAATTAAAAACACGGGGCGGACACCCGCCTATAACGTGGTCCAATGGGCCGCCAGCGGCATCGCCGAATTTCCCGTTCCAAAAGAGGGCCTCCCTCCACCCGCTAAAAATAGCTGGAGCTCCGTAGATACTATGCCTTCGGAGGCCACCTTTGAGGTGAACGTATCTCGACTCTTCAAAGACGGGAATAAAACTACGATGCAAATGGGCATCGCGGCCCTTTGGGTTTATGGCCGTGTCGACTACGAAGATATTTTCCGACGCAAATACTGGACTACATTTCGGTTCTACGTGGGCGGCGATATAGGCATCAACGGCGATAAGATGGCCAGCGCTAAAGAGGGCAACGACGCGGATCGCCACTGCGACAGCTGGTTTGACCGGTAGCCGTCGTTGTCCAACAATTGCGAGGCACCGGCCGACCCCGACTTGAGAAATGCGGCCCTTTTGGCATATTCTCGTTAAAGGCTACGCTTTCGCGGCATCGCGCGCCTGCTTCACCTCCGGTTTGTCACGAGAAGTCTGGATAATTGTGCTGCGGGTTCGCTCGCCGAGGCCCGCGGTTGCTTTGGAGGGATGACTGCCATGGCGGATGCGACGCGCGCCGGCAAATCTGTTGAGAGTGAGGGCGCGACCGAGTGCGTAAATGATGCGCGCCCGGGCGACGGAAGCCTTCCGCCGTCGGCGAGTACAACGACGCGGCGCAATCTGCTCCAGATCGGAGCCGGATTGGCGGCCATTTCGGGTGTTACGCGAGGCCTTGCCGCTCCGTCGGTCGCCGCTGAACCAATCAGCATGCCAAGGACCCCCAATATCATTGTTCTGATGACTGACCAGGAGCGCCATCACCTGCACTGGCCTAGTGGTTGGGCCGAGAAAAACCTGCCCTCGCTGCAGCGGCTCAAACGACACGGCCTGTATTTCAATCGCGCCTATACGGCGGCATGCCAATGCTCGCCGTCGCGTGGATTGATGCTTACGGGCCGCTTTGCGCCGGTCAATCGTGTGACCCAGACCTTTCTGTGGCCCGGCCTGCCGCACAAGGACCGCCAGCCTAACATCGCCTCACTGCTCAAGGAAAAAGCCGGCTACGAGGTGGTCTGGAAAGGCAAATGGCATCTGAGCTACGCCTCCAACGCGGCAATCGGCAACGGCGGCGAAAATTGGGGACCAGCGGATATCGAGACGATGGAGCGGAACTGGGGCTGGTCCGGCTGGAACCCGCCGGATGCTGGCAACGCCATCCAGGAATGGGAAACCACGCCATTCGGAAAATTCGACGGCCTTCGCACCTTGGGCGGCGCCGGTCCCAACAACGATGGGCGTTTCGTCAGCGGGCCCAGTCCGTCAGACCGCGGTCAGACCGCCGGCGTGGGAGGCGAAAGCATCGTTGAGTTTCTGAAAGACCGGGCTCCGAAGCTTGGCAAGCCGTTCTGCCTCTTCATATCGCTCGTCAACCCGCACGATATCGGGGTTTATCCCGGTTCTTGGATGAAGCCGAGCGCGTGGTTGCAAGCGGGCTATCGGCATGAAGACTTTGCCCATCTCGGCATCAAGCTGCCGGACAACTATGCCGACGATCTCTCGACCAAGCCCAAAATTCAAAAACTTGCGCGCGACGCCTACAACAAAAGGGCTCCGCTCGACAGCAACCAGGCACGCGAGGACTACGTCAATTTCTATGCCTACCTTCACACCGTCGTCGATAAGCACATTACAACGGTGCTCGACGCGCTCGAAGAAACCGGGCTCGCCAACGACACGATTATTCTGCGTCTGGCCGACCACGGCGAAGGCGGCCTTTCGCACGGCATGCGCGAGAAGGCCTACACCGCCTACGAGGAAATGATCCACATTCCGCTGATCGTGCACAATCCGAAGCTCTATCCGGAGCCGCTCGAGACCGAGGCGTTCTACGACCACCTCAATCTGTTGCCGACGATACTCGATCTCGCCGGTATTCCCGACGCCGAGTCCTACGGCATCGGAAAAAGCATCGTCCCGATCATGCGCGACCCGTCAAGCGCAGTTCAAGACTACACGCTGTTTTCCTTCGACGATCGCTTCTTTGTGCCCACCGACACCCCGGGCGGACATATTCGCGCGATCCGCCATGGCGACTGGACTTATGCAGTCTATTTCGGTCTCGACGGCAGCGGTCTCGAATACGAGCTCTACAACATCAAGAACGATCCGGGCCAAATGAACAATTTGGTCTATGGCAATCCCGCGCATGACACGAAGAAGGAATGGGCGCGCCTTCATGGCCTCCTGACGGATCGTTTGGTTGCCAGCGCCAATCTGCCGGATAATTTCAGTTGGCCGCTCCAACCCGTGATCGTGTAGGGGCAAAGCAAAACGGCAGCCCCCTAGCGCTGCCGACCGATCCCAATTTTATGACGCCTCCGTCCAGAGCATGATCAGAAAAAAGCCGGCCCCGAACTTGATCCGGGGTGGAAGCCGGTTGCCGCGGCCACTGGTCATCGCTGGGAACGGTCATGCCGCTATGGGTTTTCAGTTTCTCGCCGTCGCTACGTCGTCGAGCACGGCGCGCAAACCTTTGGCCAGCTTGATCGCCTCGTCGTTGGCCCAGAAGTGCATGAAGAACGTCCGCGGCTCTTCGTTCAGCATGTGACCGTGAAGGGCGGTCACCTCTATGCCGTTGGCCCGCAGAGCTTTGATCGCCGGATTGACTTCGCTGGCCGACAGCACAAAGTCGCCGCTTATGGCGGCCTTGCCGTCGCCGGTCGGCTGGAAATTGATCCCTATTGCTGCTCCCAACGGGCCGGCTGGAATGAGGGGGGTGCCGCCCTCCATGATCGGGTCGCGGCGCGGCACGGTGAACTGATAGACCCTACCGTTGGCCTGACCTTTCACGCCGATGATCTGGTCGAGTTGGGACGTATCAAGATCGACGGCGGGCGGTGAAGCCAGTGCAACGGGGACTTCCAACGGCGTCTTGCTTTCGGCCAGCGCGGTGCGAATGGCGGCCGCCATTTTGGCCGGATCACCATGCCCGCCGATATGCATATAGATAGTCGGCGGATTGGCGCGCAGCAGATGGTTGTGAACGGCCGTGATCTTTACGCCGCCCTCGATCAGCTTCGCCATGACCGGATTTACTTCGGTCTCCAGCAAGACGAGATCGCCCATCACCATGACTTCGTTCTGCATGGGTTTAAACGCGACCCAGCCGCCGAGGGCCAATGCGGGTTTGATGATGACGCCATCGAGCGTCACGGTGAGGTCGGTGCGCGGGAAACCGTAGCGGTGAACGTCGCCCGATACCGCGGGCTTTCTACCGAACGCCGCGTCGACCTTTTGCCAGTCGATGCCTTGGGCGCCGGCAGCGGTTGCCGACGACACTACGGCGCCGCTGAGCAGTAGCGTGGCAAATATGCGCATTTCGTCCTCCATTTCTGATTGGGCTCGTGGCCCCGCAGGCGAACACTCCTTTTTCGGTCGTCATATTGCGCTCACGCAATCACGCCCAGCACGTGCAGCGCGACGCCGGCAGCGCAGCACGCCGCGAGGGTCGGAATCATGCCAACCTTGAAACGGAAGATCGCGATAGCTGCTGCAACGCTCAATGCGAACGCCCATGGATCGGCGCTTGCCGGTTTGGGCGCATCAAAGGCGAATGGAAAAAAGTGGATCGGAACGGTCTCGCGGAATATCGAATGGATGGCAAACCAGATCGCGAGATTGAGAACGACTCCGACCACGGCGGCGGTGATAGCTGACAGGGCCGCGTTCAAAGTCTTGTTGCCGCGCAGCGCTTCGATGTAAGGCGCGCCGAGAAAAATCCAAAGGAAACAGGGCGTGAACGTGACCCAGGTTGCAAGCAGGCCGCCGAGCGTTCCCGCCAGCATCGGCGAAAGCGCACCCGGATTGCGGTATGCACCCATGAAGCCCACGAATTGCAGGACCATGATCAGCGGTCCGGGCGTCGTTTCCGCCATGCCAAGACCGTCCAGTATTTCGCTTGGGTTGAGCCAGCCATAGGTGCTGACGGCCTGCTGGGCGACGTAGGCGAGCACCGCGTAGGCGCCGCCGAATGTCACGACCGCCATCTTGCTGAAGAACACCGCGATCTGACTGAAGACGTTGGCAGGGCCAAGAGCCGCGACGATCAGGGCGACTGGTACGAGCCACAGCGCGAGCCAAACAGCGGCGACTCGCAGCGACACCGCCGCCGTCGCGCGGGCATGATCCGGTGTCGTCTCGCCAAGAAGGCTCTCGGGCGCGTGACCGGTTGCGACCTGAAACGCGGTCATACCGGTGAGGCTCGCGACAAAGCCGATTGCCGCCGCGCCAAGAATGATGATCGGAAACGGAACGGCAAAAAAGAAGATGCCAACAAAAGCAACCGCGGCAATTCCGATCATCACAAAATTCTTGAGAGCGCGCTTGCCTATCCGGAACACGGCTTCGAGCACGATCGCGAGAACGGCTGCCTTCAGACCAAAGAAAAGAGCGACGACGACCGGCACATGGCCCCATGCCGCGTAGACGTAGCTTAGTGCCATGATGGCGATGACGCCGGGGAGGACGAACAGTCCGCCGGCGACAATGCCGCCGCGCGTCCCGTGCATCAGCCAGCCGATATAGGTCGCGAGCTGCTGTGCTTCGGGGCCGGGCAACAGCATGCAATAGTTGAGTGCGTGCAGAAAACGCAATTCCGAAATCCAGCGTTTCTCCTCGACCAGGATGCGGTGCATCACCGCGATTTGCCCAGCCGGGCCGCCAAAGCTCAACAGCGCAACACGCAGCCAAATCGGCAACGCCGATCCCAAACTGGGATGTGGGCGGAGTGCGACTGGTAAAATCGAAGGAGATTTTCCGTCCATGCGCAACATCCTCGGCAAAGCGAGCGCTGCGCAGAGCTTGGACGGCGACCGTCTGATGGGGAGCCTGCGTATCCCCTGATGAAAAATGCTAGTCCCGCTCGGTCATTTTGGCAAGCCGCGCGGCGCACCGGGGAAATTAAAGCCCGATGCCGAACTTCGACAATATCCAAGCCGTGATCAGGTAAAGCGCCACGGTCAGGCCGCACGAAACAATTAGACTCATCCAAAAACCGGTTCCGATCCTCAACATCGCTGGCATCAGCAGGAACATCGGCAGCGACGGAAGTATGTACCAAAACGTCCCTTCCATTTGAGATGCGATGCGCTCGCTATCCCCGGTGTCTCGCCATAGCCAGATCACGGCCATTATCGAAATCAAAGGGAGCGAAGCAACAAGAGCGCCGAAAGCAGGGCTACGCTTGGCAATCTCCGAAATGATCGCAGCAAGCAGTCCTGAAATGAGAGCCTTTACGGCTAGATAAAGCAATTTGAACCCTCAACGGCTCAAAAGCGGCTTACCAAACACCTTGGGGAGCAGACCGTCGAGGAACAACAGCACTTGTCCGGACATTTTATCAGTAAAGCTTGTTCAAATAGCCCTCTTCGACCACTTCATCGGCCTGCTCGACGGTTACGTTGGCCGGTTTGGTCTGTTCGACGATCATCCGCCCAAGAGACGGAAACGCGCTTTTCTCGACCCGGTAATCCTCGTGCCAGAGCTTGGAACGCTTGAGCGCCTTGCCGCAATGCAGGAATGCCTCCCGCACCGTGACCAGAATAACCAGCCGAGGCTCGCGCCCATTGACGGCGGCCGCGGCAAGGAGTGCCGGTTCCTGCGACAGGCGCGCCGTGCCATTAATGCGCAGCGTCTCGTCGATGCCCGGTATGAAGAACAGCAGGCCGACGTCGGCATCGGCCACGATATTCGACATCGTATCGAGGCGATTGTTGCCGGGCCGGTCCGGGATGGCGATGGTGTGGTCGTCCAGCACCCTCGCAAATCCTGGCGCGTCGCCACGCGGGCTCACATCGGTGCCTCGGCCGGGCCGCGTCGACCCGATCACGGCAAACGGCGAGTGGGCAAGAAAATTACGGCAATGACCGTCCAGCCGGTCGAGCTGCTTGAGGACGGCAAGCTCCATGGGCGACTGATAGAGGCCGCGAAGCGCCGCTTCATCGCTGACCGAGTTTGAGGTGACCGTTCGATCGTCCATCGCGCCCTCCTTTGGCGAAGTCAAAGATTGTTAAACCGGGTTCGGCCGCCGCGCGAAGGTCCCCCAGGCCAGCAACACCGCCGCGGCGATGACTACCGGGAACACGACCTCGTTCACCGCGGTCCAGCCATAGCGCGCCAGCAATGCCCCCGAAGAAAACGACGCGATCGCCATCGAACCGAAAATCAAGAAGTCGTTGAAGGCCTGCACCTTGTTGCGCTCGTGCGGGCCGCAACATTCGGTGACCAAAGTGGTGGCGCCGATGAAGCTGAAGTTCCAGCCGACGCCCAGCAGCAACAGCGAGATCCAGAAGTTCCACAGCGCCACGCCGGTCAAGGCCACGATTGCGGCGGCAACAATCAGCGCCAATCCGGCCGCCATGATGGCGCGCAACCCCAATCGCGCGATCAGCGCGCCGGTGAAGAAACTCGGCGCGTACATGCCGATCACATGCCATTGGATGCCGAGTGCGGCGTCGCCGATCGAATGGTTGCACATCACCATGGCGAGCGGCGCCGAGGTCATCATCAGATTCATCATCGCGTAGCTTGCAAGTCCGCATGACGCGGCGACGATAAAGCGCGGCTTGCGGACGATTTCGGCGAGCGGTCGCCCATCCGCAAAGGTCTCCACCGTCGCCGGCCGAGGTACACGCAGCAATGCCAGCACCGCCACCGCGAGGACGGCGCAAGCGGACTGCGCCAAATAAGTCGCCGCGAACAGATAGGCCGGCCAGACATTCTTGGTGAGAATGACGATCTGTGGGCCGATGATCGCCGAAAAGACGCCACCGGCGAGAACCCACGACACGGCCCTGGCCCGGAAATGAGCGCTCGCCGTATCGGCGGCGGCGAAGCGATACGATTGATTTGCCGCCGCGTAGAGGCCGCCGCCCAGCATGCCGAAGAGCAGGAGCGCAAACGACCCAGACAGCATGGCAGCGCACGAAACAATGCCGGAGAGCGCGCCAATCGCGGCGCCCGCCTGTAGGGCGAAACGCCGGCCATAGGCCTTGGCCAGCATCCCAACAGGGAGCGTGCCGATCCAAATGCCGACCACCATGACGCTGATCGGCAACGTCGCCAGCAACGGGCTTGGAGCCAGCAGCGATCCCGCTATCCCGCCCGTCGCCACGATTACCGCTGTGTTGGCGCCGCCCAGCGCTTGCGCGGCCGCCAGCACTACGGCATTGCGGGCCGCAAGCCGGTCGTCGGTGAATTCGTGATCGGTTTCGGCGAGGACTGCCATGGGCGTTTCCGCTGCAGAATCCCCCTTTTACCGGGCCAACCCGCCTCCCGCCAGTGACGTAAGGGTCAGAATTTCTCGGGAACGAAGTTCCGGCCGTGCAAAGACGCCCGGTCGTCGTATTTGTGCTTGGTCGATCGCTTTGGCAGTTTGACCTTCGGCCGCGACACTTTCTTGTAGGGAATAAGTTCGAGAATCTGCGAGATGCAATTGAGACGCCTCGCCGCTTGTCGTCCGACTTCACAATGTGCCGCGGCGCATAATCGACGTCGGTGGCCTTGAGCATCATGTCGCGCGCGCGCGAAAATTCGTACCAGCGCGAGTAGGATTCTACATCCATCGGGCTCAACTTCCACTGTCGAAGCGGATCGCTGATGCGCGCAAAAAACCGCTTTTCCTGTTCTGATTGTCCGACTTCCAGCCAGAATTTGATCAGGAGGACGCCGGCGTCGGTAATGTATTTTTCGACTTCCGGACAAATCTTCAGAAAACGCTCGACATCCTTGGCGCTGGCAAAGCCCATGACGTTTTCGACGCCCGCGCGGTTATACCAGCTGCGGTCGAAAATGACGATTTCCCCGGCGGCCGGAAACCGCTCGATATAGCGCTGAACAAACATTTGCGTTTTCTCACGGTCGGACGGCGCCGGTAGCGCAACGACCCTGAAAACGCGCGGGCTTACCCTCTCGGTTATCGCCTTGATGGTCCCGCCCTTGCCGGCGGCATCGCGACCCTCGAACAGGATGATAACCCGCAGCCCCTTTGCTTTCACCCATTCCTGCACATGGCAAAGCTCGACCTGAAGCTTGCGCAGCTCCTTTTCGTAAAGCTTGCGCTTCATCTTTCCGTCGTCGGCGCCGTTGTCCTTAGCCATAGCGGTCAGCTCCCGAAAATGACTCGACGAAAGCCGGCACTTGCCGGCCTCGTTACCAGGTTCTCTTTCCTTCTCCATCTCAGCAAGCCCTTATCGGCCTTTCATTGATTGAGACAAAGCAATCAGGTTGTGCGGGTGAACGCGAATGATGCCTCCGCGCGGGCTGTCGATATCGGCAATAAGCAAAAACGAGATTGATATGATTACCGGCAATACAAGAAGCAGAGCCATACTTTTTCGACGCTCGCCATAGCCGAGCAGCAAGTTGCTGCAGATTGCCATCAGTCCCATCATCCCCCATGCCGCAATGGGAATGCGGTTCCACCATGCTGCCTGTGTCTACCCCTGCGAGTTGAGTACATCATTCATTCCCGAAACAGCGAGGGCCACTACGGGCGTCGGCCGCTGGCTTGCCGCACCAGAGACCACAGACCAGAGTTCAGCCTGCAGCTTTGCAGTATCGGAGTCGATCTGGCTGACTTGGCGCTCATCACGGTCCTGGTAAAACGAGACACGCTCGCCGAGATACATCTTCAGTAACTCACGCACGCGTGCAGCATCTTCGATGGGCAGCAAATCAGCACGCAGGTACTCGGTCCCAATCGCATTCGCTTCCGCTTCCTCATAGTTTTTTCGCTGATCATAGCGGGTGACAGCCATCGAAAAGCTGAAACCGATGATGAGGGCCAGCAGGGTCAGCGAGGCGGTTTGAACGGTGTCGAAATCGTCATGAGCATCCTTGCTGAGCCGCTGCCTCCTTCGACAAAGAAAATAGCCCAAATAGGCCGAAAGCCATTGCACAACGAGAGACACGATAAAGACAACAAGCGGGCTATCGAGAGCAGTGCTCATAGAGGCGGCCTATTTGTTTCAGCTTCCATATGTCCTTTTTATTTTTCGCCGACCGATGATCGACCGTAGTGGAATATCTTTTGCGCGATGCGGTTAGTCGGACCGCGAACGACGAGATAGGTCGGTACTGCAAGCGCGAAGGCGACGATGAGAGATTGTCCCGGAAAAACTCGACCAAAGACAAGGATCTCATACGCAAGGTCGATGACGACCGCTGCGACGAACAGCTTGCCGACATCCCGCCACCCCTCGCGTATGAGCTCGAGGCGCCGGCCAGCATTTCTGATGACTTGCCATCCGTAGGCTGGCCGCCCGGCTATCGCGTCCCGCAGGCCTGCTCGAACGGCAATAGCGGCCGCAAATACCGGCTGAAGGAGGAGGCGAAAGGCAAGTGGGCCTTCCCAACGCCCGATCAGCATTTCCCAATGGCTCTGCAGCGTCGATGACATTGCTCCACTCAGCAAGTTCATCTGCGATCGAAGATCGCGTGATTTTCACAAAACAGGCCCTGCGGTGCATGCCGCAGACTGATGGCTAAGTCTCAAGCGGTTCAACTTCCGAAAATGACGCGGCGGAAACGGCTCATCGCGAAGGCGAAGTAGACCGAGCCGATGATGACCATGGCAAGCAGCGGCCGCCAGACGAGCGTGATGTCGGCGCCACGGAACAGCACGGCCTGAGCAAAAGACACAAAGTGAGGCGTCGGGCTTATTGTTCGCATCACATATTGCAGCCAGACCGGCATGCTCTCCATTGGCGTGCTGCTGCCGGACAGCAACTGGGTGACGATCACGACAGGCATCGCCAATAGTCCGAACTGGCCCATCGTCGTCGACAGCGTGCCGACCAGAATGCCGAGCGCCGCGACCACGAGCGCATAAAGCGCCGCGCCAAGAAGGAAGAGAAAGATCGAGCCGGCGATCGGTGCGCCGATCCACCAGTGAACGACAAATTGCAGTGACAGCATCGCCGCGATCAGGATGACGAGCCCGTTGGCGAACATCTTGGCCAGCATGATTTCCGCCGGCACCACCGGCATCACCAGAAGATGCTCGACCGTGCCCTGCTCGCGCTCGCGGATCAGCGCGGCGCCAGTCAGGATGACGGTCAGGAGCGTGATCTGATTGATGACCTGGGTCATCGCCGAGAACCAAGCGGTCTTCAAGTTGGGATTGAAATCGGCGCGCACGACGAGGTTGATCGGCGAGCCCCCGGCGATGCCGCGCGCATTCATGAAGTGTTGCACTTCGTTGGATATTGCGGTCTTGAGGTAGTTGGCGCCGTTGCCGGCCTGGGCCACTGCCGTAGCATCGACGTTGATCTGGACCTCGGTCTTGCGCTGAGCCAATACATTGGCCTGGAAGTTCGGGGGTATCTCGACGACAAAAAGCAGCTCGCCCTTGTTCATTTTTGCGTCGATCTCGGACGCCCTGATCTGCACCGCCGGCTGGAACGTCGGCCGCACCAGCCCTTCCGCAATCTGCCGCGACAACTCCGAGCCGTCTTCATCGGCGATGCCGACCGAGAGATTGGTCGCTTCGGTTACGGCTCCGGTGGCCACTGTGTTGACTGAGATGCTGAACGCATACACGACCAGGATGAGCATGGTCGGGTCCGACCGGATGCTTCGCAGCTCCTTAATCACCAGGCGGAAGATGTTGGCGAGGTGATCGCGCAGCGTCACCGTTCGCGCTTCGGCCAACTTTGGAACCGGTTGCGTGCCAGGCGCATCCATCTCACGCCTCCTGTTTGCGTAACAACAACAGCGACAGGATCAGATAAGCGAGCGCGATAATGCAGATCGCGACGACGTTAAACCAAAGGGCACCCATTCCCAGCGCCTTGGCGAACACGCCGACGGTGATCGGCTGATACCAGGCCGACGGAAACGTCAGGCCGAGAATTTTCGCAGTTCCGGAGAGCGACGATACCGGAGCGAACAGCCCCGAGAAATTCACCGCCGGCACGATCGACAGAATTGCCGTGGCGAAAACTGCGGCGACCTGGGTGCGGGTGAAGGAGGAGATCAGTTGGCCGAAGCCGGTGGTTGAGATCACATAAACGGCGGTGCCGATCAACAACGTCAAGAACGACCCCTTGACCGGCACGCCGAACACGAAGATCGCCATCAACAGCAGGAAAACGAAATTCAGCATCGCGACGGCGACATAGGGAACCTGCTTGCCGAGCAGGAACTCGAATTTGGTGATCGGCGTCGAACGAAAATTAGCGATGGAGCCGGTTTCCTTCTCCCGCACCACGGCGATTGCCGACATGATGGCCGGGATCAGGCACAGCATGAGCATGAACACGCTCGGCACCATGGCATTGACGCTGAGAAAGGCCTGGTTGAAGCGGAAGCGCGTCTGGATATCATGGTCAGTCCACGTGTTCGGGCTGCCCGCCTGGCGCACCTGGCGCTCGAGTTCATCACCCTGCTTCCGCACCACCCCCGTGACGTAGTTTTTTGCCGTCTCGCCGCGGAAAGTCATGGCGCCGTCGACCGTACCGTCGACTTCCGGCTTGGCGCCCCGCAGCAGATCGCGGCCGAAACCCGCGGGTACTTCGACGACGACTTGGGTATTGCCGCTGCGCAAACGCCGATCGGCCTCGGCCGCCGAAGCGATCGCCGGCTGGACGGAGAAATACCGGGAGCCAGAAAAGCCGTCGAGCAACTGCCGGCTTTGCGGCGTGTCGTCCTGATCGAACGACGCCATTTGCAGGTTTTCGATGTCGAAGGAAATCCCATAGCCGAATGCCAACATCAGAATGATGGGCCCGACGATGGCAAAGGCAAGCCGAATCGGGTCGCGCACCAGTTCGACGGTTTCGCGGCGCGCATACGCCCAAAGCCGCGCGATATCGAACCGTCGCGGTGGCCGGATCGGTTCTGCTTCAGTCGGCATCGCATCTGGCGGCGGCGCTTCGACCTTCTTGGTCCGGTCGATGCCCGCAGCGTCGGCAAGATAGCCGACAAAGGTATCTTCCAAAGAGTCGCTGCCGCGCTCCTTCACAAGATCCATCGGTGCACCGACCGCAAGCACCTTCCCGGCATGCATCAGCGAGATGCGGTCGCAACGCTCCGCCTCGTTCATGAAATGAGTGGAAAGAAAGATGGTGACGCCGTCGTCGCGGGAGAGATCGATCATGGAGCGCCAGAACGCGTCGCGGGCGATCGGGTCGACGCCTGAAGTCGGCTCGTCGAGGATGAGAATGGCCGGCTCGTGCAACACCGCGACCGCGAGTTGCAGCCGCTGCTTGATGCCTAGCGGCAGACTTTCAGGCTTGGAATTGGCGACCCCTTCCAGGTCATAGCGTTGCAAGAGCTCCTTGATGCGGCTTCCGATTTTATCCGACGGCAGGTGATAGAGTTGCGCGTGCAGTTCGAGATTCTGACGCACGGTAAGTTCGCTGTAGAGCGAAAATGCCTGCGTCATGTAACCGACATTGCGACGCATCTCCATGTCGTTCGAACCCATCGGCCGCCCGAACAATTTCGCCCAGCCCTCGGTCGCCGGCAGGAAGCCGGTCAGCATCTTCATCGTCGTCGATTTGCCGCAACCGTTGGAGCCGAGGAAGCCGAAGATTTCGCCCGGCGCGATCCGGAAATTGACGTGATCCACGGCGACGAAATCGCCGAACCGCCGCGTCAATCCTTCGGCCTCGATCGCGGGCGTTTCATCCGGAGCCGCGACGCGGGGCCGCACCACGACTTTTTGATGCAGCGCCCGTTTTTGTTCCGGCAACAGCGCGATGAAGGCCTCCTCGAGCGTCGGCTCTCCCGCCTTGTCGAGCATCTCCTGCAACGTGCCGTGGGCGATGATCTTGCCGTCGTCCATCGCCATCAGCCAATCGAAGCGTTGCGCCTCGTCCATGTACGCGGTCGCAACGATCACGCTCATCTGCGGCCGGCGGGCGCGAATGCTGTTGATCAGGTCCCAAAACTGGCCGCGCGACAACGGGTCGACGCCGGTCGTCGGCTCGTCGAGAATGAGCAAATCCGGATCGTTGATCAGCGCGCAGCACAGGCTGAGCTTCTGCTTCATGCCGCCCGAGAGCTTGCCGGCGGGGCGGGCCTCGAATGGATTCAGCGCCGTGGCCGTCAAGAGCTCCGTAATCTTCGCGCGACGCTGGGCCGCCGATTGCCCGAACAGCCGGCCGAAGAAATCGATATTCTCAAATACGCTGAGTGTCGGATAGAGATTGCGGCCGAGGCCTTGCGGCATGTAAGCGACGCGAGCGCGCAGGCCTTTGAGGTGCGACCGCTGGGTCACATCGCCGTCAAAGACGATGACCTTTCCAGTCTGCACCGTGCGCACGCCGGATACAAGCGCCAGTAGTGTCGATTTGCCGACGCCGTCCGGGCCGATGACCCCGATCATCTTGCGCGCCGGGACCTCGATCGTCACATCGTCTAGGGCGATCGTCGCCCCGTAGCGGTGCGACACACCGTCGAGCCGGGCGACGATGGCGTTCGTCATTGCGGCAGCTTGACTTGCAGGTCTTCCGGCCACGCGGTTGCGGCGTTGGTGCGCACAATACCGAGCCCGCGTATGCCCGTTTTCACCCGCCGGCTATATTGCTTGAGTACCTCCGCATCCAATCGCAGCTTGACACGGAACATCAGCTTTTCGCGCTCGTCCTTGGTCTCGACCGTCTTTGGCGTGAATTGCGCGTCGGCGGCCACAAAGCTCACGGAAGCGGGAACCACATATTCGGGAACCGGATCCAGAATAATGCGGGCTTCTCCGCCGATCTCCAGCCTAGCGGCGACCGCCGCCGGCGCAAAGACGGTCATGTAAACGTCGTGCAGGTCGAGAATGGTAAAGACCTTTCCGCCCGCGGCGATCACTTCGCCGTTGCGCGCCAGTTGGTATTGAACGCGCCCCGTTCTCGGAGACAGCAGAATCAGATCGTGCAAAATCGATTCGATACGCTCGACCTCGGCCTGCGCGCTCTTGATCGCGGCATCGGCTTGTTCGCGCTGCGCGACTGCGCCGGCAACGCTGGCTTCGGCGCTTTCGAAATTGCGGCGGCGCTGATCGAACGTCTGTTGCGTGATGATCTGTTTGCCGACGAGTTCCTGCCCGCGCTCGAAATCGGACTTGGCGGCGGCGAGCACGGCCTTGCGCTGGTCGATCAATGTTTCCGCTTCGACCAGCGCCTGCGTGGCTTTGTCCAGATTGGACTGCGCCCCCCGCAATTGCGCTTCATATTCCGGCGACGACACCCGCCCGACCACCTGTCCAGCCTTGACCTCGCTGCCCTCCTCGACAGTGATGTCGATGAGCCGGCCGGGATATTTCGCCGCGACATCGACCTGTGTGGCCTCGATGCGGCCATTGGTCTTGTAGATGCCGTCGGGTAACGCTTTGCCCAGTATACGGTCGAGCAGGTTCCGAACTTTCGATTGCGCCTGCGCGGTGGAGAACAACAACCTTCCGCCGACCGAATCCGCATACTCGGACGGTAGTGGCAAGGTGCCGGCCGTGAACACGAACACCAGCGCCGCACCGGAGAGAATGCGAACATGCATCGCGAGCATCCTTCAACTGCTGTCGCAACTGCAATTTGATTCCCAAATGACCGGTCACGCAAGCCCGCACGCGATGCGCTCATTGATCGGGATCAATCGTTTTCCGGAGGCCAATTCGGCAAACGACGGCGCCCTCGCGCCGGACAGACCATTTGCGACAACCGTATTGCGAAGGTTTGAGCGGAACGGCTTTCCGGCTGCTGAACGCCCCATCAAGGCCGTATGGCGCGAATCTAGCGCTCGTTGCGCCACACTGCGCCGAAATCGTCACGAAGACCTGTTCGAAACCTCCATTTTCGGCCCGGCCGGGATTGCCTTGCCAAAATGCGCGGGGCAACGTTGGCGTCGCAGAGTACGGGAAAGTTCGATTTTCAGTCGAACTTGGCGGGCTAATGTTGCGGGCAAAAGTACGAGCACCCCGGTGGCTCGGCCGGGGCAGTGGCCGCGCCATTTTGCGGAAGTTGTTGGTCGTCGTCCTGTCGGCTGACGTCGCGGGCTGCGCCGTCGGCCCGGATTTCTTCACGCCGCCGGTCCAAGTCGCTCCGACGTGGCTGGAATGGCGAAGCCGAGCGCTGAATACCAAGGACGAACTCTACCGCAACTGGTGGCTCGTTTTTCACGATCCGATCCTAAATCGCCTGATCGAAATCGCCTACGCGCAGAACCTCACCCTCTTGAGCGCCGGCACGCGCGTGCTCGAGGCCCGCGCCAACCTCGGCATCGCCATCGGCGAGTTTTACCCGCAGAAACAACAGGGCTTCGGTGTCCTCCAAAATGCGGGCTCCAGCGCCGCCGACCCGCAATCGGCGACAAGCCTCCGCAGCTACTGGCGCGACACAATTGGCGTCCAGGCCGCCTGGGAGCTCGATTTTTGGGGTAAGTTTCGCCGTGGAGTCGAGTCGGCCGACGCGGCTTATCTCGCCTCGATCGCAACCTATGACGATGTGCTGGTGACGCTCCTCGGCGATGTCGCGACGACCTATATCGGCATCCGCACGCTAGAGAAGCAGATCGTGATCGCTCGCGAAAATATTGTGAAGCAGCGCAAGGTGGTGCTGATCGCACGCGAGAAATACAAGGGCGGTACGACGACACTGCTCGATGTATTTCAGGCGGAAAACGTGCTTGGCGCGACCGAGGCCGTGGTGCCGCAGACCATGATCCAGTTGCAGCAGGGCTTGAACGCATTGCGCGTCCTTCTCGGCATCGCGCCGCAGCCTCTAAACGCGCTGCTGGCTCCATTGACCGCCAGAATTCCATCCACGCCGGCGAAAGTGGCGGTCGGTATTCCGGCCGACCTGTTGCGCCGGCGGCCCGATGTACGCGCGGCGGAGTTGCGCGCTGCGGCGCAGAGCGCGCAAATCGGCGTTGCCGAGGCGGAGCTCTACCCGGCGATCAGCATCACAGGAACTTTCGGCGGCGTCGGCAGCAGCGTCAACGGCCACAATCTGCTGCAGGTATTCCAGCCGGTCGGCCGGGTCTATTCCGTCGGCCCGGCGTTCCAGTGGAATCTTCTCAATTATGGGCAGATCACCAACAACATCCGTCTCCAGGATGCGACGCTCCAGCAATATCTGGTCGACTATCAGAACACCGTGCTCAAAGCGCAACGAGACGTGGAGAACGGCATCGCCATGTTTCTGCTGTCGCGGTCGCAGGCGAGTTATTTGAAATACAGCGCCGACGCCGCCGGCGGCGCTTTGCAAATCGCCATCCTCGAATATCAAGGCGGCACGCGGGAATTCACCGCGGTGTTGACGGCGGAACAAAATCTCTATCAGGCCCAGAGCAATCTCGTCACCGCCGTGGGCAACATATCGACCGGACTCGTGTCGCTTTTCCGCGCCCTCGGTGGCGGCTGGCAAATCCGGGATGGCAACGGCTTCGTCGACCCCGCCACCGCGGAAGAGATGCGGCGGCGCACCAACTGGGGAAGCCTGTTGCCGCCACCGTCGCAGCCGCAGCCGCCGACACCGGGGCTGCCCGGGCCCGAGGATCGCGGTCCGCCAGTGAGGTTGCCGGAATGGTGAGGATTAGAGAAACAACTAAGGTGCGATCGGCCATGCGGTTAAATTCGTCCGAAGCGAACGGCTGGAGATATTGCCGTCCGGCGGTCGCAGCGCTGTTTATCGCCGTTGCGATCTTGAGCGCCTCGATCGCGGCGGCAGATGCCGCGAGTTTGCGGGATACCCTCTTCGGGGCGCCGGCAAAAAAGAAAGACGACACGCCGGGCACCGCCAAAGAACCGGGCCCTGCCCCAACCCCCGCGCCTGCTCCCGCCCCCGCTGACAAAGCAGCCGCACCGGTGGCGCCTGGCCCGCCGGTTACCGTCGCCCTGCCGCGCGTGCAGCGGCTTACGGAATATACCGAGCTCACCGGCAATGCGGCATCAGTGAACACCGTGAAGCTGATCGCCCGCGTCGTCGGCTATCTGGAGGCCATTCATTTTCTCGACGGCCAGCTGGTCAATAAGAACGACCTCCTCTTCACCGTCCAACAGGAGCAATACAAGGCTCAACTCGAGCAAGCCGAAGCGCAGGTGAAAGCGATGCAGGCTGCGGTAAAATACGCGCACACCGAGGTTGTGCGCTATAGCGCATTGGAGAAGAAGGGCGCGGCAACTCAGGTCGTCGTCGACAACTGGAATTATCAGGCCGCCAAGTCCGAAGCTGAATTGGCGTCGGCCATCGCTCAGGTCGACATCGCCAAACTCAATCTCGACTACACCGAGGTTCGGGCGCCGTTCGACGGCCAGATGGGCAAGCACCTTATCGATGTCGGCAATGTCGTGGGCGGCAACGGGCAGCAGGCGGCGCTCGCCGAAATTCTGCAGCTCGATCCGATCTACGTGGTTCTTAACATGAGCGAACAAGAGGTCCTGCAAATTCGGCAGAACCTCGGCGGCCGCCCCCTGAGCTACGCCGATCTCGTCAGTATCCCGATCGACGTCGGCCTCGATGACCAGCCCGGCAAGTTTCCGCTGC
>CAWHJE010000008.1:0-79311 GCA_963829465.1 uncultured Alphaproteobacteria bacterium
GATAAAGTTCTTCTTGGGCGGTGACGTCTACAAAAACAATGTGACGCCGGGTGTGTACCCCAAGTGGAGCAAGATGCATCTGCGAATTTGGTGCATCGGACGGCTGGAGAACATGGTGCTCGTGCCGTTGGCTGCGATGTATCGCAGCGCGCCGCTCAGGGCATTCGCATTGCGGCAGCTCGGCGCGAGCGTGGGCGATAACCTTCAGTGTGCGCACGACGCTGTCCTAACGGGGCCCCTGGATTTGATCTCCATCAAGGATGATGTCGCCATTCAGACTGGAGCCTACATCCAAACGACCAAATGGTCGGGGCGGCACCTGCATGTCGGTCCTGTTCACCTCGGAGAGTGGTTGCAAGATCGGGATGCGAGCCGCCATCGCCAACAATGTGACGGTGGGCCGCGGCACGTGGATCACGCCGTTCACTCCCATCCTGACGAACGTAGGCTCGCACGAGATGTGGGAGGAAGCTCCCGCGCGCCGCAGCGGCCGCTGCACGGAGCTGAAGCGCACGGCGATCGCCTGCCAGTACACATCTCCCACTTGGCTGCTGGAGACCGTCAACGTCCTTATGCAGATCTTCCTATCCCTGTGGCTTATCGTGGTCCCAGCCGCGGCAATCTCCTGGTTCGCCCGCGCCTTGATACCCGCCGGGGAAGCTGAACTTTCCGGCGAATATTTCAAGGTGACGCCGCTGCTCGAGATCGTTTGGCAACTTACCCTCTACACGTTCATCACCACCTGGGTCGCCGTCGTCGTGACCTCTTTGCTGGGTTGCATCTTCATCCGCTGGACCGCCGCTTCACCGGGGCTTTACCCCTCGCGCGGGCTCAGGGTGCACTCCTTATGTACAGAATGAACAGGTTGAACGCCATCCAGCGACAGTGGACCTGGACGATCACCGGACAGTATCTGCGGGCGCTCGCGGGCATGCGCTTCCCGCGGTTCGGCGGCTCCGAGTGCGACCTCATGTTCAACCTCGTCCCGGAGGTCGCTACCGCCAACTTCCAGGTATTCTTCGCCAATGGATGTTTCACCAACATGCTCGATTATGGCGCCGAGCACCCCCAAATTGCGCCAACTCGACATGCCCCGGAATTTCTTCGGCGGTAACAATTGCGTGGTGGAGTACGGAAATTTTCCATCCAACTTCATGCTCGGCGTCTCCACGCCGGGCAACGATATACAGTTCCGACGACAGATGCGGTCTCGGGTCGGCGAGCCAATCACGGTGGCGGGAAACCCGCCCTTGGAATTTGCGAGCGCGTCATTTGAGGCGGATAACGAAATTCACAGACTACCGGACTTCCCCCTGTTCCTGCTCCGCATCTTCTTGTTTGACTTATTCAGCATCGGCATACTGCCCCTCACAGAGGTGATCATCTTCGTGATTTTCGTCACTTGTCTGCTGCGATTGGGCGGACACCCAATCGCAAGCGCGGCGATTGCTCTGACCCTGGTAGAACTCAATCTGGTGCTGTTTAGCGTCGCTATCAAGAAATCCCTCGTCGGTAGCGAATGGGGAACGGATCACTCCCGCTACCTTCTGGTCCTGGCGCCACTTTGCCTACTTCTTCGCGCAGGACTGCTTCTTCATTTGGTGCAGGAGGCCTCTGGCATTCTCCGCCGGAACTATTCTCTCCAATTTCATCCTGCGGCGGATGGGATGTCGCATCGGCCAGGGGACAATCGTTAGCCAGCCAATGCAGTGCTCCGACTGGAACGCGGTGAACTTCGGCAACGACTGCGTTGTCGACGGCTTTCTGGAGTTTCACACCTTCGAGAATATGACGCTGAAGGTTAAGCGAACTCACATCCAGGACGGCTGCACTGTCGCCTTCGGCGCCACGGTAATGGGTGGTGCGGTCATCGAGCGGGACACAACACTCTTGCCCCATCTGCGCTGGTACTCAAGGAAATGAACATAATCACATCTACGTACGAAGGGAGCCCGGCGGAGCCTGTGAGCGGTTCCACCCTCCTCCGCCATCGCCGCGACAACGAGCCGGCGCACACCCTGAGCTCCCTGGAGAACGCAGCTATCGACAAAAGCATCAGTTTGCGAAGCGACCACGGATGACGCGAGACCATAGCGAGTGGGTCAACGGTCTCTTCGCCGCCAGCGCATGCGATTGGACGCCGGCGTCCGCCAATTATGCGGCTCATGTTCTGTATGCGCCAGTTTCGCGGGATCCGAGGCATCATTGTGTTGCGCGTCAGTCCTGTCGGATTCGGGGTTGCAGAGGGCGGACCGCTTTATAACGGAAGACGGCAAGGCTAATTTCAAACAACGGCGTGCGTTTCGTCGCTATTGCGGAGCGTTCGTGCTTGGATCACCGCGGTCGTTATCGCGGATAGTTTTCAAGGAGACGGAGAAAGGGCGTCCCTACCTTCCCGATTTGCCAGATGTCCGGTTTAGTTTTTCCTCCTGCCAATTCGGTTTTCTGGGTGCGTGGTCGTCGACACACAGGATCGGTGTTGACCTCGAAGATCAAACGACGAACTTGGAGGCGGCAGAAATTGCTCAACAGTTCTTTTCGCAAACTGAGGCGACAGCTGTTAAAGTAGTAGGCGGTTTGGCGCGCCTGCGCACTTTCTGCCAACTCTGGAGCCTCAAGGAAGCGCTGAAATCCATTGGAGAGGGATTGCCCTTCGGCCTTGACGCATTTGAATTCGAGCTAGCTCCAAATCTACGTGTGGTTCATGCGCCTCCTGATTATGGCGGGGCGGAGCGTTTTAATGCGCAGATTATTGAGGAAACTGATATC
This sequence comes from uncultured Alphaproteobacteria bacterium, assembly GCA_963829465.1. Taxonomy (GTDB): domain Bacteria; phylum Pseudomonadota; class Alphaproteobacteria; order Rhizobiales; family Xanthobacteraceae; genus BOG-931. Next base: position 2,770 of record CAWHJE010000008.1, read on the forward strand.
TGCGCTGCGCTTGTCGTTCGAAGCGCGGCATGATTTAGCGGCAAGATTAGCCGTTTGCGGAATAAGCTTTTACGTGGGTTTCGAAGAGCCGAAAAGGCCGTCCTGCGTGGTGGCAGCCGTGTGATTTGCTCTTCATTTTGCATCCGGGGTTCTCGAACACTGTTGTGGCAAAGTGACTACGAATTTAGGATACTCGACGGCTTCAGTGTCCTTCGTGGATCGCTGCAAGTAATGCTCAACGAGCACAAGTTTGAGCACCGAAATGAACGACGCTATTGATCCGACGAGCACAGCTCATCGAAATCCACAAACATCTCGATTCGTTGACAACACCGACTGGCTGAAAACCGCAGCAATCATTTTGGTCGCGGTTGACCATTTCGGCCATTTCTTCATGGTAGACGACCGCTGGTGGAGCGTTTTCGGGCGCTTGGCGGCTCCGACGTTCTTCTTCCTTATGGGCTACGCGCAGACCAGGACCGTCCCGCTTCGCTGGATCTGGCTCGGTGTCATCTTGACCCTGCTCGAAAGCTGGAACGCCATCTGGACCTGGGTACCACCGAACATTCTTTTGAGCTTCGCACTCATCCGCAGTGCACGGCCATACGTGCAAAGCCTTTTGGAACGTCACGGTTGGCACGCCTTCGCCTTCCTCGTCTCCGCACTTTTGGCGGTATTGTCGATAGCGGCCAAGATTGTCGATTACGGCTCGGAGGGATGGCTGTGGGCCCTTTTCGGCTTATGCCAACGTATGTACGTCGACGGGAGATCAGCGGCCGGCGTGGATGGCCCGGCCCAAAGCTCGGCACGGCCGGCGCCCGCGATGACGGAGACCGCGGGCCGAATGCGACTGCTGGCCTGCCTTGCCGCCGTGGTCGTCTACGTCTGGCAAGAACAAAGGGAATACTCGTTTCCTCAGATCCATTTCGCCGCCTTCATTTTGGGCATGAGCGTTTGGTCCGCGAGCCTGTGTCTGTTCTTGCGCGGCCCGAGCCGCATCCAGCCGCCAAAAGCCATAGCCGGCGCCCTGCGCTTCACCGGCCGGCACACTCTGGAAATCTACGCCATGCAGCTAGCTGGCTCCGAACTCCTTGCAAAGTTGGCGCCCGATCTCGCCCCCTGACCCGAAACTCGCGCACGTCCTAATCAAGCTTTTTATGCTGATCGCCGATACGGCCGAGGTCGTCTCGGTGCTCAGGCAGGGCGGTAAAATAACTGTCTATGAACGCGTCAGCAAACCCATGTTTATCAACACTTGTGACGTGGCGCGCGGTATGATGTCTAATCAGGGGCTAATATGAACCAGAGAAATGCAGCCTCGACGCGCGAGACCCGGGCCTGTCCAGCATGCGGGGAGGGTCATTTCTGGACTGCAGAAAAACACGACGACGCAGTCACCAAGCTTGCTACCGGCGCAAGAGGCTTGGCGTGACCTCGGTGTAGCGCACGGTCGATCGGATGATGCGGTGCCCGAGGTAGGCGGCATCAACCGCGCCGTCTTCGCCAGACTCGTTGTCGGCGATTGGAACGACCGCAATGAGAACTTGCTCGTCACAGGGGCAACCGGTCTCCGAAAACGGTTTAAGGAAAGCGAACTCAAAGTGCTTCAGGAACGGAGACGGTCAAAAGCTGCCGGGCACCCGCCACGATAGTAGCCAAAATAAGCGAGAGAGATCGCTCGGCAGCGGGCGTCACCGCCCGAGAACGCGCACCGGACGCGCGATATTCTTCAGGCTCTGCTCGCCAAGAACCGCATCGGTATTAATATCGGCGACATCATTGTTGAAAGCGACGATATCTTTGGCGACGGCGTCAACGTTGCGGCACGGCTTGAGAGCATTTCACAACCCGGCGGCATCTGCATTTCGGATGTGGTTCATCAACAGGTGAACGGTCGGCTGGGCGTCCGAAACTTTCGAGGCCTTCATCGCTCTCCGCTCCTCCCAGCCCGGGTATCACCGCGGAAAACTCTAGCCAAACGCGATCCAATTTCGCGGCTTCAGATCACCGAGGACACCGGCTCGATCGGTGTGGATTGGGGCGTCAACTTCTGTTCTTGTCGGTCTTGATCGTAATTGGGCCTACGAGCCGGCGTGCCGCGGTGCGCGGCCATGACCACACAAGTCCCTCAATGAAGCTCAATACTATCAAGCAGGACACCTGCCACCAGGCTTGGATATCAGCATCACTCCCGCTCAAAAGCGTAGCTGCCGATCCCACCAAGCCAACTAATACCAAATCCCATTGATCGAAACCCGTACGCCAAGTCGCGCAATCCGATGGACATGATTTTCCAGGGTTTGATCTACGAGCTTATTCCAAGCGTGGCAGCAGTGATCGACGAGATTGTCGTTAGACCTGAAAATGCGGTTCGAAAGTCAGTTGTCGCGCTTGAACTCTGCCAGATGTTTTCGACTGGATTGAGCTCAGGGGATTTTTGGCGGCATGACAATGATGGTGATGTTGGGTGCCACGACTAGCACAGCAATATCAGAATTTTTCAGCAACAAAATTCCTTCCTTGGAGCGATGCCTGGTCGTTGTATTTTTTCTTCGTCGATCGTTTTGGCAGTTTAACCTTCGGCCGCGGCACTTTCTTGTATGGAATTAGATCAAGCAATTTGGAGATGCAGTTCAGCCGGGCGCGCCTCTTATCGTCTGACCTCACAATGTGCCAGGGCGCGTAGTCCACGTCGGTAGCCTTTAGCATCGCGTCGCGCGCCAGCGAGAAGTCGTACCAGCGCCCATAGGATTCCAGATCCATGGGGCTCAACTTCCACTGTCGAAGAGGATCGTTGATACGCGCCAAAAATCGACGCTCCTGCTCCTGCTGTCCTACTTCCAACCAGAGCTTGATCAGAATGATGCCTGCGTCGACAATATATTTTTCAAATTCAGGGCAAACGCTCAGAAAGCGTGCTACGTCTTTTTCATCAGCAAATCCCATGACATTTTCGACGCCCGCCCGATTATACCAGCTCCGGTCGAAAATGACGATTTCGCCGGCGGCGGGAAAGCGCTCAATGTAGCGCTGGACATACATCTGCGTTTTTTCACGATCAGACGGTGCGGGCAGTGCAACGACTTGGAAGACGCGCGGACTTACTTTTTCAGTTATTGCCTTTATCGTTCCACCCTTGCCCGCAGCGTCGCGGCCCTCGAAGACCACGATGACCCGTGCCCCTTTCGCTTTCACCCATTCCTGCACGTGGCAAAGCTCGACCTGAAGCTTGCGCAGCTCCTTTTCGTAGGGTTTGCGCTTCATCTTGTTGTCGTCGGCGGCATTGTCCTTGGCCATGGCGGTTAGCTCCCAAAGATGACGCGGCGGAAACGGCTCATCGCGAAGGCGAAGTAGACCGAGCCGATGATGACCATGGCAAGCAGCGGCCGCCAGACGAGCGTGATGTCGGCGCCACGGAACAGCACGGCCTGAGCAAAAGACACAAAGTGAGGCGTCGGGCTTATTGTTCGCATCACATATTGCAGCCAGACCGGCATGCTCTCCATTGGCGTGCTGCTGCCGGACAGCAACTGGGTGACGATCACGACAGGCATCGCCAATAGTCCGAACTGGCCCATCGTCGTCGACAGCGTGCCGACCAGAATGCCGAGCGCCGCGACCACGAGCGCATAAAGCGCCGCGCCAAGAAGGAAGAGAAAGATCGAGCCGGCGATCGGTGCGCCGATCCACCAGTGAACGACAAATTGCAGTGACAGCATCGCCGCGATCAGGATGACGAGCCCGTTGGCGAACATCTTGGCCAGCATGATTTCCGCCGGCACCACCGGCATCACCAGAAGATGCTCGACCGTGCCCTGCTCGCGCTCGCGGATCAGCGCGGCGCCAGTCAGGATGACGGTCAGGAGCGTGATCTGATTGATGACCTGGGTCATCGCCGAGAACCAAGCGGTCTTCAAGTTGGGATTGAAATCGGCGCGCACGACGAGGTTGATCGGCGAGCCCCCGGCGATGCCGCGCGCATTCATGAAGTGTTGCACTTCGTTGGATATTGCGGTCTTGAGGTAGTTGGCGCCGTTGCCGGCCTGGGCCACTGCCGTAGCATCGACGTTGATCTGGACCTCGGTCTTGCGCTGAGCCAATACATTGGCCTGGAAGTTCGGGGGTATCTCGACGACAAAAAGCAGCTCGCCCTTGTTCATTTTTGCGTCGATCTCGGACGCCCTGATCTGCACGGCCGGCTGGAACGTCGGCCGCACCAGCCCTTCCGCAATCTGCCGCGACAACTCCGAGCCGTCTTCATCGGCGATGCCGACCGAGAGATTGGTCGCTTCGGTTACGGCTCCGGTGGCCACTGTGTTGACTGAGATGCTGAACGCATACACGACCAGGATGAGCATGGTCGGGTCCGACCGGATGCTTCGCAGCTCCTTAATCACCAGGCGGAAGATGTTGGCGAGGTGATCGCGCAGCGTCACCGTTCGCGCTTCGGCCAACTTTGGAACCGGTTGCGTGCCAGGCGCATCCATCTCACGCCTCCTGTTTGCGTAACAACAACAGCGACAGGATCAGATAAGCGAGCGCGATAATGCAGATCGCGACGACGTTAAACCAAAGGGCACCCATTCCCAGCGCCTTGGCGAACACGCCGACGGTGATCGGCTGATACCAGGCCGACGGAAACGTCAGGCCGAGAATTTTCGCAGTTCCGGAGAGCGACGATACCGGAGCGAACAGCCCCGAGAAATTCACCGCCGGCACGATCGACAGAATTGCCGTGGCGAAAACTGCGGCGACCTGGGTGCGGGTGAAGGAGGAGATCAGTTGGCCGAAGCCGGTGGTTGAGATCACATAAACGGCGGTGCCGATCAACAACGTCAAGAACGACCCCTTGACCGGCACGCCGAACACGAAGATCGCCATCAACAGCAGGAAAACGAAATTCAGCATCGCGACGGCGACATAGGGAACCTGCTTGCCGAGCAGGAACTCGAATTTGGTGATCGGCGTCGAACGAAAATTAGCGATGGAGCCGGTTTCCTTCTCCCGCACCACGGCGATTGCCGACATGATGGCCGGGATCAGGCACAGCATGAGCATGAACACGCTCGGCACCATGGCATTGACGCTGAGAAAGGCCTGGTTGAAGCGGAAGCGCGTCTGGATATCATGGTCAGTCCACGTGTTCGGGCTGCCCGCCTGGCGCACCTGGCGCTCGAGTTCATCACCCTGCTTCCGCACCACCCCCGTGACGTAGTTTTTTGCCGTCTCGCCGCGGAAAGTCATGGCGCCGTCGACCGTACCGTCGACTTCCGGCTTGGCGCCCCGCAGCAGATCGCGGCCGAAACCCGCGGGTACTTCGACGACGACTTGGGTATTGCCGCTGCGCAAACGGCGATCGGCCTCGGCCGCTGAGGCGATCGGCGGCTGCACCGAGAAATAACGGGAGCCGGAAAATCCGTCGAGCAACTGCCGGCTTTGCGGCGTGTCGTCCTGATCGAACGACGCCATTTGCAGGTTTTCGATGTCGAAGGAAATCCCATAACCGAATGCCAACATCAGAATGATAGGCCCGACGATGGCAAAGGCGAGCCGAATCGGGTCGCGCACCAGTTCGACGGTTTCGCGGCGCGCATACGCCCAAAGCCGCGCGATATCGAACCGTCGCGGTGGCCGGATCGGTTCTGCTTCAGTCGGCATCGCATCTGGCGGCGGCGCTTCGACCTTCTTGGTCCGGTCGATGCCCGCAGCGTCGGCAAGATAGCCGACAAAGGTATCTTCCAAAGAGTCGCTGCCGCGCTCCTTCACAAGATCCATCGGTGCACCGACTGCAAGCACCTTCCCGGCATGCATCAGCGAGATGCGGTCGCAACGCTCCGCCTCGTTCATGAAATGAGTGGAAAGAAAGATGGTGACGCCGTCGTCGCGGGAAAGGTCGATCATGGAGCGCCAGAACGCGTCGCGGGCGATCGGATCGACGCCTGAAGTCGGCTCGTCGAGGATGAGAATGGCCGGCTCGTGCAACACCGCGACCGCGAGTTGCAGCCGCTGCTTGATGCCTAGCGGCAGACTTTCAGGCTTGGAATTGGCGACCCCTTCCAGGTCATAGCGTTGCAAGAGCTCCTTGATGCGGCTTCCGATTTTATCCGACGGCAGGTGATAGAGTTGCGCGTGCAGTTCGAGATTCTGACGCACGGTAAGTTCGCTGTAGAGCGAAAATGCCTGCGTCATGTAACCGACATTGCGACGCATCTCCATGTCGTTCGAACCCATCGGCCGCCCGAACAATTTCGCCCAGCCCTCGGTCGCCGGCAGGAAGCCGGTCAGCATCTTCATCGTCGTCGATTTGCCGCAACCGTTGGAGCCGAGGAAGCCGAAGATTTCGCCCGGCGCGATCCGGAAATTGACGTGATCCACGGCGACGAAATCGCCGAACCGCCGCGTCAATCCTTCGGCCTCGATCGCGGGCGTTTCATCCGGAGCCGCGACGCGGGGCCGCACCACGACTTTTTGATGCAGCGCCCGTTTTTGTTCCGGCAACAGCGCGATGAAGGCCTCCTCGAGCGTCGGCTCTCCCGCCTTGTCGAGCATCTCCTGCAACGTGCCGTGGGCGATGATCTTGCCGTCGTCCATCGCCATCAGCCAATCGAAGCGTTGCGCCTCGTCCATGTACGCGGTCGCAACGATCACGCTCATCTGCGGCCGGCGGGCGCGAATGCTGTTGATCAGGTCCCAAAACTGGCCGCGCGACAACGGGTCGACGCCGGTCGTCGGCTCGTCGAGAATGAGCAAATCCGGATCGTTGATCAGCGCGCAGCACAGGCTGAGCTTCTGCTTCATGCCGCCCGAGAGCTTGCCGGCGGGGCGGGCCTCGAATGGATTCAGCGCCGTGGCCGTCAAGAGCTCCGTAATCTTCGCGCGACGCTGGGCCGCCGATTGCCCGAACAGCCGGCCGAAGAAATCGATATTCTCAAATACGCTGAGTGTCGGATAGAGATTGCGGCCGAGGCCTTGCGGCATGTAAGCGACGCGAGCGCGCAGGCCTTTGAGGTGCGACCGCTGGGTCACATCGCCGTCAAAGACGATGACCTTTCCAGTCTGCACCGTGCGCACGCCGGATACAAGCGCCAGTAATGTCGATTTGCCGACGCCGTCCGGCCCGATCACCCCGATCATCTTGCGCGCCGGGACCTCGATCGTCACATCGTCTAGGGCGATCGTCGCCCCGTAGCGGTGCGACACACCGTCGAGCCGGGCGACGATGGCGTTCGTCATTGCGGCAGCTTGACTTGCAGGTCTTCCGGCCACGTGGTTGCGGCGTTGGTGCGCACAATACCGAGCCCGCGTATGCCCGTTTTCACCCGCCGGCTATATTGCTTGAGTACCTCCGCATCCAATCGCAGCTTGACACGGAACATCAGCTTTTCGCGCTCGTCCTTGGTCTCGACCGTCTTTGGCGTGAATTGCGCGTCGGCGGCCACAAAGCTCACGGAAGCGGGAACCACATATTCGGGAACCGGATCCAGAATAATGCGGGCTTCTCCGCCGATCTCCAGCCTAGCGGCGACCGCCGCCGGCGCAAAGACGGTCATGTAAACGTCGTGCAGGTCGAGAATGGTAAAGACCTTTCCGCCCGCGGCGATCACTTCGCCGTTGCGCGCCAGTTGGTATTGAACGCGCCCCGTTCTCGGAGACAGCAGAATCAGATCGTGCAAAATCAGATTCGATACGCTCGACCTCGGCCTGCGCGCTCTTGATCGCGGCATCGGCTTGTTCGCGCTGCGCGACTGCGCCGGCAACGCTGGCTTCGGCGCTTTCGAAATTGCGGCGGCGCTGATCGAACGTCTGTTGCGTGATGATCTGTTTGCCGACGAGTTCCTGCCCGCGCTCGAAATCGGACTTGGCGGCGGCGAGCACGGCCTTGCGCTGGTCGATCAATGTTTCCGCTTCGACCAGCGCCTGCGTGGCTTTGTCCAGATTGGACTGCGCCCCCCGCAATTGCGCTTCATATTCCGGCGACGACACCCGCCCGACCACCTGTCCAGCCTTGACCTCGCTGCCCTCCTCGACGGTGATGTCGATGAGCCGGCCGGGATATTTCGCCGCGACGTCGACCTGTGTGGCCTCGATGCGGCCATTGGTCTTGTAGATGCCGTCGGGTAACGACTCCCCAAGGACGCGGTCGAGCAAACTCTGAAATTTTGATTTTGCTTCTGCGGTCGGCGACAACAATCCGGCCACCGAGGAATGCGTCAGGATGCAGGGCAACGGCACACTGCCGACCGCAAACAAAGACACAAGCAGGGCGCCGGCGAGAAAGCGATTATGCATTGCAAGTGTCATTTGAACGTTCCGAAGAGAACTGTTGGGTCCCGAAGAGACACTCAGAGCATATCAGTAATGCTAGTTCCTTCCCAGACGAAGATCAATCTACATTAGATTGGCGAACTTCAGCTTTGAACCCAAGACACGAATTATCCGCCGGACGCTCTCTAGCTGTCCAGGACCCCTTCCGCCTTTCACCGCCTATCTTTTCCAGGCCGGGCGTTGATGCGACTCAACGTTAGGCTGATTGACATTTCAGATCAGATAAACGCCAATTTCACGGCGGTCGGATCCGCATGCCCGGCTCGGTGGCCAACAGCGACAGCGTGTGCCGCGCAATCATCAATTCCTCGTCGGTCGGCACGACATAGAGCGCGACTTTGCTCTTGGGTTGCGAAAAAACGGTTTTCTCTGCGCGATTGGCGATTGGATCAAAAATGGCGCCGAACCACGCAAGTTTCTCCGCCACGCGGGTGCGGATCATGGCGGAATTCTCACCGATACCGGCGGTGAACACGAACGCGTCGAGCCCGCCAAGCGCCGCCGCCAGCATTCCCGCATTCAGGCCGATGCGATGCACAAAGTAGTCGATCGCCAGCTTGGCGGCGGGATCCCCACTGGCCTCCAGCTCGCGCATGTCGTTGCTGATGCCGGACATTCCCTTCAATCCGCTTTCCCGGTAGAGCAGGTCTTGCAGCGATTCCGCGCTCATTCCCTTCTCAGTGAGCATGTAGAGCAGCACGCCGGGATCGATCTGGCCTGATCGCGTTCCCATCGGCAGTCCGTCAAGCGCGGTAAAGCCCATCGTGCTTTCGACGCTTCGTCCCGCGGCGAGCGCGCACATGGAGGAGCCACTACCAAGATGAGCTACGATGACGCGTCCATTCGCTACGCTGGGCGCGATTTCGCACAAACGTCCGGCGATAAACTCATAAGAAAGTCCGTGAAATCCATATCGCCTGACTCCCTCGCGATAGAAACGCTCAGGAATGGCGTAGTGATCCGCGACAGCACTATGCGTGCGATGAAACGCCGTGTCGAAACAGGCGACCTGACGCAATTCCGGGCGATGAGTAAGCAGCGATCGAATCGGTGCGAGGTTATTCGGTTGATGGAGGGGCGCGAGAGCGATGTATCGCTCCAGGCGCGTGAGCACGTCACGATCGACGACAACCGGTTTATCGTATTCCGGACCACCATGAACGACGCGATGGCCGACCGCGATCAACTCCACCGTTTTCGTTTTCCGCAACCAGTCGGCCGTAGCGACGATCGCAGCAGGAATATCGCCGATTTCGCCCGGCGCGTACGATCTGTCAATAAGCGGCGATCCGTCGTGCGTCTCGGCGCGCAGACGCGGCTGAGTGCCAATTCCATCCAGTTGGCCTTTAATCAGCCGCGGCGGATCCCCAACCTCTGGAATTCCAAATATCTGGAATTTGAGGCTTGAAGAGCCGGCATTGACAACAAGAAGCCCGTCCATCGGCGGATCACACCGGCGGAATGTTTGCTGATTCCAGACGTGCTGCAGCATAGAGCACGGCGGCGGCACACGACGCCATGCGGCTGCGCACGGAGTCCGCGCGCGACGTTAGGACGATGGGTACGCGTGCACCCAGCACCAGACCCGCCGAGTCCGCCTTTGCCAGGTAGACGAGATTTTTTGCTAGCATGTTGCCGGCCTCGAGATCGGGCACCACCAGGATCTGCGCCCTGCCAGCAACCGCGGAATGAATACCCTTGATCCGGGCTGCTTCCGGGTCGATCGCATTGTCGAACGCGAGCGGACCATCGAGGATTGCTCCAGCAATTTGCCCGCGGTCGGCCATTTTGCAGAGGGCCGCCGCATCAATTGTCGACGGTATTTTCGTCGTGACCGTTTCGACAGCGGAGAGGATTGCCACCCGCGGCTTGCCAAGCCCGATCTGCGTGAACAGATCGATCACATTCTGAACGATATCGCGCTTGGCGTCGAGGTCGGGAAAGATATTGATCGCCGCATCTGTGATGAAAAGCGTTTCAGAGTATGTGGGCACGTCCATGATGAACACGTGGCTTATCCGCCGCTCGGTCCGCAAACCGGTGGCTGACGCCGTGACTGGCCGCATGAGTTCATCGGTATGCAAGCTACCTTTCATCAACAAATCACCCCGTCCCGCCCGGATCAGCTCTACCGCCCTTGACGCGGCTGCCTGGCTGTGAGCGACATCGACCAGCTCGAAATTGCCGACATCGAGGCTGTGTTCACGAGCGACGTTATTAATCTTGGCCGCCGGCCCAACGAGGGTCGGTTTGATAATTCCGCTTTTTGCGGCCTCGACCGCACCGCGAAGCGAGCTCTCATCACAAGGATGAACGACAATCGCTCTTGCCGCCGTTACTCGCTTCGCGTGGGCGATCAGCCGGTCGTATTTCGACTCGAACCCATTTGCTGTCATTCCAGCAACCTCTTCCGACGCTGTGTCGCTATGTCGCTCGGCTTCGATCGAAGCTCCAATCTTGTTCATTTTTGTCATGGGCTTGCGTTGAGGACGCCAATTACGAGGCTTTCGCGTGTTCTTTCTGATTGTCGGTTGCGATCACCAGGTTTCTGGGTGCACGCAATTGCCCGTCGACGTGGAAGAGGCGCCCAACCCGTTCAATTCGCTCCCGATCTTGAGATGAACTTTCGCCGCGCGCTGCGAGAACCTGACAGATCAAATCGAATGCCTTCTGTCGACCATCCGGGTCGTCAGGCAGCATCGACGGTAGCGCGGCGAGTGCGGCCTCCGTGTCGATCAGCAGCAGGTAAAATTGCTCACGTACGATCGCCTTGAACGTGGACAAAGGGACGTCGCTTAACGTTTGGCGGATGCGGCGCACCGCTTCAAAGCCGCGTTCGTCGACCGCCGTTCGCTCCATACCTGCAAACAACAGCGCACGAATAACCGCCTCACGGAGACCTCCAGTCGCCATTCGCGATTTTAGTGCGGCGATGCGCCTTTCCATAAGTTCGTCATGAAGCGCATTTTTGGCCGCCCGTCGCAGCGGCTTCGTTGAGGCAGGATCTACCCCCAGAGCCGCCTGAAGCTTCGTCGATCCGTAGGTTGCCAGGAACAAACGTTCGGCCAAAGCCTCATTGAAGTCGCGCCAAGCGTTGAGGCCTGCGACGATTTGATTGGATATATTCTCCTGCATCGCGAGGAACGGGTTATTAGCGGCTTCGGGCCGTCGATTATTACGAACCTGCTCGGCCAATATGGCGACCGGCGCCATTAGCGGATTCGTGTCGGAGAAGATTTCGAATTGCAGCCGCAGCGGGTGGAGCCGCCGCATTAAGTCCGCAAAATGGGGATTGGCAAAGGACCGAACAAAAGGTTGCGCAAACGTTTTATATAACGCGAGATTTGTTTGCGAGAGGCGATCGACCGCGGCGAAGCAATGCTCGTCGGCGATGTCATTACCGCCCAGGGCCCGGATATCGTCGAGCGTTCTTGCCTCGCATCGCATCACCCACTCGCCGACGACGAGATCGGAACTCGCGGTCTCTTCGGTCTTTCGCTCGAAAACGGCCTCGTACAGGCCGGGTGGCAACGTATCGATTAGATCAATATTGCTCGAAAATTCGTCGTGCTGTTTGCGCGCGACCTTGCCTGAAACAAAGATGCCGAGATGGCCGATGCTCTCGTGAACCGTATAAATGATCGTCTGGCCATAGCCGCGGATTTCGTCGACGTCGTCGTACAGGTCAAGAATCCATCCTAGCGCCTGTTGCGGCGGCGTGACGTTGTCGCCTTCCGAGCAAAACACCACGATCGGCGAACGAATATTACGCAGGTCAATCGCCAAGCCGTCGGCGGTGTGAATTTCTCCGGCAGCGAGTTTGTTGCCGACGAACAAATCATCGACGATGAATTGGATCTCCTCGGCGTTCAGATTGACGTGTCCGCCCCACCAGCGCTCGAAGCCGAGGTATCGCGGCGCTTCGGTGTCGATCTTGGAATAAAGATTATATTGCTTGGTCCAGTAGGTGTTGGCGGGATTCTGATTTTCAAAATTCTGCACGAGCCACGCGCCGTCGAATTTGCCGTTGCCAAGATCGCTGGCGAGGGCCGTGAGCCAGCTGCCGCCGAGGAGCCCGCCCGAATAGCGCATGGGATATTTGCCGTGCACGCCCTGCCAATAGGACAGCGGCGAGCCGGCGATGATGATTGGCCCGAACAGATCCGGCCGCAGCGCCGCCAGCATCATGATCGCCCAGCCCGCCTGGCAATTGCCGATCACACACGGTTTATCGTCCGCCTCAGGGTGCAGTTCGATGACCTTTTTCAGGAAAGCGGCCTCCGCGCGCGCGATGTCGCCGATCGTTTGCCCGGGCACCGGGTCCGGCAGAAAGCCGATGAAGTAACAAGGGTGCCCGGCTTTCAGCGCCACCCCGATTTCACTGTCGGCCTTGAAGCCGCCGATGCCCGGACCGTGACCGGCACGCGGGTCGACGATGACAAAGGGTCTCTGCGCAGGGTCGATCTCGACATCCGCCGGCGGGACAATGCGCGCGAGACAATAGTTGACCGGCCGGTCGAGCCGCCGGCCGTCCATGATCAACTCGGCCTGATAATCGAGCACATGCGGCACGGCCTCTGCCATGTGCTCGCGATATTGATTGCCCCTCTGCCGCATCACATCCCAGAACAAGATGCTACGCTGCCCCGCATCGACCAGATACTCCGTCGCGGCGGTACACCAACTAAAAAGTGGCGCCACTGCGTCTGTGCGCGCGGGCAAGTTGCGGAACTCCGCCATCACTCTTTCTCCCTGCTCCGCTTTACACTGTGTTTTTATTATTCTTTATTTCGTTCGAGCCAGCGCTGGCGCGATTTCAAAATCGACACACCGATTTTCTTGTCACCGCACGAAACCTAACGGCAACAAGCGACTGTTTTTTGACTCTCGTCAACTATTTAGCTTCGAGACTCATGCCCGCCTCGCGTCGCTGCCTGCAACAAGAACCGCGCCGGCCCGCAGCAATTTCACCCTCAAGTCGAGTGGCCAAAGCGGCGGAGGCCATCGACCCTTGGATTGTGATTGACAGCATCGCAACGATCCTTTTAGATCAGATCGCCGTAACAAGCCAGTTTCGCCGATTTGCGAAACTTTTGCGACAAAAATCATTATCACAAAATTGCATCGGCTGAACGGCACCAGGCGGATCATGTACTGGCGGCCGCGTTCGAAAAATAACGCGGTCAGCACGTTGGCAGTTTGACTTTTACCAAGTCGACGATGCGATTTTCCTGACTAATAGCAAAGATGCTCTAAGGGAGAGATACGCCATGAACGCTAAAACAACAGAACAAGCGTCAATATGGGCAGGATTTGGGCCGGATTTATTTTTTCAGGTCGGGCAAGAGCGAGCCGAGGCCCTGCTCAACCTGCAAAAAGAATTGCTTGATACCTACCAAGACGTCTGCCGGAATTGGCAAGCGCGGGCCAAATCGGAAATAGACACATGGTCGGAACTGGCCAAGAGCTTGACCGAAGAGAGCCTGCAAGCGCACCGTCAGTGTCTGTCGCAACAGATGCAACTTGCGGCGGAAGACGGACAACGCATGCTCAATGACGCTCAAAGGATCGTCGGCGTCATGACACGCTCATATGGGCCGAAGACACAAGCCAAGGAGACACAGGTTAGGACCGCTGCCTGAGAGCGCCAAATGAAGGCCTTGCCGATCGACGAAACCGTCGCGCTCATACCTGACGGCGCGACTTTGATGATTGGCGGGTTCATGGCTGTCGGCACGCCCGAGCGGATCATCGACGAGATCGTCAAGCAAAAGAAGCGCGACCTCACGGTGATTGCCAATGATACCGCGGCGCCCGGCCGCGGCATTGGCAAACTGGTGGGCGCCAAATTGCTGCGCAAGGTGATCGCAAGCCATGTGGGTCTCAATCCCGAAACGCAGCGGCAGATGTTGGCTGGTGAATTGGAGGTGGAACTCGTTCCGCAAGGCACTTTGATTGAACGCATCCGTGCCGGCGGATTCGGGCTTGGTGGAATCCTAACCCAGACCGGCATTGGCACGTCGGTCGAGAATGGCAAGCAACGCATCGAAGTAGCAGGAAAGCCATATTTGCTGGAGCTCGCGCTTCATGCCGATTTCGCGCTCGTGCAGGCCTTTCTCGCCGATTATATGGGCAATTTGAGCTACGCGCTGACCGCACGCAATTTCAACCCCGTGATCGCGATGGCGGCCGATACGGTCATTGTCAGTTCCGACCACATTGTCCCCGTCGGCGTTCTGGCCCCCGATCACGTTGTCACGCCTGCGCCCCTCGTCGACTATCTCGTCGCGAATTCGTGAGTGGCCAATGAACCCGCCAACGATGGAACCGCAGACGATCATCGCAAGGCGGATCGCGCTGGAGCTGAAGTCGGGCATGCTTGTAAACCTCGGCATTGGCATTCCGACCCTGGTGGCAAAGTACGTTCCGAATGACGTTCATATCTTTTTCCAGTCCGAAAACGGCCTGATCGGCACGGGTTTTCCCCCCGAGGAAGGCATGGCCCATCCGATGCTCACCGATGCAGCCGGCCACCCTGTTACGGCTTTGCCCGGCGCCAGCACGTTCGACAGCGCTATGTCATTCGGCCTCATCCGCGGCGGCCATCTTGACCTAACCGTGCTCGGCGGCCTGCAGGTCGATCAGTCCGGGCAATTAGCCAATTGGATGATCCCGGGAAAGATGGTGCCGGGCATGGGCGGCGCCATGGATTTGGTATCCGGCGCCAAAAGAGTCATCGTCGCGATGCAGCACACTGCCAAGAAAGCAGCGAAAATCGTCAAGAAATGCTCGCTTCCTATCACGGCAACGCGGGCGGTCGACCTGGTCGTTACTGAAATGGCTGTCATCGGCTTTAACGACGGATCTGCTACGCTCCTTGAAACCGGGCCGGGCGTATCTGTTACCCAGATACTTGCGGCGACGGAAGCTGCACTCGTTGTGCCGGATAAAGTGCCGGAGATGCAGATCTGACTTTGTCGTTGAGATGCCTGATGCGCGAGCCTGGCGTCTGACTGGAGACCGAGAGGGAAGACGCTTCATGGAGCGAACCGCCAAATCGCAAATTCCCGCAGTGAAAGCTAAGCTGCTGGAAGGCAAGAGAGGCCTTGTTGTCGGCATTGCCAACGACCAGTCCATCGCGTGGGGCTGCGCCAAGGCCTTCCGCGCGTTCGGCGCCGAACTCGCCGTGACCTACCTCAACGACAAAGCCAAAAAATATGTCGAACCGCTGGCGCGGGAACTCGACGCCGCAATCGTCATGCCGCTCGACGCCCGCGTGCCGGGCCAAATGGAGGCGCTGTTCGAGACCGTCGCCAAAACGTGGGGCAAGCTGGATTTTGTCGTCCATTCGATCGCCTTCTCGCCGAAGGAGGCGCTCCAGGGGCGCGTCACCGACGTGTCGCGAGACGGCTTTCTGACCACGATGGAGATTTCGTGCTGGACCTTCATCCGCATGGCGCATTTGGCGGAACCTCTCATGCCCGACGGCGGAACCCTGTTCACCATGACCTATTATGGCAGCCAGATGGTAGTGAAGAATTACAATATCATGGGCGTTGCCAAGGCCGCGCTGGAAAGCGCCGTGCGCTATCTCGCCGCCGAGCTTGGACCCAAGAACATCCGCGTCCACGCCATCTCGCCCGGGCCGCTGGCGACACGGGCCGCCTCCGGCATTCCTGAATTCGACGCGCTGCTCGACAAGGCCAAAACAAAGACGCCCGCGCACCGTCTCGTCAGTATCGACGATGTGGGCGCTGCTACGGCATTTCTCGCTCACGACGCCGCGCGTCTGATCACCGGCGAAACACTTTACATCGATGGCGGTTATCACATCATCGACTAGGGACTAGCAGCAATCGAACAGGAAATAAAAACGCGTCGCGGAGGCGTAGATGTCTTTAACGACAATCCGGTCGGTCGCTCTGGCCATCACGGTTCTCATGCCGTTTGGCGCGAACGCTCAAACGTCGACCACACCAACCGCAACGTCGGAAACGCCGCACTTAAAGCCAGCTGAGCTCGATCAGCTGGTGGCGCCGATAGCGCTTTATCCAGATACCTTGCTGGCGGAAGTCCTGATGGCGTCGGCTTACCCGGTCGACATCGTGCAGGCCGAACGTTGGGTCGAGGCAAACAAGAGTTCCACGGGAGATCAGTTAAAGGCTGCTGTAGCCAAACAGCCATGGGATGAAAGCATCAAATCCCTGGTCGCTACGCCGTCCGTGCTTGAGACGATGAGTACCAAGCTCGATTGGACCGAGAGGCTGGGCGATGCGGTCGTTACTCAGCAGGCCGATGTCATGGACGCCATCCAGCGCTTGCGCGCCAAGGCTCAGGCAAACAACAAGCTTACGTCAGCCAAAGAGCAGAACGTCTCGGTGCAGCAAGTGGAAGGTCGACAGGTCATCGCTATCGAGCCGACGGACCCCAATACTGTCTATGTGCCTTATTACGATCCAGGCGTCGTGTACGGCGACTGGCCCTACCCCGACTATGAGCCATACTATTTCGCGGCGCCCGGTTACATTGCTGCGGGAATTATTGCGACCGGGATTGCGTTCGGCGCCGGATACGCGCTTGGCCGTTGGGCCGCGGGCGGACGCTATTGGGGCGGCGGAGTCAATTGGGGCGGTAGCAATCTCGTCGTGAATTGGCCGATCGGCGGCGGCAACAACGTCGGTAACAGATGGCAGCCCCGGCTCGAACACCATCAGAGAGCCGGCAATCGGGGCGGTGGCCGGCAACAGTTGAACTTCCGCGGCAGCGGTGGTCAACAGGTACTCAACCCAGGCGGCGGCCGAGGTTCCAACCTTGGCGAACGGCAACGTCCCTCCAATCGGCCGGCCGTAGGCAACAGGGGCTCCCGCGGTCAACACGTCGCGCACACCAACCGCGGCGGTCGGGGTGGCCAAGCACAGGCCGGTGGTAATCGCGGCGGCGGAGTACGAGCCGGCGGCAGCCGCGGTGCCCATGTACGGGCCGGCGGCGGAGTGCGTACCGGCGGTGGAATACGCGCCAGCGGCGGCGTACGCACCGGCGGCGGTCGCGCTGCCCATGTAAGGGCTGGCGGCGGCGGAATGCGCGCCGGAGGCGGCGGTTTCCGCGGCGGCGGCGGTCGTGGCGGCGGCGGCGGTCGTGGCGGCGGACGCCGCTCGGACATCAGGCTCAAGCACGATATCGCCCTGCTTGGTTATCTCTACAACGGTCTCGGCTTCTATCGCTTCAGCTATAACGGCAGCGACAGAGCCTATGTCGGGGTCTTGGCGCAGGAAGTACAGCAGGTCACGCCGGCGGCAGTCGCGCGCGGCGCTGATGGCTATCTGCGGGTGTACTACGGGAAGCTAGGTCTGAAGTTCCAGAGCTACGAGCAGTGGATGGAATCAGGCGCGCTAATCCCCGCCGTCCACCCAAACCGGCACTAACGGCAAACACAATGTCTGATCAGCTGAGCTAGTCCAATGGTCGGCGACACCATTATGTACGTCGTATGGGGAATTCTTCTGCTTGGAATCCTCATCTGGTTTTTGCTGGCTTACCGCAGCCGACAACTCCGCACCAAACGATTGCTGCTGATGGACCTGTTCAACGACTATTTCCGCGGCGACGTGCCGGCTGACCAGCTCGGACAGCGCACACGGCAAATAGCCGATCGTCACTTCATAGGCAGCGCGGCGTTCTATTCGGTGGCTGTCGCGTCCTTTCAGAACGCCGTTGACACAAAACTCGCCCATCAACCGCATTCCGAGGAGCGACAGAGGAAATTGCTGAGATTATTGGCAGCTTTGAAGAACGAGTTCGGACTGACCGATCGCTATCAGACCGAAGGATGGCGGGCGGGGCGCGAATGATCGGCCGTCACCTAATCTATGGCGAAACCGGCGACTGCCGCAAATTTTCGGCCAGAATGCTGACGCTCAGGAGGAGAACCCATAGCGGGAACACGGCGAAGCTCCAGCTGAAGAAAGAGCCGCCGAACAACAGCAACACCGCCAGAACGTAGCCGAGAATCGCCAGCCACCGCGGCGCGATGGCAGTGTAGAGCGCGATCGTCGACGTCGTTATCATGAACACGCAGGCCATCTTGACCACGTAAATAGTCATCATTGCGTAGATGGCGGCGCGGGCGAAATGATAGGTCGCCGAGCCGATCAGTTCTTCAGGTCTTGCGGCAAAGGCTATGAGGATTCCGCCGGTGGTCGCTGAAGCGAGAAATAAGGTGCCGAGCAACAGGACACCGCTGCCAAAAAATACGGTGGCAAAAAGCGGTCCTCCAGCTGACCGAGGCGGTCGCGCAGCACGCCGATAAACCACAGGAATGCAATCCCAGCGAACGGTATCAGGTTCATCGCCAACCCAACCGCCCCGGAATTGGCGTGCAACCAGGAGCCCGGTTCCTGTGGATCGGCCGGAACCGAGAGGCGCAAAAGCACGAACGCTGTAAGCAACAAGAAGGAGAATAGCAGACCGGCGACAGCAGCGGCGCGTGGCGTCCGCAGACCCGCTTTCGTGAGCGCATCATTTGCGGCCATTTTTGACCTACCGTGGTGTTATGGATTGGGATAGCGCGATCAGGTTGTGCGGTAGCACGCGGATAATGCCGCCGCGCGGGCTATCGATATCCGCGATGAGCAAAACCGCGATCGACACGATGATCGGCAACACCAGAAGCAAAAGCGCGCCTCTCCGCCGCTCGCCGTAGCCTAGAAGCAAATTGCAAGCGACCGCGATAGCGCCCATCAGCCCCCATGCCGCAAGGGGAATACGGTTCCACCAGGCGCCCTGCGTCCGGGCTTGCGCATTCAACATATCGTTCATGCCGGCGACCACCAGCGCCGTCACGGGCGTCGGCTGCGACCTTGCCGCGGGCAACACCGCCGACCAAAGCTCGGCCTGGAGCTTCTCGGTTTCGGCGTCAACTTGGCCGATCTGGCGTTCGCGGTGGTATTCATAGAATGCGACGCGCAGATCAAGCCATTTTCGGATCAAATCGCGGACCGCGGTTACGGCTTCGGCCGGTAACAGATCGGCGCGCAGATATTCGGTTCCAATCGCGTTGGCCTCGGCCTCCTCATAAGTCTTGCGCAGGTCGTAGCGCGAGACCGCCATGGAAAAGCTGAAGCCGATAATGAGCGCCAGCAACGTCAGGATGCCCGTCTGGACGATATCCAGGTCTTCGCGTTCGGCTTTCTGCATCGGCCGCCGGCGTCCTCGCGCGAAGTCGCCGAGATAAGCCGCGACCCATTGGGCGACGAGGAAGATGCCAAAAACGCCGAATGGGCTGTCAACGACTCCGCTCATCTGAGCGCCCTTCGGTTAACAAGGGACGTGCCAATTCTGACAACGCGTCCTGCCGGCGCCCAGCTTAACAGCAAGGCTCATTATGGCATAAGCGAACGATGCTGGCGTGGGTGAGAACATCGACATCGTTGATAACGTTTGGCTTTGGCATCCAGCAGTTCTTTCGCGCCACCCGCGGACCTGATAGCGACCTCTTGGGCCCGCGCACCTTTGGACTGACGATGATAATCATCGACTTGTTGGCCTTGTCACTGGCCGCACTCGAGCATCGATCGGCGATTGAGGCACTCAAGCGAAGCTTATCCGCAAATGGTGCATTATCCCGCCATTCGACCCTCGCGCGCGTGGCTACTTGGCGCCCTGATCGCCGTACTTGGGCTATTGGCGATGGTTTCGGCACTGCTCCGGGCTTAAATTTGATGTCTTTGGTCATGATGGAAGCAGCGAAGTACTCCGCGGTGGAACGGCTGCGCGACGGCCGGCAGATCGAAATACGCGCTCTGCAACCGGCTGACGAAAAGGACATGCTCGCGGCGGTCGACCGCACCAGCGCTCAGTCTCTCTATCACCGCTTCTTCGGCGCAAAAAGACATTTTTCGGAAAGCGAGAAGGCGTTCTTCCTTAACGTCGATTTCGTCAAGCACGTCGCCTTGGTTGCGGTTGCAAATGACGCCGGCCGAAGCGTGATTGTCGGCGGCGGACGCTACGTCGTTGTGCAGCCGGGAACGGAAGGCCGAGCTGTGGGAGCGATGGAAGAACGGGCAAAGTGCTGCGGCCATCATGGGCCGCTTAGGACTAAGGGTCTGTACCCAGATAATTTATTGAAAAGCAAAGCCGAACGTGATTCACCGTGGTCGAGGTGGATCATGCGATTTGATTTAAGCGATGACGAATGGGCTCTTCTTGAGCCGCTGATGCCGAAGAGTCGAAAGAGCGCCCGCGCTGACGATCGAAAGATCATGAACGCGATATTTTACGTGCTACGGACCGGAATGCCGTGGCGCGATCTGCCTGAACGCTATGGGCCGTACACGACGGCGTACAATCGTTTCAACCGGTGGTCTCGACGCGGCATCTGGAAGCGGATTTTTGATGCGCTGGCATCGAAGTCGCGCGACAGTCTGTATCTGATCGACAGCACGATCGTGAAAGCCCACCGCGCCGCCAGCGGGGCAAAAGGGGGGAGCAAAATCAGGCGATCGGCATCAGCCGCGGTGGGCGCTCCACGAAAATTCACGCGATCGTCGATAGCAAGGGCCGTCCACTGAACTTCACGGTAACGGGCGGGCAGGTCCACGACAGTCAGGTCGTTGGCGAAGTGCTTGACACTCCCAGACCGCCATTGGCCGTCACAGCCGACAAGGCTTACGACAGCGAGAAAGTGCGCCAGCAGATCAAAGATGAAGGCGCCTTGCCGATCATCCCCAGCCGCAACAACGCGAACAAGAAAGCCTATTGCCCCAAGCGCTTTTACCGGCGACGCCATAAAATCGAAAATTATTTTTGCCGCATCAAGGACTGGCGGCGTATCGCCACGCGCTACGATAAACTCGCCCAAAACTTCCTTGCCGCCGCAACCCTCGTCGGGGCACTCTATTGGATCAAGTTGTAGTCCAGACCCTAGCATTACAGTTGCGTTTTTCTTTTGAGATGAGCGCTGCGGGCCTCAGCCTGGTGAGCGCGTCGCCAGAATGACCAGGCGATGACATGGGCGGGATGGATGCGCCGTTGTGCGAGCTTGATCGCGATACGGCGGATTTCTTGAATTGACCAGCAGATCAGGAACGACGCCTTTTCGGAAGACGTGGCAGTGTTTTTTTGAGCGGCACGTGATTGGCGTGATGACGGATGGCGGCCACCATGGCGAAGGCGAGCATGACCAGCGAGACATGCCGATGCCAGCCATGCCAGGAGCGGGTCTCGTTGTGATCGAGGCCGAGCTCGTTCTTGGCGGTCTCGAAGCTGTCCTCGATAGCCCAGCGATGACCTTCCACTGAGACCAGCTTTTCCCTAGGCGTGCCCCGCGGGCACCAGGTGGAGAAGAAGGCCAGAGCACCATCGGCAATGTTGCGGCGGATCAGTAACCCTCGCGTCCACTCCCCGGTGAGGGCGCTGTTGTAGTCAGCGGCATCGAGGTCGGCGAGTTCGAGATAGGCCCACTCGTGCAGGCGTGGACCTTTGGTTCCTTCGCCGGACGACAGGCGCCGCCAAGAGCTCTTGGGAAGGTTCTGCGCGATCTTGGCGGCGGTGCCACCGATAAGCTGCTTCTTGCCCCAGGACCGGAACACATGATTGGCGGCGACGCCCAGCACATACCCCTTGCCTGCCTTGCGTAGCATGGTCTCAATGTCACCCGTGCCATACACGCTGTCCGCCGCGACATAGGCGAATGGCACCTTTGCGACGAGCGAGCGCGCAATCATTCGGCGTGCAATCTGGGGCTTCGTTGCAAACCCCACATCGTCTGGTACATGCGCCGCCTTCAGGCGGTCGGGATCGCCCGTCCACTCCTTTGGCAGATAAAGCCCACGATCGATGAAGGCATGGCCATGGCGCGACACGTAGGAAGCAAACACGCCGATCTGGCAGTTGGTGATCTTGCCCGCCGAGCCCGTGTATTGGCGGGAAACCCCGCACGACGCCTTGCCTTGCTTCAAGAAGCCGGTCTCATCAATCACCAGAACTGCTGTCTCGTCGGCAAGCGTTTCCAGCGCGTACTCGCGTACGATATCGCGCAACGTATCGGCATCCCACTGGCCGCGGCCCAGGATAGCCTGCTGACGCCACGGGCCGGAATCGCCCGCCGCTTCCGCGCGCATCCAGCCTGTCTTTCGCGGCTCGTTCCCAAGAAGTCCGTCCAGAAACTTCCCAGCCGATACTGCAACCCGCTCCTGCCTGAATAAGGGACGTATCCGCGCCTTCACATCCCGTAACAACGACGCCCAAAGCTCCAGCGTCGTCTCAATCGATGCGCCAGCCATCCATGATCTCCCGAATCATGGTGGCCCATCGATTCAGAAGTTCGGATAAACCGCAACTGTAATGCTAGTGTTGCCGCCTGGGCCAGGAGTTTCATCGCGAACAACCAGGATGAAACGATTGAAGTTCTACGACGAATGCTGGATACGTTCCGCGACACGTTTCACTACAGTGCCAGGGAGGCCGAAGGCACCCAGTCCCCTGCGGAAACTTTACGCTCGAAGTCGGGCACATGTCGGGACTACGCTTGGCTGATGATTGAGACGTTGCGCCGGCTCGGCTTTGCCTCCCGCTTCGTCAGCGGTTACTTTACGATGCCGCGTTGGATGGCGGTGAGGTGGGCATGATCGGGTCCAGCGCTACCCACGCATGGCTCCAAGTGTTTCTCCCGGGTGCCGGCTGGATGCATTATGACCCAACCAACCGCATCAACGCCAGCTATGATCTGATTCCGGTGGCGATTGCCCGCCATCCAGGCCAAGCGGTCCCCCTAGCGGGGTCGTGGTTTGGTAAAGCACAGGACTACCTGGGCATGTCAGTAAGTGTCGTCGTCCGTAAACTCGGTGACGTCTCCGACCCATCCGAATAACAAAATTGGGTCGCGGTAGCCGATCGGTAAGATTTCTGCCGCAATGACACCCGCCGCTTCAAGCCACCCTGGACGCGATTGTATCGTTGTCAATGGATGTGCTGGCGGGTCAGATCATGGGCCTATCAGGACCGTTGTCGGACAATGAATTGAGAACTCTTGAAAGAACTGGCGGCGGCCGGTCCTCGTGGTCGCATCAAGGCTAGCCGACGTGGATTCGTGCGCCTGGTCAAATCGCGCTATGTTCAAGAATGGCCAGCCGGCGTCGACATGTTTTTATTTGTCCTAACCCACCGCGGTCGGCGAGCGCTTGGCGCCAAAGAACAGTGACCGGCGTATTGCCGCCGACATCGCCAAGTGGCCGGCGAACAATTCAACGCTCGTCGATAGGATCGCAATTTAGGTCGCGGTCACTGTCCTAAATCGTTCTGTTTGTTCAGTGAGGGTTCAACCAAAGCTGATATAGTCCATGGTTATTCTAGGGTTTCCGTAGCAGGGTTCCTGCTGATCGCCGTCGCCTGCCATTGTAGTCATAGTTGGCAGCAAATTTGCGATCTTGAGCGATGACCTAGCAGACCACATCGAAGGCCTGTTCTGAGCCGCCAGGAGGAAACAATGATCAGGATAATAATGTTTGCTTTGTTAGGGTTGGTGCTCGCTTCCGCCGCACAAGCGATGCCGTTCTCGCGAGCCTATCAGCCCGACGGTATGATCACGCAAGCCCGCATGGGCTGTGGCGCAGGCAGGGTAATGGTCAACGGTGTCTGCCAGTCCAGAGCCGGCATGCGCCAGCAGCGCCGGGCCAACCGCAGGTGTGTGCGATATACTGGAGGCGTATGCGTTCAGTGGTGCCGACCGATGGAGATGGCTGCGTAGCTGTTATCCAAGCGTAATCGTCTCCCGCCAAGCCACACAAACAAAAGGCGCCCCCGGTTGGTTTGGGGACGCCTAACTTGCGAGAACCTGATCACCACTAGAGCTTCTGCCCCGCGCTTCGTCGATCATTCCCTTTTCCAGACGATCACGCCGCGAACCAGGCTGACCAGGAATCCATGGGATGCCCTTGCGGCGGTCAAATGCCACTGCTAAGGCTGGATTTGTTTAACTGCGTGTCATCCAAACCGGGTGCAGGCCAGCTGGAGTACGGAGATCAGCGGCCCACCCGATAAGCTGATGCTGCACCTCTTGCACTGGTGCTAAGATTGACGCTGCCATGATCATTCGCACCCCTGAAAAGAATTTCGAAGAGTTGTGGAAGACCTTCCACAACAGGTATCCATTTTTCGAACTGAGGAATATCGACTGGAAAAAACGGTATGACACCTATAGACCAAAAGTCACAGGGAAGACCAGTGATGATGAGCTCTTCGATATTTTCTGCCAAATGCTCGCCCCGTTGCATGACGGGCATGTCGAGCTTGTAGCCAAAGCAAGCAGGGATCGGAAGAACCGAGAAGGATAAGCTCAAGCGTTTCGAACTGTTCTGGCAGATCGGCGACAGATTTTTCTTTCCGACCATTGAAGCCGTGGTGAGCAGCTACTGACCTGAGCCCCGGTAACTCCTCCAAAAGTGGGTAGAGTCCGTCACCTGGAAGGGGATGGACATGAAGCCGAGCCGGTTCACGGAAGAGCAGATCATCGGGATTTTGCGGGAGCATGATGCTGGGGCGAAGACAGCCGATGTGTGCCGCAAGCACGGGATCAGCAGCGCGACGTTCTACAAGTGGAAGGCCAAGTACGGCGGCCTCGATGTATCGGACGCCAAACGTCTGAAGTCGCTGGAAGACGAGAATGCCAAGCTGAAGAAGCTGTTGGCTGAGGCAATGCTCGATAACGCCATGCTGAAGGATATCGCCACAAAAAAATGGTGACGCCCGCCGCCAGGCGCGAGGCCGTCGCTCACCTTCGGGTCGCGTATGAGGTCAGCGAGCGGCGGGCGTGTTTAGCCCTTGGAGCCGACCGCACATCGATCCGCTACCGCGGCACCCGGCCGGACGCTGCGCTATATCGAGGCCTCCGCGCCCCATCCCGTTGCACCACCGAGCCAACAGCGCTCAAATGAAGCCAGGACTCTCCCTATCGGCGGATGAGGCAAGGGGCTCAGGTCACTACCTCAAAAGCCACGCGGTGGATTGGTGGACCGGGTGGGCTGGGAGGACCGAAACCCACCGAGAAACGGGAACTGATCCGTGGCGATGAACCGGCCTTCGCTCTGTCCCGGTCACGACTTGGTTGAGGTGGAAGGAGACCCTGTGAAATACTTCTTGAAAACGACGATCATTGGCGGGACGTCGTTTCTCCTGCCTGTCGCCCTCGTCATATTCATTTTGTCATACGCATTGCGGGCGGTAAAACGTGTTGCCACACCCATTTCGAACGGCCTTCACTTAGATCAATTGGGCGACCTAGCTGGAATTGGTGCTGCTACAGTCCTGTCGGTTCTGGTGCTGGTCTTGATCTCTTTCGCCGCGGGCGTTGCAGCCCGCACAGCGTTTGGCAGACGCGTTGCACACTGGTCGGAGAGCTCCCTTCTAGGCCGTCTCCCCCATTACCAGCTTGTGAAAAGCATGGCCGAGGGGCTTGCACATATCGAGAGTGAGAGCGGTTTAAAGCCGGCGTTGGTCAACATCGAGGATGGTTGGCAGATTGGATACCTTCTCGAGCACCTCGAAAACGACTGGGTCGCTGTGTTTTTGCCCCAGGCCCCCACCCCTATGTCCGGGAACATTATGTATTTTCCGGCTCACCGAGTGCGGCCGATTGGTATCACCATGGTACAGGCCGCCTCAATCGTAAAAGCAATTGGTGTCGGATCCGGCGCGGCCCTTCGCGGCGTCGATCTCAGACTACCGGGCACAGAACATTGAAAGATGGCGCCTCGATGGAAAAGCGCCGTTGCTTCTACGCTTCCAAATGGGAGAGCGGGACATAGGGCGCCAACTTGCGGACGAAGGATTTGATTAACATCAATGCGTGATCAACCCTTCGCGCGGCCACTACTCAGCAATGCGGTAACGACGCGCCTGTCCCTTGGACAACGGCATAATAATTTATATCGTTTGGGGAGTATTCCTCGTCGGAATCCTCGCATCGGTTTGCTTAGCCCACTGGCGTCGCCGGCTCCGCACCAAACGATTGCAATTGACCGACCTATTCAAAGGATATTTCCGAGGTGACATGCCCGCCGACCAGCTCGGTCAGTGCGCGCGAAAAATAGCTAGTCGTCACTTTACAGGCACCTCGGAATTTTATTCGCTGGCTATTGCAGCCTTTCAGAGTGCTGTCGATGCAAAACTTGCACATCTGCATTCCGAAGAAGATGAGAGAAAATTATTAAGTCTATTGGCGGCTTTGAAGAATGAGTTCGGGCTGACCGATCGCTATCAGATTGAGGGATGGCGAGCGGGGCGCGAATAATCCTACAACGTTTCTCACAGACTTAATTAAGAAGCACCATGCACCGGGAGTTCGCCGTCAACTTCACGGACCCGTCCCGTACGATATCGTAGTCAGGAGCACGACCGATCCATCCCATTTCAGCGACATCGGCCAACTGCTGCTCGGTGATTTTTGTCTGAAATCTCTCACACTTGGCCTTTTTGTGTGTTATTATGTGACATGTCATCGGTGTAAGTTCCGCAAGAGCCTCGAATGCTGGGTATTGTTGCGTCATCAGTTCTCCGAGCTGCGATTGCCGCTTTCGTGCTGGCGGCACCCTTTGCGGACGCACACTGCAACGCGGCAGATCTTTTCTCGCCGATTTCCTTTGCCCAGCAGATCGAGCCCCCGAACTCGATACTGGTATTCGCGGGCAGGATGTCAACCACCGACATCTGGAGCACAATGGCTTACAATCTGAATAAGACAGGCGCCGGCCCGTATTACGACAACTATATCGTGGGTGCAGCCTATGACCGCGACTTGTTCGATTTGAGCCATGGATTTTACTTCGGAGCCGAGGTCGGAATGGCGGACCGGTTTGGCTACTACAAAGTGTGCTGCGATCCTGTCGTCATGTCCAATTCGATTGTCCAATCCCCCGAAGTGTGGGCCGGTCCGGAGATCCGCTACGCAGGCGTTCTCTTGTTCGATCTCGTTCGCATCGGTGGCGGCGTCACGTTTGGACTGAGCGTTGCAACTCACTCCATCGGCAACGAGCTCGGATGGGAAATCGCAAATGGGTCCACCGCGAAGGTGTTGTACTACTTGGGCCCAGAACTTGACTTCTCGACTCCGAGTATCGCGAACCTCGAATTTGTCCTAAGGATTCAGCATCGTTCGGGCGGTAAAACTGTGCCTTTGCTTCCCACCTTGGCGAACTTTGGGGAAGGCTACAACGCCAACGTGGCCGGCGTCCGCTATCGGTTTTGAACGTCCCGCAGGATCGGGGCGCTGGCGACGGTGCTCCGCAGGCAAATGGAATGCGAGCGATACCTCATTATCCGACTTCCTTTCATTCCATTGGGTTTGGCCGGCTTTGCGTATCAAAATTGCTCCGCGCATTAGGAGCGGGAGACCGATGCTTATTCGGATGACGGCTCTAGTTGCCATTCCACTCCGCCCTGGCAGGCGATGGCTTTGTGCTCCTCGGGCGTATCCTGTAAAACTCACCATCAGCGCAACCACGCCGGCGACCGGCGTCCTGTGTGGTCCAACCACATGAACGTCCTGCAGTTTTAGAATTCGGAGCCGGCGTTGTACTCCGGGCAAGCATGGTTCAAACGGGCGCGGCGTGCGCACCTTACAGACGCTAGAATTCCTACATGGCGTGGCCGCTGATGGTCTAACCAGAAAGATATCCGACGACCAACAGGCCACAATCGTGTTCAACAGGCAGAGGGGCGCGAGGCCGGTATCGCAGCAGGCTTGGTACGGCGGCAACACGACTATGCCGAACGGCACCGTCAGTTCAGTTAGTGGCTTAACGGACGAACCGCGAGACCACCCAGCCGGTAGAGATTGAACCCGGAACAGGCAACTACGTGAAAGCCTCGGCCGCAAGAATGGGCAATTAACCGCAAGGTGTGGCTTTTCTGCACTATTCGGCGGCGAATTGATTTTGTTACCCATGCATTCTAGGTGCTCGCTTGGATGGGGTCCGCTATGCGCAAGTTTCTCGGCATTGTTTGTTCGATGATCTTAGCTTTGGCCGTTGCTGACATTGGCACGGGAAAAGCACCGGTCGAAGGCGTCACTGTTGCTCAATATTATGGTAAGGGGAAAGCGCCGATCGGCAAGGGTAAAGGAAAAGCGCCTCCGCCGCCGGTCGTTACCAAGGGTTAGTCGCTGCCTTTGGCTTCCGTTGCGCCTCTGCGCGCAGCTCCCTGTGGGTAGCCGGAACGAACTGGGTGTCGAATATGCCCGGCTGGCGCGCGATTGCGTGTTTCGTATCGTGAAGGGCCGTCGGGCCCGACTGTGAAGCCGGGACAAGCACTCGCGGCTGCTATGCCTTCCGCCTGTCGGCAGGAAACAGCGCCCATTGGCGTTGAGTGAGGAGGCACTCAAGTGAGGAGGTACGGTTTAGCTAGTGCCGCCAGCCAGCTGCTGCCTGTAGTAGGCTTGGCTGTCGCCATGGGCGTGCAAGTTCCCGCAGCGAAGGCCTGGGAGTTTGGCGCTGGAACCAACGTGGCTGTTACGCCCGTTTCATCATCGCCGTCCTCCACGGCAGCTCAAAAAAGGACTGCGTCGACGGCCGAAAAGACGTCAGTCAGCTACAGTCCGACCAAGCGATATTTCGTTGAATTCCGGGCGCGCAACGCGGCGAGCTACGGTCATTTGTACGTCATGTATGGCGAAGCGAACGAACACCATGAAGTGATCCGAAGCGAGATAGCAGGTTTGTTTCCAGCTGGGGATACCCGGGATTGCGAGAATTGTAGCCGCCTCAATTGGACGATCGGCCACGTGCTGCCTGTCCCCTCCGAAATCGGCGCTAGCGACGGAGATCTCGAAGAACAATACGTGCTTGCCCGTTTTCGCGTTTGGATCGATGCCAAGCAGTACAAAAGACTAGTCGCGTACACAAAGGAACGGAAGGCTCACAAAGGACCCTGGAACGCCCTTCTGAACAATTGCGTGATCTTCGGACGAGACGTTGCGGTGTTTTTGAACCTGAAGATTCCGCTCTTGGCATCGATTGCACCAACCGTCGTGATGTATCCGAAGGAATTTGTGGAAGCGATCGCCGAAGCGAATGGGGTGTATAAGGATCAGGGCCCTCTGAAGGATGCGCCTGGCTCGCTTCCGGTTGAGCTTGCGCACAAAGCGCAGCCGGCGAAAGCCCCGGCAGAGAAGGCCGCAACAGAAGCCGCACCTGCTGCTTCAAAAAAACGGTTGGCTAATCAGCGGGACGAAGTGAATATAGAGTCGAGCTCAGTCCACTGACGATCCCCTGCTTGGCCCCTACGGCGCCACCGACGCTAAGGTGTGCCATCACGGCGGCGTTGTCGTGCGTATCAACGATCGTGGCCCCCTTGTAAGCGGAAGGCATATCGATTTGACGCCTGCCGTTGCAAACGCGATCGGATTGGACCAAACTGCTACGTCTTGCTCAGCCGCTGATTGTAACGCTAATATCTGAGAGGTAATGGTCCGCCATCGCAGCGGCGGTTAAAACGGGCGTTTGTTCCGTGCGTACCGAGCGAGGTGTGACGGTCGAGTGCATTTTGTCCGACTTTACACTCGCTGATTCGGAGCCCTGATGCGCTAATCTAGCACTACTTTGGCATATTTTTGAGGTGTTGGGGTTTTTGGGTCGGCAGAAGCGTTCTATCGGATGCGCGAACCTCGACGGCAGATTTGTGTGCGTCGGAACGGTAAGGGCCGACATGGACGAGACTTTGAAGTCTGATCTTGACCGGTGGCTTTCACGCTTTCCTGCAGTGCTTTCCGACACGAGGTGCGGGCACCGATGTGCGGTTTGATGTTGCTGGGCTGATTGGCGCTGGTGATCGCAAGAGCGTCCAGCCGATGGCGGCACGCGACGGCGAGGTGGGCTATGATCAACTTCATCACTTCATCGCCAGCGGCGTGTGGGACGCCGCGCCAGTTGAGAAGGCCCTGCTCGCCGAAGCCGACAGGATGGTTGCCGGCGGCGACGCTTGGCTGATTGTCGACGATACGGCATTGCCGAAAAAGGGCGAGCATTCGGTCGGCGTCGCGCCGCAGTATGCCTCGTCGCTCGGAAAGACCGCCAACTGTCAGTCGTTGGTCTCGCTAACGTTGGCGTCGCGCGAGGTTCCGGTGATGGTGGGCCTGCGGCTATTCCTGCCCGAAAGCTGGACAGATGATCCCGAGCGCATGGCGCGGGCTCGTGTGCCAGAAAGATAGGCGGACCGCTCTGACAAAGCCGGAGATCGCGATCGAGGAGATCGACCGCGTCATCGCCTCGGGCGCGCGTTTCGGATGCGTCCTTGCCGATTCTGGGTACGGCTCCAGTGGGCCTTTCCGTCAGGCTCTGAGCGAGCGTGGTCTGCAATGGGCGGTGGGGTTGTCGCGACGCCAGAACGTCTATCCCGCCGACGTTGCTCTGATCTTCCCCGTCGCAAAGGCCGGAAAGCCTCGCAAATACCACATCCCTAATCGGCCTCCAATCTCTGCTGAAGCGTTGTTGGCTGGAGGCAAATGGCAAAGGATCAGTTGGCGGCGGGGCACGAAAGGTCGGCTGACATGTCTCTTCGCCGCCCGCCGTGTCCGTGTTGCGGATGGCCAACGCCGGTCGACTGGCGAGCAGAAATACTATGTGTCGAACTTAGCGGCCGATGCGAGCCTCAAGATGCTCGCCGCCACGATCAAAGCCAGATGGGTCTGTGAGCAGGCGCATCAGCAACTCAAGGAGGAGCTTGGTCTCGACCACTTCGAAGGCAGATCCTGGACTGGGTTACACCGACACGCCTTGATGACCATGATCGCTTACGCCTTCCTTCAATCCGGTAGCGTGCAGAATCTTTCGCACATTTGATCAGGCGACGGCTTCGGTTTGCATTGCTTGCGGCTGATAGAGCGGCCGCATGTTCATGTAGCACTTGGCGGACCATGCGGTGCCGGCGATGTAGCGAAGCCGTGCCGCCGCTAGGTCGAGGCACGACTGGCCGTCAGGTGGGACGGCGTAGTTTCAAGGGTCTTCATCGACCACATCGGCGGATCTTGTCGTCGACGATTTTGCGCGGTGCGCCGCGACGCGGCTCATGGCATCGAGAGCATCCAAGCGCTGTGCGGCAAACCGGTTGCGCCATGTCAAAGCAGTCATCCGGGAGGTCCCGATCTCGCGGCAATTGCGCAATTAATCAGACCATCGAGCCGCCAGAAGGACAATCTCAGCGCGCATCGCATCCGCCGGCGCGATCTTGCGCCGTCGCACCCGCGCTTCCAATTCGCCGCGAACTCTCTCGCCGAGAGACAATTTTCACCGCAGCAAGCCCGGTCTTCGCACGGCCTCCACCCAGGCGATGTCCGCACTGTGAGAAACTCCTCGCGATCGCCGTCAATGCTAATATGCCAAAGCAGGATGCTAGTGGTGAGAATCTAACACTTGGTGCCCTCTTCTGACGGCCTGGATCATCTCGTCGGGATCAGCTGTCCACCTGAAGGGCTTCGGCTCGGCGTTGTGTTCGTCGACGAAGCGATTGATCGCGGCTTGCAAGTCTACGACCGATACGAAGACGCCGCGTTTTAATCGTCGCTTCGTGAGCTTGGCAAAGAAGCCTTCGACAGCGTTGAGCCAAGACGCCGATTTCGGCGTGAAGTGGAACGTCCAGCGAGGATGTCGCGCTAGCCCATTGGCGCACATTCGAATGCTTGTGGGTTGCGTAATTGTCGACGATGGCGTGGATTTCCTTTCGCGCTGGCACCTGCGCCTCGATGGTATTGAGGAAGCGGATGAACTCCTGGTGCCGGTGGCGCTGCATATTACGACCGATGACGGTCCCATCGAGGACGTTGAGGGCCGCGAACAGTGTCGTCGTGCCATGACGCTTGTAGTCGTGGGTCATCGTCGCGGTGCGGCCCTTCTTCATCGGCAAGCCAGGCTGAGTGCGGTCGAGCGCCTGGATCTGGCTCTTCTCATCGACCGAGAGGACGCCGGTATGGGCGGGCGGATCGACATAAAGGCCGACGATGTCGCGCAGCTTGCCGACAAATTGTGGGTCGGTGGAGAGCTTGAATTGTTTTACCCGGTGAGGTTGAAGGCCGTGCGCACGCCAGATGCGTTGGACGGAACTCGCACTGATATCGACGACCTTCGCCATCATGGCCGAGGTCCAGTGGGTCGCTTCTGCTGACGGGTCGGTCTGGGTGAGCCTCACAACGCGCTCGGCGACGTCCGATCCCAGCAGCGGGATGCGCGATGGACGCGTTTTGTTGCGCAACAGACCGCCATAGCCTTCCTGCATCAAGCGCTCCTGCCAGCGCCAGACGCAAGTCTTCGACTTGCCAGTCCGGCGCATGATCCCGTTGGTGCCAACACCATCGGCGCTCAACAGAACGATCGCGGCTCGCCAGACATGCTTGTGCGGAGCATTGCGATCCCCCCGCCAACGCCTTCAGTCGGCGGCGATCAGCGGGCTTCAGAGTGATGGTAATTCAGGTTCGCATGCGCCAGACTCGCATGCATCCAGTCACCGGGAATCCCCTCCGGGATTCAAATGTCAGACGCAATCCGCTAGTTGCCTTACAAAAATCACCTGCTACAGGTAATGAGATATCGGGAAAGGTCTTACGGTCGGGGTATAGCATTGATCTGCGCCACGCTAGTCCGCGCGCTTGCGCTATCTGCGGCGTTCGCCGGTGTTTTGACGCCAGTGCGGTGCCTTGGCGAAGATGGCAATCAATCGCCGGAAAAGGCAACGAAGAAGCTGTCGCCCGAGCTGCTCTCGCAGCTCCGCCAAAAGAAGATGCCGAAACATTCACCGACCATTCTGCGCGTCTTCAAAGAAGAAGCGGAACTCGAAGTCTGGAAGCAGGACAATACCGGCCACTTCCAGATTTTAAAGACCTATCCGATCTGTCGGTGGTCGGGCGATCTTGGGCCGAAATTGCATGAGGGTGACCGTCAGACTCCCGAAGGCTTCTATACGATCACGCCCGCGCTGATAAATCCGAATTCAAATTTCTATCTTGCGATCAACACCGGATTTCCCAACGCCTTCGATAAAGCGAATGATCGCGGTGGCACCTTTCTGATGATCCACGGCGACTGCTCGTCGAGCGGCTGCTATGCCATGACCGACGAGCAGATCGCCGAGATTTATGCGCTGGCGCGCGACTCATTCGTTGGCGGCCATCCGTCATTCCAGGTCCAGGCCTATCCGTTCCGCATGACGCCTGCGAACCTGACGCGGCATCGCACCAATCCGCACATGGCCTTCTGGAAGATGCTCAAGATCGGGAATGATCATTTCGAGACGACGCATCTCCAGCCCAAGGTGGACGTGTGCGGTCGCCGCTATGTCTTCGATGCGCAGCCGCCCCCGAATTCGTCGCAGCCGCTTGTATTCGATCCGAACGCTCAATGCCCCGCCTTTGTCGTTAATCCAAAAATCGCTCGGGCGGCGATGGCGAAACAACGTGCCGACGAGGTCGAATATGCTCAATTGGTCAAAGACGGCGTGTCAGTCGCCCCGATCCACAGCGGACTCGACGGCGGAATGAACAAGGTCTTCCACGCACAATTTCCGGGCAAGATAGTGCCGCTTGCGATCGTCCTGCCGCCTGGAGCTGGTATTGAACTGCCGCAACTTCCGTCCGTCCCCTGGACGGACAACGATGGTTCATCGGCGAATAAATTTTTCGGCGCCTTGATAGGATCGAATCCCGCCCCAGATACGCAGCTCGCCTCGACCGCTTCAACAATGCGAGGACGGGCCGCGGATTCAGCACCAATCGCACCAGCTGCCGTGCCGACAACAACGCTCGCGCTTCCGGATTGAGACCGACGTTGCGAGCCCGAAATCCAGCTATCCGCTCGTTTGAAACACATCCCTATGGCCAAATCGCCACAGACCGCCGCCGTGCGGACTGATTACGATGGAACAATTCGTCCATAATTGAGTTGCATTTTTCGGATCAGGGGGATCATGCGCAAAAAACTGCTCGCGGTGTCCTGGGGAATCCTTTTCCTACTCGGCACCGACCACGTTTTCGCGGGCCACGTTTCGTCGCCGTTTTTGAAGCTTTGTGAAGCTGCAAACGGCAATGCTCCTGACACCTCCGCTGCGGATGAGCCAATCGAACCTGGGACTGATCCTGGGACGAAAAAAGCGCAAGCAAAACCCGCGCGCTCCGTTGAGGACGCCGCATTATCTGAACGATTGCAAGACTTAATCGCGAATAAACTCCAGCAATACGTGACGCGCCCGCAAGACCGAACTGCGGTTGAGGCGTTTTATCGTGAGCGCGATTTTACCCCACTCTGGGTGAATGCCACTGGAGCGCTTCCAAGCACGCGCAAGGCTATAGACTTCTTGCACGGTGTTGTTGCTGATGGTCTTGACCCCAATCACTTTCCGACGCCAACTTTTGCAGATCTTGATCCGACCGGGTTGGCGGCGGATGAGCTTACGCTGACGAATTCGATCGCGACTTTCGTGCGCCATGCCAGCACCGGCCGGGTCGCATTCAGTCGAGTAAGCGCATCCATTTACTTCGATCTCAAATCGCCCGATCTGCAGCAAGTTCTGGGGCAAATTGCCAACAGCCACGATATCGCTGTGACTTTGGATTCCTTTAATCCGCAGCAGCCGCAATACAAAGAGCTTAAGGCCGCGCTTGCCCACGCCAGAGAAATAGGGGACGCGAATGTAGTTATTCCGGCGCACGCGCACCAAAACGGAGGCAGTCAGAGCAAAGTTGCTGGCGCGAGGATTGATACCATCCTTGCCAACATGGAGCGCTGGCGTTGGCTCCCGCGAGATTTGGGCACTGCCTACGTCATGGTGAATATCCCTGATTACACCTTGATGGTTATGAATGGTGGAAAGGTTGCGTTGTCAACGCGCATCGTCGTCGGTCAGCCTGGGAAACACGCGACACCGCTGCTGGCAGAGACCATGAAGTACATCACGTTCAATCCAACGTGGAACGTGCCGCCTTCTATTATCCGAAATGAATATCTCCCGGCGCTCGCGCGAGATCCAACCGCGCTCGCGCGGATCGGCCTGAGAATTGGCCGCAACAGCGACGGTTCTATACGAATATATCAACCACCCGGCGAGCATAATGCGCTTGGCCGCGTGCGCTTCAACTTTCCAAATCAATTTCTCGTTTATCAGCACGACACGCCAGACAAATATTTGTTTAGCAAGCCTGCACGCGCCTACAGTCATGGCTGCATGCGCGTGGAATATCCCGATAAATACGCCGAGACCCTTCTTTCGATCTCTCAACCCGAGGAGGGGTATACCGTTCAGCGCATTCGTTCGCTCTACGGCAGGGGCGAGCGGAATATCAATTTGAAGAACCCCATGCCGGTTTACCTCACCTACCAGACAGTATTCTTTGATGAAGCGGGACAGGTACAGACGCGCCCAGACATTTACGGGCTGGACAAAAATGTCACGGCGCTATTGAGGGGTGAGCCTGCAGCTGCTCACATCCCGGTTGCCAGAAATTACGGAGGCGATAGTCCCGTTAGAGCTCATGCGCTCTCTCGCCACACACATGAAGTTGTAGAGCAACCGTACAGTTGGGATCGGACCAGGGACCCGTACTTCGCGGGTAGCAAAGGTTCAAGCTATTACGGATATGACAGAGGCGGATCTTGGTAGCTGCCTACCAACCTTACAGCGAAGTTGCGTTTTGGAATGAAGTTCTTTCACTTAGGAAGCGAAGGCAAGGTCGTTCTCGGTCGTCTCGCTCTTCGGACATGATTGCCGTTCCCTTCTCGGCAGTCTGGCACGACCGCGCGACCTTTCGCGACTTATATGGGCCTCTATTGCATAGACTGGCTCGGTGAAGGAATATGGGGCTTGGCTAGCTTGCCCGAATCGGATGGCGCCTGGCGTAACGAGGAGGGAGAAGTCGTCCTTCTCGTCCCACCGCTTAACTTTCGAAGAATCGTGAAGACGGCGTTCGATTTGATGTGGCAAGCGTCGACTGGTAACGTAGTGTCAAAATCCGGCTACTGCGCACGTGGATTAAACGGGCGCCGTCCTTGACGACCCCGACGCAACAAAAAGCACTGCTGGATCAAGTCCACGCGGTTTGGGAGGTCGCGTCTCAGGAGGTAATGGCTGCGGTTGATCGGGCGGACATCCGGCTTGCGTATGATACGGCGGTGGCATCGCTGTCGGATGCGACAGCATAAAAACTCTGAGGTTTGTGCCAATCAAGACGCCCGAGCAACAAAGCGGGCTGATGCTCCATCGCACGCGCATCTGTTCATCCGGCAGCAGACTTCGGTGATCAAAGCGATCCGCGCCCACCTTGCCGGGTTTGGCGTCACCGCACCGCTCGAACGCAAAGTCATCGAGTAACTACTGCGTGTCATCGCCGATTCGGGCGACAAGAGCCCGATATTGTGCGTGGATGCCTTGCCGCACCGGGCTGCTTCTTAGGTGGAGCCCAGTCGAACAGGCTATTTTATTTCGAGAGTGTCATCGAGGTTGAACCATTGCTTTGACTTTATGCGTTTCGCAAAACTCTGATCAATGAACGGATCGATGAGGATTGTCATTGCCCTTTGTACTTGTGCATATTCGTCCTCGCACCCCTCAGCTCTCTCAGTAGGAAGATGGCCGTCCGATACAACCTGCTCGAACAATTTTGCATCAGCCCCATAGGCTAAGCACAGTACATTGTAGAAACGTTGGATCGGCAAGCCGTGTGCGTCAGCAAACGGATTCTTCTTTTTGGTTGGGAGCGAGGCATCGCGAGCGTATTCGTAAGCTACGCCTGCAAGTAGACGGCGTGCATCGCCTTTGCCAAACTTCAGTAGGATGTAGATCGCAAACTGATCGGCGGCGTCCTCCTCACGCCCGAGTACAGGCACTTGATTATAGTCGAATACAGCGTGCCCTACTTCGTGTAGGAACACGTCGAGTACAGGTCCAATAATAGCGTCGATTCGCGTTACGCCGGCAGGTGTCGTCTGCTCTGGCGCATTTTGCAAGATGTTGTCGAGGTACTCGTAACAGACGGTAACGGCGTCGTCCGTGTACCAAGCGTTTGTCTCACCATCACATCCTTCAACCTTTAAAAGTAACACGCGCGGCAAACGCAGAGGGCTCAGGAATTCCCTAAAGCGTTCCAGCACTTTTCGTTCATGCATCAGCCTATAAACGCTATCGAGAGCTGCATTTTTAGGCTTTAAATATTCTATCTGAATCCGGTTCGGCCGCAGCCCAGTGGATTCTCGCGCGACCGCAGCACCAAACATCGAAACTACGGCAAGCGCCAGTGAAAATGCAAAAAGCTTACCCATCCAACCAGCCGTTCGGGCTTCCCGTAAGTGGTACAAACGAGAGTTGGCCGGTGGGCCAAAGATCGTCGCGAACGCGCATCGCGGCATCCCGCTCGGGTTTCTGGCCGCCGAGAGTGGCCAGGTAATGAAGCGCCTTGATTCCTGGAAGGAAGAAATAGGCGCCGCCCTTTACGGTCGTGAAAGCGCGCAAGCCCTTTATCTTTCGTCGAATTGGCCGCTTCGGAATGGTTATATCGTAAGTGCCGTCTTGAGCGCCGATCATCGGATCGCGTTCGTTGCCTAACTCGTGAAAATTTGGATCGTTTACCCAGACATTCTGCGCGAATTCAAATTGGCGGACGAGGCTTGCGCAGATCAGGAACGCCACAATACCGCGATCGATCCCATCCTCGGGAGCACCTTCGGGCAAAGGCGCCCCGTATGTCGCCCCCCGACGGATCATTTTGCGCCGCTGGATATTCACGGCCGTGTCACGTGGGTTCATATGGCGAATATGCACGACCTGGATGTGCATCTGCAAGAGAGGGTCCACTCAAGGCCGAACGGGACATCGCGCAGGCCTCCCTCGATCGGATTGCGGTCGAGCTGAATTCACGCGCGACGATTACCCCCGCCCGCCTCGAAGCCTTCGCCCGCCTCATGCGGGATAAACTGGAAACCGGCGACATACAGGCGCGGAGAGCCTACCTCCGGTCCGTAATCTCGCAGATCGAAATCGATGACGACAAAGTGAGAAATCCTTGGAGACAAGGCCACTCTCGCCGCCGTTGTCGCAGGGCGACAGACACCGGGAACAAATATCCGGTTTTGTACCCCGAAATCGCGGTAGGGACGCTCATTACTGAGCGCCCCCCGCACAGAACCGTACGGGCCCAATTCAGGCATACGGCTCCCGCCTTGGGTGTTTGACGGCGAACCGCCTTTCCGGCCAGGGGTGAAGGATTCTCGGCTGGGGAAGCCAGTCGTTCGCTAGTTGCGTGAACCGTTCCCAACTCATGCTGTGCTTCTGGCTGCGTCGCCGTAGCGAGCGTTGCCAGATTTTAGCGACAGAGTGACGGAACGCGTGGAGCGCGCGACTGTTCGTCGGCACGGCGTGGTAATTGAAGTAGCCGCTGACGATCTGCTGCAGCCATTTCCCCTGGAAGGGGATCGGCTGATGCATGCGCCGCCGCATTTCCTGTTTGATCGCTCGCAACTTCGCCCGCATGCGATCGCGCCGGGTCTTCCGCTTGAGTTGGAAGGTACCCTGGCGGGATTTGCCACAGATGAAGGTGAAGCCCAGGAAACTAAAACTCTCCGGTTTGCCAAGCCCACGCCGATCGCGCCGGTCCGCCGCATAGCGGCCGAACTCGATCAGTCGGGTCTTGTCCGGATGGAGTGACAGCGCAAACCTCTCCAACCGCTCGCGCATTGCATCCAAGAAGCGTCGGGCGTCAGTCTCGTGTTCGAAGCCTACGATGATATCGTCGGCATAGCGCACGATGATCATGTCGCCCGTAGCCTCGCACCGTCGCCAGCGCTCGGCCCACAGATCGATGACGTAGTGCAGGTAGATGTTGGCAAGCAACGGTGAGATCACCGAGCCCTGCCCCGTCCCCTTATCACTGTCTGTCACGACCCCGTCTTCGAGGACGCCCGCCTTAAGCCATTTTCGGATCAGGCGGTTGATGCGCGGGTCGCCGATCCGGTGTTCAACGAAACGGATCAGCCAATCATGGCTCACCGTATCGAAGAACGACTGGATATCGGCATCCAGTGTGAAGTTCACTTTTCTGCTGTTGATCCCGACGCAGAGTGCGTCCAGCGCATCGTGCGTGCCACGTCCTGGTCGGAATCCGTACGAGAACCCGAGGAAGTCTTCCTCGTAGATCGCGTTCAGCACCGCAACCGTCGCACTCTGAACGATCTTGTCTTCGAGAGCGGCGACCGCGAGCGGGCGCTGTCGGCCATCCGGCTTCGGTATGTACACTCGCCGGCTTGGCAGTGCCCGGTATGCTCCCCGGTGGAGTCGCGTGTGCAGTTCCTCGAGATTGCGTTCAAGGTTTGCATCGTACTCCTTCCAATCAGACCATCGATGCCAGCAGCGGCGTCCTTCTTGAGTTCATCAAACGCGTCCTCAAGCAGGTCGATGGTGAGATGGTGGAAGAGCGCAGTGAACTTCTCCTACGCTCCCAAGCACGCCGGTCAGCCCGGTTTGCACGATACGCCTGCCTGCCGCCGTTGCGCCTGATCTCCCGGCTTACTGTCGATGGTGCCCGTCCGAGGCCCTGGGCGATCTGCCGGATTGACCGGCCCACCGCAATGCCACGGGAGATCTCTTCGCGTTCCTCAAGCCTTAGTGCGGCCAAGGCTCTCCCGCGCGACGCAGGCGCGATCCCTCCATGGAGTACCACGATCCGCTCAACGCCGGTCTTGTTCTTCCTTTCCAGCGCCCGCGAGATGGCCGCGGCACTTTGCCCGTTCTTCCATCGCTCCCACACCTCGGCCTTCTGCGCTGCGGTGAACCAAAACCGTGACGTCACCATGAAACACCTCCTCACCTCGTAAGATTAGAAGGTGTTGCGCTGACCAGTTGAATCCGCCCAGGGATTACGGAGCCTTTCTAAAGGCCCTCACGCGTCTGGCTTAATTCCGCGCTCGCCGCGCAGCGGAGAGCGCGCAGTGGACGCTACACTTTAGCCCGCCAATCGTTGCTTCGACCGCGGCCGCAGCGCGGCGAGTTCGCCTTCGAAGCGCGCCGCGGCCTCCTTCGTTCGCATCAGGTCACCCGTCGCTTTGAGTAGCTCGGTCATGAGGCGGTCGCGCTCGAAATCCGCTCGGTGACAACAAGCTGCAAGCTGAAGATAGGCGATTTCGTGAAGCAACGCGCAAGCCTCGGGACGGATGCGACGCAGCGTCAGCAAAGTCACGTCATGCGACGTGGCGCGGGTGCCGCTCGGCCTCGGCCGGCCGCGGGTGCCCTTTGCCGGCCAGCTCGGTTTCAAACTTGAAAAACGCGACGCATTCGTCCATTGCGTTTGCCTGTTCCTCAAGCATCTTGGCGGTCACGGCATTCTCCTCAACCAGAGAAGAATTCTGGTGCGTCGCCCCTTCCACCTGGGCAAGCCTCACATTGATTTCGTCGATCCCTCGCGACTGTTCGGTGCTCGCCACAGCGATGTTGGCGACGATATCGGCAACGCTATCGATCGATCCAACGATTTCGGTCAGCGCACCGCCCATCTGGTTGACAAGACCGACGCCGTCCTTGACTTGAACGCCGCTGTTCACGATCAAGTCCGCAATGTCTTTGGCGGCCTGTGACGATCGCAGCGCCAGGCTGCGGACCTCGGTTGCGACGACCGCAAAACCGCGGCCGGCATCGCCGGCGCGCGCGGCTTCGACCGCCGCATTGAGCGCAAGAAGGTTGGTCTGGCGGGCAATCTCGTCAATCATCCCGATAATGTCGGCGATTTTGCGCGACGAATTCTCGATTCGCGCCATCGCCTCAACCGCCTTGGCGGCCACCTTGCCGCCGCGATCGGCGACCTGGCGCGCGGCGTTCGCCGATTGATTTGCCTGCTGGGCATTCTCGGCATTCTGCTTCACCGTCGTCGCCATCTTTTCCATCGACGCCGACGTCTCTTCCAGGCTGGCCGCCTGTTCCTCCGTCCGCTGCGACAGATCGGTGGTGCCGGCGGAGATTTCCCCGGTCGCACTCGACACTTCGCTGGTCGCCGCCGAGATCGCCTTGGTCATTTCCTGCAAGCGGGCCATTGCGCTGTTGAAGTTGTCGCGGATCTGGCTGTAGGTTTCCGGCAAATCGACGAGGCGAAAGGTCAAATCGCCGTTCGCCAGGCTCTGCAGACCGCCGGAGATCGAACCGATGATCTTCGCCTGCTCGGCGGCGGCTTCGCGCCGCGCCTGTTCGACGGCCATTCCCTGCGCCCTCACCGCGCCGTTGATGATCTCAGCGGCAACGCGGAACGAACCTTGAAGCCCTCCGTAAAGAATCGAACGATAATAAATCTTGCGAGAAACCGCTTCCATGCTGGCGGTCGCTTCACGAACGAAGGCGTCGCACCGATCGATCATGCCGTTTACGGCGTGCTGCACATCGCCCAGCCTGCCCGTTTGGTCGATGTTCGTGATCCGCGCCTCAAAATTTCCCCGAGTTATCTCCTGGCACACTACCGCGATCTTGCCGATTACGCCTGATTGAGCGCTCGCAAGCGCCGCCGCATTTTCTTTGTCTCTGATCTTTGGAGCATTGCTTTTGAGAAGGAAAGCGAGCATCGAGGCGCCGGCAAGCACCGAGACGGCAATCGCGCCATGTTCGAGATTCTCGCATCCCAGGAATGCGGCGGCGGCCGCCAGCGCCGACAACGCCAGCATGATGCCGCAGACGGTCGCGGGGTTCGCGAAAAAATCAAAGCGAGAAGATAAGCGCGTCATACGATATCTTCTTCGAATTGAGAAAGTTGACCAGAAAGTCAAAGCCGGCGGCCAGCGCCTGCTGGCCATTCTTATGTTGTCTTTCTTCCGCCAGGACGGCGTCATAAAGCGGCACGATGGCGCTCGCGACAACCCTTGGATCTGGAACGCGGCGGTTTGAATGAAAACCGATGATGCGGCGATCGCTGTCGTAGGACGGCGTCACGTGCGCGAACACCCAGTAAAAATCTCCATTCTTGGCCATGTTCTTGACGTAGGCGAAGATTTCGCGGCCTTCGATCACGGTATCCACAACAGCTTGAAAACCGCCCGCGGCATGTCGGGGTGGCGGATGATACTGTGAGGCTGCCCCATCAGTTCCGACTCGGTATAGCCGGCAAGGTGGCAGAATGTTTGATTGGCGTAGGTGATACGTGCCTTCAGATCC
The DNA here is from genome assembly GCA_963829465.1 of uncultured Alphaproteobacteria bacterium. GTDB lineage: Bacteria > Pseudomonadota > Alphaproteobacteria > Rhizobiales > Xanthobacteraceae > BOG-931. The sequence goes on from CAWHJE010000008.1 coordinate 45,238, forward strand.
GTCTTGGAGACGATGATTTCATTCTCCGGAAAGAAGATCTCGCTGCCGGTTGCCATAATAGCCTGTCCAAGCGCCTTCAGCCGGTTCGCGCACACCCAACCCGATGCTCCGATCGCCGCCGGCCCATCGTCTGAGGTCTATCGGACCTCAAGAAACAACTTGGCAAAATTAACGTTGATAAATGCTTAAGGCTGCGGCCTCGCGGCGTCGTCCGTCCGAAGATATTCAAATGTTGGAGGCGCTTGTTAATGTAGCGCAGAAATGCGTCTTAGCTTGCCAGTCGCCTCGACCGTGGCCGCAGCGCGGCGAGTTCGCCCTCGAGGCGAGCCGCGGCCTCCTTCGCTCTCATCAGGTCGCCAGTCGCCTTGAGCAGTTCGGTCATGAGGCGCTCGGCACGGTCGCGCTCGCGCTCAAAATCCGCCCGATGACAACCGGCGGCAAGCTGCAGCTGGGTGATCTCGTCCTCCAGCTCGGTTATTTTCGCCTTGAGGGCGGCGTCGGATTGGTCGGAATAGGTCAGCGTCTCAACGCTCATGGGCGGCCTCGGCAATGGCAACGCGACCGGGCTGCACCCGGCGCTGCTGCGAGCGTGACGCGCGTCGGTTAATGAATAGTTAGCAGGCCCATTAAAGACGCCGCGGCACTCCGCGCGGCGGCTATGCGCCAGCGCCCCGGTTGCGCACCAGCGTCGCCCCGATCAATGCAACGATGACCAGCGCGATGCCGACAACCTGAATGGCCGATAGCGGCTCGCCCAGCACGATGACGCCGAGGCCGGCGGCGACCACCGGCTCGGTATAGGACAACAGCGAAACGCGCACAGGCCCAATCATCGACATGGCGATGAAAAAGCTGATCATTGCAAATCCGTAGAAGACGGCCGCGCCGACGAAGCCGATCCAACCGACCGTCGTCGCCGGCAAAACGAACTGGCCGCGCACCGCACACAGCGTCGACAGCAGAATGGCGGCGAACGCCGCCATGTAGAGTGTGAGGGGTCGTGAATCGCCGGACCGGAATACGCGGCTGGATATCGTAATGACGAGAGCAAGTCCGAGCGCGGCACCGAACGCCAGGAGCAAACCCTCGATTTTTAGGTCGTGGCCGCCCGGGTCGAGCGCCAACCCGAGCCCGCAAAAGGCGGCGAGGATTGCCACGCCACTCTGCCAACTGAACTTCTCCCATCCGCAAACGCCAAGAATGACGGCGGCCAAAAGCGGAAACAGATAGAAGACCAGAACCGCCAGAGCCAGCGGTGTCTCATTCAGCGAACTGAGCCAGGCCAAGGTATAAAGCGCGGTGATGGCGCCGAGCGCGACAGCAATCCAGCTATCGCGCGACGACAGGAAAAGTGAAGTGCCGCTGGCGCGCAACCAGACGATCAGCGCAATCGTCGGCACGACGAAACGAAGAGCCGCCACGGTGAGCGGATTGCTGCCACCGTGATAGGCGAGGCTCGCCGCCGTGTTGGAGCAAGCATAAGCAACGGCAGCCGCCACCGCGAGAGCGACGCCGACCGAGCGCCTTGACCGAAAAGCAAACAACTGAAATTTCTTTCCGAGTGGACTATGCCGGGGCGGAGATTGCCAACCACACCCGGCCGGTTTGGCCAATCCAGGTTCTGGCGGCCGCGCGCATTCTGGCAAATCCGCGCCGCTACCGGCACCAAAAATACTTGTGTTCCGGGTTTTCCACTGATTCATTGGTCAGAGGTGATTCGCGGCCGGGAACAGCAATGCTCGACGGCAAAAGCTACTACACGGTATTTCCGGACGAAAGTTCGGAAATGAAAGTGCGAGTTGCAAAGCCTTTTTGAGAAGATGGCGAAACTCGAAGAAATGCTTCGCTGGCATATTGAAGAACTTCGCGCCGAGCCCTCGAACGGAATAGCCGATTTTCCGGCCGGCGGTTCGGCCGCGTCTTGATCCGCTCCTGATTTGTAAGAAGGCGTCCCGATAGCAACGTTCTTCAACTTCTCGGCGCTACGAGGCGGCGGGAAGATCTATCGTCGTGCCGGCGCATTCGACGCTGTCATAGACCGTGACATGAAGGATCGGATAGTCTTTTTTGATCGCAAGTCCGGCCGTGTGCGCGGTTTCAGCGGTTAGATACGAGCCCTTGGTTTGCCGATCGACCTGGAGCAGATAGCGCCCCACCTCCGGCCGCTTACGCTGCGAAAAACGCTCTTCGGGGTCGGCTTCAATAGCCTTCTCAGGCATTTTGATCTGTTCAGGCATTTTGATCTGGCGCGGGGCCATTCGAATCTCCTTTTTTGGGGGGAAGCCCCGGATGTAATCGCTGCCGGGGCAGAAGGCTAGACCATTCGATCGAATAACTGATCGCCCCGAACGGTCCGGACGTTCAATGCTTGCGCGCGTCGACGCGGAACCCAATGATGGTCCTCTCGCCGAGCGCCCTGGCCGCTTCAAGGCGATGCAGTCCTTCGACCAGTATGAAGCGCTCGCCGTCGGCTCGCACCAGAATCGGGGTATGCTGGCCGCCTATCAAGCATGCTGGCGGCAATTTCATCTACACGCGTTTGCTCGAGCGTAGCGCGCCGTTTGATCGGCACATAAATGTCGGCGACTGCAAAGGTCTCACGCTTCATCATTTATGAAGCATAGCATGGAAGAGGCGCCTTGTGCGTGCCGGCGCGACCTGCCCAGGCGCGCGGGAGAACGAATGCATTCGCCATTGGACGCGCGGACACTGCATTCGGGTTACAAGATTTCAGCGTTGAGACTGACCGTGCATCGCGCATGCGGTTATTGCGTGGAGGACTTTTTCGGGAAGATGCCCCGCAGCACGTGAGGCGGCTGACTATCTTGCTGCCGGATTGGCGGTCGGCGCCGCGGCTTGAGCCCCGGCGGGTGCGCTGTAGCCCGGCTGACCGGGCGGCGGAGGGTAAACCTGCCCCGGGGGCGGTGAATAGGGTTGGCCCGCGGGCACGTAGGTGCTTGGGGGATGCGGCATGACGGCGGTCTGCTGCGAATCCGGCGCGCTTTGGAAAAGCGTCTGCCTCGGAGGCGGCGGCGGCGCGCCGTCCGCCGTCTCCGGCGGGTCGCGGAACATTTCAAGGAAGCTGACATACGACGATCTCAGCGAGGCGCCCGATCCCGGTGGCGGAGCCGGGGCGGCATCGCCTGCGGAGCCCGGTGGGGGAGCGTAGGCTTGCTGACCCTGCGGCGCAGAAGTTGGCTGACCCTGCGGCGCGTAAGCTGGCTGACCCGGCGCCGCGTAACCCGGCTGCGCGCCGGCGGCTGCCGACTCGATCGGTGGCGGCGGCACCGCGACCGCAGCCTGGCTGGCGGCGGGCGAGGAAGGCGAAAACGACGATGAACAGGCTGCCAGAGCGTGCGTTGCCGCTAGGGCCGCGACGATCAGAGCCGCGCGCGCCGGCAGCGGACGATCTCCACGCCCACCCCGCGCCGCGTGATCAATTAAGCCCTGCATCCCCATAAAAAGAACTATATCAAGTCTACCATGTCGATCTCAAGGCCTAGTCCACCGGGAAGCGAGCGAACAGCCGCAGCCGTTTGAAATATTGCAGGAAAATGACGGCAAGGATGCTTCCGGTTCGCGACTTTGACTGACTGGTACAGTGATGGTCCGGACCAACAGGCAGCAGGTTGAGCAACAATGAGCGTGATAGCGAACACTGAACTACGCGCCGCTGCCGCGCCGGCCCGCCGCAAGGGCCGCACCAATCTCCGGCAATCGCTCCGCGACATGCGCGAAAACGCAGTGACCGCCTATCGGCCGGAGAGCTTCGATGCCGACATCATCGACCAGCGGATTCTTTGGCGCCGCATGTTCGTCATCAACGATCCCGACGCGATCCGGCATGTGGTGCTGGATAACGCGGCGAACTACACCAAGACTGAAGTCGGTCGCCGCATCCTCGAGCCGGGTCTCGGCCGCGGGTTGCTGACCAGCGAAGGCGAGACCTGGCGTCACCATCGGCGCATCATGGCGCCGGCGTTCGATCCGCGCAGCGTCGCAGGCTACGCCCCGATCATGACCGACGTGACGCTGGGATTGCTGAAAAAGTGGAACGCGTTGCCGAACGGTGGCGACGTCGATGTAGCGGTGGCGATGATGCAGACGACCCTGCATATCATCTCACGCGCCATGTTTTCCTCGGACTCCGACGAGATCGTCGATATCGTCGGAACCGGGGTCAACACTTATCAAACATTGGTGCGGCCGAGCGTTCTGGATCTGCTGCATGTTCCGCAATGGCTCACGCGCCTGCTCGTTCCTCAATACACCAAGGGAATTTTCGACGAGTTCGACAGGAAAGTCGATCGCCTGTTGACCCAGCGCGGGCGCACGCCGGAGGCCGAACCGAAGGATCTGCTGGCCCGTTTGATTGCAGCGCGCGATGAAACCGGCGGCATGACGCCGAAGGAAGTGCGCGATCAGGTCGTGACGATTTTCATGGCCGGACACGAGACGACATCGCAAGCATTATCGTGGACCTGGTACCTGCTGTCGCAGCACCCGGCCGTCGAGGCAAGGCTGCACGATGAGCTCGCCGCGGTGCTGCACGGACGCACACCCCGGTACGAGGATCTTGCGAAGCTTCCCTACACCCGGATGGTGATCGAAGAATCGATGCGGCTCTATCCGCCGGCGCACCTGTTCGGACGCTCGCCGATCGCCGATGACGAGATTCTCGGCCATCGCATCCCTGCCGGCGCCGAAGTATTGATCGTGCCGTGGCTGCTGCACCGCAAGCCGTCACTGTGGGAGAATCCGGATCGTTTCGATCCCGAACGATTTGCGCCCGAACGCGCGGCGGCACGCCCGCGCTTTGCCTATCTTCCATTTGGTGCCGGATCACGCATCTGCATCGGCGCCGCGTTTGCGATGGCCGAGGCGATGCTCATTGTCGCCACCATCGCACAACACTATCGGCTGCGCCTCAAGCCCGGCCATCCGGTCGAGCCGCAAGGCCTGATCACGCTGCGACCCCGCTACGGTCTGCGCATGATACTGGAGCCGCGGCAGGAACTGAAAAACGCCGCCTAGTTCGCACGCTCTCGCGGCCCGACACGACCAAAATCACATCGCGGCCTTTGTGCGCACCTCCGGCGGAGGCTGTGCCGTCGGCGCTGCCGCGAAGGGATCCCCGCGCTTGCCGGTTCGCGGCCGGGTGAACGCGCTTCTGATTGATCGTTTGTTTGATCACCTTCGCCGCCGATCCGGTCGAGCGGACGTGACCAATCGATTTATTTCAGGTCCCCGCCGCCCAGGCCGGGGGTAGATCGCTTCGACGCATGACGCCGATATAATAGAACGAGTCGCGCCGCGTGCGCTGCGGCTTGCCATCGACAACGAACACGATCCTCAGGCCCGACGCTTCGATCATCGATCGGAACGTCTCGGCGGTGGAGCCGCGGCTATTCTCCTGCAGGACAATCACGCCGCCCGGTTTGAGAAAGCGGCCGACAGCCGTGAAGAAGTCGCGGTGGAGGTGCCAATCGTCATCTTGCCCGCGCAAGTCGCCGAAGCGGTCGTCGAAGTGAGGCGGATTGCTTACGACGAGGTCCCACTTCTCGGTGTCTGGAATGTCTTTCAGATTATCTGAGCGATAGGCCGACACCCGTTCGGCGAGACCGTTCTCGGCGATCGTACGCCGGCACGCCTCGACCGCCTCGGGGTTGACGTCGGCGAGGCAAAGCGTCTCGGCCAGTCCGTGTGCGAGGAGCGAAAAGCCGATGAATCCGGGGCCGGCGCACCATTCGAGCACGCGCTGCTGGCGGGGCATCTGCCGCGTTTCGAGAAACGGAATGAAGTTCTGGCCGAAGGAAGTCCCGCCGCCGTCGAGGTGATCCTTGAAATGCACCCGCACGCTGCCGTAGGTCACCTGCTTCCAGCTATTGAATTTATTGAGCCACGGATCGATGTGGCGCAAACGCTGCCGCTTCCAGAATTTCCGCACAGTGCCGCCCAGCAACGGGGCGCGTTCCGGCCAATTCATGCGTTCCCTCCGAACAGAGGCGCACCCTACCACACCGTTGCAGGTGAACTGTGCATCACATCCCGGCGAAACCCGCCCGTCTATTTTTCGCATCTCGGCATAGCCGACACCAATGACCGCTTTGCGTCGTGTCCGGCCTTGACCTCGTAAGCGGTCAGAAATCCCGGCAGGATCACGCAGTCAAATTAAAAGTGGTGATGATGCAAGCTCTCGATGCCGGTCAACTGACCAAGCACGGTTGCGAGATTGTCGGGAATAATTTCCCTCGCCGTTCCGACCAGCGGTGCCGTGAACGTGCCCGGTATTATCCGGCCATAACAATCCATGCTAAAATTGCCGCGTGGCGCCAGGGAAATAACCACCGAGCGGACGCCCTTCGGGTTTGCATGGTTTAATTCGAAGGTGACATGCACATCATCTGAATGGAAGTCGCGCACGCCAATCCGCGCAAGGAGACCCTCGCCGCCCAGATGAGAAATGATCGATGCGACGGCGTGCGGCGATAGTGTCTGATCCGACATGGGACGCATGGGATGGTCCTGCAAAACACTCACTTCCTTAGCGCGATCCCTAAATAGACCATTGTCGTTGATAAAGCGTTTCCACGAGCAATCCGGGGACCGCCCTGGTCCCACAACCACCGAAATAACGAACCGTTGGAAACAGATTGATCCCGGCCAGGCGTTGAGCGAACCGCCGCCTGGGCAGCTCTTGAGCTTCTCTCACGACGCCCGGGAAAAGCGCTGGTCATCGTTCGAAATGTAGGCGTCGAACACGGCACAGACGGTGCGGACAAATGGCCGCGTTCGCTCGGGGATGCTGATCTTGTAGCCGACGCGTTCGACCAATCCATCGCTCGCAAGCGCATCGAGCGCCGACAGTTCGGTCGCAAAGCGATTCGCATCGCGGTCGTGCGCCGCACATTGCTCGGCCAAGTCCACATGCAGATCGCACATCAGGCGCTCGATAATGTCGCGCCGAAGCCGATCCTCCTGCGTCAACGCATATCCGCGCGTCGTGGCAAGCCGCCCGGCGACGACGGCCGCGCGATAGGCAACCGCGTTCGGCGCGTTCTGAACGTATCCGTTCGGCAAGGTCCCGATTGCCGAGGCTCCGAAACCGATGAGGGTCGGGAACTCGTCGCTCGTGTAGCCCTGGAAATTGCGACGTAGCCGACCTTCGCGTTGCCGCTGTGCCAGTAGGTCGCCGCTCTTGGCAAAGTGATCGAGCCCGATCGGCGCATAGCCGGCGGCGATCAGCGTCTCGGCTGCGGCTTGGTTTTGTGAGAACCGCTCGCTGCTGTCGGGCAACGCCTGCTCGGGAATAAGGCGTTGATGACGTTTCATCCATGGAACGTGGGCATAACCGAATAGCACGATCCGATCTGCGTCGAGCGCCAGCGCACGCCGCACCGTCGCTTCGACCGATGCAACGCTCTGGTAAGGCAAGCCATACATAAGGTCGAGATTGATGCTACCGAAGCCAGCGGCGCGCAGCCAGTCGGCAACGCGTGCGGTCTGTTCGAAGCTCTGCACGCGCTTGACCGCCGTTTGTACGCGCGGATTGAAATCCTGAACGCCGAGGCTCGCCCGCGTGATTCCGGCCTCAGCCAACACATCCACATATTCTCGCGTCAGCGTGCGCGGATCGATCTCGATTGCCAGTTCGGCGGCCGAGTCGAAGACGAAGTAAGTCCGCAGCGCGGTCATGACTTTGCGAAAATCGTCCGGGGCCAAAATGGTTGGCGTACCGCCACCCCAATGTAAGTGGGTTGCCTGCCGGCCGCCCAGGATGCCGCCTACCAGGGCAATTTCGCGGGTGAGCAGTTCGATATAAGCTTCTATTGGCGCATAGCGACGCGCGACGGTTGTGTGGCAACCGCAGTAAAGACAAAGCTCTGCGCAAAAGGGAACGTGAACATAGACCGAGGCGGATGCTGTCGGAGAAAGTCCTGCCAGCCAACGCTGGTATGACCCGGCGTCGATTTCGGGACCGAATTGCGCCGCGGTAGGATAACTCGTGTAGCGCGGAATGCGCCGGTTCAGATGTTTCAGCAAACTCAGTGCCATCCAATTGCCAAAAAAGCCCAGGTGGCATAGCTAATAGCCACACGGCCGCGAGGTATTCAAAAATACGCGGGAGCTTCAGGGGCTGCATTGACCTTGATCAAATGCAGCCGGCGCTACTTTTCCCCTGGCTGCGGCAGTGGCGGCGCGATTTTTGAGTTCAGACGCTAGTAAACGTCCGCCTGGTAGCGCCCCTCGGCTTTCAGTTCGGCGATGAACTTGACCGCCTCGGCCGGCGTGCGACCACTCTGCTGGGCGACGATCTCGGTGAGGACCTGTTCGACATCCTTGGCCATGCGCAACGCGTCGCCGCACACATAGATATGCGCGCCGTCGCTGAGCCACGACCACAGGTCGCGGCCGACTTCGCGCATGCGATGCTGCACGTAGGTCTTTTCATTGCCGTCGCGCGACCAGGCGAGCGTCAGCCGCGTCAGCAGCCCGGCCGTACGCATCGCCACCAATTCGTCTTCATAGAAGAAATCGAAGTCGCGCCGCTGATGACCGAAGAACAGCCAGTTGCGACCCGGCGCCTTGATCGCGTTGCGTTCGTGCAGGAAGGCGCGAAACGGGGCGATGCCGGTTCCGGGTCCAATCATGATGATCGGCTTCGACGGATCTTCAGGCAGCGCGAAATGCTGCGCCTTCTGCACATACACCCTGATCTTGGCGCCGGGCGCAGCGCGACCGGCGAGATAAGTCGAGCAGACGCCAAGCCGCGTGCGCTTGTCGATCTCGTAGCGCACTGCATCGACCGTCAGCGAGACTCGGCCGGGATCGGATTTGAGCGACGACGATATCGAATAGACCCGCGGCTGCAACGGATCCAGCGCCTCGATGAAGGCTTCCGGATCGGGCCTGATGCCGGGAAACTTGTGCAGGGCCGCGAGCACGTCGAGCGTCGCGGCATCGCCGTCCGGGTCCTCCCCGGCGGCAAGCCGCTTTGCCTTCTGCCGGCGTTCCCCTCCTGTCAGATAGCTGATCAGTTCGAACAGCATGTCGGACGCCGGCGACAACGAGACGCCGTCGGTCAGAACCGCGCGGAAAGTGCGATCGCCGATCGAAAAGTCTGCGGGTACGTCGAGCGCCGCCAGCACCTCAGCCACCAGATACGGATCATTGGCCGGGAACACGCCGAAGGAGTTGCCGACGACGTAGTCCAGATCGGTGCCGGCAAGGTCGATGTCGATATGCCATGTGTCCTTTTCCGAGCCTGGCTTGTTCAGGCGACGGCGTGACAGAAAGGTGGCGTAGACGGGATTGTCGCGGGAGCGGCCCAGCGGTGTGGACGGCGCGGGCGGCGCGGATTTGGTCTGCGCCGGAGCGGCATCGGCGGCCGCATTGCCGCCGAGCTCCACATACAATTGTTTGAGCATGCGGGACGTTTCTTTGCCTCCCGGCACGCAAAGATTTAGCCGCTCTTCGGATTTTGCAAACACCGCGTCCGCATAGTCCTGGCAGTTGTAACCACACTGGCCGCAATCCTGCTGTGCCATAGCCGCCATCAGCCGGCGCGGCAGCGGGCGGCCTTCGGCGAGCTTCATCCGGTCGGCGAGCGGCATAGCCGGATCGTGCCAAGGTGCGCCGTCGTCGGCGGCGCCCTCGCCTGCCGCCGGCGGAAGGGCGCCATCGAGCAAGCCGGCCAAGAGCTTGGCCGCGTCGGCATCCGACACCGGCGTGATGGTTTCCGACAGCCCGAACAGGCCGGCAAAGAGACCATTGAGCCAGGCGCGCTGCTGGACCGAGAACGGCGCCGACTCGGGGATCAACGACGGAATTGGCGGCCGCGGGGTCACGCTCACTCGCCGGCCTCAAGCTCGGTCAGCGCCTTAAGCGCGTCGATCTCATGCCGTCGCGAGAAAGCAAGAAATGTCTCTTCCGGGGACGCCCGATGGGCGAGATAGGCTTTGAGAATGCGCGCGACCGTGCGCGGCGTCTGCTCCGCGCTGACGTCGCGATAAAGCTCGCGGCCGAGCGCCGCGTCCGGTCCAAAGCCGCCGCCGACCAGGATGTGATAGCCCTCGATCGGATCGTCGTCTTCGTTGAGCGACACTTTGCAGGCGAGGAGGCCGATCTCCGACACGAAATGCTGGGCACATGAATGATGGCAACCGGTCAGATGGATATTGACCGGCGTGTCGAGCGGAACGCGCGTCTCGCACCAGCGTGCGATCTCCTCGGCGTGGCGCTTGGTGTCGGAAGCGGCGAACTTGCAGCCGGTGTTGCCGGTGCAGGCAACCAGGCCGGAGCGGACGGCATTGGCATTGATAGCGAGGCCAAGCGCTTCGATGCGCTGTGTCGCCGCCGCGAGATTTTCGGAGGAGATGCCGGAGATGAGGAGATTCTGCCAAACGGTAAGCCGCACATCGCCGTCACCGAGTTCGCAGGCGACGGCGGCAAGGCCGCGCATCTGCGAAACCGACATCCGCCCGACCGGAACGACAACGCCGATCCAGTTCAGCCCGCTTTGCCTTTGCGGATGAACGCCAATATGCGCCGTCCGATCGAACGCCGGACGCGGCGCCACCGCGCCTGGCACCGCGCGATCGAACTTTCGGCCGAGTTTCTCCTCGACCAAGCCGACAAATCTTTCGATGCCGACAGCGTCGAGCACGTATTTCAGTCTGGCCTTGGTGCGATCGGTACGGTCGCCGCGCTCGATGAAAACGCGCACCACCGCATCCGCAACCATGCAGGCATCTTTCGGCCGCACCAGCACGCCGGTATCGCGGGCGAAATCGTGGTGCCCGGTAATGCCGCCAAGGCAAAGCTTGAACCACACGCCGGCATCGAGGCCGAAACCCTCGTTCACGATGACGGCCTGAAAGCCGATGTCGTTGGTGTCCTCCAGCACGGCGACCGTGCCGGCGCCGTCGAAGGCGACGTTGAATTTTCGCGGCAGGCCGTAGAGCGACCGGTCGTTGAGAATGTGGAAATGCCATTCGCGCGCGAAGGGGCGCGTATCGATGAGTTCCTGCGGATCGATGCCTGCCGTCGGCGTGCCGGTGACGTTGCGGATGTTGTCCGCGCCCGAACCGCGCGAACACAGCCCCAGATCCTGGATCGCCTCGATCAAGGTGACCGCGTTGCCGGCCTCGATTTCACGGATCTGGAGATTGGCGCGCGTAGTGACATGCGCGTAGCCGCCGCCATATCGCCCGGCGAGATCGGCGACGCCGACGAACTGCGCGGCCTTGAGGATACCGTTCGGGATGCGCAGCCGGCACATGTAGGAGTTCTGGTTCGGCGCGACGTAGAACAAGCCGAAAAAACGCCAGCGAAAATTGTCCGCCGGCTTCGGATATTCCCCCTTGGCCGCGTGCTCCTTCAGCCGTTCGTAGGTGTCGAAGGGATGCTGCTCGCGCTTGAACTTTTCCGGATCCGAAAGTTTGCCGCCGCTCGCGAGAACGCGGTTCTGCGCCTTGAGCCCGGCTGCGTCCGGCCCAGTCGGTTCGGCGGCAGCGGCAGGACCGCCGGCAGTCGCGGCGCCGCCGACGCTCTTTGCCGCCTTGGCGATCTGCACGCCGGCGACGAAGCCTTCCAGGTAGCGTTTTTGTTCGGGATTGAAATCGCCGTCCTGGTCGGCGGTAGCGGGCTTGAGGTCGGCCTCGTTCATTCGGCCGGCACCCGCGTCGGCGCCGTCAGTGGCGCGGGCGCAGCGGTGCGAGGCCTGTGGGTGATGTAAAGCGCGAGCCCCGTGAAGATGAAGCCGCCGACGAAATTGCCGAGCGTCACCGGAATTGATTCCACAGCCACCATTGCGCGAAGGTGACCTTGGCGCCCATCATCATGCCGGTCGGGATGACGAACATGTTCACCACCGAATGCTCAAAGCCCTGAGCAAAGAAGATGAAGACCGGCATATAGGCGCAGGCGATCTTGCCGAGCGTCGACGTGGTAGTCATGGCCGCGACGATGGCGAGGCAGACCATCCAGTTGCATAGGATGGCTTTCACGAACACGGTGACGAGACCGGCGAATCCGAGGGCCTCGTAACCCGTCGTTTTGAGTTCGGCGATGGCGACGATCTTGGCGGCGACACCGGCCGGCGCCGTGGCGCCGAAATTGGTGAGCGTGATCGCCAACAGTCCGCCATAGACCACGCTGCCGATGAGATTGCCGAGGAAGACCCAACCCCAGTTGGCGATGATCGTTTTGGACTCGGCGTCGTTCTCAATCAGCGGCAGCGGCAACAGGCCAAAGCTGCCGGTGACCAGATCGAGGCCGAGCAGCACGATGAGGATGAGGCCGACGGGGAAGACGAGCGCGCCGACCAGCGGCTGGTTGGTCTGCACCGCGCCGGTGATGGCGAAACTCGTTGCGGCGGCGAGGATGGCGCCGGCAAGTCCGCCGCGAATGACCAGATCGACCGGGGACAAAGCAAGCTTGCTCCGTCCGGCATTGATCATGGCGGACGCGACGTCGGCAGGCTTTACGTAGTCCATGTCCCGGCTCCAAGGGGCAAAGCCAGCCGAAACGGCGTAAATGCCCTCGACCGGCCGAGTGCCCTACTTGCCGCAATGCAGCAAACGGTGTGCCATCGAGCGAATTATTTGTTTTTATTGATTATCTGGCCCCACCGCGGGTCATCTGCCGTGCCACGCGGCAGTGGACGGTGAAATCTTGAGCAGTGCTGAAATTTGAGCTCGGAACCGCTCCGTGCGCGCGGGAGTTACAGGTGCAGCAGATGAATTTCTTGGAGCGCTATCGATGCTGACCCTTGTCGTTACGCTGCTGACCATCGCCTTGATTGCCGCGGTCCTCGGCTTTGGCGGCATTGCCGGAGCCACCGTTGGAATCGCGAAAATCGTGTTTTTCGTCGCTATCGTGTTGTTCATCGTCTCGCTGATCGCCGGCGGGATGCGCGGCAGCTTCGGCCGACGCCTTTAGTTCCGCCGCGCTGATCACTTGGCGTTCAGCGATGCGCTGCCGGAGCGTTTTCCGGCAGCGTCGCGGTGTGTGCCGAACCTAAAGCCGCTCCGGGCTCAAGCGTCCGCGCAACGCGAAATCCGAGATCGTTGATCCGAGTGCCGATCGATATTCGATCGCGGTCGGCGGAACGCAGATGGACGGCGTAGCTGTCCCACCCGCCGCCGCGAACGGCGCGCCGGCCCTGCTTGCAATCGTCGGTCCAGGCCGTGCCGTCCGCAGGCGCTCCGTCGAGGCTGTCGTGGTAGCAGTCTTCCGTCCACTCCCAGACATTTCCCAGCATGTCGTAGAGGCCGAAGCCGTTCGGCTTGAACGATCCAACCGGCGCCGTTTGTTTGTTATCCCATTTGCTGCCGCAGCCGATGCAGACGGCGTTGCCGGCGCCGACGTCGTCGCCCCAAAAATAGGCGGATGTGGTTCCCGCTCGTTCGGCGTATTCCCATTCGGCCTCGGTCAACAACCGGTAGCTCTTGCCGGTCATGAGCGAGAGCCATGCCGCGTATTGCTGGGCTTCGTTCCAATTGACGTTCACGACCGGCATCTTGCCGCGCCCGAACTCGCTGTCGGAAAGCGGCGGGCAGCCGCCGACCGTGGCGCATGCGTCCCAATCGTCGAACGTCACAAGATACTTCGAAATCGCGAAAGCGTTGGAGACGGTGACTGAATGTTGCGGACTCTCGTCGCTGGTATGGCCCGTTTCCTGTTCAGACGAACCCATCGTGAAAGCACCAGGCGGCAAAGCCACCATCTCCGGGCAATGCTTGTCGCATTCTTGAAAAGCGCTTTTCGGTCTCAAGGCGCGCTCGGCCGTTTCGGACAGCACGTAGGGCCGCACATGAGCGTTCATGTAGGGCCGCATGACCGCGTACCAGTTCCATACCTGCTTTATCGCGCTCTGGTTGATCCAGCCCAGCAATCCGGCGATGATTCCGCAAAGCAGCACTGCTGCGAAAGCACGTAGGCGCTGGCGGTTACGCGCGGCGGCGCGCTCTTTTTCCAAAGCCAGCCGCTCCGCATCGCGACACGCGGTGAGATAGTCGCGGTCCCGCTGCTCCAGCGACGCGGCCAGATCGGGACGGCTTAAAACCTGCTCTGCCGCCGCCAGCCGCCCGGTTGTATGGGTAAGCCAGACCGCATTGCGGCCGTGCTCGTGCCAATCCTTGGCGGCGCGTATCACGGTATCCATCACGCTGAGCAGGCCGGCGTCTTCGGTCAGCCAGCCTTGCAGCAAACTCCATTGCCGCAGCAGGGCTTCGTGCGCCGGCTCGATCGTGGTCTCGCCGGTGCCGGTAGCAACGTCGGTGGCGAGCAATCTTTGTTCGACAAGATGGTCGACCAGCGGCCGCGACTCAGGCGGAACTTCCGAGAGACGCGCGACACGGCGGCGCGGGGCGCCGGTGTCCGGATCGATCCCGGCGAGCCACGGGATCATGGCGCGGCGCAGCAGCGCGAGTCGCGCTTGCGGATCCTTCGGAATATTCGGATCGGTGTCGGCAGCCTTGAGCGCGCGGTCGACGGCGGCCTCGATCGAGCCCTTGACGCCGCCGAGCGTGCGGTAGTGCTCAAGCTTCAGAGCGCCGCCGGCGTGATATTCGTCATAAAGCCGCTCCAGCGTGAAAGACAATAGCGGAAGCGCATCCTTGGCGCCGCCGGCCTCGATGTCGCCAAGGAGCGCATCCACCAGCGCGTCATCGATTGTCAACGCCCGCGACGTTCCTTCGAGGCGATGCGCCGGCCCCTTGATGACTTCGGCATAGGAACCCTGCGGCATCGGCGGCAGGCTGAACGGCTCCTGGCGCAGTCCATCGAATTGCGGCGCGACCTGCAGCAATTCATAATTGTCGGAACGGATGGTGAAGACGACGATGACCGCCGGAGCGTCCGTCGTGACGAGTTCCCGAAGCAACGCCAGAAACGGCTTGGCCTCGATCCCGCCTTCCGCGAGAAAAAATTCTTCCGCCTGGTCGACCGGCATCACGAGCGTCGGCGGCTTTGCCTGCGCTGAATGATCGACGAATTTTCCGGTCGCTCTCTCCAGAAGCGCCGCCAGAACCGGACGCAGCGTCGCGGCACCCCCGGCGATCGCAGCCCGCAAATCGGCGCGCGGCTTTGCGATGTTGGCCACATCGCACGCTCCCTCGAGCGCGCGCAACAACCCGGTTTCGCCGTAAAGCGCGGCGCGCTGCGGCCGAACTGTCGGGAGAACCAAAAATGCCCGGTCCTGGCGGCTCAATCTTGGCAGCAGGCCTGCGCGCAGGAACGAAGATTTACCAGCACCCGACGCGCCGAGGATCACCAGTATCCGCGGGGCGCCGGTTTCGTGCAGACCGCGCAACTGGTCGAGGCCCTTTACGATCGGCGCCTCACGCCCAAAGAAAATTCCCGCGTCCTCGGCCTCCAACGGCCGCAACCCGCGATAAGGCGACCGGTTCAAATCGTGATCGGGCGGCCAGGTAAAAAAGCGCGGATCGAGCCCGGCTTGCTGCAGGCTCGTGCGCAAGCGATCGAGCCCATGCGTGGCGAAGGCGATCGAAGCCGTTGTCTGGTCCGGCGGCAGCGCGACGTCGACCTTATAGTCGCGGGCGCCGGCTGTCAGGTCGGCGATCTGCCACTCGGCGGTCAACTCCGTCGGCAAATCCGCGAACGGGGTCGGCTCAACGATGACGCCGAGGATACGCTTGTTAGAACTCTTGGCGAGAAGGAATTCGGCGAGACACCATTTCGATTTCGCCCATGTGGGCGAAATGAGAAACACGACCAGCTGGCAGCGCTCGGCCGCGGACTTCAGCGCCGCCTGCCAGCGCTCTCCGGCCTTCAGCCCGCGGTCGGGATCGAGATCGAGGAAGAGATCGTTCCAGCCCCGCGCCACAAGCCAGTCGCGCAGCGCCATGGCCGCTGCATTCTCATGACTGGAATGGCTCAAAAAGATACGAGACACGGCACGCTGTCGACGGGCCAAAGACCCTGGCCGGCGAAGCGTACAGTATGGCGCTAACGCGTCAACGCCGTGCGCCGCCCTAGTCTTCCTGCTGGCGGTGGACGTCGTGCACGAGGACGCCTGAACCGGCGGGCGGAATGGCCATCCACTCCTGGCGCTTGAGCGTCCGCCGGGTATCTTCGTAGCCGCTCTGCCAATGCTCGCGCATCGAGGTGCCGGAAAATTCGTAGTCCTTGGCGTGGCCCTCGTAGGCTTTCTGCTGGTAGATGATGTGGAGGATGGTGATCTCCGGCAGGTTCGCCAGTTGTTCGAGGCGCTTGCGATCATCGTCGCTCAGTTGGTCCTGCGGGACTTTCGCCAGCGCTTTTGCCAGCAGCATCTTCAGATTGTGCAGGCGCCGGTACACATCGGTCGTGTAGCGCGTTCGCGACGAGTAGGTGATGTCTTTTTGCCGCGCCAGGACTTCCTGAATGTCGCGCGGCAGCACCCCGCGCGCGCTGAACAAGTCGACCTGGAAAACCAGGGTGTTCAGCTTGTCGTCCTGATCCAGCAGGTGCTGGAGCGGGGTGTTGGAGACGATGCCGCCGTCCCAGAAATGATCCGTTCCGATTTTGACCATCGGCAGCGCCGGAGGAAGCGCGCCGCTCGCCATGATATGCTCGGGCTCGATCTCTTCCTTGGCGTTATCGAAATAAACGAAATTGCCGGTGAGGACGTTCACCGCGCCGACCGAAAAGCGATTAACGCGCTCGTTGATGAGTGAGAAATCCACCAATTCGGTCAAGGTGTCGCGCAGCGGATCGGTGTCGTAATAGCTCGTCGCGGAGGCAGCGCCCGTCAGGCTGATCCAGGGATTGGGATAGCGCGGCTTAAAGAAGCCCGGCTGTCCGGCAACGCTGGTGACGAAGCAGCTATGCGCATTGCGCGCTTTGCGGAAAATGTCACCGTCCGGCGTGAATGGCCAGATTTTCCGTTCGGTGATCAGATCCCAAAAGGTCTGCAGCTGCTGAAGCCGGCGCTTTGGCGGATTGCCGGCGATGATCGCCGAGTTGATGGCGCCGATGGAAACGCCCGAGACCCAGTCGGGCTCGACACCCGCCTCGTGCATCGCCTGGTAGACGCCGGCCTGATAGGCGCCCAGGGCGCCGCCGCCCTGCAAGACGAGCGCGATGCGATCGCACCGATCGGGGCGCCAACTCTCGGATGGACGGCCGGAACGCGAGGGATGTTCGGTCAGGCGGGTGCGGACGTCGTGCATGGGGGGTACTCGAATGGCAATGTTTAAAAGACTTCGCACCTTTGCCAAAGCAAGTGACCGCTGAATGACAGACCGATTGTGAAAGATTGTCACAAACCTGTCTGCGCCATTTCACACTCTGCCCTTTTGGATGCTTCGTCGGGTCTCGCATCGCTTGCAGGGGGGTTTAATGCTGGCAGGTAAGACCGCCATCGTCACCGGTTCGACCAGTGGAATTGGGCTTGGAATCGCGAGTGCGCTCGCCGGATCCGGCACCAACATGGTGCTCAACGGCTTCGGCCCGGCCGATGCGATCGACAAGATCGTGAGCGATCTCAAGCGTCAGCACAATGTCGGGGTGCTGTATTCGAGCGCCAACATTGCCGATCCCGATGAAATCAAGGACATGGTCGATCAGACCCGGTCCGAATTCGGCGGCGTGGATATCCTGGTCAACAATGCAGGCATCCAGCATGTCGACCCGATCGAGGATTTTCCGGTCGAAAAGTGGAACGCCATCATCGCGATCAACCTTTCGGGCGCGTTTCACACCTGCCGGCTCGCGGTGCCGGACATGAAGGAAAAAGGCTGGGGCCGCATCATCAATGTGGCTTCGGCGCACGCCCTGGTCGCCTCGCCGTTCAAGTCGGCCTACGTGGCGGCCAAGCACGGGCTGGCAGGCCTGACCAAGACGGTCGCGCTCGAACTCGCCGAGCACGGCGTCACTGCCAACGCGGTCTGCCCGGGATACGTCCTGACCCCGCTGGTGCAGAAACAAATTCCCGAGCAGGCCAAAGCCCGCGGCATCAGCGAAGAAGCAGTGATGCGCGACGTGCTGCTTGCGGCGCAGCCGACCAAGGAATTCGTCGAGGTGTCGCAGATCGCGGCGCTGACCACGTTCCTGTGCTCGGACGACGCCGCCTCCATTACCGGGGCTCTCCTCCCCATCGACGGCGGCTGGACCGCCCACTGATCGAGTCAATCAATCAATGCGCAAAGAAGACATTCTGCAGCTGCCGTCGATGCCGGCCAGCGGGCCGAGCTATCCGGCCGGTCCGTATCGTTTCATCCATCGGGAATTCATGGTCATCACCTATGAGACCGATCCCGAGGTAATTCGCGATCAGCTTCCCGAACCGCTCGAGCCTGTCGACCAGCCGCTGGTCCATTACGAGTGGATCAGGATGCCGGACAGTTCCGGCTTCGGCGACTACACGGAATCCGGGATGGCGCTGCCCTGCCGCTTCCGGGGCGAGGAGTGCAATTTCGTCGTGCAGATGTATCTCGACGACGATCCGCCGATTTCCGCCGGCCGCGAGATTTGGGGATTTCCGAAGAAGTACGCGCACCCGAAGCTCGAAATCGTCAAGGATACGCTGACTGGCACGCTGGAATATGCCGGGCAGCTCGTTGCCATGGGGACGATGGGTTACAAGCACGAGGCGATGGCCGGAAACGGCGAACGCACCACGGCGATGCTGTCCAAGACCCAGATCAACCTGAAGCTTATTCCCGGCGTGGATGGTCAGCTCGAGATCTGCCAGCTCGTCGCCTACAATTTGACCGACATCGTGGTCAAAGGCTCCTGGCTTGGACCGGGCCGGCTGCATCTCGTTCCGCATGTGAACGCACCGGTCGCCGATTTTCCCGTCCGCAAAGTCATCGGCGCCCATCATTTCGTGGCCGACCTGACGCTGCCCTACGGGCGCGTTCTCCACGACTACAACAAAGCCTGATTTCGTCACACCGATGTAATGCAACAAGCCTTTGCTCAAGCGCGCTCTAGGCGAATGCGGCAAGGCAGGAGGGCCTCATGAAGGCATTGGATGTCATGGTACGCGACGTCGTGACCGTGAAGCCGGACGACACCATCGCTGAAGCGGTGCGGCTTCTCGCCGAGCATGACGTTAGCGCACTGCCTGTGGTCGACGACGAGGAAAACGTCGTCGGCGTCATCAGCGAAGCGGACCTCGTCCATCGCGAGGAGATCGGCACGGACAAGCATCGCCCCTGGTGGCTGGAAGCCGTGACCCCGGCTTCGACGCTGGCCGAAGAATTCGCCAAGTCGCACGGCCGGCGCGTCGACGAAGTCATGTCGACCGACGTCGTCTCGGCGTCCGAAGATACGCCGCTCGGCGAAGTCGCGACGCTTCTCGAACGGCACCGCATCAAGCGTGTGCCGATCCTGCGCAGCGGCAAGCTCGTAGGGATCGTCAGCCGATCGAACCTCATCCAGGCGCTGGCATCGGCGAAGCCGGCATCGAGCGGCGGCGCCGCCGGGGAAACGGATCGCAAAATCCGCATCGAGCTTATGGACCGGCTCGGCGATCAGGACTGGACCGATTTCGGCGAACGCAACGTGATCGTCCAGAGCGGCGTCGTACATCTGTGGGGGCTGGTCGGTTCGCAGGAGGAACACAAGGCCCTGCTTGCCTTGGCCGAAAACGTGCCCGGAGTGGTGAGCGTCTCCGACGAGATGATTCCGGGCTATTGAGCGCCGTCCACGCGGCCCGCCGGCTCGGATGGCAGGGCAAGCAGAATGCTCACAACCGCGGACCACGCGCGGTTCTTCAATTGGACCAGAGGCGGGTCGGGAAGAACCGTCGTGGTCGCTGCGCGTTGCGCGCAGCCATCGACCAAAACGGAAATCTTGATCTCGCCGTCGGTGTAATAAAGATCGCCGCCGCCGTTGTGTCCGTCGAATGTCGGTCCGATGCCGGTGACATCGTAGATGCTGGCGACCACTTTCGCAGCCTTGAGGTCGGCGGTGAGCAGGTCTCTCTCGGTGTCGATGTCGCGGCCGATGTGGTGAGTGATGCGCCCGTCCTTGTGACTGAAGCCGACGCCGCGATCGAAGGTCGCCGCGCCGAGCCAGACCCCCCTTCCCTCTTCGCCGCGGTCGAGCACCTTCCAGAACCGGACATGGTGACGGCGGTCGGGGCTTTTGCCGGCCGGTTTCTCGAACGCAAAATCTTGCCGCTTGCCCTGACAATAGAGCGGGCTTACCGGCGCTCCGTGATAAGGCCGGTCGAGCAAGACGCTCCCGACGATCTCGACGCTTGAACGCAGAGTGACCGGATCGGCGGGAAACCACTGCGCCGCATGCATGGCGCAGAGCAGGTCCTCCTCCGAACCGACCGCGCCGACATTGATGGGGTCGCCCGGAATCCCATCGTGGGTGCGCGTGATCATGGTCAGCCCGGCAAGGGCTTTTTGATGCTCGTAATGCCGCCACAATAGCGGGACGAGAAAATAGGCCAGGAGACCGTACAGCACGCCGCCGACGATCAGAACAAAGATCACGAGTTCGGAGTCCCGGCGGGTGGCCTCAGGCATGGGTTCGTTTCTGCCAAACAACAGCTTATGGTAGAAGATCTTCAATATTCTATTTTAGGTAATAGCAATAACGTAGCAACCCAATGGCGATCGCATAGCAACCGGTTAGTAATCAATCGGCCGCACAATCGTTAAACGCCCGGTCGGCGAGTAAGGCGCTTGTACGGGCCGCGCCTCCGCCAGTGTGACTGTGACCGTAGGCGATGCCACCGAGCGGATCACGGGGAATAGCCGGGCGGACTAATCGGCGGCAGACGATCATAGCGGATAACTCAACAATGCCCAGAGGTTCGAAACCAGGCGAGCGTCGTGGTGGTCGGCAGCGCACCACGCCTAACAAAAGAACGGTCCTAACAGACAGAATTTTGGCTGCCGCGTCCGAACACCCAAGTGCCTCGCGGCATGAGCTCATCGCAATCCTGGTCAAGGACCAAACGCTTCCAGCAGATATAAGGCTTGCGGTTGCGCGGAAATCCCTGCCCACCCAGGCATCCCGATCGACCACGGCACGAGCCGCACGATCCCACGCACGACCAAACACTTCCAGTACGCCGCCGAATGCAAGGAGTGACGCGGCGAGCCATGGGAGCCATAAGCCGGTCCACAGCGCAGATCTGGTGAGCCTCGACGTTCTCATAAGCATCGTTCAGGACGCTACGGCTGCACCGGCACAGCGGCGCAAAGCGGCATCTGAGGCGGCGCTGCATTTCCTGCCGAAAAATCCTGCCAGGGGGTGGCCCGGCGCTGTTGTTGACGAGTGCGGCTTTGTCATCAGCCCGAAAATGGCCAGCGAATATCGCGATAGCAGATTGCAGTTGCAATATTTGTCAGGCAGCCCGGTCGCGATGGCGAAAAAGACGAACCGGCTGCAGGCGCGCATAAAAATGATCCTGCAAAGGCTCGAGTGTCCAGGCCCCGATGGCTACAGCATGGAGCAATGGCAGAATGACAGAAATAGGGTCCGGCAATTAGCCGAGAAACGTCAATCTAAGCTCGCGTTGACCGAGAAGGAAAATGCGGAAGAAGCGCGCCGCATGGCGCGATCTGACAGTCTATCGGCCGGACCTGCGGAGGCGGCGAAAGCGCGCTTGTATGATCTAAAAGAGAAAGCGCGCCGCGGTAAAAACGACCGGCAGCGGCGCCTCACGCGCAAAGAGCGAGCCGATCTGCGGCTTTTGCGGCTGCTTTATTCGCCCTCAAAGTCCCCCTTCCGCTACGATCCAGATGATGACAGCTCTTACCACCCGCTCCGCGACGAGCCGTTGGCCGAGAATGGCAATCTTTATCCGCCTGACTCGCGGTTAAGGCCGGCCCCCGGCAGTCCAGAAGATGTGGATTTTGAGGAGCCTGTCGACCACCCGCGTTACGTCTACAGCAATCCAGACTATCCTGAAATGCGCGGCTGGCCGTCTACGCAAAAATCAGATTGACCGAAGCCGTAAGGAGTTTCCGAACAGCAAAAAAATTCAGCGCGGCTACCCCCCGGGTCACTTTGCCCGCAATACCATGCGGAGATTTTCAAGAGCGCGTTCAACATCGGCATCGACTGAACCGGAAAGTTCCGTCTCAGGCTTGTCAGATTGTTCGGTAGTTAACACTTCGGGTGATGTCGCGGACGGCGCGGACGCCTCAGCCGATGCGGAAAACAGTTCGTCTGCAATCCAAGATAGGCCAACGAAATAGCCTTCCAATTATATGTGGCCGATGACCTTTCGGGTGTCGAGGTCCAAAAGGTTGCCGCTCGCCTCACTATAGCGGCAGCGTAGCTCACCTGCGAGATCACAGGCGTTGTCGCCATCAATATAGCCGATCCTCTCGTTGAACCTCCTCCAACTAAAGATGGGTTTTATGGTGCTCAAACTAGCTCCTGTTTCGCGACCGTTATTGCAAGGTAGACTTGCCGTCAGGGTTCGCTAACCATCGGTCAACTTCATCGTTTCTTTGCCGTGCTTATTTGTCCGTTATTCAGGGGCTGGATCGCAAACCAGACGCGGGGCCACGAAATGGGGATAAGCCAAAATGGCGCGGCGTCAAACAGAAACGACCTACGTAAAATCGCTTTTACTTTGGCTTGGCGAATATTGGACCGAATAAAAATCCGCGCAAGGCGAACGCCGTAAATCGTTCGTTCACGATGCCAATTCATCAAAAATGCGGAGTCAAACTTCGAATCGGCGTGGTTCGACGGAGCGCGGACATGACCAGGCCGGGGGTAAGCGTTTGCGAGATGGGGACGATCGAACGTCTCCGCAAGGGACTGCACCAAGGCTCGTAGCTGGACGCGCAGCCATCAGAAAAACCAAACGTGGTATTGTGCAGCGACCATGCGATCTCCTGCGGCGTCAGAGGGCCGGAACACGCGGCGCTATCAAAATGTAAGGGAACGCTCGGGCAGACTCCCTCTGTACCCGATGCACGGGCTTTTTGCGTCAGTCTTAATGTCCGCGCCGGGTCATAACCCGCCGCGACGACTTCAACATACGGCGTCCGCTGTTGCCCCAATATCCGACACGGATCGGCTGCTCGTCCGCGTCCGTTTTGGGCCGATTCTGTTGAAAATCGCGCAGTTGAAAGAGCGAAAGCTCCCTGATTCAGTGCTGTTGAGGCAGGAACTGAGTCGATGATGGGATCACGGCAAGTCGAACAGGGTGCGCTGTTTTACAACTTCTCGATCGATGCGCATGTACCAACGGATCATTTATTGAGGTCGATCGACCGCTTTGTTGATCTTTCAGAGCTGCGCCGCGACCTCGCGCCGTTCTACAGCACGATGGGTCGCCCATCGATCGATCCCGAACTGATGATCAGGATGTTGATCATCGGATATTGCTTTGGCATCCGCTCCGAGCGGCGCCTGTGCGAGGAAGTCCATCTCAATCTGGCATATCGCTGGTTTTGTCGTCTTGGCCTCGACGGCCAGGTACCCGATCATTCAACCTTCTCGAAGAACCGGCACGGCCGGTTCCGTGAGAGCGATCTGCTCAGGCGCGTCTTCGAGACGGTTCTGCAGCGCTGCATCCGCGAGGGACTGGTCGGCGGGGAAGCCTTTGCAATCGATGCCAGTCTGATCAAGGCGGATGCGAACCGCCAGAACGGCATCGAAGGCGCGAAGGGGATGCCACAACAAGCGACCGGCCGGGCGGTCAAAGAGTATCTGGCTGCGCTCGACGATGAGGCCTTCGGCGCTGCGACTGATGTCGTGCCCAAGTTCGTCTCGCCGGCCGATCCCGCGGCACGTTGGACCGGTGCTCATGGTGGGCAGGCGTTCTTCGCCTATTCCACCAACTACCTGATCGACACCGACAATGCGATCATCGTTGATGTCGAAGCCACAACCGCGATCCGGCAGGCCGAGGTGCTGGCCGCAAAACGCATGATAGAACGCTCGCTCGATCGCTTCGATCTGTATCCCGCCCGCCTTCTGGGCGACAGCGCCTATGGCTCGGCCGAGATGCTCGGCTGGCTGGTCTATGAGCAGGGCATCGAGCCGCATGTGACAGTGTTCGACAAGTCGGCGCGCCAGGATGGCACCTTCTCCCGCGACGACTTCACCTATGATCATGCTGGCGACGTCTATTACTGCCCCGGCGGCAAGATGCTGACCACGACCGGCTCACGTATCAATGACGGTGGAACACTACGCTACCGGGCGAGCAAGTATGATTGCCAAGCCTGTCGTTTAAAACCCCGCTGCTGTCCAAAGGATCCAGCTCGATACGTGCCGCGATCGATTTACGAAGGCGCCCGTGACATGGCACGCCAAATCGCAAGATCGTGGGAGGGGCGCGTCGCGCGACGGCTACGCAAGAAAGTCGAGATGCTATTTGCGCACCTCAAACGCATTCTCAAACTCGATCGGCTGCGACTACGAGGACCAAATGGGGCGCACGACGAGTTCCTCCTCGCAGCAACGGCCCAGAACCTCAGGAAGCTAGCCAAGCTGAGACCGGTACCGAACTTACAACCGGCCTGAAGTCAGGTCGCCGAGCCATCCGTCGAGCCGACAGTCGCTCCACGTCGGTTTACCATCGGATTTATTCAACAGAATCGGCCATGAAGAGACCCATGCACCGCAGCAATCCGAGGTTGATTTTCGTCGACTGCAAGAAACTGCGCCGCAGCGTACATGGTTACGTTGTTCTTTGCACTGTCGCTGTTTTGTGCTTGCGTTAAACTGCAGCGCTTTGTGACGTTGATCGGGGAGTCTTATGGATACGCCTTTAGGAATTATGGGAACACCTGGTGTGGGCTTCGTCAGCCTCATTATTATTGGCGGCCTTGCTGGCTGGATCGCCGGCATGATCGTAGGGTCGCGCCACTGGATAACCACCAATATCCTTATTGGTATTGTTGGGTCGTGGCTCGGCTCGCAGTTGGCCGATTTGGCGAATATTGCGGTTGCCGGCTCAATATCGCATTTCGTTGCGGCGCTGGTTGGCTCGTGCATCATTCTTTTTGTCTGGCAGATGCTGCACCGAAAACAGCTTTCAAACTGATTACCGCTATGACACCAATATCTCGTGGGCAGATTAATTCATGCGGAGCGTCACCCTGGCGCGTCGTCATGAGGCGGGGCCATGCGACGTACGAGTGCTATCGCGCTCGACGTTGCCCCGTTAGATTGTTCCTCAAAGCTGTTCAGCACGAAGCGTGTCGCAGCTCGCCACTTCTCCCGATTTCAAACCGCTCATGAACCAACGGGTGCGTTGTGCTGAAGTGCCGTGTGTGAATGCGTCCGGTACTACGTAACCTTGGGTCTGTCGCTGCAACCGATCATCTCCAATGGCTGAAGCCGTCTGCAGTGCAGCTTCAACGTCTCCCGGTTCAATAAATTGCCACTTAGCCTGCGCCCGGTTCGCCCATACACCGGCTAGGCAATCCGCCTGTAGCTCCACGCGGACCTGCAAGCTATTGGCCTCCGGCTTTTCCATTCCACGCTGCGCTTCCTGCACCTTCGGCAACAATCCGAGCAGGTTCTGGACGTGGTGACCGATCTCATGAGCAATCACATAGGCCTCCGAAAACTGGCATGACTTGCTCCCCACATCGCACGCACGAAACCGCCGCTCAAGGTCCTGAAAGAAACTTGTGTCGAGGTAGACCTTTTGATCGATCGGGCAATAGAATGGACCCATCGCGGCTTTCGCATAGCCGCACCCAGATTGCGTCGCTCCCGAGAACATGACCAGGGTTGGCGGTTTGTAGATCTTCCCGGAGCGAGCAAATATCTCGGTCCACTCTGCTTCGGTGCTGCCAAGGACAGCCGACACGAAGCGGCCCATTTCATCTGACGGCGTCCCAGTACCCACGGACGGGCCGGCGCCGGTCTGTTGTTGTGTTCCGCTTCCGGACATGATCTCCGCGCCGCCAATTAGGACCTTTGGATCGATGCCCAACGCCCAGCCGATCAGACCAAGGATTACAATCGTGCCGATTCCAATACCGGCACGGGGCGCAGTGAGGCCACGTCGGTCCTCTATTCGGTCGCTTGTTGGTAACTGATCAAGGCGCATGACTAACCTCGCTACTTTGTCTCTGATGAGTTGATTAAATAACCAAACTGTCGCAGCGGGCTTTGACCACCTCAAATCAGCTTATCTCAAAGCTTCCATGCCAAGATGACGATTACACGACGCAATCCGGGTCGGGTCGGGTTGTCCGGTCGACCTTACGGGTTTACTAGCCGCCTCGCCACCTTGCCGGGCCAGCGGCGGAAATACACTAAAAAGCTGCCGCGCCTTTTATACGGCCGAGTGGCCGAAACGACCAATAGGAGCGATCGCGCCATCGCTGTTTCCTTAGAATTTGCGCTTGCATCGGCAGCAGATCAACCGGACAACCGCGCTTCGAGCGTTAGGCGGCGACCTTATTCTTAATTGCACCAATGATCGCCGTGAGTATCGCCCCGCCAGCGCCACCTGCGATAACCTGTGAAACAATGCCGCCAACACTTAGATTGCCTGATTGCGCAGCGGCCACGACCGACGGCAGCACTAGCGTGACGATCTGGCCAAGTACACCGCCTCCGACCAAACCGGCGATGATGTTGCCGATCATCCCGAGATCAAAGGTCGGCGATGCCTTACCTGCACCTACTCCACCAAGCGCGCCGGCGATGAGGTTTATTATAATCTGTTCCATGTTGTCCTTCCTATGAATTGCGACAAACGGATCTAACCTCGTTAAGACCACCGCCGCGCATAAGCCAACTGTACAGTATAGCGGGCTTTTTGAGTAGGGCAGCGTAACCGAGTGCGCGGTGAACGCCGACTTCCGAGGCTTGTTGAAGGCGAGGACCGCGACCGATGGTTTGTCAGTGACCCTGGCGACGGCACTCGTTCTCGGGTCCCGATAGTGGCCTTCTGCGCTAGGTCCAATCGGTAGACGCGCACAGGACGCGCGATATTCTTGAGGCTGTGCTCGCCGGATCGACCAACTTGGCGGGCACCTGCCGAGTACCTTTTTGCTCCGCGGCAATTGACGGACGCGAAACGCCGAGTTGGGTCCATCAACGGACATGCCGATCACCCGCTGGCGCGGCAGCTATTCACACCCAAGAAAAGACGCGAAGGCATGACATGGGCGCGACCGTTCCGGGCGGCCATAAGCGGACACTCAGGAACCCCTCCGGCCGCTCCATTCTGGGGCAAAGGATGAAATCCACAGCGCGGTTTTCCGCTTCCGCGTCGCATAGATTTCAAGCTAGATGTCTAAGCGAATGCTTATCTAACCACTTGAAGGGGCAATGAATTGAACTTCCAGAAAGCGACTGCAGAAGCAATTGGGACCTTTTGGCTGACATTTGGCGGGTGTGGTAGCGCCGTCATCGCGGCAGGCTTCCCCCACGTGGGCATTGGCCTCGTCGGCGTCTCAATCGCCTTCGGCCTCACCCTTTTGACGATGGCTTATGCCATCGGCCACATCTCCGGTTGCCACATCAATCCCGCCGTGACCGTGGGGCTGGTGGCGGGCGGCAGATTTCCGGTGTCCGAGGCGGTGCCTTACATCATCGCCCAGGTCGTCGGCGGCATTGCCGCAGCGGCCCTCCTCTACCTGATTGCGAGCGGTGCGCCGGGCTTCGATGCCACGGCCGGCTTCGCATCGAACGGCTATGGCGACCACTCACCGGGTCATTACAGCCTATTGGCGTGCGCCGTGATGGAAGTGGTGATGACGATGATGTTCCTCTTCATCATCATGGGCTCGACGCACGGCAGTGCACCGGTCGGCTTTGCGCCGATCGCAATCGGACTGGGACTGACGCTCATCCATCTGGTCAGCATCCCGGTTACCAACACCTCGGTCAATCCGGCGCGCAGCATCGGCCCGGCGCTGTTTCAGGGCAGTTGGGCGATCAGCCAGCTATGGCTGTTCATCGTTGCCCCGCTCGTCGGCGGCATCCTCGGCGGCCTGATCTACCGGGTGCTGTGCCCGCAACGCGACACGACGCCGGTGAGAGGCGACAAGGCCTGACCATCGCGACAAGCTTCACATATGCGGGGGCGCCTTCAGCAAGACGACCCCCGACCCCTTCATAGAGACCCAGACGTCCTGGGCCGTGCGTTCGAACGCGCATCGGCGGTGTCCGCTTTATACCCGTTCGCGACCAAGTCGGTACGAGCATCCAGCGCCGTTTTGGGCCATAAGCGGAAGTTGAGCGATTGTTGCTTCGGGAGCATGACGATGGCGCGTCTATAGGTGAGAGCGAGCGTGACGGCATTCAGGCCGGGGTAGTTCGCGAGGCCTCCGCTCCGGTGGCAAGCTCAACGATCTCGGTCGTGATCTCTTCCTGACGGAGCTGCTGCTCGCGCTGCTTGAGCGCGGCAAGTTTCAATTCGGTATTATTCTTGGCCGCCGCCATGGCGGCCATCCGGGCGTCGTTCTCGGCCACAAAGGAATGCATGGCGGCTTCACAAAGCTGTGCGTAGACATACTCGGCCGCCAGTCGTTCCAGGAGCGCCCGCGGTGCGAGCGTGATCAAGGGCGGCTGTTTCCCTTGCGGCTGGGCAAACCGCTTGAAATCGATCGGCAGCAGCGAATGCCGATCGATGCGGATCGAGCCGGCCACTGAACGCGAGAACAGGATGTCGACTTTGGCCATGGTCCGCTTGGCGAGATAGCCGTAAAGAGCCTCGGCGAGCCGGTTGGCGAAATCCGCAATCCCATCGAGGCGCGTCGTCATCGCATCCGACCAATCGGGGGTCAGGCCCCGCTCGGCGGCGACGGCCGCGCCGCGCGTGCCGACGACAAACTTCACGGCCGCCTCGATATCGGTCCCGGCCGCTTCGAAGACGCGCTCGCTGAAGGCGCCGGCAAATCCCTGCTCGGCGCAAAACAGGATGAGGCCGCGCTTGGCGTCTGCCCGTTCCTCGGCGCCGGCGTCGGCCGGCAACAGCGTCAGCGCTTCGCCGATCGCGTGCGAAATGACCGCGGTGTAGGCCTCGATGCCGGCAAGGAGCGCCCTGCCTTTCTGCGCCCGCGAGGCGGCAATGCCGCGCATCGCGGTGACGACGGCATTGAGCTGCCGGATATTGCCGATTTGCGTGACGATGTCGGAGAGCCGCTCAGCCATGACCTTGACCCGTCATTTCGCTTGCCGCGGGCGGCGGCGTCAGTCGCGCGACCAGCGCCGCGAGCGTTCCTTTCAGTTCGGCGCTTTTGCCCTCGTCGAGGGTGCCGCCACGTTCGATCTCGCCGACAAGCGCGCCCGCGGTCGCGTCGAGCCAAGGCGAAAGTTCGGCGCGCAGCTTCCCGAAAAGCTTCAGCGGCAGGCGGTCGAAAACGCCTTCCTGCAGTCCAAGCGCAAGCGCGACTTCGTCGGCGAGCCGCAACGGCGCGTATTGCGGCTGCGTCAGCACGGCGCGGATGCGCCGTCCGCGGGCGATCTTGTCTTTGACCTGCGCGTCGGTGACGCCGCCGAAGCGCGTGAACATTTCCAGCTCCAGGAATTGGGCGTAATCCAGCCGCAAGGTTTCCGCCGCCTGCCGCAAGGCCGGCGCCTGGGTCTTGCCGCCGACGCGGCTGACGCTGGTGCCGATGTCGACCGGCGGCTTATGACCGCCGTAAAACAGGCGCGCGTCGAGAACGATCTGCCCGTCGGTGATCGAGATCAAGTTGGTCGGGATGTACGCGCTCAAATTGCCGGCATTCAATTCTGCGATCGGCAGCGCGGTGAGCGAGCCGCCGCCGCGGGCCGGCGACAATTTGGCGGCGCGCTCAAGGAGCCGCGCATGCACGTAGAACACGTCCCCCGGATAAGCTTCGCGGCCCGGCGGTTGCCGCGTCAGCAGCGCGATCTCGCGGTGCGTGGCCGCGTGCTTGGTCATATCGTCGATCACGACCAGCGCATGCTGACCACGGTCGCGGAAATATTCCGCCATCGTGAAGCCGGCAAACGGCGCGATCCACTGCAAACCGGGCGCCGCCGACGCGCTGGCGACCACGAAGATGCAGCGCTCCGGCGCGCCGTGACTGCGGATCGCGTTGATGACCCGCGCGACGCTCGACGATTTCTGTCCGATCGCGATGTAGACGCAGATAATGTCGCTTTGCTTCTGGTTGATGATGCAGTCGACGGCAATCGCGGTTTTGCCGACGGCGCGGTCGCCGATAATCAATTCGCGCTGGCCGCGCCCGAGCGGAAACATGGCGTCGATGACCAGCAGCCCGGTCTGCACCGGCTGGCTGACAAAATCGCGATCGATGATGGTCGGCGCCGGACGTTCGACGGGCTCGTAGCTTTCCGCAACGATGGCGTCGCCGCCGTCAAGCGCACGGCCAAGTGGATCGACAACGCGACCGAGAAGTTTGGGACCGACCGGCACGCGCGCGACTTCGCCGGTACCGTGAACGATATCGCCGGCTTCGACCGCGCCGGGATCGTCAAGAAAGACGCAGCCGAGAACTTCGAGATCGAGCGTGGTGGCAAACCCGACCTGGCCGCGCTCGAAACGCACCAGCTCGCCGAGCCGGACATTGGGCAGTCCGGAGATATCGGCAATGCCGTCGGCAATCCGTTCGACCCGGCCGACCTGCTCCGCGACCGGCCCAAGCGGCGTCACTTTAACGCGCCGGCGGGCGTCAGTGAGCCAGGACTCGACCCCACTCAGCACGCCGGTCACGGCTTGAGCCCGATTTGCGAAATCTCCTTGCGAATGCGATCGAGGTCGGCGCGCCAGCTGTTGCGGATGATGGTATTTTGGCCATGCAGCTCGACGCCGTTGATGAGTTGCGGATCGCTGCGATACGCCACCGGCACTTCGCGTCCGAAAATCTCCGTGAGCGTCGCGCCGATCCGCTGCTGCTCGCCGTCGGACAAAGGTATGGCGCTGATCACGTCGATCGGATGCTCCGCGGTCGCCGCCGCGGCGAGGCTTTGCTGCGCCTCCTTCGACAATCCACGCAGGTCGCCGCAGCATTCATCGATGAATGTCGCGAGCAGATCCTGCTGCCGAAAGCGGTCTAAGAGACGCCGCGCCACGTCGACCGCCAGCGTAGCGGCATGATCGACGACTGCGGCTTCTGCCGCGGCCTGGCTACGGACGACGGCGGCTGCGGCCTCGTCGCGAAGCTTGCCGATCTGCTGGGCGGCCTGCGCCAGCATGTTCTCTCGTTCGAGTTGGGCCGCCTGCTGCGCTTGCGCGATCAGCTTTTCGCGCTCGGCGGCGACGTCTGCGCGTTCTTCCTCCGCCTCCGCGCGCGCTGCGATGGCCGCTTGACGCGCCTGCGCCGCGTCGTCGATGAGGCTCGTCGCCTCCTGCTGGCGCTTGGCGACGATCGCCATCACCGGCCTGAAGAAGAACCGGGCAAGCAGCCAGACCAGGATCAGGACGTTGACGGTCTGGAGCGCCAGCGTCCACCAGTCGATGTGCATGGCTAGTGGATGAACGGGTTGGCGAACAGCACCAAGAGCGCGATCACCAGACAATAGATCGCCATCGTCTCGATCATCGCGAGACCAACAAACAGCGTCCGCGATACGACGCCGGCCGCCTCCGGCTGGCGCGCGATGGCTTCCATCGCCGCTGCCACCGCCCGCCCTTCGGCGAGCGCCGGACCGATGGCGCCGAACGAAACCGCCATGGCCGCAGCGAAGATGCTGACGATCTCAAGCCAATTCATGGTTTTCCCTTTCTTTGCAGTTTAAGCGTTTGATTCTTGCTTCACCGCGCTGCCGATGAAGACCATAGCCAGCACGGTGAAGATGTAGGCCTGGATCGCCCCGATCAGCAGCTCCAGCGCCATCAGTGGCACCGGCACCAGCAATCCGACGAGCGACAAAACGATGCCGATGATAAAGACGCCGCTCATCACATTGCCGAACAGGCGCACGATCAGCGAGAATGTGCGGGTAAAAGTCTCAACGATATTGAGCGGGATCATGACGATACTGGGCTCGGCGAAGGTTTTCAGATAACCGCCGAAGCCGCGCGCGCGAATGCCGAAATAAATGATCGAGCAGAACACGATCAAACCGAGCGCGGCGTCGGTCTCGATATGCGCCGTCGGCGGCTCGACGCCCGGAACGAGCGACGACCAATTGGCCGCCAGGATAAAGAGAAACAGCGTGCCGATCAGCGGTACATAGGGCGTCGGCGGCGCGCGCATGGTGCCCCGGATTTGATCTGCTATGGTGCCGAAGATCAGTTCGAGTGCCGCTTGGCTGCGGGTGGGCGATAACTTCAGTGCCCGGGTCGCAAAGAAGCCGACAAGCGTCAGCACCGCGATGAGGCCCGAGGTGGTGACGACGGGCTTGGTGATCGGCACCGGGCCGATCGTAAAGACCGTTTTCATGACCAGCGGCAATTCGATCATATCGGCACTCCCGATCGCATGATCACCAACGCTCGCGCAGCCTGGATGCCCGCTAAGGCCGAGATAAGCGGCAGCGCTCCGCAGCGCTCCGCGATGGCGGCCGAGACGGCGGCGAAAAGCAAAAAGCGGCCGACTTGCACGGCCGCGGCGAACAGCGGGGCGCGGCCCAACGTGAGCAGCCTGACATTCCAGCGCAGCGTCAAAAAATAAGCCGCACCGATCAGCGCCCCACCGCCGAGCCAGACAGCGGCCTGCAAAACAAAAAAAGTCGGCGCGGTAAATTGCAGGTTCGTCATTGCCTTTGCATCCACCGCCAGGCCGACCAGAAGCCGACCGTTACGCCGAGCACCAACAAGGCCGCGCTCCAGAAAATGCCGGTGCCGAAGCTGCGATCGAGCCAGCGTCCGGCAAACGGCCAAACAACGTCGGGGCGACGACGATCCAGCCCAAAACGCCGACTCTGGCCGACAAACCGCATCACCGACTGCTCGCCTTCGGTGCGCCGCGGCGCACGGCGGTCTTCCTCCTTGCGCGCCGCTTCGGCCATTCCATTCGGCGGGCCCGGCTCCCGTTCGGCGTCTGCGTTCATCAGCCGGCTCCAATATGCCCGAACGTTCCGGCCGCAAGTAACGGACGATCTGGCGGATTCTGGAGCTGCAGCTGCAGGCTCTCGGCGCGAGCGGTTCGTTCGGCTTCGACGTCTTCGCGGAATTGCCCGAGAATGAGGTGTTGGAGCCGCGCCAGATCATCGCTGACGATGGCCGCGCGGGTGGCGATCGCGACGTCGGCTCCGGTACTGACCGAAAGCACGCCGCGCCGCACCGCGCAAAATTGCTGCGGCAGCTGCGCGCCACGCGGTTCCGCGCCACGCCAGCTCACCACCGACACCATCAACACGGTGAGAAAGTCGGCATCGCCCGGCGGAATGCCGAAGCTGCCGCTCTCGTCCTCGGCGCGGACGGCAACGACATCGCGCTGGTCGACCACCACCGATGTCGGGGTCGTGATCAACAGTCTCACGGCTTCGCCACGGGCGGGCGCGAGGCGGTTTTTCCTCTCGCGCGCTTCGTCGATGGTGCCGATCATATATAGCGAGCTCTCCGCGAAACGGTCGCAAGCGCCCTCAAGTATCGAGCGGCAGCCTTTGATCGTCTCCGCCAGCGGCACGGATCGCCCGGGCTTGCCGGTAAACGCCTCGGTGACGGCGAAGGGCTGGGTGAGAAAGCGCTGCAAGCGCCGCGCGCGCGCCACCGACAGCCGGTCCTGGGCGCTGAGTTCCTCGATCCCGAGCAGCGAGATGATATCCTGCAATTCTTTATAGTGCGCGATGGCTTCGCGCACGTCCTCGGCGACGCGGTAATGCTCTTCACCGACGATCGTCGGATCGAGCAAGATCGATGACGAGCTCAACGGATCGACCGCGGGATACATGCCTTCGGCCGCCATCGCGCGCGACAGCACGATCATGCTGTCGAGGTGGCTGGAAATGGCGGTCACCGCCGGATCGGTAAAATCGTCGGCCGGCACGTAAACGGCTTCGATCGCGGTCACCGCCGCCCCGGCGATCGAGGCAATGCGCTCATGGAGCGCGGCGACTTCGCTGTCGAGCGTGGGCTGATAGCCTACGCGCGAGGGAAGCCGCCCGAGCAGGCCGGAAACTTCGCTGCCGGCTTGCACGAAACGGAATACGTTATCCATCAACAGCAGCACGTTTTGCCGTTTCTGGTCGCGGAAGTACTCGGCGATGGTGAGCGCGGTCAGCCCAACG
>CAWHJE010000009.1:0-52505 GCA_963829465.1 uncultured Alphaproteobacteria bacterium
GTTGCGTTTTTCTTTTGAGATGAGCGCTGCGGGCCTCAGCCTGGTGAGCGCGTCGCCAGAATGACCAGGCGATGACATGGGCGGGATGGATGCGCCGTTGTGCGAGCTTGATCGCGATACGGCGGATTTCTTAAATCGACCAGCAGATCAGGAACGACGCCTTTTCGGAAGACGTGGCAGTGTTTTTTTGAGCGGCACGTGATTGGCGTGATGACGGATGGCGGCCACCATGGCGAAGGCGAGCATGACCAGCGAGACATGCCGATGCCAGCCATGCCAGGAGCGGGTCTCGTTGTGATCGAGGCCGAGCTCGTTCTTGGCGGTCTCGAAGCTGTCCTCGATAGCCCAGCGATGACCTTCCACTGAGACCAGCTTTTCCCTAGGCGTGCCCCGCGGGCACCAGGTGGAGAAGAAGGCCAGAGCACCATCGGCAATGTTGCGGCGGATCAGTAACCCTCGCGTCCACTCCCCGGTGAGGGCGCTGTTGTAGTCAGCGGCATCGAGGTCGGCGAGTTCGAGATAGGCCCACTCGTGCAGGCGTGGACCTTTGGTTCCTTCGCCGGACGACAGGCGCCGCCAAGAGCTCTTGGGAAGGTTCTGCGCGATCTTGGCGGCGGTGCCACCGATAAGCTGCTTCTTGCCCCAGGACCGGAACACATGATTGGCGGCGACGCCCAGCACATACCCCTTGCCTGCCTTGCGTAGCATGGTCTCAATGTCACCCGTGCCATACACGCTGTCCGCCGCGACATAGGCGAATGGCACCTTTGCGACGAGCGAGCGCGCAATCATTCGGCGTGCAATCTGGGGCTTCGTTGCAAACCCCACATCGTCTGGTACATGCGCCGCCTTCAGGCGGTCGGGATCGCCCGTCCACTCCTTTGGCAGATAAAGCCCACGATCGATGAAGGCATGGCCATGGCGCGACACGTAGGAAGCAAACACGCCGATCTGGCAGTTGGTGATCTTGCCCGCCGAGCCCGTGTATTGGCGGGAAACCCCGCACGACGCCTTGCCTTGCTTCAAGAAGCCGGTCTCATCAATCACCAGAACTGCTGTCTCGTCGGCAAGCGTTTCCAGCGCGTACTCGCGTACGATATCGCGCAACGTATCGGCATCCCACTGGCCGCGGCCCAGGATAGCCTGCTGACGCCACGGGCCGGAATCGCCCGCCGCTTCCGCGCGCATCCAGCCTGTCTTTCGCGGCTCGTTCCCAAGAAGTCCGTCCAGAAACTTCCCAGCCGATACTGCAACCCGCTCCTGCCTGAATAAGGGACGTATCCGCGCCTTCACATCCCGTAACAACGACGCCCAAAGCTCCAGCGTCGTCTCAATCGATGCGCCAGCCATCCATGATCTCCCGAATCATGGTGGCCCATCAATTCAGAAGTTCGGATAAACCGCAACTGTAATGCTAGGGTCTGTACCCAGATAATTTATTGAAAAGCAAAGCCGAACGTGATTCACCGTGGTCGAGGTGGATCATGCGATTTGATTTAAGCGATGACGAATGGGCTCTTCTTGAGCCGCTGATGCCGAAGAGTCGAAAGAGCGCCCGCGCTGACGATCGAAAGATCATGAACGCGATATTTTACGTGCTACGGACCGGAATGCCGTGGCGCGATCTGCCTGAACGCTATGGGCCGTACACGACGGCGTACAATCGTTTCAACCGGTGGTCTCGACGCGGCATCTGGAAGCGGATTTTTGATGCGCTGGCATCGAAGTCGCGCGACAGTCTGTATCTGATCGACAGCACGATCGTGAAAGCCCACCGCGCCGCCAGCGGGGCAAAAGGGGGGAGCAAAATCAGGCGATCGGCATCAGCCGCGGTGGGCGCTCCACGAAAATTCACGCGATCGTCGATAGCAAGGGCCGTCCACTGAACTTCACGGTAACGGGCGGGCAGGTCCACGACAGTCAGGTCGTTGGCGAAGTGCTTGACACTCCCAGACCGCCATTGGCCGTCACAGCCGACAAGGCTTACGACAGCGAGAAAGTGCGCCAGCAGATCAAAGATGAAGGCGCCTTGCCGATCATCCCCAGCCGCAACAACGCGAACAAGAAAGCCTATTGCCCCAAGCGCTTTTACCGGCGACGCCATAAAATCGAAAATTATTTTTGCCGCATCAAGGACTGGCGGCGTATCGCCACGCGCTACGATAAACTCGCCCAAAACTTCCTTGCCGCCGCAACCCTCGTCGGGGCACTCTATTGGATCAAGTTGTGAGTCCAGACCCTAGCATTACAGTTGCGGTTTATCCGAACTTCTGAATCGATGGGCCACCATGATTCGGGAGATCATGGATGGCTGGCGCATCGATTGAGACGACGCTGGAGCTTTGGGCGTCGTTGTTACGGGATGTGAAGGCGCGGATACGTCCCTTATTCAGGCAGGAGCGGGTTGCAGTATCGGCTGGGAAGTTTCTGGACGGACTTCTTGGGAACGAGCCGCGAAAGACAGGCTGGATGCGCGCGGAAGCGGCGGGCGATTCCGGCCCGTGGCGTCAGCAGGCTATCCTGGGCCGCGGCCAGTGGGATGCCGATACGTTGCGCGATATCGTACGCGAGTACGCGCTGGAAACGCTTGCCGACGAGACAGCAGTTCTGGTGATTGATGAGACCGGCTTCTTGAAGCAAGGCAAGGCGTCGTGCGGGGTTTCCCGCCAATACACGGGCTCGGCGGGCAAGATCACCAACTGCCAGATCGGCGTGTTTGCTTCCTACGTGTCGCGCCATGGCCATGCCTTCATCGATCGTGGGCTTTATCTGCCAAAGGAGTGGACGGGCGATCCCGACCGCCTGAAGGCGGCGCATGTACCAGACGATGTGGGGTTTGCAACGAAGCCCCAGATTGCACGCCGAATGATTGCGCGCTCGCTCGTCGCAAAGGTGCCATTCGCCTATGTCGCGGCGGACAGCGTGTATGGCACGGGTGACATTGAGACCATGCTACGCAAGGCAGGCAAGGGGTATGTGCTGGGCGTCGCCGCCAATCATGTGTTCCGGTCCTGGGGCAAGAAGCAGCTTATCGGTGGCACCGCCGCCAAGATCGCGCAGAACCTTCCCAAGAGCTCTTGGCGGCGCCTGTCGTCCGGCGAAGGAACCAAAGGTCCACGCCTGCACGAGTGGGCCTATCTCGAACTCGCCGACCTCGATGCCGCTGACTACAACAGCGCCCTCACCGGGGAGTGGACGCGAGGGTTACTGATCCGCCGCAACATTGCCGATGGTGCTCTGGCCTTCTTCTCCACCTGGTGCCCGCGGGGCACGCCTAGGGAAAAGCTGGTCTCAGTGGAAGGTCATCGCTGGGCTATCGAGGACAGCTTCGAGACCGCCAAGAACGAGCTCGGCCTCGATCACAACGAGACCCGCTCCTGGCATGGCTGGCATCGGCATGTCTCGCTGGTCATGCTCGCCTTCGCCATGGTGGCCGCCATCCGTCATCACGCCAATCACGTGCCGCTCAAAAAAACACTGCCACGTCTTCCGAAAAGGCGTCGTTCCTGATCTGCTGGTCGATTCAAGAAATCCGCCGTATCGCGATCAAGCTCGCACAACGGCGCATCCATCCCGCCCATGTCATCGCCTGGTCATTCTGGCGACGCGCTCACCAGGCTGAGGCCCGCAGCGCTCATCTCAAAAGAAAAACGCAACTGTAATGCTAGTAAGGCAAGCGACAAAACCGTCGTCGTTAATGTAGACCCACAGATAATTGCGGCCGTCGGTAAGACACCTGCTCATTTTGGTTGACGACTCTGCCTCGAGGTCTTCACGGATACCAAAATTTTCGAGGCGTCCATCGAATAAACGACGGGCACGAACTCTTTTACTCAAGTGATAATCGGTAGACATGGCGCGTACCTCTTTGTGGGGATGTACTCTTTGCCGTTGTTGCGGCCGCTGTGCGTGACCCTCCTATCAGCGGTCCAACGGGCCGACACGGCGGGGGACGATGCGACCGTAAGCACCACACCCGCCCCATGCACTCGACACCAAAATGCTGCTTCGGGGGGTCGCATCGCGAAGTCGGTACCTGCACAGCGAGCCACAGAAGTCTTTACAAGAGTCGATTTTGCCGACCGGGTGGGAAATTGAACGATTTATTCGCCTCTGGTGGCCAAATACGGCGCCACAGAAAATTCCCGAACCACTACGTTGCAGACGTCTCCACCAATCATGGACTTCATTCGCATGGCTTTGCGGTAACGAACCGGTGGGACGGGGTCCATGTGCCACTAAATCAGCATTTCAAGGAAAAGGCACGGCAATATCTTAGTCGTAAAATTCGGAACATCGATGTCAGACGATTACTCGTAGGCCAGGGGATGTCGTTGAATGTGCGCTCAAGGGCCTTTTGAAGCGCACCGTCAGTCCGGATGATATTTTGGTTCTGAACTGGGGCGGAATGCGTCTGGATTAGGAAAAATCACGCGAATTGGAAAGTTTGTGGCACGAAGGAAATGCGAGGGACGGCACAGCGGCAATTTTTCTATGTCACGTATAGCGAGGTACCCACAGATCACCTCGGGCACATACAATGCGTGTACGCGGAGATCACTTTCATCCTTGTCCTCGTATAGCGGTGTACACCGAGTGTCTGGTTCGGACAGTTTCCGCATTCCGCGGTTGGGAGAACCATTGTTTCAGGTGTTTGTCGTTTGCCCACGCGGCTCTGTGGGAGGCGATAAATTTGTTCCGGCAATCGTCGAACGTGATCGAACGGGCGGCATCAAGTTGTGCTTGCACGCGCTCTGACTTGCGAGCCTCGATCGGATCGATCCCTTGCAATCTTTGACGGCGGCACTCTGCAGCGATCCCTCGTGCCTCAGCGAGTGCAATCGTATTGAGCGAGCCCAATCCCATATCGCGAGTACGTCCGGCGGCTTTGAAACGAAAGACCCAGGACCGGCTGCCGCTGTCGGTCACTTGCAGATAGAGCCCGTCGCCATCGGCGTAGAAACCGGGTTTCTTGGTGCTAGCAACCTTCACAGCAGATAAGCGATTGACATTTTTCGGCATGCGTTCGCCTCGTGCGCGCGGCCCGACCCATCCCCTGACCCATCCTTTCGGCATGGGTATAGGCGGATTTCAGCGAACGAGAACAGACGCAGAAAGCGTGAGAAAGTCAATATTAATGGGCCTAATTGAACGCTCGCGAACACTCACGGACGTGGTCTTGGCGGAGAGGGAGGGATTCGAACCCCCGATACGGTTGCCCGTATGCCGCATTTCGAGTGCGGTGCTTTCAACCACTCAGCCACCTCTCCGCGGGGGCACCGAAATTGCGATGGTTGAGCGTCGCGCGAGTATTTAGAGCATGATCCGGAAAAGTGGAAGCCGGTTTTCCGAAAAGATCATGCTCCACCAAAAAAGCATGATCCGGAAAAAGCCTGCCCCGGACTTGATCCGGGGTGGAAGCCGGTTTTCCGAAAAGATCATGCTCCACCAAAAAGCATGATCCGGAAAAAGCCTGCCCCGGACTTGATCCGGGGTGGAAGCCGGTTTTCCGGCTTGTTCCGCCGACGCACCGTGCAACCGAGCGTCTTCCTGGCCGGCGGCGCCACCCGCCTGATGCCGCGCACATGATGCCGCCCACATGCGGTTTCGCGGCAATACCGGTGATCAGGATCCGGTAAAGACCGGCTTGCGCTTCTCCATGAACGCCGTGCGGCCTTCGGTATAGTCGCGGCTCGCGAAGCACGCCTCCACCATCTTGGCGACGCGGGCGACATCGCGCTCCGATTCATCCTTGAGGATTTCGCCGACGGAGAACTTGACCGCCTTGATGGTGAGCGGGGCATTGGCGCAGATCATGTCGGTGACGCTCTTGACGTAGCTTTCCAGCTCGGCCTCCGGCACGACGCGATTGACCAGCCCCATGGCGTGGGCTTCCTGCGCGTCGAACTGGCGCGCGGTGTAAAAAATCTCCTTGGCGTAGGACTGCCCGACGATGTCCACGAGCCGTTTGAGGCCGATATAGGCGTAGCCCAGCCCGAGTTTCGCGGCTGGCACCGCGAACCGCGAATTGTCCGAGCAGATGCGCAGGTCGCAGCATGACGCCAGACCGACCCCGCCGCCGACGCAATAACCGCGGATCATCGCGATCGTCGGTTTCGGAAATTCGTAAATGGCGCCGAAGGTCGCCGCGGTGATGACGTCATAGGCGCGCGTAGCTTCGATCGACGCCCGCTCGCTGGCAAACTTGGAGATGTCGGCGCCCGACACGAACGCCTTGCCGCCGGCGCCGGTCAGTACGACGACGCGCACCTCGTTGTCGGCGGCGAATGCGTCGAGAATATCCTTGGCCGCCTCCCACATTTCGCGCGATACGGCATTGTGCCGCTCGGGATTGTTGAAGGTCACGATGCCGACTCCCGCTTCCTTGCGCGAGAGCATCTTGTCGGTTTGAGTCATTTGTCGAAATTCCCTCTTTCACGCCGTCATGCGCGGCGATGTCATCAGACCGCTTTCGCCTTGTGCAGCGCCGCGATCTCACGTGCGGAAAAGCCGAACTCCTTGAGCACGGCGTCGGTGTGCTGGCCGAGCCGAGGCGGCGGCGCTTTGAGGCGCGACGGCGTGCGCGACAGCGACACCGGCTGTCCGACGAGACGTAACGCGCGCTTGCCCTTGCCGGCGACGCTTTGCGCGATGCCGAGGTGCCGCACCTGCGGATCGGCGAACACCTGATCGATCGAATAGATCGGTCCGCAAGGTACGCCGGCCTCGTTGAAATGCTCGACCCATTCGGCGCTGGTGCGGCCTTGCAGACAGCTTTCGATTTCGGCGTTGAGCGCATCGCGATTCTTCGAGCGCGCCTCCGCGGTCCGGTAGTCCGGATTTTTGGTGAGCGCCTCGGCGCCGAGCGTCACGCAGAACCGCTCCCACATTTTGCCACCGGTCGTGGCGATATTGACGAGGCCGTCGCGAGTTTTGAACACGCCGGTGGGAACCGTGGTCGGATGATTGTTGCCGGCCTGCCGGGCCACCTCGCCGTCGACGAGAAAGCGGGACGCCTGAAAGTCGAGCATGAATATCTGCGCTTGCAGCAGCGAAGTGTCGACCGCCTGGCCCTTGCCGGACTTCTCCCGTTCGAGCAGCGCGACGAGGATACCGAGCGCCGCGAACAGCCCGGCGCAAAGATCGGCAACCGGGATGCCGACACGTACCGGCCCCTGCCCCGGCAGGCCGGTGATCGACATCAGCCCGCCCATGCCCTGCGCGATCTGGTCGAAGCCCGGCCGATCGGCATAAGGCCCGTCCTGGCCGAAACCGGATATGCTCGCAAAGACCAGGCGCGGATTGATCCTGCGCAGCGTCCTGTAGTCGATACCCAGCCGTTTCTTCACGTTGGGGCGGAAATTCTCGATCAGCACATCCGCCTTCTTCGCCAACCGTTTGAAGGCAGCAAGCCCGGCCGGCGTCTTCAGATCGAGCGTTATGCTGCGTTTGTTGCGATGGAGGTTCTGAAAGTCGGAACCTTCCCGCGGCCCCCCCATTGGTTCTTCGCCGTCGGCCGGCGCTTCGACTTTGATGACGTTGGCGCCCCAATCGGCGAGCTGCCGCGCGCAGGTCGGGCCCGCCCGAACCCGCGTCAGGTCGAGCACCGTAAAACGCGCCAGCGCTTTGGACGCGCGCGGAAAGGGCATGACCGAGCTCCATATTCCAGGCGGCGCGGCGCCGGGAAGGGCCAGAACTTCCTCGATCCGGCGATTGTTGTCCACCGGTTCGCCACACGCCGTCCGCCGCGCGGCGAGCCGCTTACGAAAATGTAAGGCCGACAGCCATCTTTCGGGCACTTTCGCCGGACGAACATGGGGCCAGGCACGGCTAGATCTGCGGACGCGATTTTAGAAGGATTCGTTAGTGATGATCGATTTTCGCTATTGCGCGATTGCGTTGGGACTAGCGCTGGTCGCCACGGCCGCGGTTGCGCAAGAGCACGGCGGCCGCGGCGGCAATAGCAATGAGCGGCCGAACCATCAGGAGCAGAGCGCGGGCCAAGGCGGCCCGGGCGTCCTGTCACTGCTGCCGCCAGATTCAGTCACCGAGCACAACATCGACACCCCAACCGGCAAGCTCGCTTACACGGCGACCGCCGGCACGTTGTCGTTGTTCGATCAATCGGGCGAGCGCTCGGCCGCCGTCTTCTATACGGCCTTCGTCGCGAAATCGAACGGCGCGGCACGGCCGGTGACATTCGTGTTCAACGGCGGACCAGGTGCCGGCTCGGCGTTCCTCAACCTTGGCCTGGTCGGTCCGCGCATCGCTGCGTTCGGCAACAACTACGATGGCGCCAACGTCCGGCTGGTCGACAACCCGGATTCCTGGCTTGCCTTCACCGATCTCGTGTTGATCGATCCGGTCGGCACCGGCTGGAGCCGGCCGGCCAAAACCAATGGCGGCGAAGGCTTCTGGAGCGTGCATCGCGACGCCGAATCGCTGGCGAAAGTGATCGCCCTCTACGTCGCCAAGAACGGCCGCCTCAGCTCGCCGAAATTCATTCTCGGCGAAAGCTACGGCGGCTTCCGCGCCGCCAAGGTGGCTCGCACGCTGCAAAACAACCAGGGCATCATCGTCAACGGCATCCTCATGGTATCGCCGATGATCGAGGGCCAATTCCAGTTCGGCGGCGACCGCTTCGCGCTCGGCGCTGCCCTGGAGTTTCCCTCGCTCGCGGCATCCGAGCTTGAGCGCAAGGGAACCTTCAGCCCCGCCGCCCTGGCGCAGGCCGAGCATTTCGCGTTGACCGATTATCTTTCCGCACTCGCGGGGCGGCCGCTCAGCGGCGATGCCGCGCATGCGTTCTACGCGCGCGTCGCCCAGATGACCGGATTGCCGGAGGACGTCGTCGCGCGCGAGCGCGGCTTCATCGGCAACGCCTATGTCAAGAATTTGCGTTCGGGCGACCACAAGATCGTCAGCCACTATGACGCGACATTCGCGGTCGACGACCCCAATCCGGAATCGGTCTCGGCGCGCGGGCCCGACCCGTTTCTCGATGGCTTCATCCGCGCCTATGGCAGCGCCTTCGTCGCCTACGCGCGGGACGAACTCGGCTTCAAGACCGATATGACCTACAATCTGCTCGCTTCCGAGGTTTCCGGCAAATGGGACTGGGAGGATGGCGGCGGCCACGCGCCGCCAAGCGCCGCCGAGGACCTGCGCCAATTGCTCGCGCTCACGCCGTCGTTTCGGCTGATGATCGCGCACGGCTACAGCGATTTGGTCACGCCCTACGCGGTCTCGCGCTACGTGCTTGACCACATTCCGGCAAGCGTCGACGGCGAGCGCGCCGAACTTCAGCTCTACCGCGGCGGCCACATGTTCTACACCGATCCACAATCACGGAAGGCCTTCACGGCCGACGCACGGACAATGTATGCATCTCCCTGACCAGGGGGACGCATCATGGCCGAGAATACCGCAAAGACCGGCGCTGCGAAGGGCGCACTAGCCGTTCCAAACTCGCACAACCCGCCGCCCGGATACGAAGCGCCGATCATCTGTGACGGCGTGATCGACGTGCGCGACGTCATGGTGCCGATGCGTGACGGCAAGCATCTTTGTGTCGACATTTACCGCCCGAACATCGCCGGCAAGTTTCCGGCACTGTTGGCCGTCGCTCCGCACAACAAGGAATATCAAACCCCGGAATTCGCCGAAGCGGTGCAATGGGCGCAGCCCGCCTGGTCGCGCATGTGGTTCGGCGGCGCCGAGGGCGGCGACACCGATTTCCTGGTGCGGCGCGGTTACGTGCACGTCTGCGGCAACATCCGCGGCACCGGCAAGTCCGACGGCGGCGGCTCGCCGGAATGGGACATGTATGACCTGATCGAATGGATCGCAAAGCAGCCGTGGTGCGACGGCAATGTCGGCATGATCGGCATCTCGGCATTCGGCGGCGCGCAGTTCGAGGCCGCAGCGCAGCAGCCGCCGGCGCTCAAGGCGATCTTCCCCTACAACTCCATGGGTGCCTACGGACAATGGGGCTTCCGCGATTTTTACCCCGGCGGTGTGATCCATACGATGGTGTTCCTGCTCGACAGCGGCGCGGTCTACCACGTCAATCGCGGCCAACCGGGGCAACTCACCGGAGAGGCGGACAAGCTCTGGCGCGCAGCCCTCAGCAATCCGGACCTGATGATGTATCCCAACATCTTCAACGTAATCGTGGAAAAGGGGCAGACCATGCCGCTGGTCTACGACACGGTGCTCAATCCTTACGACCCCGACGACATCGTCGAAAAGACCAAAGAGAAGATGTCGAAGATCAAGGTGCCGTTTTACACTGGCTCCGGTTGGTACGCTTACACCTACAAGCTGCATCTGCAGGGCAGTCAGCAGTGGTTCCAGGAAGTGCAGGGCGTACCAAAAAAACTTCTCATCACCGGCCCGGCGCATTTGGAACGTCCTTTCCACTCCTTCCACGATGAGATCCTGCGCTGGTATGACCATTGGCTCAAAGGCAAGAACACCGGCATCCTCGATGAGCCTCCCGTCAAAGTCTGGGTGATGGGCGAGAACAAGTGGCGCTTCGGCCGGGATTGGCCGCTGCCGGAGACGCAATGGAGCAAGCTCTACCTGCACAG
Source organism: uncultured Alphaproteobacteria bacterium (assembly GCA_963829465.1). Taxonomy (GTDB): domain Bacteria; phylum Pseudomonadota; class Alphaproteobacteria; order Rhizobiales; family Xanthobacteraceae; genus BOG-931. Next base: position 10,593 of record CAWHJE010000009.1, read on the forward strand.
TTGGGGCCGCCTTAAGCCGGAGCCGTATGTGCCCGGCGCCCGCAACGCCCGGCTTCAGCCCGATACGTTTGTGCAGATGCCCCCGACCCAGACCAACGAAATCCGGCGCTTGCGCTACATGACCGATCCGCTGCCGGAAGATACGCTGGTCATCGGACCGCTGGCGCTCAATCTGTTCGCCGCGATCGACCAGGACGACACCAACTGGATCGTGATTCTCAAGGACGTCGGCCCGGATGTTTCGGTCCACACGGCGCGGCCGGGCGAGGTGAGCGTCCCTTCCGATCTTCACGAGCGCGAACTGACCCGCGGGTGGCTTAAGGCATCGCACCGCGCGATCGATCCTGCGCGCTCAAAGCCGTGGCGGCCATGGCATCCCCTCACCCGTGCCGCACAAAAACCTGTCGAACCCGGCAAGATCGAGGAATACCGGATCGAGATCCTATCGACCGGTAATCTGTTCAAGGCCGGACACCGCATCTGCGTCGACATTACAAGTCTCGATCTGCCGAGCGGACTTGCCGGCGCACACGATGTCGAATACGCGCCCTATCATATTTGCAGCAGCAAAACGGTGGTGCACCGGATTTTTCACGACGAAAAACGCCCGAGTTCATCTGGTACTGCCAGTCATTCCGCTGGAATAGTCAAATCTGAAAAAAGCTTTTGCCCATGCCGCGGGCGGCGGAGGCGCAGCTATTCGCCGAGATAGGCCGCCCTGACCTTTTCGTCTTTTGCCAGCACAGCGGCGGTGTCCGCGCCGACGATATGGCCGTTGTCGAGCAAATAGCCGCGGTCGGCTATGGCAAGGCTTTGCTTGGCGTTCTGCTCGACCAGAAAGATGCCGACGCCGGCTTCCTTGATGCGGGCGAGCGTGCGGAACAGCTCGGAACAAAGCAGCGGCGAAAGACCGAGCGAAGGCTCGTCGAGGAGAAGGATAGTGGGCGCCGACATCATCGCCCGCCCGATCGCCACCATCTGACGCTCGCCACCGCTCATGGTGCGCACAATCTGCTTGGAGCGCTGTTTGAGCTTCGGAAACAGACTCAAGACCCGCTCGAAGTTCTCCGCCTCGAGCGAACGGGCGCGCTTTGGATGAGCGCCGAGAATAAGATTTCTCGTGAACGGTCAGTTCTGCGAAAATACCACGGTCCTCGGGCACCAGCGCGATGCCGGTCTCCACGATCTCGTGCGCCGGACGCTGGGTGATGTCGGCGCCGTCCATGAGCACGGTGCAGCCCTCGACTTTGCGCGTCTGGCCGGCGACGGCGCGCAGAAAGGTGCTTTTGCCGGCGCCGTTGGCGCCAAGCATGACCACGATCTCGCCTTTCGAAACAGACGCCGATACGTTTTCGAGGGCGCGATGACGGCCGTAAAACACCGAGACGTTACGGGTCTCAAGCATTCTCGTCTCCGAGATAAGCGCGGATGACGCCGTGGTCGGACAGCACCTCGGCGGGCGTTCCCTCGGCGATCTTGATCCCGCTGCTCATGACGATGCAGCGGTCGCACAAACTGCGGATCGCATGCATAACGTGCTCGACGATGATGATGGTGCAGCCTTCGGTGCGCAGTTGCTCGATGAGCGCGATGCCAATCTTGAGTTCGGTCGGATTAAGTCCGGCAAGCCATTCGTCGAGCAGCAGAATCTTTGGGTCCGACGCCAACGCCCGCGCCAGCTCCACGCGCTTCTGATCGATATAGGTCAGCGCCGACACCCCGGCATTCGCCGCATTCGGCAGGCCGACCCGCTTCAGCAAACCGTGCGCATAATCGTCGAGCTCCTTGCCCCACCGCCGTGCGTGACCGAATACGCCGCCGGCGGCGACATTCTCGAGCGCCGTCATTGCCGGCAGCATGCGAACCAGCTGGAAGGTGCGGGCGACGCCCTTTTTGGCGACGTTGCTGGCGCCGGTACCGGAGACAGCCTCGCCGTAGAGTTTGACTTCGCCGGAACTGGGCCTCAATGCGCCGGAGATCACGTTCATCATCGTGGTCTTGCCGGAGCCGTTAGGTCCGATCAGGCCGAGAACTTCCTTCTCGGCAAGCGCAAACGACATGTCTTCGACCGCGACGAGACCACCGAAGCGCTTGGTGACGGCGGCAGCGGACAACGCTTCGGTGCCCGAGGAATCAAGCATCGTTGGTCTTCTGCGGTTGAAGCTGCCTCGCCGGCGCGCCGGCAGAACTATCGAGCGCCCGTTGCACCGGGCCGGGGTTTGTCCTCCCGCGCTTCCAGCGGTGATGCCATGCATCCTCGATCAATCCGGTGATGCCGTTCGGAATGACGTAAACGATGAGCAGGAAACAAATGCCCAGAAGCAGCGTCGTCTGCGATGGGAAATTGATCGCGATCAGCTCCCAGATCAGCACGAATGGAATAACGCCGACCAGCGGCCCCCACAGCCTGTGCGTGCCGCCGAGAAGCGCCATGATCACGACCTGGAACGACAGGAACGGGCTGAAAGCGACAACCGGCTCGACATAACCCCAGCGTGGCGCAACCACGGCGCCGCCAATCGATGCGAAGGTGCTGGAAATGACGAACAGGATCACTTTGGCGCGCGCAGTGTTGATGCCGCAATGAACCGCGACAATCTCGTCGTTGCCGATGATGCGCAGGGCGAAGCCGAGCCGCGAGCGGCCGATCCACCATCCGACCACGAAAACCGCCACGGCCAACAACAAGAGCTGCCAGTAGTATTCGGCTTCGGTGCGCTCTATCGTCACGTAAAGGCCGCTCATGGTACCCAGTACGTGCTGCAGCCAGGTCATGATCTGGCGCACCAGCTCGGCGAGGCCGAGAGAGAAGATGACGAAATACACCCCGGAAACCCGCAGCGTGGCGAGGCCCACAATCGCGGCCAACGCGGCACCGATAACGCCGGCGGCAAGAATCAGCACCGGATAGGGCGCAAGATCGATCCCCCCCGCCGCCGTATACATGCCGATTCCGAAGAACGCCGCGGTCGAAAGCGCGATGTAGTTGGTCGGCCCCGAGAACAAAAGCCATGAGGTAGCGAGGCCCGTATACATCACGATCGAAATTGCCAGCTGCAGCGGGTAGCCGTCGAATACCAGCGGCACGCATCCGGCAGCAATGATGATCGCTGCGCTGATCAGCAGATTGCGTAGCTCGCCGGCGACCAATCCCGCGCCGGGGCGAACGAGTTTCGGTGCCTCGATGCTGCTCACGCCGTCCGCCTCCCGAACAAGCCTTCCGGCCGCACCAGCAAGACGACCATGAACAAGACGTAAGCTGCCGCAAGCGTAAGGCCCGGATCGACCAGCGTGGCGACGGCAGTCTCGGCGAGGCCGAGGATAAAGGCGGCGACGATCGTGCCGCGAATGTCACCGACGCCGCCCAGAATGACGATGATCAGCGCCTTCAGCGTAAACACGACGCCGAGCGAGACGTCGAACGTCAGGAACATGCTGAGCAGGCCGCCGCCTGCCGCCGTCACCGCTCCGCCCAAAGCGAATGCGAGTGCCGAGGCGCGCGAAACGTTAATGGAAACGAGCCCTGCGGCGGTCGGATTGACGGACACGGCCCGCAGCGCCAGTCCGGCCCGCGTCTTGTGCAGCCAAACGTACAGTGCCAGGCAGAGCGCTGCGGAAGCGAGGAAAGCAACCACGCGGTTGAGGCCGTAGCGCTCGCCGAAAATGAAGATCGGCTGAGACAGGTAGGAGTAATCCAGATACTCGCCGCCGAAGATCGCAAGCATGATTCCGACGGAGATGAAACTGAGGCCGAACGTCGCCAGGATGCTGTCGACTTCAAGCCTGCCTTGGCTCGTGGCGCGGCGGACCAGCGGCCGGATGAGCACCCAGTAGATCGCCCAGTTGAGGACGAAAGCGGCGGGCGCCACCAAAAACAATGCCAGCAGCGGACTTAAATGCGTCCCGGCGTAAAACCAGAAGGTAGAAAACGCTCCGGCGATCAGGATTTCGCCGTTGGCGAGATTCATGATGCGGGCGACGCCGTACTGCAATTGCAGCCCCACCGCCATCAAGGCATAGGTGCCGCCGAGCAGCAGGCCGATGATGACGATGTCCATGTCGAACGAGTTTATCGATTGTTGATTGCTCGGCGCGTTTTCTTTGAGGCCGACAGCTAGAGGAAGTCAACTCCTCACCGTTTTCGTCCCCGGCTTCTAGGGCCGGGGACGATCACCGTATACAGGAATTTCTAACTCAGCGACGAGCCGAAGCAGCCTTCGAGACCCTGGGCTTTCTCAACCCCAGTTGCCCTTTAGCTTCACCTGCGAGTAGTTCGAGAAGCCGACGCCTGACACTGCATTGAAGAAGCCATTTTGCCATTGGCCGACCGTGTAGACCTTGTCGACCAGCTGGCCCGGCAGCTCGACCTCGCCGACGAGCGTCTTGAACTTCCCCTTCCGGATGTGGTCGGCGATCGCCATGCGGTCCATCGACCCGACGGCTTCGATCGACTGCGCGAGCATCTGAAGCATCGAGTAGTAGAACGGGCTGCCCCAGTAGTCGGCGTCGACCTTGGTGACTTCCTTGTGCCGCTTGTAGAAATCGCGGATCTCGGGTGAGTCGACCACTCCGCCGGCGCCGAGAATGTTTTCGGCGGCAGCGCCGTTCTTCTGCGCGAAGCCCTGGAAGGCGCAACCGACGGCGCAGTAATACGCCTTGACGTTGAGGCCTTCGATCTTGGCAGCGTCCGCGAGGCCGAACGTGTCTGGCGGATACGACCAGGCAACGAAAGCGTCCGGATTGGCAGCCTTTGCGGCCTTGATCACCGGCGTATAGTCCTGCGTGCCGAGCGGATACGACTTGTCATAGACAATCTCGAAGCCGGCTTCCTTGAACAGCGGACGCCCGGCATTGGCAAGCTCGATGCCGAAGTCGTCGCCGACGTTCACGGCCGCGACCTTGTTTCCGATCTGACCGCTATCCTTCAGCTTCTTGAGCACGCCGATCGCGCCCTTTGCGTAATTCGTCGTGGACGACTGGAACATGAAGAAGTTCGGATACTTCTTGACCAGCGCCGGTCCCTGATCGGTGACGCAGGCCTGCGTCAGTTGCGGATAGTTGTACTTCGCGAACGTCGGCGCGGTGGCGAGATTGAAGCCGGTTGCGTACACGCCGCCGATCCAATCCGCCTTGTCCACCGTGGCGGCGCGCTCCACGGCCTTGATGGCCTCCGGCGGCTGCGTGCGGTCATCGTATTCAATCAACTCGATCTTGCGCTGGCCGTCCTTGAGCTTGAGGCCGCCACGCTCGTTAATTTCGTGGGCCCAAAGCTGATAGGGGGGGAAATGGGTGATCGCCGCGCCGGGCGCGAGCGGTCCGGTTTTTGGGCCGATTACGCCGACTTTGACTGTAGAGCCTTGCGCTCTTACCGCCGGAGCGGCCAGCGATCCGGCCAACGCCGTCGCAGCCGTATATTTCAAGAACTCGCGTCTTCTCATGCATTCCTCCCTCGGGATGGTTAATTTGGGCCGGGGTTAATGTCCCCGTGCTTCATTGGCACCTCACTATGATAGCGATATAAATTTGCATTGCATAGTGTTCGACGCCGTCGCGATGATCCTAAAAACCCGATGCTGAAGTTTAAGATGAACGCCGCGAACGCCGCCGCAGAATTGCCCTAAGCGACGGGCCCCGCTTCCACACCGGCAAGCGGCCGGTCTGCCGGATTTAATGCCAGCTGACACGCAGGCCGAAATGCCGCAGGCCGCATACGCCCAAAAAATAGCCAGGGAGTGCCATTATTGAACCGCGGACGGGATCGGGCTATTGGAGCGGTCGACACGCTTAGCGGATCAAAGATGGAGCTGAAGAAAAGATCGGCCTTCCTTCTCGAAGAGCCGCGCCACGGCCCAATTTACCGTGGGCCGTCACCAAGGCAGCCTGACGGATCATCCACCGTATTGCTTTGAGGCTTAGCCGGTGCCGCCGGGGTCGAGACCGTATTTCTTGCACATCTTGCGGACGATCTCGACATCCTTGCCGCCAGCGATGAGGCCGACGACGGCCGAGGTCAACGCGCCGCCGGAAACCTTGCCTTCAACGATGTAGGCTTGCCAGCCGCTGTAGGCCGGATAAGGGCTCTTGGCGTTGACCATCCCGCAATAGTTAATCGCGCCGTCTTCGGTGTTTGGAATCTGCGGCCATCGATATTGCGCCGAACCCGGGTTGCTGACCGACAGCCCCACGGCGTGACTGACGACCTCTTTTTCCGCCGGCGTTAGGTCGCGTTTGTTGATGCCGCTGGCGTCACGGATGGTGTTCAGGGCGAGAAGATCCTGGGCCGTCGCATGCCCTGACGAAGAGGACGAACCAGCGCAGCCGGCGAGCGCGAAGCCTGTCGCCAGCGCGGCAAAGGCGCCAAATCGCACCATGTGCTTGCCTAAACTTGCTGGAACCAGGTTCCGGAATGACGAGGGCCGTAGTCGCGTCTGTATGCTTGCAATCTTCATGGATTCAGTGGATCCGCTGGTGACTATCGTGCGCTCATGCCCTCGATAATTCCTGATCGCGTCAGAGACCGGAATTCAAGAGCGAATTCTGTGTGGCGAGGCCGCTACCATATCAGTCTCGGCTCCACGTATCATATATCCTCCGCCCAGCTCGTTGAACAATTGGCCGCGGTCAAACCATCCATGAAGCGACAAAGTCTGAGGCGACAAAGTCCGGGACCACAAAGTTTTGCGACCAGGACGGCCAAAAAGCGCGCAACAATAGGTTCTTAGCGTGGCAGGGGCGCTCGACAGGTTCGAACTTTTCATCTGTGGCATATATGTAACGCCCGTACAGGCCCTTGACCTCATGAGCCAATTGCAGATTCGCCTCTATCCAAGCCGATTTTGGGACAGCCCCGCGATGAATTCATCAATTGGAGCTTTCAGCGGGCACAACTTGCCGTCACCGATATGCACTTAAGTCAACAATCAGGCCCATAAACTCTGCTCGGCCGCTCCATGCCCCGTGTCGTCGGTATCGACCACCTCGTCCTCAGCGTTGGCGATTTCGCGCGGTCGAAGGAATTTTACGACAAGCTGCTTGGCTTTCTCGGCTTCAAGCGCAAATACGACTATGACGAGATGACCGGCTGGAGTAACGGCAAAACGCTGTTCTGGATCGCGGCCGCCGACGCGCAAGGCAGGAAGCGAAAATATCGCAAGGGCGATATCGGATTCCATCACTACGCTTTCGAGCTCTCCAGCCGAAAGGATGTCGATGAGCTTGGCGCTTTTCTGGAAGAAAACGAAATGACGGTGCTCGACCCGCCGGGAGAGTATTACGGCCGCAGCTATTATGCGGTCTATTTCGCCGATCCGGACGGAATGAAACTCGAGGGCATGATCTGGGCGCCGCCGCAGCCGAAGCGCAAATCGGCATCAAAGAAGAAGACCCCGCCGCGAAAATCGTGACCCGCCGGTTCTTCCTTGCATCTAATCAGCTTGCCTCGCGCAGCAACAACGTCTCGTGCGCGACAACGGCGTTGCGACCGCGCCGTTTGGCGGCATAGAGCGCACGGTCCGCCGCCTCGACCAGACCGGCGGACGACAGCCCATCCCCCGGGATCCAGGACTCCGCACCGATGCTGATGGTGACGACGCCGCTTGCCGTGTCGTCATTGGTAATGAGAAGGGCTTCGATGGCCCCACGCGCTTCTTCGGCGAGCGCGGTCGTGTGCTCGATATCAAGCCCCGGCAAAAGGAGCGCGAACTCCTCGCCGCCATAGCGGGCGACAACGACGGCCTTGTCGAGCGTGATCCGCGACAGCGTCTCGCCGACGGCACGCAAGCAGGCATCACCTCTCACGTGACCGTAGCGGTCGTTGAACTGCTTGAAATGGTCGATATCGATCATCATCAGCGCAAGGGGCCGGCGATGTTCGTCGGCCCACTGCCACTCGCGATCAAGCGCACGATCGAAGCCGCGCCGGTTCGCCAAACTGGTCAGGCCGTCGAGATTCGCCAACTCGTTGAGGTGCTGATTGGCAATTTGCAGTTCCTGCTCCCGCGCGGCGAGCTTGTTCGCCATGTCGTCAAAGGCCGCCGCCAGCGGCTGGAATTCCGCGATCCACGGCTCGTCGGACGCGCGCACGTCGAGTTCGCCGCGGCCGAAGCGCGCCGCCTTGCGCGCCAACAGCCGGATTGGCCGCAGGATAAGACGCTCGCCGCCGAACCAGGCGGCAAGAAGAACAAGTATGCCGAATATCCCAAGTTGCAGGTACGCGATGCTGATCTCCCGGTCGATGCCGCGATGCACGATTGATTCATCGAGACCGACAGCCAGCCGTGCCTGCGTCCAAGGCATGCGGACGAACGCGAAGATGCGCGGGACGCCATCGAAGCCGGCCGTCGTTGCCGTACCCTCGTCCTCCGCAAGTATGCGATGCGTCAGTTCGTGTGACGCGAAGGATTTGCCGACATTGGCTGCCTGATCCGCCGATCCGGCAATGAGCGTGCCCTTGCCGTCGATGAGCGCGACCGATGTGCCCGCGCGCCCCGCGACCCTCTCTGCGAGGTCGCCTATCCATTGCAAGTTGATCGACGCCATGACGGCGCCGCCGACAGAGCCGTCGTCCCTGACGATCGGGTAAATCGCCGCGACGCTGGGAACGCCACTCGCCCGACTGATCAGATAGTCGCTGAGCACGAAATCGCGGGTATGGAGCATGCGCTGGAAGTAGGGGCGATCCGCCACGTTCAAGCCGATCGCGCGCGAGTCGGTTGCACAAACGATGCGGCCATCCTTGCCAATCACCGAGGTGCCGTAGATCCAAGGAGCGTTGCCCGTGAGGTCGAAAAGCATCTGTTTGCAGTCGAATTGACCGGGCGTCATTTTCGCGTAGATGCGGGCCACGACTTGGAGCATGGCTCGAATGGCGTAGATCGTCTCCCGCTGGGCCGCAGCCCCACCGCGCACAAGGTCGACGACCTCGTTGCGGGCAAGTTCGGCGCGGTCGACGCGGGTCCTTTCGAGGCTGCGTACACGCTCGATCATGAGCGGAGCGATTACCACCAGGGCGATAACGATGAGCCGGGCACGAATGCTGAGAATAGGCCTGCGGTGGCGCGATGGCGCGCCCGAGGTCTTCGGCACCGTCTCGGGAAGCTTTGTGTGAATGTCCGGCATGTCCGATCCCGACCCAGTTCCGCAAGCTAGTGGATGCGCGTAAAAGCGCTGTGCGCGGTTCCACTAAAATTTGAGGCGTTCGCAACGCGTGACCAAATGGAAAGCATGAACCGAGGTGGCGGGCTTGCGGCCGTGCGCGCGGAAATCGCCCGGGCGTGCCGGGACGCCGAGCGCGATCCGGCGACGGTGACGCTGGTGGCGGTTTCGAAAACTTTTGGCGCAGGGGCGATCGAGCCGGTTATTGCAGCCGGCCAGCGTGTATTCGGCGAAAACCGGGTGCAGGAGGCCAAGGCCAAATGGCCACCTTTGATCGCACGCCATAGCGGCATCGAGCTGCATTTGGTCGGCACGCTGCAATCGAACAAGGCGCGCGAGGCGGTCGCGTTGTTCGATGCTATCCACGCGCTCGATCGGCCTAGCCTCGCCGAAACGCTTGCCACGGAGATCGCCCGGCAGGCGCGCCGTCCCTTGCTGTTCGTCGAGATCAACTCCGGCGCTGAGCCGCAGAAGGGGGGTGTGCTGCCCCAGGATGCCGATGCTTTTCTTGCGTCCTGCCGCGACCGTTACGGCCTGGCGATTTCGGGCTTGATGTGCATCCCGCCGGTCGATGAGGCTCCGGCTCCGCACTTCGCTCTGACGTCGCGAATCGCGAAGCGCAACGGGCTCGAATTACTGTCCATGGGCATGAGCGCCGACTTCCCGGCCGCGATCGCCTTCGGCGCGACCCATGTGCGCATCGGCACCGCGATTTTCGGGGCGAGACCTCGAGTGGCCTAGAAGCTGCCTAGCTATGAATTATGATTCGGGACTTCGGCCCAAGCCGGCTCGCCAACATTTGCAGATCGCGCGGCCTAAGCGCGACGCAACCGGCGGTCGGCGCGAAACCGGGGCGCGCGACGTGGATAAAAACCGCACTGCCTAACCCGGCAATGCGTGGCCTTGTGTTGTGGTCGATCTCGATGATGATGTCATAGAGGCGGTCGTTACGCCAAAGCCTGTCGCCTGGTTCACTGGCCGACCGCCGAAATGCATGGTTGTAGCGCCTGTCGTTGGCGTCTTCGCACCAAGCATCGGCGGGACCGATACGGCGGACAGGAAGCCGTGTCCGCGGGCGGGGCAGCCGATCGGCGCGCCACCACAATCGCACCGGACGGAACTGCCCGTACGGCGTGCCGCCATCGCCCTCCCGCTTGCTGGCCCGGATGCCGGCGCGGCCAAGCGCAACAGGCAGGCGCCACGCACCGGCGCGGAGCCACCCTTGCGACCGCCGCCCGGGCCGGGAACCGACATGGATGATGCCAAACGATTTATTTCGCATCGCCGTGATTGCCCGCGCAGGCGAATTCCCAACCCGCGCTTGTTCTTGTATCCTTTAGCGTTCTACTTCGCGCCAGACGGCGCAGCAAAATCGTAACCAAAGCGATCGGTGGCCGCGTCATTGACCAGCGGGCGCGCGGCCGTGTGGGGGTCCGGATTGATGCCGAATACGCGTAACATTCTTATTGTGGACGACGATGCCGAGCTGCGTGATGCGCTGACCGAGCAATTGTCGCTGCACGAGGAGTTTGAGGCTGTCGCCGTCGAAAGCGGCGCCAAGGGCGTGCAAGCGGCCAAAACCGGACAGATCGATCTGGTGATCATGGACGTCGGGCTCCCCGACATCGACGGCCGCGAAGCCGTGCGCATTCTGCGTAAGAATGGCTTCAAGGCGCCGATCATCATGCTGACCGGCCATGACACCGATTCCGACACGATCCTCGGCCTCGAATCCGGGGCCAACGATTACATAACCAAGCCGTTTCGTTTCGCCGTTCTCCTCGCGCGCATTCGCGCCCAGCTCCGGCAACACGAAGCCAGCGAGGACGCCATCTTTACGATCGGGCCGTACACGTTTCGGCCGAGCTCGAAGCTCCTTCTTAGTCCGAAGGGCAACAAAGTACGCCTGACCGAAAAGGAGACCTCGATCCTTCGCTATCTCTACCGCGCCGGCCAGCGGCCGGTATCCCGGGAGACGCTGTTGCAGGAAGTATGGGGCTACAATTCGGGGGTGACGACGCACACGCTCGAGACGCACATTTATCGGTTACGGCAGAAGATAGAAAAGGATGCCGCCGCACCCGCCATCCTGGTCACCGAAGCCGGCGGCTACAAGCTGGTGCCGTAGTTGTCATCGACATGACGATCGAGGACGACATCGCGTTCCTTGAGCGGATTCCGGTGCTCCGCCCCCTTGGCGCACCGGCGCTGCGCATCCTTGCCATCGGCGCGGAAGGCTATCGCATCGATCCGGGTCAGGTGCTGTTCATGGCCGGCGACCCCGCCGACGGAGCCTATATCGTGCAGCGGGGCTCGTTCACGCTGCGGCCGGAAAGAGGCGCGGAAGCCGACATCGTCGCCGGACCGGGCACGCTGATGGGCGAATCGGCGCTGCTTGCGGAAACGACGCGTCCGGCTACCGCCACGGCGCGCGAAGACTCGATCGTGCTCCGCATACCGCGCGCGATGTTTCTGAAAATGCTAGAAGGTTATCCGGACGCCGCACATCGCCTGCGTGAGGTGATCGCCGCGCGCGCCGATCAATGGGCCCGCGAAATGGACAATGTCCGCAGCACGCTCGCTCCCGGCCCCAAGAGCAAGTAGCGAAGACCAAATAGCGATCGACCAATTAAGGTCTGCGGCGTTCAGACGCGCTTAAACTTGCAGCGTTGCCGTCACCGGTACGTGGTCGGAAGGACGCCGCGCGCTGCGGTAATCCTTGGCCACCGAAATATTCGAGACGCGGTCCGCCAGGATGCCCGACGTCCAGATATGGTCGAGCCGGCGGCCCTTGTTGGATTTGGTCCAGTCCGGCGACCGATAACTCCACCACGTGTAGAGCCGCTCCGGCTCGGGCACGAAGGTTCGTACCGCGTCGATCCAGCCGCCGGTGCGCTGCACGCCGAGAAGTTTTTCGCACTCGATCGGCGTATGCGAAACGACGGACAGAAGCTGCTTGTGGCTCCAGACGTCGCATTCAAGCGGCGCCACGTTGAGGTCGCCGACGATGATGGAGCGTTCGCCCGCCGCCGGCCGCAGCATTTCGGCGGCCTGCATCTCGTCGAGGAAAGCAAGTTTGTGGGCGAATTTCGCGTTGACGGCGGGATCCGGAACGTCACCGCCCGCCGGCACGTAAAGATTGTGCAGCGTGATCGGATCCCTTAGCCCGGCCCGCTCGCCGAGCATGATCGATATGTGGCGGCAATCGTTCTTGCCGCAAAACTCCCGCACCGAGGTCTGTTCGAACGGCAGCCGCGAGAGCACGACGACGCCGTGGTAGCCTTTCTGGCCGTTGAGCGCGATGTTGTCGTAACCGAGCCGCTTAAAACGCTTACGCGGAAAGCGGTCGTCAGGACACTTGGTCTCCTGCAAACACAGAATGTCGGGACGCTCAGTCTTGATAAATTTGGCGACGAGATCGATGCGAAAGCGCACCGAGTTGATATTCCAGGTCGTGACGGTGATTTGCATGGGTGGGATGGCCTAAACCCGGCAGCGATTTATATGCGTCGCCGAGATCGGCGACACAAGCTCAAACCGGCGAGGCGGGCAGCGCACTCACGAATCTCGCCGCTTATTGGATTGATGCGCTATCATGGCCACGCGGGAGACGGCCATGAGCGGGCAATCAAGACCACAGGTGGTCATCGCCGGAGCCGGTTTCGCCGGCCTCGAAGCAAGTCGCGCGCTCGCCAACGCCGAAGTCGAAGTAACGCTCATCGACGCGCACAACCATCATTGCTTCCAGCCGTTGCTTTATGAGGTCGCGACCGCGGCGCTGTCGCCCGCCGATGTCGCGTGGCCGATCCGTAGCATCGTCCGGGCGCAGAAGAACGTCCGGGTGATCATGGCGCGGGTTACCACGATCGACGTCGCGGCGCGCTGCGTGCACACCAGCGAGATCGACCTACCCTACGACTATCTGGTGCTGGCCACCGGAGCGACCCATTCCTATTTCGGCCACGACGATTGGGCGCCGTTCGCACCCGGACTCAAGCACATCGCCGATGCGACCGAAATTAGGCGGCGATTTTTGCTCGCCTTCGAACGCGCGGAAGTGGTGGAGGACGAAGCCGCGCGGGCACGGCTGCTCACTTTCGTCATTATCGGCGGCGGTGCCACCGGCGTGGAAATGGCCGGCGCTATCGCGGAAGTGGCGCGGCAAACTTTGCAGCACGACTTCCGTCGCATCGATCCACGCACCTCGCGTATCGTTTTGATCGAGGCTGGTCCCCGCCTGCTGCCGGCGCTTCCGGAAGCATTGTCGGATTATGCGAGGCGCTCGCTGGGAAGCATGGGCGTCACAGTCGAACTCAATCGCAAGGTAATCGGCTGCGACGCCCAGGGCGTATCTTTGGATGGCGGCCGCATCGAAGCGGCCACGGTGATCTGGGCCGCGGGCGTCGTCGCCTCGTCGGCGGCGCAGTGGATTGGCGCCGAACACGACCGCGCCGGACGCATCAAGGTGAATCCCGATCTCACCGTTCCCGGGCGGCCCGAGATCTTCGCGGTCGGCGACACGGCAACCATTACCGACCGCGGCGGCAATCCGGTGCCAGGGATCGCGCCGGCGGCAAAGCAGATGGGCAGTTATGCCGGCAAGGTGATCGCCGCGCGCGTACAAAACCGAACGGCACCGGCACCGTTCGACTATCACCACGCCGGCGACCTCGCCACGATCGGCCGCAAGTCTGCGGTGGTGAAGCTCGGGCATCTACAGCTGACCGGATTCCCGGGCTGGCTGTTCTGGAGCGTGATCCATATCTATTTTTTGATCGGCATGCGCAGACGCTTCATCGTCGCGCTCAACTGGCTGTGGCGGTACATGACGTTTCAACGCGGCGCCCGGCTGATCGGCATCGCCCCGCGGTAACCCGGAAGTCGCGGCCGCCCGAAGGCCCGCATCGGGTTTTTTGCGCTTGTTGCGCCTGGCGCAATACCGCGCATTGACGCTCGGCTTTCCCACCATAGAGTTCCAGCACGTTCGGCAAGAATGGCGGAGCCGGCATTCTGGACCCACTGGCTCGGCGAATTCGGGCTTTTTCGAAGCGCTGCGCATGAAGGGACAGGACGGGCAGGTTCCGAAGAGTTTCGAGCAAATGCTCAAGAGCGGGTTTCAGATCGTCGGCACGCCCGACGAGGTCGGCGCGGAAATCCAGCGGCTCAAGGAACCCCTGGACGCCGAATACATCGTCTTCGTAATGTGTGATGCGGTTACCGAGCAAAGGCGCTTTCTGGAATCCATTCGGCTGTTCGGCGAGAAGGCCATTGCCAAATTCGCCGACGCGAAAGTCCCGGAGGCCAAACACGTTGAGCACGGGGTACCGGCTGCCGGGGGTTGATAGGCGTAACCAATGATGGATCGACAGGCTGGCGACTTTGCGGAGATCCGCTCCGTCGGCCGGGCTCTGGATCTCCTGGAAATCATGCAGCATGCGGCGCCTGCCGGCATTCGCGTCTGTGATGCGGCAGCCCATCTCGGCGTCGATCCCGCGACGGCGTCCCGTCTCCTCGCCACCTTGATCACGCGCGGCTACGCCAGCCGCATGCCCAATCGCCGCTATACGCTCGGAGCGCGCTCGCTGCGGCTTGCAACGGCATGGATCGACCGCCTGCTTCAGGTAGCTGCCGCGCCAATGGCGCGCATCGCCAATAGCTGCGGCGAGACGGTCTATCTCCTCCAACTCGTGGGAACCGAAGCTGTCACGCTGGCGCGGCTGGCCGGCACGCGACGAGCAATGATCGATGTTGAGGTCGGCCCGAGCTACCCGCTTTGGGCGACCGCTGCGGGGCGGGCATTACTCGGCAACCTGCCGCGGCATCAGGGACCTGCGCTGCTGCCGCCGGAGCCGTTCCCTTCATTCACCCCGCGCACCAAGACGACGTGGGCCGATGTCAGCGCGGCCATCCAGGACGCCCGCCGCGGCGGCATTCATGCTGAAGAAGGCGAGATCGATCCGTTTCTGAGCTGTTGCGCTACGCCGTTGCTGCATAGCGAGCGCGCCGAGAAGCTGGCGCTGGCCGTCAGCTTCGAGTCCAGCCGCCCGGAGAACGACCGTCGCATCATTCAACAGGCGCTGCGACGGGAGTGGCGGCAACTCGCCTGGCAGATCTGAAGTTCTGGACAGTTCACCCGACGGCAGATCGCATTCATGCCGGCATCTGGTGAAGCGCCCGCCGTCTTTGACGCAAAGAGGTCTTCGATGAGTTCTGCAAATTTCGAAGCGTTTTTCTCGACCATCGAGGATGCGTTCGGAGCCGACGGCATCAATCGGTCGGACGAAACCATCCAGCGATACGGCGAGAATACGATGCCGGGCGGCGACCGCCCGCCGGCCGGCGTTGTCTATCCCGATTCGACCGCGGAGGTGCAGGCGGTCGTGCGCGCCGCCAACAAGCATCGCGTGCCGCTTTATCCGATCAGCACCGGCAACAATATCGGGCTCGGTTCCCGGTCGGCCTCGGCGTCCGGCCAGGTGGTCGTCGATCTCGGCCGGCGCATGAACCACATCGTCGATATCGACGAGAAGCTCGCTTTCGCGGTCGTCGAACCCGGCGTGAGCTACCAGACGCTGTACGACGAACTGGTCCGGCGCGGCAACCGGCTGATGCTCGATGTCACCTCGGGCCCGCCGCAGGGCGGCATGATCGGCAATGCGCTCGACAAGGGCGCCGGCTATTCGCCCTATTTCGATCATTTCGGATTTTCGTGCGGGCTGGAGATCGTACTCGGCAACGGCGAAATCCTGCGAACCGGCGACGGCGCGCTGGATGCCAAAGACCTGATCAACTGGCATACGTCGAAATACAGCTTTGGTCCGATCCTCGACGGGCTGTTCGCCCAATCGAACTTCGGCATCGTCACCCGGATGGGGGTGTGGCTGTTGCCCCGGCCGCCGGCGGTACGCTCGTTTCACTTCGCGTTTCCCGACGACGACGATCTGGAAACCATCGTCGAGCTTTGCCGGCCGCTGAAGCTGTCGAATTTCGTGCCGACATTGTTCCGCGTCTCCAACGATCTGTATCTCTGCGGCTCGGAAGGCGAGAGTCCCGAATACAAGGCGAGCGGCGGCAAGCGCTCGATTTCCGATGAGGGCCGCCGCCGGCTGCGCGAAAGCCATGGGCTGGGCGCCTGGAATGTTTCCGGCGCGTTCTACGGCCCGAGCGCGGCGGCAATGGAACCCCAGATCCAGCGGGTCCGGGATATGTTCGCGCAAGGCGGCAAGGCGCGCTACATCGCGCATGAGGATGCCGCGGCGATTCCGCCGCTGCAGGTCGCGATCAACGCATTTTCGGGCATCCCGAGCCTGGGCGAACTCGGCCTGCTGAAATGGCGTCCGGGCGGCGGCAACACCTGGTTCCTGCCTGGAACGCCGATGGATGGACAAGTCGCCAACGAATTCCAGCGGCTCTGCCGCAAGATCTACGAAGAGTTCGGTCTCGACTACACGGTGATGAATGTCTGCAGCGCCCGCTTCGCCCGCGGCCTGCATGTGATCACCTTCAACCGCGAGGACGCCGACGAACGCGCACGCGCCGATGCCTGCTATCGCAAAATGTCGGAGGAGGTCCGCGCCCGCGGCGTGTTCGTTGGCCGCGCGCCGGTCGACTACCACGATTTTCACATGCGGCAGACCATGCCGGCATTCCGCGACGCCTGCTCGGGCGTCAAGGACGCGCTCGATCCAAACGGCGTTATCGCTCCGGGCCGTTACGGCATCGCCGGCAAGACGGCGCAATGAGCCAACGGCGGCGCCCTAAGGCAACGGCTGCCGCCTACTTCAAATTGCCCTGATAGTTGATGACGAACAGATTTGGATCGGGCTTTTTCGTCGTGTCGAGATTGTAGACGGCCACGGTGGTATCGAGGCCCTGAGGATCGGTCACGGTCCACTGCTTGAGTTGCAGGTTCTTGGCGTCGAACATGATCATCAGCCGATTGGTTCCGACCAGGAGCTGTGTTTCCTCGATGACGACGGTGACGAACACGTCGTCTGCGGACACGCTGATCACGTCGGTGTCGTGCAGCAGATCGATGCGGTCGGCGAGCAGATAGCGCAGCGGCGTCTGCGAGAGGGGATAATAATCCGCCGTCTCCAGCGAGCGGTCGTGGACTACAACCGAGGAACCGTCGGCGATAATGTCGATCGGGCTCGGCGGATTGTACTGGAAGTGGACCTTTCCCGGCTTCTGGATGGAGAAGCTGCCGTCGACCCGCCGGCCGTCCGGTCCGATTTGCACGAAATTTCCGACCATGGTCTGCACGCTCGACAGGTAGGCGCTGATTTTGTCGACGAGCAAGCGCTGACGGGAGTCGAAGGCGGTCGTTTGGCCCGGCGCATTCTTGCCGCCCAGCGAAAACGAGAACGGGAAAAAGCCCTTCTGAGCCGGCTCGGGTGCGGCAGCATTGTTGGGGGCGGGCGCCGCAGCGGGCGGTGCGGACTTGGCACGGGGCGCCGGTGTCGGCAGCGGCACATCCTCCGCGGCCGCCGATGCGGCAGCGAACACCACGCATGCCATCGCCAGAAGAAATGCTCGCGCCCCCGGACCTGTCATTACCACCCTCTCCCGTGCCTCGGCACGTACGCTTAGCATCGTCGATAGCTAGCGAAACGATATGGCGAATTCGCGGCTAAGAGATTTCCGCTCGAAGACCGGCCGTGCGATTCTCAATAGCGTTCATCCTCGGCGGCGTCGATGAGAATTTCCCGTTTACCGGCATGATTGGCCTGCCCCACGATGCCTTCCTGTTCCATGCGCTCGATCAGGGATGCAGCGCGATTGTAGCCGATCTGCAGCCGGCGCTGGATGTAACTGGTGGAAGCTTTGCGATCACGCGTCACCACCTGCACCGCCTGCTGGTAAAGATCCCCACCATCCGGCGCACCCATCGCGGTCGCATCGAAGATCGGGTTGCCGTCCTCGTCCTGCGGCTCTTCCGCCGTAACCTCTTCGAGGTATTGCGGCACGCCTTGCGATTTGAGGTGGCGCACGACCTTTTCGACCTCCTCGTCGGAGACGAACGGCCCGTGCACGCGGCTTATGCGGCCGCCGCCGGCCATGTAGAGCATGTCGCCCTGGCCGAGCAGTTGTTCGGCGCCCTGCTCGCCGAGAATCGTGCGGCTGTCGATCTTCGAGGTGACCTGGAAGGATATGCGGGTCGGGAAGTTCGCCTTGATGGTGCCGGTGATGACGTCAACCGAGGGCCGCTGCGTCGCCAGGACGACGTGCAGCCCGGCCGCGCGCGCCATTTGCGCAAGCCGCTGCACCGCGCCTTCGATGTCCTTGCCGGCGACCATCATCAGGTCGGCCATTTCGTCGACGATGACGACGATATAGGGCAGCGGCTCGAGATCGAGTTCTTCGTTTTCGTAAATCGCCTCACCGGTGTCGCGATTGTACCCGGTATGAACGGTTCGGGTCAGTTTCTCGCCCTTGCTGTTAGCCTCGGCAACGCGCGCGTTATAGCCATCGACATTGCGCACGCCGAGCTTCGACATTTTCTTGTAGCGCTGCTCCATTTCACGCACCGCCCATTTCAGCGCCACCACCGCTTTCTTCGGATCGGTCACGACCGGCGTGAGCAAATGAGGGATGCCGTCATAGACGGAGAGTTCGAGCATTTTGGGATCGACCATGATCAGCCGGCATTGGTCGGGGTGCAGCCGATAGACCAGGCTGAGGATCATGGTGTTGATGGCGACCGATTTGCCCGACCCGGTCGTGCCGGCGATGAGCAGATGCGGCATGCGCGCAAGATCGACCAGAACGGCCTCGCCACCGATCGCCTTGCCGAGGCAAAGCGGCAGCCGGGCCGAGGTGTCGGCATAGTCGCGCGAGGCCAGGAGTTCGCGCAGGAAAACCTTCTCGCGGGTCGGGTTCGGCAACTCGATACCGATGGCATTTCGTCCGGACACGACCGCCACGCGCGCAGACAGCGCGCTCATGGAGCGGGCGATGTCGTCGGCGAGGCTGATGACGCGGGACGATTTGATCCCGGGCGCGGGCTCAAGCTCATAAAGCGTGACCACCGGTCCGGGCCGCGCATTGATGATCTCGCCGCGCACGCCGAAATCGCCGAGAACGCCTTCAAGGGCCGCGGCATTTTCCTGCAGCATTTCGGAACTGACCGTGGTCCGGCTGCTTTTGCTCGGCTGCGACAGTAGTTCGAGCGGTGGAAGCATGTAGCCGCCCGACGAACGGCGCGGCTTTGGCCCAGGCGCCGCTCGCGGCTTGCGCGCAGCGCGCGGCGCGGGCGCGCCGGTCAACTCGTCCTCCGCTTCTTCCTCCGTAAGGGCGTCGGGCCGGCCGTCGAACCGCGGCTCGACGCGCGGCGACGCGACCTTGTCGCTCCTAATCGGAGCCGCCTGCGGCGCCTTGCGGCGGAACATCAGCGCGATCCGGGTACGGAAGCTCAGCACCGCGTGCATCAGGCGGCCGAGCGAAATCCATGCGCCGTCGTCTTCGCCATCACTCTCCTCGTCATCGTCATGTTCATCGTCGGCGCGGTCACGCGCGTCTTCATCGCCCGCCGATCCGCGCCACATCAGACCAGCCGCGCCGGCGAAGGTAACCAGGGCCGCGACGCCGAGGACGATGGCGGCTAGCAGGCGGTAAAGGCCGGCGAGCGGAGTTCCGAAAAACACCGTCGTCACCCGCAACACCGCGTCGCCGATGACACCGCCGAGACCGCACGGCAGCGGCCAGTAGCTCCCGCGCGGCAGACACGACGCAAACGCGGCAGCGAGGACCGCACCGAGCAGCCACGCCAGCACGCGCAGCCGTTCGCGGCCGAGCGGCCGGTGGCTGAGCAGCCGATAGCCCCAAACACCGACCGGCAGGAGCAGCGCCAACGAGCCCAGACCCAGCAGCTGCATCATCAGATCGGCGGCGATTGCGCCGGGCCGGCCGAGCAGATTGTGGATACGCGCATCCGTCGCGTGGCTGAGCGAAGGGTCATGCACCGACCAGCTCGCGAGCGCTAGCGCCGCCACCATGGCGAGACTGAGGAGGGCGACGCCGCCCATCTCGCGCAATCGCCGCCGGAGGACGGCGCCGAGCTGGCCGGAAAGAAAGGCCACCCCGTCAAGGCTGCGGTCGATCATCGACATTCGATTTCTCTTGCTACCCCTCGCGCATTTGTTTGCTAGCCAAGCACCGCGACCAGGCGGTGCAGCGCCTCGCCGGTGATCTCCTTGTTCTGCACCATGGCGACGCGGATATAGTCAGCGCCTGGATTGCTGCCGTCGGCTTGCTCGCGGGCGAGATAGCGGCCCGGCACGACACGCACGCCGGCGTTACGCCAAAGCGCAAGTGTTGCCGCCTCGCTGCCGCCCTGTGCCGAAACGTCCAGCCACAGGAAAAATCCTCCGGCCGGCCGGCGATAGCCGTAACGATCGCCGACGATCTGATCGGCGAGATCGAATTTCTCGCGATAAAGACGGCGGTTTTCCTCGACATGCGTTTCGTCGCCGTAGGCCGCGATGGCGACGCGCTGCGCCGGCATCGCCACTTGCGGCGCCGCGACGTTACGTAGTTCGAGATAGGCCGCGAGAAATCGCCGGTCGCCGGCGGCGAAGCCGACACGCAAGCCGGGCAGGCTGGAACGCTTCGAGAGCGAATGGAACACGACGACGTTGGCGAAATCCGGCCCCGCAGCTTCAAGCATGCCGGGTGGCGGGCGATCGCTGTAGATCTCGCAGTAGCATTCGTCGCAGAAAACCAGGAAGCCGAAGCGCCGCGCCAGTTCTGCGAGTTTAGCGAGATACGCCCGGTCGGCGACCGCACCCTGAGGATTGGACGGCGACGCGAGATAAACAGCGACGGTGCGCGCCAGCAGTTCCTCGTTCAACGCATCAAGGTCCGGAAGAAAACCCGAGGCGTCGGTTGCCGGCAGGTAGACTGGCTCGCAATCGGCGGCAATCGCGCCGGCGGAATAAGCCGCGTAGAACGGATTGGGAATGAGAACGGCTGGCTGGCCCGCGCGCGGACCGACCCATCTCTTGGCGGCGATCGCGGCAAGAAATAGTCCCTCGCGCGTACCGTTGAGCACCAGCACTTCCGTCGCCGTGTCGACCGGACGTGCGAGCGCGTAGCGTCGGTTCAGCCACATGGCGACTGCCTCGCCGAACGCATCGAGTCCCTTGTTCATCGGGTAGCGGCCGAACTCGTCGATATGCGCCGCGATGATTGGTCCGACGAAAGGCGGAACCGGATGCTGCGGCTCACCGACCGCCATGCTGATCGCCGGCTTGCCGGGCGCGATGTCGCCAAGAAGCTCGCGCAACCGCACGAACGGCGAGCGCGCGTCTGGCGCGCGAACAGTCGAAATGGGTACTTGGCGGGTCATCCTATACATCATCAACAGCGGGACCGCCCGCCGCATCGGCGACGCGGCAGCATAGGGGCGGCGAGGTTAAGACCCGATTAACCATCTGTTCCAGACTCTCGCTTTTCGGCGATGTTAGCGGCCCGCGGCGACTGCGAGTTTGGCCGATAAAATGGGGATTTCCAACAGAATCGCTTTGCATGATTTACGATAAGGCGACGGCGTAAACCGAGCCTGATCGCGCTCAAGGATTTTCCGCGAATTCCCCAGCGCGCTAATCCGGCGCGGCGCCAACCGGGGGGCCGCCGGGCGGGCGGCGCATGAAGCTGATCGTGGCGAATGCCCCAATCCACGAGCCCGCGGCGGCGAAGGCCACATAGGCCTAATTCTCCGTGTAATGAATCACGGCGAAGGACGAGAGCAGATACCAAACACTACTCCAACTCGCTGCGGACACCCGTTTGCGCGCCACAACGGCAGAGGTGAACATCACGTAGATCGCGTCCGTCGCGGCGGTGGCAAGCATGACGCCGGCGGCGGTCAGCGGATCGATGGCTAACATTGGGGGTCCTTTTCCAACAGATAATGCGTCAAGCATAAGCGGCGCAGAAGTCTGCGGCTTGCCGCAAGATTCGCAAGAACTAGTCTTGCAAGAACTGGCCTTGAAAGAACGCGCCGCGCGTGGTCTTTTGAGCCCGCTTGAACAAACGTTTGAAGGCGGTTGTCGAGTTACCGGGCAGCGCATCTGCTCAGGATTCATTTCAAACAACGAGTGTGGCTTTTCTGCACTAGCGGGCGGCCCAACGGTGCAGTTAACATGGCCTTACAATTCCACCGGCCATGGGGATGGGCTGCCATGAACAAGTTTCTCGCTATCGCTTTTTCTTCGCTCTTAGCTTTGATGGTTGTTGACGCGGGACAAGGGAAGGCCCCGATGGGCTTGACCGTTGCCGATTGGGGTAAGGGAAAGGCCCCGATTGGCAAAGGCAAAGGCAAAGCGCCTCCGCCGCCCGTCGTGACGAAGGGCTAACTGGACTTCCGTACTGGATTTCGGCTTCGCGCCGGTTTCCAGCGGTTAGGATTGCTGGTGGGGGCCAGTCTTAGACGGCCGATCTCAAGTTGATTGAGGTCGGCCGTCTCTTTCTGTTCAGCCAGGTTCCAGACCCTTCACGACTCATTTTGCGGCACGAGCGATCCTGGCGGTGTTCAGGCGTCGGATGATTCGCGCCAGGACAAAGAGCTTCCCATTCAGGGTCGGTTACGCATGCCGCCCAACTCCGTTCAAGACCGACTTCAATTCCGGAATTTGGCAAGTCGAAAATTCGGCAGATCCGAAGGTTGGCAGGGTCCGAAGCCAAGTTCCAAGGGATTTAGCCCGCGCTCATTATCGTCGCTCCCTTCTGCCCAGGATATGGAGCAGGACGGACAGTCATCGATGGAACCCTCACGGTCCATCGCAGCTACCGCACTTGATGCGACGATCGGCTAGGTCGTTTCGGAAGCGGCAAGATCGGATTTCTCGGCCAGTTCTTTCAAAAGATGACTTCGAACGTCGCGGTGAGCGGCTTGCAAAAGTTGCAGCCCCGCCAGCAGGTATTTCGCATGATCCGCCGGGCGCCCGCTGTGCTCGAGTTCGCCGATAACCTCGCGTTGCTCCGCGATTTGGCGCAGCCCGTTTGCAATCCGCTCCTCGACTTTTGCCAGACGCTGCGTGAGACCTGCATGATCCATGTCTGTGTATAGCATCGTGCCAGCCCGGATTGCAGAGGTCGACGCGATTCACGCGCCACCTCCCGGCCGGGCGCGCGCCATGCTGGCAAAGCGCGGCTCCGAGCCCGCGTTGGAGCGGGCGCGCGCAAAGTTTGTCGCCGGCTGGCAACCCGCTCCAGAGACTACGGCAACGCGCTCGGACGCACGAGCCGCAGCCGACGAATGGAGGAACAAGTCTGACAGGGCGCGTCACGCGGGCTGGGGCAAAAGCAAAGGGCGCCCCGGTTTGGCCCGGGACGCCCAAGTATTGCGCTACGGTATTGCGCTACAATTTTTTAGACTTTGGAAGTGTGTCTCGGAAGCGATCAGCCCCTCAGTGAATCGTGCTCGCCATCTTGGCCGGATTCTGCTTCTTCGAATTCATGGTAGTCGGCGTGGTCGCCTTTGCCGGCGTGCTGCCTGTGCTGCCTTCGGGCTGCGCACCCTCAGAGGATTGGCCGCCTTCAGGCTGCGTTTTCTTCGAGGCGACGTCCGTCTTTACCTCGGCTGGAAGCGCTCCAGGCGCGTCCTTCAGAGGGCCCTGGTCTGCGTGAACGCCATTCGCATCGCGAAGCGCTTCGACGACGTCCTTCGGGTACATGACGATGCTCGGCGTCCTCATGTAGAACGGCATCTTCAGGTCCAAAGCCAGTGCAACGTCTCGCCCGAACGTGACGCAATTGGCGAAAAAGGCGTTCCACGGTCCTCGGTGCGCCTTCCGTTCGTTTATGTACGCGACCAGCTTCCTGTATTGCGCGGCATCCAGCCAAACGCGGTAGCGGGCGAGCACATATTGTTCTTCGAGGTCGCCATCGCTGACGCCGATCTCGGACGGCACAGGTAGTACGTGCCCCACCGTCCAGTTGGTAACGCTGCAATTCAGGCAGTGCTGACCGTCGCCCGCCGGGAAGAAGCCGGCGATCTCGCTCTTGATAATTTCGTGGCGCTCGTTCACCTCGCCATACATCACGTACATATGGCCGTAGCTCTCGGCGTTGCGCGCCCGAAATTCAGCAAAGTAGCGTTTCGCCGACGAATGGCCATCGGAGGTCATTCGCGTCGCCGACGAAGATTTTCGCTGTGCTGCCGTAGATGCAGCAGGTGCCGCGGACGCTGAAGCAACAGCCGTCGCAAAACCTTGCGCGTTCGCCGAAGGAACTTGCAGGCCCGTGCCAGCAGCCACGCCTACTAGGAACAGCAGGCTAGCGGCACTTGGTAAACCGTACCTCATGAGTGCCTCCTCAACCTTAACCCCCACGAACCCCACTCGAACTAAAAAGCTAGATGGGCACACCCGGCAGAGCCAACACAGCTTTTCCGAATTTCCCGAAACAGAAAAATCTGTTTCTCCTCGCCAGCGCTGAACGACCGCAAAAGCGGGCGGCCATTCAGCCGGAAAGTTAGCTAATTAGCCCTTCGTCACGACCGGCGGCGGAGGCGCTTTGCCCTTGCCCTTGCCAATCGGAGCCTTGCCTTTGCCCCAGTCGGCAACGGTCAAGCCCATCGGAGCCTTGCCCTGTCCCCCGTCAACAACCATCAAAGCCACGAGCATCGAGAAAGCGATGACGACAAACTTTTTCATGGCACCCCACCTCCGTCTAATAGCGTGTGTAGGAGGGCAATTAACCACAATTTTGAGGGCAAACTAGTGCAGAAAAGCCACACCCCACAGCAATCGTTTCAGTTCTCGCTGCGGAGCAAATCGATTGACCGGACGGACGTGCTCAACGCTCTGATTTTTATAGAATATTGCGGTCACCGATCCCACCGCGCAGACAATCGATCGTCTGCTGATCATGGTAAACAAATGACTACCGATACGCCTCGCAGCTGCCGACCAGCGGATAGCGTTCCGGGTACTTTTTCGCCAACCTGCTTTCAGTCGCCTTGAGAGCGCTTTTGCATTCCTGTTCGGATTCGTAATGGGGCGAGACCTGCCTTTCCCCATTAGGACCGAGGGAGACAAACTGCCACCACGCCGCCGCGGGGGATACCGAAGCCGCGATGGCTGCGCCAGCGATGAGCAATAACGAGACGGTCTGGAGCCTCATGTTGCGTCCCTCGAACCCGCAAAGCTTTAAGGTAACACCACGACTTTTGTACCTACGCCAACGCGTTCGTAAAGGTCCAAGATGTCGCTGTTGAGCATACGGATGCATCCGTGAGAGACGAAGCCTCCGATCGATCCCGGATTGTTGGTGCCGTGGATGGCGTATTGACCAGCGCTCAGCGTCATTGCCGCCGCGCCCATCGGATTTGCCGAGCTGCCGCTCGCGATGACGTTTGCGATCCTGGGATTTTCGCGCCTGATCATCGCGGGCGGTGACCACGCCGGCTTCAGGTACTTGCCTTTGATGTAAGCGGTTCCGGACCAGGCCATCCCTGCCTTGCCGACGCCGACCGGATATCGGATAGCCGTGTCGCTATCGACGAAGTAATAGAGGCGCCGCTGGCTCGTCTTCACCACAATCGTGCCTGCAGAATAGCCATTGAGGTGGACTGTCTCACGTGCCGTCGACGCGACGGGCGCCAGTACGACGAAACTGAAAAGCGCAAAGGCGCCGACAGCAGGCAAGCACCCGCGACCCCTTTTAGCGCAGCCCATGTGAACGGCTCCCGACTATGCTTTCGGCGAGGATTGAGCTAGAATTTTCGTATGTATTTTCGACATAACCGCGCGGTATCAGAAAACCATCCAAGAAACCCGCAGCCAGTTTGCCCCAAGATGACGTCATCATGACGCCGCTCGTTTGCGAGGTCATTTGGTTCGCCGGAATCGCCTGCTGGTACGTCATCAGATATCCCTTCGAGCGAAAGGCGAAGAAGTTCAGCGTCAAAAAATCGCTTTTCGGTCGGCGCGAGTCAAGCATCCTCGGTGCTGCTTTCATCGGATTGGTTGCGATCCCAGCGGTGTACACTGCGACCGGTTTTCCGAGATCGCTTGATCGCCCGTTCATCCCCGCAATAGCCTGGCTCGGGCCGATAACGCTGTGCGCCGGCCTGTGGCTATTTTTTCGCAGCCACGCCGACCTTGGCCGCAATTGGTCGATTTCGCTCGAGATCCGCGAACAGCACGCGCTTGTGCAGAGCGGCGTTTATCGGCTGGTCCGGCATCCGATGTATTCCTCGTTTTTCCTCTTGGCGCTCGCGCAATTTTTCCTGTTTCCGAACTGGTTTGCCGGCGCGGCAGGTCTCTTGGGAGTGGGCATTCTTTACGCTTTTCGTGTTCGGCAGGAGGAGCGGATGATGCGCGAAAGCTTCGGCGACGAATATCTTGGCTATTCCGCCAAAACCAAGCGTCTTATTCCCTGGGTAATTTAGGCGCTGCTGTCAGGCAGGGAGAGATCGAATGCGCGGGCGAGCCATCTCACTTTCCGTTCAGCGGCGTATGGTCCTCGACCTGCTTTATTTCGCAAAGGGCATCCCGACGGTTCCGGTGCAGAAGCGGATGTCGCTTGGTCCGTTAATGGCGGCGCGGGCGGCAAGCCGCGAACGGCCGCGCTGGACGGCCATCTTCACCAAGGCATACGGGCTGGTCGCCGAAGAATTTCCGGATCTCCGGCGCGCATATATCAAGCTTCCCTGGCCGCAATTGTACGAGTACCCGACCAGCAGGGCCAACATTCTCCTTGAGCGCGACTACAAGGGCGAGTCCGCCGTCTTGCCGGTTTCAATCAAAGACCCCGCGCATGAATCTTTGGGCGAAATTGGACGCCGGATCGAATATGCGTCAACCACGCCGGTCGAAGAAATCAAGGACTTCCGCCGATGGACGCAATTCGCGCGACTGCCGGCGTTTATCCGGCGCGCATTCTGGTGGGTCGGCCTCAATTGGGGCCGGCAGCGCGGCAACTATTTCGGCACTTTCGGGGTGTCGGTCTATTCGGCGCTGAAAGCTGAATCGCTGCATCCGCTATCGCCAGCAACGACAGTGCTCAATTACGGAGTCATGACCGGGGACGGCGTTCTTGACGTGCGAATTATCTATGACCATCGCGTGATGAACGGCGCGACAGTTGCCCGTGTGCTCGGGCGCCTCGAGGAAATCCTGAATACGGTCATGGTCGAAGAAG
Organism: uncultured Alphaproteobacteria bacterium; assembly: GCA_963829465.1. GTDB lineage: Bacteria > Pseudomonadota > Alphaproteobacteria > Rhizobiales > Xanthobacteraceae > BOG-931. The sequence goes on from CAWHJE010000009.1 coordinate 37,896, forward strand.
TGCGGGCGCTGGAGAAATCGGCCTAGAGCCCGATCATCCGCGACCGAAGTCACTTGACCCGTCAAAGATCATTTGGCCCGTCCAGCATGGGCGACGGCACCGCTCGGCTGGACGTTTTCCGCGCCTGCGATCTCGGCGGCGAGCGCTGCCGCGATTTTGGCGTGGGTCGCGGTGGTAAAGTGGATTCCGTCCCATTGATAGGCGTCGGACGGCATTTCACCGGGGTCATAGACAATGACACGGATGTTCCGCGCGCGGAGCCGTCTTACGATCGTTTCGATATTGGCGGCGCGGCGCTCCCTGGTGCCGAAAAAGCGCAGATCGTTGCTGCCCGGCTGAAGGACAACGAGATTAGTGCCGGCGGGCACCGTCGAATCGAGACGGTTGAGCATGCCCGAGGTGACGTCGCCGGGGATTCCGGCATTGATCACGTTGGCATTGATGCCTTTCTTGCGCAGCAATAGTTGCAAGATCGAAGGAAAGGAATTCTGCTCGCCAACGCCCCAGCCGGCGGTGTTGCTGGCGCCGATCGCAACGATGTTGAGTATCCTCGCCTCGACGGACGACGCTGCGAGGGGCCACGCCACGACAGCGCCGGCCAAAAGCGCGAGGAAGTCGCGGCGTTTCATTTGATCGAATGGCATCCGCCCTCCAGAGCGAAGAACCCCGTCGGACGTTACCTAAATCACGCGTATCAGTCAGCAGGCACCGAAGCGATTATCGCCACTTGTAACCCGGGAGGCACAGGATCGATGCTCAACGCTCCACGCGCGGCGGCGCTGTCGCAGCGGTAGAGTTCCCACCCGTGAGACCGGTTCTGCCACTGGAAGAAGTTGTAGGGCAGCACCCACCGCGGCCAGGTAGACCAGACAAAAGCACATCGGCTCCGTATCCAGGCGGCAGGCTCGGGCGCCGGTGGCGGAATATCGACAAGCGCGAGGAACGTTTCGCCTCGTGCATATCTGGCCTCCAAGTCGGCCGCCGGTGGATCGAAGGTCCAGCGCAAATTCTTGGGCTCGAGAAATGCCATGCGATGGCCAACATACGAATACGGCATGTTGTTGGGGGCGTGAGTGACCACGACGTCGAGCGGACCGTGCGCGGCGAAAGCTTCGTCCTCGATCAGCTTGTAGAGCGGGAAGTTTGCTCCCTGTGGCAGCAAAATGACGCCCAGAAGACCGAATGCATTCAGCAGATATCCCAACTTCAAGCGATAGCCGCTCGCGAGCCACCGGAGAAACGACGCAAGTCGTTCGCCGACGGGTAGCTCCGAAGCGACCGCGATGACTACGAAGAACGGCAGAAATGGCGCCAGCGGAAATAAAAACCGCGCTTCCTTGTGGGCCGCTATGCACAGCAGAACCACGTAGGGAGCGGTCGCCCAAGTCAGGACGCTACGCGCGCGCGCCCACCAAGCGACGAAGGTCGCCAGGACAAGAACCAGGACAAGAGGCGCCATCGCTCCTGCCTCCTGGAGCGGCAAGTAGAGGTAGGCGAAGAACGGAGCGGAGCCGAATTCTCTGGATGCTCGGCCCAGGACAAAATTTTGATAGAGGTACGAATAGACGGGAAACGTCAGGCTCCCGTAGCCCCACCAATCAGCGAGGACGCCTGGAACCAGCGCCAACAGCGCTCCGAGCACGAGGCCGGCAAATAGAGAAAGCCGCTGCTGCGCCGCGCGCAGATACCAAAGACCGGCACCGGCGGCCATGACGCCGCTCGCGTAGCGAAAGTCGAAGCACAGCCCGAACGCCACGCCGGCGAGCACCGCGAACCCAAACCTGCCTCCGCGAGACGACAGGCCTGTGCGCCATTCCAACAACGCAATGCCGAAACACAGCGCGGATGTGGCGAGCGTCTCACCGGAGGTCCGCACCCCAAGGAATGGCAAAAGCCAGAGGAACGCAGCAACAGAATATAAACGGCGGCGATCGGCTTCGTCGGCGAACCAGCGGCGGCCCGCGGCCACCAGCGTCCACAGCGAGGACCAGGCGATGACCGCCGTCAGAAGCCGGAACAAAAACAGCAACGTCAGAGGACGGTGGATGCCAAAATACCCCGCCGCCCGTGCCGCTCCAACATATATGGCCGGCTGCAGCCACGGGCGCATCTGTTCCCGGTATTCCCAGGTAAGATCGGCCGTATCGGTGATCGAGAGCTTGGTCGACGCAAACTCGATGATCTGGAAGTACTCGTCGGGATCGTGGGTCCCGGCGGAAAAGACGGCGCAGACCAGGAAGAGAAAGGCCGAAGCAGCAAGACAAAACTGGAAGTGCCGACGCTCCGGCCAGATCGAGGAATCCCGGATGAACCCGGCACGCATCAGCGCGCCAGCTCGTAAACCGCTTTTTCAGTGACGACAAAATCGATACGGCCGTCGGTCAGCGCCTTTGCGCATTCGGCCGGCGAATTGACGATCGGCTCCTCGTGCACATTGAAGCTGGTGTTGACCAGCACCGGTAGACCGCTCGCCGCTTCAAAAGCGCGCACAATATCGTAGTAGAGGCTGTTGTCCTCGCGCCGGATGATCTGTGGCCGCGCCGAGCCGTCGACATGCACCACGGCGGGAATGCGGTCGCGCCATTGCGGGTGCACGTCGCAAGCAATGGTCATGTATTCGCAGGCGCGGGCGTTCACCCCGCTGATGTCGAAGACGTCGGCCGCCCGTTCGGCGGCAATCACAGGCGCAAACGGCATGAATTCGGTGCGTGCCAGACGCTGGTTGAGCAGATCGTGGGTTTCGCGCCGCGACGGATTGGCCAGAATAGAACGCGCCCCGAGCGCGCGCGGTCCGTACTCCATGCGGCCGGTGTAGATCGCTCCGATGTCGCCGTCGACCAGCCGGCGGGCGGCCTCCGCGACTGGCGCCGCTTCGAGGCGGCGCACGTTCGCCATCGCCGCGAAAGCCGAATCGATCGCATCGGTGTAATCGCGGCCCAGAAACACCGGACCAAGCGGCCGCCGCCGGTCCAGCCAGGATTTGAGGCCATCACGCTCCAGCAGATAGATCAACGCGCTACCGATCGGCAGTCCCTCGTCGCCCATCGCCGGGAAGATGAATACCTCGTCGAGTTCCAGGCTTTCGGCCAACAGCCGGTTGAGCCTGACATTGGCGAACACGCCGCCGGCAAGGCCGAGATGTTTGCTCGGATAATGCGCCAGCAGAGTCCCGACCGACCGCAGCATCGTGTCGTCGAGTACCTGCTGGATCGACGCGGCAAGATCTTCGCGGCGCGTCGTCTTGGCCAGTCGCCGCATCAGACTCTTCATGTGGCTGAAACCGGAAAACTTCGAGTACACCCGGCCATTCTCGTCGAGACTGAAATAGGAGCCGATCTCGGCCGCGCGGGTCGGTTCGCCAAGCGCGGCAAGACCGGTGAGCTTGCCTTCATGCCGGTTCATGCGAAATCCGAGCGCCAGTGTCGCGGCACTGTAGGCGCGGCCAAGACTGTCGACGGGCTGGTCGACGAACAGGCATTCCTCGCCGCCATAGATCGTCTTGATGGCGCCGTCCCTGAAGCTGCGATGACTGTAATTGACCGTGTCGCCGCCGCCGTCGGCGGTAACCAGGAGCGCTTCGTCCCACGGGCTGTAGAACAGCGTCGGCACCGCGTGCGCTTCATGGTGGTTACTGAAATGCAATACCGAGTCCGGCCGGAAGCCGCCGTCGCGGCGGAAAGCCGCGAGGTCGAACAGATCGTTATAATTCTTGGAACGATAGCGACGCATTTCGTGCGTCATGTATTGGAGCGTCTTGCCGCGGCTGCGCCGGAAGGCAGTCTCTTGCAGCCAGCGCAGACCGCGCATCCGCCGGAAGTATTCCGTGTTGAGCAGCGTCCGCGACATGGCGATCACATCGACATCGCCGCGCGTGGCGCCGGTGATTTTAAGCACTTCGTCGATGCAGAGATCCGGATGCTGACGGCCGGCGCCCTTGACCCGGGTCAGCCGCTCAAGCTGGACGGCCGCCTTCAAATCATAATCGTCGAACAGCGCCGCGACGGAATCGTGAGGACCGGAATGAAGCGCAAGAATAAGCTCCGACATGCATCTCCATCCTGACCACAATCGGGCGGGCCAAGATAGCTAGGCCGGGCGGCAGATCAAGTAAAGCGCGGCAAATCGAAAAGCTCGGCGTCGGAAATATTTTTCCTCGAGGTCGACGGTCAACTCGACGCCGATGCGCTCGAAATTGGCACTGATCCACGCATCGGCGGATTTGCGGCCGAGCTCGCACGGGTGCGTCAGGAAATCCCAATCGGCGTTCAGTCTGCTTGACCACGAAAAACTCCGGACCAAATCCTCGGCTTCGATCAGGTGGACATACATGCGCTTGTTCCACTTGATATCGCCGGCTGCGACGAGCCTAGCTAGTCTAGTCTAGGACTCGGCTGCGCGCCGAGAGCCGTCCCTGGCATATGGGCTTCCAACCAGTTCAGAAGACGCCTACCATGGGTCAGGGGAATATTCGGGGAATCGCAGCCTTCGCGTCAGTTGAGCTCAGGCACTGAGTAGGTCTGCACGCTTTGTCCGTCGGGAAGGCTCCTCGCCTACGTACGACGAAGCTTTCGCCTTTCTCTTCGACGACGACTCAAACTGGGTAGGAAGTCATGCTGGGGTATACTCGGCAGCATTTGTTCGTGGTGTTAGCGGCGACCTTATTGGTTGCGGCCGCCGTCTGGCTCGCATTGGAGATTTTGTTGCCCCCGCCGCCTACCAAGATCGCAATCGCCGGGTCATTCAGAGGCGGTCACTACGAGTCGCTAGCCCTTCGCTACAAAAGTATACTTGAGCGGGCTCAAGTTAAGGTGGACGTGCGCGCGACCGATGGCGCAGCGGCAAACCTGAAGCTTTTGAACGATCCGAATTCCGGCATTCAGATCGCCTTCATGCAAGGAGGTGTCGCGACCAGCACGGAAGCGCCCGACCTGCTGTCGTTGGGGCGCATCGACTATCAGGTGTTCTGGCTCTTTTATCCGGCAGGAGAGACATTAAACGACCTGACGCAACTCAAGGGCAAGCGCATCGCTTTGGGACCGCCGGGGAGCGGCACGCGAATTGTATCTGAAAAAATACTCAACGTCGGTGGCATCACTTCTGACAATACGACGCTGCTCAATCTTACACCACAGCGCGCGGTCGATGCACTGAGTGACGGAACGATCGACGCGCTGTTTCTCAATTTTTCTCCGGATTCGCTTATTTTAAAGACCTTGCTCAAGAGTCCCCAATATCGGCCAATGAGCTTCAGTGACGCGGAAGCCCTTACCCGAATTTTTCCATTTCTGGTTCGATTGGTAATGCCACGAGGGGTGGTCGATTACGAGAGGAAAGTTCCGGCCGCAGACGTCATCCTCATCGCGACTACCAACGTCGTCTTGGTACGTAAGGAAATTCACCCCGCAATTATAGACCTTTTGGCACAGACAATGGTCGAGGTGCACAGTGGGCCCGGTATTTTTCAGCAGGTCGGCGAATTTCCCACGCAAACCGATCCCGAATTTCCCGTGGCTCAGGAAGCTCGCGATTTCTACAAGAACGGCCCTTCGCTTCCAGACCGGTATCTGCCCATCTGGATGACCAACTATGCAAAACGAGCTATCGCGGTGCTCGTGACGGTCATTGCGATTGTCATCCCATTGTTCAGTTATGCGCCAAGACTGTACAAATGGCTGGTGGAATATCGTTTGCGCGCATTGTACCGCCGTCTTAGGGCGATTGAAGCGAGCTTGCAAAAAAGCGTCACCGTCCCGGAGATCTCTACGCTCGAAGGTGATCTTGAGATACTCGATCGCGAGATCTTTGTTCTTGGAGTTCCCATCAGACACTCGGATCTGTACTTCATGATGAAATCTCATCTTAATCTTGTGCGCAGTCGCATTGGACTGCGTCGCACCGAGTTGCGAGACCAAAAGACCACGCCTCGCTTATCGCGTTGAGTACCGATAGCGCCCCACCCACCTCGTAATTCACCGCGGCGCAGTTACACGGCGGGATTTTCGTTATTGTTTAGCTTGCAAATCGCCCTGCGATGTCACCGGGTCGCTGCGAATTGACTTCAAGTCCGTTCGTCGCGCAGCTTATGGCGGGAAAAGCTTACGTCGGATGCGCCGAGCATCATAGCGTGTCGACACCATATTGCGTCGCTGCACACTGAGAATCTCTTGCTTGTGTTATGTGCCGCGCCGCAACGGCGGGGCCGTGTGGGCGATCGCACTGCGGGGCGCACCGGATCGGTTTCGGTCGCGAAGGAGCCGCGGGCCGGTTATTCGGTGATACTGCCTAAGAGCTGATGGGTGCGAGGGCGTTGCGTAGCGGCTCGCTGGAAATACTCATGAGGCCCGTGAATGGCTGACCTAGCTCCAAGATCAGGAAGATCGCAGCAGACGCCGAAAGTGCAAAAATGCACAAGGCCACAATGGTCGTTGCGTTGTTGTCAGCGAAGAGGCTGAAGCTCGCGAACAGGATGGCGAGCCAGAAAGTCAGTACTACAAGGAAGGGCATAGGGATTGCCGGCCCCGCCTCGGCAAACAGGAGTAATCGCGTTTTTCCCAGTTCCTGCACGGTGCCTATCGCCCTGGCTTGTAGGGAACGATGTGTCTCGTTCCGCGGCGATAGTTTCATAATTTCATCATATAGGGATAACGCCGCGGCACTCGCCTCGAACGGCTCTGCCTTCCTGGAATTAGAACCGTTCTCGCGCCAAATCCGATCAGCCATGGAGGTGACCCCACGACGCAACAGATTTCGGGCCAAATTTGTCTCCGGTCCGTACTGCGCTAGCGTTTGATCAAGCAAAACGACGTCGGCGGTTAACTGCTGGACTTGACTGCTCTGAGTTTGAAAGGTCCCATTTGCCGAGGCGATCAGCAATCCGAGCACGAGAGCGGCGATTGTGCCAATCAGACCCGTTCCCAGCTTAACGACATCCTTTGTATCCCCACTCAGATGATGCTCTGGCAACCTCGTCCGGAGAAATATGCCGAAAGCCATCCCCCCTAAGACGCATACAAACACAACCACTGACGTCAACAAGGGACCCACAGCTCATTCCTCTAGTCGCATGGATGGTGTTCCTTTTTTTCGGTTAGAGGCGCGGACAGATCCTTTGGGAAGAATGCCCGGCGAGTGGCGCACCGACTCGCGGATCAATAGCCGCCGAAGCGGTAATTCACGCCCGCTCGTACTTCATTGATGTGTGAGACCTCCAACGAAACGGCGGTAATATACAAATATTCAAATTTCGCGCTGATGGCAGGTGTTATCCCGTATTCGATACCGGCACCCGCGGTGGCGCCAAGCCGGTGATCGGTGCCTGAACAGATGGCTGAGAGGAGCACGGTGGTACAGGCGACGCCGCCAACTGTCGAGACGTTCGTATTCGCGCCGAGGAGCGCCAAGCCCGCGGTCGCATAAAGCAACCAATTGTCCATGGCGTATCCAAGGCGGAGTTTGCCCGTGCTGACATCGCTAATTTTGGTGTTCAGCGAGGTTAGGCAGCCAACAGCGCCGAGACAGCCGCCGGGAAGCGCCCCACCGATTGTTGGAATGACGGTCGCCGATCCGGTGATGCTGGCCCAGTCGATATCGGCTTCTATGCCCATGACGACATGGCCCGATTGAATTTGGCCACCGAACGTGCCGCCGAACATCCCGCCGGAAAAGGGAACGCTGAATTGATCAAACCGGTTCGTCAACAGGTTGAATGGGTCCTGATTACCCCATCCGTAACCTCCGTTCACGCCAACATAAAATCCCGTCCAGTTGTAGACCGGGACGACAACAGGAGGGGTCTGGTACGCCGGCGGCATTGGCAGATCGGCGGCTTGTGCAGCCACGCAGGTCGCTACGAGGGCACTTCCAACAGCAATCGAACGCAGAACTCTCTTCATGGCTCAACATCCTTGAAAAATTCAAAAGACTTAATTGCCTATCGCTCATTATGAGGCGGCGCTGAGGCAAGTTCGGCTAACGCGACAGTGTTGGAGAAAGTTCTCGCACGATGTGACTTAAAAGACACTGAACCGAGTGATCGCGGAATGTCAGATATGAAGGTCCTATGTAAGGCACCTGCCGCTGCGGTTGCGAGTTGCGCCAACCCGCCCGCGTACCAGGCAAATCAACCACGCCGTCGATCACGATCAGACTCCCTCGGGCCAGAGCTTGCGCGCCATCGACTCCGCAAGGCTGCGCTGCGCCGTCTTGGCCGGGGCGAACGCCGCGGCTTGGACGTTGCCGCGACGGGATGCCGTCGCCCCGATGAAAATGATGGCGCCGGCGCGCTTGGCTTTCATCCCAGGGATAACCTGGCGCGCGCACAGCAGCGATGCGTACGCGTTAACCCGCCACGACTGCTCGAACTGATCGGGCGTGATCGTTTTCGATGTCTCCGAATACTTCCGATCCCGCGTTGTAGAGCAGCACGTCGACCTCGCCGAGTTGACTCCTAATAAGCGCAAATGCACTTTCGACCGACCCGGGATCGCCGACATCGCACTCGAAACCGGGCGTATCGGCCAACTCATTTTCGATAGGCACGAGCGTAGACCGATGACGCGCAAGGATCGCAGTCGCGTCGGTGATGCCGGACAAGCCTGACGATGTATTTGTCGATCCGGCGGGCGTTGCGGAGATCGCATTTCAACTGTGTCGCTAACGGCCGCGGGCTTGGAGTTTCGATGTTGAGGCCCGGCCCTTCTTTGAGAAATGGTAGCGCGTAGCCCTTTGCGCGGATTTCGATGCGGGCGGCAGTCTACGGGTGCAGACTGCCCGCCGAGAAATTTAGCTTCGTTGGTTTTCTGTTTATGGCCGTGCCTTTCAGGGGCTCCGGCGCGTTCATCCGAAAATCATATGGGGGAGGGATGAGCCAACCGGCAGGCAGTTGAGTACAGACAAATTTTACGACGTCGATGCACGCATTTGCGTCGACGCCCGATCCCCATGAGTGGTCTTTACCGACAGTAGGCGATATGACAAAAGTTGCCTCCTATGTTCCCTCCTGCCACTATGCACGAGCGCATCGCAACCGCCTGAGCTCTGCCAAGGAAGATGCGGCTGGCCCAACCCGAGGCTCCGTTGGTGCTGCGGGCCACGCAGGTAAATGCCGAAGCAGATGTTGATACGGCTAAAACTATCGTCAACCCAACAATGCCAGCTACAAAAAACCGACTCATGATTGCCCCCTGTGATTAGGTACACGCAATCCTAAATGATCATCGATCGAAATAAATGAGTGTCGCACTAAAACTGGTCCTGTCGATGACGCCGTTGAGCCTATCGAGGAAACTGCTTCTCAAAGACACGATCGCGCCTCATATAAACCGACATTCGTGGATCAACTCAGCGAATGGCTGTGCAACTCTCGCGGGGCGCTGTGTTTGCAGTGTCTCTGAGTTGTTATCTCGCAGAACCGGTCATGCCAGCCCATACCTAATCTCTTCGGGGGAAATTCATGAAAAAACTGAGTATGCTTGGTGCTATCCTCTGTGCTTCTGTACTATGCGCCGCTCCTTTTTCAATTCATTGGTCGCCAGAGAATACGCTGTCGCTGTCCCTTGATAAAGCTGACGCGCGAGTTGGGCGGCCGTTAACACCGGTGAGCGTTGCAGGCGTTAATCGCAGAGTGCATCGGCGTGCGTATTACGGCGCTTACGCTCACCCAGGTTACGCTCGCCCATTGTGTGGCTACGCTCCATACCCACCATGCTACTGAAACTCGGGTTGATTGACGCATCAGCTGGCGGGTAACCGCTGACCATTCGGCATCCCACCCGCGGTGCTTTAAGGTGCGCTAACATGAGTTTGCGAAATTAAAACGAGCGCGGTACATATCTCTGAGCGTCGCGCCTATCGCAAGCTCGTCGTTTAGCCTTCACCAGCACCGGCTTCGCCTCTGCCCTTTGCGAAGCGACACTAACGAGGTCATGAGATATGAACACACGTCGGACCAGCATGCTTGTCTGCGGTCTGGCTTTCGCCGGGATGTTGGTCCCGTCGATCGGTCAGACGCAAGTGATGGTTGAAATGCCGCTAGTGACCTGTGCGCAATATCTTGCCATGCCGCCCGAACAGTCAAGCGTCTTCGCCGCCTGGATGAGCGGCTGGTACAATCAGAAAATGGGCTACACCTACGTCAATATCCAAGCGTATGAGAGAAACGTCGCAAACGTGACGGCGTGGTGCGCCTCATATCCGGGAGAGCTGGTCATGACTGGTCTCCAACGAGCCACCGGACAATAAGAGATCACAATGACAATAGCGAAGAAGGCATTACAATACGCGCTGGTTGCGACCGCCATTTTGACGGCGAGCTCGTACAGCCCCGTGAAAGCGCAGGTTATAGTAGAGATGTCAGCGCTAACCTGCCGCAATTATCTGGACGCGCCCCCCGAGCGGCAGAATTTGATAACTGCCTGGATGAGCGGCTATTTCAATGCGGCGCGCAACATGCCGACGGTGGACTTCGGTAGATACGCCACCAACAAGCGACTGGTCGCGGAACATTGCCGGGCACACCGGGACGAGAATTTGATGCGCGCCATTGAAACGGTGGCATTCTAACCAGTACTCTCATTCAGTACCTTCCCAATTGAATAAGACCACCCTTTCCCGCCCGTCTAGCGACCGTTGATCCCATAGTCTAGGTATATGCAAATGCGATAGGGCGCAGGCCGCCGGCCCGTTCCAGGCGGTCATCGGGAACCAAACCATGAGTTTGATCAAGAATATCTGGCTCGGCTTGTTGGCGTCATCTGCGACCATAATGATTGCTGCCTCACCGGCAGCTGCGCAGCAGAAGAAACCAAATATTCTCGTTATTATGGGTGACGATATTGGTTGGGAAAACCTGGGCTCTTATCACCAGGGCCTAATGCTGGACGCCGCACCGGGATGGCTACGGTCGGCCAGCCGGGCTCGACACTAGGAATGCCTGATCAGGCGCCGACTATCGCCGACGCCCTCAAGGCTTTGGGCTACGAAACCGGGCAATTTGGCAAAAACCATTTGGGCGACCTCAATCATATGCTGCCGACTAGCCATGGTTTCGATGAGTATTTTGGCTACCTGTACCACCTCAATGCGATGGAGGACCCCTTTTACTACACCTATCCGCCCGAGTGGAAGGACACGGTCGGCCCGCGCAACCTCGTCCATAGCTGGGCGACAAACGTCGATGATCCAACAGTGATGCCGCGTTGGGGTAAGGTAGGCAAACAGAGGATCGTCGATGAGGGACCGTTACCACCGGAGCCGAAGCCCGGCATCAAATACGACATGACCACCTTCGACGAAGTGATATCGGCTTCGACGATCGCGTTCATGGATAAGGCTAAAAAAGACGGCAAGCCGTTCTTCGTCCGGATGAACCCGACGCGCGCCCACGTTTTGACGCACCTGTCGCCCAAATACGACGCCATGCGCAACCCGACGACGGATTTCGGCTTGGAAGAGGCTGCGTTGAAGCAGTTGGATGACAACGTCGGCGTCGTCTTTGAACTGGCTCAAGGATAATGGCCTCGACCAGAATACGATCGTGGTGTTCACCACCGACAATGGCGCGGAAGTTTAGTCGCTCGTGAAGAACGCGTAAGCGGCTGATCGGGAGTCGATTTTCCGATTTTGGGCTGGTTTGAGATTGCAAGGTTTCTTGGGATTGGGGCTCAGAACCTTGCAATTTCGATTTACGATTTGCTTGAGGGACGAACCGTGATTCTGTGGCTGCATCGGAGGGGATTCGATGCGACCAAAGAAGCCCGAGACGACAGGTTCAACAGATCTGTTCCGAGCACGGCTCGATCAGATCATCAACCTCAAACACGAGCTGGCGCAGCTCGCCGGCAAGATCGATTGGGATTGGATCGATGGCGAGATCGCGCCGCTTTACAGCGACAAGGGCCGGCCTGGGATCGAGACGCGCTTTGCGATCGGGCTCCTGCTGCTCAAACACATCTACAGGCTGTCCGACGAAGGCGCATGCGACCGCTGGGTCCATGACCCGTATTTCCAATACTTCACCGGCGAGGAGTTCTTCCAACACGAGTTCCCGCACGAGCGCTCTGACCTGAGCCATTGGCGGAAGCGGTTCGGCGACAAGCTCGAGCTGCTGCTGGCCGAGAGCCTGCGGGTCGCGCACACAAGCGGCGCGTTACGCACGCGCGATTTGGCGCGGGTTACGGTCGACACCACGGTGCAGCCCAAGGCCATCACCTTCCCGACCGACGCCAAATTGTTGCACGCCGCGATCAAGGGGCTCAACCGCTTGGCCCAGAAGCACGGGGTGCGGCTGCGACAATCCTACCTGCGCATCGCCAAACGTGCCGCAATGATGGCGGGGCGCTACGCCCACGCCAAGCAGTTCAATCGCCACCATCGAGAACTGCGCCTGCTGCGCACCCGGCTCGGTCGGATCATCCGCGACATCCGGCGCAAGATCGCCGACCAGACCGGGGTCGAGGTCGCATTCGAGTGGCCTTTGTCACGCGCCGCGCAGATCCGCTCACAACAGCAACGTCAGCGCGGATGGAAGCTCTATTCCTTCCATGCACCCGAGGTCGAATGCATCGGCAAAGGCAAGGCCAGTGCGCCCTATGAGTTCGGGGTCAAGACCTCAATCGTTACCACCAATGCCCGCGCGCCGGGCGGTCAGTTCGTGCTGCACACCAAGACGCTGCCCGGCAATCCTTACGACGGCCACACCCTGCGCGCCGTCATCGAGGACACCCAAAAGCTTATCGGCCGCGAGATCGAACGCGCCTATGTCGACAGATCCCATGGGGAGGTGGATCCGGCACTCTGTCAGAGTGAAGTTGCAACCACCTACTCCGGAGACGACCATGCAAAGCGAAGCTGACCGAACTGAAGCACAAGCCGCTATCCAAGTGAATATTGGCGCGATTTTCGTTTCTTTGGAACTAAGTCGCTTCACTTGGCTGATTACGTCGCTGTCTCCGGGCCGGGGCGAGAAAAGGTCAAAACATAGCGTGCGTGCCGGGGACATCGCGGCACTGCTTGCCCGGTTTGCAGCGATTCGGAAGAAAGCGTTGGCGCAGGTCGGAAAATCCTTTCCGATTATCGTCATTCAGGAAGCCGGGCTGGATGGCTTCTGGGTTCATCGCGTACTGGAGAAAGAAGGGATTGAAAGCCACGTCGTCGATCCGGCCTCGATCGCGACCTCGCGTCGGCATCGACGAGCAAAGACTGACCGGATCGACGGCGAGGCGCTGCTTCGCACGCTGATGGCGTATAAGCGCGGCGAACCTCGCGTGTGCGCGATGGTCAAGGCGCCGACTCCCGAAGAGGAAGACCGCCGTCGGCTCTGCCGAGAGCGCAAGGTCTTGATCAACGAGCGTATTCTGCACATCAATCGGATCAAAGGTTTACTGTTCTCGCAGGGCGTCTCCGGATACGAGCCGCTGCGTCGCGATCGTCGAAAACGGCTCAGCGAGCTGAGGACGGGCGATGGCCGTCCACTGCCCGATCATATGAAGGCCCAAGTTCGTCGCGAGCTTGATCGGCTCGAATTGCTGATCGAGCAGATCAAGGGAGTGGAGGCCGAGCGGGATGAGCTGTTCGCAGAGGCGAAATCCGCAACGCCCACGCCGGCGGCGACGTTGCTTGACATCAAGGGCATCGGGCCCGAGTTCGCCGCTATCCTTTGGACGGAGGCATTCTACAGGAATTTTGCCAACCGAAAGCAGGTTGCGGCCTACGCGGGCTTGGCGCCGACGCCCTGGCAAAGTGGGTCGGTAAATCGCGAGCAAGGCGTTTCGAAAGCCGGCAATCCGCGATTGAGGACAACGCTCATCCAGCTCGCCTGGCTATGGCTGCGCAATCAGCCACAATCGGCGCTCGCCCGGTGGTTTGAGGAACGGGTTAAGGGCAACGGCGGCCGTCGCAAGAAGACGACCATCGTGGCGTTGGCGCGCAAGCTGCTTGTGGCGCTATGGAAATATGCGACCGCTGGTGTCGTTATCGAGGGAGCCATCATGAAAGCCGCTTGACGGCTGGCGCTGACCGATAATCAAATCTTCCAGAACCCGATCAGTTCTGGCGGATCCGGGTGGACGAACCGCGTATCCCTATGGCCTCAAAAGCCGGTCGACAGAATGGTCTCGTCCAACCGAGCCTTGCCCGCCGCAAGCGGGATATTGGTGCAGCCGTCATGAACGGCGACCGAATGTGAGGTTGATCTGGCGAGCAACGACCAGATCGTGGAAGCGGGGCTCGGACCTTGGATACCGAAATAGCCAGTGGAGTTTTATTCATGAAAGGCTGAATAGCACTCCTTGACCCGAAACTCCCCATGTGAGGGATACCGCGGCCACGATACGACGAACCCACGCCGGGTCTTCATCTCCGGCCAGAAGCGTGGCGTCCACGGTGCCATCAAGCGCGAGCTCAAACGCCGCTCCGCCATCGAAGCCGTGATCGGACACATGAAGGCCGACGGACATCTCGGCCGCTGCTATCTCAAAGGCCGCGAAGGCGACGCCGCCAACGCAATCCTCACCGCGGTTGGACACAATCTCCGCCTCGTCCTCACCTGGTTGAGGATTCTTTCGCGCTCGATTCTGTACCCACTAGCCCGCGCGTTCGTATTCCAAACGCTGC
>CAWHJE010000010.1:0-55078 GCA_963829465.1 uncultured Alphaproteobacteria bacterium
TCTGTTCGGCAGGCCCATCGCGTAACATCGATGGCCGCTTCGGTTGGTCCATATAAATTCTCTAGGTGCACCTCAGGAAGCACCCGCAATACTTGATCTCGCAGCTCTGCAGAAAGAGACTCGCCGCTGCAAATTAGATAACGGACGTTGTCACAGAGGCGGCTCTGCTCATGCTGCAGGAACGCCCGCAGCATGGAGGGCACAAAATGCAGGGTCGTCACTCGATGGGTCCGGATCGTTTCCACCAATCGGACCGGGTCGCCGTGCATTCCCGGCGCAGTTAGGGCCAGGCGTGCTCCGACGATGAGCGGCCAAAACAGCTCCCAAACCGATACGTCAAAAGTAATGGGCGTCTTTTGTAGGACCACATCTTCTGGACCTAAAAGATACGTGGCTTGCATCCACGAGAGACGATTTCGCAGACCATGGTGAGTATTTGATGCCGCCTTGGGACTTCCGGTTGAACCTGAGGTGTAGATGACGTAGGCGGCGTTGTGCGGCGTGATGGCGTTGGGCGGCGCGCTCGCCGGCTGCCGCGCGATCGCAGGCCAATCGGCATCCAGATCAACGATGGCACGGTGATGCGCGGCAAGGCGTTGGCGCAGGCCCGCATGCGTCAGCAGCAGCGGCGCCCGCGAATCCTCCAGCATGAAGGCCAGTCGCTCCGCCGGATAGCCGGGATCGAGTGGCAGGTAGGCGCCACCGGCCTTGAGGATGCCGAGCAGGCCCACAATCATCTGCAGCGAGCGCTCGACGCACAGCCCGACCACGACCTCTGGCCCGACGCCCAGCCCGCGCAGATGATGCGCCAATCGGTTGGCGCGCTCATCAAGCTGCCGATAGGTCAGCTGCTGTTCCTCGAACACCACCGCAACTGCTTCGGGGGTTCGCACCGCCTGCGCCGCAAACAGCTCCGCCACTGTCGCAAAGCCAATCGGCTGCACCGTGTCGTTCCAGTCCCGCAGCAGGGTCTGCCGCTCGGCAGCGCCGAGTATGTCGAGCCGCCCGATAGCCCGATCGGGCTCCGTGACCGCAGCCTCGAGCAGCCGGACCAGACGCTCACCCAGCGCCGCTACGCTCTCCCTCTCAAACAGGTCGGTGGCGTATTCGAGAACGCCGTTGATCCCGACTGGCGAGCCGTCCGCGGCGCGTTGCTCGGCAAGGCTGAGTGTGAGGTCAAACTTCGCACTGCTGGTAGCTACCGGTTCGACACTGGTGCTCAGCCCCGGCAGCTCAAAGCTCGCCGGCGCATTGTTCTGCATCGCCAGCATCACCTGGAACAGCGGATGACGCGCCAGCGACCGCGACGGGTTGAGAACCTCCACCAATCGCTCAAACGGCACATCCTGGTGGCTATAGGCCGCAAGGTTGCCGGCCCGCACCCGACCCAGCAACTCCCGAAAGCTCGGATTGCCCGACGTGTCGGTCCGCAGCACCAAGGTGTTGACGAAAAACCCAACCAGATCGTCCAGCGCGCTATCGGTGCGCCCGGCGATCGGACTGCCGATCGGAATGTCTGTGCCGGCGCCCAGACGGCTCAGCAGCGCCGCAAGCCCAGCCTGCAGCACCATGAACAGGCTCGCCCCCGCCTCGCGCCCAAGCCCCAGCAGCGCACGGTGCAGCGAAGACTCAATCTGTAGCCCAACATAGCCGCCACGATGGCTCGATACCGCCGGGCGCGAGCGATCGCTCGGCAGTTCAAGCTGATCGGGAAGTCCCGCAAGCGTCTGCCGCCAATACATAAGCTGCCGCGAGATCGCGCTGTCCGCATCGCTCTCGCTGCCCAGGACCTCATGTTGCCACAACGTGTAGTCGGCATATTGCACCGGCAACGGCGAAAACTCCGGCGCCCGGCCTGCTAGCCGCGCCGCATAGCTGTGCCTAAGATCCCGCCACAGCGGCGCCATCGACCAGCCGTCGCTGGCGATGTGGTGCAGCACCAGCAACAGCACATGCTCGTCGGCGCCGAGCACAAACAGATGCGCCCGCAGCGGCGGCTCCTGCGCCAGATCAAAGCCGCGCTGCGCCGCCGCAGAAAGCGACCCGTCAAGCGCCGCCTCGCTCACCGCGCTCCGCTCCAGAAGCGGCCGCACTGCTGACACTTCCAGGATCCGCTGACAGGCAATCCCGGCCGTCTCCGGAAACACCGTGCGCAGGCTCTCGTGACGCTCCATCACGTCGCCCAGCGCCGCTTCCAGCGCCGCTGCATCCAGTGCCCCGCGCAGCCGAACCGCCATCGGCAGCGTATAGGTCGCGCTCGGCCCCTCCAGACGATCCAAAAACCACAGCCGCCGCTGCGCATATGACAGCGGGATCTCGGCCGGCCGCGGCTGCCGCCGCAACGTCGGCCGCGCCACCTCGCCAACGTCGAGACTGCGCGCCAAAGCCTCGACGCTCGGCGCCTCAAACAGGCTGCGGATGGCGATCTCGACATCCAGCGTGGCGCGGATGCGGCTGATCAGTTTGGTCGCCAACAGCGAATGGCCGCCGAGCGCAAAGAAGTTGTCGTCGATGCCGACACGCTCGACGCCAAGCACCTCGGCATAGAGCCCGCACAGAACCTCCTCCTGCGGCGTGCGCGGCGCCCGAACCACCTTCGGCGTCAAATCCGGCGCCGGCAGCGCCCGGCGGTCAAGCTTGCCGTTCGCCGTCAGCGGCAGCGATCCCAACACCACAATCGCCGACGGCACCATGTAGTCCGGAAGGCTCGCCGACAGCTGACCGCGCAGCGCCGCCGCATCGAGCTCCCGGTCCGCCGCTGCAACCACATAGCCAACCAGTCGCTTCTGACCGGGCGTGTCCTCCCGCGCCACAACAACAGCCTGCGCGACACCGGGATGCCGCACCAAAGCCGCCTCGATCTCGCCGGGCTCAATGCGGAAGCCCCGCAACTTCACCTGCTGGTCGGCGCGGCCGAAAAACTCCAGCACACCGTCACCGCGCCAGCGCGCAAGGTCGCCGGTGCGGTACATCCGGCTGCCGGCGGTACCAAACGGGTTGGCAACAAACCGCTCCGCCGTCAGCCCGGCACGATGCAAATAACCCCGCGCCAGCCCCGCGCCGGCGATGTAAAGCTCCCCCACTACCCCCGCCGGGACAGGCTCCAAGCCCCCGTCCAACACATATACTTGCGTGTTCGATAGCGGACGACCAATCGGCGGAGATGACAGCGCGCTGCTGTCGGCCACCGTAAATGTCGTGCTGAACGTCGTCGTCTCGGTCGGACCATAACCATTGATCGATACGTCGGCCGACGCGACTAACGCTATCAACAGATCGGCGGACACGCTGCGAACCGACAACACATCAGCCGCCCGCGCAACAGCATGTCGGCCGCTGCAAATCCACGAACTCAACATAGCATCGACAACGTGACTGAAAAGACGTGAGCCACAGTTGCAGATGAGCTCGCTGCCAATCAATCGCCAGCAGCTCTCGATTGCCGCATCGTCAGGATAAGGCGCAAGCTTGCCGCCGTTGAGCAGTGCGCCCCAGATTTCGAAGTCGACGCATCAAACGCCAGTGGTGCAAGTTGCAAGAGCGGCATCGTCGCGCGACGTCAGCGTCGATAATCTTGGTGCTCGCGACAAGATCTGGTAATACTGCGATGACCGACGACAACGCCTTTGGGAGTACCGGTCGACCCCGAGGTATAGATGACGTAGGCGGTGTTGTGCGGCGTGATGGTGTTGGGCGGCGCGCTCGCCGGTTGCCGCGCGATCGCAGGCCAATCGGCATCCAGCTCAACAATCGAGCCGCGATGCGCGGCGAGGCGTTGGCGCAACCCCGCATGCGTCAGCAGCAGCGGCGCCCGCGAATCCTCCAGCATGAAGGCCAGTCGCTCCGCCGGATAGCCGGGATCGAGCGGCAGGTAGGCGCCACCGGCCTTGAGGATGCCGAGCAGGCCCACAATCATCTGCAGCGAGCGCTCGACGCACAGCCCGACCACGACCTCAGGTCCGACGCCCAGCCCGCGCAGATGATGCGCCAATCGGTTGGCGCGCTCATCAAGCTGCCGATAGGTCAGCTGCTGTTCCTCGAACACCACCGCAACTGCTTCGGGGGTTCGCACCGCCTGCGCCGCAAACAGCTCCGCCACCGTCGCAGACGCAATCGGCTGCGCCGTGTCGTTCCAGTCCCGCAGCAGGGTCTGCCGCTCGGCAGCGCCGAGTATGTCGAGCCGCCCGATAGCCCGATCGGGCTCCGTGACCGCAGCCTCGAGCAGCCGGACCAGACGCTCACCCAGCGCCTCGATGCTCGCCCGATCAAACAAGTCAGGACGATAGTCCAGCCGCAGCCGCAGTTGTTGCCCGGGAACGACCCCAAGGGTCAACGGGATAGTGCGAGGCGTTGTGGCCGGCGACGTGGGTGACACGAAGTCCGTTGCCGGCATGCGCCAACGCAGCCTGGTCGACCGGATAGTTCTCAAACACCACCAGCGTGTCGAACAACTCGGCCAAGCCGGCCAGGCTCTGGATCTCCGCCAAGCCAAGATGCTGATGCGCCATCAGCCGCGATTGACTATCTTGAAGCTGGGAAAGCAGCGCCACCAACGGCTGGTCCGGCGACAGCTTCACCCGCAACGGCAGCGTGTTGATGAACAGTCCGACCATGCTCTCGATGCCGGCAATCTCCGGCGCCCGGCCCGCCACCGTGACCCCGAACACCACATCGTCCCGCCCGGTCAGTCGGCCAAGCAGCACGGCCCAAGCGCCTTGGATGTACGTGTTGAGCGTCAGGCTCCGTGCCCGCGCCTGCTGCATCAGCGCTGCCGTCAGGCTCGCATCGACCGTCAGCAGGATCTGCTCGGGCAGCGCCGGTGCTTGTCGCGCAGCATGCGGCGCCAGGAGCGTTGCCTCCTCAAGCCCAGCCAACGCCGTGCTCCAGGCCGCGACGGCAGCAGAACGATCCTGCGCCGCGATCCATGCCAGATAATCGCGATAGGGTGTCACCCGCGGCAATGCCGTGGCATCGCCGCGCTGCCCGTACAGCGTCAGCAGCTCTTGGATCAGAACCGGCATCGACCAGCCGTCCATCAGGATGTGATGGCTGGTGAACAGCAGCCGATGCCGATCCGCGCCGAGCCGGATCAGCGTGAAGCGAAGCAGCGGCGCTGTCGCAACATCGAACCGTTCGGCGCAATCCTCAGCAAGGATCTGCTGCAGACGCTCTTCGCGCGACGCGTCGTCCAGCACCGACAGATCGATGCTGCGCCACGGCACCCGCGCAACCGGCACAATAATCTGCACCGGCCGGCTCAGATGCTCATGCTGGAACGCCGCCCGCAGGCTGGCATGCCGCTGCACCAGCGCATCCGCCGCCGCCCGCAACACAGCGCTCTGCAGCGGACCCTCAAGGTCGAATACAATCTGGACCGCATAAAAGTCCGGCCCCTGCGCATCGAACAGCGCATGGAACAGCAGCCCCTCCTGCAGCGGCGACAGTGGCAAGACATCTTCAATCTGCGGATAGCTACCTTCCAGCCGCTCGATCTCGGCCTGCGAGAGCTCAACCAGCGGCAGATCCGAAGGCGTGCGACCCCCGGCTCCGGGCTGCGCCACGTGCCGCACCAACGCTTCCAGCGCCGCAAACCAGCCTCGCGCGAGATCGCGCACCGCCGCTTCATCCAGCAGCGCAGGCGCCCAACCCCACGTCGCCCGCAGCCGCGCCCCTTCGGCGCCGTCCAGCGTCAGTGCATTGACCTCAAGCGCATGCGCCAGCGGCATCCCGGCTGCCGCGCCGCCACCCAGTGCCGCAGCTTCCGCCGCCAGCCCCCAATCCTGACCGCCCCCAGATGCAAACCGCCCCAGATAGTTGAAGCCAAGCAGTGGCACCCCATAACCCGCAAGCTCAGCCCCCGTCTGCCGGTTCAGATACCGCAGCAGCCCATAGCCGAGCCCGTTGTCCTTGAGCGCGCGCAATTGCTCCTTGATGACCTTGACCGCTCGCCCCAGCGCCGCTCCGCCCGCCAACGCCTCCTCAAGATCAAGCGATCCGGGATCAAGCCGAACCGGATAA
Organism: uncultured Alphaproteobacteria bacterium; assembly: GCA_963829465.1. Taxonomy (GTDB): domain Bacteria; phylum Pseudomonadota; class Alphaproteobacteria; order Rhizobiales; family Xanthobacteraceae; genus BOG-931. The sequence continues at coordinate 6,019 of CAWHJE010000010.1, forward strand.
AGGCTGGTGAACCACCCCACCGTCCGCGACAGCTCGACATCGGCAAAAATCTCCTCACGACCGTGACCTTCCAGATCCAGCAGCACGGCCGGACCGCCAGCGCGGCCCTGCCGCCGCCCCCAGTCCGCCACCGCAATAACCAAAGCGCTCAGCAGCACATCGTTGATGCCGCCATGAAACGCCGACGCAACACGCGTCAGCAACGCCTCCGTAACATCAGACGAAAGCTCAAGCGTCACTGCGCGCGCCGTCCCAGCAACATCGCGCGCCGCATCCAGCGACCCATCCACAAGAGAAAGCGAACGCTCGCTCAGCATCCGCCGCCACGACTCAAGCTCTGCTAGCCGCGCCGCCGTCTGCGCCTCCTCAACCAGCCGCTGGCTCCAGCGCCGATACGACGTCCCCCGCGGCGCAAGCTCCACAGCCCGACCCGTGGCCAGCGCCGCCCAACTCGCCGCCAGGTCCGGCACCAGGATGCGCCACGACACCCCGTCAACCGCGAGATGATGAATGCTCAGCAGTAGCCGCCCCGCAGCCTTCGTCCCAGCGTCAAACCACACCACCTCAACAAGCCGCCCGTCGCCCGGCGACAGCCGCGCCGCAGCTTCAGCAGACGCCTCACCAATGCTGCGCCGCAGACCGTCAGCATCCAGCCCGCTTACATCAATCTGCCGCACGCAGTCCGCGGCCCGGAGCGAACCACAAGGCGCAATCTCCAGGCCCCACTCGCCCCCCTTCAACACCTCCAGCCGCAGCCGCAAAGCATCATGATGATCGAGCACCGCCTGCACGGCGCCAAGCAGATCCGCCTGCCGCATCCCCAAAGGCACGCTCAGCAGCATTGCCTGATGAAAGCTCCCGATCGGGCCGCCATGCTGCCGCAGCCAATGCATGATCGGCGTCGGCTCCAGCGGCCCAACCGCAATGTCCGCCAACGCCAAAGCCGGCGCCGCTATAACCCGCGCCGAAGCCGCCAGCGCCTCAACCGTCTGATGCTGGAACACCGCCCGCGGCGTGATCTCAAGACCGGCCTTGCGTGCCCGGCTCACCAGCTGGATCGACATGATGCTGTCGCCGCCGAGCGCAAAGAAGTTGTCGTCGATGCCGACACGCTCGACGCCAAGCACCTCGGCATAGAGCCCGCACAGAACCTCCTCCTGCGGCGTGCGCGGCGCCCGAACCACCTTCGGCGTCAAATCCGGCGCCGGCAGCGCCCGGCGGTCAAGCTTGCCGTTCGCCGTCAGCGGCAGCGATCCCAACACCACAATCGCCGACGGCACCATGTAGTCCGGAAGGCTCGCCGACAGCTGACCGCGCAGCGCCGCCGCATCGAGCTCCCGGTCCGCCGCTGCAACCACATAGCCAACCAGTCGCTTCTGACCGGGCGTGTCCTCCCGCGCCACAACAACAGCCTGCGCGACACCGGGATGCCGCACCAAAGCCGCCTCGATCTCGCCGGGCTCAATGCGGAAGCCCCGCAACTTCACCTGCTGGTCGGCGCGGCCGAAAAACTCCAGCACACCGTCACCGCGCCAGCGCGCAAGGTCGCCGGTGCGGTACATCCGGCTGCCGGCGGTACCAAACGGGTTGGCAACAAACCGCTCCGCCGTCAGCCCGGCACGATGCAAATAACCCCGCGCCAGCCCCGCGCCGGCGATGTAAAGCTCCCCCACTACCCCCGCCGGGACAGGCTCCAAGCCCCCGTCCAACACATATACTTGCGTGTTCGATAGCGGACGACCAATCGGCGGAGTACCGCGCTGCTCGATCGGCTCACTAAAGGTCGCGCAGACCGTCGTCTCGGTCGGACCATAATCATTGATCATGCGCCGGCCGGACCGACCATCGCTCAACCAGATCGGCCGGACAGAGCACTTCGCCGCCAACGAATCTGCGTCCCCGACGGCAGGTCGGCCGGCACATCGACCAGCTGCGACAGGGGGCAACGTGAGCGTAGACGTGACACCCTTGCTGCGGATGCAGATCGCCAATCTTTGGCCAGCGACTCTCATCGTTCTCAGGACAAGGCGCGCTCCCGCGGTGAGCACTGCGGCCAATCTCGGAGACCGCCGCATCGAAACGCCAGTGAAGCAAGTTGCAACACCGCGTCTTCCGCGAGATGACAAAGCGATCGATCTGGCGCCGCCGCAAGATTGGGAATGCGGCGTGATGCTGACGGCGACGCCTTTGGGAGTACCGGTCGACCCCGAGGTATAGATGACGTAGGCGGTGTTGTGCGGCGTGATGGCGTTGGGCGGCGCGCTCGCCGGTTGCCGCGCGATCGCAGGCCAATCAGTATCAAGCTCAACGATCCGCAGCCCGTAAGCCGGCAATTCGGCAACGAGCGCTGATTGCGTCAGCAGCAGCGGCGCCCGCGAATCCTCCAGCATGAAGGCCAGTCGCTCCGCCGGATAGCCGGGATCGAGCGGCAGGTAGGCGCCACCGGCCTTGAGGATGCCGAGCAGGCCCACAATCATCTGCAGCGAGCGCTCGACGCACAGCCCGACCACGACCTCTGGCCCGACGCCCAGCCCGCGCAGATGATGCGCCAATCGGTTGGCGCGCTCATCAAGCTGCCGATAGGTCAGCTGCTGTTCCTCGAACACCACCGCAACTGCTTCGGGGGTTCGCACCGCCTGCGCCGCAAACAGCTCCGCCACCGTCGCAGACGCAATCGGCTGCGCCGTGTCGTTCCAGTCCCGCAGCAGGGTCTGCCGCTCGGCAGCGCCGAGTATGTCGAGCCGCCCGATAGCCCGATCGGGCTCCGTGACCGCAGCCTCGAGCAGCCGGACCAGACGCTCACCCAGCGCCTCGATGCTCGCCCGATCAAACAAGTCAGGACGATAGTCCAGCCGGAGGCGGAGTTGTTCGCCCGGCATCGCACCAAGGCTCAGAGGGTAATGCGAGACGTCGTGTCCGGCGATCGGCGTGACACGAAGTCCGTTGCCGGCATGCGCCAACGCAGCCTGGTCGACCGGATAGTTCTCAAACACCACCAGCGTGTCGAACAACTCGGCCAAGCCGGCCAGGCTCTGGATCTCCGCCAAGCCAAGATGCTGATGCGCCATCAGCCGCGACTGACTATCTTGAAGCTGGGAAAGCAGCGCCACCAACGGCTGGTCCGGCGCTAGCTTCACCCGCAACGGCAGCGTGTTGATGAACAGTCCGACCATGCTCTCGATGCCGGCAATCTCCGGCGCCCGGCCCGCCACCGTGACCCCGAACACCACATCGTCCCGCCCGGTCAGTCGGCCAAGCAGCACGGCCCAAGCGCCTTGGATGTACGTGTTGAGCGTCAGACCCCGTGCGCGCGCCTGACGCCCGAGCGCATCGCTGAGCGCACGGCTTACTGGCAGCATGATTTGCTTGGGTATGACTGCCGCCGCATTCGGATCGCGCGGCGCGATCAGCGTCGGCGCCTCAAGCCCAGCCAGCGTCGCGCTCCAGGCCGCGACCGCAGCCGCACGATCCTGCGCCGCAAGCCACGCCAGATAATCCCGGTACGGTGTCACCCGCGGCAATGCCGTGGCATCGCCGCGCTGCCCGTACAGCGTCAGCAGCTCTTGGATCAGAACCGGCGCTCGACCAGCCGTCCATCAGGATGTGATGATGTGTGAACAGCAGCCGATGCCGATCCGCGCCGAGCCGGATCAGCGTGAAGCGAAGCAGCGGCGCTGTCGCAACATCGAACCGTTCGGCGCAATCCTCAGCAAGGATCTGCTGCAGACGCTCTTCGCGCGACGCGTCGTCCAGCACCGACAGATCGATGCTGCGCCACGGCACCCGCGCAACCGGCACAATAATCTGCACCGGCCGGCTCAGATGCTCATGCTGGAACGCCGCCCGCAGGCTGGCATGCCGCTGCACCAGTGCATCCGCCGCCGCCCGCAACACAGCGCTCTGCAGCGGACCGTCAATGACGATTGCAATTTGCATCGTATAAATGTCGGGGCCCTGCGCATCGAACAGCGCATGGAACAGCAGCCCCTCCTGCAACGGCGACAGTGGCAAGACATCTTCAATCTGCGGATAGCTACCTTCCAGCCGCTCGATCTCGGCCTGCGAGAGCTCAACCAGCGGCAGATCAGGCGCGCTCTTCTTTGTTTCCGCCACCGCCTTGGCGACAGCCGCAAGAGCCTCGACTGTGCGATGCTGGAACACCGCCCGCGGCGTGATCTCAAGACCGGCCTTGCGCGCCCGGCTCACCAGCTGGATCGACATGATGCTGTCGCCGCCGAGCGCAAAGAAGTTGTCGTCGATGCCGACACGCTCGACGCCAAGCACCTCGGCATAGAGCCCGCACAGAACCTCCTCCTGCGGCGTGCGCGGCGCCCGAACCACCTTCGGCGTCAAATCCGGCGCCGGCAGCGCCCGGCGGTCAAGCTTGCCGTTCGCCGTCAGCGGCAGCGATCCCAACACCACAATCGCCGACGGCACCATGTAGTCCGGAAGGCTCGCCGACAGCTGACCGCGCAGCGCCGCCGCATCGAGCTCCCGGTCCGCCGCTGCAACCACATAGCCAACCAGTCGCTTCTGACCGGGCGTGTCCTCCCGCGCCACAACAACAGCCTGCGCGACACCGGGATGCCGCACCAAAGCCGCCTCGATCTCGCCGGGCTCAATGCGGAAGCCCCGCAACTTCACCTGCTGGTCGGCGCGGCCGAAAAACTCCAGCACACCGTCACCGCGCCAGCGCGCAAGGTCGCCGGTGCGGTACATCCGGCTGCCGGCGGTACCAAACGGGTTGGCAACAAACCGCTCCGCCGTCAGCCCGGCACGATGCAAATAACCCCGCGCCAGCCCCGCGCCGGCGATGTAAAGCTCCCCCACTACCCCCGCCGGGACAGGCTCCAAGCCCCCGTCCAACACATATACTTGCGTGTTCGATAGCGGACGACCAATCGGCGGAATACCTCCCCCCGACAGCGGCTCACTCATGGTCGCACAGACCGTCGTCTCAGTCGGACCGTAAGCATTGATCATGCGCCGGCCGACCGACCACCGCTCAACCAGATCGGCCGGACAGGCTTCGCCGGCAACGATCAGCGTCCCCAACGGCAGGTCGGCCGGCAAATCGGCCAGCACGACAGGGGGCAACGTGGCGTGCGTGACGCCCTGGGTGCGGATGAGATCGGCCAATCTTTGGCCACCACTCTCATCCGTTCTCAGGACGAGGCGCGCTCCCGCGGTCCAGGCAAGCGGACATTTCGGAGATCGCCGCATCGAAACCCAGTGAAGCAAATTGCAACACCGCGGCTTCGCGCGAGATGGCAAAGCGATCAATCTGGGCCGCGGCAAGATTGGGAATGCCGGCGTGGCTGACGGCAACGCCTTTGGGAGTACCGGTCGACCCCGAGGTATAGATGACGTAGGCGGTGTTGTGCGGCGTGATGGTGTTGGGCGGCGCGCTCGCCGGTTGCCGCGCGATCGCAGGCCAATCGGTATCAAGCTCAACGATCCGCAGCCCGTAAGCCGGCGACGTTCGGCACGAGCGCTGCATTGCGTCAGCAGCAGCGGCGCCCGCGAATCCTCCAGCATGAAGGCCAGCCGCTCCGCCGGATAGCCGGGATCGAGCGGCAGATAGGCGCCACCGGCCTTGAGGATGCCGAGCAGGCCCACAACCATCTGCAGCGAGCGCTCGACGCACAGCCCGACCACGACCTCTGGCCCGACGCCCAGCCCGCGCAGATGATGCGCCAATCGGTTGGCGCGCTCATCAAGCTGCCGATAGGTCAGCTGCTGTTCCTCGAACACCACCGCAACTGCTTCGGGGGTTCGCACCGCCTGCGCCGCAAACAGCTCCGCCACCGTCGCAGACGCAATCGGCTGCGCCGTGTCGTTCCAGTCCCGCAGCAGGGTCTGCCGCTCGGCAGCGCCGAGTATGTCGAGCCGCCCGATAGCCCGATCGGGCTCCGTGACCGCTGTCTCCAGAACCCGCAAGAATTTTTGCTTCACCTCCTCCAAGTCGGCGGCCGTGAAAAGCTCCGAGTTGCCGTCGAAGTCGATGCGAAGCGTCCCGCCATCGGCTCGGTCGTAAACCACAATCGAAAGTTCATCGACCGGCCCAAGTGAGAGATTGTAGGCAGTGGCGCCGTTGCCGGCGAAGCGGAAACCGTAGTTGAACCGCATCACGTTGACACCCACGCCATAAAACGCGGGGCCGTCCATTCCCAGTTCTTTTCGCAGATCAGTGAATTGGTAATGCCGATGGTCCAGGCCGCGTCGAATCTGCCGCGACGCCTGACCGATGATCTCCGCAACAGTCATGCCTGCCTGAACAGCAAGCCGCACCGGCATTACATTTGAGACCACACCCGGAATCATGCGCGTGACATCGGTGCGGGCCGCGACGGCAAGTCCAAAAACCAAATCGTCTGCACCGGTGACGCGATGCAGGAGAATCGCTGTGATCGAACTGATTAAATCAGACAGCCTTAGGCCGGCGCGTTGCGTCAACGCGCGGATTTCGTCGGCGGTTGTTTTTGGTAGTTCTAACGTTCTGCGAATAAAGCCGTTGCCGACCTGCGACGCGCGCCCCTTGAAGCGAGCCGCCCCGGTAGCGCCGGCCAAATAGTCCATCCAGAAACGCCGATCGCTCTCAAATCCTTGTGACGACCGGTAGGCAGCGCTCTCCTCGAGCAAAGAGTGAAGAGAGCCCAACGAGCCTTGATCGGTGGCACGTCCGTCACTTAACTGGGTGTAGATTTGGGCGAGGCGATGCGCGACAAGCCACATCCCATATCCGTCAATGATGATGTGATGGTAGCGCGCATACCAGAAGAACCGGTTATCCGAAGCCTTGAACAAGACGAAGCCGAATAACGGTCCACGGGCGAGATCAACCGGCCGAGCCAGATCAGATCGCATCCATGCTTCGGCAGCAGCACGCGGATCAGCCTCGGCGAAACGTCAACAAACGGGAGCGACCAAGAGAACGAAGCGTCGAGGACCTGCGCAAGACCGTCGGGTATGATCTGGACGTGCAGCGACTCAGCTTCGCTAACAACCTGACGCAATGACCGCTCGAACAACCCGACGTCAATCGACCCATCAATTTCGATGTATTCGCCGATGTTGTAGAATGAATTGCCAGGATCCAGCTGCTGCGCTCGCCAAATCCCTAGCTGCGCAGCCGATAAAGGAAACGCCCTATCGTCCTCGACGGCGTCACTTGATCTGCAATCTAGGAGCGATACTAGCGAGGTCATCCCACTGCGATCGTGTTGACGTCGCGTGATCTATAACGGACACCAATAAGTGACGAGAATGTCAGCACCCATTGGCATTCGATCAATCGTCCGGGCGCTTGTCAAGAGAGAGAGAGAGAGAGAGAGAGAGCCGATAGCGGCGGCGTTGGCCCAAACGCTTCGGCGACACGCCTCGAAAATGCTCGGCTCGTCGAACCTCCCGTCGTTGCCTTCGGACAGTCAACTGGGGATAATAGGGCTTAGCTCCGACATCTTCGTTTAGAAGATGAACATCCGTTTAGGAGACGAGGGTGACCGAGATCCGCCGCGGTGCTTACCTCAAGTCGGACGTCAAGATTGAACTACTGACCGGTCGCTGGTTTGCCTGGCCGCACTTAGTTGCTCCCGTCCAACACGCGATGAATATTGCATTTCGTCACGTGCCCTTGATGCAGTCTTTTGTCGCAAATCCACAGGTGCATATTGCCGCAGCGAGTGATGCCGCCTTGCTGGGTGGGCCGTTCCTGGATTTGCCGGCAAGCGCGGTGCCCGAAGTCAAAGCATTGCTTCACGGGACGACGATGCAGTTCGCCGAACTGACCAAGTTTGCGCGCGACTTCAAGGCGTTCGACCAAACTCTCCAGGACGGCGCCGACGGATTTTGCCTGTCGGAATTCTACGATCGGCTGCCGGAATCGCTTGCGGGCGTCACTGAACTCTCCTACGATCTGAACAACAACCCCACGCTGAGGAGTGATCGAAGAAATTGTCTACAACTATCACCTCGACAATCGGTCGGTGCAAGAAATTTGCCTTTCTCAAACGACGGACGCCAAGCGCAAATTCTTCCTGACCACACCTCGCGTAACGGCGCCTGGCAACGTTTTCGCCAAAATCGACTTCTCGGCACCGTCACTGGACGTCATTGCGTCGATGCGAACTCAAGAAGGCTCGGTGGAGGAAATATCCAAGGCTCTCGACATTGACGTTTCGCAAAAGGACGCCTTCGATAATTTCTTTACGACCGATCCGCCGGACAGGAACAATCCGCACTATGCAGGCAGCGAGATCCGAGTCAGATATTTTGGTCATGCCTGCGTTCTGCTGCAAAGTGCACGCACGTCCATATTGATCGACCCGACGGTCACGTGGGATCGTAATGCGAGCGATGGCCGGTTTACCTTCACGGATCTTCCGGACGTCATCGACTATGCCGTTATCTCGCACTGTCACCAAGATCACTTCTCGCCCGAGCTGTTGGTCCAACTAAGACGCCGCATTCGCAGGATCGTGGTTCCGCGAAATAACGGCGGCAACATCGCCGATCCATCGATGAAATTGATTTTGCACCGACTAGGATACAACAACGTAGACGTCGTCGACGCGTTCGACACGATAAAATTCGAGGAAGGAGAGATCATCAGCTTGCCATTCTCCGGCGAGCATGCCGATCTCAATATTCATAGCAAACACACGATCTTCGTCACCTTAAAGGGTCGGCGCTTCTTTTTTTGGTCGATTCGGATGCAATAGACCCGGGCTTATACAAACTGGTGACGAAAATAGTTGGCAGACCGGACGCCATGTTCATCGGCATGGAATGCTTCGGCGCGCCACTAAGCTGGCTTTACGGACCGTTGCTGACAAAATCCGTCAGCCGCCGCAACGACGAATCGAGACGTCTATCGGCATCAAACTCCGAACGGGCTTGGAGGCTGGTGAAGGATCTTGGCTGCTCCAAAGCTTTCATTTACGCCATGGGTCAGGAGCCATGGCTCAGATACCTCATGGGCCTCGAATACCAACCGGATGCCATCCAGTTGCAGCAGGCGCGCAACTTCCTGGAGCGATGTGTCGAGGCAGGTGTCGAAATCGAGCACTTAAATATCAGCCGCGAGATTTTTTACTAGGCTGTGAACCGATCGGCCGTCGGATAAAATTCTGGGCAGGGCCTTTTCGGCACACTTCAGCAAACGTCACGACTGCTCGACGAAGCGCCCTTCATCCATACGCAATCTGCGGGCCGGATACCCGAGCTCGCTTAGATACCGCTCGTCGTGCGTTATCGCCACAATCGTTACGCCAGTCCGATTCAATGCCGGCAGCAGTTCCTGGTAAAATCGACCGCGAAATTCCGGATCCTGATCGGAGGTCCATTCATCCAACAACAGGATCGGGCGCTTTTCCAGCAACGCTACGATGAGCGCCAGGCGTTTGCGTTGGCCCCCCGACAGATCAATGGTTTGAAACTCTCCTTCGGAAAGATGCGTTTTGGCATTGAGACGGAATTGGGTCAGCAAGCGCTCCACTTCAGCCGGATCCGGCTCAGAAATTCCGTAGAGTTTCAGAAAAAGATGGTAGTCGGAAAAAATCGCAGTGATCAACGCGCGGTAGTTCTCCCGAGTGCCGTCGTCAACTCGCCTCCGATCCAGCGTGATCTCCCCTGAGTTGGGTACGTAAAGGCCAGCGAGTACTTTGAGAAAGGTCGACTTGCCCGAGCCGTTGCCACCGGTGATGAACACAAGATCCCCGGATCGCAAGCTGAAATCCACCGGGCCAACCTGAAAGGTCGTATCGGACGCCTTGTCCGCGTGGCGGAAGATCACGTCTCGCATCTCAATCGTGTCAAAGCGCTTTGGCGTCTCGGCGGCACGATCAGATGACTGGGCGGTTGCCAGGAGATCACTTTCGAGCCGATCGATCCTGTCGGCGGCCGCGTTTGCCGACGACAGCATAGGTACCGACTGCACCAAGCCGAAGGAAGCTCCGACAACGAACAATAGGGCCAATATTGCCTTGGCGATGCCGCTATCCGCCGAACCGGCGATGACGGGTGCAATAAACACCACAGACCCGAGCAAGAGGTACATGACGATTTGCGAAAAGATAAGCCGCTTGAAGTTCTCGGAGTCCGTCTTGATTTTGACATAAGCGGCGTGGCTCGACACATCCATGATGTCCTCGAACAGCTGGTCGCTCCGCGCCTTGTTGAGACGTACCTCCTTGAACCCATCCAAAACGTCGGTCAGACGATCAAATAGCCTATTCGTCCATTCGGCAGCTTCCCGCTGCCCGGACGCGAGCTGCCGACCCTTATGGTGGAATATCGCTGCCGCCACAGCGACAATGATCGCACTCAGCGCGAACGCGATGGGCGACAAATAGGCGACGTAGAGACCGACGAAAACAACAAGAACGACGCTCTGGACGGAAAAGACCAGTACGTTGCTTGCCTGCGTGAGCACGGCTGTGTCTGCGGTAATCGCCGCAACGATTCTGGCGCGCCCTATCCGATCAATCGGCACGAGCTCCGAGTGCCGGACGCCATCCAGAAGGTGCACCCGCAGTTTGTGCACGATCGATTCGATTTCGACGGTCGCAGTAATGAGAATGTAGTTTTGCGTTCTTATGAAAAGCAGCAGAGCTACTAAAAAAAGTCCCGCTGCCCACAGGCTGGGTTTTTCCTCGCTGCCCGCAGCCTGCGCTCCGGCATTGATGGCCGCCAGGAGCGCCGCGTTGCTAATGCCCCCGAGCGCGGACATGAATATCAATCGGGTCAGCGAGCCATGCATCTCACGACGCACGAGTTGGATGAAAGTCATAGACCTGTCGCCATCCTTTGGCGCCGCCGAACGTTGTCGGCCATGCGGTCGCGGCGAAAACGCGCGGCCGTAGCTTCAGGTGTCAGCAGCAAACGTATTGCGCAATAGTTCAGCGCGGATAGCGATAGCACGCGTTCAACCCTTTTTGCAGTCTCAAGCCGATCTGCCGCAATTACTTCGGATGAACGACGGTCGGCCCGTCCCGGCCGGGGTCGAGGACGGTGCGCCAGTGCGCCGATCAATCCGCTAATTGACCCAATGGGGAAAGAAGATAACCTCACCTTGACCTCAAAAGCCATGTCGTTCTAGCAGAGAATTAAATTTCCATCGCGAGTCCGTTTATGACGCATGCAAGCGCTCATTGTTGGCACAACGGGGAAATTCGAGATCGAGAACAAGGAGCGCCCTCGGTGGCCAGCATCTCTTTCCATCTCGGGACTGGTGTATTTGACGGGATGATGGCCTACTGGAATCGCGACCACTACTACCTGCATCGTGCAGAAGATCATCTGATTCGGTTTCGTCAAGGAGCGGCTTGCATGGGGCTCATCGTCCCTTGGTCAGTCGAGGAGCTGTTGGCCGGCATTGTCGATCTCTTGAAACACGAACCCGAGGGCACGCAATATATCCGTCCGATTGCATTCAGGGGCGGTCCGGAATTGTGGATCACCGGTTCGGAAGGGCTTCCGGTCGACGTCAGCATATTCACCGTCCGCACTGAGGCGCACCGCGATCTCGACGATCCGATCAGTTGCGAAATCTCTCCGATTGAACGGATATCGAGCCGCTCGATTCCGGGTCACATCAAGGTCAGCGGAGCCTACGTCAACAGCTTCTATGCTCGCAAGGCCGCGGAAAAATCCGGCCACGGTGACGGACTAATGTTTGACCGCGACGGTCATCTCGCCGAGGCCTCGGCAGCCAACGTATTTCTGATCATAAACGATCGGCTGATTACCCCGCGAGTGAAACCCGACGTCTTTCCAGGTATTACGCGTCGCGTTTTGCTGGAGATCGCCCGCGACAGCGGAATCGATCTGCAAGAAAAGGAGCTGCGGCGGGAAGACCTTGCCGGCATCGACGGCGCATTGCTTTGCTCTACTCTGATGGAAATCCGAGGGATTTCTCAGCTCGGCAATCGTCCGCTGCCGACCATCGAACTGCCGCTTTACCGGACGCTTGTAGAACTCCTTTCGCAATCTTACACATCAGTAAGAGTGCTGGAGACTACAGGGTCCGGATCGCAGCTGCACATTAGTTCTGACGGCGGCCTGCCGCTGCGCCGCGTCAAACTGCGGGAGGTTGTCGTGGCGGGTTTCACAACATCGTTCTCCACGATTTGGCGCTTAGTTATTCCCTACTTTCGTTCTGACGATCGCCGCAAAGCTTGGGTCTTGCTTGTCGCAGTGATCGCGATGGAACTTGGCGTCGTTTGCGTAACCGTTCTCCTAAACCGTTGGTACAACGGCTTTTATAATGCGTTGCAGGACCGCAACTGGGAGATTTTCATCATTCAGGCTGGCTATTTTTGCGGCATCGCCGTCAGTGCGACGCTGCTGAATGCCTACAAGGTCTATCTGAATCAATGGCTGGAAATCCGCTGGCGCCGCTGGCTGACGAAAATATATCTGTGCCGTTGGCTGCACAGTGCAACGCACTATCGGATGCAACTTACACAACCTACGACCGACAATCCGGACCAGCGGATCGCAGAAGATATAAAGCTATTTGTCGAGCAAACGTTGACCATCGGCCTTGGACTGCTCAACGCGATCGTTTCATTTGGCTCGTTCACCGCCATCCTCTGGGGCCTTTCAGAAGGGGCGCCGTTGCATTTGGCGGGGACTTCTTTCACAATACCAGGCTATTTGGTATGGGCAGCGATCGTTTATGCCGTTGCCGGTACGGCGATTAGCCATTGGATCGGAAAGTCTCTCGCCCCCCTCAACTTTGCCCAACAACGCTACGAGGCCGATTTCCGATACAACCTCGTGCGCGTCCGCGAGAACTCTGAACAGATTGCGCTTTTGGGCGGCGAAACGGTTGAGAGCAATCGCCTGAATGCGCGCTTCGAAAGCTTGGTGACCAACTGGCACCGCATCATGTCGCGGCAGAAACGACTGGCTTTCTTCACTACAGGTTACACGCAAGCGGCGATCATATTTCCATTCATCGTCCTTGGTCCGGCATACTTTAGTGGCGCCATGCAACTCGGCGGCCTTGTTCAGACGGCGGCCGCGTTCGGTGCCGTACAAGTCGCGCTGTCATTCTTCGTCAACATCTATCCAACCTTTGCGCAGTGGCTCGCCGTCATCGCCCGGCTGAATGGCTTTGAACAATCCGTCGGGGCGGCGAGCGCGGCCACAGCCGCTGCCGCCCCATCGCGAGTGGATGTCGTTTGGCACCCCGCAACGTCTGAACTCGCAGTAACGGGACTCGCGGTTCAGCTACCGGCAGGCACCCCTCTGATTGCTGCGGAAGACCTGGTCATCAAAACTGGCGAGCGAACTTTGATCACCGGGCCTTCCGGATCCGGAAAGTCCACATTCTTTCGAGCAGTCGCCGGTATCTGGCCGTTCGGTACCGGCACGGTCACCGTGCCACGCGGCGCCAATTGCATGGTGCTGCCACAGCGGCCGTACTTTTTCTTAGGGTCTCTCGAGGAAGCAATCGCCTATCCGTCCGACCGCGACACCTTCGAATTGGCTTATATCGCCGAGGTGCTGACCGCCGTTAGATTGCCGGCGCTCGCGGTGAGGTTGTCCGAGGAAGCTCAATGGAACCAGATATTATCCCTGGGCGAGCAGCAGCGTCTGAGCATTGCTCGCGCCATACTTCACGCGCCTGACTATCTCTTTCTCGATGAGGCGACGTCTTCGCTCGATGAATCGTCCGAGGCCGCGCTATATTCAACGCTGCTGCACTATCTTCCGAAAGTGACGATCATTTCGATCGGCCACCGCTCGACATTGGCGGCTTTTCACAATAGGCGGCTAATGGTTCATCCGGAGTTTGATGGACATCGTATTCGAGATCCCGAATCCGAAAGGAAGGACAAACAATCAACGGAACCGCATTACCAACGGTAAACGATCCAAAGCTTTTCGTGGCGTTTCGCCCTTCACTCGTTCTTGCCGCGTCATCGCACTGCAAGAGCGCCAGAGGCTTCTTGCTAAGGCGAGACTGATTGCATACACATTCAAAGAAAGCTGCGGCTTGGTAGCAGGGCGACGATGTCTTCTCCAATTTGCGAAGATTTGAAGGTGAGCGTTCGGCTTGACGCTTGGGAAGCGCCGGCTTTCACAGAAACAAGGATCGCGGCCGCAACAAATCAGCCTCGTGGTAGCGAACGCGCGCCGCAGCCCTTATACCCCCATTCGGTAGAACCGCCGCCTTCGCCGGCCGCACCCGCAACGAAGTTTGGTTTTTCCCTTGAGTGGGCATTCCCACTATCCAGCCGCGTCGAAAAATAACGGCTTGAATGCCGCTTGGCGGGCGAGTCAGGCTCAGTGGGCTTGGATTGTCCGTGTTACCGATTGGCCACTTCTATCCAGTTCAAAAAACGAGCGGCGGCGACGCCTCGCGCAAAAGCGTAGTGATATTCTTCCTCGATGTCCGACCGGTGCCAAGCGCCGGAGGGCCAGTTGCGGATTGCGCGCTCAAGCCGGGGAAGATCGAGACATCGCTGTGCCAGCCGGCTCTCGGAAAGCTGAGCGAGTTCCGCTTCAAACTGGTGGCGCCGTCGGTCCAGTTTCTTGTACCAGTCGGCCGACTGAAGGCCGCGCCTGCGATTGCACACGATCGCCTCCGGAAGCAGCCCCCACATTGACCGGCGGATGAGTGATCGGTCGATATCTTCGACAAGATATTGCTCGGGTGGAATGCCGAAGCAAAACGAGACTACATCGATGTCGGCCGTAGGGTCGCGGGATTCCACACCGGTAACGGCCCTCTCGGCCGCAAGCCAGTCGCCGATATAATCGATGGATGTAAGCGCCTTGGTCCGTTGTCCAGGCTGCGATCTGTAGAAAAAATCGTGGCCCAGCCGTTGCGCCCGCGCCTCCACGTCCATTTCGACTGCGAAATCGGCGCGGATCGCGGAGTGATGAGTCCAGGGCGCAACGCTTCGCGGCTGCGAGAGCCATCGCGCCATCCAGTCCGGCAGTACCGGCTCGACGATAAGCTTGTGGAAAGCAGACCATCGGGAATAAGGCGAACGTCGATAGAAAAGGCACCATTGCCGAAATACGGTGATGAGTCTTCCGGCTAACAGGTGACCAACCGTCTGCGGCCAACCGTCCCAGCTTATCGTCACATTTCCGAAGAAGCCACCGAGCAGTACACGCCGCCCTTGCGACCGTGCAGTGCGCTGAATTGCCAATATCCAGCCAAGCGCCGTCGGATTGCGGACGGGGCCTTCCAGCGCCACGAAGAATTTCTCCAACTCGGCGAAATCGTCGCAAGCATCGTTGCGGATGTACGTTACGTCGATGTTGCCCGCCAAGCCTCGTATTGCTTCGACATAAGGCGTTTCATCGGCATAGCAACTTTCCGTGACGGCACCGTCGAAGTCCGCGCGGGGCACCTGGGTAAAGGCGGCAAGTCTTTTGTTCTTCTCACCCAGTGCGCGTGCCGCAAGGATTGAAACCGACGACAAATCGAGCCCGCCGCTGAGATGACTGCCGATACCGTGCGCGCTGCGCATCTGCCGCCGCACCGATCGGTCGAGGCATTCACGCAAACCATCGGCGTAGGCTTGGTCGGACGACAGCCGAATTGGTTTGATCGCCGCGGGCGACCAATAGCGATGCAGGTGCATCACCCCGCCCCTGGTCACCTTCGCGACATGCGCCGGAGGGATGCGAAAAATATGCTGATAATAAGTCGCCGAGTGGTCGGCGTGATTGAGCACCAGGAAATCAGCAAATTTCTGTTCGTTCAATATGCGCGGCACGTCCGGCAGGGCAAACAAGCCCTTCGGCATCGTGGCGAAGGCAAAAAATTGCTGGCTTTTGTGCCACATCACGACATTGAGCCCGAGATGATCGCGCGCCAAGGTCAGGGATTGGCTGCGCGGATCCCAGATCGCGACCGCGAACGGACCTCGTAGCCTCACCCAAATCTCATCACCGACCTTTTCCCAAGCTGCCAATAAGATCCGTGAATCCGGCCAGGTCGAAGCGTCATGCGGCGTCACTCCAGCTGCCGTAAGGATATCGTCACGATTATCCAGACGCAGATCAGCGGTTATGATCGCCCCGCTCAAACCGCGAAGCGGCTGGTCGTCGAAATAATCTTCAGGCGTTATACGCATCAGGACGTGGACAAGGCCGACATGACCTGCAACGGCGACCGCCGATCGGTCGGGCCCGTGCGCGCGAAGCGCGTTGGCGACACGCTCTAGATCGCGACGCGCGACCTCCTTTCCGTCAAAACGCAATTGCCCGGCAATACCGCTCATGCAAAGCGCCTAAGCCATACAAATCTCGTCAAAACACTAAGTTAGTCGGACGAAACGCGAGACGTCGCCACCGCCGGCGATGACTTCTTGCCCGACCTCGATCCATGCATGTGTCGACAACGCACCTTGATTGTCAGCGACCCCAAGACAAAGACGGCTTGCAAAACCGCGGCGCCGCAGCATCGCGTGCACCGCGAGTGCTCGCGGGAGGTAAAGGGCCTCCATTCGTGATTTCCTTGCCATCGTTTCAACCGCCCACGCCGTCCAATGTGCTTCGTCGGTTGCAAATCGTCTGACGCGGCGGAGCGGCCGGTTAGCCCAGGCAAAAATCTTTGCCGACGGGAGCACACGTACCGCCAATCGAGCGAGGATCAGCGAGAGCATCGCCTCGCGCAAATAGGCACGGCGCATTGCCTTCGGCTTCATGGCACGACAGATGCATCGACGACCCGCAACAGTCGGCGCTCCACCAGCTTGTTGAGGAACACCGTCACATCGCGGGTGACGATTTCGGTGTCAACCGCATGGCTTTGTGCGAGCACCTCAATGATTTCGCGGACGCGACGCGGCTGCTGGAGCAAATTCCAAATCTCCATGCCCGCCCGGTTCAATTTAAAGTATGAACCGGCGCGGACGCTCAGCAAAATCGCGGTCTGCTCAACGGTCGTCGAAATGAGTTCGCAATCCCGCGCCAGGATCGTTTCGGCCGTCACTAAGCGGGCCTTGGGGCCCCGCCGGAAACTCGCGTAACCTGGCCACCTTCGCATCGAGAAACCCGGAAATAGTGTGCGACATAGTGTTACATCTTGATTTTACCGCACAAAAGCCGAGGGTAAAGAACGTGTGCCGTCTCGACCGCAAAAAGGGCCCGAAGAGCTTGCGGCCAAGAACCGACGATCTGTCATTGTGCGGCCGCTTGGCAGCGGCGGGCTGTCTATGATAATTATAAAATTTGGATGGCGCCGACGATTGGGGCCGCAAATGGCTTTACGCTTCAGCCGACATGACTCGGCCGACGTGACCAGGACTTTCCGACAGAACTGACGCGAAAGGATTTGAAATGGCAAAGCAGCCAAGTGCGCCAGAGCCAAGTACGCCGGAGACGGAGACTGGTTCAAAATCGACATCGTCGGTGCCCGCGGCGTTGCCGCCGGAGCGTCGCGAAGAGATGGCCAAAAAACTGGTTGACCGGTTCGCCATTTGGGCGGGAGCGGCCGGGGTTCTTCCGATACCTGTGGTAGACCTCATCGCGGTCGGCGGACTTCAACTCCAGATGTTGCGCCGTCTTTCACAAATTTATGACGTGCCGTTCTCCGCGAACCGCGGCAAGTCCCTGATCGCCAGCCTTGCGGGCGCGCTCATTCCGACTACCAGCGGCATCGGCGCTGCCAGCGTGCTGAAGGCGATCCCGGTACTGGGCACGGCCCTGGCCTCGTTCGTGATGCCGGTTCTCTCCGCCGGCGCGACCTACGGCATCGGCAAGGTCTTCATCCAGCATTTCGAGTCCGGTGGCACCCTGCTTGATTTTAACCCGCCGGACTATCGTGAGTTTCTTAAACGTCACAAAGAAACCTGGGAGAAACGGTCGACAAGTTCTGATGCATCTTCCCCCAGCCGCCCTAACGCTACGTCCGGTGCCGCCCCAGCGAGCTCCTGACGAAACAGACAGGTGGCGCGGACCAACCAAGCAAGACCGCGCCTTCCGTTGAAACCGACCGACATGAGCGGAGGGACCATACCGGATGATCGAGGCGATCATCTACATATCCATATGCGTCCTGACGGGGCTCTGCGGCAGTCGACGTCGATTGGGCTTTTTCGGGACGTTTTTGGCTGCACTCATCACCACTCCGCTCATCGTGCTCCCAGTGCTGTTTTTGACCGGCTCATCGTCTCGTGTCGAATCGCGCCAGCTTGAAGAGAGCACGCGTGGGGTCCAGACGCGACGAGCGCCATCTTGACGGACCGGACTTGCACACCGGTCAGCTGTGCACCCGTGAAGGCCGCTTTCTCGCGCAACGACCGACGGAGAACGGCCGATGATTAAATATCCGTGGTCGCGCAGCACTCCACCGCTAGAGCCGAAGCGCGGATTCAGCGGCTTCATCAGCCGCCATCTGGCTGGCGCCTCGGTGGCGCTGATGGTCCTGCTGCTGCTTTTTCTTTGTCCTCTACCCTTACATGCTGATTACGGTACCAAGCGGCGAGGTCGGCGTGCTTTGGAAGCGATTTAGCGGGCCCGGTATCGGATGCTGGTGCATCCTCCCGCGAGGTACCGTCCTCAATCCTTTGGAACTAAGGGACGAAGGTCTTCACGTAATTTGGCCGTGGGACAAGCTCTTTCTTTATGACCTACGACTGCAGACTACTACTGAAAAAGGTACTGCTATTTCCTCTGACGGCGTAAGCGTAACTGCTGAGATCAATATACGATATCAACTCAACCATCAGTCAGTCGCCGTTCTCCACAAATTCATAGGGCCGGGATATCTGAAGTCGCTTGTGCTTCCCGAAGTCGGAAGCCAAGTACGGCAAATCGTTTCCACGTACCGAGCGCAAGACGTTTATATTTCACGTGACGAGATTCAGAATAGGTTACGAGCGGAAACACAAAATAGTCTTGGTGAACACCTAAATGCCTTATATCAACCGGAGGCCAGCGAACAGGACAACCCGGAAAGGTATAAAGACGACCTAGCGCGCTCGATCAAAATTCTAGATACCCTTATTCTCAGTATCGAGCTGCCGCCCTCAATTGTTTCGGCCATCAATCGGCAGACTGAACAGTACTATCAAATACGGGAATACAAATATCGCGCTGAACGCGAAACGGAGGAGTCAAAGCGCAAGCTGATCGAGGCGAACGGCATAGCAGCGTTCCAGCGGACTGTCAGTCAGGGCATCTCCGAATCCTACCTCCGTTGGCGTGGAATTCGAAGCCACACTAGCGCTTGCACAGTCTTCGAATTCGAAAATCGTTATCATCGGTAACGGAAAGGACGGACTACCGATAATTCTCGGCAATGTCGACAGTTCTCCATCGTCAAGCGCCGGACCGAAAGCGGGCGATGGCCCCGCTCCATCGTCGGGAACCTCCCCTACTACTCCCTCCTCATCGAGAGAAAAACCGGCGGCCGAAACTCCGTCCGCCAGCCCCTCGTCAACGCCCGAAACGCCCCCGCCGGGTTCTTCACCAACGACGCCCGCAGGAGCGCCTCCGACTGCGGCGCCGAGCTCTCCTAGATCTGACTTGTTCGCTCCCGACAAAACCTCAGCTTCGAAGCCAAGGTCAGGGTCGGATTCGTCCGACATTGCGGCTATTCTTTCCCGTCTCTACGAAGCCTTACGCACAACCGGATCCGCTATGGTTTCCGAGAGGGACTCAGGTCCGAAATAACGCCCCGACTACATAGTCCCTGAGCAGCACAGTCCCATTTCAGATGAATCCTAACCGCGCGGAGAATTGTTGCGTTCCACAATGCAATCCGCATCCCCTATAGAGCCGCCATCACGTCGCCTGCGCCGCGGAGATACGCCAACGCCAAGAGATATTCAGATACGCCGAATCTAAGCTCCACGACTCGACCGTTGCACACAACGGCCCGCTGATCCGTCAAGCTGACCTCTACATCGTGATGATCGAGAAATAATTGATCAAGCGGATACACCGCTTTGTAGACGGCCTCCTTGGCAGCAAATAGCAATCGTCCTTGGCACGGATCTTCATCGAGTTTTGCGCGCTCTCTTGGTGTCGTAACCATCTCCAACACCTCGGGCGGCAATGATTCGGCCGGTTCGATATCTATTCCAAGCGCGCAAAAGTCGCTGCGCATCGCAACCGCCGCAACCGCCATTGTGGAATCGTGGCTCATCGAGCCGACGACGCCCTGCGGCCAAATCGGTGCTCCAGATTTCGCCTTCCGAAGAGGGTGATTGGGAAAGCCCGCTTGTGCCAAGAGTTGGCGGGCGACAGTCCGCGCCGCACCGCTTGCGCGTTTCACCCTCGCCACGCTCGCAACGAACGCGCTGGCTTCCTCGGGCATCAACGCATATTCGTCTCCGATGGAGATTGCCCGACATCCGATCATGATGCCCGGCACACGAGGAGCGTCGATTGCCATCTGCAGAGCCAGATCGAGAAGCGTCACCGATCGTGTCATCCCACGGAGTGGCGGGCGGCACGCGGCATACTCCTTTAAAGATACAAACAATTGCACAACTTGTAAAACTTTCGTACGGTAAGGAGCCTTGCCAAGGTCGCAATTGGCTAGCTCCTTGACGATGAGTCGATACGTTAACTTCCAAATTGCCTTCTCCAAGAAATTCACGTCTTCGCGCTAGCGTCAGCTCAGGACTTGCGAAGTGACTGAAACGACGACGTCAGATCGCCCTACCCCGATAACCGGGCGGCTGGTCCATTTCTGGATCAAATCGCGAATTTGGCGCCGCCCCATCCTCGGCGCGGCGCTCATTTTAGCTCTAGCAATTGCCTGCTACACACTTGGGCGGCATTCAGCTGGCCATGAGGTTAATGAATACAAGACCCGGAATGCGCTGCTCGAAAGCGAGATCGGACAACTCCGCGGGGCGAATACGAAGAAGGAAGCGCAGATCGCCGATCTGCGAGCCCAAGTCGACGCTGCTCAAAAGAAGGTGGCCGCGTTAGCGCCTCCCTTGGAGAATACCTTTAACATTAATAGCAATACGTCTCTGATCCTTGCCGACGGTCGTTTGACTGTTGGACTGATCGGAACTCCGAGGAATGACGGCGTTAGCCTCAACATCAACAACAATCAGCACGTCGCGGCCGCCGGTGACGTCATTGATGTTTCGCCCAATTCGTCGACGAACTGTCGGATCGAGGTTGTTTCGTTTAATATCCTCGAGTCGCTGGCGACCGTCAGTGCAACGTGTGTGGCCGCGAAGCATTAACAACAATTATAAAATTGACCACCAGCACGAGCGCAAATCCCGCCGGCCGATGCTGAAGTCTTCTCGCAAATCGCAAAGGGACTAACCCGAAAGTGTTGCCGGTGCCAGGCCACGCTGAACTCCGACAAACGACTATCCTAAGGCGCCTTATCTGCCTGAAGAGTTTTCGGCCGTCGGACTAGAGAACTCGCTCCCATGTCCGCTTTGCGCCCAAAAGCACACATCGATCGGTGCAGTCGGCGTGTCCGCGACGGGCCAGCGTGCCTGTCGGCACTTTCAAGGCTCCGCGACCCTGCCAGCGAACGCGGGGTGCCTATCAGTTGCTGGCCGAGTTTGGTACGCGCCTGATCGGAATGGTATGCCGCCCGCCACTTTGGCGCACCAACGCCAGCTAAGCTGCACCTAAATGGACGATGAGGACGGGCACGATTCCAGGTTGATGCGAAAACTCTGATAACATCGCGGTTAGGGAGGAAGACGATGCCCGCTGCCGCCAGCAATCTGCAAGCCGAGTCGAAGGCCAAAATCTTTATCTCCTATTCGCGCAAGGATTTGGCTTTTGTGGACCGGCTCGAAGCGGCACTCAAGGCTCGCGGCTTCGAGCCGCTGATTGATCGCGCTGAAATCTACGCCTTCGAGGATTGGTGGAAGCGCATCGAGGGCCTGATCGCGAAGGCAGATACCATCGTCTTCACGCTTAGCCCCGACGCGATCGCGTCGGAGATTTGCGCCAAGGAAGTCAAGTATGCGGTTTCGCTAAATAAGCGCTTTGCGCCGATCGTCTGCCGACGTGCTGACGACAACGCCATTCCCGAGCCGCTGCGGCGGTTGAATTTCATTTTTTTTGATGACGCCGACCAATTCGAGACGAGCGCCGATCGGCTCACCGAGGCACTACAAACTGACATCGATTGGGTCAGACAGCACACGGAATTCGGGGAAGCCGCCCGCCACTGGTCGACAGCAGGCCATCCCGGCGGGCTCTTGCTGCGTTCGCCGGCGCTGGAGACAGCGGAACGTTGGATCGGCACGCGCCCGCATAACGCGCCGGTGCCGACCGAGGAGACGTTGGCATTCGTCGCCGAGAGCCGGCGCGGAGCGAGCCGGCGGCGCAACATCCTTACGGGCAGCCTCGCGGCCGGCCTCGTCCTGGCGCTGGCGCTCGCAGGCCTCGCCTATTGGCAACGCGGCATCGCCGTGCAGGAACGGCAAATTGCCGATCAACAGCGCCAAATTGCCGAGCAACAGCGCAAGCGTGCCGAGGACACGCTTGCGGCGGCCACCAAGACCGCAAACAGCCTTGTCTTCGACCTGGCACAACGGTTCAAGGACACTGTCGGGATTCCCAGCAACCTCATTAAGGATATCCTTGACCGCGCGCGGGGATTGCAAGAGCAACTCACAAAATCCGGGGAACTTACGCCGGACCTTAAATACAGCAAGGCCGCCGCGTTGACGGAATCGTCACGGGTGCGAAAGATTGCCGGCGACACCGCGGCCGCACTTGCCGACGCCCAACAATCCAAAGAGATTATGAGCGGGCTTGTTGCAAGCGATTCCGGCAACAAAGGGTGGCGGCGCGATTTGGCAATCAGCCTGCAAAATCTGGGTGACGTGCAGAGTGGCCGTGGCGACAACCAAGGTGCGCTTTCGTCTTTCCGCGACAGCCTCGCCATCATGCAGGAGCTGGCCGCGATCAGTCCGGATGATCGGGGATTGCAGAACGGCGTTGCCATTGCATTCGACAAAGTGGCGGACATCCAATACGCACTCGGAAATCACCAAGACGCGCTTCGCACATTCAACGAGGAAATCGCGGTGTCGAAGCGATTGGTGAATGCCGACCCCCAGAACGCTGAATGGCAGCATCTTCTTGCCGTTGGCCACGAGCACATCGGCATCATTCAGCACGCCCAACATGACGTGCGCGCTGCCGCGGATTCCTTCCGGACAGAGCGGGACATTCTTGCGGCCGTCACCGCTGCTCATCCGAGCAACGCACGCTGGCTGCATCGGTTCGCTACCGCTAACAAACTGCTCGGCGAGATCCAATTCGCGCAGGGAAATCTGAATGATGCGCTCGCGTCTTATCGTGCCGGTCTCGCCAGCATGGATCGGCTGGCAAAGACCGACCCTGGCAATGCCTCCTGGCAGCACGATCTAGCCTTGTTTTTTAAGGACATAGGCAGAACACAGCTGCAGCAGGGCAAACTGCAAGACGCGCTGCAATCCTATCGCGAATCGCTCGCGATCCTCGATCGCCTCGCAAAGGCTGACCCGAACTATACCGACTGGCAGCTCGATCTTGCTTTTGCGAATAATGCTCTGGGAGGCGTCCAGGTCAAGCAGGGCAAACTCGGCGATGCGCTCGCGTCCTACACCGAGCAGCTGGCCATCATTCAGAGGGTACTCAAGCTTGATCCCAAAAACACGATATGGCAGCGCGACCTTGCCGGAGCCCATAGCGCTGTCGGCGGAGTGCAATTTGCACAGGGGCATCTCCGGGACGCGCTCGCGTCCTACCGCGATGGCTTTGCTATTCTAAAGCCGCTTGCCAAGGCAGATCCCGACGACGCCGGCTTGCAGCGTAGTCTCGCCAACGCAAGCGCAGACAGCGGCGACGTGCAGGCCGCGCAGGGCAACTATAAGGATGCACTTGCGTCCTATCAGAGCGGCCTGACCATCATGACAGAATTGGTGGCGAAGCATCCTGATAGCGCGCTGCTGCAATACAACCTGTCGTACCTCTACGTTAAAGTCGGCGACACGCAAGTCGTGCAAAAAAACATCCAGGATGCGCTTGCAACATATCGGGCCGCGGTTGCGCTGATGGAGCGGCTTACCAAGCTTGATCCCAACAACACACTTTGGCAGCGCGATCTTTCCATTTGCTATGGCAAGGTCGGCGACATCAATATAGCGCTCGGCGATCGGCAAGAAGCGTCTGCATCGTACGGACGTGAACTCGCCGTCGCGAAGCGACTAGCCGAGGCCGACGGCGGCAACATGAGCGCGCAACGCGACCTGTCAGTGGCCTACAATAAGATCGGCGACCTACAGCTGGCGAAGGGTAGTGTGGCGGACGCGCTGGTATCGTATCGCAACGGCCTCGCCATCCGCGAGCGGTTGGCCCAGCTTGATTCCGACAATGCGGAATGGCAGCGCGATTTGACGGTAAACTATTCGAAGCTCGCGAACGCGTTCAAGCAATCCAATGATTCCGCGAACGCGCTCGCGGCACTGCGGCAAGGCCAGGCCATCCTTAATCGCCTCGCGAAAGTTGCACCCGACAATGCCACGTGGAGAAGTGACCTGGCGTGGTTCGATAGCCAGATCGTCGCGTTGACGAAGAGTGAAAGCAGCCCAATTGACCAGTAGCCGGATTGGGCGGCAGAGAAATGACTGTGCCGAACCAGCCGTGACCACCGCGACCACCGTTCGATGTCGTTACGTCGACTTGCTCTTCCACCTCTCCAAACCGTCGAGATAGCTACGTAGATCAGCATTTCACTAATCGTGGGAAAGAACCACGCAGATTTTGCGGTCTCGGCATTCTTCGCCGGTAAACTAGCCTGTCTCACACACTTATGTTTTGGCTATTGCGATTATATCTTTGTATATGCTCAAGAGTTGTCTTAGTTAGATACAATCGCGGGCGGGCGATGCAAGTTCTTAATCACGAGACGAATTTCTTGAAGTTCTGGGACTGACCGGCGGCGCATCGATCAATTGCAGCACGCTGGACATGTCGCCCTTGCCTTTGGGACACCCATTCCCGTCATCACCCAGCCACTACCTTGATCTCGACGCGGTCGCGATGGCCATCGACTCCGGTCTTACTCCAACCCTCGGCCGCGAGAATTCCACCAGCATCGTCGCCGCCTGCTTTAAACAGTGGGCGAGCGCTGTCGGCTATGCCGAAGCCGACCCGACGCAGGACTTCTTCAGTGGCGGTCGGTGGTGCCGGCTGGGACGCCACCAGAGAGTCCCAAGCTCTTGCTGGTGACCCACGGAACGCTGGTTCAGATCGCCGCTGACTTCCGCGAGAACCGAGGACCTATCGGCTTCTTCACGGTCAACGTCTGGACATCATCCGCCGGCTGCGCGTCGCGCATGCGGAGGCCGGCATCGATCTCGATCGGCCCTTCTTCTTCGCACCCTGATGATCCGCGGTTCGGTCAGATCTTCGAACAGGTCGAGCGTGAGCGCGATGTGAGAATTCGACCGCTTGCGTCGAGGACAAGAAGAAGCTCGCCAGGACCAAAAGACGAGTTCACCGAGAGGATATCGCCTCGTTGCCCCGCGTTAAGAAGTGCAACTACCCGATCGCATTGCAGGAGGTCGGATGAAGTTCTACAACCGTACACGGAAATTTTGGACGGAGTGAAGATACGAATTGGACCGGCACGGGATCCGGGCCGGGAATTAGAAAAGCAGGCTTACGTCCATGGGACATGGATCGTGCACGTTCAAGGAAGCCGACGTAACCCGCGCCATCAGAGCGGCGGAGAAGAGCGGGAAGGAAGTCGTGCGCGCGGAAATCGGAAAGGACGGCAAGATTGTCCTAGTTTTCAACCGCTGGCAGCGAGGGCCGGCCAGCATCGAGCGTAATGAGTGGGATGAGGTAATCGGCCGTGCAGATTAAACTCAAATACGTCAACGCGTTCCGCAACCGCAATCGCCGTGATCAGCGGGTGCGCTACTACTTCCGACGCCGCGGCCAACCGGCGATCCCGCTCCCGGGGTTGCCCGGATCAGAAGAATTCATGGCCGCCTACGCTGCGGCCCTCGACTCAATGCCAAATCGAAGCGTCGAGATCGGGGCCAAGCGCACCTTGCCGGGGACCGTGAATGCGCTGATCGTAAATTACTACCGATCAAGCGAGTGGCTCGCGCTTGCCCCGGAGACGCAGAAGACTCGCCGTCGCATCATCGAACGCTTCCGCCTTCAGCACGGCAACAAGCGTGTCGCTCTTCTTCAGCGCGAGCATATCCTGAAGATGCAGGCGGCGATCGAGAGGCCGTCAAACAAGCGCAGCTGGCTAAAGACCATTCGCGGACTGATGCGGTTCGCCGTCCCGCTCATGCGCAAGGACGATCCGACCGAGGGCATTCCCACCGTCAAGCTGCCTAAGACCAAGGGCCACCACACCTGGACCGACGATGAGATCGAGCAGTATCGCGCCTTCTGGGCGCTCGGGACCCAGCAGCGCCTCGTGATGGAATTCGCGCTGGGAACGGCGTCGCGGCGTGGCGAAGTTGTTCGGCTCGGCCCGCAGCACGTCAAGGATGGACGCATCCGCATCGCCCGCACCCATGGCAGTGAGGACGTGGAGATCCTCATGTCGCGGGAGCTCCAGGCGGCATGCGAGGCCATGCCAAAGGAACACCTCACCTACATCGTCACGGCCGATGGCAAGCCGCGCTCGAAGTATGGACTCGGCAACGACTTCGCGAAATGGGCGACGGAAGCCGACTTGCCGGCAAACTGCCGACTGCACGGTCTCAAGAAAAGCGGAATGCGCCGGCTTGCCGAGGCTGGAGGCACCGCGCACGAATTGATGGCGTTCTCTGGCCACAAGACGCTCACCGAAGTGCAGCGCTACACGAAGGATGCCGATCGCAAAAGCTCGCTGACTCCGCGATGGCGAAGCTGCGGGGCAGACAGTGAACAGCAATGTTACAAACAGCGAGGCGCCATTGCACAAACACGGCGCTAACTATTTGAAAGGAAAGGTTGGACAAATGACGTGGCGCTCCCTAGGGGAATCGAACCCCTGTTTCAGCCTTGAGAGGGCCGCGTCCTAGACCGCTTAGACGAAGGGAGCTGGGGGTTCGAAATAGCCCCGTGGCGCGGGGGCGCAAGCGCTGCGGTCGGGCCGCCGCCGAATCCCCTGAATCGACTACCAACGACCGGGAGTATGGATCTCGGAATCGGATTGCGCGGCAATGCGGAGCATCATCGAGCAGAAGGCATCAGAGGCTCGGTAGCGAACCTGATCCGCCCGGTTTCCCTCAGTGTCTTGACGTCGAAGATGCGGATTTCGGTCAGGCCCGCGATATCGAGCGTCACCACGATGCGGTCATCGGCGACCGCGCTTGCGATCACGCGAGCACCTTTCGGCAGGGTGACGATGGCGTCGGCGCTCGCCGTGACGCCGCTTCCACCGGCGCGGAAAACGCGGTAGCCGATGACGCCGAGCACCGCGGCGATGGCGATGAGCG
The DNA here is from genome assembly GCA_963829465.1 of uncultured Alphaproteobacteria bacterium. Lineage (GTDB taxonomy): Bacteria > Pseudomonadota > Alphaproteobacteria > Rhizobiales > Xanthobacteraceae > BOG-931. The sequence continues at coordinate 33,426 of CAWHJE010000010.1, forward strand.
TCGTGAGGCCCGATATGATCATCAGCCAGCGCACCCGCGCGGCAATGCCCGCGGCGACAAAATCGTCTTCGGCCGCCGCCGGCTCGCGGCGCTGAGAAGCGGCTTCGTCCCATTCGCCTTGCGCTTGCGCGGCAGCTAGTTTGGCCATTGCGGCACCCGAAGATTTACGATGACTTCCACGCAGAAAACGATCCACATCCTGGACGGCGAGCCCGGCGGACGGCTCGACCGTTTACTCGCGGCGCGCGTTGCCGAACTTTCACGCACGCGGCTCAAGGCGCTGATAGAGGCCGGTTCGGTCGCCGTCGACGGCCGCACGATCCGTGATCCCGGCCACCGCGTCAATTCCGGCGCTGCGATCGTCGTCGATGTACCGGAGCCCGCGCCGGCCAAGCCGGCTGCCGAAGCCATTCCGCTGAACGTGGTCTTCGAGGACGACGACATCATCGTCATCGACAAGCCCAAGGGGCTCGTGGTGCATCCGGCGGCCGGGCATTGGACCGGAACGCTGGTTAATGCGCTCGTCGCTCATTGCGGCGCGAGCCTGTCCGGCATTGGCGGCGAGCGGCGGCCCGGCATCGTCCACCGCCTCGACAAGGATACGAGCGGCTTGATGGTCGTGGCCAAGAACGACCGCGCCCACAAGGCGCTGGCGGCGCAGTTTGCCAGCCACGGCCGCGACGGCGGTGCGTTCGAGCGCAGCTATCTGGCCTTGGTCTGGGGCGCGCCGGATCGCCCGCGCGGCACTGTCGACCGGCCGATCGACCGGCATAAAGTCGCCCGCGACCGCATGGCCATTCGCGAAGGCGGGCGCGAAGCCGTCACCCACTGGGAGGTGCTGGAGCGATATGGCCCCAGCAAAGCCAGCGGGCGTGCCGCGAAGACGCCGGAACCGATAGCAAGCCTCCTCGCCTGTCGGCTGGAAACCGGGCGCACCCATCAGATTCGGGTGCATTTGGCCGCGATTGGGCACCCGCTTCTGGGCGATAGTGTCTACGGACCGGGCTTCCGCACCAAGGCGGGCCTTCTGCCCGCGCCGGCCCAAGCCGCCCTTCGGGCCCTTGGCGGACAGGCCCTGCATGCCCATTTATTAACGATCGAACATCCCCGCACCGGTAAGATTTTACAGTTTCGCTCGGAACTGCCGCCCTATCTCGCGCGTTTACGGGACATGCTGGGCGCCATTCCGACCGCCACTGGAGAGAGTTAAGATATTGTTATTTAAGTTATTTTTTAACTTCGCCACCGCGATCAAGGCGGCGTCGCGCCGAAGTGATGGCGCTTTGACTAACGCTTCCCGGGTCTGACCGTGTATGTTGCGGATGCGAGATAAAGAATCTGCGCCGTTGGCTATGGGAGCGACGGCATCAACGCCTGCCGCGTGAGCGGGGGCGATTAACAAAGGAAAGGGCGCTTACATGGCCCAAACTGCTGCCTTGCCGGTCCTGTCGGGTGAAACCGGCCTTACCAGATACCTGGAAGAAATCCGGCGGTTCCCGATGTTGGAACCCCAGCAAGAATACATGCTGGCCAAGAGCTGGCGCGAACACGGCGACCGCGACGCCGCCCATAAGCTCGTCACCAGCCATTTGCGGCTCGTGGCAAAGATCGCCATGGGCTATCGCGGCTACGGCCTGCCGATCTCGGAAGTCATCTCCGAAGGCAATGTCGGGCTAATGCAAGCGGTCAAGCGTTTCGAGCCCGAAAAAGGCTTCAGGCTCGCGACCTACGCGATGTGGTGGATCAAGGCTGCGATCCAGGAATACATCCTGCGCTCGTGGTCGCTCGTGAAGATGGGCACCACCGCCAATCAGAAAAAGCTCTTCTTCAACCTCCGCAAGGCGAAGAGCCGGATTTCGGCGCTCGACGAAGGCGACATGCGGCCGGACCAGGTCAAGCTCATCGCCAAGCGGCTGGGCGTGACCGAGCAGGACGTGATCGACATGAACCGCCGGCTTGGCGGCGACGCCTCGCTCAACGCGCCGATCCGCGAGGACGGCGATTCCGGCGAATGGATGGACTGGCTGGTCGACGACAGCGTCAGCCAGGAGAGCCGCCTTGCGGAATCCGAGCAATCGGAGAACCGGCACAAGGCTCTGGGCGCAGCACTGACCGTGCTCAACGACCGCGAACGCCGTATCTTCGAGGCACGCCGTCTCGCTGACGAGCCGATCACGCTGGAAGAGCTTGCCGAAGAGTTCGGCGTGTCCCGCGAGCGGGTTCGTCAGATCGAAGTGCGTGCCTTTGAGAAGGTGCAGAAAGCGGTGAAGAGCCAAATCACCGCCATGGAAAATCCGACAGCGGCTGCGGCCGTCGCCGCAGCGCACTAGTCTTCCGCACGGCGCTCTAGTCTTCCGCGACAAATCGCTACGCCCTTCCCCGCATGCGGGGAGGGGTTTTTTATTCCCGCAATATTCCGCGCAGGGGCCATCGCGCCGCGAAGATAGCCGCGCCCGCGAGCGCGGCGATCGCCGCGATCAGCAGAAAAAACTCCGGCTTCTCCATCTGGCTCCAGAAACTACCGAGCCATCCGGCGAGGAAATTGCCGATGAAACTCGTCGCCAGCCACACGCCCATCATCATCGACAGAAAGCGCGCAGGAGCGAGTTTGGTCACCAGCGACAACCCGATCGGCGACAGATAAAGCTCGCCGACCGTGATGACGACGAAATAGGCAAACAGCCAAAGCCAACTGGCCATGCCCACGCCGGCGTGCCAGGCCGCCGCCGCCATGATCACGTAGGAGAGCGCGACGAGGATACAGCCGAGCGCCATTTTCGAGATCGTCGAAGGCTCCGACCCGCGCGCCGCCTGTCTTGTCCACAGTGCAACGACGAAGGGCGTGAAGGCAAAGATCATGAAGGGATTGAACGCGAGAAACCACGTCGTCGGAATCTCGACGGCAAAACCGGGCAAACCGACCATGCGATCGGTGTTGGCGTCGGCCCACAAGACGATCGTATTGCCGCCTTGCTCGTAAGTCGCCCAGAACAGCGTGGTCGGGATGAACAGGACCAGGATGGCGATGACGCCGCGCCATTCGCCGCGATCGAGCGGCCGGGAAACAACGTGCGCCGCGTTGGCCTTTTGCAGTTCATCCGCTGGCAATAAAGGCATGGCGTAGAGATAGATCGAAAGCCCGATCAACATACCGACGCCGGCCGCGGCAAAGCCATAGTGCCAGCCGGCAGCTTCGCCGAGCGTGCCGCAGACCAGCGGCGCCAGAAACGCTCCGACATTGATGCCGACGTAAAAGATGGAATAGGCGCGGTCGCGGCGGTGGTCGCCTGGCGCATAGAGACCACCGACCTGGGTGGAAATATTCGGCTTGAACGCGCCGCTGCCGAGAATGAGCGCGAGCAGCGCAACCAGGAACAACTGCTCGACCGCCATCATGAAATGGCCGATTGCCATGAGGACCGCGCCGATCACGACGGTGCGGCGCTGGCCGAGCACGCGGTCGGCGAGAAGCCCGCCGAAAATCGGCGTGAGATAAACCAGCGCCGTGTAGAAGCCGTAGATCTGCGACGACAAAGGCTGCACGTCGAGCGGGCCGAATATCGCCGCCAGGCCGCTCCTGACGCCGGCGAGGCCGACGACGCCCGCCGCATGCTCCGGCAGCAGCAGATACTTCGTCATGTAGAGGACCAGCAGAGCGCGCATCCCGTAATAGGAAAAGCGCTCCCACATCTCGGTCGTGAACAGGAATGTGAGGCCCTTCGGGTGGCCGAACAGATCGCCGGACCCCGCGTTACTGTCATCGACGGCAGCGGCGCGGTGGGCAGTCTGCCGGCTTTCAGCCAAGATGCGCCTCTGCCATTCTCATTCCCGCCGTTCGTGAGTATAAGACGATGCTGATAGCATGAGCGTTGGGAGCAACGCTCGTGATCAAGAGATCGCCGCAGGGCGAGGAGGCAATACGTGACAAAATTCGGTATTGGACAGCCGGTTTCCCGTCTCGAGGATCCCCGTTTCATCACGGGCCGGGGCCGTTATGTCGACGATATCAACCTGCCGCAGCAGCTGTACGGGGTGGTGGTCATGTCGCCCCATGCGCATGCGCGGATCAAGAGCATCAACACCGCCAAGGCCAAGGCCGCCGAAGGCGTCGTAGCCGTGCTGACAGGCGCCGACGTCGGGCATGACAAGCTCGGCAGCTTCTCGCCGATTATGCCCGAAGACATGGGCGGTCCGAAGGGTTACCGCACGATGCGCTCGATCCTTGCCGTCGGCAAAGTGCGGTCCGTCGGCGAACGTGTCGCTTTTGTCGTGGCGGAAACGCTGACGCAGGCCAGGAATGCCGCCGAGCTGGTCGAGGTCGACTACGAGCTATTGCCGGCCGTGGTCACGCTCGAGGATGCGGTGAAACCCGGCGCTCCGGCGGTGTGGGACGAGGCACCCAATAACGTCGCTGTCGGGCTTATGATGGGCAACAAGGAGGCCACGAACGCCGCTTTCGCCAAGGCCAAGCACGTGGTGAAGCTCAAGCTCAACAACAGCCGGGTCAGCGCCAACACGATCGAGCCGCGCGCCGCGATCGGCCAGTACCATCCCGACAGCGGCGGCTACACGCTGTACTCGACGTCGCAAAACCCGCACGGGACCCGCGCTCACGTCGCCGGCAATGTCCTGAAGATTACCGAGAACAAGCTGCGCGTGATCTCGCCCGATGTCGGCGGCGGCTTCGGCATGAAAAACGGCAACTACCCCGAAGACGCGTTGGTGTGCTGGGCATCGCGCCGTTGCGACGGACGTCCCGTGAAATGGAATGCAACGCGTTCCGAATCTTTTCTCGGCGACGCGCACGGGCGCGACCAGGTCGTAACGGGCGAGCTGGCGCTCGACGAGCATGGAAAAATTCTGGGCATGCGCATGAATGCCCTGCATGCTATGGGCTCCCACCTGTTCGAGGCGTCGATCGTCGTGCCGCTGTTTGCGCTCAAGCTGGCGCCGGGCGTTTACAACATTCCGGCGGTGCACGCCGCGGCCCAGGCGGTCTTGACCAACACGGCGCCAATGGCGCCGTACCGCGGCGCGGGACGGCCGGAAGCGACCTTCCTCATCGAGCAGTTGATCGAGCGTGCAGCTCGCCTCATCGGCGTCGACCCGATCGAGCTCCGGCGGCGCAATTTCATCCCGCCCTCCGCCATGCCCTACAAGCTTCATTCCGGGATCGCCTACGACAGCGGCGATTTCATGCGCGTGATGGACGATTGCCTGAAGCTCATCGATTGGAAGGGCTTTCCAAAGCGTGCCGCGGAGTCAAAGAAGAATGGCAAGCTGCGTGGCCGCGGCGTCGGATATTTCGTCGAAGAAGCCGCGATATTCAATGAACGCATGGTGATCCGCTTCGACCCGAGCGGCACCCTCATGATCATCGCCGGCACCCACTCCCACGGCCAGGGCCACCAGACGGTTTACGCGCAAATGGTGCATGAGTGGCTGGGCGTGCCGCTCGATTCGATCAGCTTTATCCAGGGCGACACCAATGAGGTGCCGGTCGGCCGCGGCACCTACGGCTCGCGCAGCATGCATGTCGGCGGCAACGCTCTCAAGCGCGCCGCCGACGCCATCATCGAGAGGGCCAAGCCGATGGCCGCAATGATGATGGAAGCCGCCGCCGGCGACATCGAATTCAAGGACGGAAGCTTCCATATTGTCGGCACCGACCGCTCCTTGCCGCTGACCGCCGTGGCGCAATCCCTGCACCGGCCGATGTTCCTGCCGGCCCAGTTCGATGTCGGCCTCGAAGCCTCCGGCACCTTCGCGGCCGAGCCGTCGAATTTTCCCAACGGCTGCCACGCCTGTGAGGTCGAGATCGACCCGGAGACTGGCGTGGTTACTCTGGCCCGTTACGCGGCCGTCGATGATGTCGGCAAGGTCATGAATTCGCTCCTGTGCCAGGGGCAGATTCACGGCGGCGTAGCCCAAGGGGTAGGCCAGGCGCTGATGGAATCGATCGTGTTCGATGCGGACGGCCAGCTCGTCACCGGCAGCTTCCAGGACTATGCGATGCCGCGCGCCGATGACCTTCCGGAAATGCTGTCGGAACTGGCGGAAGTGCCGGCGAAAACCAATCCGCTCGGCATCAAGGGTGCGGGCGAGGCTGGCGCTACCGGTGCGCCCCCCGCAGTGATCACCGCCATCCTCGACGCCTTACGGCCGCTTGGCATCGATCACATCGATATGCCAGCGACGCCGAACCGCATCTGGCAGGCGATCCACAAGGCCGGCGCGTCCAAAGCTGCCGCGGAATAAGAAAAGCGCCTCTCCCTGAGCCAGGGAGAGGCGCCGTATTCTTCGCGACGTTAGCTAGCGGTTCATTCCGCGGGCACGGCGTCCGGCACTGCCTCGTGAGGCGCCGACTTATCCAGCTCACTTACCGGAACGCGGCTTAATCCAAACAAGAAGGCCGCAACGATCACGTAGGCGACTGCCACGACCGGCGACACCGCGACGCCGACCAATTCACCGTGCATGAAGCCGAAGAAGGTGAGCACGGCGCCCGACAACGCGAACGCGGAGGCCTCGAGGAACTTCTTGTCGATGACGAAGGCGCCAATCGCCCCGAGCACCAGCCCGGTCAGAATGGAACCGCCCCCAAGCGTTTGCAGGCCCGCGTAAAGCACGCCGAAACCACCAAGCTTGGCAAAGCCGATAGCCGCGGCCGTTGTGCCGGCCGCAGCCAAGGCGCCATCCATCAGCGTCTTGCACCAGCCGGCGAGATGGGGCGCCAGCGACAGCACGATCGCCGGCGCGTGCGCCGTCGGGGTGCTTTGGAATGCCTGCGCCCCGATCAGCATGCCGATGTAGAGCAGGATCGGCGAAATCGCGACGACCGGCACGATAGCCAGCAGCAGCGAAATGATGCCGAACCACGACAGGATGATCACCATGATGCCGGTCGCGGCCGAATAGCCGATGCGGCCGCCCATCGCCTTCCAGCCGGGATGGCCGATATAGACCGCGTTGATGAACGGATTGCCCATCAGGCAGCCGATCAGGCTGACGATGCCGTCGGCGGTCAGAACGCGCGTCGTCGGATAGGGATCGCCGGCGGCCTCTGCGCTCTCGACGTTGTCCATCGCCTCGACCAGGTCGTAGATACCGAACGGTATCGCGGTGATGAGGATAACGCCCAGATACTGAAAGCCCCCAAAGATGTGATCGATGGCGGGCAGCGGCACCGAGAAGCCGAAATTGGTGAACGCATCGGTGATGCCCTGCGTGCTCAAGCCACCGTAGTTCAGGCCGAACAGGTTAGAGCCCCATGCGATGATCATGCCGACCACGATGGCAACGAGGCCCGCGGGGATGCCCATGGGGTATTTAAATCCGCCGAACCAGCTCACCATGATGATGGCAAAGCAAGTCAGGCCGATCACCGGCGTCATGTACATTTCCAGCGCCGGGCGCATCGAGATGAACGTGATCGACACGCCGGCGAGCGTACCAAGCAGGGCAGCGCGCGGCGTGATCCGGCGGATGAACGGAGCGATGAAGCCGCCGATCATCAGGATGAAGCTCTGGAAGAAAACCCACACCAGCCCCGCTTCCCAGCCTTTGATGGGATCGTTGGTTTTCAGCGCGATCGGCAGCATGATCACGAAGGTGACGATGAACATGTGCGGCACGCTGACCCCGGAAGGCAGCGCGCAGACATCGTTGCGGCCCGTTGTTTTGGCCAACCGATAGGCGAGATAGGCGTAGTAAAACGTCGACAGGCACAGCATCAGTCCAAGTGCCGGCAATATCCGGCCAAACACGATCGCGTCTGGCATCTTGACCACGAATCGCAACAGGCCGGTGAGGACCAACATGTTGACGAGGATGTTAGTTCCGAATCCAAAGAAGGCATTCAGATCGCCGGCCATCCAAAGATGCGGACGGTACGGCGTCGTGGATGCTGTGATCGTCATTGCGCGCTCCCCTTTTGGCAATTATCAACCAACGATGCGGAGCTTGCTCACAGGCCGATCAGCCCCCGCCCCTTGACGAGGAAGATGCGCGACGTGAGAGGTCCCCGCTCCCGGCGGCAATGTCCGCAACCGTCTGCGATTGCCTGTCTGACCTCGCAAAGCGCGTGCCAACTGGCTGCGACCAGGCGACGGCCGTGGACAACGCCCAAACGGGATGAAACGGCATTGAATTCAGATTGTTTGGCGAATCGTGGCATCTGACGCTGTCAAGTCGACTGCGGCTGCAAATCGGCGCGCAACGGCGCCGATCAAATAACGATCAATCCGGTGTCAAAAAAAGCGGCAGTTTTTATCGACGTTAGACCGGAACTGGCCAGGGAGGCCTGTTTGGTTCGCCTAACAACGCGGCACCCGCCGGGAATCAGGGCGTCGATGCCATGGCGTGAAGTAGCGGCTTCGAGGCGGTGACCGAGCCGAAAATGCCGCCCTGAGCCTTGATCATGGCGAGCCCGGCGGCGTGAAATTCGGGAAAATAAGAACCACAGCAATCCGACAGCACGATGCAACGGAAGCCGCGGTCATTTGCTTCGCGCACCGTCGTATTCACGCACACTTCCGTGGTCACGCCGCAAACAAACAGAGTATCGATATCGCGGTTGCGCAGCATGAGTTCCAGATCGGTCTGATAGAAGGCGCCCTTGCCCGGCTTGTCGATGACCGGTTCGTCCTTGAGCGGATAGAGTTCTGGAATGATGTCGTGGCCGGGTTCGCCGCGCACCAGGATGCGTCCCATCGGACCCGGCGCGCCAATGCGACTGGCGGGATCGCCGCGCTCGACCTTGTGCGGTGGCGCATCGGAAAGGTCTGGCCGGTGCCCTTCGCGCGTATGAATGACCAGCATGCCAAGGCGGCGGGCGGCGTCGAGCACTTGCCGGCAAGGATCGACCGCGGCCTGCAAGCGAGAAACGTCGTTGCCCAACGCTTCGCCGAAGCCTCCTGGCTCGAGAAAATCACGCTGCATGTCGATGATGACAAGGGCGGCGCGCCCAAGATCAACGGACAATGGCGACGGTTCGGCCTCGAAGGTTACGGTCGGCATTTTGGCCCCCTGCATCGCTACACCAAGAGACTTGCAAGAACAGGGCCAGCCTTTGGGGAAAAGTCAAATTCGGCACTCGGCAAAGCAATCAAATCGGTGCGAGGCCGCCGGGAACATTTCCGGCGGTCATTGGGGACCCTTGGCGGTTTTCGTGCCGCATGTAACAATTCCCGAGATTCAACGGCTTAAGTGAAATCGTCGGGAATTCCTGTCGCATGAAGCGCAAATCCAAAATTCGCAAGGTATTGACCGCGCGCAGGGTGAAAGCGCCGGTGCGTCCATTGCGTGCCAGGAAGCCTGATCCGATCGAGACCCTGGTCGCAGCGAGCGCGCAAACCCTTGCCGTGCCGCTCGATCCGGCCTGGCACGACGGGGTAAAGCGCAATCTGCAACTGCTCTTCACGCACGCCGCCCTGGTCGACGCGTTCTCGCTTCCCGACGAAAGCGAGCCTGCCCCGGTGTTCCGTGCTTGAAACTGCCGCCTTCGACTTTTCCTGGAAGACCGCGGCAGACATTGCCGCGGCATTTAATACTGGCCGCGCCAGCGCGTTGAACATCGTGGAGTCGACGTTCGCGCGCATCCGCGGCCGCGATCCGTTGCTCAATTCCTTCACCGCAGTCACCGAGCAACGCGCACTGACCCGTGCCCAGACCCTCGACGACGCCCGCGCCCGAGGCGAACCGGCTCCAGCGCTCGCCGGCGTGCCGTTCGCAGTGAAAAATCTATTCGACATTGCCGGCATACCGACGCTTGCGGGCTCGAAGATCAACCGCGATGCCGCTCCCTCGCCCCGCGACGCGACGCTGATCGAACGGCTGGAAAGCGCGGGCGCCATCCTCGTCGGTGCGTTGAACATGGGCGAATACGCCTATGATTTCACCGGCGAGAATATTCACGACGGTCCGGCGCGAAATCCGCACGATCTCCAACGCATGACGGGCGGATCGTCGAGCGGGTCGGCGGCAGCAGTCGCTGGCGGCCTGGTGCCGCTCGCGCTGGGATCCGACACCAACGGCTCGATCCGCGTGCCTTCATCGCTCTGCGGCCTGTTCGGACTCAAACCGACCTATGGAAGGCTCAGCCGCGCGTGCACTTTTCCGTTCGCGGCAAGCTTCGATCACGTCGGCCCGCTGGCGCGCAGTGCCCGCGACCTGGCGCTGGCTTACGATGCCATGCAGGGTTACGACCCCGACGATCCGGTATGCGCCGATCGCGCGGCCGAGGCTGTTGCTCCGCTTCTGGACCGAGGCACGGAAGGGCTGCGCATCGCCGTCGCCGGCGGATATTTCAAGTGCCGGACCGCGGAATCGGTCTACGCCGTCGACCGCGTAGCAGTTGCCCTCGGGGCCAATCGCGACATCGATATCGCGGAAGCGGAACGCGCGCGGGCGGCAGCCTACATTATCACCGCGAGCGAGGGCGGCAGCCTTCATCTCGACCGGCTGCGCCATCGCGCCCGCGATTTCGATCCGGCTGTGCGCGACCGGCTGATTGCCGGCGCCATGTTGCCGGCTTCACTGGTGGCGAAGGCGCAGAAATTCCGCCGCTGGTACCGCGGCGAGGTGCTCAAATTGTTCGCGGATGTCGATGCCATTTTGGCTCCCGCCACGCCAAGTACGGCGCCGCTGATCGGACAGCAGACCTTCATGCTGGGCGACGTCGAGATGCCGGTGCGAGCCAATCTCGGCCTCTACACCCAGCCGATCTCCTTTATCGGACTTCCGGTCGTGGTCGTACCCGTGCCGCTAGCGCCTTTGCCGATAGGCGTACAAGTGATCGCCGCGCCGTGGCGCGAAGGAATTGCGCTGCGTATCGCGCATGCGCTCGAGGCACAAGGCGTCGTGGCGTCGACGCCGCCAAAGGACTTTTGACCGCGCGCAATTGCCGACATCCCTGAAGGAGAACGAGATGGAGATCGACCTGCCGGAGGTCGTTGCCGAAGTACGCACAGAATTCGACCGCTATGAACAGGCGCTGGGCGCCAACGACGTCGCGACGCTCAACGCAATGTTCCACCGTGATCCGCGCACCATCCGTTATGGCGGGACCGAAAATCTTTACGGCCACGCGGCAATCGAGGCATTTCGCGTCGGCCGTTCGCCGGCCGGACTAGCACGGACAATATCCGAGACCGTCATCAGCACCTATGGTCGCGACAATGCCGTTGCTTCGACGTTATTTCATCGCGCGAGCGTTCCCGGAAAGGTCGGCCGGCAGATGCAAACCTGGGTTCGCTTTCCCGAAGGCTGGCGCATTGTCGCCGCGCATGTAAGCTTTATCGACGAGCCAGGCAGCAGATAAAGCCCTCCCCTCTCAGGGAAAAACTGCGCCACTCAAGCTGTGACTATTTGCTGCGCCATGAATGCGCGCCAGCCGCCGAAGCTTGAAATATCGCGCGCGCCGTCGACCGCTTCCGCCTCGACCAAAAAGCCCTTGACGGACCGGCCGCCGTCCAGTTCGAGCGTCCCGATCGACAATGGCCGCGGCACCGCGGCGACAAATCGGCCGAACGCGCTTTCCGAAAGCGCCCAGACCTCGATCTCGATGGCCGCTCCCGCGCCGTTTTTCACGCGCAGCAACCCTGGCTTCGGCGGCTGCGTGCCCGGAAGCGCGTAAAGCCTATAGTGCGTCGCGGTCGCGCCGCGTTCGATCAAGCGTGCGCCCAGGGCGAGCAGTTCACGGTTGAGGGGCATGCCTGACAGATGAGCGCCGACCACGGCGAGCGGAATTTCGCCCGCCGCCGGCGCGGCCGGCCGCCGCGACAGTGGCGGCTGCGGGTATTTGAGCGCGCCGAGCGGCAATCCTGTCCCTGCGTGAAATTCGCGGCCGATCGCCGCCAGCGCTACATCTTCGCCCGCGCGCGCCAGCAGCGTTATGCCAAATGGCGTGCCATCAGCACGCATCGCTGACGGCACAGCCAGCCCGCACATGTCGAGCAGATTGACGAAGTTTGTGTAGGTGCCGAGCCGGCTGTTGAGCCCGATCGGGTCGGCGAGCACCTGCTCGATCGTGTAAATCGTCGGCGCCGTCGGCAGCACCAGCGCGTCGACGTCGTGAAAGGTGCGGTCGCAGATGCGCTTCAAATCCTCGAGCTGATAGAAAGCGGCGAACGCGTCGGCGGCCGTGCCATGCGCGCCGGCGAGAATGATCTGCCGTGTGACCGGATGCAGGGATTCCGGCGCGGAGGCGATGAGGGCGCGTGCGGTGAGGTAGCGCTCGGCGACCCACGGCCCTTCGTACAGCAGTCGTGCCGCGGCGTAGAACGGTTCGATGTCGATCTCGACGATTTTTGCGCCCATATCGGTGAAACGCGCCAGCGCGGCCTGGTAGAGCGCCTCCGACGCGCGATCGCCGAAGAACAGGCGTTGACCGGGTAAGGGGGTGCCGAGTTCAAACCTTCCGGCATCGGCCCGGCCGCGCGCACTGGCCGCGGACTTGAACTCACATCGCCGGCATTGGGAGCCGAGATCACTTCCAACATCGCCAACGCATCGTCGACCGTCAGCGCGAAGACCGACACGCAGTCGAGCGTACGGCAGGCCGGAACGACTCCCACCGTGGGAACAAGGCCGCGGCTTGGCTTTAGCCCAATGATGTTACCGAACGCCGCCGGCACGCGCCCCGAACCGGCGGTGTCGGTGCCGAGAGCAAGCGGCGTTAAGCCGGCCCCGACCGCGAGCGCCGAACCAGTGCTCGATCCACCAGGGATGAGCTTCGGATCGAACAGGTTACGGCCGATTCCATAAGGCGTGCGCACACCAACGAGGCCGGTCGCAAACTGATCGAGATTGGTTTTGCCGAGAATGAGCGCGCCGGCTTCGCGAAGCCGCGCAACAGCGGCGGCGTCCCTGTTCGGACGATAGCTGTAAGCCGGACACGCCGCGGTCGTCGGCAAACCCTTGACGTCGATATTGTCCTTTACCGAAACCGGAATGCCGTAGAGCGGACGCGTCTTCTCTCCGGGCTTTCCGAGTGACCGCGCTTCGTCCAGAACTTCGGCCTCCTCGCGCAGCGCGATGAAAATCGCCGGATCATTGTGAGCGCGGATGCGCGCGAAGCTCCGCGCAACAATGTCCTCTGGCTTGAGCGCGCCGCCGCGATAAGCCTCAAGGATTTCGGCGACCGTCTCGGTCAAGCAAAACTCCAATTTGGCACGATCAGCCCCCTGCCAGGCACTCCCTGGCGCGACCCGCGCTCGCCCTCTTTGTGCCAAATCCGGGCCAATTCGCAATGGGCATGGCACACGGCGTAAGTCCCCGCCACCTCAGCGAAATCACCCGTCTGGTTGCGCCCGGCCGGCGAGCCGCCTATATTGTTTGGACTTTTCAGTCATCGCTGATGACTAAGTGGCTTCGCCCGGACGGGCGGGCGGAGCACAGAGGAGATTTGCATATGGGTATCGCCCCCTTGATGCCAAAAGCGACCGCGGTGTGGCTGGTTGAGAACACGGCTCTGTCGTTCGACCAGATCGCCCAGTTCTGCAACCTGCATCCGCTCGAGGTGAAGGCGATCGCCGACGGGGACGCTGCGCAGGGAATCAAGGGACTCGACCCGGTCCTGACCGGACAACTGACTCGCGAACAGATCTCCGATGCGGAAGCCAATCCGGATCACAAGCTGCATATTGCGGACCCCAAAGTCCGCCTGCCCGAGGCGAAGCAGAAGAAGGGTCCGCGCTACACGCCGGTATCGCGCCGTCAGGATCGGCCCAACGCCATTCTCTGGCTGGTGCGCAACCATCCGGAACTCAAGGACAGCCAGATCATGCGGCTCGTCGGCACGACCAAGTCGACCATCCAGGCGATCCGTGAGCGGACGCACTGGAACTCCGCAAACCTGACGCCGCTCGATCCGGTCACGCTCGGCCTTTGTTCGCAGATCGACCTCGATCTCGAAGTCCAGCGCGCGGCGAAGGAAAAGCCGGTCCCGGTCGAGGCGCAGGGCGCCACGCTCCTTCCCGCTTCGGTCACAACGGCACCGAAAGCGGAGCCCGAGGAACAGGAACCAGCTGCCGCGAAGAAAGCCGACGACCTCAATGTCGAGGCGGTATTCGCCAAGCTCAAGCAGCTTGGCGGCAAGAGCGAATAGACCACGCGCTCTTCGCTTCGTCCCGGCGCCAACACGGGCGCCGGCGATTTTTAATGGTTACCGCCTGCGCTCGTGATGACCCGCGAACTTAGTTCATCATCTCGTCGCCGGGCATGATGCCCCAAAGGTTAGACGCCGACGGGTCCTTCTCCCATACTTTCGGGCGTTGCGGAGCATCGCGGTGCCACGGCCGCGGCTCGAAGTAGCCCAGCTCCTCGTTCATGCGGTCGAGCTCGGCGAAGGTTTCCGTGATCAAGCCGTTGGGCCCGCGATGGTAAGCAAAAAGATTGTGGCCGATGCCGTGCCGACCCGGCCCCCAAAGAAGCTTGTAGCCGTTGAGGCTGAGGAAGTCGCAGGCCTCGTGCATATGGGCCCAATCACGCAGCTCGAACGCGGTGTGAAAGTGGCGATTTGAACCGGTTTCCATCAGGTTGATGGTGTGATGATCGGGCCCGCAACGCAGGAACGAGAAGAAGTCCGCCATCCAGTCGGATTCGCGGAAGCCGAGCACGTCGCAATAGAACTTGGTGACTTTTTTGACGTCGGTGACGTGGAACGCGACATGGCCGAGCTTGAACGGCACGATGCCTTTTTTCTCGAACCTCTGATGTGCAAAAGCGTCGCGCTTGAACACTTCCATGGTCGTGCCCTTCGGATCCGCGAAGCTGACCATGTCGGAGATGGAGGGCTCCGGATTCTTCTTGCGCTGGGTTTTGACGCCCTGGACCGTGACTTGCTTCTCGTAATCGCCGAGGTCGGCGTCGGGCGGAATCTGGAAGCCAAGGCTCACGCATTGCGCATTCGCACCGCGGCGCAGCACCACCGAATGATGATCGACGGTTGAAGCAAGATACACCACGTCTTTTTCCTTGGCGACGAGCATCAGTCCCAGGATCTCGGTGAAATACTCGGTCTGCTTGTCGAGATCTGGGGTCTCGTACGTGGCGTGAGCGATCTTGTTGACGCGGATCATTCGGACTCTCCTTTATTATCCGTACTCGTCCCCTGTTGGGGACGTTTCTTTTCGGAACTCTCTCGTGGCAAGGAACTGATGACGTCGATCATGGCGGCGCCATCGCAGTCGCTCAGTCCCATCGCCACAAATCGATCGAACAGCTCGGCCGTGCGGTCCAACAGCGGCGTTGCCACGCCCACGCTGTCGGCAAACTCGCCGATCATCTCTATGTAATGCTGCAGGCCGGGAATCGGCCCCTGCAACGGCTTGAAGCGCCGCTCCGCCATCCACGGCGCACGAATGCCGAACTGGGTCGAGCCGCCGCTGCCGCTCGCGATCGCCTTGATCATGAGCTCTACATCGACGCCGGCTTTGACACCGAGCGCCATCGCCTCCGCCGTGGCGGCGATATGGATCGAGACCAGCAGATTGTTGATGAGCTTGACCCGGCTCGCCGCGCCGAACGGGCCAAAATAGATGCAGGAATCGGCGAAGCTTGCGACGACGGGCTCCAGTCTCTTGCAGGCGCCCGCGTCTCCGGCAAGGAAGACGACGCCCTTGCGCGCCAGCACCATCCCTGGCGTTCCGGCAACTTCGCCGTCGATAAAGAAGGCGCCCTTCTGCGCCAGCGGCGCAATCTGTTTCGCCTTGATCGGAAGCGGATACGAACCCAGTTCGACGACGATCTGACCAGGCCGCGCCGACTGCACCAGCCCTTCGGGACCTTGCACAACTTCTTCGAGGGCCTCATCAGACGGCAGGCAGGAAAAAACGATGTCGGCTTGGGCGCCGACTTCTGCGGCCGAGCGGGCCGCCACGCCGCCGAGCTTTTCGAATTCGGCGAGCGAACTTCGACGATAGCCGACGACGCGATAGCCGCCTTTTATGAGGTTCGCCGAGATCGGCATGCCGATCTTGCCTACGCCGACGAAGCCAACGGTCTCCATGTCCGCTTCCTTACGCCACTTCGACGGACTGATCGGAAAGATTGACGCGCAAGCCGAGCGTCCCTTCCATGATCGTCCATTCTTTGAGCTCGTAAGTGCGTAGCCCGTTGACGACGAAAGGATCGGCGTCGGCCAGCGCCCGTGCCTCCCCCGCGTTCGCGGCGCGCAGAACAGTCAGCCCGGCGCCGCTTGGCGGTCCGCCGCCGTCGCTGAGCGGCCCGGACGCGAACAGAACGCCGCTTTTTTCAAGCCCGATCATGTATTCGAGATGCGCGGGCAAGAGAGCCTTCAACCTGTCGGGCGCCGGCGACGGGTGCGAAAGGACGGCGAAAAATTTCCGCCGCAGCATCTTCTGCGTAAGTTCGGCAATGCGCTCATCGACGTTCATGACGAGCCGCTTCCTCCCTGGCATGACATGGTTTTGCAACGTCGTCAGCCGTTCCGACGCAATATGTCACCATCGGTTGTTTGGCAACAGGAGTGCCCTCACGGAAGTAAGGATAGCCGCGAAAACGCGGCTATCCCGGTTTACCGGCGTGTCGGAGCGAAAGAACCAGTGCTCCGTCTACAACGGCGATGCGTCACCGTAGATGCGAATGTCGGCGATCTTGTCGCCACGACGCCGCAGCACGGTGCAGAATTTGATTGCGACCAGACTGTCGTCGAGGCGGGTGTATTGCACGATGGCTTCAGCGACGCCGACCTTGCCGCCGTGGATTGACCAAGCACCGGTCATGCTGTGCGACAGGCCCTTGATGCTGCCCCACAGATGGCCGATGGCGGCTTTGTAGCCCTCCTTGCCGTGCACAGTCGGATGGTTTGCGAACGTCAACGTCGTGTCGTCGGTATGCTGTGCAAGCGTCCGTTCCATGTCCATGGCATCGACGGCGCGGTAATAGTCGTAAATCCACTTGACCTCGCCGGACGTGTCGGTCGGTTCCTTGGGCGGCAGAGTCTCGCGGCCCTTTTCATCCACGGTACGCCGCACCGCTGCAAGCGTCGAGGCGACGGCGTTCATATAGGCGCTTTCCATGGGCGAGAAGTGCGCCTTCTCGGCATCGCTACCCTCCGGAACGCCATCTTTCTTCAGACTGAACGCGAAGGTCAGCGTGAGATTGCCGTTGGCGTCCTCACCGATGATGTTCTCGATGCGGCCGAGTTCCGAGCCGCGGATCCGGTCGAAGACCACGCGCTGCTCCGGCTCGAACGTCACCTTTTCACGAAGCGGCACTTCCTTGAGCATGATGTCGCGGATGAGCCAACCGTCGCCCTGCTCCACCACGTCGCATTTTTTCATTTCCGGCACGTACGGCAACGCATTGTTGGCCTTCATCATCAGGCCAGTCCAGACGTCGTGCCGGCTCAGAAACGATTTTTTTGGTTCGTTTACAGAAACCGTTCGGCTTAGCTGATACATCACATCCTCCCTACTAGGCGCACTTCTTGTGCACCATTTTCTTCGAACCGTATCACTCTCCGGTACGCAATGGCAGGGTCTCCCGCCGAGTGAAACTGCACCCAACGACCGCGCGGCAGGCCCGATCCCATTATTTTCCAAAATTTGTATTTTGTGGATATTGCGCTGTCAAGGGAATCGCTTGTCGGGGCGCCTACCCCGGCTGGGACAGGCGCGCATGCCTGGCGCTCCATGACACTTTGCTCATTACCGCATCTCCGTGATTTGTAGCTTGGAAAGGTCTTGGAATTAAGCTCGTCCAAATCCTGAAGACGGCAGGCCGGGGGCCGCGTTTCAATTTATCCGTCGCCGACCAGCTCATTGCGCCGCCGCTCCAACTCCGCCGCGTAGCGGCGGAGCGCGTAGGCCTCGGTGAGAAGCCCGATCACGCGGCGATCAGGGTAGGAATCGACGACGGCCAGGGCTTCGGCTTCGGCACGGTCGAACGCAAGCACCGCTTCCTTGATCGCCATGCCGGGCAACAAGACGTCGTCACGGGAGCGCAAAAACGCCGTGATCGACTGTTGCGGTGAAGCCTCCGCCGCATGCGCATCCGCCGCAGCAACCATCCCGGTGTAGCGGCCCTGACTATCGACGGCTATGACATGTGCCGGCGAGCCGAGCGGAAACGCTTCGCGGAAGGCGGCAACAGTGGTCGCCGCCGGGACCGTCCGCACGTCATGGCGCATCATTCTGGCGACGGTCAGGTCACGCATCCAGCCTATGTCGGCAGCGCTGCGGATCGTCTCGCCGCGCAAATGAAAGCGCCATGTCGCGAAAGAATAGCCGAACGCCTCGCGCGTCACCTGCGACGAGATGATTACCGCGATCAACACCGCCGTCGACAACCACAGGTCGCCGGTTGTTTCCAGTGCGATGAAGGTCATCGTCAGAGGCCCGCCGATGATGGCGGCCGAGAGCCCGCTCATGCCGATCACGGCATAGGCATTGGTGTCGAAATGCCAGCTCGGCAAAACCGTCGCCAGCGCGGCCGCCAACAGGTGTCCGCCAAGGGCGCCCATCAGCAATGACGAAAAGAACAATCCGCCGCGGAATCCGGATCCAAGTGAGATGATCGACGCCGCTATCTTCAGAACAAACAGCATCGCCACGGTCCAGAGCGAAAGCTGCAGCATTCCGGAAAATTGCAGCGCGCCATGGCCGGACGACATCACCTGCGGGGCCACCATCGCTATAAGGCCAACGATAAGTCCGCCGATGCCCGTGCGCAGGATCGGCCGGAGCTTAAAGCGAACAAACAATGCTTCGCACAGTGCCACGCCACGCATCGTCAAAATTCCGACCGCGGCGCTGAAAACGCCGATCGCGGCGGAGATGACGAGGTCATGGGGTGCGACGGTCATCAGCGTCGGGGCGACGATTCCGACTTCCGTCGCGGCAAGCGCGTGCGCGACCAGGTACCCGATCAGGGCCGAAACGGCGACCGGCGCGAGACTATTTGGCGAATAGCCCCCGATGATGAGTTCGAAGCCGTAAAAGGCGCCGGCGAGTGGCGCGCCAAACGCGCCGGCAATTCCGCCGGCGGCGCCGCAACCGACGAGAATACGCAGGTCGGCGCGTCTTAATCGGAAGGCCATGCCGAGACGCGAGGCAACGCCACCGGCGAATTGGGTATAGCCGGCCTCCTGGCCGACCGAGGCGCCGACACCGCTCGACCAAACCGTTTCCGCTGCGACGATGATGCTGCCCAGGAGCGACATGCGGCCGCCATGCAGTGCATTCGCTTCGATCGGGTCGATCTCCCGTTCCGGCCGCCAGCGTGTGATCAGTTCACGGGCGATGCCGAAAGCGATTCCTCCGGCCAGCGGCACCGAGATCGCGAGGATGGGGTCGAGGTGCGCCAAGCCGGACAGCCGCACTCCTGGCGCCAGTCGAAAAAATAGCCGGTGGAGAAGATCAACCCCCGTGCCCATGGCGAACACGATGAGCCCAGCGGCCGCGCCGACAAGCACCGCGAGCGCAATCAGGCTCGATTCACGTGCCCGCACGAACGCCCGGAGCCGCCGCGGCATCTCCAAGCCACTGACAAGTCTATCGATCATGGATCACCACAATACGGGTTGCGTCGGCGGCCATGTCTCCTGGCCGCTTAGATGGCCGCTCGGTCAGGTCACGGAGTAATCAGATGCCTCGGGCGGTAATCCGTCTTGCCTCCTCGCCCCGACGGCCATCCGCGGATTGGTATTTGGAACTCTTCATCGCACAAAACGTTAGCAAGAAAGACCGCGCTTGGGGCACCTTGTCATGGTTCAAAACGCACCCGGCGGCGATACGGATTCGGGACGGCCGCTCCCCGTTCGCGTGAGACATTACCGTCGTCCGGGCGGGGCCGCGTTGCGGATCGGGCTTGAGCAGCTCGCGATATGGCGTTGCCGACAGATCCGTCCGCGCGGAGCGGTCCTTGCCACCCACTCAACAGCCCGAGTACTCAATGGTGCTGTCCTGCGCCGCAGGACCGGCGTCCCCAACAAGGCCACTTTTTGAGCCGAGGCCATCGCGGACACGGCTGACGCCGTTGTGTCGCTCAAATCGGCCCTCATTGACCCTGCCTTCGCATGTCGTTTCGTTTTCCGGACCGGAGTAACAGTTGGATTTGTCAGTTTCCTCATTGCGGTCGTTCTCATTTGTCGAACTATGATCGGATATGAACGTGCAAAGCCGAGAACACGTCGCCAATCTCAATATGGAAATCGCAACGACCACACTCACGTCCGACCTGCGCGAGTGTGCGATTCTGCTCGATATCGATGGCACCATTCTTGATATCGCACCAACCCCGTCGGAAGTCTGGGTACCGCCGCCGCTGCGCGAGACGATTGCGCGCCTGCAGTACCTGACCGGCGGCGCGCTGGCCCTCGTGAGCGGCCGCCTCCTCAACGACATCGACCTGATTTTCGCGCCGTTGCAACTCGCGGCCATCGGTGGCCACGGCGCCGAACTGCGACCCGTGCCCGGTACCGAGCCGCAAGTCCGCACCGGATTGCTGACCGCGGAATTGAAACGCAATCTCGCCGCCCTGACGCGGCTCGGGCCCGGCATCCTCGTCGAGGACAAAGGTTACTCGCTCGCCCTGCATTATCGGCTTGCCCACGATCTCGGCGCGGCGCTCCGCGCCGCGGTTGCGGAGGTCTGCGCGCAGCGCCCCGAGGCTGCCGTCGAGATCCTGCCTGGCAAGGCGGTCGTCGAAGTCAAACCATCGCGAATCAACAAGGCGACGGCGGTACGCGAACTAATGAAATACCCGCCATTTGCCGGACGGCATCCCATTTTTATCGGCGACGACGTCACCGACGAGCTGGTGTTCGGTGTCATTCTCGAACTCGAAGGTTTAGGCTTTTCCGTCGGCCGCGTTGTCACCGGCGTGAACGGTCACTTTGACAAGCCGGAAGACGTCCGTTCGTGGCTGGCGCGAATCGTGACCGACCGCGGAGACGCCGCGGAATGAAGGACCATGGGCTGGATCTTGCCGTCATCGGGAACGGAAGGACGGCCGCATTGGTCGATCCGTGTTCGCGGATTGTCTGGTGGTGCTATCCGCGCTTTGACGGCGATCCGATCTTTTGCCGGCTGGTAGCCGGCAAGGAGGAGAAAGGCTTCTCCGACGTCGTGCTCGACGATATGGCGGAGTTCCAATCCGAATACGTGCGCAATACTGCGATCGTTTCCACCGTCTTGACCGATCACCAGGGCGGCAAGGTCAAGATTACCGACTTCGTGCCGCGCTTCCGGCAGTTCGGCCGCGTGTTTCGTCCGCCGCAGATCTTTCGCATTGTCGAACCGATTGCCGGCCTGCCGCGTATCACAATCAGGATGCGGCCGACCAGCGACTACGGAAAACCATTGCCGCAGCGGTCGCTCGGCAGCAATCACATCCGTTACTTCAACGAAGGCGTTGTGATCCGCCTGACGACGGACGCGCCGCTGTCGCTGATCGACGGCGAAGCGCCCTTTGTGCTCACCCGTCCGCTGCACCTGGTGTTCGGTCCGGACGAGCCATTCGCCGGCGATCTGCAATCGACTTGCCGGGAATTTACCGATCGCACCCGCGATTACTGGATGGAATGGGTGCGGCGGCTGTCGATCTCGTACGATTGGCAGGAGGCCATCATCCGCGCGGCCATCACTCTGAAGCTCAGCAATTTCGAGGAAACCGGCGGCATCATCGCG
>CAWHJE010000011.1:0-307149 GCA_963829465.1 uncultured Alphaproteobacteria bacterium
TGCTAGTCTTTTTTTCGTTCATTTGTCAGTGATTTCTCCATTCATGAATGCTGGTAGATTACGCTGATTGACGAATTTTGACCAAACAATAACGTCTGTGTGAGGTGCGTTTTTGTACGTCTAAATTACATAAATCCAGGTCTCCTCTCCTGCTGTTTTTTGGCACTTCGAAAAAAATGTTTTTGCAACCTGCGATTTACGCACTGAAACTGCATAAATACTAAAAGTCGCCAGGGTCATTTCACGTGCTAGGTCCGACTAAAAATATTTTTTTAGATGCGCAGTTTTTGTGCTGAAGCAGGATAAATAATTCAGAACAGCAATTGGAGAATGGAAGGAAATAAATGACCGATCATTACACGCGGCGATCCATCAATATTGACGATGACAATTTCGTGCGCTGCAAGACGCTAGCCACAGGGATGGCTTTGTCGGTTTCCGGCTTAGTACGCCTTCTTATCAAGGACGCTTACGAAAAGCGCCTGATTGGTGCAAGACAGGATGCAGTCGATCCTGCTCACAACAACAAAAACAAGGCTGAACGACTGATCAGCCCAACAAGAAGAAAAGGAAATATATTATGATCGTGAATTCCTACGCTACATTTTCTGAAAGTTCCGCCAACATCATCATGCCGTTTGGGGAAAACCCCGCTGTCGAAAACAGACCGGCTCCGGCTGATATCTTCACCAACCTCGAAGCGCTACGGTTATCGGCTGATGCTGCGTCCATCGCTGGTACAAGCGAGGTTCTTTCCCACGTTCCGGTCCGCAAACCAAATCGGCATGAATTTTTTCGGACTCGACCTGCAGCGGATTTTTGGTTTGACACCGCAGTTTTCGAGGACAGGGAGGAACGTGAGACATTTTTTGTCGCTCCCCCGATGAGAGAAGCACTGGTCGGCGAAATCAGGCCGGTGCTTCTAGTCCCAACTATCACTCGCCAAGGTGTCTTACTGCTCTGGCCTCTGAAATTGCCAACGGAAGGGCAGCGACAGAACGGGTGGGCCGAAACCGCCCGGGAGGCTGCTGAACTAGCAAAGACCAAATGGGTGAGGCTAGTGGCTGACATGAGCCTTGGCGGCTACCGCATTTACCAAGCCGAAGGCACGCTCTCCGATCCGGAGTGGCCCAACAAATCGTTGAACGAGATAATGCAAATTGCATTTCGGGATCGCATTGTCGATAGCGAAAGTCATCCTGTAGTACGCAGATTGAGGGGGCTGGCATGATCAGTGACCTCGTAACGACAAAGGAGGGCGGCGTCACCGCCCTCTTTCGCGAAATTTGGTTTGTAGATTTTGAATTTCGAGCCGATCCCGGTGATCATCCTTGGCCAGTCTGCATGGTTGCGCAGGAGGTAAAAACTGGACGAGTGATGCGTTTGTGGCGGAACGAACTACTCGCATTAAAGAGAGCACCATTCGAGGTTGGTACCGACGCTCTTTTCGTCGCGTATTACTCTAGCGCCGAATTTGGGTGTTTCCTCGAATTAGGTTGGCCGCTTCCCGAGAACGTCTTGGACCTGTACGTCGAACACAGGGTGGAAACTAACGGTGAAAAAACACCTTGCGGGGACAGTTTGCTCGGCGCACTTTCCCAACGCGGTCTTGGTCACATCGATGCCGGCCAAAAGGAGGAAATGCGGCGTCTTATTGTAGACCAACGACACTGGACCGACAATGAGAAGCGCAAGATTTTGGAATACTGCGCTTCCGATGTGAACGGAAACGCCGCGCTGTTCTCCAAGATGGCTCCTTCGATTGATTGGCCTCGAGCGTTGCTTCGAGGGCGATACATGAAGGCAGTTGCTCGAATGGAGCGAACAGGCGTTCCAATCGATGCAGACCTCTACCAAGCCCTGACCTCCAATTGGGCTAGCCTCAAAGAGGAACTCATCGCCGTCGAGAACCGGGCAAAGCAGGCACTTTCCCCCTCGGAGGCTCTCTTGAAAGCACCCGAGCGGCAAGGACCTAGGCTACCAGTAACCGTTCGGATTGTCGAAACAACCTGTCTCTTAAAAACCCGCCGCTGGGACCCTGTTTCAGGCTCTGAGCGGTGAGATGCCGGAGTTAGCAATGTGTGCTAGTGCGGAACGGCGTCCGCTTCTCCCCGCAGGTCACCATTCGAGGCGCGAGTCGGAAATGGAGCGATGGCCCATGAAGAGACCCATGCACTCCAACAATGACCGTCCTACTCGATCCCATCGTCGGCAGCTTTAAGCGGCCGGTGAGAACCAGTCAGCGCGATTCCTGCCGATGCAAGTTCGGAGAACTGTCCGAACGTGCTTAGGTAGCAGCGGAGGTCTCGCCCCGATCAGCTTGCTTTGTTCCAAGGCGTGCGCTTGGTAGTCGGTGAGCAGTTTGAAGCGTCTAGCATGGTCGTACTGGTCTAACGCCCGGCTTTTTGCATGGCTTCCCAATTGTCGAATGCAGTTTCGATTGCCAGAAGATAGCCAGACTCACTGTAATCGGGGTGCTTCTTGACCACCGCGCGCGCCCTTGCGAGGCGGCCACGCCGTGCAGGTCCAACAGCATTTTCCGAGAGAACCTCAGTCAATGCGATCGTGAACTCACCATAAAGTATCGTAATGGCGATGCCGCTACTCACGACCTGCCTCCGACTTGGACACATTACTTCTGCGGTCCTTCCGCTCGCTAGCCGTCACGAAGTGGCCATGCGCTGGCGGACCTGAAGGCGGCAAGCTCGCAGTACCGACGATCGCGAGCGAGCAGTTATTTTACCATAGCAATGTTAGCGGGCGAAACCGCGTTAGGACCGACTGAGTTCACTCGATGGTGCGTGAGCGAGTATACGGTTTTTACCGTGCCACCCGTTGTCCGCTTTTAAGCAAAGCGGACATTCAGCGCACCGCGCTTACCAAACCGTATTTATGAATGCACGCCTCTAGAAGTGCCCAAAGTAGGCAAGCAATGCTACGGCACCAAAGATGACGAGGATCAGTCTGATGAATGGCCCAAGCGGTGTACCCCGGGGAGCATGGTATTCGCCGCCTGAATAGACCTGCCGGCGTTCCTGAGCGGCGATTCTTGCGAAGAACCTAAAGATCGCAGCGACGATTGTCGCTAAAATCAGCAGACCCAAGATGTAGCCAAGGCCGACCATGCTTATCCAGCCGAGGAATTCACCAAGGCGTTTTTCATTATCGGCTTGATATGCCAAAGCTTCTTTGCTCCCTGGAGGAAACATGTGCGCAAACGCAGCGTCTGCGCTGTACAGGAGCGCGGTGACACTTAGGAAAACGGTCCTTGCTCTATTCATAATAGCAATATGCTAACCCGAGCATTTGTGTACGAGGACTATCAATCAATCATTTTGAAGCAATACCGAAAAGCCGCCGAACAAAACTATGCGTCGGCACACAGGCCGATTGTTACGCTCTCGGACCTGTGTTATTATTTCTTTTGCATCAAGAAGAGACGCTGGCGCGTTCTCACCAACCGGCTTCCGCAGCACGGTGGCTCCCGAGAGGGGATGTGGCCAAAAGAGCTTGGCAAACGTAGCGGACGCGCCAGCCCTTCGGTCACTAGAGGGCACGATGGCCAAAATCGATACTCCTCAGCCTAATGGGCGTATGATTGTAGATCGCCGAAAGATATTAGCGGCGGCTGCAGCGATCACAGCGAGCCATACCATTCCAAAGATGAAGACCGCTGGGACAGTTGCTGATTCCCTTCAATCCCCGCTTTACAGGCCCGAGCCCAAGCCACGAAGGTTAGCGCTGCCACAGCCCGCAGGCTCCTCGAAATCTACCGACGAAACGAACTTCGCCGGGCGGCACAACTACCGATCCTGTCTATTCTGAAAGAGTTGCGGCGGATGAAACAGCAGGAAGAGTTAGAGGCGTTCCAGCGGTTCGAAGCCGCTCATGGTCCCGCAATTTGGTCGCAGGTGATGGAGGCGCGGTTGCAATCGGAAGGTAACACGAATTCGCGGCCCAATTGGATGGAGGGCATCCGCCGTCAGAATGAAGTCCGCGCCGTTCTCAAGGCGCGATTTAGTACCGAAGGGAAATGAGACGTGGCCCTTGGCCAGGAAACCCTCTGTCGCTAATTCGGCGCGGAGGGCTGACGTCCTTCCTTGCCGCTAGGTTACGGCCATATCTTATTTACATGGAGACCCCTTGCCAAATGTGCAATGGGCTGATGGTGCGGAACGGCCCCCTAAACGCTAGATTGTTCGGGAAAGCAGCGTTCGGGTGTCAAACGGCTTCCAAATAAAATTGCACGCCGAATGACATCAAATAAGCATGATCGGTAACTTGCTCGATTAAACGCACCGGCACCGTTGTTGGCCATTTGATCCCGGCTGGCGAATTTCTGCCAGATGGCAGACCATCGCCTAGTCAAGAGCTTTTTAGGCGCCTCGGCTCGATCAGGGCGGTCCGCCACTTCCAATGGGCGTACTTGTCGCCAGTCTGCCTCAGATGGCTGTAGCGTTTCAGGCTTGACCAACTCCGATGACCGGACACGGACCCGACCTGAGGGATGTTCTTGCCGATCTCAAAGAGCCGCGACACGCCTTCATGACGGAGATCGTGGAAGTGTAAGTCATCGATGCCGAGCACCTTGCAGGCCCGCGTGAATGCGGCGCTGATGGCATCAGTAGAGTAGGGAAAGAATTCGTTCATCGCTCCGCGGCATCGACTCGATGATTGTAGATGCTTCTGGCGGCAGATCGCACCACGTATCGTTACCGAGCTTCTCGCCGGGATGCTTCATGTCGCGGACAAGGACGCGATCACGTTGGCAGTCATCCCAACGGATGCGGGTGATTTCTTCCTGGCGGCGTGTACTGAATATCGCGAAGGCGATAATCTTCTGCATCGGAATCGAGTCTCGACGCCGTGCGTGCACAACGCCGAAGTGAACCATTAGGCGATCAAGTTCATCGAGGGTAGGGCGCCGATCGCGGGATCGTCCCTTGGCAGTGATGCCTTGCCGCTTGGCGACGACATAGGCGTCCTTCATCACTTGCTGATCGAGCGGATAGCCCCACATCGGCCGCGCAATTGCAAAGACGGCGCCCAGATGGCTGAGATAGTTCTGCACCGTCTGCGGCGACACGGGAAGCGACTGAGCGAAGGCGATAATGTCGGCGCTAGTGATCTGGCTGCACTTAATGTCAGCAATCAGATAGGTCTTGATGGTGCGTAGTACCTGCGCCTTGGTATGACCGATCTGGCGCTTCGATGTCGCGATATAGGCATCGATCACTTCCGCCAGCGTCGGATCTGCGGCATGCAACCGTTCAAGTGCGCCCGGCTCCCGCAGCTCTGTTTCGCGTCGCGCTACCCAAGCATTTGCCGCCTGCTTGCGGTCGAAGGTCTTGGTCTCCGCATGTACGACTTTGCCCTTTTGCTTAACCCGAACCTGAGCCATATAGCCGACAGAGCCGTCGCCGCGCTTCCGTTGAACGATGGTTCCCATGGTGCAGCATTTCCGTATCGATGCAGCAATGCTGCACTGTAAGGGACAAAATGGTCGGAAACAAGCTGGAAACGGGCGGAAAAGAAACACCGCTGAATAGGGCAGAAGTAGCGATAGGCTCGGCAGAACCCGGCAAAATCGATGCTCGACGGTTCTGCATTGCACCGATGATGGAATGGACTGACCGGCATTGCCGGTTCTTCCATCGCCTGCTGACGCGCCGGGCGCTGCTTTACACCGAAATGAAAACCACCGGCGCGATCCTGCATGGCGATCGGGCGCGGCTGTTGCACTTCGATCCAACAGAGCACCCGCTGGCGCTGCAACTCGGCGGCTGCGAGCCGCGAGCGCTGGCGCAATGCGCGCGTTTCGGCGCGGATTTAGGTTTCGATGAGATCAACCTGAATGTCGGTTGCCCGTCCGACCGCGTTCAGGGCGGTCGCTTTGGCGCGTGCCTGATGGCGGAGCCCGGTCTGGTCGGCGATTGCGTTGCGGCGATGAAAGCCGCCGTATCGATCCCCGTCACGGTGAAGTGCCGGATCGGCATCGACGATCAGGACACCGAGCGGGCGCTGGAGCTTTTTGCTCAGGCAGTAGAGGGCGCGGGCGCTGACGCGCTCGTCGTCCATGCCCGCAAGGCCTGGCTCAAGGGCCTCTCGCCGAAAGAAAACCGCGAAGTGCCGCCCCTTGATTACGAGCGGGTGTACCGGCTGAAGGCCGCGCACCCGAACCTGACGGTCGTGGTGAACGGTGGTATCGGCTCTGTAGAAGCCGCACTCTCGCATCTTTCCCGTGTGGACGGGGTGATGATGGGGCGTGCGGCCTATCAGGAGCCGTGGCGGCTCTTTGCCGTCGATCAGGCTTTCTTCGGCGAAGAAGCGCGTTTTACATCACCGAAAGAGGCAGGGTTGGCCCTCGTTCCTTACATCGAGCATGAACTGGCGCGGGGCACGCGGCTGCACTCAATCACCCGCCACTTGCACGGCCTGTTTCGCGCGGTCCCCGGAGCGCGCGCGTTCCGCCGGCATCTCGCCGGCGCCGCGGCGACTGACGCCGGCGCCGATTTGTTGATCGCGGCACTCGGTCTGGTGCGGGACCAGGGCGGCGAGCCGGCCAACATGGCCGCCTGACGGAAAACGCGGAAAGCCACCAGCAAGAATGTTCGCCGGCGTAGGTCTGCACGAAATACTTTTGCTCGCGGTGGCGCTCCTCGTCGGCGGGATGATCTCCGGCGTGCTCGCCGGCCTGTTCGGTGTCAGCGGCGGCTCGGTGATCGTGCCGGTACTTTACGAAGGCTTTCGCATCCTCGGCGTGCCGGAAGACGTGCGGATGCAGCTTTGCCTTGGGACGTCCATTGCCATCGTCGTCCCGACCACCATCCGTTCCTATCTCACCCACCGGGCGAAGGGCCTGGTCATTCCGGGCGTAATAAGGAACTGGGCGTTGCCCGCCATTCTGGGGGTTGCGTGCAGCGCGGCGATCGCGGCGTTTGCGCCGGCGGCTGTGCTGACGCTGGCGTTTGTGGTGATCGCCACGTTCATCGCGATCAAGCTGTTCTTCGCCGGCGACCGCTGGAATCTGGACACGGAACTGCCCGGCACGGTGCCGATGACGCTGTACGGATTCGGCATCGGGCTGTGCGGTTCGTTGATGGGTGTCAGTGGTGGTGCAATATCCACGATCGTTCTGACGCTTTACGGCAAGCCGATCCACCAGGCGATCGCCACATCGTCGGGAGTAGCGGTGCCGGTCGCCATCGCCGGCGCGATCGGCTTCGTGCTTGCCGGCCTGCCTCACGAGGCGCAGCTGCCGCCATTTTCGCTCGGCTTCGTCTCGTTGATCGGGTTGGTGGTGACGGCGCCGGTCGCAAGTTTTTTCGCGCCCTATGGCGCGCATTTTGCGCATCGGCTGCCGCGGCGGACGCTTGAGATAGCGTTCGGCGGATTTCTGCTGCTCGTCTCGCTGCGCTTCCTGGTCAATCTCGTTTGGCGCTGAAGCGCGGTTGCACCATGCGCTACGGATAGCCGCGCAACAGCAGCCGGTCGCCGTGAACCTCCCAGCTTTGCAGCCGGTTGAGGAAACTCATGCCAAGCAAACTCGTCTTGAGCTGACCCGGCTGCGCCACCAACGCTTCGACCGAACGCTCGACCAGACCGCCGATGGCGATGCGATCGAGCCGCACCGGCGCCACGCGGGTGCGCCCGTTGGCGGTGTCGATGCTGGTGGTGTAAGCGAGCACTTCAAGCGGCAGGCCGGCCGCCCTGGCGTCCTCGCGGGTGAGCACCACGGAACTCGCTCCGGTATCGAGCACCATGGCGACGCTGGCGCCGTTGATCTGCGCGTTGAGGTCGAAGTCGCCGCCCGCGGCACGGGCAACCTCGACCGAGCGTCCGCGCCCGATCACGTGGCCTGGAATAAGTTCTGCCATCACGCGGTCGGCGACGCCACGCAGCTCGTAGCGGTAAGCGTAGCCCACCAGCAAAATCAGCGCGAGCGCGACCCATAGCAGTGCCGCGGTGAGGGCTTGCGCAAAACGCTGGCGGAACATGACCAATACGGCGCCGCCGACAAACACAAGCAGCACGGCCCAATAAACCAGCGAGGCGAAATCGCCGGTGGACAGCGTACCGACATAGCCATCGCCGTGGCGCGCGACGAGAATAACGAAAGCGATCGCGAGGCCGATCAGCAAAACCGACAACAGGCGTTGACTCACCGATATCATCCCTTGTCACCCGTGATTGTACTACAGGGGGTTCACGTGCGCCGCTAAGAACTGGACAACGCCTGTTGTTCGCGGTCCGTCGCGTCGTCGGATGAAGACGAGAGCGATGACGAGGACATTTCCGCTTGCGGTTGGATCGGCGCCGCCGCGCCGTCGGCGATCGGCGCGAGCGCCGACATCACCCGCTCCGGCGGAAAGGTCACGATGACCTCGGTACCGATCCGCAGCTTGGATTTGAGCGTAAAGGTACCGCCGTGCAGATCGATCAGGTTCTTGGCGATCGGCAAGCCGAGGCCGGCGCCTTGTTCGGCGGACTTGATCGAGTTCGAGCCCTGGCCGAACGACGCCAGCACCACCGGAATTTCCTCTTCCGGGATGCCGGGGCCGGTATCCTTGACGCTCATGTACTGGCCGCCGGACGCGGTCCAGCCGACCTTCAACCAGATCTCGCCGCCCTGCGGCGTGAACTTGATGGCATTGGAAAGAAGATTGAGGCAGATCTGCCGCACCGCGCGCTCGTCGGCCCATAGCCGCGGCATGTCCGGCTCGAACAATTCGTGCAGCGTTATGCCGCGATTGCCGGCACGGAGCTTCAACAGGTGATGGCAATCCTCCACCACCCGATTGAGCGACACCGCCTCCTCGTTGAGTTCGTAACGGCCCGCTTCGATGCGCGACAGGTCGAGGATCTCATTGATGAGGTTGAGGAGGTGAACGCCGGAATTGTGGATGTCGCCGGCATAGTCCTTGTACATCGGCACCGCGTGCGCACCGAAAATCTCGCTCTTCATCACTTCGGAGAAGCCGAGAATCGCGTTGAGCGGCGTTCGCAGTTCGTGGCTCATCTGCGCGAGGAATCGCGATTTGGCGATGTTGGCGGCTTCCGCCCGGCGGCGCGCCTCGTCGGAGATCGACTTCGACTGTTCGAGTTCGCCGATCAGCGCATCCTTTTCCGCACGCGCTTCGAGAGTGGCGAGCGTCGTCGAATACAGCCGGTAGGCCAGCAGTGAGAAGTAACCCTCGGCGGTCAAGGTCATGACCGCGAGGATGTAGTCCCGCAGCGTCCCCTTGAGCACAAAATTGAGCGAAATGGCGACGGTCACCGGCAAGGTAAGCGCCAGAACCGCGATCGGCAGGCTTGAAGCGAGCATGCTCGATATCGCCACTACCAGCAGCATGACGAACAGCATGAAGGTGCCGGTCTGCTCATCGACGCCCAGCGGATGAATGAGGATAAAAGTCCACGCCACGCCGAAGAACAGGTCGAGCAGAATAAAGCGCAGCCGCCAGGAGCGGAGGTTGACGCTGCCCGGCTGCTCGTCGAGGAATTGCCGGCAGGCGTTGACGGTCACCAGATGAATGATCAGCGCGCCACCGGTCCACGCGCCGGAAATGAGAGCGCCGGTCCACAGCGCCGACAAAAGTCCGATGGTGACGACCAGCAGGAGGATCACCAGCGATCCGGACAGCCGGTTCTGGGCGAATTGGCGCAATAATTCGTAATCGAATACAAGCCGCGTGCCGCTGGTTGAGGTCAGGCGATCGCGAGCTTCGCGCACGTGCTGGGTAGCAAGGCGACGCTTCGTGGACGGGGCGTCGGCGGCGCCGGGCGAAGCGGATTCGCGCGGTTCGCTGGAGGTACTGGGCATTACATTCCACGCCTGCGAAAATTTAGGTCAAAAGTCGCCGAAATTCCTTAAGACCAGGCTTAAGAACACGTGAAGCGACGATATAAATGCAGGCATAGGTTTAGGTTTTTGGCCTGCTGCAGCCCCGTCGGGGGCTCTCTTGGCAGCGCCGAAGTGGCAAAGATAAGTTCGCGCCTTCAAAGGGATAGGCGGGGAGGTTAAATCACCATGAGACTTTACGACGGTGGCCGTGCGGCCAATCCACGGCGTGTGCGCATCTTTCTGGCCGAGAAAGGTATCACGGTCCCCATCGAGCCGGTCGATCTCGGCAAACTCCAGCAGCGCTCGGAGACCTATTCGGCGGTAAACCCCATGCAGCGGGTGCCGGCGCTTGTGCTCGACGACGGCACGGTGATCACGGAATCGATGGCTATCTGCCGCTATTTCGAGGCGCTCCAGCCCGAGCCATCACTGTTTGGCCGCGGCGCGCTGGACAGCGCACTAATCGAGATGTGGAGCCGTCGCGTCGAGTTCCATCTGTACCTTCCGGTATCCTACCTGTTTCAGCATCTGCATCCGGCCATGAAGGTGATGGTCGATCCGCAAGTGCCCGCGTGGGGCGAAGCCAACAAGCCGCTCGTGTTCGAATTTCTGCGTCTCCTCGATGGTGAACTGAAAGAGCGGCCGTATGTCGCCGGAAAGGAGTTTAGCGTCGCCGACATCACGACGCTCGTATCCGTCGATTTCATGAAAGTATCGAAGCTGACAGTGCCGGAGGGGTTTAACAATCTGCGGCGCTGGCACACCGAAGTCTCGGCCCGTCCGAGCGCCGCGGCATAGGCCGCGCGAAGAAGATCATGGAGATTTGCGCGGATGCTGGCCTGCCCGTTGCGGGAGCAGCAACAGGCAGGCGACGATGAATGCGCCGATGACCGCGGAGGCGAGCGGGCGGCTCAACGCCAAGCCGCCGTCGCTGACCGGCTTGTCGAGAAAATCGCCGACGGTGGCGCCGAGCGGCCGCGACAGGATGAAGGCGGCCCAGAACAAAAAGACTCGCGAGACATTGGTCAGGTAATAGGCGAGCGCCAGTATGGCCAAGCAGGTGGCGAAAACGAGCGCGCCGCCCTCATAGCCGAGCCCGGTATCGTCCGCCGTCCAGTCGCCGAGCGCGGTACCCAACGTCTGCGAGAGAGTGATCGCGGCCCAATAGAACGCCTCCACCTTCGGCTTGCTGACGGTCGCGACCGATATCGATCCAAGCGACCAATACCAAAGGCCCAGCACGGCGATCAGGCCGGCGAGCAACAGCGCAGAGCCGCCGGCATAGCCGATACCCAAGGATCGGTCGGCAAAATCGGCGAGCGTCGTGCCGGCGGTGGTCGAGGCGATGATCGTCGCCCAGTAAAGCAGAGGTTGAAATTTGCTGGCTGCGATCTGGATCGCGATCAGCACCACGAGCAGCGTAAGAAATATTGCGGTGCCGGCGAGGTAGCCCCATCCAAGGGTCATGGTGATGGTGTCGCCGCCGGTCTCCCCGAGCGTCGTCGCGGCGATCTTGATGATCCAGAATACGAGCGTGACCTCGGGGACCTTGCTCCTGCTTTGCTCGGCGGCCGACGACATTCAAAAACTTGCTCCGGCTGTGGGGACAGTCATTTCGACAAAACCTACCGCTGCAAGAGCGCGATCAGGCTCGACGTATCCCAGCGGCGTCCGCCCATCTTCTGCACCTCCGAGTAGAATTGATCGACCAGAGCGGTGAGCGGCAGGTGCGCGCCGTTCCTGCGCGCTTCGTTGAGGCAGATGGCGAGATCCTTGCGCATCCAGTCCACCGCGAAGCCGAAATCGAATTTGCCGGCGGCCATGGTCTTGTAGCGGTTCTCCATCTGCCACGACTGCGCGGCGCCCTTGGAGATGGTTGCAACGAGCTTTTCGATGTCGAGCTCGGCCTGCTGTGCGAAATGCAGTGCCTCGGCGAGGCCTTGCACGACGCCGGCGATGCAGATCTGGTTGACCATCTTGGCGAGCTGGCCCGAGCCGGATGCACCCAAGAGGTTGCAGGCGCGCGCGTATGCCGCGATGATCTTCTCGGCCTTTGCGAACGACGCCGCGTCGCCGCCGCACATCACCGTGAGCGCGCCGTTCTCGGCGCCGGCCTGGCCGCCCGACACCGGCGCGTCGACGAAATCGAAGCCGCGATTTTTTGCTTCGGCGTGCAATTCGCGCGCGATCTCCGCCGACGCGGTGGTGTGATCGACGACGATGGCGCCTTTGCCGACACCGGCGAAGATACCGTTCTTCCCGAGCATCACTTCGCGCAGATCGTTGTCGTTGCCGACGCAGGCCATAACGAAATCCTGACCCGAAGCGGCGTCCTTGGGCGTCGGCGCGCTTTTGCCGCCGTGCTGCGACACCCATTTTTCGGCCTTGGCCGCGGTACGATTGAAAACCGTGACGTCGTGACCGCCCTTGGCCTTTAGATGCCGCGCCATCGGATAACCCATCACGCCGAGACCGACAAACGCCACCTTCGCCATCTTGTCCTCCAATTCATGTCCGTCACCCTGAGGCGTGAGCCAACGGGTCCGGCCCGAAGTGGCCGTCCCGATGACAGGCTCCGCGAGCCAACCAAGTCGGCTCTGCCGACTTGGCCTTAAACCTCCGAAATCGGACTTTCCGATTTCGGCCGGGGTGACGGTCCGATGCGTTCATCCTTCGAGGCGCGCCTTCGGCGCACACCTCAGGATGACGGAATAAAGCAGCACAGCTAATTGAGCCAGACGCCACGCTGTCATATTCGGCCGCGCTGTCCTATCTAACCGCCATAACGCGCGGAGGTCGTATGGCGACGCTCAAGGACGAGGTACTGGCAAAGCTTTCAGGCGTGCCGACGCCGGACGGAAGGCCATTGACGGCTGCGGGAAAACTTTCCGAAATCGTTGCCAATGACGGCAAGGTGTTTTTCTCCATCACGGTCGAGGCCGCGGCGGTGAAGGAATGGGAAAGCGTGCGCGAACGCGCCGAAGCGGCGGTGCGCACCGTGCCGGGGGTCCAGTCGGTCATGATCGCGCTCACCGCCGAACGCAGTGGCGGAGGCGGCCCCGCAAGCGCTCCGCGGCCGCGCATTGCGCCAGGCGGCACCAGGCCTGCCGGCGCGGCGCCAGGGCAGCCACCGCGAAATGGTCCCGCGCAGCACGGACAACGTCCGGCCGGTCCCGCAGGCATCCCCGGCGTCGCCGCGATCATCGCGGTGGCTTCCGGAAAAGGCGGCGTCGGCAAATCGACGGTGGCGGTCAATCTTGCACTGGGGCTGCGCGACCTCGGACTCAAGGTTGGCATTCTCGATGCCGATATCTACGGACCGTCGCTGCCGAAACTCCTCGCCATCCGCGAAAAGCCGCAGACCGCCGGCGGCACCCGGCTAAAGCCGATCGTGCGTCACGGCATGCCGGTGATGTCGATCGGCTTCCTCGTCGAAGAGGAGACGCCGATGATCTGGCGGGGCCCGATGGTCATGTCGGCGCTGACGCAGATGTTGCGCGAGGTTGATTGGGGCGATCTCGATGTGATGGTGGTCGATATGCCGCCGGGAACCGGCGATGCGCAACTCACGATGGCGCAGCAGGTGCCGTTGAAGGGCGCGGTCATCGTTTCCACACCGCAGGATCTGGCGCTGATCGATGCGCGGCGCGGGATCGCCATGTTCCGCCGCGTCAACGTCCCGGTGCTCGGCATTATCGAGAACATGTCGACCTTTATCTGCCCGCACTGCGGCACGCGGTCGGATATTTTCGGCCATGGCGGCGCGCGCCGCGAAGCCGAACGGCTCGGCGTGCCGTTCCTGGGCGAAGTGCCGCTCGATATCGCCATCCGGGAAAAATCCGATGCCGGCGAACCGGTGGTGGCGAGCGAACCGCACGGTCCGCATGCGCAAAGCTTCCGCGACATTGCCGCACGCGTGCGCGAGGGATTGCTGGCCGAAGGCCGGCCCGCGCCGAAGATCGTCATCGAGGCCTGAATTCGCGACGCTTGCGCACGACGCCGGTAGCCGCCGCCGGTACGTTCATCGCGGTGCCGCCGTGCCGACTATTGCTTGTAGTTCTGCGCCAGAAATTGGACGGCCGAGTCGCTCAAATTGCGCCGGTCCCGTTCGCCGCGCTGCGCCAGTTCGATGATGCGTTTAGCAAGAATTTCACGTGCACCGCGCTCATAGGCCGGCCGCGCCAACGTGCTGTCGGATCGCTTGATCGTCAGCCAGGCATCGTCGAACGCGCCGCCCAACATTTCGATGGTCTCCGGGTCGAACGAAGAATTTGCCAGGAACGGAACGATCGTCATGCACGCTACTCCTCGATCTGGGGGAGCGAGGTGACCCTTTCGGTCACTAAGGCTTGCCAGCATTTGCTGCCGACCATCGCAAAGCCTACGCCGGATTCATGAGTGTTGCGATTCCAAATTTTGGGCTGCGCGCCAATTATGGCGGCTGCGGAACCCGCAGCGTCGAGGACGTGTGACGCAAATCACCGCCAGCCAAAAAAAGAGAGAGCCCCGGCACGTTTGATGCCGGGGCTCCGGGACTAGGAGAGGCGCCGTGGCGCCCGCCGCACCGAATAACATCGCCATTGTGACGGCCGCTTGACAATTCGCTGCGATATTTGCGCTCAGCCGCTCAACTCGGAAATATCTGACGAAAAATTCTCGCGTGCGGGGAGGGGACGAGCGCAAGTGCGGCGTGGTATGTCGCGACCGCGCGCCGAATCAGCTTCAATTCGCGCAAGCGCGCACAAGATCCAGCGTTTCGACCGAGGCAATCTTGAGTATCTCAGCCGCGAGCGGCGAATAGATCGCATGCCACGGAAAAATCCCAAGCTCGTTTTGGCCACCAGTCGTGCCGCCGAGGCGCGACGGATCGTTGCCGGCCAACTATTGCTCATTGAAACGCTGAAGGCTTCGGGGCAGCCGACATTCGAAGCCGAGCGGTCGCTGCAACTGTATGTGAGCGCCCTCGGTGCCCTTGAGGGGCACGAGCGCCGATTGCGGGAGGAACGCCGCGCCAAAACGCGGCCAAAGCCGAAACTCGACCGCGGCGAGCGGCCAAAATTTTCCGACCCGGCCAGCGAGGATTGCAAGCCCGCTGGCGGTCAATCGAGCCAGTAGCCGCTACGCCACCGCGCGGAATTCCACGGGCGTCGCCATGGCCCACGCGGCGGCGTATCGCTTGTCGCTCGTTCCGGCGAGCAATTCGCCGGGCTGCAACGGCGGATAAAGCTGCGCGAAGGTCTGCACCTCGTGCGGCGACACGCGCCGCGAGAAATGCGCCGGCGCGAATTCAGTCGGATGATCGAGGCCCGCCGCAGCCACCAGCTCGGCGACAGCCTCCATTGTCGCGCGGTGGAAATTGTACACGCGCTCCGCCTTGTCGGGTATCACGAGGGCCCGCTGGCGCACGGGGTCCTGCGTTGAAACGCCGGTCGGGCAGCGGTCGGTATGGCATGACTGTGACTGGATGCAGCCAAGCGCGAACATGAACCCGCGCGCCGAATTGCACCAGTCCGCGCCGAGCGCCATGACGCGCGCAATATCGAAGGCGCTGATGATCTTGCCGGCGGCGCCGAGCTTGATGCGGTGGCGGGCATTGATGCCGATCAGCGCGTTGTGGACGAAATTGAGCCCCTCGCGCAGCGGCATGCCGAGATGATCGGTGAATTCGAGCGGCGCCGCGCCGGTGCCGCCTTCCTTGCCGTCGATGACGATGAAGTCGGGATAGATTCCCGTCTCCAGCATGGCCTTGCAGAGGGCGAGGAATTCCCACGGATGGCCGATGCACAGCTTGAAGCCGGCCGGCTTGCCGCCGGACAGAAGCCGCATCGTGGCGATGAACTGCATCATCTCGATCGGCGTCGAAAACGCGGAGTGCCGCGACGGCGATATGCAGTCGACGCCCATCGGCACGCCGCGGGTAGCAGCGATCTCCGCCGTGACCTTGACGCCGGGCAGCACGCCGCCATGACCGGGTTTCGCGCCCTGGCTGAGCTTGAGCTCGACCATCTTCACCTGGTCGGACCGCGCGCCTTCCTCGAACTTCTCGGGGCAGAACGTGCCGTCGCCGTTGCGGCAACTGAAATAGCCCGAGCCGATTTCCCAGATCAGGTCGCCGCCGTTTTCGCGATGGTAGCGACTGTAGCCGCCTTCGCCGGTGTCATGCGCGAAATTGCCTTTCCTGGCGCCGATATTGAGCGAACGGATGGCGCTTGGGCTGAGCGCGCCGAAGCTCATCGCCGAAATGTTGAAGATGGAGGCCGAGTACGGCTTGCCGCAATCCGGCCCGCCGATATCGACGCGGAACGGCTCGGTCGCCGGATGCTTCGGCGCGATCGAGTGGTGCAGCCACTCGTAGCCGCTGGCATAGACGTCATTTTGCGTGCCGAACGGCCGCTTGTCCAAGGCCTGCTTGGCGCGCTGATAGACCAGCGCGCGCTTGTCGCGGGAAAACGGGGTGCCGTCTTTTTCGCTCTCGAGAAAATACTGCCGGATCTCCGGGCGAATCTCTTCCAGGATGAATCTGATATGCGCGGTGAGCGGATAGTTCCGCAGCACGGCATGCCGGGTCTGGATCAGGTCCATGATGCCGAGCACCGAAAGCGCGGCGAAAGGCACCAGCGGGATCACAATAAAAATCGACGTGTTACCGGCGAGAAGCGCGATCAGCAAAATTGCCGTGATCGAAACGACGAGCGTGAATGCAATAAAGCGCGCGCTCAGCGGCAATAGCAGAATGCGCATCGAGCCCTCCCCATGTCGGCCAAGACATTCGTCCAGCCGACCGAAAGAGCGAGCTCCGACGCCGCGCTCAAGTTTCTTGGGGTAGGTGGCAGTTGTCCGGCGCTGCGGTCAGTCTGGCACGGGCATTATGACAGTTACGCGACAGAATAGGCGGCAGAGACTCTGTGACACCACTGCTACGCGGCAGAGTTCCATTACGCGATGGAGGCTCCCACGGCGGGAGGCACTTCGGCTGGGGGCACCGCGAGAATGGCCGCGGTCGTCGCGCGCCGTTTCCCGCCTTTGGAACGCTCGACCAGGAAGTATTTAAGAAAAAAATCGCCGTCGCGCCCATTCAGGGCACCACCGCAACTGCGGCAGGCTACTTCGCAATCAGGCACCAGCGCGATCGGAGCCTCGACCTTGACCAAGTGATATTTGGCTCCGCAACTTGGGCAAGTAAACTTCGGCTGGTCCTGCATCATTCCACTATGCCCGTTGGCGTCGGAGTTTGCTAGGGGGGCGGGCAAAAAGCCGCTGGATAATTAATCAACAACGCGTGTCGCGGGCCGGCCGGGGAGGGCAGCCGCGTTACCGCGGCGGCAATCGCTCAAAGGCTGGAAGGCCGTCGGGGATATGATGGAAAGCCTGCTTGTCGATGGTGAAGATCGCCATCTGCGGGGTTCCGAAAAGAGTTGGATCGTCGAGCGTGCCGACTTTCAAGATCACGGCCGCCAGTCCAGGCCGCCGCGTGACGAGGTGCGTGCCGCATTCGGCGCAGAATTCCCGCGTCACGGCGCCTTCAAGATCGCCGCGCGTGAATTGCTTGGGCGTTCCCTTGGTGTAGCGGAAGCCGTTGGGCGGCATGAGAACAAACATGTTCGGAGCGCCGCCGGCGATATATTGGCATTCGCGGCAATGGCATTGCGCCTTCAGTATCGGCTCACCTTCGGCGAGGTAGCGCACCGCGCGGCAATAGCAACCGCCGTCCAGCTTCATCGCAAATGCTTCCCGGTTTGCACGATCGCCAACACGATCGAGGCCGCCGGTGAGGGCGGCCTCTTCTTCGAAGTTCGTCGTCCTGCGATCACCAGCAGGGAACGCACCGGCAACAACCGCCGGGGCACGAAGTGACCCAGCCCGGGCCGCAGCCGCAGCCGCCCGTTCGTCCGTTACATGCCGCCAGCGTGACGATCGGGGTAGCGTTCTTCAGCGCATGGAGATTTGCGGCGCCGTGCTGCTGGTTTTGCGCGCTGGCCTGCACGGCCATGGCGCCCAGCACGAACGCCGCTGCGGTCAAAGTCATGGTGAGCTTTCGCATCGGGACTTCTCCGGGGTGTAGAGGATGGGACAGTTCGAGGGAAAGGCACGACAACAACAACACAAGCACTATACGCCATGCGGGGAGGTTATGCAGTGGTCTCGTCGCAGATTTGCACCGCTCGCCCGGCGGGCCGGCGCAATCACAGGCGGCCGCTGCGCACTAGCCGACCAGAAAGTGCAACAGCGAAAGCACCAGCATCTGGACGGAGTGAGCATACCTGCCGTCCAGGAAGAAATGATCGAAGGCCGCCAGCGCGACCAATGCCACCGCCGCTCCGCGGTACATGCGCTCGAGCATGGCGACGAAAAGTTGAGGATTACTAAACTACACGCAACCATGACGATTAACGGGTTGCAGTGCAATAAATCGCCGCCGCCGCTGCCGGCCTCCCCCCTGATGGCGTGTGCAGCAACGGAAAGGCCGCCAATCGAGGTGGCTGAACGGGCAAAGCCCCGGAGTGCCTAGGAGTCCGGGGCTTTGCCAACCGCAACGCCCCCACGGGACCGTTCCGGCCTACGTTTAAAGTAATCCGATCGCGCCCGGCTGCTTTGAGCTAAGTCAAATCCGGCCGCGGATTGGGGTAGCCTCCGTCAGGCGCGTCAAATGCCTTCGACGATAAACACGCGGTAGTCGGCGGCGAGAAACCGGTGCCGCACCGCGTCCTGGTAAGCGGCGCGGTGGTAGTAGGTCTTGGCGGCTTCGACGGTGCGAAATTCCAAAATCACCGCGCCCTCGATCGCGGGGCCTTCCAGCACTTCATGGCGACCGTAGAGCGCCAGCGGCTTCAGGGGATGGGCGGCGTTGGCGGCCGCGATTTTTCCCGGTACCGCTCGTATTCCTCGCGATCGCGCATCTTCTCCCGTGTGAAGACGACATAAGCCACCATCCGCCGAGCTCCTTTTGGATGAGGACACCGGACCTTCAGGTTACGGCGAAGCGTGGCAATCCGGGATGAAGCGGTGCGCGTTAGTATCAGTGCTTGCAGCAGGCGCGCCTACAGGTCCACGGCCGGTCAAACCGCAAGAGGCCGCCTCGGTCGGCGGCCTCGCCGTCAAAACGTTATGCTATTTGGCCTCGCCTGGATCGCCCTTCGGTCCGGCGGGGCCGACAGCGCCGCTAGGTCCGGGCGGTCCGGGGGGACCCGCAGCCCCGGGCGGTCCCGGAGGACCGGCAGGTCCAGGAGCACCGGCAGGACCAGCAGGCCCGGGCGGTCCGGCGACTCCAGCAGGACCCGCGGGGCCCTGTGCACCTGTGTCGCCCTTCGCTCCTGCAGGTCCGGGCGGGCCCTCTTTTCCCTCGAAGCAGCCGCCAAGTGCCAGGCAGGCGACGAGCGCGACTAATGTTGCGATACGCATGCTGTGATCCCCCCGTCGAATTTATATAAACTCGGGCCAAGCTGGCCGGCGTGTCAATGCGAAATTAGGACACGGCCAAATCAGAGGCCGCCAACCGAGGCGGCGTGACGGCAGACCACGGAGGGCGCGATGCCACCCAGGAGCGAGACCGAGGTCAGGGATCTGATGGGCAAATGCGCTGAAGAGATACGCAGTTTGTGGAAAACACTCAAACCCGTCGAGGAAGGCTGGATTGAGTTGCCTGCTGAGTACGTCGCCGAGCTTGACCGCCGCATGTCAGAATTGCGGTCGGAGCTTGAGCGCCTTAGCCTGGAACTGCCAGAAGCGCCGCTACTAAGGCGTTCCTAGCGGCGACGAGAAAAGCGGACCTGAACTGGCCTCTCTTCAGAAGAGACCACCGCTATTTTCCAATCAGGCCACTAGGTTCCGGAAACAGGCCAATACCAAACTGACAATGACGAGGCCGCCAATCGGGGCGGCGTTCTATGGAAAGCTACGGACAATTTCGATAAGTCCCACAATAGCGGCGTTGAAAGCATCCAAGTCTTCCGCTGGAATCCAATATTCCAAATGCGCTTGGCCTCCCGCTTCCTTCACGGCGTACTGGCTAATGAAGCTTCGGTTCACGGTGAAGCGTGTGACGTATCCCGAACCGTCCGCGGGTACATTCCAATCGCGAGCGATTTTCGTGGCGTATTCTTCGGAGAGAACGGGATAGAAAATCGGCTGTTCCGGCAGACGCGCCGGAAATGCTCGCATGCCCGCTTGCCGGATCAATTCAAGCTCTTGCGGGCCGACTGGTCGCCAAAGGGTGAGGGTCTCGTCGTTTGAGTTCATCGTCCTTGATAGAATTAGGACAGTCGAAAATTCAACCTAGGACAATCGGCTCGGAATTAGGACGGCACCCAAAGAAAGAGGCCGCAAACTGAGGCGACCTCGTCGGTATCCAACAGAGTGGATTTTCGTCGGGCTCTTTTATCCAAACATTTCCCAATGTCCGCGACTTATTCGATTGGGATAGGTGACTGAGGCGGCTTATCCGAAGATCAGGAGCAACGCGTCCACAATAACGAATACGAGCACAAACACCCATAACCGACGCCAACTCATGCCCTTAAGGTCTCTGCCGTCCCATTGTCCCGGCATGAACCATTGGCGAAGACCCCAAAGGGCGAAGAACACCAAGACCCATGGCAAAAACCAATAGGCAGATGGGTTGTCTAGGCTGCTTGAGGGGCGATCAAATAATCCTTGGATGGCGAGGATGGCCATCGGGGAAAGAAACATCGCCAGCAAAAACGCCATGCCGACTTCAAAGGCGATGACCTTCGCTCGCGTCATGATTGCGTCGTCCATGACCGAAAGTTTACCAGCCCTCAAAGACCTCAGCTTTCAAAAGGGACCAGTCGGGATGGAAAGGGGCCAGCACCCCCTTGTGGAAAAGAACATATTGCGAACTGAGAACAAACAGTGTACATTGACTCAATCGTCATTGCAGCGAAGGGGGCGGCGGGGCCGTTGGGGCGTCCGTTGTGGGCCTTTCGAATCGCCGTCATAAGGAGCACGGATTATGAGTGCAGGTGCAGCGCTTCGTCTCGTCGAAGGATCGTCCATGGACAAATCGAAAGCTCTTGATGCCGCGCTGTCGCAGATCGAGCGCAGTTTCGGCAAGGGCTCGATCATGCGGCTCGGCAAGAACATGCACTCGATGGACGTGGACACCGTGTCCACCGGCTCGCTCGGCCTCGACGTCGCGCTCGGCATCGGCGGCCTGCCGCGCGGCCGCGTGGTCGAGATCTACGGGCCGGAATCCTCGGGCAAGACCACGCTCGCTTTGCATTGCCTCGCCGAAGCGCAGAAAAAGGGCGGCATTTGCGCCTTCATCGATGCCGAGCACGCGCTCGACCCGATCTATGCGCGAAAACTCGGCGTCAATGTCGACGACCTTTTGATCTCGCAGCCCGATACCGGCGAACAGGCGCTGGAAATCGCCGATACGCTGGTGCGCTCCGGCGCCGTCGACGTCCTGGTGATCGATTCGGTCGCGGCTCTGGTGCCGCGCGCCGAGCTCGAGGGCGAGATGGGCGACAGCCAGCCCGGCTTGCAGGCGCGGCTGATGAGTCAGGCGCTGCGCAAGCTCACCGCCTCGATCAACCGTTCCAACACCATGGTGATCTTCATCAACCAGATCCGCATGAAGATCGGCGTGATGTACGGCTCGCCGGAAACCACTACCGGCGGCCATGCGCTGAAATTCTATGCTTCGGTCCGCCTCGACATCCGCCGCATCGGCGCCATCAAGGAGCGCGACGAGGTTGTCGGCAACCAGACCCGCGTCAAGGTGGTCAAGAACAAGCTCGCACCGCCGTTCAAGCAGGTCGAGTTCGACATCATGTACGGCGAGGGCATCTCCAAGAACGGCGAGCTGATCGATCTTGGGGTCAAGGCCGGCGTCGTCGAAAAATCCGGCGCCTGGTTTTCCTACGACAGCCAGCGGATCGGCCAGGGCCGCGAGAACGCCAAGACTTTTCTGAAAAACAATCCTGACATCGCCGCCAAGATCGAAGCCGCGATCCGGCAGAATTCCGGGCTCATCGCCGAAAAGATTCTCGCCGGCGACGAAGCCAAGGACGACGATGACGACGCCGCGGAGGGATGAAGCGGCGACTTTACCCTCTCCCCTTGTGGGAGAGGGTGGTGAGCCCGTCGGCGCAAGGCGACGCGGGCGAACCGGGTGAGGGGGGTGGGTACTTGCGTTACCCCTCACCCGCCTCGCTCACGTTGTTCGCCTTAGCCGATGCTTCGCATCGGCGTCGTTCAAAGTAACAACGGCATCCGGAGATGCCTATGACCCCCCTCCCGCAAGGGGAGAGGGATCATCGCGTAATCCCCTTTAGGGAAGCGGCTTTACGACCGCCGCTCGGCGGTCCACGAACCGGCGCAAGACGAGGTTCGCCAAGATCCGGCGCCGGCGTTGGCCGCGAGCCGGCCGAATCCGGCGGCGCGCGTGTCGCCGTGGCTCACAACGACGGTGACCGAACCGTGGGCGGCGACCCGGCCGCTGACATCGATGGCAATGTCGCCGCCATTGGCGAGAATGCCGTTGGCAATGCGCATGGGATAACGATAGCTCGCGACGCAGTCGCCCTGGTGCGTGACGATCGCTACGCTCCACAGGCCGTCGTAGCGCGGCGCGGCAAAGCTTGTCGTCGCAGCGAATGCGATGGACGCAGCAGCGAGCGCACCGGCGATCAAGCCGGTCCGGTTTCGTAAATGAATCATTGAGCCCCCGAGCGAGTTTCTTTGCCGGTGCGGGAATCCCGCGTGCCGGCATGGTTGAACGCAAGAAAGCCCCCGCCTTCCTGCTGGATAGCGGTCTTACCGCAGAAACGTTCAAATCCCGTTGATGGTGGTTCCAGAAAGGCGGAAGACCGTTAGCGCAAAGTGTAAGCGACGATCACTCGCGCGGATCGTCGGGCTGGTAGGGCTCGTCGTAGCCGTGGCGGCTTGAATAGAACAGCAGCGCCATCAGCCCGCAGCCAACGATCAGCGAAATGACGATGCCGAGGATCATGGCGACGTAGCCGGCGGCGGGCATCGGCGGTCCTTCGAGCGCGAGCCAGGCGCGTGCGGCGAACCACAAGGCTGCGGCGAGGATGGCGATCATCGCCGCAAAGAGCGCGATGGTCCCGAAAC
This sequence comes from uncultured Alphaproteobacteria bacterium, assembly GCA_963829465.1. Classification (GTDB taxonomy): domain Bacteria; phylum Pseudomonadota; class Alphaproteobacteria; order Rhizobiales; family Xanthobacteraceae; genus BOG-931. The sequence continues at coordinate 22,940 of CAWHJE010000011.1, forward strand.
TCAATTTCTGTGTTTGCATACCCGGCTCGTGCATGGCCGCAGACATGCTTGCACATAAGCCGCCTGGCTTAAGGTTGCCACCCGGCGGTGGGCCGTGTGCGGCGCGGGCACGAGCGCGGGGAAGACGGAAACTTGCGCAAGGAAGAACGTCCCGGGGGAGATGAGGCGGCGACCGTCGTTCAGCCGCCCTTGTGCAGAAAAACGTAGTCGGCGGAATAGGGGATGCTGCGCAATGCGCCGGCCTGTTCGCAGGCGCCGCGCAAGGCGCCGCCGGAGGTATTGATCCGCTGAATGATGTCGATGTCGGCAAGCATGCCGGCGCCACGCCGGCTCGCGACCTCGAGCTTGAGCCAGGGAATATCATTCGCGGTTGCGCCCGGATTGCTGGCAAGAAACTTGCCGGTGACCGCGCTGCCGCCCATGTGCTCCCAGGTCGGGCCGGCATAGTGACGCCCGACGGTTTGGCCATCGAGCATCAGCGTCGCGATCGGCTCACGGAAAACCCAGGCGAGATTGCCGTCGGCCGCTGTCTTGCATTCGTAAAGCTGCGCGCCTTCGGCGTGCAGCGTGACGACCGGCTTTGCGCCGGGCGCGGCGATCGCTGCCGGCATTTCCGCGCGCGCGGCGTCGGCCGCGAACGCGAGAGCAAATACCGCCAAAAGGCGCAGCGCCGCCGGGGAACGCATTTTCCTACGCTATCGCTTTCTTCAGGTTCTCGCCGACCTTGTCGAGGAAGCCGGTGGTGCTGAGCCACTTCTGGTCGGGGCCGACGAGGAGCGCGAGGTCCTTGGTCATGTAGCCCGCCTCGACCGTGTCGACCGTGACCTTTTCCAGCGTCGCGGCGAACTTCGCGAGTTCCGCATTGTTGTCGAGCTTGGCGCGGTGCATCAGGCCGCGCGTCCAGGCGAAGATCGAAGCGATGGAATTGGTCGACGTCTCGCGGCCTTTCTGGTGCTCGCGATAATGCCGCGTCACGGTGCCGTGGGCGGCCTCGGCCTCGACGATCCTGCCGTCCGGCGTGGTCAAGACCGAGGTCATCAGTCCGAGCGAGCCGTAGCCCTGCGCCACCGTATCCGACTGTACGTCGCCGTCGTAATTCTTGCAGGCCCAGACGTAGCCGCCCGACCATTTGAGCGCGGCCGCAACCATGTCGTCGATCAGCCGGTGCTCGTAGGTGATTTTCTTCGCCGCGAATTTTTCCTTGAACTCCTTGTCGAAGATCTCCTGGAAAATATCCTTGAAGCGGCCGTCGTAGACTTTGACGATGGTGTTCTTGGTTGAGAGATAGAGCGGGTAGCCGCGGTCGAGCGCGAAATTCATCGAGGCGCGCGCGAAGTCGCGGATCGAGGCGTCGAGATTGTACATTGCCATGGCGACGCCCGGGCCGGGAAACTCGAACACCTCGCGTTTGATTTCCGCGCCTTCGTCGCCGACGAAGGTGAGGAAGAGCTTGCCCTTGCCGGGGACCTTGAAATCGGTGGCGCGGTATTGGTCGCCGTAGGCATGGCGGCCGATGATGATCGGCTTGGTCCAGCCGGGCACGAGCCGCGGCACGTTCTTGCAGATGATCGGCTCGCGGAAAATGACGCCGCCGAGAATGTTGCGGATGGTGCCGTTCGGCGAGCGGTACATTTCGTGCAGGCCGAATTCCTTCACGCGGGCTTCGTCCGGCGTGATGGTGGCGCACTTCACCGCGACGCCGACCTTCTTGGTCGCCTCGGCCGCCTCGATGGTGATCTTGTCGCGCGTCTCGTCACGCTTCTGGATGCCGAGATCGAAATACATCAGGTCGACATCAAGGTAGGGATGGATCAGTGTTTCCTTGATGTATTGCCAAATGATCCGGGTCATTTCGTCGCCGTCCATTTCGACGACCGGATTGGCAACTTTGATTTTCGCCATGGCAATAAGGACCTTTGCAGCGCGGATGGATGGGGAAGCGGCAGGGACGATGCGCGTTGAGAAAGCGCCCCCGCCGCGCCGGCGGCGTCGCTATAGCATCCGCGCCGCGGCGGAGAAAGGCGCGAATGCACAGGTATCCGCTGCCTTTTTGGCCGCCTTTGGCTATACCCGCAGGCGGAGGAGCGATGCCCGGGGCCGGAACCGACAGCACGAAGGACTGGGTATGTTGCCCGAGGGCTCCCCGCAGGGCACCCGCAGGAAACCCGCAGAGGCTTGACGAGCTCAGAAAACACGCATAACCGTCAGTCTAACGGCTGCATGAAACCCTCATGCAACCGCTCCTACGGCTTCCCAATGGGTGCCCAGCGAGGGACTGACAATGAACCTGACAGCACACTCAATCGCTGCCCTCAAGCTCGATAGCGGCAAGACAGACCAAATATGGTTTGACGATACGGTGCCGGGATTTGGCCTTCGCGTTCGGAGCGCCGGATCACGTAGTTGGGTTTTTCAATACAAGATCGGCCGCACGACAAAACGGCTAGTGATTGGCTCGGCGTCGGCGATAAAGGTTGCACGGGCGCGAGAGATAGCCGGTCAGCATCATGCGGCAGTGAAGCTCGGCCGTGACCCAGCCGCGGAGAAGCGTACTCAGGTCGAGCGGGCTTCGCATACGTTTGGGGCATTGGTCGAAAAGTATCTTGACCAACAAAAGACCGCGTTGCGGCCGCGCAGTTACCTTGAGGTTAGCCGTCACCTTGAAATGCACGGCAAGCCGCTGCACGGGTTGCCCGTTGACGCGGTGGAGCAAAGAGTTGTCGCCGAGCGGCTAGGGGGGATTGAGAAGAATTCGGGAGCGGTAACGGCGAACCGTGTTCGCGCCACGATGTCGGCGATGTTCACCTGGGGCATGAAGGAGGGCCTCGTTCGCACCAACCCGGTGATGTTCACCAACAAGCGGCAAGAGAAATCTCGCGACCGGGTTTTGTCTGACAATGAATTGCGTCTGGTCTGGCGGGCGCTGGGCGATGGCGAATATGGCCAATACGACCCCATCGTTAAGTTGCTTGCCCTTACCGGACAACGCGCCAACGAGATTGCAGCATTGCGGTGGGACGAAATAGACCTCGACCGCGACGTCATTTCACTGCCCGGCAGTCGAACCAAGAACGGACGGCCCCACGAAATCCCGATGTCCGCGACGGTTCGGGCATTGCTGTTGTCTCAGCCGAGGAATGACGGCCGGGAGTTGATATTCGGCAGGGGAAGCGGCCCGTTCTCCGGGTTCTCGGCGTGCCAGGACAGATTGAACCTTCGCATCGCGGAGCTAAACGGCGGCAATCCCTTGCCCCATTGGCAGCACCACGATTTGCGCCGCACGGTAGCGACGCGAATGGCCGACATCGGTATTCAGCCGCACATCATTGAGGCGGTGCTGAACCATGTCAGCGGCCATAAGGGCGGTATCGCTGGTGTTTACAATCGCGCGTCCTATGCGGCGGAGAAGGCACAGGCCCTCGCCCGTTGGGATGAGCATGTTGCGTCCGTTGTTGATGGGAAGCGCAGCAGCGTCACCCCGTTGCGGGGGCGACGATGAACGACCGCACCGCGAAGCGGTTAGATCACTACAAGGGCGCACTAGGCCGCGCGGGTTTATCTTCCGGGAGCCCGATGCTCCCCATTGTCCGGGAGCGATATCGCGAACTTAAGGGAGCGCTTCCTTTATATTTGGAGCACAATTGCGAATGCGATCCGAAATCTTTGGAGAAGGCTGCAGTGTTTTTTGGCCTCGATCACTTGGAGGCCGCCGACTGCATCATCTTGCTATCGCACGCTTGCAGCGGTGAATTTTCCGACAAGGAAGCGAGGGAGGAAAAAGGGCGCTAACACGTCCTGGAATGACTACCGGCTTTGTCTCCTGGGGCGAAGATATCGGGAATTAAAAACCCAAAATCCCACTCATAGCGACACTAAAATCGCCGAGCTGATTTCCAAAGATGAGGAATTTAAAGAATTTCGGAGGGATCCTGAGCCAATCCGCAAGAGATTGCGGGCCGGTCGAGAGTCATTGGAATGGCTAGATCGCCACCTTGCCAAACATCGCGACTAGCCGTTTCCCCAGATTATTAATTGCCCCCAATTACAAAGACAGATTTCCGCTTTAGACAGCATTACTTCTCGCCTCGTGCCGCCGCATAGCGGACGCACCAGCGAAGGAGATTAATTCATGTCAGACGGATTGGAGAGCGTCCGCGTGCTCGACAAGCGGACGGTGTTACAGATTGTCGGCCTAAGCGAAGACACCTTCGATCGGTTGGAGCAGCGGGGCGAAGCGCCGCCGATCACGCGGCTGTCTGAGCGCCGCAAGGGCTACCGATTAGTTGACGTTAAGGAATGGCTCGACGCTCGCCGCCAAGAGGCCGTGTGATGAGCGGGAGCTTGGGCTGGGCAATAGAAACCGCCATCGGATACTTGCCCGAAGATGCTGATGACAAGGAGATCGCCGAGGCGGTCGGCGTGGGCCTCGGTTGGTGGTCGGAGCGCGGCCCCCACGAAGACGAGGACGACGACGAATACAAAGAAACGCTGGCCCTTCTCGCTAAGAAGGTCGGCGAGCATCGCCGATTAAGGGCCGTGTCATGAGTGAACCGAGTGATGAAGACCTAGCGCTGACCGATCTCAAGAAAGCGGTAGACGACCTATTTGAGGACGCCAAAACGGAAGAGGAAAGAAATGAAGTGTGGCGATTTATCCTCGGTCAGCTTCACGAAATTATGGACGACAAGGAATGGGCGAGGCTTAGGAAGAAATTGGACGAAGCGATAGCGAAAAAAAGCGCTCACTAAAACCCCCGGCGGCGAACCGGGGGTCTTGTTTGTTGCTTTGCGTCTCCAAAAAGGAGTTTTCACAAAGAAAGGCCCGCCGCACTTGCAATGCGACAGGCCCCAGAAGGTAGAAACTATGACACTTCTAAACATAGGGCAGCCGACCACGGCTGACAAGTCCAATGATCTTTTTCCGGCCGAGCCGACTGTCGAAGCCGGGCTTGCAGCCATCATTGAGAAGCACACTGAACAGGTTGATGACTTCGATTGGAGCGGAGACGGTTCCATTGTGGTCGAGGAGCAGCCCAGCATCGCGATCTATCTCAATAACCGGAACCACGTCGTAATCCGCCAGCGGGCCTACGAGGAAGATTCCTTCGTCACCATAGCCCCGCAGAACCTAATGGCCGTTATAGACCAGCTCTGCGACATGGCGGGGGTTGCCAGCGTGGGGAAACGGCGCAGGTGAGCCACAAGCACAAAGAGAAGCTGCCGCCATTCATTGCTCTGTTCAGGCACACGGTTAAATCCACCGCCTGGAAGGCATTGTCAGTCGGCGCTCGCGCGACATTCTTCGCCCTCAAGGCCAACTACAACACCAAAGCCCAAAACGCGGTGTATCTGGCGGCCCGCACGGGAGCCAAGGAGCTAGGCGTCAATAAGGATACGGTCCGAAAGTGGCTGCGCGAGCTTGAGCACTACGGCTTCATCATCGAGGTCGAGGGCGCTCACCTTGGCGTCAGGGGAGTTGGCAAGGCGGCCCTCTATCGGCTCACGGACAGCGGCTATCGCGGGACTGCTCCGACCTACGATTTCCAAAACTGGGATGGCGTTTTATTCGAGCGCAAAAAACAGAATCCCGTCCGGTTCTGTCGGACACCCCGTCCGGTTCTGTCGGACAAACAGCGTAGGCCGAAGGTGCCCCAAAACACGGAACAGCGTCCGGTTCTGTCGGACAAATGGGCCAACCACGAGTGTCCGGTTCAGTCAGACATAACTAGTTTAACCAGCTCCCGGCCTAACTCTGAGGTGCCAGGTGGGGCTGAGGTGGTGCCGTTCCCCCCGGCCTGTCTGGTCCGCTCCAGTGCTTACTGAGGCGACCGGAGCAGACCGAGATGAGTTGCTGAAAATTTTGGCCCAAATTCCAATCGAAATCCCGATGTGATCAGCCCAAGGGTGACCGATCACACTTTCAACCGCGGCAATGGGGATCCCGCTCTGAGAACTGACTACCAATCGCGGCGGGTGAACTCGTGGCTCAGACGTGCCTGCACAGGTGCCGAGCGACCACGAGGTTCAGCTTGTGTTCAGCGATTGGTAAGGTCGGCAGGTGGTAGTAGCGATGGGGCCCCCATACAAACCAGACGAACGTTCCGTCTGGAGGCGCCACGGCCGTGTTAGTCCAAACGCGGCAGTATCCGCTGTTGAACTTCACGATGGCGAAGTCCGCGTGTGCCGGTGCGGTAGCCGTAAGGCCGAGCGCCAGCGTTGCAATTGCAAACAGAATTTTCTTCATAGCCATAGCCCCTGTGTCACGCGCTTCTGCCGCCGCCCAGAGCCTGCCTGGAGCGGCGCAAGCAAATCTAGCGACAATACAAGGGAGCTCGTGATGGCGCAAATTGCGGCGATTCTGTGCTCGAAGCGCCCGTCGCGCCCCTACTCGCGCTTAGCTCTAGGTAGGAAGGAAGAAGTGGTGGCCGAGGGATGAATGCCGAAACGCTGCAGCGTGTAGGCGTGCAGCCCGTGCAAGCCGACGCGCCTAAGGGTTTGAAGGAAACAGAATGGAACAGAATTTAGTGAAACCGGGTCCGAAGCAGCTTCACTCGGCCAACTGGAAGCCTGGACAGTCCGGCAACGAGAACGGTCGTCCTGTTGGCGTCCGCAATGCGTTCTCGACGGCATTCCTGGCTGATTTGCGAGATGTCTGGTCCGAGCATGGCCGTTCAGCGATGGAATTTACCGCCAAGACTCAGCCGGCCGTATTTTTCGCGACCTGCGCGCGTCTCTGCCCGGCCAATGTTCAGCTCTCAATTGAGCAGGCTTACCCCTCAGGGCTCGGCCCCGACGATTTGGCGATCTTGCGCGCCATCAAGGAAGCCATTCCTGGCGCCGACGACCGCACGCCGGCCGAGGTGCTCGAGTATGTGCGCGACACGCTGAGAGCCGCATCGGCCACCACTGTTGAGGCGTCATCAGACTACAGACTGACGGTATCAAGCCGGAATAGGCCAGTTTTATGGGTGTTTCTGAATGTCATGGCCGTTCTGGGAAGCCCATGGGAAGCTAGAGAGCTAATTTGGAGGTTAAATGCGGCATCCAATTTATCGCCCAGTGTCCGTGATGTCCGGGCATCGCTGCGTCGGCCACGTCATGGAGAGTTTCAAGGGTTTCCAGGCATTCAACTCCCGCGACAAGCTGCTCGGCGTCTTCCCGGACGCTGAAATGGCTGTGAGCCGGCTGCGGAGCCTGGCGAGCTGGGCTTCGACGTGAGCAAACAAATGACGACACGCACTGAACGCCTAGCCGAGGCCATTCTGGCCGACCGTAATCGGCAAGCTACTGAACGCACCGACATTACCAAGTGCTTTATGTGCGGTACCGGCATGATGTATCGGGGCAGCCGGTTTTGCTCCCTTCGTTGTCGCGACTTCTACGATGATGGCGTCCCCGGCCACGATCATGACTGGCGCCGGCCAAAGCTTGGCCCGATGAGCCATTTGGCGTTCAGGATAGACTGCGCGTGCTGCAGCAAGCAATTCGACAGCAAGGGCCTACGCTGCTGTTCGACCGACTGTGAGCGTTCCTATCGCGAGCGTGACGCCAATCTAGCGGTCATGGCCGAAGTCGGGATCGAGCCGTCAGCCAAGCGCAGTTGCGTTGAGTGTGGAGGCCGTATTCCGGCGTGGCGCAACGGTCGCAAGGTATCGGCCAAAACGCGCTTCTGTGGTGCGAAATGTCAGCAAAGGCATGCGAGGGCCAGAACCCAGGTTTTGAGTGCTGAAACGGTCAAAAAACCCTTGGTAAATGGGCCTCTATTCGTCGGCAATTCGCCCCCCATGTACCCAATCGAGCCGGGCGCTACCTCGGTGGCCCTCTCGACCTAACGCGAATCCTTGGAGGCCCGTACGCAATGCGCGAGAGCATCACAAATGACTCAGGAAGTCCCGGCGCCGGCCTACCGGGCGCAGCCAACGCCGGGACTCTGAGACGCGGTTTAAAACGCCTCAAACGAGCCGGTACAGCACCATTGATCCGCCGACAAATTAATTCGCAGTAAGACGCACCAGCGGCCTCGGCTGAGTCACTGGCGCGCATAACTAAAAAGGGAGAGCCTCGGCAACTCTTGTCAGGGACACCGAGGCTTCCAGTAGATAACGGAAGGGGTGGTTTCTACGCCCGGCCATCATAACGATGAGTGCTTACGGAAGTCTTAGCGTGGCGACGGCTGATCAGGTGACGGCCGATCACCAAAGACGCTGTTTGATGCTCCGCTCGATGCCCATGCTGAAGAGTTGTCCCTGGTGCTGCACTTGTTGCCAGATCGCTGCCCGGGCCTGACCCTTGAATTCAGTTGCGTCGATCACGGCAATTACGCCGATTGCAACGGCCAAGAACAGCAGGTGCCGCATGGGGGACCGCCTATTTTCTGAGTTGAAATCGAAGAGAATGTTGAATTGAGCTTTGGCCCGATAAGCGCCTGACTCGTCCACCAAGAAGGCTTTGAGGAATTCGCGTCATCACGGCGTAGCTTGCACCGCAGGGGTTATTGTTTTGTTTCCGCGATTACAAAAACCCCGGCAGTGGCTTGGTTAGCGACCCTTTAACAGAGAAGCCGCGGCGGGGTGGTATGACGCCGAGGCTCCCTTGCAGTGCGATGCAACCGGACAAGAGGGTTGCGTAGTGATCGTATTTGATTCGGCGGCTTGGCGTCACGGCTTTCCGAGTAGCCCTGGCAGCTTGGCGATGTTCGCAGCTATCCGCCTGGCCTCGTCACGTGTCAGTTGATTAGCCGCCGATTGCCGGCCCGGCTCGTCCTCGAAGTAGACGTAGGCGAGCTTTTGCCCGCGGAAGTCTTTGACGACGAAGCAGGCGAGCGTTTCTTCGGCGGTCCAGGGTGGCGTGAAGCGTCGTTGCGTCATTCTGATCCCGCCCCTGTCGGGCGCTCAATCTGGAGAGACTGTGAAAAAACGCAAACGTCACGAGCCCGGCAACATCAAAGACGACCCGACTTACGATCCGTTCCCCAAGGACGGCCCGATCAAGGACTATGAGGCGCTAATACGCGATACGGTCGCCAAGTTCTGCAAGCGCTATCCCCACGTTAGCCGCCAGGATGCGCTAAGCGAGGCTGTGTTGCTCGCCCATAAGGCTTTGGAGAAGTACGACCCCAGCACGGGCAATAAATTCGGGACGCTACTCATCCTTTATCTGCGCGCCCTGCCCAAGATGTTCGAGGAAGAGACCGGCTGGAGCCACAGCGATCCGTCGCTGGAGATTGAGAAGCCGGAAGCATCACCGAAGGCGATATTGCCGGCAGGCGCGAACGGCACTCGATTGGTGTTCGACCTGTGGGAATTCATTGATGATGATCGCAAGGGTGCAGTCGTTGGCATTCGACTGAATGATCGTTCCGAGAGCTACGCCAAGGGCGCTCAGGCTCGAATTTCAGAGGCTCTGAAAGCATTGGCGGCCTACAACATCAGCGACGATATAGCGCTAGGACGGATGCGCGCGGCACTGGATCATGTCGAGCGTCGAGAACGTGAAGCGCAGCAGGAAGCGGAAGATCGCGCCCGCGGAGACTACTCGCCGACGTTCCTGGAAGTTCGGCCAGTGGGGTTCAATCTGCAACTCTACAGGGCCAAGACGCCCCGCCAGAACCCGCACTGGGCAAATATCCGCAACAACCAGGGCGAATACGATAAGCGCGGCTCATGGGAGGATACATGGGGTCTGTCTCTCGGCTCTATCCTCCACCGCAAGGCCAACAAGGGCCTCCTGATCCGTAGGGGCAAATCTGGCAATTGGATCGAGGAAAAGCGGTGGGATGTAGACCGCGCCATTACCTTTCTGCGTCCGACCTTGAGCAAGAACGAAGCGGCGGCGATGGATGGCATTGTGGCCGAACTGGACAATTATCGGTTCCCCGTCGAGTTGATCATGGCCGAGCTGCAGATGCAGGAAAGCGGTGTGTATAAGATCAGAAAACGCCTCTTAAAGAGGATTAGCGACCGGCTGAGGGCCACCAGAAAGGCATTCGATGAGGAAGGAAAAATACTGTGAAAATAATTTTTGCGGACTTGGACAGTAATCGAAATTCCCCGGAATATATGGATGTGTTCCCAAGCGGAGGCGGAAATGGACAATAAATCGGTCACCCAGGCCTTGGTTGTTTGTTTCATGGCCTTTGGGCAGGTTCTTGGCGAAGAAAAGCTTACGGAGGCGGAGAAGCACCTTCGGACCCTGATTGACGACGGCGGCATTGAGCGCGGCGCCGCTGGCATCATCAAGAGCATCATCGCGGGGATAAAATATCGGCCACCCGAGACTGCAGAACTGAAGAAACGGTACGCGGCCGCCGATGAGGCTGCATTATCACCAAAGGAAAATGCAAAATGTCTATCAGAAAACGCGACGACTCCGTAAAGCCGGGTGTCGGCATTGACGGCGCCAAGGGAGAAGACTTCGCTCGCAAGTCCACGGCCAGCCCGTGGGCGGCCAATCCAGTCCGTGACGACAAGGGTCTACGCAGCATCAGCGCCAGGACCGAAATGGACGACAACTATCTGGACCGCAGCGATGTCGGAATTGATGACGGCATCGGCGAGCGTAACATTCGTGGCGTTAGCGTGGATTTCGAGACCAACTACTCGGACAAAAAATGGGCCGGCGCTGGCACGCAACGGACGGGCAGCAATCCTCGAACAATGTATGGCTACGATGTGTGGGACGATGTCGAGGGGCAGTCAAGCGATGACGGCAATCGCGCCGTGAAGTCTCGGGGCAACGACTAATGAAGTTCACAGCAAGGAAGAAGGAGGAGCCGGCAACCGCTCCCGGCTCCGCACGACCCCATGGATGAACTTAAGGCCCTCGCAGCTAAGATTGAGAGTTTTAGGGGCGAGTTGGAAGATTACATCGAGCAACATTGCAAGGTGATTGCGGCTAGCTCGTCCGGTGTTCCGTTTGAGAACATCAAGATGATGATCACGTCGCGCAGCAATTGCCCGTGCATGATCACCACCAAGGTACTCAACGAAAAGGCCGTCGCTCTGGAGCTGGAACGGCGGGAGAAAGAGAAGCAATGAGCAAGCTGCAGAAGGCAGTCCTTCGGGTAAATAAATTTGAAAAACAAATCGGCGAAGCCCGCCGTCGAGGCGACCCAAGAGCAAGCCCCGCTAATATCAGCAAGGGCCTCGCTGCGGCCGCTCGCCGAAAAGAACGAAAGCGGGGCTAAATGGGCGGCTGGTTATCGAACGCAATCGACGGAGACGAGCACGCCACTCGCCTCCGCACTGATCTTCCGTACTTTTGCGAGAACGCACTGAAACTACGGCCCAAGGCGGGGCCACTGGAGCCGTTCTTGCTCAATCCAGCGCAGCGCAAGCTACATGAGATAATCGAGGAGCAGAAAGCCAAGACTGGCAGAGTGCGTGTCATCGTGCTTAAGGCCCGGCAGCTTGGCGTTAGCACCTATGCGGCGGCTCGCCTGTACCATCGGACCATCAATCACCAGGGCCTCCGCTGCATCATTATCGGCCATGAGAAGCGTGCCAGCAGCAACTTGTTCCAGATCGTTAAGCGCTATCACGATCATCTGCCCGACAGCATTCGGCCGAGTGTCGGAACGTCGAACGCCGAGGAATTAATCTTCGACCGGCTCGATAGCGGCTACATCGTTTCCGTGGCGTCGAGCGAAGGCACTGGCCGGTCGGCCACGGCGCAGCTTCTCCATGCGTCTGAGGCCGCGTACTGGTCCGACTTGCCGTTGCAAATGGCAGTCGTTGATGCAAACCGTGCCGCACCTGAATGACACGGAGATTATCATCGAGTCCACGGCCAACGGTTACAACGACTTCCATTCCCTCTGGCGTAAGGCAGAGAGCGGCGAGAGCGAGTTTCTCCCCGTGTTTCTGCCCTGGTGCCTCGACCCCAGCTACCGCGAGCCGTGGACGACGACTTCAGTATGGATGCGGAGGAGAAGAGGCTCGCCGAATTGTACGACCTGGACAACGAGCAGATTGCCTGGCGTCGATTGAAAGTCGGACAGCTCGGCAGCGCGGACTATTTCGCGCAGGAATACCCAATCAATCCGCAAGAGGCCTTTATCAGCTCGTCCTTCGACAGCTTCATCCCGGCATCGCTGGTGATCGCGGCGCGGCGTGAGGAAGTCGAGGACCCTTACGGCCAGTTGGTCTTGGGTGTTGATCCGGCCGGCATGGGCGCCGACCGCACTTCGATCGCCTGGCGGAAGGGCCACGCTGTTCTCAAGGTCGAGAGCAGACGCAATTTAACAACAATGGAAATCGCCGGTTGGGTCGCGAAGCTCATTCGTCAGGAAGACCCCGCCATCGTCAACGTCGACGTTACCGGCATGGGTGTCGGGGTCTACGACAGATTGCGTGAGCAGGGCCATGGCTGCGTGCAGGCCGTGAACTTTGCCGGCAAGCCAGTTGAACCGGCGCCATTCGACGAAACCGGCAAGCCCGGCGGCGGCTGCGCCAACAGACGGAGCGAAATGTGGCTCAATCTCAAGAGGGCTTTAGAGGCTGGCCGCTTCTCATTGCCCGACTCCGACAGCTTGCAAGCCGACTTAGTGAGTTGCGGTTACAAATACGACAGCTCCGGGAAGCTGTTGCTCGAAAGCAAACAGGAGATGCGTAAGCGCGGTGTTGGCAGTCCCGATGAGGGCGATGCGGTCGCGCTGTGCTTTGCTCAACCCGAGGGGCACCCACGTGTCGCGAATTTCAATCGAGAATTAATCTATCCAAATAAAGGCTACTACTGATGCCGGAATACGTCACAATCCAACTCGCCCGACCCTCTGAGAACTTATCCCGCGGGCTTGATAGCAGAGGGATGGTTTGAGGAGCGCGACGGCGTGGTACAGATGACGACGCAGGATGGTGTCGCGCTCTCGGGCAAGATGAATCGCCGGCCAATCGGCCCGGGGGAAACGGGCCGCCAGGTAGCACAACGGTTGCTGCGCCATAAGACTAATCAGAAACCGCCGAACCCGTTTTCTCGACCTCTCCGCTATGCGCGAACGGGTTGGATGTAGGCGTTGAATTCTGTCGCCGGTGATTTCTCCAGCCGGTGATGGATTGGGAGCGAGCTAGCAGGCTGGATGTATGCCGCTGGCTCGCTCCTGTTTATTATGCGGCTTCCCAGAGGCTTCCCAAGCGAGTTTTCTGGGAACCCGCAGCCTTAAAGTTTTATGCTAAGTTATTGATTTTGCTAGTTGGAGGAGCAATGCCCGGGGCCGGAACCGACAATACGAAGGACTGGGCCGCGACGGCCGGCCCGATCATCATCCTGGTCGAGCCGCAACTCGGCGAGAATATCGGCGCCGCAGCGCGCGCAATGGCGAATTTCGGCCTGTCGCGGCTGCGGCTGGTGGCGCCCCGGCAGTCCTGGCCCAACGACAAGGCGCGGATGATGGCCGCGGGCGCCGACCGTATTCTCGACGGCGCCGAGCTGTTCGACGATCTCGAAACAGCGATTGCCGACTGCACCTTCGTCGTCGCCGCGACCGCGCGCGCCCACGATCAGGCCAAGCCCGTGGTCGGCGCGCCGGAAGCCGCCCCCCTGATGGCGCCGCGCATCGCCGCCGGCGAGCCGGTCGCCATCGCCTTCGGCCGCGAGCGCAACGGGCTTGAAAACGACGAGATCGCGCTCGCCGATTGCATCCTGACGCTGCCGGTCAATCCGGCCTTCGCCTCGCTCAATCTGGCGCAGGCGGTGGCGGTGGTCGCCTACGAATGGTTCAAGCTGGCGACCGGGGAAAAACTGCCATTCGCCATGCCGAAGAAATCCCCGCCCGCGCCGAAGCAGCAGTTGCTTTCTTTCTTCTCGTCGGTCGAGCGCGAGCTGGAAAAGGTCGAGTTCTTCCGTCCGCCGGACAAGCGAGCGACCATGCAGATCAACCTGCGCAATATTTTCACCCGCATGCAGCCGACGCAGCAGGACATCCAGACCCTACACGGCGTGATCATGGCGATCGCCGAGGGCCGCAAGGGCCCGGCGCGCGGCGGCGTGCTCGACGGCGCGGAAGCGGAAATGCTGCGGACGCTTTTGGCCGAGCACGGCGAAGCAAAAACCACCTCCGCGCGCGGCCCGGTGCGCGGGCTGGCAAGGCTGCTGCGGCGCAATCCGACGGAAGCGGAGCGCGCCTTGTGGCAGGCTTTGGTGAACGACCGGCGTTTTGCCAGCCGCGGCTTCAAGCGGCAGACGCCGATCGGGCCGCACATCTGCGACTTCGTCTCGTTTCCGTTGCGCGTCGTGATCGATCTGGTGCCGGCTACGGAGGAGGCGGCAGCCGCCCGGACGCGCACCGGCCGCCGCGCATGGCTCGTCGAGCGCGGTTACACCATCGTCGAAATCCCCGCGGCGGAAATCGAAACCGACATCGGGGCATCGCTAGCACGAATTGACCGGGCCATCGCATGAGGATTGAATCGATGCCGGCGTGCAGGTCGCGGTGTTGGGGTGGAAAAATTTTCGTCCACGAAAAAATCGCCGCGGTTCTTGTGCTATTGAGCCCGCGCGTGCGATCCGATCGGGGAGAAATTTCGCAGCATGCAGCTTTTAAATTCGCCGGCACGTTACGGCGCCATTCCGCAGGCTTTGCACTGGCTGACGGCGATCTTCGTCATTGCAGGTTGGTTTCTCGGCCAGTTTCTCGACGTTTTCCCGAAGGGGCCGCCGCGTGAATTCGCGCTGTTGACGCACATGACGCTCGGCGAGTGCGTCATGGTGTTTCTCATCGCGCGGCTGATCTGGCGTTTCGTCAATCCGCCGCCGCCCGTCGAGCCGACCCAGTTCGGCAGGCTGCTGGAGATCGCCTCCCGCCTGGGTCATTGGACGCTCTATGCGCTCCTTGTTGCCGTGCCGTTCGCCGGCATCGTTGTGCAGCTCAAGCGCGGCGAGCCGCTGCCTATCCTCGGATTGTGGGATGTCGCATCGCCATGGCCGGCCGATCGGGCGACCGCGCGAAGCGTTCTCGAGGTGCATGAAGTTCTCGCCAACGCGCTTATCATCCTTGCCGGCATTCATGCCGGCGCGGCCCTGATCCATCATTATGCATTTCGGGACCGCACGCTGGCGCGGATGCTGCCGGGCCGTTCCTGACTTTCATCGGCGATTGTCGGCAATTTGAAATAATTTCTTACGAAAGCGCCAACCCGTCGATCTTATCGTGCGGCTTCCAGCCACGGGGGGTTGCGCGCCATGCGTTTCTATCTGTTGTCTGCATTCATCGTTGCATTCACGGTGACGGCTTCGGCGGAGACGACGATCGTGGTCAAGCCCGGCGATCGGCCGATGATACCTGGAACGGCCGAGCAGGTTCGGATCACGGTGAACGTCAACATGTTCGTGCCGCTGGGTGACAATAGCGACCAGGCTAAGGCTCAGGAGGACGGTCGCCGACCGGTCTACGGTCTCGCCGAGCACGAATGCGCCATCCTGCGCGAGATACTGGCGAGCGAATGCCATCTTGAGTCGATCAACGTCAACGTCCAGCGCAATCAGAATTTCGGGCAGCAGCAGCGGGACGGTTTGAACATCAACGGCAATGTGGGCTTTCGCATCGTGCCGAAGTGATCGCGCGCGCCTAGTTTCCCTTCAGCACTTTCATCGCCGCCGCGATGCCGGCGCGCAACATCGCCAGATCGCTCATCACCGCGAGGAACCGCACGCCACGCTTGCCGAGCGCCAGCGCGCGTTCGGGGGTGTGACAATAAGCGCCGGCGATCTTTCCGGCCTTTTGCGTCGCGGCGACGATGCGATCGAGCTCCCGCTCGACGTCCTTCGACTGCGGGTCGAGGGTCTTGCCGTCGGACAGCGCGATGGAAAGATCGGACGGGCCGAGGAACAGTCCGTCGATCCCGGGAGTGTCGACGATGGCGTCGAGATTGGCGAGCGCGGTGCGGGTCTCGATCATCGCAAGCGTGACGATGTGGTCATTGGCTTCGCGCAGATAGACCGACTGATCCGGCAGGCCGGCCAGCGTGGTCGCGCGATGCGGCCCCCAACTCCGCTCGCCGACCGGCGGATACTTGGCCGAAGCGGCGAAGGCGCGGGCGTCGGCGGCGGTGTTGATCATCGGCGCGATGATGCCTTCCGCGCCGAAATCGAGCACGCGGGACACGGTCGCGAAATCGCCGACCGGTATGCGCACCACCGGAGCGGCGCCACCCTGGCGTACCGCCGCGATGCCGGTCAGCATGGCGCTCAAATCCCACAAGCCGTGCTGGCCTTCGATCGTCACCGCCGGAAAACCTTCGCGGCCGAGCGTTTCGGCGACAATCGGATAGGGCAGGCTGCACCAGCCGGCGAACACGGTTTCCCCCGCCTGCAACCGTTTGGCGAGAGTGAAGGCGGAAATGGCCATGACGTTCGCCGTTGCGGCTTCGCGCGGTCTTGCTGCGGGCTAGTTGCCCGCCTTGATGTCGGTGACCGCCTTTGCCATCAACTCGGACATGACGCGGCTGATCTGGTGATCGGACTGCTCGACGCTCTTGGCATCGAAGTCCTTGCGGATCTTGCGCAACACATCGTGATCGCCCGGCTCCTCGAAATCGGCCATGACGACGGACTTGGCGTAAGCATCCGCCTCGGCGCCGCTCAACCCGAGTTTCTCCGCGGCCCAATGCCCGAGGAGCTTGTTGCGACGCGCAGTAGCCTTGAAACGTAACTCCTCGTCATGCGCGAACTGCTTCTCGAAACCTTCCTCGCGCTTGTCGAATGTGGTCATGACGTTCGTCCTGATTGCTGAGAACGGAATTGCTCGAAGCGCTGCCGCCTTGCATATAGGGGGTGCCCCGTCAAGGCAACCATCCCCGTAACGAACAATCGTCATTGCGGGAGAGCCTGCGGAGGTCTATGTGAATTGTACTCCGCGCCGCGTTCAGCTAGCTTGCCGTTGCGGAGGGGCCGCGTTTGAGTCGCACGCCCACTACCGCCGCCGCGGACCTCGACAACTGAACTGGAGCCACGGCATTCCATGGATTTCACCAAGCCACGGTACACTCCGATGAGCCGCCGTCGCCGCATCTATGAGGGCAAGGCGAAGGTCCTTTACGAAGGACCCGAGCCAGGAACTTTGATCCAGCACTTCAAGGACGATGCCACCGCTTTCAACGCCAAGAAGCATCAGGTGATTGAAGGCAAGGGCGTCCTGAACAACCGGATTTCCGAGTACGTCTTCCAGCACCTCAACGATATCGGGGTGCCGACGCACTTCATCCGCCGGCTCAACATGCGTGAGCAGCTGATCCGCGAGGTGGAGATCATTCCGCTCGAAGTCGTGGTGCGCAACGTCGCCGCCGGTTCGTTGTCGCAGCGGCTCGGTATCGAGGAGGGCACACAGCTGCCGCGCTCGATCATCGAGTTCTATTACAAGAACGACCAGCTCAATGACCCGATGGTGTCGGAAGAGCATGTCACCGCGTTCGGCTGGGCGACGCCGCAGGAGATCGACGACATCATGTCGCTCGCGATCCGCGTCAACGACTTCCTGTCCGGGCTGTTCCTCGGCGTCGGTATCCGCCTCGTCGATTTCAAGATGGAGACCGGCCGGCTGTGGGAAAACGACATGATGCGGATCGTGGTCGCTGACGAGATTTCTCCGGATTCCTGCCGGTTGTGGGACATCAAGTCGAACGAGAAGCTCGACAAGGACCGCTTCCGCCGCGATCTCGGCGGGCTCCTGGAAGCCTATACCGAAGTGGCCAAGCGCCTCGGCATCATGAACGAAGGCGAACGGCCGCAAGGCGCCGGCCCGGTCCTGGTCAAGGGCTAGATTCTCGACGTATCGAAATGATCACCTCTCCCCACCGGGGGAGAGGTAGACTTTTGCGCGAAGCGCGACAGTCCGCGGAGGGGGCTCTACTTCCGGGATCCGCCCCTCTCCCGCCTCGCGATCTGCGATCGCTTGGGCGGCCTTTCCCCTTAGGGAGAGGCGAATAATTCTCTAAGCGTTGCGGTTGCGGGCGCGGCGATTTATCCATATTGAAATGGCGAGCAGGAGCCCATGAAAGCCCGCGTCACTGTCACGCTGAAATCCGGAATTCTCGACCCGCAGGGCAAGGCCATCGAAGGCGCGCTGCGGTCGCTTGGCGTCAACTCAGTCGCCAGTGTCCGCCAGGGCAAGGTCTTTGATATCGAGATCGAAGGTTCGGACCGCGCCGGCGCCGAAGCGGCATTGAAGGCCGCGGCCGAAAAGCTCCTCGTTAATACCGTCATCGAGAACTACCGCGTCGACGTGGTGGGCTGATGGGAGCCGCGCCGGTATCGCAATGAGATCCGCGGTTCTCGTTTTTCCGGGCATCAATCGCGAACGCGACATGGCGCGGGCACTTCGCCTTGTATCCGGGCGCGAGCCGTCGATGATCTGGCATGCCGAAACGTCGTTGCCGCCGGGCACCGATCTTGTCGTGATTCCGGGCGGCTTTTCCTACGGCGACTATCTGCGCTGCGGGGCGATCGCCGCGCGCGCGCCGATCATGGATGCGGTGCGCGCCTTCGCTTCCGGCGGCGGACTGGTGCTCGCGGTCTGTAACGGCTTTCAGATCGCCTGCGAGGCGGGCCTCCTGCCGGGCGTGCTGATGCGCAATGCGCAGCTGCGCTTCATCTGCCGCGACGTTTATCTGCGCGTTGAGCGCTCGGATACGGCGTTTACGCGCGGCTACAATGCCGGCCAGGTCATCCGCGTGCCGGTCGCGCACGGCGAGGGCAATTACATCGCCGACGGCGAGACCATCGCGCGCCTCGAAGGTGAGGGCAGGGTGATCTTCCGCTATTCGTCGCCGGACGGGATGGTCGATCCGGACTGGAACCACAATGGCGCCATGAACGCGATCGCCGGCATCATCAATGCCGGCGGCAACGTGCTGGGCATGATGCCGCACCCGGAAAACCACGTCGAAGCGTCGATGGGGCGAACCGACGGCCGCGGCCTGTTCGCCGGACTGGTGGATTATTTCAAGCAGGCGGCGTGACAACCCGGTCCCCTTGTGGGAGAGGGTGACGAGCAACGTTGCGAGCCGGGTGAGGGGGCCTGTGCTCGTGGCGGAATTGACCCGTCACCCGGTCCCGCTTCGCCCGGGACCACCCTCTCCCGCAACGGAAGAGGGAGCAAACCGAACAGCGCCCGTGATCTCGAACGAGCCTGCCATCACTCCCGAACTCGTCGCCGAGCATGGGCTCAAGCCGGACGAGTATGCCCGCGCCGTCGCGCTCATCGGCCGTACGCCGACTTTTACCGAGCTCGGCATTTTTTCGGCGATGTGGAACGAGCATTGCTCGTACAAATCCTCGAAAATCCATTTGCGTACCCTGCCGACCAAGGCGCCGTGGGTGATCCAGGGCCCGGGCGAGAATGCCGGCGTCGTCGACATCGGCGACGGTCTTGCCGTCGTGTTCAAGATGGAGAGTCACAACCACCCGAGCTACATCGAACCCTACCAGGGCGCCGCCACCGGGGTCGGCGGCATTCTGCGCGACGTCTTCACCATGGGCGCGCGGCCGATCGCTTGCCTCAACGCGTTGTCGTTCGGCGATCCCGGCCATCCGAAAACGCGGCGCCTGGTGTCGGGCGTGGTCGCCGGCATTGGCGGCTACGGCAATTCGTTTGGCGTGCCGACCGTCGGCGGCGAGGTGCGCTTCCATCGCCGCTACGACGGCAATTGCCTGGTCAACGCCATGGCGGTGGGGATCGCCGACAAGGACAAGATTTTTTATTCGGCGGCATCCGGCGTCGGCATGCCCATCGTCTATCTGGGCTCGAAGACGGGCCGCGACGGTATCCACGGCGCCAGCATGGCTTCGGCGGAGTTCGGCGCCGATGCCGAAGAGAAGCGCCCGACCGTGCAGGTCGGCGACCCGTTCTCGGAAAAGCTCCTGCTCGAAGCCTGCCTTGAGATCATGGCCAGCGACTGCGTCATCGCCATCCAGGACATGGGGGCGGCGGGTTTGACCTGCTCGGCGGTCGAGATGGGCGCCAAAGGCGACCTCGGTGTCACACTCGATCTCGACAAGGTGCCGTGCCGTGAGGCCGGCATGAGCGCCTACGAGATGATGCTGTCGGAGAGCCAGGAGCGCATGCTCATGGTGCTCAAGCCTGAAAAGGAAAAGGTGGCGGCGGCGATCTTCCGCAAGTGGGGGCTCGATTTCGCGGTTGTCGGCGAGACTACGCCGACAAAGCGATTTCTGGTTCGCCACGGCGGTTCGGTCATGGCGGATCTGCCGATCAAGGAACTTGGCGACGAGGCGCCGGTCTACGATCGGCCTTTCGCCGAGACCGCTACAAAACCTGCGATCAATGCGGCTTCGATCAAGCAGCCGGTCGGAATTGCCGACGCGCTGGAAAAGCTTATCGGCTCGCCGGACCTTTGCTCCAAGCGTTGGGTGTTCGACCAGTATGACCACGTGATCCTCGGCAATACCGTGCAGCGGCCGGGCGGCGACGCCGCCGTCGTGCGCATCAACGATGGCCCCAAGGCGCTGGCGCTCACCTCCGATGTCACGCCGCGCTACTGCGAAGCCGATCCGTTCGAAGGTGGCAAGCAGGCCGTGGCGGAGGCCTGGCGCAATCTCTGCGCTGTCGGAGCGCGCCCGCTGGCCCTGACCGACAATCTCAACTTCGGCAACCCGGAGCGGCCGGAAATCATGGGCCAGCTTGTCGGCTGCATCCGCGGCATCGGCGAGGCGTCGCGCGCGCTCGATTTCCCGATCGTGTCCGGGAATGTATCGCTCTACAACGAGACCAACGGGCGGGCGATCTTGCCGACGCCCACGATCGGTGGCGTCGGCGTTCTCGATGACTTCACGAGGTCGATGACGATTGCATTCAAATCCGAAGGCGAGTTGATCCTGCTGATCGGCGAAACGGATGGCTGGCTCGGCCAGTCGCTCTACCTGCGCGACATATGTGGGCTGGAGGAGGGGGCGCCACCGCCGGTCGATCTTGCCGCCGAGCGCCGCCACGGCGAGTTCGTGCGCTCGCTCATCCGCGACGGTCTCGTGACCGCGGTCCACGACGTCTCCGACGGTGGGCTTCTCGTTGCGCTCGCCGAGATGGCGATGGCCGGTCGGATCGGCGCCGTGCTTGAGGCGATCCCGGGCACTCCCGCGCACGCCTTCTGGTTCGGCGAGGATCAGGCGCGATACGCGGTGACGGCGCCGGATGCAGACGAAGTGGCGCGGCGCGCGAAAGCTGCAATGGTGCCGTTACGGCGCTTGGGCGCGACCGGTGGCCGGGTTCTGGCGTTCGGCGACGAGCGGCCGCTTAGTATTGAAAATCTCATTGAGCACTTCGAAAGCTGGCTGCCGGCGTATGCCGCCGGCTCGAACTGACGCCCCAAGGGCGCGATTGTAAGGGAGGCGAAAGCCGTGAAGCGCAGCACCGATCGGATCCTCACCACCCATTCCGGAAGCCTGTCTCGGCCGGTCGACCTCATCGAGATCAATCGGGCGCGGGCCGCCGGCGAGAGCAAGGACGAGGCCGTGTACGCAAAATGCCTTACGGCTGCGGTCGCCGAGGTGGTGCGCAAACAGCGCGAGGTCGGTGTCGACATTGTCGACGACGGCGAATTCGGCAAGCCGATGGCGGCGCAATACGATTATGGCGTGTGGTGGAATTATGCGTTCGCGCGAATGTCCGGGTTTGTGCCCCCGGAATCCGTCCCCGAATCCAAGCAAAGAAAATCGAGCGTTGCCGAAGTTGCCCTGACGGCCTTCAGCAATCGCCGCGACTGGCAGAAGTTCAACGAGTTTTACAAGGACCCGGCGTCGACCGGTTCTTTGGCAGGAAGCGCAGCGCGGCGGCCGACACGGCGCCCGGTTTGTACCGCGCCGATCAAATATGCCGGACACGCCGCGATCGCGGCCGATATCGCCAATCTAAAAAAGGCCATGGCCGCCGTCGGAGCGGAAGAAGGTTTCATGTGCTCGATCGGGCCGGGCAGCTTCGCCCGCAGCGAGGATGTACACTACAACAACCCCGAGGAATTCGTCTTCGCCGCCGCGGAGGCGATGCGGGAGGAATACAAAGCGATCGTTGACGCCGGCATCGTGCTTCAGATCGACGACCCCAGCCTCCCGGACAACTGGGACATGATCAATCCCGAGCCGCCGCTCGAGGAATTCAAGAAATACGAGCGCGTGCGCATGGAGGCTTTGAATCACGCATTGCGCGGACTGCCGCCCGAGCGCATCCGCTTCCACATCTGCTGGGGAAGCTGGCATGGTCCGCACACGACCGACATTCCGCTGGCGGACATCGTCGATCTCGTGTTGAGCGTCAATGCCGGGGCCTATTCCGTCGAGGCCGGCAACCCTCGGCACGAGCACGAGTGGCGGGTGTGGGAAAAAGTCGCGCTGCCGGCCGGCAAGCTTCTGATCCCTGGCGTCGTCAGCCATGCGACGAATATCGTCGAGCATCCGCAGGTCGTTGCCGACCGGATCGTTCGCTACGCCAAGATTGTCGGCCGGGAAAATGTCATCGCCGGCACCGATTGCGGATTCGGCGGCCGGATTCATCCGCAAATCGCATGGGCGAAACTCGCGGCGCTCGCCGACGGCGCGAAGCTTGCGACCGCCGAGTTGTGGAAATAACCGACCCGATCGCCCTGGTGCGGCGGAGGCGACGCTAAAGCGTGCGGTGGTGGCGTTCCGGTGGCGTCCACAGTGCGGTGTATTGCCATATCGGGTGGTCTTTGCGGTGCGGTGCTAGTCTGTTAATCCAACTTGGTTGGGAGTCGGCAAATCATGGAGGCGCCGCCATGCCCATGGCTGCGAGCGATATCGAGCGGCTGATCCGGGCAAGTATCCCGGACGCCAGTGTTACGATCCGCGATCTTGCCGGCGATGGCGATCACTATGCCGCCACCGTCATTGCCGAATTGTTCCGCGGCAAGTCACGTGTGCAGCAGCACAAGATTGTCTATGACGCGCTCAAGGGCGAAATGGGCGGCAAGCTGCACGCCTTGGCGCTACAGACCGGCACGCCCTGAGCGCCGGCTCAATCGGGACGCTTTAATGGCATCTTTTCGGCTATTTTCGCCCGTCTTGGGGGAAGCATTTTCCTTTCGGCCGGGACGTTGCCGAACAATTTTCACCCGACGATTTTGCCCCCTCAATTTGTATTCAGCGCATGGGCTTTGCCAGGATTTTGCGCTACATATATCTCAAGTTCGAGAGTGATCACAAATGGGCGCGGGGTACCCGGCGCCGCCAACAAGGAAGACCGCGATGTCCATCGAGCAATTCATTGACAACGAGGTGAAGGCCAACGACGTCGTTCTTTTCATGAAAGGGACGCCGCAGTTTCCGATGTGCGGATTCTCGGGACAGGTCGTGCAGATCCTCGACTATCTCGGCGTGCCCTACAAGGGACTGAACGTTTTGGAGAACGACGACCTGCGCGGTGGCATCAAGAACTATTCCAACTGGCCGACGATCCCGCAGCTTTACGTCAAGGGTGAATTTGTCGGCGGTTGTGACATCATCCGCGAAATGTTTCAGGCGGGCGAACTGCAATCCCTGATGAAAGATAACGGCATCGCGGTGAAGGAAAGCGAGTTCGGCCTAAGTCCGCCGTTCCGCGTTCGCTGCGGGCGGCGGATCGGGCGTTCGGTGGCCGCTTCGCTATCGGGACCACAAGTGCCAGGACGATAGCGAGTTCCGAACAGGACTTCCTCGCGAATGGCGCTGGCGAATTTTACGACATTGTCGGCGACACTTGAAACAAGGACGCCGGAATTCGCTTAGAGATCAAATAAATCAGAATGACGGACAGGGCCGTCAGAAATCAAACTTCAACAAAGGCTCACAAGTAGCGTGTGGCCTTTTGCACGTAATCCAGCGACCCACGCCCTCATGGCGTTGGGCGGGAGCGCGCTCGCCACCCAACGTCGTTCCGGACTCGCGCGTTGTGCTGCTGCGGCGGGATCGTGCCGCGACGCTCAGCGCGAGTAGTATTCGACGACGAGGTGCGGTTCCATGACGACGGGGTAGGGCACGTCGCCGATGACCGGCACGCGCGAGAGCTTCGCCGTCATCTTCGAATGGTCGACTTCGACGTAGTCCGGCACGTCGCGCTCCGCGAGCGCGGTCGCCTCAAGCACGAGCGCGAGCTGCTTCGACTTTTCCTTGACCTCGATGAGATCGCCGACCTTGACCCGGAAGCTTGGCACCGTCACCCGCCGGCCGTTCACCCGGATATGGCCGTGATTGACGAACTGGCGGGCGGCGAACACGGTCGGCACGAACTTCGCCCGATAGATCATGGTGTCGAGCCGGCGCTCCAAAAGCCCGATCATGTTTGCGCCGGTATCGCCCTTGAGCCGCCGTGCCTCGTCGTAGATGCCGTGGAAGTGCCGCTCCGACATGTTGGCGTAATAGCCCTTGAGCTTCTGCTTGGCGCGCAGCTGCACGCCATAGTCCGAGAGCTTGCCCTTACGCCGCTGGCCGTGCTGGCCGGGGCCGTATTCGCGCTTGTTGATTGGTGATTTGGGCCGCCCCCAGATGTTCTGTCCGAGCCGGCGGTCGATCTTGTACTTCGCCTCGTGGCGCTTGGTCATCGCGTCCTCGTATTTGTTTGGGCATGACCTTGCTCCGAAAACCGGAAACCATTTTTCGGGATCATGCCGCGCAGGTTGAGGATCGCGCCCTCCTCTGTCCCGGATTTCTCCCGGAACTGACAGGCTTGTCACCGAAGCGCCGGTGTAAACCGCGGGTCGCGAAACACTGCGCGGGCCCGTTAAGGCCCGCGCGGTGGGCGGTATCTAGGGGGAATCCGGCGCAGTGTCAAACGACCGGCGTCTTGGCCGCTCCGGTCGCGGCCGGCTGGCCGGGATGGATGCCGAAGCGCGCCAGCGCCGCGGCCGGCGTTCGCCCGGAGGTGAAAACGGCGCGGGTGGTTCCCGGTTGCCCGCCGGGCGGTGCGGTGCCGAGGAGATCGGTCACGCGGCGGGCGATCGCAGGCGCCGGGTCGAGATAGTTGACCGGCCAGGGGGCCAGCCGCCGCAGGCGGTCGATGATCAGCGGATAGTGGGTGCAGGCCAGCACAACCGTATCGGTACGTGCCCCGTCGTCGCAAAAGCACGGCGCGATCTCGGCCGAGATCGCTGCGTCGACGACCGCAGTACCGGCAAGCTCCGCCTCGGCGTATGTGGCAAGCATCTTCGACCCGACGAGCGTGACCCGACAATCGCCGGCAAAGTCGCGAATGAGCGTTCGCGTGTATTCGCGAGCCACCGTCGCCTCGGTCCCGAGAACCGAGACGCGCCGGGTGAGCGAGCCGGCGCAGGCCGGCTTGATCGCCGGCACGGTGCCGACAAAGCGCAGCGGGAATTTCTTTCGCAGGTCGGCGAGCACGATGGTCGAGGCGGTATTGCAGGCAACGACGATGAGATCGGGCCGATAGGTGCCGATCAATTCGCCCATGAGATCGACGACGCGGCTCACCAGGTCGCGCCCATTCATGGCCCCGTAGGGGAATCCCGCATCGTCGGCGGCGTAGATGAAATCGGCATTCGGCCGGGCGAGCGCGATCTCACGATAGACCGTCAGTCCACCGAGGCCGGAATCGAAAACGAGGATGGTTTCCTTGGCCGCCATCAGGCGACACATGGCACGAGAGGCCGGGCCCCCGCAATCGGACCCGAGCGCGACGGACGATCAGCCTTATCCGGCCAATATGTCGACGAGACGCGGCTTTTCGGGAATGACTTCGACTTGTTGTTCGCGCTGCCTGGCCTTTTCCGGCAACGGCGCGACGAGGCCGCTCACCACCGTGAAGGACATCACCAGGATCGCCGCGAGGTTGCCGTCATGGTAATTGGCAAAAGCGACCGCACCCATCAGGTAGGCCCAGAACGGCAGGGCCACCGTTGAAACGGCGGCGTTGACGATCCAGGCGTCGCCGTCCTGGCGCACGTACCAGCAGAATAGCGGCGTCAGGATGCAGCCGATCAACAAAGCGCCAACCGCGATAATGTGGACGGGGATTCCGGCCATTGCCGCATTCTCGCCACCGGACTTCACCGCCTGATCGAGGATTGCATTGATCACCATCGAGAACGCGATGATCTCGGCTGGCACGTATTTTACCATCCGCTCGAGATAGCCGTCGCCGGGTTCGGTGTAGGCCACTTGCATTCCGGGGATGCCGGACTGCAGGACGCCTTCGAGCCCGGCAATTTGCTGATCGAGGTCCGCGACTTTCGGACTGCGCACCAAACGGCCCATAATTCTCTCCCGGAATGGGTTTCTTTGCCGTAGTTCGGCGACGTTAGTCAGCGGAACTGAGTCGCGCAAACAAATTTGCGAGCAAAATAAAGGCGAATCTGTTTGATTCGCCCCGCGAATCTGGCAAGCGCCGATTGTGTTGGTTGCGGGACGAGGCGGGCGCTACGCGCGGCCAAAGACCCGGCGGAAGATCGTGTCGACTTGGGCCAGATGGAAATCAAGGTCGAAGTTGGCAGCGAGTTCTTTGTCGCTCAGGTGTTTGCTCACGTCGGTATCGGCCTTGAGCAGCGCGAGAAAATCACCCTCGCCGCGCCAGGCCTTCATGGCATTGCGCTGGACCAGCCGGTAGGCATCTTCCCGCGTTACGCCTTTTTGGGTAAGCGCCAGAAGAACACGCTGCGAGTGGACAAGACCGCCGGCACGGTCGAGGTTTTTCCGCATGTTGTCCGGATAGACGATCAGCTTGTCGACGATCCCGGCAAGCCGCGCGAGCGCGAAGTCGAGCGTGACGGTCGCGTCCGGCCCGATCATGCGTTCGACCGAGGAGTGCGAGATGTCGCGCTCATGCCAGAGCGCAACATCCTCCATCGCCGGCGTCACGTAAGCGCGCACCATGCGCGCGAGCCCGACCAGGTTTTCCGACAACACCGGATTGCGCTTATGCGGCATGGCGGAAGAGCCTTTCTGGCCCTCGGAGAAATATTCCTCCGCCTCCAACACTTCGGTGCGCTGCAAGTGGCGGATTTCGGTCGCCACCCGCTCGATCGAGGCGGCGACGACGCCGAGCGTGGCGAAATACATCGCGTGGCGGTCGCGCGGAATGACCTGCGTCGAGACGGGCTCGACCGCAAGCCCCAGCGCTTTGGCGACGTGCGCTTCGACGCGCGGGTCGACTTGCGCAAACGTACCCACCGCGCCCGAGATCGCGCAGGTCGCGACCTCCTTGCGCGCCGCTTCGAGGCGGACCTTGGCGCGGTCGAATTCCGCATAGGCGGAAGCGAGTTTGAGTCCGAACGTGGTGGGTTCGGCATGAATGCCGTGGGAACGGCCGATGGTCGGGGTGAGCTTGAATTCGCGGGCGCGGCGCTCCAGCGCGGCATTCAACTTTTCAACATCCGCGATGAGAAGGTCTGCGGCGCGAACGAGCTGCACGTTGAGGCAGGTGTCGAGCACGTCGGAGGACGTCATGCCCTGGTGCACGAAACGCGCTTCAGGTCCGACGATTTCCGCAAGGTGCGTAAGGAAAGCGACGACGTCGTGCTTGGTCTCGCGTTCGATTTCCTCGACGCGCGCGGCGTCGAACCTGGCGTTCTTGCCCTTGGCCCAGATTTTCGCTGCCGCGTCCTTGGGAATGATCCCGAGCTCGGCCATGGCGTCGGCGGCATGCGCCTCGATCTCAAACCAGATGCGAAAACGCGTGTCAGGCGACCAGATCGCCGCCATTTCCGGTCTGGTGTAACGCGGAATCATTTATGCCTCTGTGAGCCAACGACTTGGCAGCGCGCACTCGCTCTATCAGACGTGGTGTTGCCCAGCAATCGGCGCTATTTGGGCGCTGCCGACGTGAGCTCCGCGATGCGTGCCTGGAACCACGCCACGTCCCGTTTCCAGCCAGCATTGTCCGGAAACAGCTCGGCCATGCGCTCGACGATCGCCTGTCCGCGCCGCAGCGCATCAAGAGCCTGCTCCGTTTCACCGGCCTTGCCGAGCGCCGCTGCGAGCTTGCCATACGAGACCGCAATGTCGCGCTGCCACGTCGCGTTGCTGGGATCGACGTCCGCGACGCGCTGGATGATCGCGAGACCTTTGCGATAAGACTCGAGTGCGGCGGCGGCATCGCCTTGGGCCAATTGCGCGTCGCCGGCCCGGTTCAGCGTAAACGACCAGTCGCGCTGCCAGCCCGGATTGCTGGGATCGAGTGTCGCAAGACGCTCGATGACGCCCAGACTGGCTTGATAGGAGGCCAGCGCGCCGGCGAGATCGCCTTTCGCTTTGCGCACGTCGCCAACCCGGTTGTAGGCAAGCGACAGGTCGCGCTGCCAGCCCGCGTTGCTCGGGTCGGATTTCGCCAGCCGCTCTCTGATGTCCAGGCTTGTCTCGTAGGAGGCGAGGGCGGCCGCGAGATCGCCACGTCTTGCCTGGACGTCGCCAACCTTCTCAACCGCCAGCGACCAGTGGCGTTGCCAGCCGCCATTGCCGGGATTGGCCTTCGCCAGCGGTTCGATGATCGCTCGGCTCGACTCATAGGAACTCAACGCCGCGGCGAAATCGCCTTGCGCGAGGTGCACGTTGCCGACCCGCTGATGCGATATGGACAAGTCGAGTTGCCAGCCGGTGTTTCGCGGATCGGACTTCGCGAGCCGGTCGGCGATCGCAAGGCCATCGCTGTAGGATTTGAGCGCGGCGGTTAGATCGCCTTGACTGACCTCCACGTCGCCGACCTTGTTCAGCGAAACGGCTTGGTCGCGCTGCCAGTCAATGTTGTTTGGATCGACTTGAGTCAGCCGTTCGGTAATGCCGAGGCTCTTTTGGTAGGACTTCAGAGCGCCGGAACGGTCGCCCTGCGCCACTTGAACGTCGCCGACCTTGTTCAACGCTACCGACAGGTCGCGTTGCCACGTCATGACGTTGGGGTCGGACGCCGCGAGCTGCTCAAAGGTGGCTAGTCCGTCTCGGTACGACGCTAGAGCCGCCGGGAGTTCGCCCTTCGCCACCTGGACGTCTCCAAGGTTAAGCGCCGCCGCCGCGAGGTCGCGCCGCCAGGTCGCATTGCCGGGATCCGCAGCCGCCAGCCGTCGGCGGATCGCCAGGCAGTCGCTGAAGGACTTGAGCGCGCCGGAAAGGTCGCCCAGTTCGATCTGCATGTTTCCGATCCGCTCGTCGGCTATCGAAAGGTCGCGTTGCCAGACGGCGTTGCCGGGATCCGACTTCGTCAGCGCCTCCAGTATATCGAAGCCGGCGCGATAGGATTGGAGCGCCGCGGCCGTCTCGCCGCTTGCGCTCTTCACGTCGGCTATTCTGCTGTATGCCGCGGCGAGGTCGTGTCGCGCGCCACCACTGCTCCGATCCGAATTCGCCAACTGCTCCCGGATGGCGGCGCTTTGCTCAAAGGATTTAAGGGCAGCGCCGAGGTCGCCTCGCGCCATCTGCACGTCGCCGATGTGCAGGTACGAAACCGACAGATCACGTTGCGCGCGGGCGTCGTTCGGGTTGGAGGTCGCGAGTTTTTCGGCGACGGCCAGGCCGTTTTGATAGGACTTGAATGCCGCCGCAAGATCACCCAGCTCTACTTCGACGTTGCCGACCTTTTCATACCCGACCGACAGATCGCGTTGCAGCAGCGCGCTGTCCGGATGAGCCTTTGCCAGCCGCTCGGCGACGGCGAGGTCATCGCGATAGACTTTCAGCGCGGCCGTGAGATTGCCCTGCGACACCAGCACACTGCCGATCAAGCTGTTGGCGACCGACAGCGAGCGTTCCCACACGACATTGCCCGGATCGGCGGCGAGGAGTTCCTCGTCGATTTGCTTAGCCTGCTGGGCAGCCGCGAGCGCGCCGGCGGTGTCGCCGATTGCAAGCAGCGTGTCCGCCGTCTCATCGAGGGCCGAAGCCTTGCTGTGCTTGAGATCGGGAGTCACCTGGCCGGATTTCGTCAACTGATCCTGGAGCGCAAGCGCGCGATCGAGAATGTCTTTGACGAGCGCGGCTGGGAATTCCGATCGTGTTGCGGAAGCGCTGTGCCAAGTCGAAGACGAGACCGTTCGCCGTCGCCGTGGCGGCGGCCAGCGTTTGTTCGGCCCGATCGCGCTCGCGGTTGGCCTGTTGCTGTTCGCGGTAGGCCAGGACGCCCGCGCCGGTCGCGGCGACCGCCAGAACAAAGAAAAAGATCGCTGCGGCTGCCACCAGCCGTTGCCGTGCCCGCGCCCGATTGCGCGACGCGGCGACAAAGGCTGTCAGTTCGGCAGGCAGCTCGCTGCCGAAATCGTCGGTTAGCTTCTCTGCCTCGGCCAGTGGAACGCCGGGCTGAATAAGCCGATCCACGGGCCGGCCATATTCCTGCCAGCGCCGCTGGGCGTCCTCGACCTCGGCGCGGATCCGATAGAAATCGCGGCTCGCCTGCGCGGCGGTGGCGGCTTGCGGCCAGCTTGTGAGTACGGCGTCGTGCGCAAGCCGCAGCGTCGGGCGGCCGGCGGCATCTTTGCGGGCGATCAGGATACGGGCGGCAAGGAGCGCATCGACCAGCGCTGCTTCCGCGGGCTCAACCGACACCTCGCTCTGCGCAACCTCCCGCAGCGTCAACGCCCGGCTGTCGCGTGCCGGTTCGGCCAATTGGCGTAGCAGGCGCGGCAGGGTTTCCACCGCGCCCGGCGGCAAGCCGGCCACGGCACGCTCCGCCTCCGCTGCGATCGCGCCCTGCAGTCCGCCGAGCGCATCGTAGGCGGCGTGGGTCAGGCGCGTCTCGCTGTCGGTTTCCGCTCGCTTTTCGTAAAGCTGGCGCAGAGTGAATTGAAGGAGCGGCAGACTTTCGGCAGTCTTCGCGTCGGCGAGGAGCCGATCATCGAGCGCGCCTTTCCCAGGCAGCGTCTCGAACACGAGGCCGGCGGCGGCGGCGGGCGCCCGTACCATCTCGGCCAGCTCGACGGCTCCCGGCGGCCCGAGATCCAGGCTCGCGCCGGATTCCTTCAGGTCCTTGAGCGTGGTTTGTTTAAGCAGCAGCTCGTAGAGATCGGCGCGGAGCGTTGCGATAATCCACACCCGCCCGGACGCGAGAAGCTCCTTCAAAACGCCGGCGAAGCTTGCCCGCTCCTCGTCGCCGACCGCCTGCGCAAACAATTCCTCCAGTTGATCGACCAACAATACGAGAACCGGCCGCAACGGTTCATCGGTGCGCCGTTGCTGCCGCTCGGCCTCGGCCACCCTGAGAAGGGCCGCCGTGATCGGCCGCACCGCTGCGGCGCCACCGCGTCGCAGGTTGTCGGCGAGTGCGTCGGCGGCCGGATAGTCGCTGTGGGCAAGTTCCGGCAACGCCGTGAACAAGGCCGCCGCCAGTGATGCGATTGCTCCGGCTTGACCCTCGCTCGGCTTCATGATGGCGACGCGCCAAATATCGACCGATGCGACAATCCCGGGCGTCGTCAGCCGCGGGATCAAGCCGGCGCGCGCCAACGAGGATTTTCCCGAACCGCTCGCGCCCACGATCAGCAGAAATGGCGACGCGGTTTCCGCCGCCGCGAGACGCCGCCGCGCTTCATCGATGATACGGTCGCGGCCGAAAAAAACGGCTGCGTGTTCGGCCTCGAAGGGGGCGAGCCCGCGGAAAGGCGAGCCTTTTTCCTTTGGCCATTTCAGGCGTGGCCCAAGCAAGCCGTGAGTCTCGAGCCATTGCCGAAGCAACAACTCGACTTGACGCTCGAACTCGTCGGTGGTCGCGAATGTCTGAAACGCCGCCTTGAAATGACCTTGCTCGGACTTGAACCATTCGGTCCAAAACGCTTCCAGTGCGTCGAGCTGGATCTGCCCCTGCCGGCGCCGGTCCGGGTCCGAAGTCGGCAGGACCGCGTCCGCGGTCTTGCGGAATACGTAGACGTCCGGAACGCCTTTCGCCCGTGACGCTTCCAGCGCGGTGAGCAGCTCATACGCCGTACCGGACGGATACGGCTT
Source organism: uncultured Alphaproteobacteria bacterium (assembly GCA_963829465.1). Taxonomy (GTDB): domain Bacteria; phylum Pseudomonadota; class Alphaproteobacteria; order Rhizobiales; family Xanthobacteraceae; genus BOG-931. Next base: position 54,802 of record CAWHJE010000011.1, read on the forward strand.
GCCGTCCGGCATCCGCGCGAAATCGCTCGGCAACTCCGTTCCGACGCGCGTCCAGAAGATCGACACCAAGACGTCGCACGTTACGGCTTCGGGGATTTGCGGCTGAAAGCTGCGATCGGCTTTGTAGAAATGCTCTTCCCAGAGCACCGTCTCGAACCGGACAAGGTTTTCGTAGTCGCGATTAAGCTTGGTCGCGACCGCCTGCACGCGCCCGCGCTCCGGCGCCACGTCGACCGGCGAGGAGACGAAAACCCTGACGACGCGAGGGGCTCCATCGGCGGTCATCGCGGTCTCGCGCGGCTCAGGGCCCGGACGTGAGGCTCACGCCGCAAAACGCGCGCGGTCGTGCGGTTGCCTGAAATCGACCGGCGTCCCCTTGGGGATGATGCCGGTCGGATTGACGCGTTTGATCGAATAATAACCCATCACATAGTAGCGCGGCTTGACCGTCTCGGCGACGCCGGGGACCTGATAAAGCTCGCGCATATAGTTCAAGAGGTTTGGATAGTCGGCGATGCGGTTGCGATTGCACTTGAAGAGCGAGAAATAGGCGACGTCGAAACGCACCAGCGTCGGAAAAAGACGCCAGTCCGCTTCGGTAATCTGGTTGCCGACCAGATAACGATGACGGCCGAGACGGGCTTCGATTTCGTCGAGCGTGGCGAACAGCGCGTCGTAAGCTTCGTCGTAGGCCGCCTGCGAGCGCGCGAAGCCGCAACGATAAACGCCGTTGTTGACGTTGTTGTAGACCTGCTCGTTGATGCGGTCGATCTCGGCGCGCAGCGGCTTCGGATAGAAATCCGTCGGGTCGGCGCCGATGCCGGCGAACTCGGAATTGAGCATGCGGATGATCTCGGAGGATTCGTTGTTCACGATCCGCCCGGTTTTCTTGTCCCACAAGGTCGGCACCGTCACTTTGCCGGTGTAGTGCGGATTGCTCGCGGCGTAGGCCTGATGCAGGTAATGAAAACCGTTGACGCGATCCGGCGGGCAGTCCGGAAAGGCCGCGCTGTCCTCGAACGTCCAGCCTTCGTCGCGAAGCCCCGGTACGGCGATGGCGACACTGATCGCGCTATTGAGTTTTTTCAGCGCCAGATAGATTTGGGTACGATGCGCCCACGGGCAGGTGTAGGCGACATACAGATGATAGCGTCCCGCCTCCGCCTTGAATCCGGACGAGCCGTCCGCCGTCACGCGGTCACGGAAAGCGCTATCGACCCGCTGGAAATTGCCGGCCTTGCCGACTTCCGTCGGCGGGTCTTCATCGCGCCACTTGCCGTCGACTAACATACCCATCAGGCAACCTCCCCGCGCGCGAGTGCCGCCGCCTGACGGATCGCCGCGATGTTAGAGCGGTATGATTCCGGCGTGCGGTCCTTGAACACCGCCGAGCCGGCGACCAAAGCGTTGGCGCCCGCCCGCACCACTTCGGGCGTCACGTCCGGCGTGATACCGCCGTCGATCTCGATATCGATCGGCCGGCCTGCCGCGAGCGCCCGAAGCTTGCGTATTTTGTCGACGGCGGCGGGAATGAATTTTTGACCGCCGAAACCCGGATTGACCGACATGACCAGGATCAGGTCGACAAGGTCGATCACCGGCTCGACGGCATCGGCTGTCGTTCCCGGGTTCATGGTCACGCCTGCCTTCTTGCCGAGCGCGCGGATCGCCTGCAGCGAGCGGTGGATGTGCGGCCCGGCTTCGACGTGCACGGTGATGATGTCGGAGCCGGCCTTGGCGAAGGCCTCAAGATAGGGATCGCAAGGCGCGATCATCAGGTGCACATCGAGCACCTTTTTGGTGTGGGCGCGAACCGCCTTCACCACATCCGGCCCAATGGAGATATTGGGCACGAAATGGCCGTCCATGACGTCGACATGGATCCAGTCGGCGCCGGCGGCGTCGACGGCCCTGACTTCTTCGCCGAGCTTGGCGAAATCGGCGGCGAGGATCGACGGGGCGATAATGAGCGGTCGCTGCACCGGCTCCTCCGATAAGTCGTGGTTCGCCTAACACGCCGCGCCTGTGCGGGCAACGCGCCCCGGCCTGCCGGTCGCGTTCTCCGCAATCATCGGTGCCGGGCCTTGTCGTCCGGCTTCCGCATGCGCATACGGTAGAGCAATCGCAATGGAGGTTATCCTGGCGCATACCGACATCATCGTGCTTGGAGCTGGAATCGTCGGCACCGCAATCGCGGTTCACCTCGCCAAACGTGGCCTGTCGGTTGCCTTGATCGACCGGGGCGAGCCGGGGGAGGGGACCTCCTACGGCAATGCCGGCATCATCGAAGGCAATACGGTTTTTCCCGCGGCCTTCCCGTCAAGCTTTGCCGAACTCGCACGCATCGCACTCAAGCGCTCGCCGGTCGCCAACTACCACCTGGCGCATCTGCCGCGGGTGGCGCCGTGGCTGTTGGCCTTTCGCGCGGCATCCCAGCCGGCGCGGCTGGTCGAGACTGCGAAAATGATGCGGCCCTTATTGGCGCGCGCGGTCGCCGAGCACGAGGCGCTTGCCGCCGAAGCGGGCGCCGCGCAGCACCTAAGCCGCCGCGGCTGGCTCAAGCTTTATCGCACCGACAGCGCTTTTGCCGCCCAGGCGCCGGAGCTCGAACAGGCGGCGCGCTTTGGCATCTCCAACGTACCGCTCGACCGCGACGGCGCGCTGGCGCTCGAACCGGCGCTGAGCGGCGAATTCCGCCACGCCGTTCATTGGAGCGGCGCGGTGAGTGTCGACAATCCGCTGGCGTTGACGCGCGCCTATGCCGCGCGCTTTGCTGCGCTCGGCGGCCTTGCCCTGACCGGCGACGCGAGGACGCTCCATCGAAGCAACCCGTATTGGCGGGTCGAGACCGCTTCCGGGCCGGTCGATGCGGGCGACGTCGTGATCGCGCTCGGCCCTTGGACCCCCGACGTTCTTTCGCCCCTCGGCATCAAACTGCCGCTTGCGGTCAAGCGCGGCTATCACCGCCATTTCCGCCCCAAGGGAAACGCCGTGCTCGGCCGCCCGGTGCTGGATGCGGAGAACGGCTATTTGCTGGCGCCGATGGAGCAGGGGATCCGCCTCACAACCGGCGTGGAGTTTGCGGCTCGCGACGCGGCGCCAACGCCGGTTCAGTTCGGCCGGCTGATGCCGGCAGCCCGTGCACTGTTTCCGCTCGGCGATCCGGTCGAGGCGGAGTCCTGGCTTGGTGCTCGGCCGTGCTTTGCCAACTCGCGGCCGGTGATTTCCCGCGCACCGGGCAAGCGCGGCTTGTGGCTGGCCTTCGGGCACGGCCATTGGGGCCTGACCCTCAGCGCTGTTACCGGCCGGCTTATTGCCGAAATGATGACGGGCGCGGCGCCGTTCTGCGATCCGAAGCCGTTCGGTGCGGAACGCTTCGCGCACTAAGGGCCGACGAATCATGGATGCCGGCGTCGGCCCTCTGGCCCGCCCGGAACGACAAACAACTATTGGCCGATGGTGCGAACGACGCTGTTTTCGGGCCGCGTGTTGTTGGACGATAGCTTGTCCTTCTGCGTGACCATTTCGTCGTATTTGGGCAGCGTCGTCAGCGGCTGCGATGCGACCATGTGCACGACCTTGTAGCCGCCCACCTTGAGCTGGCGGATGAGCTCCGGCATCGCCTCGGCGGTGCCGTGCTGGAAGTCGTGCATCAGGATGATGCCTTTGCCGCGCTTCTCCAGCTTGGTCATGATCGATTTGATCACGAGGTCCGGCTTCTTGAGCTTGAAGTCGAACGAGTCGATGTCGGTCGAAAATATCGCGATGTTGCGTTCGGCGAGATAAGAGACCATCGCCGGCGGATGCTGCAGATCCGGGAAGCGGAAGAACGCAGCGACCGGCGCGCCTTTCGCGCCTGCAGCAGCCATGTGCACGGCGCTGTTGCCCATCTCGATTTCCTGTTTGGCCTTTTCGAGATCGCTCGCGTAGGGATTTCGCGCCAGATCCTTGTGCGACCAGGTGTGGGTGCCGACTGTTTGCCCGGCTTCGATCACCTGCTTGGTGATCTCCGGGTGCCACACCGCGTGCTCGCCGATCTCAAAGAACGTGGCTTTCAAACAATTTTCGGTCAACGCCTTGACGACGGCGAGCGTATTCTCCGGCCACGGGCCGTCATCGAACGTGAGGACGACTTCCTTCTCGTGGAGGAAATCGTATTGCTTGAAATGCTCGAAGCCGAAGCCGGGGCCACCGGTCGTGTCGATCTCGACGATGCGCGACAGTCCCATGCCGCCGGGCTTGTCGCAGGCCGGAATGTTGTTGGGCGGAGGCGCGGCCGCCATGGCCGGCTTGTTCGCGGCCGGTGCATTTGGCGCCTGCGGGTTTGCCGCCGCGGCAGGAGTTGGCGCGCTCTGCGCGGGTGTCGTCTGGGCGACGCGCATCGGCGCCACCGCACCAGACGGCGTTGCCGCACCCGGAGTTTCGGAGCCGGACTGGGCGATTTGGCTCACCGGCGCGCGTGCAGGAAGGACTCTCTGCGTCAACGAAGCCAGGCGCGAGTTCGCCGTAGCTTCGCCGGGCGCGTTACCTGACGCCGCACTCGGGGCGGATGCTCTTTGCGCGGAGACAACGCCAAAAGCCGCGAGCCCAAGGCTCATCAGCGCAGCAACGACGATGACCAAGAACCGCATGACACCCTCTATGACGAGTAAAGCAGGTTACTACGAAATGAAGACCAATCGTTTAACAAGTCAACGTGAGGAACGCTTTACCGGTGGAAAGTTGCGGAAATGTGGTTTCTACACCACGCCCAACGCCTCGGCCGTCATAACCCTGTCTTAACTGCCAAATTGGTCTTTCCAACTTGGTAAAGCGTCGGGAAAGGGTAAAGAGGTGGCCGCAAATACGCCGAGCGCGATCGCCCGCGCCACGACATTGGCCGCAATGGCGCCAAGGGTGGTTAATGAAAAATGAACCTCGGCGAGTGGCTTGCGGCCGGTCGAGGCGGCAAAAACAACGTCGCCGTCGAGCGGGGTGTGCACAGGGTAGATTGCTCGTGAAAATCCGGTCTGCGCCATGACGGCGAGACGCTTGGCCTCCGCTTTGGTCAGGATGGCGTCGGTGGCCACGACGACAAGCGTCGTATTTTCGCGCTGGCCTCCCTTGGCGACGGGTTCGTTTGCGGCCGCTGGAAAGACCGGGGGCCAGCCGCGCCCGCCGAATTCGCCGTCGCGCTCCAAAGGCGCCGCCCAGAACCAGGGGCCGCGATCGATAAGAACGCTGCCGACCGCGTTGACCGCGGCGAGCGCGCCGATCACGTGCCCTTCCGGGGTCCGCGCGGACGCGGAGCCAATTCCGCCCTTGCAGTTGACCGTGGTAGCGCCGGTGCCGGCGCCGACGCTGCCGAGCGCGAAATCGGTGCCGGCAGCCGCGGCGGCCGCGTAGCCGAGTTCGCGATAGGGCGGGTAGCGGCCCCATTCCTTGTCGCCGCCACTAAGCAAATCGAACAGCACGGCCGCCGGCACGATCGGCACGCGCGCGGTGCCCACCGCAAAACCGCGGCCTTGCTCTCGCAGCCAGGCTTGCACACCCGAGGCGGCGTCGAGGCCGAAGGCGGACCCACCGGACAGGGTGATGGCGTTGATGCCTTCGACAGTCTGCGCCGGATCGAGCAGGGCGGTTTCGCGCGTGCCGGGCCCGCCGCCGCGCACATCGACAGAGGCGACCGCGTGCTCGTCGAACACGATGGCGGTGGAGCCCGAACCGAGACGGAAGTCCTCGGCGTGGCCGACCTTTATTCCGGAAACGTCGGTGATGAGGTTGCGCAAGACGTGCTCCCCGAATCCGTGATCGCGAAACGCTTATAGAATAGCTGGCGGCTTTTTACTCCATCGCAGCGCCATGGCGCTGGGGTTTGGCCGTTCGGGCGGTTGCGGAACGAAGCCAAAAGTCGGCGATCACATCCTCGCGGGAGCGGCGTCGCGCCGCTTGCGCGGCGCCAACCGGGCGGGCATGAGTGCGCCATGCCGAATGTGACGATTGCCGCCGCGTTGGCCGCGGGCATGTTGAGCTTTCTCTCGCCCTGCGTGCTGCCGCTGGTGCCGCCTTATCTTGTTTATCTTACCGGCGCTTCGCTGGAGCGCTTCGCGGATGCCGAGCCCGAGCCGCGCGTCCGCCGCGAAACGATCGCGGCCGCGTTGCTGTTCGTGCTCGGCTTCTCCACCGTGTTTGTCGCCTTGGGCGCCAGCGCGAGCGCCATCGGCGGCATCGTGCGCGCCTATTCCGGCGAACTCGCCATCCTCGCCGGGGTCGTCATCATCGTCATGGGCCTGCACTTTCTCGGCCTCACGCCGATCGGCCTATTGATGCGCGAGAAGCGCTTCCAGGTCGCAAAGCCCGTCGGCTTGTGGGGCGCTTATCTGATGGGGCTTGCCTTCGCGCTCGGCTGGACGCCCTGTATCGGGCCGATCCTGGCCGCGATTCTGGCGGTGGCGGCGTCGGAAGCGACGGTCACCCGTGGCGCCGGCATGCTCGCCATCTATTCGCTCGGCCTCGGTATTCCGTTCGTTGCGGCGGCGTTCGCGATCGAGCCATTCGCCGCCTTCCTCGCGCGGTTTCGCGCCTATCTCGGACTCGTCGAGAAAGCGATGGGCGGATTGCTGATTATCACCGGCATAGCCTTCCTCACCGGCTCGGTCGCCAATGTGAGTTTCTGGCTGCTGGATACCTTTCCGATGCTCGGGAAGATCGGTTGAGTTTCAGCTTCGTCCCGGCTCGGTGATTTCCTCGTAATTGCCGTCCTTGTCCCAGCGATAGACGGCCCAGCCGCCGGCGGTGATGTCGCCTTTCTTGTCGAAGGAGATCGGACCGAGCACCGTGTCCCAGGTGCCGGCGCGCATGGCGGCCGCGACTTTTTGCGCGTCGGTCGTGCCGGCCTTGGCGGCGGCCTGCGCCCAGACCTGAAAAGCAGCGTAGGTGTAGAGGACATAACCTTCCGGATCGACGCCCTTGTCCTTGAACTCCTTGACGATAGCTGCGGCGGTGGAGCGCTTGCGGGGATCCGGCGGGAAGGTGAAGAGCACGCCTTCGCCGGCGGGGCCGGTGATCGATGCGAATTCCCGTGAGGCGAGCGCGTCGCCGGACATCAGGATGGTCTTGAGCCCCTGGTCGCGCATCTGGCGGACGATCAGCCCGGCTTCCTGATGATAGCCGCCGTCATAGACGATATCGATATTGTTGAGCTTCAGCTTGGAAACGAGCGCGGTGAAGTCCTTGTCGCCCTGATTGAACGACTCGTTGAGCTTTTCTTTCACGCCGGCGGCGTTGAGCGCCTTCTTCACTTCGTCGGCGAGGCCTTTGCCGTAGGTCGTCTTGTCGTTGATGATGGCGATGTTCTTGTCCTTGAAATGCTTCGCCAGATAGTCGGCGGCAAAGCCACCCTGCTGGTCGTCGCGTCCGCAGGTCCGAAACGTGTTCCACATGCCGCGTTCGGTGAACAGCGGATTGGTCGATGCCGGCGTGATTTGCAGAATGCCGCTGTCGAGATAGGCGTCCGAGGCCGGGATCGAGGACGACGAACAATAATGCCCGACGGTGACCGCCACGCCCATGCCGGAGAGCTTCTCCGCGATCGAGCGCGCCTGTTTTGGATCGCAGGCATCGTCGCCGATTTCGAGTTTGAGCTTTTTCCCCAGCACGCCGCCCGCGGCGTTGATATCGGCGACGGCCTGCTCGGCGCCGTCCCGCATCTGCCGGCCGAACGTGGCCTGGCCGGCGGTCATCGGACCGGCCGCGGCTACTCTGATGTCCTCTGCCGACGCCGGCGCAACGGCGAGCGCTGACAGGAGCGTAAAGAGAATAAACGAAAGCTTGTTCATGCCGGTTCCCTGGCGGTGAAATGGTTCTGACGCCCAAGCTAGCATTGCTGCGGGCGGATTTCCTGCTCGATTTTGCGCCACGGCCACAGCGCCGCCACAACCGTCAGGCTCAGCGCTTGCCGCCTTCCAGGTAGGCGGCGCGGATTTCGGGGCGCTGCAACAAATCGCGGCCCGGGCCCTGCAAGGTGATCTCGCCATTGACCATGACATAGCCGCGATGCGCGAGCTTGAGCGCGTGGAAAGCGTTCTGCTCGACGAGGAAGACGGTGAGATTGTCGCGTTCGTTAAGAGCGCGGATCGCGGCGAAAATTTGCTGCACGAGGAGCGGCGCCAAACCGAGCGACGGTTCGTCGAGCAGAATAAGCCGCGGCCTGCTCATCAGCGCGCGCCCGATCGCCAGCATCTGCTGCTCGCCGCCGGACAGCGTGCCGCCGCGTTGCTTGCGGCGTTCCCGCAGTCGCGGAAACAGGGCGAATACGCGCTCGACGTCTTCTTCGATGTTGGCAGCATTGGTGACAGTGGCGCCGATCTGCAAGTTTTCCATCACCGTCATACGCGAAAAAATTCGCCGGCCCTCCGGCGATTGCGCGATGCGGAGCTTGGCGATCTCGTGTGTCGGCAACGCGGTGATGTCGCGACCGTCGAAACGAATTTCGCCGTCGCGGGCTCGCGGATTGCCGAACACCGTCATCATCAGCGTCGATTTGCCGGCGCCGTTGGCGCCGATCAGCGCGACGATCTCGCCTTCATGGACGTCGACATCGACGCCTTTGAGCGCGACCACGTTGCCGTAATAGGTCTTGACGCCGCGGATCGAGAGCAAGGGTTCGCCGCGCTCGCTCACAGTGCGGTCTCCGCCGCGGCTTGCCCGACTTCATCGTCGGCAACGCCGAGATAGGCGGCGATCACCTTCGGGTCCTTGCGCACTTCGCCGGGCGTGCCGTCGGCGATCTTCACGCCGTAATCGAGCACGATGATGCGGTCGGAAAGCTCCATCACGACGCCCATGTCGTGCTCGATGAGGAGGATCGAGGTGCCGTGCTCGTCGCGCACCGCGCGCAAAAAGTCGTTGAGCGTGGCGCTCTCGTGATTGTTGAGGCCGGCGGCCGGCTCGTCGAGGCAAAGCAGGACCGGATCGGTGCACAGCGCGCGGGCGATCTCCAGCCGGCGCTGGGCGCCGTAGGGCAGCGAGCCCGCGAGGTCGTCGGCGCGGTCGGTGAGGCCGACGCGATCGAGCCAGTAGCGCGCCTTGTCGACGGCGCGTGCCTGCGCTTCGGCATAGCTCGGGAACCCGAACAGGCCAAGCACGGTGAAGCCCGACGCGAGCATCAGCGCGTTGTGCTGGGCAACGAGAAGGTTCTCCAAGAGCGTCATGCCGGCGAACAGCCGCACGTTCTGGAAAGTGCGCGCGACGCGCGCCTCGCGGGCAATGCGAAAATCAGCCATGCGCTCGAGCGAGAACACCGCGCCGTTTGGATGCGCAAGCCGAAGGCTCCCGGCGGTCGGCTTGTAGAAGCCGGTGATGCAGTTGAACATCGTGGTCTTGCCGGCGCCGTTCGGGCCGATCACCGCTGTGATCTCGCGCTCGCGCGCGGCGAAGGAAACATCGTTCACGGCAAGGAGGCCGCCGAAGCGCATGGTCACGTGCTCTACCGAGAGGATGGCCGCTTCGGTCATTGCGGCGTTTCCAGTGTCGGTTCGCCCGGCAGCGCGGCAGGGCCCTTGGGTTCGCTCAATGTGACCGAGGACGCGCGCCGGGAAACGAGGCCGCGCGGCCGCAGGATCACCACGGCGACCATGGCGGCGCCGAACACCAGCATGCGGTATTGATCGAACTCACGGAAAAGCTCGAAGCCGCCGAGCATGACCGTCGCGGCGACGGCAACGCCGAGCTGCGAGCCCATGCCGCCGAGCACGACGATCGCAAACACCAAAGCCGACTCGCCGAAGGTGAAGGATTCAGGACTGATGAAGCCTTGCCGTGTCGCGAAAAACGCGCCGGCAAAGCCGCCGAACATGGCGCCCATCGCAAACGCGGTCAGCTTCGTCGTCGTCGTGTTGATGCCGAGCGCGCGGCAGGCTATCTCGTCCTCGCGCAAGGCTTCCCAGGCCCGCCCGATCGGCAACCGGCGCAGCCGCAGCGTCACCCAGTTGGTGAGCAGCGCGAGCGCGAGAATGAGATAATAGAGGAACACGACGCGGTGCGTCGGCGAATATTGCAGCCCGAAGGTCGCGGCAAAACCATGTTCGGCGTTGGTGAAAGGCAGGCCGAAAAACGACGGCCGCGGAATTCCAGGAATACCGTTCGGCCCGCCGGTGAGGCTCTGCCAGTTCAACAAGACAAGCCGGATGATTTCGCCGAAACCGAGCGTGACGATGGCGAGATAGTCGCCACGCAGCCGCAGCACCGGAAAGCCGAGCATGACGCCGGCGAATGCCGCCATGATGCCGGCGAGCGGCAGGCAGACCCAGAATGACAGGCCGAAGTCCTGCGCGAACAATGCGTAGGAATAGGCGCCAACCGCGTAGAACGCGACGTAACCGAGATCGAGCAGGCCGGCGAGACCGACGACGATGTTCAGGCCGAAGCCGAGCATCGTGTAGGTGACGATGAGAATGGCCAGATCGAGCAGATAGCGATTGCCGTAGAAAATAATCGGTACGGCGAGCGCGAATGCGAGAAAGGCCGCGCCGACATAGACGCCAAGGCTCGACACGGCCGTCCTCACAGGCGCAGGCAGCAGGTGATCGATCGGGATTGTTCTGCCGCTCCATGCGAGCGTCCAGACAAGCCTGCCGACAAAAACAGCGGCGACGATGGCTGCCAGCGCGCCGAAGCGCGGCGACACCACGAGCGCTCCGGCCGGTCCCTGGTCGGTGCGAAAGCCGATCAACAGGACAAACAAGCCGAACGCCATCGCCGCGGCGCCGGCCGCTTCCTTCACCGCGGTGAGGAAATCGGGCGGCCCGTTGCTCGGCTCGCTTTGACGCGGCACGCGGCCCCCGCTTTCTTTCACACCTTCTCGACTTCCGGCCGGCCGAGAATGCCGGTCGGCAGGAAAATGAGCGCGATGATGAGAATGGAGAAGGCCGCGACGTCCTTATATTCGATCGAGAAATATGCGGACCACATCGTTTCGATGAGGCCGATCAGAATGCCGCCGAGCATCGCGCCCGGCAGCGAGCCGATACCGCCGAGCACGGCAGCGGTGAACGCCTTGACGCCGGCGAGAAAGCCGATGAAGAAATCGACCACGCCGTAGTAGAGAAGAAACATCAGGCCGGCGACCGCCGCCAGTGCCGCGCCGAGCACGAAGGTGAGCGAGATCGTGCGATCGACGTCGATGCCGACGAGCGCCGCCATCTTGAGATCCTGCTCGCACGCCCGCATGTTGCGGCCGAGCCGCGTGCGCGCGACGAGCAACGAGAACCCGACCATCAGGGCGAACGTCGCGACCACGATAATGATCTGAATGTTGGACAGCCGCACGGCGAAGTCGTTGCCCTCGAACAGCGTGTAGCCGCCGTGAATGAGCGGCGGCAGCGGCTTGACGCGCGCGCCCTGCGCAACCTGCACGAAATTTTGCAGAACGATGGACATGCCGATCGCGGAAATGAGTGGCGCCAGCCGGGTGGAATTTCGCAGCGGCCGGTAGGCGATGCGCTCGACCGCCCAGCCGTAGAGCGCGGTCAGCGCCATGGCGACCAGGAGCACAAGCAGAAGGGCGAGCGGCACGACGCTCACGCCGACGGCAACCAGCACGAGGAACGCGATCAGCGCGGTAAAGGCGCCGATCATGAAGATATCGCCGTGGGCGAAGTTGATCATCCCGATGATGCCGTAGACCATCGTGTAACCGATCGCGATCAGGCCATAGATCGAGCCCAGCGTGACCCCGTTGATGACCTGCTGGACGAAATATTCCATGCGTCCGCCACCTTTCGATCCCCGTGTAGTTCTTAACAGGGGCGTTTCGGGGCGACAACGCCGGGCGCGGGTTTCTCCCCATGCCCGTTTTTCCCGCAATTCCAAGCATTTGCCGATAAGTGTCGCGACTTGGCGGGGAACCTGCGCGACGCCCCGCGCGTTGTCGTGCCGGGCCGGGGATATCCCCAACCACCGGAGAGCCCTACAAATGGCGAACGAACCGAACAATCCGCAGCGGAACCAGCAGAACCAGCAGAACCAGCAGAACAATCCGCAGCAAGGCGGTCAGAACAAACCAGGCAAGCAGCATCAAGGCGGGCAGGCCAAGCCCGGCGAGCAACACCAGGGCGGCCAGCCAAAGCCGGGCCAGGGCGGACAGCATAGCGGCGGACAGAACCGCTAAAATTCGCATTATTGCGTGGCAGCCCGCCCGGTAGGCGGGCTGTCATTTTTGAATAAAAATTTGTTCGTTTTTCCGCGGGCGGCTTCTTCTGCGGCGTGATCGGCTATGCTTGCAGCATGGCCAGCTCGCTGCCCCTGTTTCACCTCTATGGAGACCCGCCCGACGATCAGGCGTTCGATTTTATTCACGTCGAGACGATTGCTTCGCGCTCCGCGGTCAACAACTGGACCATCCGAGCGCATCGGCACCGCAATTTATTTCAGATACTCCTGATCGAACGCGGCGGCGGCGAAATGACCTACGAGGCGGCACAGCTGCCGTTCGCCGCGCCGGCGGCGATCCTTGTGCCGGCGACGATCGCGCACGGATTCCGCTTTGAGCCCGATGTAACCGAGGGCTGGGTCATAACATTCACCGAGGATGCGGCGTTCTCGCTCGCCGATCGGGCGGGGGAGGCTCTCTCGCGGCTGCGCGTTCTGGCGGCGCTGCCGATCATCCCGATCGCCGGTGAGACCGAACGGACGCGGATTTCCGCATTGTGCACCGAGCTGTTCGAGGAGGTCAGCCTGGCGCGCGAAGGTTACCGGATGTCGATGCGTGGCTTGCTGGCGCTCATTGCGGTCGGCGTGGCGCGTCTCGCCGCCAGCCGTGCTCGCACCGGCAGCGTGACGTTGCAGCCGGCTGACGCCACCGTGGCGCGACTAAGGACGCTGGTCGACGAGTATTTCCGCAGCGAGCACCAGCTCGGCTTCTACGCCGAAAAACTCGGCATGACGGTCGATCGGCTCAACGATCACGTCAAGCGCGCGACCGGCGTCACCGCCGGTCATCTGATCCGTCAACGTCTGCTCACCGAAGCCAAACGCCAACTCGTATTCACCCCCCAACCGATCCAGAGTATCGCGCAAGAGCTGGCGTTCTCCGATCCGTCGCACTTCGCCCGGTTCTTCCGCAAGCATACCGGCACGACGCCGCACGAGTTTCGCGATCGGCGGGGCTGACGTCGCCGTCATTTTTCCAGCAAAAATTCCAGCACGGTATCGGCATATAATTGCGGCTGCTCGATATTGGCGATGTGCGCGGTTTCCAGAACGACGAGCCTGGCGTTTGGCGTGTGCTGGACGATGAACTCGCCGGCCTCGAGCGAGGTGGCCGGATCGTGCCGGCCGGCAATCACGAGCGTCGGTGCGCTGATCTTCATCAGCAGCGGCCGGTGGTCCATGTCGCGGATTGCGTGGCCGCAGGCGACATAGCCCTCGGCGCTCGTCGCCAGGAACATCTCGCGGATCCGGGCGATCGCCTGAGGCGACCGTTCGCGGAACGCCGGCGTGAACCATCGTTCGATGTTGGCGTCGACGATGGCCGCGAGGCCTTTTTCACGAACGAGCTTGATGCGGCCATCCCACGCGGCTTTGTCGGCGAAATAGCAGGACGTGTTGGAGAGGATCAGCTTGTTGATACGCTTGGGCGCATGCGCACCGAGCCATTGGCCGACCATGCCGCCCATCGACAGCCCGCACCAATTGACCTTTTCAATTCCGAGAGCGTCGAGGATGGCGACTGCGTCGCGGCCCAACCGCTCCATTGAATAGGGGCCGTTCGGCACGGTGGATTTTCCGTGGCCGCGGCGATCGTAGCGCACCAGCCGGAAGTGTCGGGTGAATGGCGCGACCTGGTCGTCCCACATATGCAGGTCGGTGCCGAGCGAATTCGAGAGCATGAGGACCGGAGCATGTTCGGGTCCTTCGACCTCGACATGGATGGTGCAGCCATCGGCATTTATCTTCGGCATAAGCTTCCTCCCCGAGGCCCAATGCTGGCGGCGAGCCTCTCACACGAGCCAAAGTCCCGATTGCCCGGCCGCCTTGCCCCTTGCAATCTTCGCCACGCAAACTTAGCCACGGCGCCGGCCCAGAGCTAATCCGCAAGCGGGCCTTGCTCAGACTTGGCCTTGTTCAGACTTGGCCTTCCCAAGACTTGGCCTTCCCATGGGCCGCACGAGGCGGTAAGCGATAATTCAGCAGATGAGTGGCCAAGGAGTGCCCCAAAATGGCAATGACGATGAGCGGCGAATATCAGCTTGCGGTCCCGCGTGAAACGGTATGGGAGAAACTCAACGATGCCGAAACGCTGAAGGCCTGCATTCCCGGCTGCGAGACGCTCGACAAATTGTCCGATACCGAATTTCAGGCCGTGGCCGTGACCAAGATCGGGCCGGTGAAGGCAAGATTCAAAGGCAAGGTGACGCTGTCCGATCTCGACCCGCCGAATGGCTACAGGATTTCCGGTCAGGGCGACGGCGGCGTCGCGGGCTTCGCCACCGGCGGAGCGACGGTGAAGCTCGAGCCGAAAGACGGCGGCACGCTGCTCAGCTATGCCGTCGAGGCGCAGATCGGCGGCAAGCTCGCGCAGCTCGGTCAGCGCCTCGTCAACGGCGCCGCGAAGAAACTCGCCGACGATTTTTTCCAGAAATTTGCTGCCAGCGTCAGCCCACCGAGCGCCTGATTAGCGGCCTCGGGGCTGCGGCCCACTATTGCTGTCTTGCCGGTCAGCGCGATATTTCCTTGACCGCCGGCCAGACTGCAGTTCAGAGTAATTCCAGTTCCAGGGTAGGAAACCGTCGAAATCGTCGGGTTTTCGCTCCTGGTGGCAGAAAACGACCGCGAGTCGTCCTGTAAAATGATAGTTTTGGGGAACCCGAGGAGGCGCATATGGCAGCCGTTTCCCTCACCGTTAATGGCAAGTCGGTAACCGCCGACGTCGATTCGCGCACGCTTTTGGTGCAATTGCTGCGGGAAAATCTGCGCCTTACGGGCACGCACGTGGGCTGCGACACCTCGCAATGCGGGGCCTGCGTTGTCATCGTAAACGGCAAGGCCGTGAAATCGTGCACCGTGCTCGCGGTGCAACTCGATGGCGCCGAGATACTCAGCATCGAGGGCTTGGCGCCGGCCGACGGGCCGCTTCACCCGATGCAGGAAGCCTTTCGCGAGAATCACGGTCTGCAGTGCGGCTATTGCACGCCGGGCATGATCATGACGGCGATCGATATGGTGCGCCGCAAAGGCCACGAGCTCGACGACCGCACCATTCGCGAGGAGCTGGAAGGCAACATCTGCCGTTGCACCGGCTACCACAACATCGTCAAGGCGATCGCCGCGGGTGCGCGCGCCATGAAAGGCAGCGGCGCTGCTTCGAAAGCCGCCGAATAGCCGCCAATTCGATGGAGGCTTTTGTTTAAGACAAAAAAACGCGGGAGGAGACTGCCATGAGTGCGACCGGGATCGGCGCCGCAGTGCGCCGCAAGGAAGACCAGCGGTTCATCACCGGCAAGGGCCATTACACCGACGATATCAACCGGCCCGGCCAGGCTTACGCGTATTTCGTCCGCTCGCCGCACGCGCACGCGACCGTCAAATCGATCGATGCCAAGGCCGCTTCCGCGATGCCCGGAGTCTGCGGTGTGCTCACCGGCAAGGAACTCGCCGCCGACAAGATCGGCAATCTCATTTGCGGCTGGATGGTCCTTTCCAAGGACGGCTCGCCAATGAAGATGGCGCCGCATCCGGCGCTCGCTCAGGACAAGGCCCGCCACGTTGGCGATGCTGTCGCGGTGGTCGTCGCCGAAACGCTCGCGCAGGCGCGCGATGCGGCCGAGAAGGTGAAAGTCGATTACGCGGTATTGCCCGCAGTCGCCGATCCGGCGGCGGCGCAGAAGCCCGGCGCACCGCAGATCCACGAGCTTGCCGCCCACAACACCATCTATCAATGGCATCTCGGCGACCACAAGGCGGTGGACGCGGCTTTTAAATCCGCCAAGCACGTCACCAAGCTCAACATCGTCAACAACCGGCTCGTTCCGAACGCCATGGAGCCGCGCGCTGCCATTGGTGAGTATGACACCGGCACCGGCGCATTCACGTTGTGGAACACCACGCAAAATCCGCACGTGGCGCGTCTTGTCATCGCTGCCTTTGTCGGCATGGCGCCCGAGCACAAGCTGCGCGTCATCGCGCCCGATGTCGGTGGCGGCTTCGGCTCCAAGATTTTCATCTATCCCGAGGAAGTGGTGGCGTTGTGGGCGTCGAAGCAAGTCGGCCGCCCGGTGAAATGGGTTTCGGACCGGAGCGAGGCCTTCCTGACCGACGCGCACGGCCGCGATCATGTCACCCATGCGGAGATGGCATTTGACGCCAATGGCAAGATTCTTGGCCTTCGGGCGAAGACCATCGCCAATCTGGGCGCCTACATGTCGACCTTCTCGTCGTCGATCCCGACCTATCTCTACGCGACGCTTTTGTCGGGCCAGTACAACATTCCGCAAATCTATTGCGAGGTTGATGCGGTCTATACCAACACCGTGCCGGTCGATGCGTATCGCGGCGCCGGCCGGCCGGAAGCAACGTTCGTGGTCGAGCGGCTGGTGGAAGTCGGCGCGCGTGAAATGGGTCAGGACCCGGCAGAATTGCGCCGCAAGAACTTCGTCAAGACGTTCCCGCACCAGACTCCGGTCATTCTGACCTACGATGCCGGCGACTATGACGCGTCGCTGAAGAAGGCGATGGAGCTTGCCGACTACAAGGGTTTCGCCAAGCGCAAACGTAAATCGGCGCGACACGGCAAGCTGCGCGGTATCGGCTTCTCCACCTATATCGAGGCGTGCGGCCTTGCGCCGTCCCAGGCGGCTGGTTCGCTCGGAGCGGGCGTTGGCTTGTGGGAATCCGCCGAGGTGCGCGTCAACCCGACCGGTTCGGTCGAAGTTCTCACCGGCTCGCACTCGCACGGCCAGGGTCACGAGACCACATTCGCGCAACTCGTGTCCGAGCGGCTCGGCATCCCGATCGACAACGTTTCGATCGTTCACGGCGATACCGACAAGGTGCAGTTCGGCATGGGCACCTATGGCTCGCGCTCGGGCGCGGTCGGCATGTCGGCGGTCGTCAAGGCGCTCGACAAGGTCGAGGCCAAGGCAAAGAAAGTCGCGGCCTATCTGCTCGAAGCGGCCGAAGGCGACATCGAGTTCAAGGACGGAAAATTCACCGTCAGCGGCACCGACAAGTCGGCAGCCTGGGGCGACGTGACGCTGAACGCTTATATCGCGCACAAATTCTCCGGACAGGAGCTCGAACCCGGCCTGAAGGAGAGTGCGTTCTACGATCCGACGAATTTCACTTTCCCGGCCGGCTGCCACATCTGCGAGGTCGAGGTCGATCCCGAGACCGGCAACACCGAGATCGTGGCGTGGACGGCGGTCGACGATTTCGGCGTGATTATCAATCCGATGATCGTCGAGGGGCAGGTCCACGGCGGCATCGCGCAGGGCGTCGGTCAGGCGTTGTGCGAGGGCGCGATCTACGACAAAGACGGCCAGCTCGTGACCGGCTCGTTCATGGACTATGCCATGCCGCGGGCGGATTACTTCCCGGCGCTGAAAGTCGGGACGACGGTAACCAAGTGCCCGTCGAATCCGCTCGGCATCAAGGGGTGCGGCGAGGCCGGGGCGATTGCTTCGCCGGCCGCCGTGATCAACGCCATCACCGATGCGATCGGCACCGAAGCCATTGCCATGCCGGCGACGCCGCCTGCAGTATGGGCGGCGCTGCGGAAATCTGGTCGTAACGTGCCGCACGCGGCATGATGGGAAAGAGATAAACGGAGAACTGCGATGTACAGCTTCACCTATCATCGTCCCGAGACGTTGCGGCAGGCCGCTAATCTGCTCGGCAAGAATGCGGACGCCAAGCTTCTGGCCGGCGGTCATACGCTTTTGCCGACAATGAAGCTTCGCCTTGCCGGCCCGCCGGAATTGATCGATCTCTCGCGCGTCGAGGGGCTGACCGGCATCGAGCTGAGCGGCCGCTCGATCAATATCGGTGCGATGACGCGCCACGTCGACGTGCACACCTCGACGGTGGTCCAGGAAGCCGCGCCGGTGCTGTCGAAGCTTGCCGGCATGATCGGCGATCCGGCGGTGCGCCACATGGGCACGATCGGCGGTTCGGTAGCCAACAACGATCCGACGGCCGACTATCCGGCCGCTTGCCTTGGGCTTGGCGCCACCATCGTCACCAACAAGCGTCGCATCAAAGCCGACGATTTTTTCACCGGCATGTTTTCGACCGCGCTCGAGCCGGCGGAGATCATCACCAAGATAAGCTTCCCGCTGCCGAAAAAGGCGGCCTACCAGAAATTCCGCAACCAGGCCTCGCGCTATGCGCTGGTCGGCGTGTTCGTGGGCAAACGGGGCAGCGAGATTCGCGTCGCCGTCACCGGTGCGGGCGCCAACGGCGTGTTCCGCGTTCCGTCGTTTGAAGAAGCTTTGAAGAAGCGATTCTCGCCGAAATCGCTCGAGGGGCTCACGGTCTCCGCCAGTGGCCTCAACAGCGATATCCATGGCAGCGCCGAATACCGGGCCCACCTCATTGGCGTTCTTGCGCGCCGCGCGGTCGCCGAGGCGGTAGGGAAGTAGGCTGCCTAATTCGCGACGACGGCCTAGCCATTGGAAGAACGGCGCCGCTTAGCTTGCGGATGTGCCGAGCACCGACGTCTTTATATGGCAGCAAGACGTGACATGGCAGGATGACGTGACATGGCGGGAAAACTCGACATGGCAGGAGACTCGACATGGCAGGAACATTTGGATTGCCGGGACAAGCCCGGCAATGACGGGCTAGATTAAGTCGCATGAATACATCCTCGCCCCGTCCGCTCCCGGTCTCGATCGACGCCACCGTCGCCATGCTTGCCGAGGCGGAATATCTCGCCGATCGCTCGCTCGGCACCGTGCTCTATCTGGCGCTCAAAATGGGGCGGCCGCTGTTCCTCGAAGGCGAAGCGGGCGTCGGCAAGACCGAGATCGCCAAGGTGCTTTCGGCAACGCTTGGCCGCCGCCTGATCCGTTTGCAATGCTACGAGGGTCTCGACGTCGCCGCCGCCGTTTACGAGTGGAACTATGCGGCGCAAATGATCGCGATCCGCGCGGCTGAGGCCGAAGGCGAGCACGATCGCGCGCGACTCGAGCGCGACGTTTTCTCCGAGCGGTTTTTGATCAAGCGGCCGCTGCTGCAGGCGCTCGAGCCCGACACCGCCGGCGCGCCGGTGCTGCTGATCGACGAAATCGACCGCACCGACGAGGCGTTCGAGGCATTTTTGCTCGAAGTGCTGGGCGATTTCCAGATCACCATCCCGGAAATGGGTACGATTAAGGCCGCGCACCCACCGATCGTTGTGATCACGTCGAACCGCACCCGCGAGGTGCACGATGCGCTCAAGCGGCGCTGTCTCTATCACTGGGTCGGCTATCCGAGCGCGGCGCGCGAGCTGAACATCGTGCGTGCCAAGGTGCCGGGCGTCAGCAAGAAGCTCTCCGAGCAGGTGGTGGCGTTCGTGCAGATGCTGCGCAAGCAGGATCTGTTCAAGTCGCCGGGCGTCGCCGAAACCCTCGATTGGGCGGGCGCGCTCACCGAGCTTGACGCCGTGGCGCTCGACCCGGCGACCGTCTCCGATACGCTCGGCGTGCTGTTGAAATACCAGGACGACATCGCCCGGCTCGAGGGCTCAAAGGTCAAGGAGCTGCTCGACGAAGTGAAGTCGGAGCTGCGGGCAGCGGAGTAGGCGTATGCAGGAGCCCGCCGGCCGCCTCGCCGAAAACATCGTCTACTTTGCGCGTGCGCTGCGCGCCGCCGGCATCCCGGTCGGGCCGGGCGCGGTGCTCGATGCGCTCGAAGCGGTGAAGGCCGCGGGCGTCGGCACGCGCGAGGACTTTTACTGGACGCTGCACGCGGTGTTCGTGAAACGGCACGAGCATTCGATGCTGTTCGATCAGGCCTTTCGCATCTTCTTCCGCCGCCGCGGCTACATCGATCAACTGATGGCGATGATGCTGCCGCAGGCGCCGGCCAGCACGCCGCGGCCGCCCGAGGCCGGCGCCACGCGCGTGCATGAGGCGCTGTTCGCCGGCCTCGACGAGAAGCTCAAGAAGGAACAGGAAATCGAGCTCGACACGCGCATGACGGTGTCCGACCGCGAGGTGCTGCAAAAGAAAGACTT
The DNA here is from genome assembly GCA_963829465.1 of uncultured Alphaproteobacteria bacterium. Taxonomy (GTDB): domain Bacteria; phylum Pseudomonadota; class Alphaproteobacteria; order Rhizobiales; family Xanthobacteraceae; genus BOG-931. The sequence continues at coordinate 74,999 of CAWHJE010000011.1, forward strand.
CGCGCAGATGACAAGCGCCGAGATTGCCACCGCCAAGGAGGCGATGAAGCGGCTCGTGATGCCGCTTGCCGAAGTGCGCACACGCCGGCTGGCGCCGCATCCGCACGGTCATGTGCTCGACCTGCGCCGCACGCTTCGCGCCAGCATGAAGAGCGGCGGCGATTTCATCGATCTGCGCTTCATGGGGCCGCGGACGAAGCCGCCGCCGATTGTCGCGCTGCTCGACATATCCGGCTCCATGAGCCAGTACAGCCGGCTTTTCCTTCACTTCCTGCACGCACTGACCGACGCGCGAAAGCGCGTTCATACGTTTCTGTTCGGCACCAGACTGAGCAACGTCACCCGCGCGCTGCGCGAGCGCGACCCTGACGACGCGCTGGCCGCGTGTTCGGCGAGCGTGCCCGACTGGTCGGGCGGCACCCGCATCGCGTCTTCGCTCCATGCCTTCAACAAGCTCTGGGCGCGCCGCGTGCTCACCCAGGGCGCGATCGTGCTTCTGATCACCGACGGCCTGGAACGCGACGCCGACGATGCGCTGACCTTTGAGATCGACCGGCTGCACCGCTCCTGCCGGCGCCTCATCTGGCTCAACCCCCTCCTGCGCTTCGAGGGATTCGAGGCGCGCGCGCACGGCATCAAGGCCATGCTGCCGAATGTCGACGAATTCCGGCCAATTCATAATCTAGACGCCATGGCCGGGCTGGTGGCGGCGCTGGGCGGCGGCGGCCGGGCGGCCGATCCGAAAGCCTGGATGCAAAAGGTCGCCTGACAGCTTATATTTTGCGGAATACAACGGAGGCACAAGATGCTCTCAACCGACAACGACATCCTCAAAGCAGCCGAGGACTGGCGCAAAAAGGGCCGTTCGGTGGCGCTGGCGACCGTGGTCGAGACCTGGGGTTCGGCGCCGCGCCCGGTCGGCGCCAACCTCGTCATCGACGAGGAGGGGAATTTTCTAGGCTCGGTCTCCGGCGGTTGCGTCGAGGGCGCCGTCGTGACCGAAGCGCTGGACGTTATCGACAGCGGCAAACCAAAAATGCTGGAATTCGGCGTTGCCGACGAGACCGCCTGGAAGGTCGGGCTCTCCTGCGGGGGCAAGATCCGGGTGTTTGTCGAGAAGGTGGAATAGGGAAGGGGCGAATAGGCGAAATCACGCGCTGCGCACGGTGTAGATTTGCCCTTTCGCCTTCTTGCTAATTCGCCAAGTTACGCAATTGGCGGTATGGTTTCTCATGCAACTTGACCTCCTCGCCGTCCTGAATGCCGAACGCGCCGCGCGCCGCGCAGCGATCGTCGTGACCGACACCGCTACCGGCAAGCAGCGCTTGGTGAAGGCGGCCGATATTGCCAGGGATCCGCTGGCCGGCGTACTCGCCGAACATCTGCGCACCGGCAAAAGCGGCATGGAGGAGACGGCGGAAGGCCGCGTTTTTCTCACCGTTCACGTGCCGGCGGCTCAGCTCGTCGTCATCGGAGCGGTGCATATCAGCCAGGCGCTGGCGCCGATTGCGAAGCTTCTCGACTACGACGTTACCATCGTCGATCCGCGGACCGCGTTCGCGACGCCGGAACGCTTTCCCGACGTGAAAGTGATCGCCGAGTGGCCGGACAAGGCTCTGCCGCCGCTCGGCGTCGATCATTACACCGCCTTTGTCGCGCTGACCCATGACCCGAAGATCGACGATCCCGCGCTCCTGCATGCGTTGTCCCGCGATTGTTTCTATATCGGCGCGCTCGGATCGCGAAAGACGCACGCGCGCCGCATTGAGCGCCTCAAGCAAGCGGGATTGACCGACGCCGACACGGCCCGCATCCACGCGCCGATCGGTCTCGACATCGGCGCGGTTTCGCCGGCGGAGATCGCGGTTGCGATCATCGGGCAGATCACCGAGCGGCTGCGCGAAGAGCCGGCGGCTGATTTTCCCCGCGTCAAGGCGGCGTCATGAAATTCGGAGCCGTCACGCCAAAAGAGGCAATCGGCGGCACTGCGGTGCACACCATCCGCCAAGGCGCGATGGTGCTCAAGAAAGGCACACTGATCGGTCCGGTCGAAGCGGCTGCGCTCGAGGCGGCGGGCATCAAAGACATTGTCGTAGCGCGGCTCGAAGCGGGCGACATTTCCGAGGACGTCGCGGCAGCCGACATTGCGGCAGCCATCGCGGGCGAAAGCCTGCATGTCGATCGCGCCTTTACCGGCCGCGCCAATCTGTTCGCGCGGGCGGCCGGCGTGCTCGTCGTCGACAAGGACGCGATCGACCACCTCAACCGCATCGACGAGGCGATCACCGTGGCGACGCTGCCGGCCTACAAGCCGGTCGTCGCCGGTGAAATGATCGCAACGGTGAAAATCATTCCGTTCGCGCTGGCGGCGTCGGCGCGGGACAAGGCGCTCGCCGCGGCGCCGCGGCCGGTCGTTCGCGTCGAGCCTTATCGGATACGCAAAGTCGGCGTTGTCTCGACGCTCTTGCCCGGTCTTTCGCCGAAGGTGATAGACAAGACACTGAAGATCACCGCCGAACGGCTTGCGCCCGCCAACGCCACGATCGTCGCCGAACGGCGGGTGCCGCACGAGCAGGGTGCGCTCGCGCGCGCTCTCGGCGAGGTTCTCAAGCAGGGGGCAGAACTCGTCATCGTTTTCGGCGCGTCGGCGATTGCCGACCGGCGCGACGTCATCCCAGCGGCGCTGGAAGCGGTCGGCGGGCAAATCGAGCATTTCGGCATGCCGGTCGATCCCGGCAACCTGTTGTTGATCGGCTCGGCGGCCGGGCATCCGGTGCTGGGTGCGCCCGGGTGCGCGCGCAGCCCCAAGGAGAATGGTTTCGACTGGGTGCTCATGCGCTTGCTCGCCGGTCTTCCGGTTCCGCGCGAAGACATTACCGGCATGGGTGTCGGCGGCTTGCTCATGGAGATCGTTACGCGGCCGCAGCCGCGCGATGAGCTGGTGCAGCCGGCCCGCAATATCGCCGCACTCGTGCTCGCGGCCGGCCGCTCGAGCCGGATGGGCGGTCCGAATAAGCTGTTGGCCGAGATTGGTGGCCGGCCGCTCGTTCGCATCGTAGCGGAGGCCGCGCTTGGTTCGCGCGCGCGTCCGGTAATCGTCGTGACCGGCCACCAGCGCGAACGCGTGGAAGCGGCGTTGGCCGGCCTGCCGGTTGAGTTCGTGCACAATCCCTGTTTTGCCGACGGTCTCGGCACGTCGCTCAAGGCAGGCATCGGGGCGCTGCCGGCGCAGTCGGATGGCGTCATAGTCTGTCTCGGCGACATGCCGCAGGTCGACGCTCCGATGATCGACCGGCTGGTCGGTGCGCTCGCCCCGGACAAGGGAGCGCTGATCGCCGTCCCGACCATCGACGGCCAGCGCGGCAATCCCGTCGTCTGGTCGCGGCGGTTCTTCGCCGAACTTATGGCGGTGGAGGGCGATATCGGCGCCCGCCATCTGATCGGCCGCTACACCGAGGCAGTGGCCGACGTTCCCCTGACCGGAACCGCCGCGCTGACCGACGTCGACACGCCGGAAGCCTTGGAAGCGGTGAGGGCGGAGCTGGAAGGGACGTAGGTCCTGGCTAGCCGACGTTCCGAAAACGCCGCGCCAGGACCATCGTTCCCGGTTTCATCGCTCCGCCGGGTCCGCCGGTCGTCTTGACGGCGTCGGCGGTAACGACTTCACCGCACGCGGAACATGTCACCTGCGGCTGGAAGCGATGTCCGCAGGTTTTGTGCACGAACAACATGGGGCTGCCTTTCTTGGGCCGCGCCCAGCGGTCGCCCCACGCGGTCAGCGCCAGAATTGCCGGGACCAGATCGCGCCCGGCTTCGGTCAGGCGGTACTCGTATCGCACTGGCCTGCGCAGATAGGCGTGTCGCTCCACGATACCGCTGCGAACAAGCGCGTTGAGACGCCGCGTCAGCAGATTGCGCGAAATGCCCAAATTCTCGATCAATTCGTCGAAGCGCCCGACGCCGAGGAACAAATCCCGCACGATCAAGGGCGACCACCAGTCGCCGATGAGATCGAGCCCGCGCGCCAGCGAACAATGCATCCGGGCAAAACTGGTTCTCTTCATGCGGCCATCGTACTCAGTTGCATGATTGAACTCAATCGGCTAAAGTTCAATCATTGAACTATGAGGCCGGCATGTATCACGCAATTGTCCGCCGCCGCATCAGGGCATTATTCGATGCTGTCAACCGCGGCGACGCCGAGCCGGTGCTGCGGATGTTCGCCCGCCGCTTCGAGCACTCGTTTCTCGGCGAGCATGCGCTCGGCGGATCGAGAACGACGCTGTCGAAGACGCGACAATGGTACCAGCGGCTGTATCGGCTTCTGCCGGATATCCGGTTCGAGCTCCGGGATATCACCGTGAGCGGCGGGCCTTGGAACACCCTCATTGCGGTCGCATGGGACGAGACCAACTCGGGCACCGACAACGTGCGAACCTACAATCGCGGTATCCATGTCGTGCATCTGCGCTGGGGGCGGGCGACACGGCTGATCATCTGCCCGGACACCAGCGGCCTCAAAGAGACGCTCGACCGCTTGTACGCCAGCGGTAACAAAGAGGCCTTGGCCGCGCCGATCGTCGACTGAGCGCGCTTGCGTCGTTGCTCTCGCGCCGGGACCGAGAATGTTAAAACCCATCGACCAATTGATCCACCGATTTACCAAGTAGCAACCGTTCCCCGGTAGCGTTTTGGGGTTCCCCGTGGGGAGGGGCTTCATGATCGGTTTCAAGCGGCATTTCGTTTTCGCCATCGCGGCGGGATGTTTCCTGATGACGGCGATCGGCGGCGCTTATGCGGCCGGAGCGTTCGCCGTCGGCTCTTGCGGCGCATACGGCTACGGCTTCGATTTTCGCAACGTGGCCCCGCGCTGCCGCAATGAAGAAGTGTTCGGGCGCGACCTGCAAAGTCGTCGCCGATATCCGCCGCGGCTGCGCGGCGATGGCGATCGACGCCAAGCGACCGTGCGGTTCGTTCGGCTGGGCGATCAATGCGCATCTGGGCAAGGCCGAGAACGCCTCGCTGCGCCGCTGCTACGAATTTGGCGGCCGTGATTGCGTGGTGCGCGCCTGGGCCTGCGACGAGAAGGGCTGAACGCCGGTCCTGCGATTGATGGCGGCCGATCGTGCTTTTTCTTGAGCATGATCTTATCGGAAAACCGGCTTCCGCCCCGGATCAAGTCCGGGGCAGGCTTTTTCCGGATCGTGCTTTAACGCTGCGTTGCTTCCTGCGCGAGCGCGCGGATCGCACCGGCCAGCGTTTTTGCGACATCGCCGCCGTCCCGGGCAAGACCATGCCGTGCCGCAAGCCACGCCGGTTCGTTCCAGGACAGCCAGGTCTTGCCGGAGGAGTCCTGCCAGGCCAACGCTTTTAGCGGCAGGTCGATCCCGATCGTCTGCTGCTCCTGCATCAGCGGCGTTCCACCTTTGGCATTGCCGAAGATGAGGAGCTCGGTAGGGCGCAGTTGCAAGCCGGCCGATGTTGCGCCGGCGGCGTGATCGATGCGGGCAAAGACGGTGAGGCCCTTGGCCGTCGCCGCGGTCTCCAGCCGGTCGAGCGTCGCCTTCACGTCGTGCGCGCTTTCGATTGTCGTCAATCCGTTGTCGGTCATCTGGAGCACTCCGTATATGTGCGGCTTATACCCCCCATGCGTGAACCTATTCGAACGAACCGCTTGGCCGGGACGACCGGCTGCGACGATTGTGCGCTTGAATATGACTGACTGGTCAGTCATATTGTTTTAATGGGCAAAGCTCGGACGAAAGCACTTCGCAGCCGCGCGGCTAGTGATGGCCGTCCCGGCGCCGCCGCAACGGTGCGCCAGAACGTGCGAACGGCGAACGCCGCGATGCGCCGCGAAGCGATCCTTGGCGCGGCGCTCGAGGAATTTTCAGCCCGCGGTTTTGCCGCCGCGCGCCTTGACGACGTGGCGCGGCGCGCCGGCGTCGCCAAGGGGACGATTTATCTCTACTTCGCCGACAAGGAGGCGCTGTTTCAGGAACTGATCCGCTTCCACCTGAACCCGGTGGTCGGCACCTTTGGAGCCGCGCTGGCGAGCGATCTGCCGCTAAGCACAATCATCGATCAGGCGATCGAGATTTTTGTCCGCGAGATCTACGGCACCCATCGCAAAGAGGTCATACGGCTCATCATCAGCGAAGGGCCGCGCTTTCCGGCGCTCGCCGAATTTTATTACCGTGAGGTGCTGGCGCGCATTCTCCCGGCCGTGCGGGCGCGGCTAACCCGCGCGTTCGAACGCGGCGAGATTGCCGACGATGCACTGATCCGTTTTCCGCAACTGATCGGCGCCGCGTCGCTAGTCACCATTGTCTGGCACGGATTGTTCGATCGCTTCGAGCCGCTCGATGTGCGGGCGATGATGCGCGCCTATTTCGACCGGATTCTCCCGGGCGCGAGGAGGCCGGCATGAATGCCCGGATGGTTGCCGGCATAGCCGCGCTTTGTTCGCTCTTGCTGGCGTCGTGCACCACGCACAACGACGCATATCAGGGCTGGATCGAAGCCAACCTCATTTTTGTTGCGCCCGACGAAGTCGGCCGCGTGCAGACGCTGTCTGTGCGCGAGGGGGACGTGGTCAAGAAGGGCGACGCGTTATTCACGGTCGACGACGATTTGCAGGTCGCCGACCTCGCCCAGGTCAAGGCCTCGTTGACGAACGCGCAACAGACCTTCGACCGCGCTTCGATGCTGCTCAAGACCGGCGCGGGCACGCAGAAGGAGTTCGACGCCGCGCAAGCCGTGCTGCGCGACGCTCAGGCGAGGCTTAATTCCGTGCAGACGAGGCTCTCGCGGCGGAACGTTTTCAGTGCAGTCGACGGCACCGTGCAGCAAATCTATTTCCGTCCCGGAGAGATGGTGTCCGGCGGGCGGCCGGTGCTGTCGCTGCTGCCGCCCGGCAACATCAAGGTGCGGTTCTTTGTGCCGCAATCGGTGTTGCCGACGATAGCCTACGGCGACGAGATAAAGGTCAGCTGCGACGGCTGCGCCAGTGGGCTAACTGCACGCGTAAGCTTTATCGCCAAACAGTCCGAGTTCACGCCGCCGGTGATCTATAGCCTCGATGAGCGGGCGAAACTGGTGTTCCTCATCGAAGCGCTTCCGGAAAAGCCCGAGGAGTTCCGCGTCGGCCAGCCGGTTGACGTGACCCTCGCACAACGGCTCCCGACGTCGCCTCCGCCGCAGCCGCAAGCTTCGCGATGAGCGTCGCATCAGACAATACGTCCGGCGCGGCATTTGCCGCGACGCCTGAGACGGTCATCGACGTGCATGGCCTGACCAAGTCGTTCGGCGGGCGCCAAGTCGTGCGCAACCTGTCGATGCAGGTCAAACGCGGCACGATCTTCGGCTTCCTCGGACCCAACGGCTCCGGCAAAACCACGACCATTCGCATGTTGTGCGGGTTGCTCACGCCCGATGAGGGCAGCGGCACCTGTCTCGGCTATGACATTCGCACCGAGGCGGCGAAGATCAAGAACCGCGTCGGCTACATGACGCAGCGCTTCAGCCTCTATGACGACCTTTCGGTTCGTGAGAACCTGGAATTTGTCGCGCGCATCTACGGCATCAGCCGGCCGCGGGCGGCCGCCAAGGCGATGATCGCGCGGCTCGGTCTTGCCGGCCGGGAGGAGCAGGTCGCCGGCAAGCTTTCCGGCGGTTGGAAACAGCGCCTCGCGCTCGGCGCCTGCATGCTGCCCAATCCGAGCCTGCTGCTGCTCGATGAGCCGACCGCGGGCGTCGATCCGAAGGCGCGGCGCGATTTCTGGAGCGAGATTCACGAACTCGCCGCCGGCGGCCTCACCGTCCTCGTCTCCACGCACTACATGGACGAAGCCGAACGCTGCCACGAGATCGCTTATATCTCTTTCGGCGAGGTGTTGACGCGGGGCACGGTCGAGGAGGTGATCGCGAACTCGCACCTGACGACATTCACGGTCAGCAGCACGCAAGGAGAAAATCTCTTGCCGCTCGCCGGCGAACTGACCGGGAATGCGGCAATCGAAATGGTCGCGCCGTTCGGGAACAGCCTGCATGTTTCGGGCCGCGACGCCGCCGCCCTGGAAGCTGCGCTCGCTCCCTATCGCGAGCGAGCGGGGCTCGATTGGGAGCGGGCATCACCCTCGCTCGAGGACGTGTTCATCGATCTCATGGTTCAGGCCAAGGACAATTTCCAATGAGCGTTGCGTCGGCCATGGGTGCGGACGGGTTCTGGCGGCGCGTTTTCGCGATGCTGCTCAAGGAACTCCTTCAGCTGCGCCGCGACCGCATTACGCTGGCGACCATGATTTCGATCCCGCTGCTGCAACTGGTGATGTTCGGCTATGCGATCAACACAACGCCGCGCTATCTGCCGACCGGGGTCTTGCTTCAAGAATTGAGCGACGCCGGGCGTTCCATCCTCGCCGCATTGCAGAACACCAAGTTTTTCAAGATCACGCGGATCCTGCACGATGAGTTCGAGCTCGACGACGCGCTTGCTTCCGGCAACATCCTGTTCGCCGTGGAAATCCCCGCCGGGTTCGAACGGGCGCTGCGGCGCGGCGACGATCCGGCGCTGCTCGTTGCCGCCGACGCCACCGATCCGGTAGCGACCGGACCGGCCATCGCCGCGCTGTCCGGGGTGGTCAACTCCGCCCTTATCAACGATCGCGGCCTGCCCGACACCGGTCACCCGCTATTCGAGATCCGGGCGCACGAGCGCTACAACCCCGCGGCCCTGACGCCGCTCAATATCGTACCCGGGCTCCTCGGTACCATCCTGACGCTGACGATGCTGATCTTTACCTCGCTGTCGGTGACGCGCGAGACCGAGCGCGGCACGATGGAAAGCCTGTTGGCCATGCCGATCACGCCGTTCGAGATCATGCTCGGCAAGATCGCGCCCTATGTGCTGGTCGGTTTCGTCCAGGCCGCGCTCATCCTCGGCGCCGGCGTTCTCATGTTCGGCGTGCCGATCGTCGGCAATCTCGCGCTGCTCGCCGCGCTCACCACGCTGTTCATCGCCACCAATCTGTCGTTCGGCTACACCTTTTCGACGCTCGCGCAGAATCAGCTGCAGGCGATCCAGATGTCGATGATGTTCTTTTTGCCCAACATGATGCTGTCGGGTTTCATTTTTCCTTTTCTCGGCATGCCGCGCTGGGCGCAGGTGATCGGCGAGTGTCTGCCGCTGACGCATTACATGCGCATCGTGCGCGCGATCATGCTCAAAGGCTCGACGCTTTTCCAGTTGCAATACGACACGCTGGCGCTCGCCGCTCTGATGGTCTTTGCCATGGCGATCGCCGTCACGCGTTTCCGCCGCACGCTCGACTGACTGGCCGTGAAAGCGTGTGACGCGCGCTGCGCGTCGTGACGGGAGGGGAGGCATCTTCGGAAGCATTTCTCCGTCGATCGCCCGGCACAACATGCGGCGTGATATCCTTTCGGCCCGCACTCGCTTAGGTTTGGCCTGCCGAACACAACTTCACATGTCGGTGTAAGTTCAGACGCCAATCCGCCATAGGGAGCAACATAATGGCTGAGCCGTCTCCTCCAGCCCGGCTTTGGTATCAGAGCTTCGTTCACCCCGTCGAACAAGCACCTTACATCGAGCGGCTGCAGGGCCTGCTCGACTCGGTGGCCGGCGCCGATTTCCGCTTCGAGGTTCACGGCCTGGATCCTCCCGATCACCTCTTTCACCCGCTAACGGAATTCCGTTGCGCCGCGCAGACGATCCGCAATGCCCTGGAGGCGGAGCGCGCAGGTTACGATGCATTCGTTATTGGCCATTTTCAGGAACCCGGTCTTTTGGAAATCCGCGGCGCGGTCGATATTCCGGTTGTCGGCCTGGGCGAAGCGAATTTGCTGACGGCGCTGAGCATGGGGCGCCAGCTCGGCCTTGTGACCATCGATCCGATCTTCATCGATTGGCACGAGCGGCAGGTGAGGGCGTATGGCCTCGAGCACCGCGTGACGGGCGTGCGGGCAATTCAAATCGACTTGCCTGGTTTCATGAGGGCTTTCACGGACGAGGCGAGCTACGCGAAAGTTCGCGCGGATTTCGTGAGCCAGGTGCGTCCCCTGGTTGCCGCAGGCGCGGAGGTCATCATCCCGGCGGGCGGTCTGCCGATGCTGCTGTTTGCGCGCGAAAGTCCGTTCGTGATCGACGGCGCACTCGTGCTCAACGGCATCGCCGTCGTGGCGAAGGCGGCGGAGAGGGCACTGGCCTTACGCCGGCTCACGGGATCGGTCGTCAGCCGGCGCGGTACCTATGCCAAGGCTTCGCCGGAATGCGTGGAGGAATTCTTACGCAGCCGCTGGTGAGCGCGGTCTTCTCGAAGATGTTCCAGTCGACAAGGTTCGCTTTCCCAATCGGCTCGATGCCCGCCCCAGGCCGCGGCCGCCGATCTGCCTTGCGAATTTCGCGGGTAGGTGAAAGCGCGCTGCTGCGGTATAGGTCTGGCGTCGCGATCGAGGAAAAAGACCAATGACTGCTGAGGTTTCGGCTTCCGACCAATTTTCCGCCGCCAGGCCGATTGGCCTGTCGCGGCAGCGGCTTGGTATCGGCTTCCTGAATTTAGCGCATGCGCTCGATCATTTCGTCATCCTGATTTATCCGACCGTGGTCATCAAACTCCAACTCACCTACGGCCGCAGCTATTCGGATCTTATCGCCCTTTCGACGGCCTCCTTCATCGCGTTCGGGCTTTTCTCGCTGCCGGCGGGTTGGCTTGCCGACCGCTGGAGCCGGCGCAACATGATGGTCGCGTTCTTTCTCGGCTGCGGAATGTCGCTCGTCGCTGCGGCGTTCGCGCCGTCGCTGACGGTGCTCGCGGTCGCACTGTTCGTCCTCGGCATATTTGCCGCGATCTATCATCCGGTCGGCACGGCGATGGTCATCGCGAGCGCAACCCACCGCGGCCGCACGCTCGCGCTCAACGGCGTGTGCGGCAACATCGGGATCTCGCTTGCCGCCGGCATCACGGCGCTCCTCACCGCAGCGCTGTCATGGCGGGGCGCCTTTTTCGTGCCGGGGGCCGTCTGCATCGCGACCGGAGCCGCCTATCTCTGGCTCATCCCCGATGAAACGGAGCATCGCTCCTCCCGCAACGCTTCGCCCGACGTTTCGCTTTCCCCTGCCGTCGCGGCGGCGATCTTCGGTCTTTTTGTGGTCGTTGCTTTGTGCGCCGGGCTGGTTTTCAACACGTTGTCCGTCGCACTGCCGAAAATCGTCGACGAGCGCGTCAGCAACATTTCGCTTATCGAAATCGGCGGCCTGACGACGGCGGTGTTCATCTGCGGCGCGATTGCACAGATGGCGGTCGGCCGGCTGGTGGAGCGCTTCCACTTGCTTATGCTGTTTGCCGTACTTGCCGCCATGCAATTCGCCGGCGTCGTGTGGACGGCCTATGCGAGCGGCTTCATGGTGCTGTTCGCGCTCGCTTTCACCATGGCGGCGATCTACGGCCAGATCACGGTGAACGATCTCATCATCGCACGCTACACGGCCGACGCCTGGCGGGGCCGCGTCTACGCGGTCCGCTATTTCCTGACCTTCGCGGTCTCCGGCGCGGCGGTGTCGCTGATTGCGGTGTTGTACGGCCGCGGCGGATTCCCGATGGTCCTCGGCGCGACAGCTGTCATCGCGCTCGGTTTCCTCATCGCGGTTCTGGCGATCGCTTACATTGCGAGCGGCGTCGAAAGGGCGCAGGTGCCGCATCCGCTCCACGCGGAATGAGCAGTCGCGGGAAATTTTTCCGAACCGGTGGAAGTTAAAGACAGAGACCTGGATTGCAGCGCGTCATTGCGGGGGTTCACCCGCAATGACGCGAGGGCTTTTCTGCTAGGCGGCCGCTGCCGACGCTGACCCCGACCCCGATGCCGGGTGTCGGGCCGCCAGCGCCATGGCTATCAAGGCCGCGCCGCCGAACACCATGTTGATTCCGACAAGCAGGCCAAGCGCCCAGAATGCGGTGCCGGGCAGCCCGGCGAAGATGATGCCGGCAAGGATGAGGTCGATGATGCCGCTTACCAGCATCCAGAGCCATTGGCCCGTCGCCTGATTGCGATGCTCGATGGCATACATGATCGAGGCGATGCCTTCGATAATGAAGAACGCAATGAGCACCAGCGTCAGCGAGATGCTGCCGCTAATCGGCCACAGCAGGAGAACGACGCCGGCGGCGATGGCAATAATCGCTGAGATGAGCGACCACCAGAAGCCCGGCGCCCCGCGGGCCCAGAACGTCGTGACCAGTCCAACGACGCCGGCGACCAGGAATATCCAGCCAATGATGATGGTGAACGCCAGTGTGGCGATCAGGGGCACGGCGATGGCCGCCAGTCCGAGAATGACGAGAATGATGCCCTCGGCCAGAAACAAGCCCCAATGGGCCTGAATCGCGCTGGCGAATGCGCGCCCGATTGTTTCGGATTGTCGTTCCATAGCCATCGTTCACTCCCTTATGTTGCCTGCCAGGCCGTGACGCTCCGCGGCGGCCAGTCTCTCTATGAAATACCCAATGATGTCGAAGACCTTATCGTTGGGGCGAATAGTTGCATAAAACCGGGGCCTTGCATAACTGCCGTGGCATCCCCATCTAGCTGCAAGCGACGTTGATGCCTTACGGGCTCCGTTGTGGGACGGCCACGGTTGCGATGGGTGACGCCGGATGTACGCGCACTTGTCGATCGTGGCCGTTAGCATTTTTACCCTTCAAACATGCGACGTTCGGCTGGGCACGACCCTTGTAAAAGCTAAGCGGCAGGTGTCATAAAGTCGTAATCGTCCGCCGTCATGAGATTGAAATAATCTACTCGGTGGGACAGGGGACAGAGCATGGCCGATACATCCGTCGACTTCGGCATTCTCGCCGGGGCGGGCGCTCCGGTGCGCAGCTACAAGGCCGGCGAGGTCATTTTCCGCGAGGGCGATCCGGCGAAGGAGTTGTTCATCGTCAAATCCGGAAAGGTCGACATCCAACTCGGCAATCGCCTGCTCGATACCCTGCCAGAGCTGAGTATATTCGGCGAGATGGCGCTGATTGATCCTGCTCCCCGGAGCGCAACCGCGGTAGCGGCGACGGACGCGACAGTCGTTCCGGTCGACGAGAAACAGTTTCTTTTTCTTGTCAGCCGCACGCCCCATTTCGCGCTCAACGTGATGCGCGTGCTGACGCGCCGCCTGCGTTCGTCTAACACCGTGGTCTACTGAAACGCGAATTCGGCGAATCAATTATTCGCCGCTCGTGTCCTTCAATCGGTCGATCAACGCCATAGCTGCTGCCGGCGCGCGAATTTTTCCCTCGTGAATAATGTAGGCGAAGACGTCGCGCGGCGTGGCCTTTTGCGGTGCGTGTGCCGGATCAGCCTGCGCCAAATCCACCGGCGCCTCGCCTCGCGCCCATGCCTGCAACCGGCCGGCCCATGCCGCGATCTCCTTCGGCGGGTAGGCGGTTGGGATCGAGTCTTTTCCCTTTTGCAGCCGGGCGTAGATGAAATTGCCGGTCGCGTCGGCAAGCGACGGATAGGTCGCGTGGTCGGTGAAGACGACCGGTGTGCCGAAGCCGCGCGCCAGCGTAGTGAATTCCGGCGTGCAAAAGCTTGCGTGGCGTACTTCCACCACATGCCGCAGCGCTCGGCCGTCGGCTTTTGCCGGCAGCAACTCCAGGAATTTCCCGAAGTCGGCGGCATCGAATTTTTTGGTCGGCGCGAATTGCCAAAGCATCGGCCCGAGCCGGTCGCGTAATTCCAGCACGCCGGAATCGAGGAACCGCTTGATGGAGTCGCCGGCCTCGGCGAGGACGCGCCGGTTGGTGGCGAAGCGCGGTCCCTTGACGGAAAAGACGAAGCCGTCCGGAACGGCGTTGGCCCATTTGCGGAAGCTCTCCGGCTTCTGCGAGCCGTAGAAGGTCGAGTTGATTTCGATCGAGGTAAGATGGCTAGCGGCGTAGGCGAGTTCTTTAGCCCGCGCGAGTCCTTTAGGATAGAAAACGCCGCGCCATGGCTCGAAATTCCAGCCGCCGATTCCGACGCGGATTTGACCGGTCTTCGCCGTCATCATCGGCTCTCAGGTGAGTGCGGCAAACGGCTTCCTCCATAGTCCGGACTTGCTTTGACTTTGACCATGCCGAACCATACCGCGCGGACGGGATGCTTGCGAACGGTCACATCCGCGTCATCGCTCACCATCATACTCTACTTGCGCCGGTGAGAACTGGTGCAAATCGCGGCCACGATGCGCCGGTGACGCCGGATGAACGCGCACCGTCCATTCGTGGTCGTTTTTTTATCTCAATTATTTTCCCCGACTGATGTCCCAGACGATGAAGGCCCGGGTTTCCCGGGCCTTCATATTTTCGGTCGGATTCGGCATCGTTGGCGCGGGCAGGCCGGTCCTGCTATGTAGCCGCCCGTCGTAAGGGCGCATCGCCTCTACCGGTGCCGCCGAAAAGAAGGGAAATCGATTTTGGTTGGGGTCGGCGGTGCCGCTTGGCCGGAGCGGCGGTATGTTATTGTCGTTGCCGTCACGATCCTCATTCTCGTCGGCGTGCGGCTTGCCTGCGCGGGGCTGACGGCGCTCAGCTTCGACGAAGCCCTTTATTGGCAGTGGTCGAAATACATTGCCGGCGGCTACTACGATCACCCGCCGATCAATCCCATTCTCATCCGTCTCGGCACGACGCTGTTCGGCAACAACGAATTCGGCGTGCGCGTGTTCGGCGTCCTCCTCGCGCTCCCGGCCAGTTGGGCGGTTTGGCGATCGGGGGCGATTCTGTTCAACGATGAGCGGGTCGGGGCCACCGCGGCGCTGTATTTCAACCTGACGCTGGTGATGGCCGTCGGCTCGGCCATCGCGACGCCCGACAACGCCGTCGTGGTCGCGACGACATTTCTCCTTTTGACGCTCGTCAAGCTTTACCAAACCGGTCGCGGCGCGTGGTGGCTGGCGATCGGGCTCGCGTTCGGCGTCGGCATGCTGTCAAAATACACCACGATCTTTTTCGCCGTTGGCATCTTGGCGTGGCTTCTCTTGGTGCCGGAGCTGCGCAAATGGCTGGTCACGCCCTGGCCGTGGATCTCCGGCGTTATCGCGCTTGTGGTATTTTCGCCGACGCTGATCTGGAACGCCCAGCATCACTGGGCGTCCGTGCTCTACCAGTATAACCGCCTGGTCGTTCACGAATGGTCGCTGCGTTATTTCGGTGAATTCCTGGCGACGCAGATCGGAATGGCGACGCCGCCCATCTT
Source organism: uncultured Alphaproteobacteria bacterium (assembly GCA_963829465.1). Taxonomy (GTDB): domain Bacteria; phylum Pseudomonadota; class Alphaproteobacteria; order Rhizobiales; family Xanthobacteraceae; genus BOG-931. The sequence goes on from CAWHJE010000011.1 coordinate 90,248, forward strand.
TGTTCTCGGCGCGATGGGTATGGTCGCGCTTTTGCGCGGCCATGGCGGCTCGTTCGGCGCGCGCGTCCTCGTCAACGCCATGGTGTGGCCGATCTTCGTCTATTTCGTCTGGCACACTTTCCATGGTCGGGTGGAGGGCAACTGGCCGGAGCCGATCTTTGTCGCGTTTGTCATCGCCGCCGCCGTCGCCGCGGAATGCATCCGATGGAGCGGCGGCTGGGCGTCGCTGGCGTCGTGGTCGCAGCGGCTCGCCGTTCCGGTTGGACTTGGAATAGCGGCGCTGATCTATGCGCAGGCGGTATTCGGGGCCTTCCCGCTGGGGCCGACCGATCCGACCGCGCACACCCTGGGGGCGGGCTGGAGGCAATTGGGCGTCCAGATGGACCAGGTGCGCCAGCGGATCGGCGCGCCTGTCGTCCTGACGCTGGACTACGGGCTCGCTAGTTGGCTCGCCTTCTACATGCCGTCACATCCGCCGGTCGAGCAGATCACCGGGCGCATGCGCTACGTCAACGCTCCGGAACCCGACCCGGCGCTGTTTCGCGGCACGATCATGTATGTGTGCATGGTCGAGTGCGCCGATATCCCTTACTTGCGCGGCCGCTTTTCGACGGTCGAGCCGGTTGCCGCCTTGACCCGAACACGGCATGGCGTCGATCTTCAGGACTATCGCATCTACAGCTTGCAAGGTCCGATCGGGCCGCCGCTTGATCCGCCGTAGCAACTTCGCGCCTTAACCGGTTGGCAAAAGGATCGGACTTCCGCGATTGACACCGTGGCCGCGGAATGTAACGGCAAGGCGTTTTGCCAAGACGGTTTGCCAGACGTTTTGCGATTGCCGGTCCAGGAGGCTGATGCCGGTGGCCTTAGATACGCGCGCCAGTCCGCGGCTCTCCATCGTCGCGCCCTGCTACAACGAAGAGGCGGGTCTCGATGAGTTTTACCGGCGCACCACGGCTGCGGCAGAGGCAACGGCCGGCTCCGACTACGAACTCGTTTTGTTGAATGACGGCTCGATCGATCGCACCTGGTCGATCATGGCCGGCTTGGCGCAGCGCGATCCGCATGTGGTGGCGGTCAATCTGTCGCGCCGCCACGGCCATCAGCTCGCGATCACCGCCGGCCTGTACACCTGCCGGGGCGAGCGCATCCTCACCATCGACGCCGATCTGCAGGACCCGCCCGAGCTTCTCGGCGAGATGTGGCGGCTGATGGACCGCGCCGGGGCGGATGTCGTGTATGGAAGCCGCCGCGAGCGTCAGGGTGAGACCATGCTCAAACGCGGCACGGCGGCATTGTTCTACCGGCTGATGCGGCGTGTTGGTTATGCCGATATGCCGGTCGATGCCGGCGATTTTCGCCTCATGACACGGCGCGTGCTGGACATCCTCAACAGCATGCCGGAGCAGCATCGTTTCATCCGCGGCATGGTGAGCTGGATCGGGCTGCGGCAAGTGCCGCTCGCCTACGATCGTGCCGCGCGGCATTCGGGTTCGAGCAACTATCCGCTCGCGAAAATGATGGGACTCGCGTTCGACGCGGTGACGTCGTTCTCGATCATGCCGCTGCGGCTGGCGTCTTTTCTCGGGCTGGCGCTCGGCTGCCTGAGCCTGCTCATGCTCGGCTATACGCTTGGCAGCTGGGCGCTCGGGCATGTGGTCGAAGGCTGGACGAGTTTGTTGACGGTGGTTCTCATACTCGGGTCGACCCAGCTTATTTTGTTCGGCCTGCTCGGCGAATATGTCGGGCGGCTTTATCTCGAAACCAAGCGGAGGCCATTGTTCGTGATCGACCAGGTGGTCACCCAAAGCACCGCGGCGCCCGACCCGTACCGCGCGGCGCGCGAGCCCTCGACGGTTCCCGGCGGCGTTTAGAGCATGATCCGGAAAAGTGGAGGCCGGTTTTCCGAAAAGATCATGCTCCACCAAGAAGCAAGAGCGCCAATCGATTCAATCTAATTCTTTCGCGCTCTAGAGTTTGCGTATCGGTGCACTTAAGCAAAAGGGCGCGGCTTTCGCCGCGCCCTCGTTCAGATGTTTCTTTACCGGACTGTTTAGAAGTCCATCCCGCCGCCGCATCGAAGTCGGCTGTTGCCGACTTCGATCACTTCGAGAAGCAGGTGGCGGCTTTCGGTGGACTTCTTTTAGAAGTCCATCCCGCCGCCACCGGGCGGCATTGACGGCATGCCGTCCTTCTTCTTCGGCAGTTCGGCCACCATCGCCTCGGTGGTGATGAGCAAAGCGGCGACCGAAGATGCGCCCTGCAACGCCTGACGCACGACCTTGGTCGGATCGATGATGCCCTTCTTGACCATGTCCACATACTCGCCGGTTTGGGCGTCGAAGCCGAAGCCGTAGTGCGAGTTTTCGAGGATCTTGCCGACGATCACCGAACCGTCCTCGCCGGCATTGGTTGCGATCTGCCGGGCCGGAGCCTGGAGCGCCTTGCGGACGATCTCGACGCCGGTCTTCTGGTCGTCGTTATGCGTGCGCACCTTCTTGAGCATCTCGGTGGCGCGCAGCAGCGCGACGCCGCCGCCGGGAAGAACGCCCTCTTCGACCGCGGCGCGGGTCGCGTGCATCGCGTCATCGACGCGATCCTTGCGCTCCTTCACCTCGACCTCGGTCGCGCCGCCGACGCGGATCACCGCGACGCCGCCGGCGAGCTTGGCCAGCCGCTCTTGCAGCTTCTCACGGTCGTAGTCCGAGGTGGTCTCCTCGATCTGCGCCTTGATCTGGCTGATGCGGTCCTCGATGTCCTTCTTCTTGCCAGAGCCGTTGACGATCGTGGTGTTCTCCTTGTCGATCATCACTTTCTTGGCCTTGCCGAGCATGGCAAGCGTCACGTTCTCAAGCTTGATGCCGAGGTCTTCGCTGATCGCCTGGCCGCCGGTCAGGACGGCGATGTCCTGCAGCATGGCCTTGCGGCGATCGCCGAAGCCCGGAGCCTTCACCGCCGCGACCTTGAGGCCGCCGCGCAGCTTGTTGACGACGAGCGTGGCAAGCGCCTCGCCCTCGACGTCCTCGGCCACGATCAGAAGCGGCTTGCCGGTCTGCACGACGGCTTCCAGCAGCGGAAGCAGTTCGTTCAGCGCCGAGAGCTTCTTCTCGTTGATGAGGATGTAGGGGTCTTCCATCTCAACGCGCATCTTGTCGGCGTTGGTGATGAAGTAGGGCGAAATGTAGCCGCGGTCGAACTGCATGCCTTCGACAACGTCGAGCTCGGTCTCGAGGCTCTTGGCCTCTTCCACCGTGATCACGCCCTCATTGCCGACCTTTTCCATCGCCTTGGCGAGGTAGTCGCCAATCTCCTTGTCGCCGTTGGCGGAAATGGTTCCGACCTGGGCGATTTCCGAGTTGGACGTGACCTTCTTGGAGTTCTTCTTGAGCTCCTCGACCACGGTCTCGACCGCAAGGTCGATGCCGCGCTTGAGGTCCATCGGGTTCATGCCGGCGGCAACCGCCTTGGCGCCTTCCTTGACGATGGCGGCGGCAAGCACCGTGGCCGTCGTGGTGCCGTCACCGGCGATATCGGAGGTCTTGGACGCGACCTCGCGGACCATTTGCGCGCCCATGTTCTCGAACTTGTCGTCAAGTTCGATCTCCTTGGCGACGGTGACGCCGTCCTTGGTGATGCGGGGAGCGCCGAACGACTTGTCGAGCACGACGTTGCGGCCTTTCGGGCCGAGCGTCACTTTCACGGCGTTAGCGAGAATGTCGACGCCGCGAAGCATCTTGTCGCGTGCCTCGACGCCGAATTTGACTTCCTTGGCAGACATTGTGGTTCACTCCGTTTTTGTTTGTCCGTCATCCCCAGCAGCGCCGCCGGCGCGTCTCGAAGGATGCGGGTCGGGGATTCCTAGCGCTCATCCTTCGAGGGCCGCTTCGCGGCCGCCTCTGGATGAGGAACGCGGGGCTAAGTTACGCGGCCTTCTTCTTGGCCACCGGTTCGTCGATGACGCCCATGATGTCGGACTCCTTCATGATCAGGAGTTCCTGGCCGTCGATCTTGACCTCGGTGCCCGACCACTTGCCGAACAGCACGCGGTCGCCAACCTTGATGTCGATGGGGATGAGTTTGCCGGCCTCGTCGCGGCCGCCCGGGCCAACGGCGGTGACTTCACCCTGCGAGGGCTTTTCCTTGGCCGTGTCCGGAATGATGATGCCGCCCGATGACTTTTCCTCGGCATCGATGCGCTTTACGACGACGCGATCGTGAAGCGGACGAAATTTCATGGTGTCCTCCTAAATATTGACGAATACGAGAATTTTTCGGTTGGGCGGTCCCCCCTGGATTATCCCGGCGAACCGCATGGCAGCGACATGGGGCGCGAATTTTCTACCCGCAAGAGGTGCCGGGGAATTTTTTAGCACTCATCGGAGTGGATTGCCAATAACTCTTATGGGGGGCGCTTTTTATTGGTTAATTCGGTTCCACCGCGCGCTCAAAATCTGAGGCGGCGCAGGCAAAGAACGATGCCGCCAGCCCTTTTGTCAGGGAAATGCACCCGTCCGGCAGGACCAAGGGCGCTTGTTAGCAGGCTGTCATGGATGCTGCTACTGCCTTGAAAGTAAACAGCTTATTCAATTTTGAGGCTTGTAATGAAGAGGCGAGTCTCATGACAATGCCCGTGATGGGACGGAGGGCATGATGGTGTCGAAACACGCTTCTGCGAAACAGAGTGCCAAAGACAGTACGAGAGAGCCTGCAGGCGACCGCGGGGTGTCGCGCGACTTTCGCCGGCAGCTCGACGGTTACGGGTTGACCACGGCCAATATCCTCTATCGGCGACCGGATCACCCCTGGCTCCTGCAAACCTATGTCTGGCAGGATTACGATCTCTGCCCCAAGTTTCCGGAGTTGAACAAATTCCTCAATTTCTGGCTTGAGAAACTTGAGGGGCCGCTGCATTCGGTCACGGTGGCGCATGCACGCCTGATCAAGCCGGCCGAAATTCGCGCAATCGGCGGCGAGTTTCGGCTGCACTGATCCGCAGCCCGGGTCGAGCGAAAGCAAAACCCGGGGGCAACGTTTTCGATTGATCGGAATCCTGGGTTTTGCTGCGCTCAACCCAGGCTATGACGTCAGCACGCCCACGATCGCGCCGAGCAGGCATGTCGTCAGGGTGCCTGAAACGATCGACTTCAAGCCCAGCGAAACCACTTCGTCGCGGCGTTCCGGGCACATGGTGGCGAGGCCGGCGATCATGATGCCAAGCGAGCCGAAATTGGCGAAGCCGCACATGGCGTAGAGCATGATCAGCCGCGAGCGCGGATCGAGCGTACCGGGCGGCAACGCCGCTAGCTGAAGATAGGCGACGAGTTCGTTGAGGATGGTTTTGATACCCATGAGGCCGCCCGCGGTGACCGCCTGCGACCAGGGGATGCCCATCAGCCAGCAGACCGGCGCCATGATCCAGCCGAGCACGCGCTGCAAGGTGATCGGCGCTCCGGCAAAATCCGGGAACAGGCCGAGGACGGCGTTCGCCAGGTACACAAGGGCGATGAATACGATCAGCATGGCGACGATGTTCAGGAGCAGCTCGAGACCGGCGCCGGTGCCTTTGACAATGGCGTCCATGGTGCTCACCGCGCCGTGCTCGATATCGCCGAGCGCGCCGCCGGTGTGCCGCTCGCCGGGGTCGGGCACCATGATGAGGCTGATCAGGATCGCCGCGGGCGCGCCAAGGACCGAGCAGACCACGATGTGGCCGGCGGCGTCCGGTATCGCCGTCGCGAGAATGGTCGCGTAAAGCACGAACACCGTGCCGGCGATGCCGGCCATGCCGCCGGTCATCACCACGAACATTTCGCCGCGGGACAGTTTGGCGAGATAGGGCCGGATGAATAGCGGCGCCTCGACCTGGCCGACGAAGATGTTGGCCGCCGTGGAGAGGCCGACGGCACCGCCGACATTGAGCGTGCGCTCGAGCACCCAGGAAAATCCGCGCACGATCGGCGGCATGATCCCCCAATAGAACAACAGCGAGCTGAGCACGCTCATCACCAGCACGACCGGCAGCGCCTGGAAGGCGAGGATGAACTGCGATCCCGGCGTCTTCGGTTCGAACGGCAACGGACCGCCGCCGACATAGCCGAACACGAACGAAGTGCCGGCCCGGGTCGCCGCCGCGATCGCCTCGACGGCGTACTCGATCCAGACGAAGCCGAGCCTGACCTGCGGCACCTTGAGCAACAGCACCGCGAGCACGACGGTTATCGCAAGCCCGATGCCGGCCTGCCGCCACGACACCGCGCGGCGATCTTCACTGATGAGCCAGGCGATGGCGATGATCGCAAAGACGCCGAGCGCCGATTGGAGGTTTTGCATCGTGGATGACGCCCCATTGCTGCCGCAAAGATAATAGCCTCAACCGTTCGCCCCCGCGAAAGTGCGTCGCAGGGCCAAAATCCCCCGATTTTGCTGCCTTTGTCGCGGCCGATCCGGTTAAGCAGCGTTTAACTAATAAACGCCACGTAACTAAAATTCGTCAAAATTCTCCGCTCTACATGTCCCTGGGACGGGTCGTTCAGCAATCTACAGTCTGGATCGAGGGGATGGTGGGGCTCAGCATCGCTTGGCGTGAAAGTTTTTTCGCGGGTTATGATCATCAGGATTCATCGGAAGGCGCGCGGTCGCAAAGACTGTTGGGCGGCGCGGCTCTCGGGTGTTTCGCGCTAGCCTGCGGTCTGGTTGTCTGGAACAATATCGCCAGCTCGGATTTTTGTCTGACCGGCGATGAACAAAGCTCCGAAGTGCGGCGCACGCTGGCGCCGCCCTCGCGTAACCATGTGAGCCCGTCGGCTGTTGCGAACGCCTACGCAAAGCTGTCGCGGGCATTGAGCGCCACGGCGCGGGTGCCGGCGGCCGTGAACAACTACGTTGCGCTGATCAATTCGCGCTTTTCGCTGGGCTTTCCGCCCGGAACGTTCGTGAAGACCGCTTCGTTGGATCAGGAAACGCCGGAGGCGTCCGCGGCGCAGTCAAACGGTGATCAAGTCGCGCAGACCGGAGCATTGCCGCCGCAAAAGCCTCGATCGCAGCGAACCCGGTCTCTCAGCGGCGGCGCTGACGTAAACCGCGCCGTTGCCGACGTGCCGGCGGAAAAGCCGCCGACGATCTTCGAGCGGCTTTTTGGCCGGGCTTCGACACAGACGCTCGCCTACGCCTCTCCCGACGACGGCTTGCCGAGCATGCAGGGCGGGGTGTTGGGACGCTATGATCGGACGACGGCCGTCTACGATATCTCTGCGCATGTCGTCTACATGCCGGACGGCACAACGCTGGAAGCGCATTCGGGTCTCGGCGGCATGATGGACGATCCGCACTACGCCGACCAGCGAATGCGCGGTCCCACGCCTCCCACAGTCTATGACCTCAAACCGCGGGAATCGCTGTTCCACGGCGTGCAGGCGCTGCGGCTGATCCCGGTCGACGAGGACAAAGTCCACGGCCGGAGCGGCCTGCTCGCGCACACCTTCATGCTCGGCACGAGCGGCCAATCGAACGGCTGCGTGTCTTTCAGGAACTACAATGCGTTCCTGCGGGCCTACATGAATCACGAGATCAAGCGGCTGGCCGTGGTGGCGCACCTCTAGTGAGGGGCGCCTGCCGCGGGAGGCGCTAAACGCCAGACGACGTTACTTCTTCGCCAGCGCGTCTCTCTGCTTGGTCAGTCTCTCGAGCTCTTCCGTTTGCTGCGCGATGCGGTCCGCGTTTCGCTCTTCGTCCTCGGCGCCCGAGAACGCAGCGGCCTGCTCGATAAGCTGGCGGATGTTGTCGCGAGTGATCGCGATGCGTCTGTCGAGTTCATCAAGCGACATCGAGCTGCCGTTGCTCATCGTGTTTTTCTCCGGATCAAGATTTGAAATACTGTCAGGCGCATTACCTAGAGTAACCGTAGCCGGTATTGCAAGGTTCTAAAAGCCGGGAGGGTTTTGCCGCGGCGGATGTGTCTCGTAAAATTTCACCGGCCGCAATGGGCGCAGGCGCGTCGCCAGGATGCGATGCTTTGCCCTCTCCCCTTGTGGGAGAGGGTGCTAAGCGAGCGTTTGCGAGCAAAGTGGGTGAGGGGTTGCGCGCGAAGCAAAACAAAAGATTACCCCTCACCCGGCTCGGTCTTGCTGCGCGACCTCGCCACCCTCTCCCGCAAGGGGAGAGGGAACGCGACTGACGCGAAACGCTTCCGAGCATCGGGTTGTTTGTCAGCCCCGGCCGACATACGGCATCTTGTTCGCCATCACCGTCATGAACAGCACGTTGGCGTCAAGCGGCAGGCTCGCCATGTAAGCGACCGCGCGGCCGACGTCGTCGACGTTCATGCGCGCCTCAGGCATGGTGCGGCCGTCGGCCTGCAACATGCCCTCGGCCATTTTTTCGGTGAGCGGCGTCGCGGCGTTGCCGATATCGATCTGGCCGCAGCAGATTTCATAGTTACGGCAATCGAGCGCGGTCTGCTTGGTCAGCCCAGTGACTGCGTGCTTGGTCGCGGTATAGGGCGCGGTGCCGGGCCGCGGCGTGTGCGCGGAAATCGAGCCGTTGTTGATGATGCGCCCGCCGCGCGGGTCTTGCGCCTTCATGATCCTGATCGCTTCCTGCGTGCACAGGAACAGCCCGGTAAGATTGGTGGCGACGACAGCCTGCCAGCGTTCCAGCGGGATGTCCTCGATCGGCATGCCGCGCATGCTGACGCCGGCATTGTTGAAAAGAAGGTCGAGCCGGCCGAACGCTTCCTTGGTCTTGGCGAACAGCGCCGCAATCGAGGCCGGCTCCTTGACGTCGGTCGGGACGACGAGGGTAGCCTCCGCGGCCTCCTCCGCCACTTGATGAAGCTTATCCGCGCGCCGTCCGGCGAGCACGACGGTGAAGCCGCCGCAGGACAGCGCGAGCGCGGCGGCTTTGCCAACGCCGCTGCCCGCTCCCGTGACCAAAGCGATTTTCTGCGCAGGCACTTTGCGCTCCTCTTGTCCGTGCGGTTACGGAAATAGCATTTCCCGCGGCGCGCGGGGAGAGGTAGCGGAAAGCTTCAGCTCGCCAGCGCTACTTCCCGATCGGGACTGCCGACGCGGTAGTCGTCGGGCGCGTTGATCCGGGCGGTGATGTCGGCCGCGGGTCCCGGCCGGCCGAAGCGGTAGCCCTGCATCGAATGCACTCCGGCGGCGCGCAGGAACAAGTGCTGCTCGGCGTTCTCCACGCCCTCGGCGGTGACGCGCATGCCGAGGCCGCGGCCGAGGCTGACGACGGCGTGGACGATCGCCGCGGCGTCGGGCGCGGTCTCGATGCTGCGCACGAAACTCGAGTCGATCTTGAGCTTGTCGAACGGGAACCGCCGCAGATACAGCAGGCTCGAATAGCCGGTGCCGAAATCGTCGAGCGCGAAGCGCACGCCGATCGCCTTGAGGCGCAGCATCGAAAGCTCCGCCGTATCCAGGTTGCCGAGCAGTGTGCTTTCGGTGAGTTCAAGCTCCAGACGGCCGGCGTCGAAACTGGTCTCCTTGAGGATTCGCTCGACCACGTCGACGAAGTCCGAGCGGCGGAACTGGAGCGGCGAGACGTTGACGGCCACCGTCATCCCCGGCCAGTTGCGGCCGTCGAGGCAGGCGCGGCGCAGCATCCACTCGCCGAGTTCGACGATCAGGCCGGAATGCTCGGCGATCGGAATGAACACCGACGGCGGGATGACGCCGGCGGTCGGATGGGTCCACCGCGCCAGCGCTTCGACGCCGACCATGGTGTCGCCGCTGGCATTGACGATCGGCTGATACGCGGCGGCCAAGCCGTCGTTCCTGATCGCCTGCAGCAAGTCGCCTTCCAGAAGCTTGCGCTGTGAGAGATCGGCATCCATCGCGGCGTCGTAGATGCAGGCGCGATTGCGGCCCTCGTTCTTGGCCCGATAGAGCGCCATGTCGGCGTAGCGCAAAATGTCGGCGGCGTCGCGTGCCCGGCGGTCGATCACGGCGATGCCGATCGAGGCGCCGATATTGATGTTGTGTCCGCTGATCGAATAGGGAGCGCAAACCGCGGAAATGATGCGGCCGGCGATCGCCTGCAACGAGTAGGAATCGGACGCGCAGGAGGTGATGATGGCGAACTCGTCGCCGCCGAGGCGGGCAACGAGATCCTCCTCGCGCATGACCCGGCTCAACCGCTGCGTGACATTGAGGATGAGGTCGTCGCCGATGTGATGTCCAAGCGTATCGTTGACATCCTTGAAGTGGTCGAGATCGATGTAGAACACGGCCGCCGAAGGCCCGCCGCCGCGCCGCACCTCCGCGATGACGCTTTCGAGCCGTTCGCCGAAATAGAGCCGGTTGGGGAGGCCGCAGACAGGGTCGTGCATGGCGAGGTGACGCAGCCGCGCCTCGCTCGCGACGATCGCCAGCGTCGTCTGCCGCATGTGACGGATGACCAGGCCGCCGAGCACCGCGAACGCGGCGATCGCGACAGTGATGTAGGGGAGCACGCTTTGCACGATCTGGCCGCCGGGCGTTGTCGGCTGCCATGCCACACGGGCGATGGGGCCGCCTCGCGGGTCGGCGACGGTGGCCATGTGCTGATCGCCGGCCTGGGCCGGCTCGTCGATGCCGTGCAGGCCGGAGAGTTGCAGCCGGCTGCCAATCTCTTGCAGCAGTTCGTCGTCGATATATTTGACGGAAAGGACGACCGGCGCTGCCGTATTGCCGGCGGCGAGATCGCTGTCGGAGCCCACGGCCACCGCGGCGACGATCGCGGGTTTGCCCCGCACCCGTTCGATTACAGCAGCGAGCCGGCCGGGCTTGTGTGGATCCCGTGCGGCGAGGACGGAGATTGCGGCATCGGGCCCGGCGTCGAGACGCCCGCGCAGAAAATTCAGAACGGCGGTCAACTCGGCCGGCAGTTCGACCGCACCGACATCACCGGTGCTGCGCGCGCGTCCGTACTCGACATGGTCGGAGCCGTCCACAACGAGCACCAGGTCATGGCCGAAGAAAATCTCCAGCCAATTGCCGACGCGGCTCTCAGTCCACGACGGATCGTATTGCTCGCGAATTTTCTGCGTGGCGCGAACGGTCGCGGCAACGCTCTCGACCTCGCGCAAGACGCGAGTGCCGCGGTCAGCGATCGCCTGCTGAAGCAGCTGGTCGTCGCGAGCAAGCGTCACTTCATCCGCTCGCCGCGCCGAGCTGACGATCGCGATGACGAGGGCGGCCGCCGCAACGGCAACGATCAGGCCGATCGGCAGGAACAGGCGCAGGCGCGACCGATCCCGGCGCGACTGATTGCTGTCCTCGGCGATTTCCGGCTGCGCCGAAGTTCCCACGCTCCCACCCTTTGGCGGTGTTCCCAATGCATGCACGATTAGGCGGAAAAGATTGCGATTTCGCTTGCAGTTCGCGCGCGGAACGCTATGTGCCGCGCCCATTGAGCGCGAAATCCGTCGCGGAAGTTAATGGCGCGTAAACCGGAACAGCGGCTTTCGCTGCAACCGCCGGCTGACTAGCGTTTGTTGCTGTAGGGCGGGCGCGGGATCGCGATGTGGGCGGCACGCAAGGCCGCGGACCAGCGCTCCCGCAGGTCGGTGAAATAAGGTTCTCCCGGTTCGATGCGGTATATCAGCTCGGCGTCGCAGGTATCGCGCCGTACGACCAGAAGATCGATCGGCATGCCGACGCTCAAATTCGAGCGCATGGTCGAGTCGATGGAAACCAGGCCAACCTTGAGCGCGTCGTAAATATCCATCCCGTAGCTGACCGCGCGGTCGAGCACCGGCTTGCCGTATTTGTGCTCGCCGATTTGCAGATACGGCGTGTCGGTCGTGGATTCGATGAAATTGCCGGCGGAGTAGATCATGAACAGACGCATGCGCTCGCCGGCGATCTGGCCGCCGAACAAAAAGGAGACGTCGAAGCTCACGTCGGAAGCTTCAAGCGCCTTACCCTCGGCGGAATGGATGCCGCGGATGACCTGTCCGACGCGCTGTGCCGCCTGGAACATGGTAGGGGCGTTCATCAGCGTTTCGTGTTCGCCGGTTTCGGGATTGTCGTAGCCTTCGGTCAGAATGCTCACGGCGGATTGGCTGATCGAGAGATTGCCGGACGAAGCGAGCGCCATGATGCGCTTGCCGGGGCTGTTGAACACATGCAGCTTGCGGAACGTTGCGATATTGTCGACGCCCGCATTGGTGCGCGTGTCGCCAAACATCACGAGCCCCTCGCGCACGAGTATTCCACAGCAATAGGTCATCGATTCGTCCGCTCCCAGCGGCGGTCCTTATAGCATCCTGCGATGCGGTTGGTCGTGCTGTCCATGTCGCGCCGCGAGCCCAGGCCGCCCACTTCCGCCTTCCCTAGCTTGCGGGGAAGACGGCGGGCCGCTCACTGATCGACTTTGACCGCGACGGCCAGTGTCTCCTCACTGGCGCCGTAGCGGGTGCCGCGTACCGGTGCGGCGCCGAGAGCATCGAGCCCGACCGCGACGCGGACATAAGCGTCGGTCGGGCAAACACAATTCACCGCGTCGAAGCCGACCCAGCCGAGACCGGGCACGTGGGCCTCGGCCCAGGCGTGACCGCTTTCGTGAGCGCCGCGGTCGTCAGCGCACAGGTATCCCGCCACGTACCGGGCCGGTATTTGCAGGCTGCGCGCGGCGCCGAGGAAGATGTGGGTCAGATCGCGGGTGGCGCCACGCTTGCGCGCAAATGCTTCCGCCGCGGTCGTCGCCGGAGCTGGCGTTGAATCTTGCTCGCAGATTGTTTCGTCGTGCAACCGGTGCGTGAGGGTATGCAATTCGGCGAGTCTGTCGCCGCTATTCACCGCGCGAACATCGAGAGCGAAATCGCGGATGTTCGCATCCGCTTGGGTCAGCGGCGTGTCGCGCAGGAACAGGCTCGATGGAAACCGCTCGACTGTGCCGTGCACGACGCCATCGGTATTCTGCGTCTCAACCTCGCCATCGACGTTGAGGCTCAATTCGGCGAACGGGCCGTCGGCGGCGAAAACATGCGTGATGTTGCCGAAGGCGTCTTCGTGGGCATTGAGCCGCGCGTCGGCGGAAACATCGATGCGCCAGCCCACCACATATTGACCTTCATGGTTGCGCGGCGTGAGCCGCAATACCTGGATCACACCGGCGGCCGGCGGGTCGTAACGATGGACGATACTGTGAGCGATGCGTAGGCGCATGACGGATGACGGCGGCCGGACGATGGGAGATCATGATAGACGAACCGCCGCCGCTCTGTCCTCCGTGCTCTGTTCTGCGCCGGCCTACATCAGATATTGCTGCGCAATCGCGGTGCCGAGCTGGTTATTGTCCTCGACGAAATCGTCGATGAATTCGTGCAGCCCGGTCTGGAATATCTCCTCGATGCGGCTGTTCTGCAGCCGGGCGCGGACGGCGCGCGCCTGCCGCTGCGCATTGCCCTGGCGGCCATAGGCGCCGGCGATGCGGTCAAGATTCTGCACGAGATTTTCGTAGCAACTGGCAAGCGAGCGCGGCATTTCGTCTTTGAGCATGAGCAAGTCTGCGACGAGCCACGGCTTGACGTTTTCGCGGTAGACCCAGTGGTAGGCGGTGAGCGCCGACACCGAACGCAGGATCGAGGCCCACTGATGATAATCGAGCGGGCCGCCGACCCTTTCGTGCGCCGGCAGCAGCAAATGATATTTGACGTCGAGGATGCGCGCGGTGTTGTCGGCGCGTTCGATGAACAGGCCGAGCCGCGAGAACCAATAGGCGTCGTTACGCAACATGGTCCGGTAGGCAGACCCGTCGAAGCGCAGCGAGAATTCCTGCACCCACCGCAGGAAGCGCGCGAACTCCTCGCGCGAACGCGGCCCGTTTCCCCATTTCTTCAATTCGAGCCAGGCGCCGTTGATGGTGTCCCACATTTCAATGGTCAGCGCGGTCCGAACCGAGCGGGCATTCAAGCGTGCCGTCTCGATGCAGTTGCGGATCGACGACGGGTTGCTGGGCGAGAAAGCGAGGAATTCGGTGACGGTTTCCTCGTTCGCCTCCGGGTAGGTCGCGAAGAACGCGGCGGCGCAGCCGGCGGTGGCGACTGCGGATTCCCATTCGTTCGAGGTTCCGACATAAGCGAGCGGCAACGCGGTGAGGCGGTACGTCGTCTCGAGAATGCGCGCCAGATACTCCGCGCGCTCGACATAACGAGCGAGCCAGAACAGATTGTCTGCAGTGCGCGACAGCATCGCTTAGTTCATCCTCAATCGTCCAATACCCAACCTCATTCGTCTAAAACCCAGGTGTCTTTGGTGCCGCCGCCCTGGCTCGAATTGACGACAAGCGACCCTTTTTTCAACGCGACGCGCGTCAGGCCCCCCGGCACGATGCGGATGCGATCGCGGCCGGAGAGAACGAAGGGGCGCAAGTCGACGTGACGCGGCGCGATACCCTCTTCGACGCAGGTCGGGCAGGTCGAGAGCGCGAGCGTCGGCTGAGCGATGAAATTCTTGGGATCGGATTTGAGCTTGGCGCGGAACGCCGCAATCGCAACCTTGTCCGCCTTCGGTCCGATCAGCATCCCGTAGCCGCCGGAGCCGTGGACTTCCTTCACCACCAGTTCCTCGAGATTGTCGAGGACATACGCAAGATGTTCGGCCTCGCGGCAACGCCAGGTCGGCACGTTCTTGAGGAGCGGCTCCTCGCCAAGATAGAATTTTACGATGTCGGGCATGTAACTGTAGACCGCCTTGTCGTCGGCGATGCCGGTGCCGACGGCATTGGCGAGCGTGACGGAGCCGGCCTGATACGCCGACATCAAGCCGGGTACGCCTAGCGCGCTGTCGGGGCGGAAGACCAGCGGATCGAGGAAGTCGTCGTCGATGCGGCGATAGATCACGTCGACGCGCTTGAGCCCTTCCGTCGTGCGCATATACACGACGTCGCCTTTGACGACGAGGTCGCGGCCTTCGACCAGTTCGACGCCGAGCTTGTCGGCCAGAAACGAGTGTTCGTAATAGGCCGAGTTGTAGACGCCAGGCGTCAGCAGTACGACCGTCGGCTCGGTGGATGCGGTCGGCGGCGCGATTGATTTCAGCGTCGCCAACAGTTCGTCCGGATAATTCTCGACCGGCGCCACGCGATAGCGTGAGAACAGCTCGGGAAAAAGCCGCAGCATGATCTCGCGGTTTTCCAGCATGTAGGAAACGCCGGACGGTGTGCGGGCATTGTCCTCGAGCACGTAGAAATTGTCGGCGTCGACGCGCACGATATCAATGCCGGCGACATGCACATAGATGTCGTGCGGCACTTTTTGTCCGTTCATTTCCGGGCGGAAAACCGGATTTTGAAAGACCAGGTCTTCAGGGACGATGCCGGCCTTGAGAATTTCGCGGCGGCCATAAACGTCCTTGATGTAGGCGTTGATGGCTTTGACGCGCTGCTCCAGGCCCTTTTGCAGAATCTGCCATTCGGAGGCCGCGAGGATACGCGGGATGACGTCGAACGGGATCAGGCGCTCCTGCGCCTCGGCGTCGCCATACACCGCGAAGGTAATGCCAATGCGGCGAAAGAAGTGTTCGGCTTCACGGCGGCGGAAATCGAGGACGTCGGGAGGAACTTCACCTAGCCAACGCGAGAGTTCGGCATAGGCAGGCCGGACCGCGTCTTCGCTGCCCGTCATCTCGTCGAACATATCGTTCCCCGGCCCACGCAGGCGCGTGCTGGAAATCCCAGCCGCATCAACGGCGATAGTTCAAGTGTAGCAATCTTTGCGCCAACTCGGACCAGCGGGGGGGGGAGAGGGGGAGTAGTCCGGCTGCTTGGCGCTGTAATTGCTCATGTTTTAGGCGATCCGGCTGACGCGGCGGCCGCCGCACCGCGGCTACCCGGCGCCCGGTTAGATATCCTGGAAGCGCTTTTTTTCGGCTACGACGCTTTCAAGAAGCGGCGCCGGCTTGAAGTCGTCGCCCATGGTCGCCTCGAACTCCTTGAGCTTGGCGAGGACTTTTTCCGGACCGATCAGGTCGGCGTAGAACATCGGGCCGCCGCGATAAACCGGCCAGCCATAACCATTGATCCAGACGATATCGATGTCGGAGGCGCGCTGCGACTTGCCTTCTTCGAGAATCTTGGCGCCTTCGTTGATCATCGGATAGATGCAGCGTTGCAGAATCTCTTCATCCGAAATGGAGCGGCGGTTGATGCCCTTCTTGGCGGCAAAATCGAGAATGATCTTTTCGACAACCGGCGACGGCTTGGCATTGCGCTGCTCGTCGTAGTCGTAAAAGCCGGCGCCGGTCTTTTGGCCACGCCGATCCATCTCGCAGAGGATTTCGCGAATGGTCGAGGATTTGCTGGACGCCTTCGACCAGCCGATATCGAGGCCGGCCAGGTCGCTCATGGCGAACGGTCCCATCGGCAGTCCGAAGTCGTAGATGACCCGATCGACGTCCCAGGGCATGGCGCCCTCGAGGATCAGCTTCTGGGCTTCGCGCTGGCGCTGCGCCAGCATGCGGTTGCCGACGAAGCCGTGGCAGACGCCGACCAGAACGCCGACCTTGCCGATCTTGCGCGCAAGCTGCATGGCGGTCGCGATGACGGGCTTCGCCGTTTTTGCACCGCGCACGACTTCCAGAAGCCGCATGACGTTTGCCGGCGAGAAGAAATGCATGCCGAGAACATGGTCCGGCCGGCTCGTCGCCGCACCGATCTCGTCGATGTCGAGATAGGAGGTGTTGGACGCGAGAATGGCGCCTGGCTTGGCGATCTTGTCGAGCTTGCCGAAAATCTCCTTCTTGATCTCCATATTCTCGAAGACCGCCTCGATGATCAGATCGCAATCGGACAGCGCGTCGAGGTTCAGGCCGGGGCCCAGTAGCCCCATCCGTGTTTCAACATCCGCCTGCGTCATCCGGCCCTTCTTGGCGGTGCTTTCGTAGTTGCGGCGGATCGTGCCGAGGCCGCGATCCAGCGCCTCTTGTGTCGTTTCCACAATGGTCACGGGCATTCCGGCATTGAGAAAATTCATCGAAATGCCGCCGCCCATCGTGCCGGCGCCGATGACGCCGACTTTCCTGACTGGCAGCGTCGGCGTGTCGTCCGTGACGTCGGCGATTTTCCACACCTTGCGCTCGGCAAAGAACACGTAGCGCTGGGCGCGCGATTGTTCGGAGGGAATGAGATCGACAAAAGCCTGACGCTCGAATTTCATGCCCTCGTCGAAAGGCAGGTCGATGGCGGCCTGCACGGCCCGGATCGCCGATTTCCAGGCTTCGAAGCCGCGGAATTTACGCGCGTTGTCGCGGCTGATTTTCTCGAATATTTCCGGCTTGCCGCGCGCCGCTTCGATCTTGTCGTTGAGATCGCGGATCTTGCGCAGCGGCATTTGGGTGTCGATGACCTTGCGGGCGAAGGCGAGCGCACCGTCGCGCAGCTTTCCCTCCTCGACCAGCGCATCGACGACGCCCCATTCAAGCGCCTGCTTGGCGCCGAACGGCGTTCCTGACAGGATAACGTTGAGCGCATTTTCCACGCCGCTCAAGCGCGGCAGCCGCTGCGTTCCGCCGGCGCCGGGAATTAGCCCAAGCTTGATCTCCGGCAGGCCAAATTTCGCGGATTGAACCGCCACCCGGTAGTGGCAGACCAAAGCCGTTTCGAAACCGCCGCCAAGCGCGGTGCCGTGAATGGCGGCGATGACCGGCTTCGGGCTGCCCTCTAGTGCGGCCTGGATTTCAGGCACGGTAGCGCCTTTTGGAGGCTTGCCGAATTCCGAAATATCGGCGCCGGCAATGAAGGTGCGGCCGGCGCAAATCAGGACGATGGCTTTGACGGCGGGGTCCGCGGCGGCCTGCCGGGCGCCGTCGCGAAGACCGTTCCTTACGTCCTCGGAGAGCGCGTTGACAGGCGGTGAATCGATTGTGAGAACGGCAATGTCGTCTTCGCGGGTGAGTTCGGTTACGGAATTGATGGCGGCCATCACGCTTTCCTCTTCAACTTGCCGGTTCACTGTCGTCTGAATAAGCTGGCGTGCAAAATACATCATATGTTGGGAGAAGGAACGCTCGTGTCGCTATTCGACCTCAGCGGAAAAGTGGCCGTGGTCACCGGCTCCTCGCGCGGCATCGGGCGCGCCATCGTCGAACGGATGGCCGAGCAGGGGGCCAGCGTCGTCGTGTCCTCACGCAACATCGAGCCGTGCCGCGAGATCGCGGCGGCGATCAACGCGAAATTCGGTGACGGCCGCGCCATCGCCATAGCGGCGAATATCTCCTCGAAGGAAAACCTCCAGCGGCTGATCGAAGAGACCACGCGGGCCCTCGGCAAAATCGACGTGCTGGTCTGCAACGCGGCCTCAAATCCGCATTTTGGGCCGATGCACACCATCGCCGACGAACAATTGCGCAAGATCCTCGACAACAACATCGTCTCCAATCATTGGCTGATCACGATGGTGGCGCCGCAGATGATCGCGCGCCGGGATGGCTCGATCATCATCGTCTCGTCCATCGGCGGTCTCAAAGGCAGCCCCGTCATCGGCAGCTATTGCATCTCCAAGGCGGCGGATATGCAGCTCGCCCGCAATCTTGCAATCGAACTCGGTCCGCACAATGTTCGGATCAATTGCATCGCGCCCGGCCTCATTCGTACAGATTTTGCGCGCGCGCTTTGGGAGGATCCGGCGATGCTCAAGGAAAGAAATGACCGGACACCGCTCGGCCGCATCGGTGAACCGGACGAAATCGCAGGCGCTGCGATTCTTCTGGCCTCGCAGGCCGGCAGCTTCATGACCGGACAAACCATCATCGTCGACGGGGGCGTTACCATCGCCTGATCGGGATACGCGGCGAGCATGAGCCGCGCGGAGGAGAGCGCATTGTGGCGTCAGTAAAGAGTTTTCCGGTCATGTCGCTGGCGCAAGCCGACGCTCTGCTAACCCGGCCCGGCTCTCCGTTCGAAACCCAAGAGCGCGACATTCGCGGCGTGCGCACGCGCGTCTGGAAAAATGCACCGCCGACCATGCGCGAACTGTTTCTGCTGGCACGATCGCATGGCGGCAAGACATTCGTGGTCTATCGCGACGAGCGGGTAAGTTATGAAGCTTTCTGCCGCGCCGCGCTTGCGATCGCCGCAGCCTTGCAACAAGCCGGTCTCAAAAAGGGTGATCGCGTAGCGATCGCCATGCGCAATCTGCCGGAATGGCCGGCGGCCTTCTTTGGTTGCTTGCTCGCAGGCGGGGTCGCGACTCCGCTTAACGCCTGGTGGACCGGGCCGGAGCTTCAATATGGCCTCAACGATTCCGGCGCCAAGATCGCTTTTGTTGATCGCGAGCGGCTCGAGCGGCTGTTCGAGCATCTGCATAATTGCCCGGCGCTCGAGCGCGTCTTCGTCAGCCGCGAGAACGAGGAGGTAGCGCATCCGAGTGTCACCAAGCTCGAATCCATCGTCGGCGAGGTGAATTCCTGGAATCTGCTACCGGACCGGCCGCTGCCGGATGTGGCGCTCGATCCGGAGGACGACGCGACGATCCTTTACACGTCCGGCACGACGGGAAAGCCGAAAGGCGCGCTCGGCACGCATCGAAATTGCACTACATCGGTATTGGTGCGGCCCTTCGGCATGGCGCGAGGCTTTCTCCGCCGTGGCGAGCCGGTGCCCCCGCCCGATCCTAATGCGCCGCAAAAAAGCTCGTTGATGGTGGTGCCTTTGTTCCACGTCACCGGGTGCCACGCTGCAATGATTCCGTCGTTGGCGATGGGCGCCAAGATCGTGTTCATGCACAAATGGGACCCGGAACTGGCGATGGATCTGATCCAGAGCGAACGCATCACCGGCGCCGGCGGCGTGCCGACGATCGTGTGGCAATTGCTCGAACACCCGGCGCTCGGCAAATACGATTTGTCGTCGCTCGAAAGCTTCGCCTATGGCGGCGCGCCGGCGGCGGCCGAACTGGTGTCGCGGCTAAAACAGAAATTCCCGAACGCGGTGCCGGGGACAGGATGGGGAATGACCGAAACCTCGGGCGGATTCACCGGTCATCAAGCCGAAGACTATGTGCTGCACCCGGCAAGCTGCGGTCCGGCGCTGCCGACTGGCGACATGAAGATCGTCGACGATGCGGGCAGAGAATTGCCGACGGGCGGCGTTGGCGAGCTTTGGGTCAAGGGTCCGAATGTCGTGAAAGGCTATTGGCGCAACCCGGACGCCACGGCCGCGACGTTTGTTGACGGCTGGCTGCGCACCGGCGATATCGCGCGGCTCGACGACGAGGGCTTCTGCTACATCCTCGATCGGGCCAAGGACATGCTGATCCGCGGCGGTGAAAACATCTATTGCATCGAAGTGGAAAACGCGCTGCACGAGCATCCCGCCGTCATCGATGCGGCGCTGGTCGCCATACCGCATCACTCGCTCGGCGAGGAGCCAGGCGCGGTCGTCACGCTCAAGCCGGGCACGGCCGCGAGCGAAGAAGATTTGCGCGCATTCGTTGCCGAACGTCTTGCGGCGTTCAAGGTGCCGGTGAAGATATTGTTCTCCGCCGACATGCTGCCGCGCAATCCGACCGGCAAGATTCTCAAAAGCGAACTCAAGCGCCTGTTCGCCGGGAATGCGCGTTGAAGCCTCGCCGCCGGTAAGTTCACACCCGGGCGTTGGTGTATTTGCGCATTTCCAGACGCGAAATCGCCCGGCAATGGACTTCATCCGGACCGTCGGCGAGGCGAAGCGTGCGAATGTGCGCGTAGGCTTTCGCCAGGCCGGCGTCGGTGGTCACACCCATGCCGCCGTGGGCCTGGATCGCGTCGTCAATCACCCGCAAGGCGATCCGCGGGGCGGCGACTTTAATCATCGCGATTTCGAGCTGCGCCGCCTTGTTGCCGACCTTGTCCATCATGTCGGCGGCCTTGAGGCAGAGCAGGCGCGTCATTTCGATGTCGATGCGCGCTTCCGCGATGCGCTGCTCCCAGACCGAATGCTCGGCGAGCTTCTTGCCGAACGCGATGCGTGACAGCAGCCGCTTGGTCATTTTCTCCAGTGCGACTTCGGCGGCGCCGAGCGTACGCATGCAATGATGGATGCGGCCCGGGCCGAGCCGGCCCTGTGCGATCTCAAAGCCGCGGCCTTCGCCGAGGAGGAGATTGCCGGCGGGTACGCACACGTTCTCGAGCAGGACTTCGGCGTGGCCATGCGGTGCGTCGTCGTAGCCGAACACCGGCAGCATGCGCAGCACCTTGATGCCCGGCGCATCGAGTGGAATGAGAATTTGCGACTGCTGTTCGTGGCGGGCGCGGCTCGGGTCGGTCTTTCCCATCACGATGGCGATCTTGCAGCGCGGATCGCCGACGCCTGACGACCACCACTTGCAGCCGTTGACGACATAATCGTTGCCGTTGCGTTTGATCGAGGTCTCGATGTTGGTGGCGTCCGACGACGCCACCGCGGGCTCGGTCATCAGGAACGCCGAGCGAATTTCGCCCGCGAGCAGCGGCTTGAGCCATTTCGCCTTTTGCTCCGGCGACCCGTAACGGTGCAGGACCTCCATATTGCCGGTGTCGGGCGCCGAGCAATTGAAGACTTCCGATCCCCAGGAAACCCGCCCCATCTGCTCGGAGCAGAGCGCGTAGTCCAGATTGGTCAATCCGGCGCCGTGATACCCGCCTTCGTCGTGTTCAGGCGATGGAGGCAGAAAGAGATTCCACAGCCCCTCGGCCTTGGCCTTGGCTTTCAGCTCTTCGAGGATCGGGATGACTTTCCAGCGCTCGCCTTCGGCATCCTGGCGGTCATAGGTCTCGACCGCCGGGTAGACATGCGCCTCCATGAAGGCGATGACGCGGTCGCGCCAATGCTTTTGCCGCTCCGACATTGAAAAGTTCATGGCGTTTCTCCCTGCACTTTGCGTGACATAAACACGGCCAATTCGCAAATCGAAAACCTCGTTCAAATTGGATAGCGAACCGGACGAGCAGGCGCGGCCTCGCCGCGCTTGAGCCGCGTGGCGCGCCGCGCTAGAGGAGGCTGGGGAGCGGAGATGCAGCCATGACCGGCGCGGCTGACGGCAAATCGGAGAGCGAAAGCGCGATCGTCACCGCCGGGCTTTTGGTCATCGGGGATGAAATCCTCTCAGGACGCACCAAGGACAAGAACATCGGCTACATCGCCGAGTATCTCACCGCCATCGGCATCGATCTCAAGGAAGTGCGGGTGGTGCCCGACGAACAGCCGGAAATCGTTGACGCGCTCAATGCGCTGCGCGCACGCTACACCTACGTGTTCACCACCGGCGGCATCGGCCCGACCCATGACGATATCACCGCCGACGCCGTCGCCAAGGCGTTCGGCGTTTCGATCGACTACCATCCGCGCGCAGTCGAGATTCTGCGCGCGCGGCTCGCCGAAACCGGCGGCGAGATGAACGAAGCGCGTATGCGCATGACGCGCATACCCGCGGGCGGGGAGCTGGTACTCAACAAAATTTCCGCGGCGCCCGGTTTTCGTATCGGCAATGTCATCGTCATGGCCGGCATCCCCAGCGTCATGCAGGCGATGCTCGAATACGTGGCGCCCCAGCTCAAGACCGGCGTGAAGATGCTGTCGGAAAGTCTTCGCACCGACTGCCGCGAGGGCGACATCGGTACCGAACTCGGTGCTGTCGCCAAAGCGCATCCCGATGTCATGATTGGCTCTTACCCGTTCATTGACGAGAACCGCAGCGCCAACGCTCACGTGGTGATGCGTTCGCGCGATCCGGAAAAGCTTGCAGCGGCCAAGGCGGCCGTCGAGGCCATGCTCAGGAAGGTGCACGCGCAGCTTGCGGCCGGGCAGCCAACTGCCGGGTAGCCCGCGGCTCCTGGCACGGGCGGCCGCCTCCGAAGGCCGCCTCCTATACCGTGGCGATGCTCCTTGCCGCGGTGGGCGATGATGACTACGTTTCGCCGATTGGGTTTAAAGGAATCCTCCGATGAGCGAAACCGAAGCCCTGTTTGGTGTCCTGCGGCAGTCCTCCGATCCGGATTGTGTCGCTGCCATCGAAGATTTGGTGCAGCACGGGCTCGATCGCGAACTGTGTCGCGTCAATGCACTCGCTTTCGCCGCCAAGCGCGGACTCGATGAAGAAAAGACCATAGCTGCGTTCCTGCACGCCTCCCGGCTCGGCCTGTTCGAATTGTCGTGGAACATCCTCTGTCCCGGCTGCGGCGGCGTGCTTGACGCGGGTGCAACCCTGCGGACGGTAAAGCGCGAGGAGTATGATTGCGCGCTCTGCAATTCCGCCTACCAGCCCACGCTCGACGAGATGGTGGAAGTGACCTTCACCGTCAATCCGCGCGTGCGGCGAATCGCTGCGCACGATCCGGACTCGCTTTCGGAGATCGAATATTGCCGGCAAATATACTGGAGTTCGGGCGTCGACTTGCCCGACAATCTAGAGGAAGTTTTCGAGACGATTTCCATCAATTCGATCGAACTGCCGGCGGGTGAAAAAGCGGTGCTGTCCGTGCAGCTGCCGGACCAGTTCGTCATTGTTTTCGATCCCGTCACGCACTCCACGCATTTCCTCGACGTCAAGGGCGAGCCGACGCGCGAGCGGCAGGCGCTCTCGATGGTGTTCAACGAAGTGAAGGCGCCAGTCGGAACGGTCGAGATGCGGCCGGGGCCGATGCGTCTGACGCTGGAAAATCGCACCCGGCGCCGGGTCCTTCCGGGATTGTGGATCGCGGCGGATCCGCTCCACGATCTGCTCGGCACGCGCAGGCCTTATCTGACTGCCAAACGCCTTCTGACCAATCAGACTTTCCGCGATATCTACCGCACCGACACGCTCGACGTCGACCAGCGGCTCAAGATCACCAGCCTCACTTTCCTGTTCACCGACCTCAAAGGTTCGACGGCACTATACGAACGGGTCGGCGATCTGGTCGCCTACGATCTGGTCCGCCAGCATTTCCATATTCTCTACGATGTCGTTGCCGCGGAAACCGGCGCGGTGGTCAAGACCATCGGCGACGCGGTGATGGCGACGTTCCCGACCCCGGACCGGGCGCTGGCGGCGGCCTTGCGCATGCGCGAGGAAATGACCCGGATCAACACCGAACGTGATAACGAGGACCTGCTGCTCAAGATCGGCATTCACGAGGGGCCGTGCCTCGCCGTCACCCTCAACAACAGCCAGGATTATTTCGGTCAGACCGTGAATATGGCCGCCCGCGTGCAGGGGCTTGCTTCCTCGCGCGCTATCTTCGTGACCAAATCGGTCGTGGATGACGAGAAGTCGGCGAAAATCCTCGAGACCTCGGGGCTGCATCCGACCATGCAGCGTGCCGCGCTTCGCGGCATCGCCGACGAGACAACGGTGTACGAGATTCCTTGATTGCCTTCGATGCTGCTGGTCTGATATCGGCAGGAACGATCTACTTCCGCCGCAAGGACCTTCGATGACCCAAGTCGAGGCAGCACAGCCCGCCCATCCTCCGCCACGCGACCCGGGAAAAATCTTTCCGGTGTCGTGGGACCAGTTTCATCGCGATTCGCGCGCGCTTGCCTGGCGGCTCAGCGGCGCCGGTCCGTTCGAAGCCATTGTATGCATCACCCGCGGCGGCCTGGTGCCGGCGGCCATCGTTGCGCGCGAACTTGGCATCAAGCTGATCGAGACGATTTGCGTGTCGAGCTATACCGGCACCAACCAGGGCGACCTGACGGTGCTCAAGAACGTTGCGTCGGGGATCATCGCGCTCGGCGGCGGGCAGGGCGCCCGGGTGCTTCTCGTCGACGACCTCGTCGATACCGGCAAAACCGCGAAAGTGGTGCGCGAAATCGTGCCGCGCGCGCATCTCGCCACCGTCTATGCCAAGCCGATGGGCCGTCCGCTGGTCGACACCTACATCACCGAGGTGTCGCAGGACACCTGGATCTACTTTCCATGGGATACCGGGCTTGCCTTCCAGCCGCCGATCAACGAGGCCGGGTTGTAAAAGAGGAGGATTGGATGCGGCGGACATTCATCGCGGCGGCGGCGAGCGTTGCCTTGTTCACGGGCTATGCCTCGGCCCAGACCCCCGAATCTTCCAAGCTTGGCATTCCGCTTAAATCCACGACGCCGCTGACCCAGGAAGAAATCGAACGGCAGAAAACCAACGATCGCGCCTACGACGCGGCCTTGCATAAAATCCCGGACAAGAAATCCGCCGTCGATCCGTGGGGCAACATTCGCCCGGCCGCGCCGGTCGCCGCCAAGCACAAGTCGGAAAACAAAGCCAACTGATCGGCCGGCGCTTTCGGCGCCGGTGCGCCCGATGGTAAAAGGCGCGGCGCGGACGGGTTAACCTGTCCGGCCAGCGGACATGCTATTGCTGCCCGCTGCGCGGACGTGGCAATCCTGTCCGCTACGCGGACGGGGCCAATCCTGTCCGCTACGCGGACGTGGCGAAATGGTAGACGCAAGGGACTTAAAATCCCTCGGGGGGAAACCCCTGTGCCGGTTCGAGTCCGGCCGTCCGCACCAATAAAATCAACGGGTTATATCGAAGCATGATTTAAGGGGCGGTGTTGCGATTTCGGAATTTGGCAACGCTTTTGGCAACACTAGACAAATTTCGCGGGCCGGAAGAATTCGCACGTTCCCCCGCCCCCTGGTCAGCCGAAGAGACCGAGGCTTGCTTCGTGTGAGAGACAGAAACCGGCAGGCGCTGCCTACTTCCGTTTCAGGGAAGAACCCGGCAGACGTTCCGCGGCAAACCTGCTCACTCGCGACGAAGAGCGACTCATAGCGGCCAACATCACCAAGCTGCCGGAGCAGAAGAAGCTGCCGAATCAGCCGCCTCTGAGGTCACCGGACACAAGACTTATGCTGACCTATTAGAGGCCTTGGACGCACGCCGTAAACTGTCATAGCGCATCTGATGAGGTCAGAAGCGGACGCGGGCCAGCTGCCGATCCGTGTCCGCTATTGGGGGTCACAGCGGACACCACACATTGGAGGCGTCGCGTCCGCTTGTGACCCAACATGTCATTTCGCCATTGTCATTTGCCGCAGTGCGAGAGGCTTATTCGATCACCACGTCGGCGCGCGTAAGCACGGTCGGCGGAGTCGAGACCGGTAACATCGACACCGCCTAATTGGACCGTGCCAGCCGTTGGGCGGAATGTACCCTGCAGCAAGTTCAGGAGCGTCGTCTTACCGGCACCATTCGGGCCAACGATGCCGACCGCCTCGTGGGCTTGGACGGCGAAGTCGACGTTGTCGACCGCTAGAAACGAGTTGAACCGCTTGGCAATCCCCGCGGCGACCGGGGCGCCGTTACCTACCTCCATCGCCGCAGGGTCCTTAACTTGATCGCGCTTTAGCTATACGGAACCAATTTGCTGCTTACGGGAACTTTCGGGTCGTTCGAGTTCTCCGTAATCACCGCGTCGAACTTGTATTTGCTGCCGGGTTTTGCCTTGACCCATTGGTCGCCGATGATGCTGGTCGGCGAAACATTGGGAAACGGTCCGCTGGTAAAGTCAACGGTGCCGACCGTCGTGACAGTTTTGAGCGTACTCAAGGCTTTGGCCACGGCGGCCTTGTCGTTTGGCGTACCGCTGTTTTTCAACGCTGTGAATCCGGCATCGAACAGCGACATGCTCGCGCCGATCTGCTGGTTCCATTGCTTGCCGGCAGTCTTCTCGTAGCCTTCGGCAAGGTCTTTGGAGCTGATGCCGGTGAGCGACGAGCTGTACGGGAAGGCCGGGTGCCAGTAGCACGCGCTGGCGAGCTTGTCGCCGAGCGAGCCCAGCGCTTCGATCTGGGATGGGAACAGCCCGGTCTTGGCGATTTGCGCAATTTTGACCATCTTGGTGTAGCCCTGTTGCGCAGCTTGCCGCCAGAAAGTCGCGAAGTCCGGGGGAATTGGAAAAGTGTTGAAGATCTCGCACTTCTCCGCCTTGAACTTGGCGATCTGCGCAGCATAGTCGGTCGTCCCGTCCTCATATCCGCCCGGATCGACAATAGTGTAGCCCGCTTTGGCGAGCGCGGGCGCCAAATGCTGACGAATCGCGTTGCCATCGGCGTCATTCGGATAAAGCACGCCAACCTTTTTGTTGGTCGGCAACAGGCTCCACTGCGAAACGTAGCAGTCGAGGAAGTTTTTGACGCCGAAACTGAAGTGATAGGTCCACTTGAACGGCGACGGCTCGCCCGGTTTTGCGCCGCGACCGAAGTACCACGCTTCCCACGGCATAACCGTCGACAGGCATGGCACGCCCGCCGCTTCGCATACATCCGAAACCGGGTTCACCACCTCCGGCGTCGATGTCGCGAGCACGAAATCGATACCGCCGCTGGTTATCAATTCCTTCGCCAACTGCCCGGCGCGAGCCGGATCCGATTGCGTGTCCCGATCTATGATTTCGACGGCAAAGGTCTTACCGCCAACGGCGAATCCTTTGGCGAGCGTCTTGCGCACGAGATCGATCACATACGGATCGCCTTCGCCGAAACCCGCGAGCGGACCGCTGCGCGGACTCATGAAGCCTACCTTGAGATTGTCCGCCGCGTTCGCCGTTCGCCAAAAGGCGGGCACCGCCGTCGCCAGCACCACACCGCCGGCTGCACTTTTTACCAAGTCGCGCCGCGATACACCTGTGGCGGCGACGCCGGCCGACTTCTGCCTTACGTTATGAGTGAGCTTACTGGACCGCATTTCATCCTCCCGAGTTTGGTTTTGCTTTAAAGCCGAGTGAGATGAAGTTTTGCTCGCTCCCCCGCGCTTCGCACGAGGCGTGGCTCGCCCACAAATTATTTTTGTCGCGCCTAACACGAAATCGCCGGCGGCAAATAGATTTCGCTTTTAGTAGCCGCTCGTTGAAGGTTAGTCCAGCACAGGCGATGCTGCCTGCTCCTGTGCGTCGTCCGCGACGATCGCAAAAACGAAAATGGTATTTTCTCCGGCCGCGTGGCGCACAATGGGACGTTTCCGGGAGCGTCGGCGCGGAAGCGATTGCATTAACTCGTGGGTGCCGGCGCAGCTTCATTGCTGTGCTAAATTAAGTTGGACACGGCCCGAACCGGACTAAATTCGGCTAAAGCCAGGGCCAGCCAAGCTTGGGGGAGGACAATCATGCCGGCGCCGGCTTTCGCGAATTCCGTCAAGGCCGCGGTGGTGCGCAAGAAGGGCGGCCCCTTCAGTATCGAGCAGCTTCAGCTCGAAGATCCGCGCGCCGACGAAGTATTGGTGCGCATCGTCGCTGCCGGCATGTGCCACACCGATATGGTTGTGCGCGATCAGGTCTATCCGGTGCCGCAGCCGATCGTCCTTGGCCACGAAGGCGCCGGCGTCGTGGAGAAGGTTGGCGGCAGCGTGAGCAAGGTGCAGCCCGGCGATCATGTGGTGCTGACTTTCATGTCATGCGGCAGCTGCCGGATGTGCCAGCAAGGCCGACCAGCCAATTGCATCAATTTCAACGCGCACAATTTCAGCGGTGCGCGTGCCGACGGCTCCGGCAGTCTACGCGACGAGGGTGGGCCGATTCACGATCACTTCTTCGGCCAATCGTCGTTTGGCACGTTCGCTGTCTCCAACGAACGCAACGTCGTGAAAGTGCCGAAGACGGCGCCGCTAGAATTGCTCGGGCCGCTCGGCTGCGGTATTCAGACCGGCGCCGGCGCAGTCATGAACGCGTTGAAAATCGGGCACGGTGCTAGCTTCGCCGCATTCGGCGCCGGCGCTGTCGGGTTGAGCGCCGTGATGGCGGCGCGCGCCGTTGGCGCGACGACCATTATCGCGGTCGATGTCGTGCCAGCACGGCTTGCGCTCGCCAAAGAGATCGGCGCCACGCATGCGGTCGACGCAAAGCAAAGCGATCCGGTTGCTGCCATCAAGGCAATCATCGATGGCGGCGTTCAATTCACCCTAGAGACCACCGCCCTGCCCGAGGTGGTGCGGCAAGCGATCGACGCACTCGGCGTGCGCGGCACCTGCGGCATTGTCGGCGCCGCCCCGCCCGGAACCGAGGTCAAAATCGACGTCACCGAATTCATGCAGATGTCAAAGACGGTCTATGGAATCATCGAGGGCGACAGCGTGCCAGAAATATTTATCCCGCAACTGCTCGACCTGCATCTCCAGGGGCGCTTTCCATTCGACAAGCTCGTTAAGTTCTATCCGTTCGAATCTATCAACGAGGCCGCAAGCGACAGCGAGCGCGGCTTGACGGTAAAGCCGATCATTCGCATCGGAAAGATTTGAAACAATCGCGATACGCCCCGCGCTGTCAAGTGCAGGGCAAGCCAACGCTCGCCTGTTGACGAGTTTCGAGGGGGGGGGCTTAGTTGCCTCGTTACACGGTTCCGGATCGGGACTATTCTGAACGCTTCGGCCTTACTGGATAGGTGCGGTTTTTCCGTGGGGCGAAACATTGGATTTGGCCCGCGGCATGTCTCGTTCTGGCCCATCTGTATGGACCGGCCGCGCGTTGCAAGCCGAAAATGATGATTTGGAGAAGGTTGGTCTTGCGCTTCTGTATCCGGCCTATTGATGGAGCCTTTTAGCTCCTGGCCATCATGGATATCCGCGCGCGCTCGATCTCATTCGCGTCTCGGCCCCGAAGGCCAGATGGGCCACCTGATCACGAACGCGCTGGCGAGACCTTTCTCCATCTCCTCATTCCAACTCGCAGACCTCGGCGGGAAAACCAATTCTTGCTTTCGGGATCAGCTTGAGCGGTCGGCCATCCCTTTGGTGAACTTGAGCGATTTCATTCAGGCTGCTGCCTTTGTGACGCGCGCTTCATAGCTTCGCTCCTGGGCCAACACGGTCCAGGCGATCCGCGCCAGCTTGTTGGCGAGAGCCGCGGCCAACACGTTAGGGTGCAGGCGTTGAGCGGCGCGCGCAAGCCAGACCCCGAAGCTGTGCTTGGGCCAGCTCGCCGGCCGCAACAGAATGACCCGGGCTGCTTGCATGAACAGCGTGCGCAAGTAGCCGTTGCCGCGTTTGGTGATGCGCCCGAGGATGGTTCGGTCACCGGTCGACATCTGTTTAGGAACGAGCCCGATCCAGGCCGAAAAATCCCGACCTCTGGCGAATGCCGCGCCACTGCCGATCGCGGCAACCATTGCACTCGAGATGATCGGGCCAATTCCCGGTACGGTCATGACCCTTCGACAACTGTCATCACTCTTTGCCAGCGTCTCGATCTCATCGGTCACGGCTTCAATGCGCTCATCGAGCTGCCGCCAGTCACTGGCAAGATCAACGACGATGCGTACCATGCGGGATGAAAGAACGTCCGTCCGCTTAGCCAGGATGTCGGGAAGACCCTGGCGAAGGAAACGCAGTCCCTGTCGGACGATAATCCCACGCTCCAGAAGAAAGCCGCGCATCTGATTGATCACGGCGGTCCGCTCGCTGACGAGGCGCGACCGCACCCGGTGCAGCGCTTGCAGATCCAGTTGCTCGTCGGTCT
The DNA here is from genome assembly GCA_963829465.1 of uncultured Alphaproteobacteria bacterium. Taxonomy (GTDB): domain Bacteria; phylum Pseudomonadota; class Alphaproteobacteria; order Rhizobiales; family Xanthobacteraceae; genus BOG-931. The sequence goes on from CAWHJE010000011.1 coordinate 120,617, forward strand.
TGGCTGGAACAAAGCGTGTGGTCGGCCGCTGTACCGCCTCGGCTACCGCGTGGGCATCGCGGAAATCATTCTTGTGCCCCTGCCGAAACGGCTTCGCATACGTGGGCGGCACCTGCTTCACGTCGTGGCCAAGCGCGGCAAGCTCGCGAGCAACGTAGTGCGTTGCCATTCCCACTTCGATGCCAATCAGACAGGGCGACAGATTGGCAAGCCTCGACGTAATGCGTCCGCGCGAGACCTTCTCTCGCAACACGATGGCGCCGTGTGAATCGAGACCGATCATGTGAAGTGTATTTTTGCACATATCCATTCCGACGGTGGTCACTGCGTGAACGGTGGACGTGCGAGGCATGGCGGTGCTCCTTCTCCTGATAAGCCCCGGGTACTCTGAGAGCCGTTGGGGGCGGGAGCGCGGCCGGTCCATCCCATTCGCGACCATTTTCACCCTAGGACCCTGACGTCTGCTCTGGGGTAAAAGCGGAAGTGCCGTTTACGTATGGGGCGCAGCTTTATTGGGGCCGTGATAATCCGACGGGGTCGCCCAACGAGCGCGAAGGGCAGAGGATTTTACCCTATCAGTGTTAGCGGGCGAAACAGTTAGGACCGACAAGTTTCACTCGATGGTGCGCGAGAAGTATGCCGACCCTTAGTCCACTATTTGACTATTTCGGACCTGATACGACATCGGCCGCGAATAAATCGGTGGCGAGTGACCCCACAGCGGCCATCGCTTCGCCCGTCGATATAATCAACAATTGCCCCGCAGCGATCCGGCGTATGTCGCAGACGATCTAGTTGGCGGAGGCTTCTATGTCCACGCTCACCATTTACCTTGCGCGGCTCGTCGGTTTGTCGATAGTCCTGGTCGCAGACGCAACACTTGCAATAAATCTTTCCATCGCCGTTACCATTCATCCCAATCAACGAAAATCGTGCGCACTGAGACCGTTCAACCTTGGCGGCCGCCAACCGCATAGCGCCGTCGCAGCAGCAGCTCTCCGAGGTTATCAGACCGCACGGGCATTGCGGCCGCGCGCAAATCCGCTCACATGCTCTTGTGAGTGCCGTCGCAAAACGGCTTATTGGCACTGGATTTGCAGCCGCACAGCCACACCTGCTTAGTCTCCGCGGCGGAAAATTTGTGCGGCGCTAATCCAACCGATTTGTGCGAGCCGTCGCAGAAGGGCTGCTTCGCGCTGCGCCCGCAAGCGCACCACCAATAGTCCTTTCCAGCTTCAACGTTGACGCCATAGGGCGCTTTTTGCGCAGGTATCGGTTCAGCCATTTTCTTTTCTCCTTATGCTCGCGTGCCAAACAGCAACTGACCAACACGCCGCAAAGGGCGGGACCGGCTCATATCGCTTCATTACCCAGCATGCGCGACCTCACGATGCAAATCTATCAGATCCGCAACCGTCTCCGGCGGCCGACGGCCGAACCCGCATTCGGTAGCGATGCCGAAATCGGTCACAACTTGCTTCGCTGCAGCAAGCCGACGATGCGCGCCGGCCAACCCGTCGGTGCGATGCACAAGCCCCAGATATAGTTCCGTGCCGGAATCGAGCTTCAATCCCTTTAGTGGCGCGAAATAGGCGACGTCATCGCGCTCGCGTGGCACCGGCATATGGACCCATGCGATCGGGTGTTTGATGGCGGCGACTAGCTGGTTGGTAAAATCCACCATGAGTTTGGTGTCTTTCGGCTCTACGACATGCTTGTGGCCAGGATCGCCGTAACACAGATGCAGTCCCAGTTCGGCATCGACTGGCACATGCTCGCTGGCACGAGCGATCGAGCCAACTAACACCTCCATCGGGATCACCTTTGCCATGTCCGGATTTTCCAGGACAAAAACAATCTCCGCAGCAATGTCCCATTGGATTGCGAGGTCCCGGTGTGGAATTGCCGCCGCGATCTCGGCAACCTCCTCACTGAGACGCTTTTCGTATAGTGGCCAGATGTGTTGAATGGCCTCTGGTTCGGTGAATGTCATCACGACCGCGATCGGCGTAGGAAGACTGACTTGAAAGCGCGTCCCTGCTGGTATCTTGCCTTCGGAGCGGGCTCGCTTGAAATCCTCATAGGAGCGGATCGCTGCGGTGGCATATCCCAGCGGGCCAAATTCGACGCTCTCGCCTGGCTTCACTTTGTAGAGGATGAAATGGTAGCCACCCTGAAGTTCACGTGTGCTACCAGGTTCGAGCCCTTTTGCGTTCTTGAACACATCTGCTTGCCACACGACCCAATCTTTGCGCGCTCCTGTCTCGCCATCAGGGATGCGTTTCATTAGCTTTCCCAGCTTCGTGCCCACCGCTTCGAATACAGCACTCGATGTCTCGAGCGGCACGCTGCCAACTAGCAATACTGGCCGTTCTTTGGAATCTAACATGTCATTTCCTCCATGGTTTTTTGGCGCGCTTTGAGCTACTCACCCGTTTTCGCCTTTGGCCTCAGCCTAAACAAGTGAACGCTTCTCGGGAAGCGGGAAGGCCTTTGCCACCCTATCCGGACCAGAAAAGCGAATGGCTCGTAGCGCCTAGTCGGTTCAGAGGCACGACTGACCACGCCGATTGACTTCAAGACGCTTCGCAGTGAAATCGACATGCGGTGCGTGAGGCGGGTCTTGGTCCGTTTCAACGGCCCCCAACACGCGACGTCGCGGCGGCTTTCGGGGGTCTTTCTGCCGCCGCTCCGGCGAGGCGACGCGAAGCGGCGCTTCGCTGCGGCGCAGCGATTGTCCGTTATGAAGGGGCATAACTGCCGCGGCTGCTGTACGGAATAACCCCACCGTAATCTGGGTGCGCAAACTCAATAAAACCACGGGATTTTAAGTCCCGCTTTAGTGTGTGTAAAAAGAGTTGTTTGTGCCTACGATCGATCGTACTCTCTCCGCAGATCAAACGGCGGGGTTTCCCATGAAGCGGGCGGTTCTCTATCTCCGAGTGTCCACCACCGACCAAACCACGGCCAACCAAGAGCGTGAATTGCGTGAGGTTGCTCGCCGAATGGGCTGCGAGATTGTCCGCGTCTACAAGGATCACGGGATAAGCGGCTCAAAGGGTCGCGATGGGCGGCCGGAGTTCGACAGGCTTTGCAAGGATGCCGCGCAGCGCAAGTTCGACGTTGTCATGGCTTGGTCGGTCGATAGGCTCGGCCGCAGCCTACAAGACTTGGTCGGCTTCCTTTCCGAGCTTCACGCGCTTCGGATCGACCTTTTCCTGCACCAGCAGGGGCTGGACACCACCACGCCGGCCGGCAAGGCGATGTTCCAGATGATGGGCGTTTTTGCCGAGTTCGAGCGGTCGATGATTCAGGAACGAGTCCGCGCAGGGCTTAGAAGGGCCAAGGAAGAGGGCAAGCAACTTGGGCGGCCGCGGATAGCGACTGATCTCGAAAGGCGAATCCTTGCCGCTCTAAAGGCGCCTGGGCGCACTGAGGGCGTCCGTAAGATTGCGGCTAGATTTGGCGTTGACCCGAGCACGGTGCAGCGAATTAGCCGCCCTTTCGACGACGAAAACGTGGCCGCACGAGCCGATAAGAGCGCTGCGGGTTCATTTGCATGAGGTTGATGCTCATTTTTCCTCAGCGCGTCCCTCGTAAAGCTTCCGCATCAAGTCTGCGAACGGCGTGTCTTGCACTGGTGAGCGCGGCGCCCACAAGATCGGCCGGCCTCGCCCCAGGCCATGTCCGCAGGGCAGCGCGATTTGAGCGGCCGCGCGACGCACATTCTCTCGATACCAGCTCCTATTGCCCAAAAGTATACGCTGGACGCCGTAGCAGTATTTGACGAGCTCACCCGTTGTGAGCGGTTGGCCGCGAGACACGGCGAAGGCAAAGTTTATTTGCTCCTTTAAACGCCCTCGTCGCGGTTCGGTGTAGGGCCGGCGCCGTTGCCGCATCCTTGCCATGTGCGCCACGTCCCGGCCTCTTCCGCCCATAATCGTCTCACCTGCAATTATTTCTTTGGAAGCCTGTTACCAGGCGATGCCAGCTCGGCCATCCGTGAGCATCTGAAGGGCCAGACCCAGGGGCTTGAGAATCTGGCGATCGAGATGCTGGCGCGCGGACTGTCGGTGCGCGACATCGAGGACGCCTTCAAGGACGAGAACGGCCGGCTTCTTCTGTCGAAGACTGCGGTCTCGCAGCTTGGGGAACGGCTGTGGGAGGACTACCAAGCCTTCGCCCAACGGGATTTGAGCGAATACGAGATCAGCTACCTGTTTGTCGAGGGCATCGCCGAACGCTTGCGGCCTGGCGCCAAACGCGAACCGGTTCTGGCGGCCTGGGGCTTTACGGTTGAGGGCGCCGGGTGCTATTGCATCTGATGGCGGGCTCGAAGGAGGACACCGAGACGGTGACCGCGTTCTTCGAGGACATGAAGCGGCGCGGGCTCAGCGACCCGCTGCTGGTGACCTCGGACGGGGCGCCCGGCTTCATCAAAGCGATCGAAATCTGCTTTCCGCGCGCGGGCCGCCAGCGCTGCCTTGCCCATCGGATGCGCAATCTGGCGGTCAAGTTACCTGAGGACGTCTGGCCGGAGTTCAAGGTTCGTGTCCAGGCAGCCTATCAAACGCCAAGCCGCGCGATCGCGCGCGAACTCGCCGCCGGCGTGGTCGCCGACTATGGCCGCCTGCACGACAGCGCGGTCACCTGCTTCATGGACGACTTCGAAGCCTGTATCGCGCACCTACGATTCCCGGTGACGCACCGACGGGCCATCCGCACCACGAATTTGCTTGAACGCCTGTTTGTCGAGGAACGTCGGCGTCTGAAGATCATCCCGAATGCATTCGTTGAGCGGGCCGTCTTGAATCTCATGTTTGGCGCGCTCATCCGCGCTGCCGAACGATGGAAATCGATCAAGGTCACAGAGTTTGAACGCCGTCAGCTCTCGGCTGTCAAAAGCGAACTTGATCAGGAATACGAGACTCAAGTTTGTCTCGATCGCAAATCTTCAAAAGCTGCATCCCGCAAAATATCCAGCAGTGCTCAGACTTGACCGGCAGGTCCGGTATCGGATTGGAAAATGTCACTTGTTTTCACGATCGCATCGCGAAACCTTTTACAAGATCGATTTCGCTTTATTGCTTCGCTTATTGGCATCGCGCTTTCGGTGTTCCTAGTGATGGTACAGATAGGTCTTTATGTCGGTTTCAGCCGAATGGTAACGACCGTGATCGACCATAGCTCCGCCGATCTCTGGATTGTTGCGAAAGGCGCAAAAAGCTTCGAGGATCTCTCGGTCCTGGGCGCGGGAATGCAAAATCGCCTGCGGACAATTGATGGGGTAGCCGAAGTCATCCCGGTGGTGGTCGGCTTTTCCGCTTGGATTCTTCCGGATGGAACTATGACTCCGGTCTTCGTCATCGGCTCTGATTTTATGGCCGGCGGATTGTCACCTTGGAATGTCGTGGAAGGGACGGTTCAGAGTTTGACCGCTCCGGGAACGGTCGCCGTTGACCGATCCTACTATAGTCGTCTTGGCGCGGTGGCTCTCGGCACAACTGCCAAAATTCGCGGCTTGCCCGTAACAGTCAGTGCAATTACTGACGGCATTCGCTCCTTCACGACAAATCCCTACGTATTCACCAATGACCTGGCGGACGCTCGCTCATACGTCGGTTTGCCCGAAAGCTTTGTCAGTCAATTTCTCGTTCGGCTGAAGCCAAAAGCCGACATTGAGCTGATCAGCCGGGACATTTCCGAGAATATTTCCGGCGTCCAGGCGCTCACTTCGAGCCAGTTTCGGGATCAAAGTCGAGCGTTTTGGCTTTTCGGAACGGGAGCCGGCGCGGCACTCGTTGCAGGCGCCTTGCTCAGCATCATCGTCGGTACCGCTGTCGTCGCCCAAACACTCTATGCCAGTACAAAAGAACATCTTTATGAGTTTGCCACGCTGCGTGCGATAGGCGCCTCCAACAACTATATTTATAAAGTCATTATCGGTCAGGCGTTGATTAATGCCGTCATCGGATTTTCGATTGCGGCATTTATCGGAATTACGCTCGTTCATTTAACCGCAAAAAGTGCGTTACAGATTGTGATTACGCCTAATCTCATGATCGCACTTTTCCTTGGTACTGTCATTATGTGTGTCGCCTCTGCGATCGCCTCGATTTTTCGAGTGATTCGCGTCGATCCTGCAATTGTGCTGACCCAATGATCGAACCAATCATTGAGGCAACGAATGTGAGCAAAGTCCTCGGCAGCGGCGCCACGCAGGTGCGGGCGCTAAAGGACGTCAATATCGCACTCAGCGGCGGCCAATTGACGGTGTTAATGGGCCCATCGGGAAGCGGCAAGACTACACTCCTTTCGATTCTTGGTTGCATGCTTGCGCCAACGGAGGGAACAGTACGAGTTTGTGGCGCCTCTCTCAGCGGCGCACGTCCAGAAGAGCTTGCGAAGATTAGGCGACAGCATATCGGGTTTGTGTTCCAATCCTATCATCTGTTTTCCACCCTCACCGTTGCCGAAAACGTTCGGTTGGCACTTGATGTGCGCGACGAACGCGGACCCAAAGCGACGGCGAAAACCGAGGAGGTGCTGGCCAGCGTTGGCCTAACCTCGAAAATGGCATCTTTCCCGCGTCAGCTCAGCGGCGGCGAGCAACAACGTGTCGCAATCGCAAGAGCCATCGTCGCGGAGCCGTCGGCCATTCTCGCCGACGAGCCGACAGCCGCGTTGGACGCCGCTAATGGGCAGGCGATCATGGCAATTCTATCCGCGATTGCTAAGGAGCGAGGCGACGCCGTTCTGGTGGTGACTCATGATCCGCGGCTGTTCGAATTTGCCGACAGGATCGTATACATCGAGGATGGCTCGCTGACGCGTGAGGAATTGGTAAATCCCGCCGGCGCGGCACTACACAAGCCCCAGGGCATGGGTGGGGCGTATACAATTCATGCGGGTCGCCAATGATCCAAGGGGCGACAAACACAAACCTATCGTCTTGGATAGCGCGGTGGCGTCCCCGTTTCATGCTTTGGACCAACCCCGCTGGAGACACCTGGTGGCCAGCGTGATTGCGGCCACTCTCGAACTCGCCTCGAAACTCATTGGCTATTTGTAATAAGTTACTCCGCAGGCCTGATTGCCAACACGTACCTCGAGCGATCGCTTGAGGGCGGGGCTTTTGGTTCCAGGCTTCGGGAAATTGTAGTCCATTGTGACACGGATTTCTTCCGGCGCGTTGGCAACGGCGTCATAGGCGCGCTGTCCGACCGCATCGCTGGCCGATAGCTTCAATTCGCGCACATTTGTTCCAAGCAGCGAGGGGCCTTCGTAGGCGGTGAGATTGCCTTCGGGCAGGCTGAAGCAGAAAACGTAAAGGTCGCGATCGTGGAACTGTTTGTTTTTCTGATCATTGAAAGCCTTTAGCGCCGCAGCGGTATCCACCTTCAGGGCCTGAACGGCGCGCTCTAACATCGCATTCGCGTCCTGCTCTGTGCCGAATTGTTCGGCGCCAAGCGATGGGCCGCTGCATAGGATCGCCAATCCCACGAGCAGGCCGTTAAATAATTTTCCCTTAATAGCGGTGTCACAGCACAAATTGGTCAATTTTTTCACCCCCGGCTTTGTAACGGGCCGAAACATCAATCGCCACACTTCATTTTGCTTGATGAAGTGGTGTCGAAGCGGCTCCTGCAATGTATATCACGATGGTGATGGCCGTTAAGTAGGCAAGAAGCTTGTGGCTGTCTTCCAACAGTTCGTGAAACCCTACCGGCAGCCCCTGGTTCGGTGCACCGTTCCAGCGGGGCGGACAGTTGTGCACCCGGCTGTCGTGTATATCGATGCCGGCGACTGTAGGAATGTACGAATTGGCGAGACACTTCTAGCTTCCGAAGAAGCGGGCCAAGAGGTGTCACGATGGATCGACGGAGTAAGGAAGCCGAGCGTCGCAAGCGGATCCTCGATCACGCAAAGACGAACGGAAACATAGCAAAAACATGCCGTTACTTTGGGGTTGCGCGGGCCAGCTTCTATTCTATCGCTGGCGCCAGGAATATCATAAGCACGGCGACCCTGGACTGATCCCGAAGACGACAGGGCCAAAGTCACACCCGAACCAAACGCCGGCGGCCGTTGTCGACCAGGTGCTCCACCTGCGGCGGACCTATCATTTGGGGCCGATGCGGATCGTCTGGTACCTCGCCCGTTATCATGACATCAAGATTTCGGACGCAGGGGTTTATCGCGTCCTCAAGCGCCATGGCGTAAGCCGACTTCCGGGCAAGGTTGGCCGCAGAGCAGTGCATACGACGCGGTACGAGAAAAAAGTGCCCGGCCACCATATCCAACTCGACGTCAAGTTCCTTTCTTTCAAGGCCAAAACCGGCGCCACAATCAAGCGCTTCCAATACACCGCCATCGATGACGCCACCCGCATCAGGGCCCTAAAGATCTACAACAAGCACAATCAGATAAACGCGATGGACTTCGTTGATTACGTCAATCGAAAAGTTCCCGTTTCGCATCCAAATGATCCGCACCGATCGCGGCCATGAATTCCAGGCCAAATTCCACTGGCATGTCGAGGATCGCGGCATTCGACACGTCTACATCAAGCCACGATCGCCTCAGCTCAACGGCAAGGTCGAGCGCTCGCACCGCTCAGATCAGGAAGAGTTCTATCAGCTTCTCAGTTACAAAGACGATGTCGATCTCGAAGCCAAATTGGCGGACTGGGAGCGCTTCTATAATCTCGCAAGACCTCATGGCGCTCACAACGGAAAGACCCCCTACGAAGCTCTCAGAGATCGCTTATGATCCACTCCAAGCGTGTCTCAACGATTCGTAAGGTTCACATGTCTGACGGACATACAGGCCGGACCACTTTTCCGGAGCGCCTGAGTCAGATCAGTCACTCAACGTCCAACCGGCCGTCGGATTGTTACTGGCGCACGTCAGACAGCAAGCAGTGCAACCTTGATTGCCCAAAAAGCCTATTCCCCAATAGCTTCCATTTCCGTCTTGGGAATACCCGCCGCCATAACAGATACTTTCGCCGACGTTGCACGCCAGCGTGAAGGAATGTTCTGCGTTGTCGGAAAGCGTGTAATGGTCCGATGGTCCCGGCCAGACGAAGGGTCGATTTTGGGAGTAGAATTTGAGAAAAATGGAGTATCTCGCATTGTTGGCGAAGTTAAAGGTCGCGAGGCCATTTTGCGCCTGAGCACTTCCGGTGTTGAAACCGATGGTCAGCGCCAACAGAAACAGAACGACGGCTGGCATTTTGCGCACAGAAATCTTCCTCCCAGTGGAATTGAGCCTGGAGCCGACCTTATGGTATTTAGCGATGGCATTTAGCGAAGGTATGTAGCTGCGAAAAATTGCCGGGAACCAGGCGCTTGTCAAGATGTCGCACGGGCGGCTAGGTAGTCAACATGCTTCTCGCGAACAGCTTGACGCAGGAATAGCTTAGGGCAATGGGACAATCTTACGCCGCAATGGGCAGCTAACGCAGCAAAAGGGCGGCATTGGATCCTCAAGGAGACTCGGATGAAAGGTGCATTTGTTGCCGGTTTAGTTGCAATTGCGCTCGGTGCGGCGTGTTCTACGTCTGCATTGGCTGACGATAAGAAAGAGACGTCTCCTGGCGCGGTCACGTCGACTTCGAAGGCGATGACCCTTCCCAGCGGCGGTAGCGCCATCAAGGGTGGTGAAAGGCTGTCGCATAGCGACATCAAGGGCGGGCAGTCGACCACGACGTCGGGTAATGCCGGGCTGGTCAGCCCTAACACCAAAACCTCGGAAAAGGCCCGGATCAACTAATAAGCCCGCGAACAGCGTTTAGTTCGTCCGCGGGGGCCGTCGCGGCCCTTGCGCGGCTCTTGGCAAATGCGCGAGCGGCGTTTTGCCGCGTGCAAACGTGCATCCGACGCGTTCTGAGCGACGATGACAACTTCATCGAACCAATTTCTGCGGCTTTTGCTCCCAGACTACCGGAAATATCTACAGCGCGGCAGGAAGGCGCTGACCGCGGCCGCTCTGGCAACGCCGCTCTGTGTTTCTCCCGCGGCGGCGGCTGGCACCTGCGGTGATGGTGCTGACGCCGCGCCCGATAACCTCCGCTTCGTGCAATATTTTCTCAGCCGGATTCAGGATGCGCCTGCCTGCGCAATGCGGGTCGTCGATGGCCGCATGGTCGTACAGTCCTCGACCACGAACGCGGCACTGACTTGCCCGGACATGTTCGCTTGGAAATTGTTCGCGGAAGCGGTAACCGCCGAATTCTGGAAAAATTGGGCGACCGATCAGGAAATGTGGCCTGGAAACGGTTATCCCGACGATCCGGGATTGCCGCTGGCGCTATGCGCCAAGGGCCGAAATGGCCCTCGTTGCTGCGCACCCGACAACACGAGCAATCCCGGCTACGACGATCCGTCATACAAAGCAAAGTCGTGTCCGTATTTTCCCGGCGACCATTCGACAAGGGTGGCGGGGAGCATGCCCGAACGCATCGGCGTCACACCCTCCAAGGCCCACACGCTGAGTTTTGCAAACAATCCGCGGCTTCGCGAAAACCTCGTGCGGGACGCCGAGCTGCTGCGTCAGATGTCGGAAAAATCGGGCCAGACCGAAGGCCGCAAGATCAGGCAAGCGATGGCGGAGCTCGTTTTCCGGAACAAATCGTTCTTCGATTATGTGTTCCAGAACAATCTTTATAACCAGGAAGGTATTCTGAACGTCGTGCAAAACAACGGCGACAACATAAAGAACGGCGCGCCATATCGACTAAACAACGATGCCGGCTCGTTCTCCGAAATCATTTTCCCGACCGATGCCGTGATGATCAAAAGCAATTGGCTCAGCCGCGAGCGAGCCGAGGAAATGGGCGTGCGTGACGATCCAGCCCATCCCTACATCAAGATGAACATCACTTCGCCAGTTACCGACAAAAATGGAACGATACTGCGGCCGGGAGAGCACTGGCTCGTGGCTATTCACCTTTCCTCGAAGGATACTCCGAATTGGGTTTGGGCAACGTTCGAACACGTCAACAATCCCGGCCGGTGCGACTATACGGGCTGCAACGATTCATTCGGCTACGACTCGGCCGATGCGGTTTCGCCCGGACAGGCGCGCAATTACACCCGCCCGCATCAGGTTTGCGACAACCTGCCGCTTCCGTCCTGGGTGCTCGATCTTGGGAAATCGTATGCAAGGGGCAGCCGGCGCCCGGCGTTGGCTAATATGTTTGACGCTCTCGGCATCGGGACGAAAGAGAATCCGACTCTGATCCCGGCTTATGCCGATCGCGCTTGGCTGAGCTACGAGCTGAAAGGCTCTCAGGTCGAATTTACGGACTCGATGGGACGCGCCACTCGTCTCGGCAACAGCGTGACGGAAGCGGGTTTCGTCTCATCGTCGTCCTGCATATCGTGCCACGCAAAAGCGGCGGCGGCCTCCGATGGGGGTAAGCCGCCTGCGCTGCGCATGCCAGCGCTCAGCGTATTCCAGAACGAAATGTCAGATTCCGGTTACTTGCAGAGCACGTTCGGAAATCCCGTTCCTCAATGGTTTAACCGTGACGCGCAACCTCCGTCATTGCTGGCGCTGCAAACGGATTTCGTTTGGGGTTTCCTGGCGGCGAACAGCGTCAAACCGCAAACCGCTCCCGGCGTGGCGTTGAGTGCGAAGGCGCCCGGCCGAGGGTCGTTTTTCTCGGTGCGCGAACGCATCCTCCGAGAGTTATCGCGCTAGGCAGCCGGCCGAAACGGAGGCGGGCTCACGTTCCACAGCCAAGGCCGCGCCTAGCGCCGCCTTGCGAAGACCCCGAGACAAGGCCACTATTTGCACTCATTGGAGCGGTATCGAATGAAAGCGTCATCAAAGGCGCTCGGGGGCCGGGAGCGTAGCTGATCGCCGATGCGGAAGAGGTGTCATATCGGGCGCGTGAAATGGCACGCCGTCGTTTTCGCGGCAATGCTCGCGACCGCGGCAAGCATGACGGTGACCGACGCTGCTCGCGCCCAGGGTTTATTGGATTTTCTTTTCGGCCGGCAACAGCCTTCCCAGCAGCCGGAAACTCCCATGCATCCGCCGCCGCCTGCCGCCGGTGTCGGGCGGGTGGCACCGGCGCCGCTCGGTCGGGAGAACATAAACGAAGGCGGCGGCACGACCGGCCACGCGGTCGCCTTTTGCGTGCGGCTATGCGACGGCCAGCATTTTCCGCTTGAGCAGATGGTCAAGGGCACCCCGGCGGAGACCTGCCGGGCGGTCTGCCCTTACAGCAAGACCAAGGTGTTTTTTGGCGGCGAGATCGGCGCGGCCGTCGCGCAGGACGGCCAACACTACGCCAATCTCGACACGGCATTCGTGTACCGCAAACAACTGGTGGCCAACTGCACGTGCAACGGCAGGGACGCATTCGGCCTCGCGCCGCTTGACGTGAAGACCGATCCCACCCTGCGACCCGGCGACATCGTCTCGACGAAAAATGGACTGGCCGCCTATACCGGCGGGTCCGGGCAGGGCGCGACCTTTACACCGGTCAATCCAGCGACGCTTCCGGTGGACATAGCACCGGTGCGCTAGAGCTAGATCCGGAAAAGCCTGCCCCGGACTTGATCCGGGGTGGAAGCCGGCTTTCCGAAAATCATGCCCAAACAAAACAGCTGGAGCATGATCCGGAAAAAGCCTGCCCCGGACTTGATCCGGGGTGGAAGCCGGTTTTCCGAAAAGATCATGCTCAAACAAAAAAAGCCAGCGCGCGGCCGCGAGCCACACCGCGTCGGCTATGAGTAGCGTGCCGTGATCGCGATCGACCCACCGGCCCGCTTGCGAACCGGCCGCCCCAGCCGATAACGCGGTACGAGCTCCCGAACGAACGCGAAGCTCGCGAGCAACAGGCTCATCCAGACGGCCGTGCTGAAATAGAGCGCCATCCATGCCATCTCGCCCTTCCAGCGCACCGCGTCATGGGTGACGATCCATCGCGTGCTGACGTCGTGGAGGCCGGAGAACAGCCCGAGGAATTCGCGTCCGTATGCGAGGTCGGCCTGCCAGCGGATGAAATACATCGGCACGTCGACCGTGCACATGAACGCCACATAGCCGGCGATACCGACGGCCGACGCGGCGAGCGTCCATTGCACGACGCTGCGGTATCTGTTCATGAGATCGAGCAGGGCGATCGCGATGAGCAGGAAGGTCGCTGTCCAGAGCGAGTTTTCCAGGACATTGCCGAGATAGTTCGTCGTGATGACCGCGTACCAGGAGCAAGCCTCCGCCGCCACGATGAGCGGAACGATGGTCCTGGAAATATTTCGCGCCGTTTCCGCGCGGGTCGTTTCGGCAAGCACGCGCAAAACGATCGCCCATTGCACGGCGAAACAAATTTCCGCGACGGTGGCGACGGATCTGCCGACAAAGACACTGGAGAGCCAGGTATCGAACAGGCAAATCCGCTGAACGTCGGCGCGGGGCAGCACTGAGCGGAAGGAGCAGCCAAGAACATACGCGGTGCACAGCAGCAGCAGCGGCTCGGCGGTGATCGCGGCGGCGCGCCGGACCATGCTCGCCCTGCGGAAATAGGCAAAAAGGAAAAGCAACAAGGTGACGTTCGCGGCGCTCGCCACGATGAGAAAGCACCACCAGACCGCAACAGGATTTGACCAACTCAGCCAGTCAAGCCGCATCGCTTACCCGCATATGTTACCCAACGCTCATGGAAGTGTAACAATGTGGTCACATAACGCCAATGGCCGGATGCGGTTTGCGGCTGTGGCTTTACCGCGCGCCGCGGTCTGGCGCCTGCGATTTAGGGTGCGCTCCCGCAAGAACTCGCCGCCGCATTGGCGCAGCCGCAACCGTCACGCGGTCCTGAGACAGGCTTAACGCGCCCTTAAGACGGAATTCCTAGCCTGCGTGATTGCGCGGCATGCGCAGCTAGCGCCACGCGCGTGCTCGTTGCCCGATGTTTCCCAGCCCGGCGCGCGCATAAATTTCGTGCGGAAGTGCGGTTGCCTGATCGTTTTTTGTTGTTGCTCACCCACAACGGTGGCGCCCGGCGCCGCCGTCTGATGGTCCGTTGCGGGCTGTTCCCGGTTGGCGTCGCCTTCATCCACGGCCCTTAATGTCCAAACGTAAACGAGCGAGCAGGGAGCGATGCGGCCGTACCGGCTTGACGAAGGCCTCTCTTTGCTGACATGCCGCCTTATTTACGGTGCAGGAAGTGGGCTGGAGGGGGAGCATGCTCGCTTTGGGGCGCTCAGCCAGCTTGTGCGGTCGGACACGTCTATGACATCGCGTAAAAGCGTTTACGTATCCGTTTGTCGCTTCCTCCGGCGTCGCCTGACGTTGAGCGCCGCATTATGCGTTCTGACTGCGGGCGGCCTGGCCGGCTGTGCGTCGAGTGGCGGGATGGGATCGCTTATGGTCGATCCCGGCCATTATTCCGTCTATCACTGCGACGCTCTTGCGAAGCGTTTGAACGCCCTGCTTGCCCGGGAGCAGGATTTGTCCAACCTCATGGCAAAAGCGAGTGAGGGTGGTGCTGGCGTCGTGATCGCGAACTTGTCCTATCGTGCCGATTACGAAAGCACGCTGGGGGAGGAGAGGGTCCTGCGGCGCACGGCGGCCGAAAAAAAGTGCGACCTGCCGCCACCGGTGACGGTTGCCGCGCCGACACCTGCAACATATTCGGCACCGCCCGGAGCAACCCCGGCGCCGGCCTATCAAAGCGACCAGACAATTCGCTGAAGCTATCGGTCACCGTGCCGCCGCGGCGGTATTCAAAGACTGATCAGCCCGCCCATAACCGCGGCGATGGCGCAGCCGGCGACGGCAAGCAGCACCAGCACGGCCGCGCTCACCGCGGTCGCCCGGCCGCCGGCAAAGAACGCGGCGTATATCGCTTTCAGGATATTGTTGGACGACGCTGCGATCAGGATCGCCGCGGCGAGCGCGTTGGTCGGCATGCCCGCGGTGCCGCCCTGCGCCAGGTTAAGCACGAACGGATCGATATCCGTGACGCCGACGATGGCCGCAAGCCCATAGATCCCGGACGCGCCGAACTGGTCTTTTGCCCAGTTTGATACGAACGACACCACCACGAACAGGAATGCGAAGATGGCCGCGGAACCGAGTTCCAGCGGGTTGCCGCCGGTGCGCGCCAGCGATGAGGCCCGCGCCGCGGAATCCGGCGATGGTTTTGCGTATCGAAATTGCACCGCGCAGATCGCAAGTCCGGCGATCGAAAGACCGCAAAGTGCGGGGGCCAATTGCCACGCCAGGGTCCTGTTGAAGAACGCCACCACCGCGAGGATACGCAGATACATGATGGCGGTGGCGAGCGTGATGCCGGCCTGAGCATGCCCTTTTACGGCGTCATCCGCTTTCGCCTGACGCGCCAGGACGACCGTCGTCGCCGTCGACGAGTAAAGGCCGCCGAGGGCCGCCATCCAGAGTCCGCGCGCCGCGGTGGCCCAGTAGCGTTGCGCCAGATAGCTCACGTAGGACAGGGTGCTGACGACGACAAGCGCGAGCCACGCCTGCCGCGGCGTGATCGTCGTCAAGTCGGTCACCGGCTTGTTCGGCAGGAGCGGCAGGATGATGCCGGTCAGGATCAGGAATTCGCCGGCGGTGACGATCTCCTTCAGTTCGACGCGGCGCGCCAGCGCGTGCAATTGTTCCCGGCCGGTGAGCAGCAATACCGCGGTCACGGTAAACGCCACCGCGACCCACGGCGGCAATGCGAGCGCGATGGCGCCGAGAATATAGGCGTGGGCGTTGAGCAGGGGCACGACGAGACCGATATTCGGCTCGTCCTTTTCGTCGCGCTCGCCGAGGTGCTGGCGATAAGAGATGGCAAGCCAGATCCCGAGCACGACGAGGCCCGCGGTGAACGGAACGAAATGTGTCGGATCGAAAAGGTAGAGGACGCCGCCGGCGGTGGCCAGCAGCGGAAAGGTGCGGATGCCGCCCGGCCGCTTGATTTTGCTGTTGGCGAAAAAATCCTCGAAAGCCAGGCCGAGAAACAGGCTCAAACCGAGCAGGAGCGCCGCGCCGGTCAATGAAGGTGCCGAAATCATCGAATTGCCAAACCTCGACTGGTTGGATCAAGCTTGGATCGATCCGATCATGGCGGCTTGATTGGACCTATCATACATACCTTGATAGTTCGAAACGACGGTGCGCTCGGCGGCGGCGCCCCGTTCGGCCGTCCGAAGCTGACACTTTCGATTTTGGGAGGAGAGCGATGAGCTGGTTACCCGACAAAGATCCGGTGCTGGGCGACAAGCATTCGTGCGATGCGCTCGAATTGATCATCGTGCCGCGCGTGCGCGACCTTGGCGACGGCTTTTCCGTCCGTCGGGCGCTGCCCCACGGTAAACGGCAAATGATCGGGCCCTTCATCTTTTTCGATCAGATGGGACCGGTGCAGCTTGTTGCCGGGCGAGGTTTGGACGTTCGTCCCCACCCGCATATCGGGCTCGCCACCGTGACCTACCTTTTCGATGGCTGCGTCACGCATCGCGACAGCGAAGGCAATGACATGGACATCACGCCCGGGGCCATGAATCTCATGACGGCGGGTCGCGGCATCTCGCACTCCGAACGCACGCCGGTAAGCGTGCGAACGAGCGGTGGCGGAATGTTCGGCATTCAGAGCTGGATCGCGCTACCGCAAGATCATGAGGAAATGGCGCCGCAGTTCGAGCATTTCGACGCGGCGCTGCTGCCGACGATCGAGGACAGCGGCGTGCGTGCTCGTGTCATCGCCGGCTCGGCGTTTGGCAAAGCGTCGCCGGTCGGCATGGTATCGGAGTGGTTTTATGCCGAGGTGCTGCTCGAAGCGGGCGCCAGCGCGCCGCTTGACGCCGACCACGAGGAGCGCGGGATCTACGTCGCCGAGGGCGAGATCGAAATTGCCGGCGACAAATTCGAAGGCCCGCAACTTCTGGTGTTTCGTCCTGGCGACCGCATCACCGTGACGGCCATAAAGCCGTCACGGCTGATGTTCCTCGGCGGCACCGCGCTGGAAGGCCCGCGCTACCTTTGGTGGAATTTTGTCTCCTCGCGCAAGGAGCGCATCGACCGGGCGAAGGAGGAATGGAAGACCGGGAAATTCGCGCTGATTCCGGGCGACGAAAAGGAGTTCATCCCGTTGCCGGAGAACTAGGCGAGGCTGGCCGGAGGCCGGCAGCCATCGTTCGTCAGCGATGGCAGTTCGCGAGGCCGCCGGTGCAGTCGCACTTGAGCTTCGCCGAGCAGCATTGCCACAGCGGCGAGGTCTTCGGGCCGCACTGACATACGTTGCTGCCTTTTGCACAGACCGACTTGTGCGCTGCAGCGAAAGCCGGCTGGAAGCTTGCGGCCGCTACAAGAAACAGTGACAGGAAAGCAATCTTCTTCATTCGCCCCTCCGAAATCGCCCAGCCCTTGGACGGCCGCATTATTGCGACGGGGGCAAACTAGGACGCCATTGTTTGAAGATTTATGACACTTGGCGCTGCCCCGGCGCTCGGCGCCTGGGTAAGGGCAAGTTGCGAACAAAACAGGAATTGTGATCCAGTCGGCGTTCGCCGCGTGAAGTGATTCGAAAGTCCGAAATCCAACCCAATGCCGGCAGCGCGCCTGGAACGACTTAATCCGCAGCAACGCCACGCCGTCGAGCATGGCGGGATGCCGCTCGCCGAGGCCCAGCCCTTACTCATCATCGCCGGCGCGGGTTCGGGGAAGACCTCGACGCTGGCGCACCGCGTCGCGTATTTGATTGAAAACGGCGCCGATCCGCGCCGCATCATGCTGCTGACGTTCTCGCGGCGGGCCGCAGCGGAAATGACACGGCGGGTCGATCGATTGCGTGCCGAGTCCATGGGGCAAGCCGGCGGTCCGATCCTCGGCGCGGCGACGGATTCAATGACCTGGGCCGGCACATTCCACGCCATCGGCGCGCGGCTTCTGCGCGAATACGCGGAGACGATCGGTCTTGCGCCTTCTTTCACCATTCACGATCGGGAAGATTCCGCGGATCTGATGAATCTGGTTCGCCACGACCTGGGCTTCTCGCAAACGCAGAAGCGCTTTCCGGCCAAGAGCACGTGCCTCGCCATCTATTCACGCGCGGTGAACAGTGAATTGCCGCTCGACGATGTTGTCGGCTCGTATTTTCCGTGGTGCGAGACGTGGCAGGACGAGCTGCGCACGCTGTTCGCGCGTTACGTCGAGATCAAGCAGCAGCAACACGTGCTCGATTATGACGACCTTCTGCTCTACTGGGCGCACATGATGCAGGAGGGGGCGATTGTCGAGGAAATCGCAGCGCGTTTCGATCACGTCCTGGTCGACGAATATCAGGACACCAACAAGCTTCAGGCCTCGGTCCTGCTGGCGCTGCGGCCGAACGGCAGGGGTCTCACGGTGGTCGGCGACGATGCGCAATCGATCTATTCGTTTCGTGCCGCGACCGTGCGCAATATCCTCGACTTTCCCGGTCATTTCAGCCCGCGCGCCGATATCGTGACGCTCGAGCAGAATTACCGTTCAACGCAGCCGATCCTGGCGGCGGCCAATGCCGTCATTGAGCTGGCCGAGGAGCGCTTCACCAAGAATTTGTGGTCGGAACGAAAATCGGCCGAGCGCCCGCAGCTTGTCAGCGTGCGCGACGAGGCCGATCAGGCACTCTATGTGGTGGGAAAAATTCTGGAGAGACGAGAGCAGGGGCTCGCGCTCAAGAGCCAAGCTGTTCTGTTCCGCGCCTCGCATCACTCCGGTCCGCTCGAAGTAGAATTGGCTCGGCGCAATATTCCGTATGTGAAGTTCGGCGGCCTGAAATTCCTCGAAGCCGCGCACATCAAGGACGTGCTGGCGTTTCTGCGCTGGGCCGAGAATCCGCGCGATCGCGTTGCAGGCTTCCGTGTGATCCAACTCCTTCCTGGCGCCGGGCCGGCGACCGCGGCGAAAGTTCTGGAGCGGGTCGGTGACCGGGCGGACGTCATCGAGACTCTGGCCGATATCAAGCCGCCGGCGGCAGCGGCCGAGCATTGGCCGGCCTTTATCGAAACGGTGCGTCTGGTCCGCAGCAAAGCGGCGGGCTGGCCTGCCGAACTCGATCTCGCCCGGCGCTGGTATGAGCCCCATCTGGAGCGGATCCACGACGATGCGATGCTGCGCCAGCCGGATCTTTTGCAGCTTGTGCAGATCGCCTCGACCTATCCAAGTCGCGAGCGGTTCCTGACCGAGCTGACGCTCGATCCGCCGAACGCCACCAGCGATCGTGCCGGCGATCCGCTTCTCGACGAGGACTACCTGATCCTCTCGACTATCCACTCGGCGAAGGGACAGGAATGGAAGTCGGTCCACATCCTGA
The DNA here is from genome assembly GCA_963829465.1 of uncultured Alphaproteobacteria bacterium. Taxonomy (GTDB): domain Bacteria; phylum Pseudomonadota; class Alphaproteobacteria; order Rhizobiales; family Xanthobacteraceae; genus BOG-931. The sequence goes on from CAWHJE010000011.1 coordinate 139,938, forward strand.
ACGCGGTCGATGGATGTCTGCCATCCGATCTCGCGACCGGGAGCAGCGCCGAAATCGAGGAAGAGCGGCGGCTCCTCTACGTCGCCATGACGCGGGCGAGGGATCATTTGCACGTGGTCGTGCCGCAGCGGTTTTTCGCGCACGGGCAGCGCACCAACGGCGACCGTCACATGTACGCGTCGCGAACGCGGTTTATTCCGACATCCTTGCTCGACCGGTTCGAATGTTGCGCCTGGCCGCCGGCCGCCGCCGCACAGGCGTCGGCCAAAACCGCTCGTGCCGCGGTCGACATCCGCGAGCGCGTTCGTCGCAGCTGGGGGTAACTCGCCGTCAGTCCGCCGTGAACTTACAGCCGCGCAAAGCGTAACCGCAGCGCATTGCCGATCACGGAGACCGAACTCAGGCTCATCGCCGCGGCGGCGACGATCGGGCTGAGCAGCAGGCCGAATGCCGGGTAGAGCACACCGGCCGCCAGTGGAATGCCGAGCACGTTGTAAACGAAGGCGAGCGCCAGATTCTGGCGGATGTTGCGCATGGTGGCGCGGCTCAACGCGCGTGCGCGCGCGATGCCGGCGAGGTCGCCCTTGACGAGCGTCACGCCGGCGCTCTGCATGGCGACATCCGTGCCGGTGCCCATCGCCACTCCGACATCGGCCTCGGCGAGCGCCGGTGCATCGTTGACGCCGTCGCCGGCCATCGCGACCGCGCGGCCCTCGCTTCTCAAGCGGCGGACAATTGCGTTCTTCTGTTCGGGGAGAACTTCGGCTTCGATGTCGGCAATACCGAGCTTGTCCGCGACCGCCTGGGCCGTCGTGCGATTGTCGCCGGTCAGCATGACAATGCGGATTCCGTCGGCCCGGAGGCTCTCGAGCGCCGCCGGCGTGGTCGCCTTTATCGGATCGGCGACGGCGATAATGCCGGCAGGCCGCCCATCGACGGCAATGTAGATGGCGGTCGCGCCCTCGCGGCGCAGTTGATCGGCTCGCGATTCCAGGTCGGCGCTGGCAACACCGAGATCCTTGAGAAGCTTGGCGTTGCCGACCGCCACCTGATGCCCGCCGATTTTGCCGGTAACACCCTTGCCGGTAATGGAGGCAAAATCGGCAACGTCCGCCAGCTTTAATTCGCGCTGCTTGGCGGAGGCGACGACCGCGGCGGCGAGCGGATGTTCGCTCGACCGTTCGAGACTGGCGCCGAACGACAAGACCGTGGCTTCGTCAAAACCATCGGCAGGTGCCACCGCGACGACGCGCGGCTTGCCTTCGGTCAGGGTTCCGGTCTTGTCGACCACGAGAGTATCGATCTTTTCGAAACGCTCCAGCGCTTCGGCGTTTTTGATCAGGACTCCGGCGGTCGCGCCCTTGCCGACACCCACCATGATCGACATCGGAGTAGCCAAGCCGAGCGCACACGGGCAGGCGATGATGACGACGGACACGGCGGCCACCAGCGCATAGGCGAAAGCCGGCGGCGGTCCAAAGATCATCCAGGCGATGAACGCAACGACCGCGACGAGGATCACCGCGGGAGCGAACCAACCGGAGACGGTATCGGCGAGCCGCTGGATCGGTGCACGGCTGCGCTGCGCTTCGGCGACCATGTGAACGATGCGTGCGAGCATCGTGTCGGATCCGACCTTCTCGGCGCGCATGAGAAGGCTACCCGTGCTGTTGATCGTGCCGCCGATGACCTTCGCTTCCCGCTCCTTTTCGACCGGCATCGATTCGCCTGTGACCATGGATTCGTCGACCGCGCTGCGGCCCTCGATAACCACGCCGTCCACCGGAACGCTGTCGCCTGGGCGCACCCTGAGGCGATCGCCGATATGCACCTGTTCGAGAGGCACCTCCTCATCGTCGCCATCGTCGCGAACGCGGCGCGCCGTCTTCGGCGCAAGGTTCAGCAGGGCGCGGATGGCGCCGCCCGTCTGCTCGCGCGCCCGTAATTCCAGAACTTGGCCGAGCAGGACGAGGACGGTGATGACGGCGGCCGCCTCGTAATAAACGGCGACAACGCCGTCCTGCCGCAAATTCTCCGGGAAGAGTCCGGGCGCGAAGGTGGCGGCGAGGCTGTACAGATAAGCGGCGCCGGTTCCCAGCGCGATCAGGCTGAACATGTTCAGCGACCGGTTGCGCACCGACGCCCAGCCGCGCACGAAGAACGGCCATCCGGCCCACAGCACAACGGGCGTGGCGAGCAAAAACTGAAGCCAGATCGAGATTTGCGGCGGGACATAGTGATGAAGGTTCAAGCCCGGAAAATGCCCTCCCATTTCCAGGATCACGGTCGGGATTGCCAGCACCGCGCCGATCCAAAAGCGCCGCGTCGTGTCGATTAATTCGGCGCTCGGGCCGCTCTCTTCGCTGGCTCCGGCCGGCTCCAGCGCCATGCCGCAAATCGGGCAGAAGCCTGGTCCGATCTGCCGGATCTCCGGATGCATCGGGCAGGTATAGATCGTGCCTTTAGGCGTCGCCGGCGCAGGCGCCGCGGTTTGGTTGCCGAGATACCTTTCCGGATCGCCGATGAACTTGCCGCGGCAGCCGGCACTGCAGAAGAAATAGTCGCGGCCGTTGTGCGCGTGGCTGTGCTGGGATTTCGCCGGATCGACCTTCATGCCGCAGACCGGATCGGTCGCCATCGTTGCTTCGCCGTGCGTGTGCGCCGAATGGTCCACGGTCTATTCCCCTTGAAGCAGATACCCTGTGGGGGTATATAACGGCGATGCAAGCGAATGCCAAGACGTCGGTGCTCAAGCGGCTGAAACGGATCGAGGGCCAGGTGCGCGGGCTGGTGCGCATGGTCCAAGACGACCGTTATTGCATCGATATCGTCACGCAAATTTCGGCAGTCCGGGCTGCGCTCCGGCGGGCGGAGGAAGCGATTCTGCGCGATCACGTGGCGAATTGCGTAGATGACGCGATTGTGTCGGGCAATCGACGAGATCAGCGGCGGAAAATTGCCGAGCTGATGGATGTCGTAACTCGCGCGGATCGTTAGCGCGATTAAGCGCCTCGCATGAAGCGGACCTTCAACGCAGTGTCATCTGCAATTCTGTTCCGGCTCGAACATCCGTTGACTTGGATCAAGGCGCCGAACGCGCCAAGGGCCGAGCGTGGTGATTGAATGAGGAGTTAGTTGTCATGCACGCACCAACTTGGACCGGCTTGTCAACTCTCGCATTGGGAATTGCCCTGATGGGGTTCACCCCGGCTGGATTTGCTCAGACGCCGGGTGAGGATCACGACGCCCATCATCCTCCTGCCGCGGCTGAGGTTCCGGCGGCGCCGATGCAGCCAGGCTCAATGGGCATGATGCAGCAGGATCGTCCGCCTGGGGTGATGGGTCGCGACACGGAAGAAATGATGTCGATGATGCGCACCATGATGAGCATGATGAGCGCGCAAACCGGAATGATGGGATCGAACGTCGAGGGCCGGATCGCGTCACTCAAAGTTGAGCTCAAAATCACGGATGCGCAGACCCCGCAATGGAACCGCTTCGCTGATGCGTTACGGGCGGCTGCGCAATCGATGGACGGAATGCATCAGCAGATGATGCAGTCGGGAACCGAGACGGCGCTGCCGGCACGACTGGACCGCCAGGAGGCAATGCTGACTGCACATCTGACATCGGTGAAGGCGCTCAAGGAAGCTTTGGGGCCGGTTTATGCTTCATTCAACGACGAGCAGAAAAAGACCGCTGATGGAATGATGATCTGCCCTATGGGGATGATGTGATCGGGACTGTGGCGAAGCACGCGGCGAGGCGCAGCGACAGGTGAGGGCAGGGCGTCGCGCTTAGCCAAGCTTCCTTCGCGCCAGCGCCGCGCCCTGCGCCAGCGCTTCGAGCTTCTTGAGCGCGACCGCTCGGTGCATCGGTGCCATGCCGCAATTGGTGCAGGCGACGATCTTGTCCTTGTGTACGTATTTCATCGCTTCCGCGAGGACGCCGGCGACCTGCTCGGGCGTCTCGATTTTGTCGGTGGCGACGTCGATGGCGCCGACAAGCACATCCTTGCCGTCGAGCAGTTTGAGCACGCTCATCGGCACGTGGGAGTTGATGCACTCAAGCGAGACCTGATCGATGCGGCTCTTCGCCAGCGCCGGGAAGAATTTTTCGTACTGCCGCCACTCGGTGCCTAGCGTCGCCTTCCATTCGATATTGGCGGGGATGCCGTAGCCGTAACAAATGTGCACGGCGCTGGTCGTCGCTACTCCCTCGATGGCGCGGTGGAGCGCCTCGATCCCCCAATCGGCGGCCTCGTTCATGTAGACGTTGAAGGCCGGCTCGTCGAACTGGATCACGTCGACGCCATCGGCCGCGAGGCCGCGCACCTCCTCGTTCAGCAGGCCGGCGAAGGCCATCGCCATCTTCACCCGGTGGCCATAATGGGCATCGGCGATGGTGTCGACGATGGTCATCGGGCCCGGCAGCGTGAACTTGAGTTTCCGCTTCGTATGGGCCCGCGCCAGCCGTGCTTCGCGGGCATGGACGCGCGAGCGCAATCGTAATTCCCCGACCACGGTTGGGCACATTGCCTTGTAGCGGTTGTTGCGGATTCCCATCTCGACGCGCCGGTCAAAGTCGATGCCCTCGACCGTCTCGAGAAAGCCGTGCACGAAGTGCTGGCGCGCCTGCTCGCCGTCGCAGACGATGTCGATGCCGGCATCTTCCTGAAGCTTCAACGCCAGCAGCGTTGCATCGTCCTTGGCGTCGGCGAGCTCGTCGCCTTCGAGACGCCAGGGCGCCCAGAGCCGGTTTGGCGCGGCGAGCCAGGCCGGTTTAGGCAGGCTGCCGGCGATGGTGGTCGGAAATGTAACGTTGCTGGTAGTGTTCGGTGACATCGCAGCCCCGGCGAGCGTATGTCTTGAAGACCAAAAGCTGCCGATTATCGGCAATCTTGCCGGCAATAAGCAATCGGCTCGGGAGGCGTTTCTTGGCGAATTCGGAGTTGGTTCCAAAGCTTGAATTTGTCTTTGCCGGCCGTGTGACGGTCGACAAGCCGCTCGATCTCGGGGATGTCGCCAAAGGCGGCCGGCGCATAATTCCCATCAGCGGCGGCGAGTTTTCCGGACCACAAATTCGCGCCACGGTGTTGCCGGGCGGCGCCGACTGGCAGGTGTTGCGGAACGACGGAGTTGCCGAACTTGAGGCGCGCTATACGCTACGCTGTGACGACGGCGCTTTGATCTATGTTCGCAATCACGCGCTGCGCCACGGCCCGCCGGAAATCATCGCCGCGCTTGCCGCCGGACAGTCGGTCGATCCCGCGAGCTATTATTTCCGCGGCGCGACATTCTTCGAGACCAGCGCGGCGCGGTATGCCTGGATGACCAAGACCATCATCGTTTGCAGCGGCGAGCGCGAGCCGTCCGCCGTGAAGCTTAAATTTTACCGGATGCCGTAACGGGCGTGAATAAATCCGGCGCGCCCGGCTTGAGCACCACATAGCAGCGGCGCCATGGCTGATTGTCGATCAATCGCCATTTGTGCCCGGAGCCCGCGGTGTCGGTCGCCACCAACACTTCGCCCGGACGGATAATGCATTTCTCGCCGTCGCGCGTTGTGAATTCGAGCGTGCCGGCGAGCGTGATGACATATTGCCGTTCCGGCGCCTCGTGCCAGTCGAATGTCGAATGCGGCGGCGACTCCTTGAAGTGCACGGCGACGGCGTCGGTATGCTGATCGAAATCAAGCGTGCCGCTAATCAAATGCGAGGCATTGTCCGAGCCGGTAAAAAGTTTGAATGCGTTCATCGTCTGACCGTTTACAGAGACGCTTCGGTGCCGGGCCATTCTGCCTGCAGCCGCGCGAATTCGCCACTGGCGCGCAGCTCTTCGATTGCCGCATCCACCGCGTCGCACAGATCGGCACGGCTCGGCGCAAACGCAATCCCAAGCTGTTCGTGAGTTGGTTCTTGCATGACCACCGCCAGGTCGGGCCTGCCCTTGATCAGCCACGAGATCACTGGAAACAATTTGACGATCAGGCCGATGCGCCCCGCCTCCAGATCGTCGATCGCGGTCGCAATGCCGTGATAGGGATAATAACGTATGCCGACGATGTCGCCCCCCGCCAGGAATTTCCGCGCGACGAAATCGGATGTGTTGCCCGACTGTATACCTGCGGTCAGGCCGCGCAGGTCCGCTGCCGACGCGACGTTCGGTGTCAGTCGCCGGTTGACTGCGATACCCTGATTGAATGTCAGGTACGGCCACGAAAATTTCACGACCTTCGCCCGTTCAGGCGTAATCGTCGTGCCCGAGATCACAGCGTCGCATGTTCCGCGTATCACGCCGTCGAAAATGTCGTTGAAATTGTCGCCCTCGTAAGCGACAGCGCGCAATTCCAGCCGCAGCCGCCGACCCACCGCGCGCATCAACTCGATGTCGAACCCGGTCGCGATGCCGTTTCGCATCAGATCGAATGGCGGATCGGGATAGGCCGACTGTACGACCAACGTTCCGGGACTGATGGTGCGGAGCATTCGTGTGACCTGACGATGCCGGAGGGACGGCATCGTAGATGCTCGCTCCGGCGCTCGAAAGACAAGATTGCAGCTGGCCGAAGGGGTCAGGAGGGCCAGAGCCGCTAGCCGCGCTCCAGCAAGGCTTTCAACGCGACCGCATTGTTGTGGCTCTCGTCGCGCGCGGCGTAAAGCAGCGTAACCGGCTCGCGCCGCATGCGTTCGCGCAAGCTTGCGGCGGCGGTCTTTGCCGGTTCTTGTGCAAGTTCTTTGCCGTAAGCCGCTACGAATGCATCCCATTTGGCCGGCTGTCCGTGAAAGTGTTTGCGCAGTGCGTCGCTCGGTGCGACGTCTTTGAGCCACAGATCGATATGCGCTTTCTCCTTGGCGACGCCGCGCGGCCAAAGCCGATCGACGAGCACCCGAAAGCCGTCGGCGTCGCCGACCGGCTCGTAGATGCGCTTTATTTGCACGCGCGGGTCCTTCGTCGCGGAGGACTTTGTCGGGCTCATTTGGACGCCGCCGACGGCCGGCTCTCGCCTTCGCCATTGCCGAACACGATCAACGTCGAGGTGCCGTGGGCGAGGATGCGGCCGCTCGTATCGAGAATGCTCGCTTCCGCAGTCATGATCTGCCGGCCGCGGCTGATTACGCGTCCTTCGGCACGCACGCGTCCGGTGTCATGCCGGATCGGGCGCGTGAGATTGGCTTTGGTTTCGACCGTCGCGTAACCGACACCGGCCGGCAGGAGCGTATGCGCCGCACAGCCGGTTGCGCTGTCGATCAGCGTCAGCGCCCAACCGCCGTGTACGCCGCCCAGCGGATTGAGCAAATGCGCCCCGGTATCGCCTTCGAAGACGCAGGTACCGTCGCCGACCTCGGCCAGCCAGAAAGAGAGCGTTTGCGCGATCGGCGGGGCGGGAATCCTGCCGGCGATCATGGCCTCCAGCATTTGCCGGCCGGTCATGCCGGCGACGTCGGCGGATGTCGCAACCCCGTAATTGAGCGCCGGTGGCATTAGCATTTCCTTTTAGACACTATTTCCTTGTAGATACAAATGATGTAGATACATACAACCATGGCAAAACGACCGCAAGTCCCCGGCAAGACGCTCGTGCGCGATGCGCAGGCGGCCGTCTCAGCATGCGCCGGCTGGGCCAGCCGGATGGCGGCGCGGCGCATCACGAACTTCCTTGAGGAGCATATGCAGGGCAGCGGCCTGAGCCTCACCCAGTTCGGCTTGATGGCGCAAATCGCCGCGGCACCCGACGATACGCTCGGCGCCTTGGCGGAGCGCACCGGCCTCGATCAATCGACGCTGTCGCGAAATTTACGCGGTCTGGAAGCGGCCGGACTGGTCGAAATTGCCATCACCGGCGAGGATCAGCGCCGCCGCGCGGTCTGGCTGACGGAAAAGGGTGCGCGCTCGCTGGAAACGGCGATCCCGGTGTGGCGGGATGCGCACGCCGCCTTGGCCGAGCGGCTCGATCCGCGCCTTGCGCTCCGGCTCGGCGCTGCCTCGGAGCGCCTCGTCGGCAAATAGCGGGCAAGCAAACTCTAGATTTTCTCCGCCGCAATAACGATCTGCGTTTGCGTCACCAGCGCGCAGAGCCTGCCGTCGTTGCGCGTGATCCGGGTCTGCCAGACCATGGTGGTGCGGCCGCGATGCAGCGGCGTGCACTCGGCGCGGGCGATTTCGCCGACGGGAATGGCGGCGAAGAAATTGGTCTTGCTTTCGATGGTCGCGGTGCGGGCGCCCTTCGGCAAATTCGCTACCGTGGCGACGCCGCCGAGGTTGTCGGCGAGCGCCATGATGGCGCCGCCATGAAGGATGTCGGGGATTGTCGCAAGCTCGCGACGAACGGTGAGTTCGGCCTCGACGCGCTCCGGCGAGATGTGCGTGAGCTTGATGCCGAGGAAATCGGCGAACGGTGCTTGCATTTCAGTGGTAGCGCTCATGACGGCTTCCCTTGAGGATTTTTGCAGGCGCACGATTTAAATCGTGCAGGGCGCAGCCGTCAGCCAAAGTCTGCCGTCGAATGCGTCACTCGTTAGATTTTCTACGCCGAGTCCACCAGGAATCGAAAATCCGCGCAGTCGGTCAAGGCGGGGGGAGGCCGGCCGGCATCGATCAAGTTGGAATGCGTCATCGCCTCGACGGTCGTCGCAAATGCCGCTGGAGCGATGGCAAGATCCGCCGGTATCGCCTTTTTGCGGACAAGGTCCAGCAACGCTCGACGGGCGTGATTGGGGTTTGTCCCCATTGCATCGGCGACGGTTGCCGAAGCGCCCTCGGGATCTTCGTACATCGCCGCGGCCCCGCGACGGAACGCGCGTAACAAACCGATCAGGTTGTTCGCATGCGCTTCCGCCCAGCTCAGCCGCGTGCAAATTGCGCAAAAAAGGAAATCCGGGACGTATTCGTCTACGTCGCCAAGGTTTGGAAAACCGGCTTCCTCCGCCACGTAGTTGAACGGCACCAGCTGGATTGCAGCATCGAGCGTACCCGCCTGTAACGCCTCCCAACGCTGCGGGTGAGCGCCGGCCAGCACGAACTGAAAGTCTTTCGGCTGATGCAGGTCGTGCGCGGCCAACATCCGCTCCATTAAATGACAAGTGCCCTCCGTCAGCGACGAAGTACCTAACCGGGCGCCGCGGAGGTCGGCGAGGGTTTGGTAGCGGCGCTGGGCGATCATCGAAAGTGGGGGTTTGTTGACGAAGCCGGCACAGAGTTTGAGGTCACCGCCCTTCACGGCGTCGAGAATAGAACCTTCCGGAGATCCGACCGTGACCGGCACGACGCCGTCGCGAAGTGCCTCCGTAACACGGTCGGTCGTTCCGAAGCTGCGCAGCGTGACGCGAAGTCCTTCTTCGGCCAGAAAGCCGCGCCGTTCGGCGATCAAGATCGGCGCGTAGAGAAGAGACGGCACGACGACGCCGATTTCAATTTCTTTGTTCTGTGCTGGATCTTCAGCAGTCATCTCAACCTCCCTCGGGCGACGGGCAGGAAACCAGGCAAATCAGTGTACGCAAAAGTGCAGCGCTTGGCCTGTGGAATAGCGCAATCACCCGGCCGAGTGGCGGCGCTGCTCATGACGGCTTCCTCGATAATACTTGGGGGCGCACGGTCTTTCGAAAGGCCTATCCGAGATCTGCGATCTGACTGACTTAATGCTTGAGTATCGCTAGCATGGGTCCGCAAGGTTTAGACGCTGCGCCTGCGCTGGAGTCGCTATGTGGTCACGCCTGCTCGCCCTCGCTTTGCTTCTGCTGCCCGCCCCGGCCCTGGCCGACGTCAGGGAGAAAATCGCGACCCTTGCTCCGTCGGGGTTGGTGCTCGTGGTGGACGGGGAGGGCAGCGAGTTGGTGGCCCAGAACGCCGATGAGCCGTTCGTTCCGGCCTCGGTCACCAAGATCGTCACAGCCTGGCTGGCGCTGGAGGTGCTGGGCGGCGACTACCGCTTCGAGACCCGCTTCTATCTCGACGACAAGCGGGTGCTCTACGTGCGCGGAGGCGGCGATCCTTTCCTGATCTCAGAGGAACTGGCGCTGCTCGCGACCAATCTGGTCGCAGCGGTCGGCAAGAAGCCGATCACCGGCATCGTGCTCGACGCGAGCTACTATCCTTCGAACCTTCGCATCCCGGGCATCGAGGAAACCGGCGAAGCCTACAATGCGCTGAACTCCGCACTGGCGGTGAATTTCAACACGATCTCCGCTGTGCGCAGCGGCAACAAGGTGCGCTCCGCCGAGAAGCAGACCCCGATCACCCCGCTCGCGATCGCCCAGTTCCGGGCGCGAGGCCCCAATGGAAGCGGCCGCATCAGTCTGAGCGATGACCCAGCGGTGAGTCTGCAATATGCCGGCGAGCTGATTGCCGCGTTCATCGAGCGGGCCGGCGGCAGCGTGAAGGGCAATATCTCGACCGGAACGGTGCCCGAGGGACTAAAGCCGGTTTACGTTCACCGACAGTCGCGTACCCTTTCGAAGATCCTCGCCGAGCTGCTGAGCGCCTCGAACAACTACGTCGCCAATCAGGTTTTCCTGGAACTCGGCGGCCACCGCCTCGGCGGGCCAGTCAGCCTCGAGAAGTCGCTCCAGGTCGCGAACGAGCTGCTCGCCGCGCAGGACCTCGCCGCCGCCATCCATCTCGAGGAGGGCTCGGGCATCAGCCGCAACAACCGCTTCACCGCCCGCGGCCTTGCCAAAGTGCTCAAGCTCTTCGCACCCCACGCCGACCTGCTCCACGGCCATGACGGCGGCAGGAACAAAACCGGCAGCATTGAGGGGGTCCGAACGCTCGCGGGCTATGCCCGCACATCAAGCCACGGGCAGCCGCGTTTTGTGATCTCGCTCACGAGCAATGACGACGAGCTGCGCTTCCGACTGCTTCGGGCCATCGAGTCCGGGCTGTAGCCGGAGTCTCGCCGCCCGGGTCCATATTTCTCCACGCGCTCGCAAAAGTACGCAATGCCCGCTTTGAGTCCGAAGCGGGCTTCGCTCCGCGTCACGTCCGCTTTTGCCTGCCGGCTCAACCGGTCGACGCAACACTTTATCTTGAACGCCAAGATGGAGTGTCTGATGATGGGTCAACGATATCGTCGCGGGTTTACGGCGCCAGAGAAGATGGAGTTATGGGATCGCTGGCGGCGCGGGGAATCGCTGAAAGCGATTGGGCGGGCGTTTGGTAAGCCGTCATCGTCGATTTATTTTCAAGTAGCCCCGCACGGTGGGATTCGTCCTGCCTCGCGGCGTCGCTCGCGGTTGGCCTTGACGTTCTCGGAGCGCGAGGAGATTTCCAGGGGCATAGCGGCGCATCGGTCGGCGCGATCGATGGCCCGGTTGCTGGGCCACTCGCCCTCGACGGTGAGCCGAGAAATCATTCGCAATGGCGGCTATCATCGATACCGAGCGGCGGTGGCTGATGAGAAGGCCTGGGCCCGGGCGCGTCGTCCGAAGCGTTGTAAGCTGGCGGACAATCCGCGGCTACGAGCGGCAGTGGCACGAAAGCTCAGGTTGAATTGGTCGCCCGAGCAGATAGCCGGCTGGCTCAAGAGATCGCATCCGGAAGATGAGGCTAGTCGCGTGTCACACGAGACGATCTATCGCAGCCTCTTTGTTCAAGCACGCGGCGTGCTTAAGAAGGAACTGCTTTGCCATCTTCGATCGAAGCGCACGATCCGGCGATCCAGGCCGGCCGCCCCCAACGGCGATCAACGGGGGCAAATCAAGGATATCGTGTCGATCCGTGAGCGACCGGCAGCGGTCGAGGATCGTGCGGTTCCTGGTCATTGGGAAGGCGATCTGCTGACCGGATCGAAGAACAGCTACATCGCGACCTTGGTCGAACGTCATACGCGATACGTGACTTTAGCGAAGGTGGCCAATAAGGAAACGCAGACGGTCGTTTCCGCACTCATCAAGCAGGCGAAGAAGTTACCCAATGAGCTCTATAAGTCCCTGACTTGGGACCGCGGTAAGGAACTTGCGGATCATCGACGCTTCACGTTGGCGACCAACATCGACGTTTACTTCTGCGATCCGCAAAGTCCTTGGCAACACGGTTCCAATGAGAACACCAACGGCCTGCTGAGACAGTATTTTCCGAAAGGAACCGACCTGTCAGTGTACTCGCAAGCCCATCTGAACAGAGTGGCACGTCAGCTCAACGAACGACCACGAGAGACCTTGGGATTTGAAACTCCAGCAGACAGATTTAATGCCGGTGTTGCGTCGTCAGCTACTTGGTGATGATTGGCCGTTCCGGCGCAAGCGGCGGGCCGTTGAAATAGATGTTGAAGCCCAGCTTGAGCGTATTGTCGTCGCGGCGGAAGGAGTAGTTGAACGCTGGCGACGAAGCTGGAGTGTTGAAATTCGCGTTCTGCCACCACGTGTGCTGATATTGGAAAAATACCGAAACCGGAGCGCCCGCGATCTGCAATGAGGCCGGTCGGTACTCGGCACCAATGCCAAGCGTTGCGCCCGGCACGGTGGTGCTGCTTGATGCGGCGGTGGCGAAATTGACGTTCATAGTTTCATTGAGCCAAGACGCACCCGCCAGTCCATAAAGATACAGAACCGGCGTCACTACATAACCGCCCTTTGCGGCAGCGGTGAGTATCCAATGCGTTGTGGTGCCGAGGTACTGCCCGTTTGCGAAGTTTTGGTTGATGCTCTGGCTGAGCCAGTCGAACGAAGCGAACGGACCAATGACGATGTTGTGCCACGGCGCGAAGTTGTAGCCCGCGACAATGCCGCCGCCGGTTTGATAGCCCGAGTTGGAAAATTGCGGGTCAGGAAGGGCCGGTCTGGCCGGGGTTTCGTTCGTGCCCACCCGGCTCCAGTTCATCGCTAGCGCGCCGCCGAGATTAAGACCTGTCCAGTTGCTGCTATGTTCGGGGCAAGGAACCCGAACATAACGATAAGAATTCTTTTTCTTAGGATAGATGTAGACATATATGTCGCCGGTTGCGCCGTCCCGAACATAGCCAACATTGCTTTTGCCGATGCTCAGGGCCTCGTTCTCCACTTGAAAATTTGTGAGCGGCGGTAGAGGACGTCCGTCCGATGTGACCCAACGTTCTGACGACCAAAAGGTGGTGTAGTGTTGCCTTTCCCAGCACGCATTCACGTCGAACGCTTCGTTAGGCGATATGGTCTCGGCGATCGTGGGAACGTTGCAGAACGCCAGGACGAGCAACACTCCTGCCTCGAGGCATCGCCAGCGCCGGACCGCATCCGACCCGAGAACCGACAATAAAAAGCTACCGCGCGCTAAAGTGCGGCGAGCACACCGTAAAAAGCGGCCGTCATCCCCCGTGGCACCCCGCCCCGGAGTTTTCCATCTGGCGTTTCAGCAAATACCGGCGAAAAGCGCTGAACAAGGCGGATTAAGAGAAAGTGTGGCCCTCGGGTGACATTTTTCCATTTACAGAGCGCGGGCGTTCCTTTGGGCGGGTTGTCGTTTCTCCCGCCCGCGTCGATCTTCGGCACCGCGACGTCTCAGTTGGGTCAAACGCGGGCTTCGCTCCGCGTCCGCGTCACGTCCGCTTTTGCCCAGAAAGCGCACATTCGACAATGCAGCCGGGATGTCTGCTAAATGTCAGAACGTGACTGTACCAACGCCGGAAGCGCCTTGTTGTCGATCCAGACCGGATCCAATTCTCAGTGGAAGCCTTCACTGATGACCTGCGCCCTCGCGGTCGACCACCCTAGCGGAGCGTCGTTGGGACTGTGATAATAGGCGCGCCCGCAATCAACCGTTCCGTTGTCGTTGATCAGCCCCGTCCGATTGTCGAAAAGCAACTGATGGCAGACTTTTGCATCATTTGGCTCAAACAAGATTGAGCCGGTGTAAATTTCCGTATCACTTGGCTGCCTCGTCGTTGTAGTGGAGGGCTTCGCGATATCAATGCTACGCGTTGCAAAAAGCCCTGTGGCCATGATTGCGGCCATTGTGACCAAAACAATCATTGACCGCGAACGCTCGGAACCGCGTCGATTGTTTTTGGCTCGACGTTTAGCGCGCTTCATAATGCTGCAATCCCCGAGAGGCTGTTCAAGCCCGTCTCTTCTTTTCTAGAGGCATATAGCAAAGCCACGGTCGGAATTGTCTAGGTTTCCTGTTCGCGGCTCTCAGACCGAAGTTGTTTCAATTTAGCACAGCGGCCGTTATTGGCCGGTTGCTACGATCGCTCAAATGCCATCGAAAAATGAGAAAGCTCAACTTTGTCGCCAAAGTTTCGCGCGCTAGCATTACAGTTGCGGTTTATCCGAACTTCTGAATTGATGGGCCACCATGATTCGGGAGATCATGGATGGCTGGCGCATCGATTGAGACGACGCTGGAGCTTTGGGCGTCGTTGTTACGGGATGTGAAGGCGCGGATACGTCCCTTATTCAGGCAGGAGCGGGTTGCAGTATCGGCTGGGAAGTTTCTGGACGGACTTCTTGGGGACGAGCCGCGAAAGACAGGCTGGATGCGCGCGGAAGCGGCGGGCGATTCCGGCCCGTGGCGTCAGCAGGCTATCCTGGGCCGCGGCCAGTGGGATGCCGATACGTTGCGCGATATCGTACGCGAGTACGCGCTGGAAACGCTTGCCGACGAGACAGCAGTTCTGGTGATTGATGAGACCGGCTTCTTGAAGCAAGGCAAGGCGTCGTGCGGGGTTTCCCGCCAATACACGGGCTCGGCGGGCAAGATCACCAACTGCCAGATCGGCGTGTTTGCTTCCTACGTGTCGCGCCATGGCCATGCCTTCATCGATCGTGGGCTTTATCTGCCAAAGGAGTGGACGGGCGATCCCGACCGCCTGAAGGCGGCGCATGTACCAGACGATGTGGGGTTTGCAACGAAGCCCCAGATTGCACGCCGAATGATTGCGCGCTCGCTCGTCGCAAAGGTGCCATTCGCCTATGTCGCGGCGGACAGCGTGTATGGCACGGGTGACATTGAGACCATGCTACGCAAGGCAGGCAAGGGGTATGTGCTGGGCGTCGCCGCCAATCATGTGTTCCGGTCCTGGGGCAAGAAGCAGCTTATCGGTGGCACCGCCGCCAAGATCGCGCAGAACCTTCCCAAGAGCTCTTGGCGGCGCCTGTCGTCCGGCGAAGGAACCAAAGGTCCACGCCTGCACGAGTGGGCCTATCTCGAACTCGCCGACCTCGATGCCGCTGACTACAACAGCGCCCTCACCGGGGAGTGGACGCGAGGGTTACTGATCCGCCGCAACATTGCCGATGGTGCTCTGGCCTTCTTCTCCACCTGGTGCCCGCGGGGCACGCCTAGGGAAAAGCTGGTCTCAGTGGAAGGTCATCGCTGGGCTATCGAGGACAGCTTCGAGACCGCCAAGAACGAGCTCGGCCTCGATCACAACGAGACCCGCTCCTGGCATGGCTGGCATCGGCATGTCTCGCTGGTCATGCTCGCCTTCGCCATGGTGGCCGCCATCCGTCATCACGCCAATCACGTGCCGCTCAAAAAAACACTGCCACGTCTTCCGAAAAGGCGTCGTTCCTGATCTGCTGGTCGATTCAGGAAATCCGCCGTATCGCGATCAAGCTCGCACAACGGCGCATCCATCCCGCCCATGTCATCGCCTGGTCATTCTGGCGACGCGCTCACCAGGCTGAGGCCCGCAGCGCTCATCTCAAAAGAAAAACGCAACTGTAATGCTAGGGCGCGTACTCATAAATTCGGTTCATGTCCGCTCCACTCCGAAAGCGGCGTAATTGCTGCATAGCGGCGGAATTTCGCGAGGTGCCAGAAGGGCATATCCCAACATCTAGACCACAGCCACGATTACGTGTGCCTGAATTTTGGCAGCAACCTCGCCGCTGCCATGTCTGTCCGCAATCGCGGATGCAGCGTAGTCGGTTGCAGCTTCCAGTTTTTGAGGGTCTCTGGCCTCGATTTCGTTGCGAAGGGGAGTTCCCTGACAAAAAGCAATGGCCGCATGGCGCGGTGAGGATGCGCGACTTTGTTCGGCTCTAGTCTCGATCACCACACGGGAAAAACCTGCATCCTCCAGCTCGCTACGGATCAATGCCGTATCGTGGTAGCCGTGCGGCGTGCGTGCCAGAAAGCGCGGCGGATCGTTTGGAAAAAACTTTGCGAGAGCATTCGTCACATCATCCGCAAAAACGTTCTCCTCGATGCGATCCCATACGTTGAATAAAAAATATCCTCCGGGCTTCAGGACTCGCTTTGCTTCACGGTAGCCAGATGAGCGGTCGGGAAAGAACATTACACCGAACTGGCAACAAACGAGATCGAAGGCCGCATTTTCAAACGGCAGCGCCAGAGCATCCGCTTCGCGCCATCTGATGCGACTGTCGGGAGCTTGTCGCGAAGCGGCATAGGCGAGCATCGGCTGGTTGAGGTCGGTTACGATATAGCTGGCGTCCAGGGGCAGTCTTGGCGTCAATGCGCGGGTGACAACCCCGCTGCCCGCGGCGGTTTCCAAAACGGCGCTTGGCGACAAGGACGCCGCTCGTTGTGCAATATCCGCGGCGAACGGCTCGAAAATCAACGGCACCATATAGCGGTCGTAGTTTTCCGGAATCGAGCCAGCGAACACCTTGTCAGTTTCCGACATTGCTTATCACCCGTCGCCCGCTTGATGGCCCGCTTGACTACCATGTCTTTGGATCATTTTCGACCTGGAGGCGGATGTCGCGCAGTTAAATCCTATTGCATCGAACGTCGATCCTGGAATCTGCTCGTCGACGGCTGCGCGTTGATTTAGTCCACACCCTAATACACCACGACACTGCGGATGCTTTTGCCTTCGTGCATCAAGTCGAAAGCCTTGTTGATCTGGGCAAGCGGCAGGGTGTGGGTGATCATCGGATCGATCGCGATTTTCCCCTGCATGTACCAGTCGACGATTTTCGGAACGTCGGTGCGGCCGCGAGCGCCGCCGAAGGCCGAGCCGCGCCACACCCGGCCGGTCACGAGCTGGAACGGCCGCGTCGCGATCTCCTGGCCCGAGCCGGCAACGCCGATGATGATGCTTTGACCCCAGCCGCGATGGCAGCTCTCCAGCGCGATGCGCATGAGACCGACATGGCCGACACATTCGAAAGTGTAGTCGGCACCACCGATCTGGTCGGCGCCGCTCTTCGTCATGTTGACGAGATGCGCGACGAGATCGCCACCGATCTCCTTCGGATTGACGAAGTGCGTCATGCCGAAGCGCTCGCCCCACGCCTTCTTGTCCGGGTTGAGATCGACTCCGATGATCATGTCGGCGCCGACCAAACGCAGGCCCTGGATGACGTTGAGGCCGATCCCGCCGAGGCCAAAGACGATGCACTTTGCGCCGGGCTCGACCTTGGCCGTATTGATCACCGCGCCGACGCCGGTGGTCACGCCGCAGCCGATGTAGCAGACCTTGTCGAACGGCGCGTCCTCGCGAATCTTCGCCACCGCGATTTCCGGCATCACCGTAAAATTGGCGAATGTCGAACAGCCCATATAGTGGTGGATCTTTTCGCCGCCGATCGAAAAGCGCGACGTGCCGTCGGGCATGACGCCCTGGCCCTGCGTGGCGCGGATGGCGGTGCAGAGATTGGTCTTGCGCGACAGGCAGGACGGACAGGTCCGGCATTCCGGCGTGTAGAGCGGAATGACGTGATCGCCTTTCTTGACCGATGTCACACCAGGGCCGACGTCGGCGACGATGCCGGCGCCCTCGTGGCCGAGGATGGCTGGAAACAGTCCTTCCGGATCGGCGCCCGACAAGGTGAATTCATCGGTATGGCAGATACCGGTCGCCTTGATCTCGACGAGGACCTCGCCGGCGCGCGGACCCTCGAGTTTCACTGTTGTTACTTCGAGCGGTTTGCCGGGGGCGAATGCTACGGCCGCACGCACGTCCATGTGTTCCTCGCATCGGATTGTCTTTAAGGGCTACGATCACAGCTTATATCGTCTGCACGCGCCGAACCCAAAAGCAAGCGCGCGGTCAAGTCCGCGGCAAAGGCGTACGTTGAGCCGACGATTGGCACGCTTTCGGTTCGAAACGGGAGGATGAGGCGATGCGGCAAATCTGGATAACGAAAGCGGGCGCACCGGAGGTTCTCGAAGTCAGGGAAGCGCCCGATCCCGAACCGAAAGCCGGGGAGGTTCGGGTTCGCGTTGAGGCGAGTGGAATTAATTTTGCAGACATTCTCGGCCGCCTCGGACTTTATCCTGATCTGCCGCCGATGCCGGTCGTGCCGGGCTACGAGGTGGCCGGTCGCGTCGATGCTGCCGGCGCCGATGTGGCTGAGAACTGGGTTGGCCGCGACGTCTTTGCCTTGACGCGGTTCGGCGGCTACGCCGATACGATCTGCGTTCCTACCGGACAGGTATTCGAGCGCCCGGCAGGCATGTCCGCGTTCGAAGCCGCCGCAATCCCGGTCAACTATTTCACGGCTTGGCAGCTTCTCGTCGTGATGGGTGCATTGAAACCCAACGAGACCGTTCTTGTCCATTCGGTGGGCGGCGGTGTCGGCATCGCCGCAACGCAGATTGCAAAACATCTCGGCGGCCGCGTGATCGGAACGGCGTCCGCGGCAAAGCACGCCGAGATGCGGGCCTTGGGGGTCGATCACCTCATCGACTACCGCACGGAGGATTTCGAAAAGCGGGTGCGCGAAATCACCGGGGGCCGTGGCGTGGAACTCATCCTCGATGCGGTTGGCGGCGAGTCGTGGAAAAAGGGATACCGAGTCCTCGCGCCCACCGGGCGGCTTGGCATGTTCGGCATTTCCGCGGCGGCAAGCGGCAAGGAGCGTAGCGTCTTCGGCATGATTGGCTTGCTCGCGAGTATTCCCTGGTTTCAGTTCAATCCGCTTTCGCTGATGAATGCCAACAAGGGCGTCTTCGGCGTCAATCTCGGACATATGTGGGGCGAGGGCGAGCGCATGCGCGAATGGGGGGATCGATTGTTGGAGTTGTGGCGCCAGGGCGTCGTCAAGCCGAGGATTGCGCAAACCTTTCGGTTCGACGAGGCGGCGAAGGCGCATCACTTTATTCAAGACCGCCGCAACGTTGGTAAGGTGCTTCTCGTGCCCTGATGGTTGCAGTATGCGCGGTGCCGCCAAACAAAAAGAGCGCGGCCGAAGCCGCGCTCTCGCACCCAGGACCGTCTTGCCGATCAGTGCGGCTGCGGCACAATCCGGATATAAGGCTTGGGCGCCTTCCAGCCCTGGGGATACTGCTTCTTCGCGTCTTCATCCGACACCGAGCCGGCGATGATCACATCCTCGCCGTTCTTCCAGTTCACGGGCGTCGCAACCTTGTGCTTGGCCGTGAGCTGCAGCGAGTCGATGACGCGGAGGACTTCGTCGAAGTTGCGGCCGGTGGTCATCGGATAAACCAGGATAAGTTTGACCTTCTTGTCCGGCCCGATGACGAAGACGTTGCGCACGGTTTGATTGTCGGCGGCGGTGCGTTTCGTCGGATCGCCTGATACCGGCGCCGGCAGCATGCCGTAGAGCTTGGAGACGTTGTAATCGACGTCGGCGATCATCGGATAGTTCGGGGCGAAACCCTGCGTCTCTTTGATGTCGCTGGCCCAACCGGCGTGGCGGTCGATCGGATCGACCGACAGCCCGATGATCTTCACGCCGCGTTTGTCGAACTCCGGTTTGATCTTGGCCATGTAGCCGAGCTCGGTGGTGCATACCGGGGTGAAATCCTTGGGATGTGAGAACAGCACAACCCAGCTGTTGCCGATCCAGTCGTGAAAACGGATTTTACCTTCCGTCGTTTCGGCTTCGAAATCAGGGGCCGTGTCGTTGAGTTGCAGGGCCATGGAAACCTCCGTCGCCTGGGCTAATCCGAGAAGTTCGGAAATGAGACGCGTATTACATAGGGGCCGTGCGACGGCAATACTACGCTGCGGCGCCAGCACAGTTCGCTCGGCGCGGAGTGAAAACCAAGAAGAATTGAGCGGCCGCCGCCTAGGTGCATGGAATAAGTTTCTGCTGCATTCGGAGAGCCCCCGGCCGCTTGCGTTGCTGCCCCCGCGAGTGATGACCGTCACAGAGGCTGCCCCGACTTTGCCGCAAGGTCGCCTTTAGGCGGCCCGGCTGCCGTTTCAAACTTCAGGTGAAACTGAGTCGGCGATGAAATCGATGGATCAGGATCAATCCACTGTGGAAGCGCTGATCGCGGCTATTGCGCGTTCGCCGATCGTGGTTGCGCGTCCGGCGCCCCGGTTGCCGGCCGGGTTTGACGATGTGGACGTGGCCATCCTCAACTGGATTGCCGCCGAGGCACGGCTCGGTCACCGAATTTTTACCATGATGTAGTCGGAACGGCGCGGGCAATTCAGTACTGCCGCGACGCCGATGGCATTGGGGGATCTTTGCCGCTCTGGTTTGCTTGTCGAAGTATTGTTTGGCCGCTCCGACTGCCTTCGGCGGTGGTATGCAAAAAACGCCTTAATCTAGCGGCAATCCGCCACGAGTGTACGCGGTCATATCAATTTCGCTCGCGAGGGGGACGACCATGCGGCGCTTATGCTCGGTTATGTGGTTTCTGTTTGCATTGGCCGCTTTGGCGATGCCGGTCGCCGCCAACGCGCAGATTCTCAACATCACGATTGCTCCACCGGAATTGCCAGTTTACGAGCAGCCCCCAATTCCTGAGCCCGGATATATATGGTCCCCCGGTTATTGGGCATTTGATCCGGACAATGGCTACTACTGGGTTCCCGGAACCTGGGTGATGCCCCCTGAAGTCGGGCTGCTGTGGACGCCCGGCTACTGGGGATGGCGGGACGGTCTCTATGTTTGGAACGACGGCTACTGGGGGCCGCAAGTCGGTTTCTACGGCGGCGTTGACTACGGTTATGGTTATGGCGGCGCCGGCTACGAGGGCGGGTACTGGGACCACGGCGTCTTCGCCTACAATCGCACCGTCAACAATTTTGGCGGCGTCGCAATCAGAAACGTTTACGACAGGCCCGTCATCGTCAATCCGGAGGCAAGGCGGGTAAGCTTCAATGGCGGCAACGGTGGAACGACCGTGCAGCCGACGCCGCATGAACTGGCTGCGGCGCACGAGCGACACGTGGCACCCACGTCGATGCAAGTGCAACAGCAGCACTTGGCGAGCACCAACAAGGAGCTGTTCGTTTCGCACAATAAAGGTCAACCAACGATTGCGGCCACCACCAAGGCGGGTGAGTTCTCCGGTAAGGGTGTCGTGGGGGCGAAGCCAAGCTCGGCTTCACTGCAGGGCACAAAATCGCTTGGTACTTCAACGTTGGGAACGAATCCTGCCGGGTCAAAGGCGATCGAAGGGAAGGGAGTGGTCGGCAAGGGTCAGGCTACGGGGAATAACACGAACGCCGTCGGCTCAAAGACCTTCGAGGAGAAGGGAGCGGCGGGTAAGGGTCAGGCTACGGGGAACAACACCAATGCCGTCGGCTCAAAAACGCTCGAGCAAAAGGGAACGGCCGCTAAGGTTCTAACGACGCCAGGCAATGTGAATTCCACAGGCTCCAACTCGGTGGAGGGCAAAGCGCTGGTCCATAGAAGCACGGAAACGACGAATAACGGCCCGCCGAAGTCCGTGAACCTGGGAACGAAGCCGGTCGGGAGCACTTCGCCTACGATAGTCCCAAGATCAAATCCTCCGACGCCAGCGGCGGTAACGGCCACGGTCAAGACGGTAGCGCCGCCGGCGCCGCCGCCAAAGCCGGCGTGCCCTCCCGGCAAAAAAATGACGCCCGCGGGCTGCAAATAGCTGCCGCAGCGAATAGAGCATCGTCGATGTCGCCACGTTCCGGTGGCCGGTCAGTTTCTGACCGGCCGCCGGCGGCTGCGACGGTGCGTGCGTAGGATCCGCGTTGTCAAAACCTGCCGCCGCGTAATAGGGCAGAAATAAAAGCAAAGTAAGCTGCTCAAAAGACGGCGCGATCTCTGAAAATCATCCAATTCTTTGCAGCGGGCCTTCTGGTGCCGATCTTGGGGAAAAGATCATACGGCCCGGCCTTCGTGGCGGTGGCCGTCGCGCTGATCCTGATGCTCGGCATGTTTGGTCTTGGGCGGGCCCTTGACCGCGACAGCCTATGGAAGATCGTCCACGATCAATGCGTTCCCAACGAAACCGAGAATGCGCGCCCGACGCCATGCGCGCTCGTCGCTCTGCAAGGAGGAGCCGAGCGCGGCTACGCGGTGCTCAAGGACAGGGTCGGTGTCGCGCAATATTTGCTGATACCCACGGCTCGCCTGAGCGGTATCGAAAGTTCCGCGTTGCTGGAGCCGGAAGCGCCGAATTATTTTGCTTTAGCCTGGAAGGAGCGCACCTTCACCGAGCGTGCGGCTGGGCGGGCGTCGCTGCGCACAGCAATCAGCCTTGCGGTGAATTCGGCGAACTGGCGCGGACAGGATCAGTTTCACATCCATATCGATTGCGTTCGGCCCGACGTGAAGGCCGCCTTGCAGCGCCAGATTGCGGCGATCGGTGATACGTGGGCACCGTTCCCCGAGCCGCTTGCCGGGCACACTTACAATGCGATCAGAGTCGTCGGCGAAGAGCTTGAAGCCGTCAGCCCGATCAAGCTCGTGGCCGATGGTGTCCCGGGCGCCGCCACCGCGATGGGCGCGCAGACGCTCGTCGTGGTCGGAGCTGACTTCGCGGATGAAAGGCCGGGGTTTGTAGTTCTGAACGCTCAGGCCGATCCGGCCGCCGGCATCCTGATCAAAGGCGAAGAATTGCAGGATCATTCCTGCGCGCTTGGCCGCGATTAGAAATTGTTGTCAGGTAAAAGCCCGCGGTGGCAGGCGCAATCCGCAAGCTGGAGACGCCGCGCCGTCACTCACAATTTTCGCTGGCATTCGGCAACATCGGCGAGAGCATCTGGCTAAGGAAATTGAGCGTCCCGGTCGCTTCGGGCCGGTCGGACAAGAAATAACGCGCGCGCTCGGCCGAGGTCGGCGGCGCGGGCTCCTCGCGCTCCGCCTGGTCGATCAGGGCCTGGCAGTGGACCGGCAAATGCCACAGCCGCGCGGTCCAGTCTTTCGACGCCGTTACGACCGTCGCGCCGTCGCCAGAGAAGCCGACCGAGGTCACGTGACCGATGTGGCCGCGAAGCGCGATGATCGTCTTGCCGACCTCCCATTCCCATACCCGCGCGGTCTTGTCCCACGAGCCGGTCAGGATGCGCTTGCCGTCCGGCGAGAACGCGACCGAGGTGACGTTGCCTTCGTGGCCATGCATCACCGCCAGTTGTACGCCGGTGCGCGCATCCCACACGCGGGCGGTCTGGTCGTCGGCTCCGGTGACGACGCGCGCGCCGTCGGCGGAGAACGCGGCAGACGTGACGCGGCCTTTATGGCGGGCAAGTTCGATCTGAAGGTTTCCGGTGCTCGCATCCCACAGCTTCGCTGTACCGTCCCATGAGGCGGTCAGGACGCGCTTGCCGTCCGGCGAGAATACGGTGGCCGTGACCATATTCTTATGGCCCTTCATCACAGCCAGCGTCTCGCCGCTCTGGGCATCCCAAACTTGCGCCGTGCGGTCGTTCGAGCCGGTGACGACACGCCGTCCGTCGGGCGAGAATGCAGCCGACTCAACCCAGTCACTATGCCCTTCGAAGGTCTGGATCGTCGCCGCTGTGGCGACGTCCCATACCCGCGCAGTGCGGTCGTCGGAAGTTGTGACAACGCGCTTACCGTCCGGCGAGAACGCAATCGAAGTCACGCGTGCCTGATGCTTATCAAGGATCGCCCGAACGGCGGCGGTTTGCGCATCCCATATTCGGGCCGTGTGGTCCTCCGAGGCGGTGCCAAGCAGCTTGCCGTCTGGCGAAAGGGCGGCCGTGTAAACCCAGTCTTTATGTTTGCGAAAAACGCGGACCATGGCGTCGGTCTCGCTCTCCCACAAACGCGCCGTCCGGTCGTAGGAGGCCGTGGCGACCAGCCTGTCGTCAGGCGAGAACACGGCCGAGTCGATGAGCCCATCATCTCCCCGCAGCACCGCGACCGCCGCGCCGGTATTTGTGTCCCACAAGCGCGTTGTCGCATCGTTTGAAGCGGTCAGGACGCGCGTGCCATCGTGAGAGAAATCGACCGAGTTCACCCAGTCTTCGTGGCCCTTGAGGATCCAGACCGCCGCGCCGGTTTCGGCGTTCCACAACCGCGCGGTCCGATCGGCGGAAGCGGTCGCGACCAGTTCGCCATCCGGCGAAAACGCAGCCGCGAGGATCATTTGTTCATGACCCTCGAGAACCTTGAGCGGCGCGCCGGACTTCGCGTCCCAAATCCGCGCGGTCTTATCCCAGCTTGTGGTGAGTACCCGCTCGCCATCCGGTGAAAACGGCGCGGTAGTGACAAAATCGCTATGGCCCCGCAGCACGACGAGCTGACGGCCTGTCGCCGTATCCCAGATGCGCGCGGTCTTGTCGGTTGACGCCGTCGCCACCCGTTTGCCGTCTGGCGATAATGCGGCAAACGTCACCAATCCCTCATGGCCGGCTAAAACGGTGAGGGGCGAGCCGGTCCGGGCATCCCACAGCCGGGCGGTGTCGTCGTCGGAGGCCGTGAGTATCAGCGCATTGTCGGGCGAGAAGGCGGCGAAAGTAACTGCGTCGCGGTGCTCGGCAAGAACGGCGATCTGAGTGCCTGTTGCGGCATCCCACAGCCGGGCGGTGTTGTCGCCCGACGCTGTAACGATGCGCGCGCCGTCCGGCGAAAACGCCGCGTACCAGACGCGGTCGGTGTGTCCTTTCAGGACCCGTTCCGGCGCGCCCGTCGTGACGTTCCAGATCAGGGCGGTGTGGTCGTCGTCCGCCGTTACGGCGTGCTTGCCATCCGGCGAAAACGCGACCGACCACACCGTGCCGTGATGTCCCTGTAAAATGAAACGCTCGCGGCGGTTGGCCAGCGCTTCCTCGAGGGCATACTCGGCGGCGGCAACGAAGGGACGGTCAGGATTGCCGATCCTGCGCGGCAATCCGGCGAGCGCAAGAATGGTCGCGAGCGTGGTGTTGCCGTCGGCCGCGGCGCTGCGCGAGTCGCGCGCGAGAAAATCTGACTTTGCGATCAAGGCGGTGTCGCGCTGCTTCTTGGCGATCAGCAAGGAACCGAAAGATGCAGCAGCAAAGGCGAGCAACACGGCAAAAACCGCGACGACGACCGCCTGCTTGCGGCGCGCTGCCGCCTTGGCCGCGGTGGCGGATTGAGCGACGTAGCTGCGCAGTGAAGGCGTCAGTTCGGAGCCAGAGCGTTTGTCGAGGTCGAGAGCGGTGGCAAGATCGAAATCGCGCAGCAGCAGCATGTGACGGTTCGCCGCACTCGCCAGGGACCAGCGTGCCTGCTGCTGCTCGATCAACGCTCGCGTTTCCAGGTCGCGGCGGCTGGACGCGAGAAGCTGGCTTGCCCGCTCCCAGCGATTGATCAGCGCTTCGTGAGCGAAGCGGACGGTGGGCTCCGCACCGTCGCTTGAAGCGACCAGCAGGCGCGCCGCGATCAAGGCGTCGACAAGGTTGCGCACATCGCTGCCCTCGGGGAAGCGGCTGAGCGGCACCGTCCGCGCCGTCGCCGCCTGGTCCGTGCCGGTCGAGACCGTCGCGAGCGTCCGCAGCACGCGCGGTAACGAGTCCTGGGCCGCTTGTGGAAGCGCCGCCAGCGTATGGTCAGCCCGCGTCGCAATCGCGCCGTAAAGGCCACCCAGCGTCTCGTACGTCGCGTGCGTCAACGCTCGTCCACCTGCAACCTTGACGTCCTGGGCATACAGGGCATCCAGGGTGAAGGAGAGGAGCGGCAGGACTCCGGCGGCGGCGGTAGCGTGTTCAGCCAGAACCGCATCGAGACGAAGGCCCGATCGCGGGTCCGCTTCGAACGACAGTCCGGCCGCTTCTGCCGGCTTGCGGATCATTTCGGAGATTTCCGCCGCTGACGGCGCCGCGACATCGATCCGCCCCAGACCCTCGCAGAGCGCGACCAGATCGGGAAACTCGGCCGCGCGATGCCAAAAATCGGCGCGCATTGTCGCGACGATCCACACCGTGCCACTGCATGCGAGCGCATACAACAGACGGACAAAGGCCCGGCACTCCTCCGCTCCGATCGAGGCGATGGTGAACAGCTCTTCGAGCTGATCGATCACGAGGATAAGCTTCGCTTGCTCAAAGGCGAGAACTCTGCCGTCGCGGCGTCCGGCGTCGGTTACTCGACCGACGGCTCCGGCGAACAAAAAGGCCGCGGCGTCGGGAGATGCGCGCAAATGAGCAGCGAGTTGCTGGGCGTCCTGACCGGGACCAAGCAGTTCGGGCAATCCAAAGCCCTTGTCGGCGGGCCCACGTACCAGGGCCTCGATAAAGCCCTGCAGAAGATCTTTACCGCCGTCGCTGGGCCGGAATACCAGCCGGCGCAGAAACACCGTGCTTTCGATCCGCTGCGGCTTCATCAGTCGCGGCACCAACGCCGCTTTGACGAGCGAGGATTTGCCGGAGCCGCTCGCGCCCGAAACAAGCAGAAATGCCGACCCGGCTCGCGCCTGGCTGGCTAGTTGCTCTGCGGCCTTGGCAACGAGCGCATCACGTCCAAAGAAGATCGGCTCGTGCTCGAATTCGTAGGCCTCGAGGCCACGAAATGGTGCTCCGAGCCAGACTGGCGCATCGCCGAGCTGCTGATCGCCGGCGGCGTTCTTGATACGGCGCGTGATCAACGCGCGCAGCGCGCGTTCGAGCCGCTCGGCGAATTCCTCGAGCGTCCGGTAGGTGTCGTAGGCGGCCAGAAACACGCCACGATCGGCAAAATGCCGCTGCCAAAATGTGTTCAGCGCCTGGAGCTGACCGAGCCGGCTCGCCTGGGCGTCAAGGTCGAGCGTCTCGATGGGGGCGGGGCTGACGTTGCGGAAGGCAAGGATGTCGGGCGCGCCGCGTTCGCGAACGCCCTTCAGCGCTTCCTCGAATTCCCATTCGGTCCCGGTTACCGGTACCCGGTCGTCCAGGCCGCGATATTCCCGCACCCCGGTCTTCTCCGGGAGCGCCGTCCCCAACCGCGACCACAGGATCAGGATGACAATGTCGAACTGGCTGGGAGGATCGATCGCGTCCTGGAAGGAGCCCGACGCCAGCATCGGCTCGTGCTCCCAGCGGTAACTATCAAATCGGAAATAACGGCTGTAGTCCTGCGCCAGCTTGTCGATGACAAGGTCGGCGCGCAGGCGCTCGTCCGGTACGTCACCCGGCGAGGAAATGAAGATCCTCAGGCGTTGAGGCATGTTTGCCACTCACTCGCCAAATTTGTAACAAATAAGGCACATTCTTTACAGCCATGCATGCAGCCACTAGAAATAGCTGGCGTTTTAGCGACCGCGTGAGTGCGGACCGGGCCTCGCAGGTGAGCGTCCGAAGGACCAAGAGGCCCGAGCGATGTCTGCCGATATCACTTCCGGGCCGGATGCGATCGCGACCGGCGAGCTGCCGCTTTTAGATCAAGCCTACTCCATTTTCACCCGGCGCCTGTTTTTTGGCGGGCTGGTCGGCGCGACGTGCCTGGTGCTCGCCGGTTGGTTCGCGTCGGTCACGGCGACCGGAAATTCCGGCCCGATAGAAGTGCTGCTGCTCGCTCTTTTTGTTTTGAACGCACCGAGCCTGGCGATCGGGTTCTGGAATGCGGCGCTGGGTTTCGCGCTGCTCAATGGACCGCGCGCATCCGGTTGGGCTCCGGCGCAGATCGGTTTCGGCGGCAGCGACGATCCCCTGACGGCGCGAACGGCAGTCGCCATGGTCGTTCGCAACGAGCCTCCGGCAGGGGCTTTTGTCCTGCTGAAGACGCTGGTGGAAAGCCTCGATCGCAACGGTCACCTTGCGTCGTTCGATTTTTTTATACTGAGCGACAGCGATCAACCGGACGTGGTCGCCGCCGAAGAGGCGGCGTTTTCGTCGTGGCGCGCCGAGGGCGGCGCCGCCGCCCAGGTATTCTACCGCCGCCGTACCGAGCGGGCCGGCTTTAAGCCCGGCAACGTATACGACTTCTGCGAAAGCGCCGGACAAAAATACGATTTGCTCGTGCTGCTCGACAGCGACAGCCTGATGAGCGGGGAAGTGGTCGTTCGGCTGGTGCGTGCCATGCAGGCGAATTCCCGCCTCGGCATATTGCAGACATTCTCGGTGGGTCTCCCCAGCGAGAGTTTGTTTGCGCGTATTTTTTCGTTTGGACACCGGCATGGCATGCGCTGCGCCGCTGTCGGCGCGGCATGGTGGCAGGGCGATTGCGGACAGTTTTGGGGTCACAACTGCATCATTCGGATGGCGCCGTTCGTAGAGAACTGCCGGTTGCCTTATCTGCCCGGCGGCCCGCTTGCGGATCGCAGCGTCGTCAACTGCGCGGGGCACGATCAGGTCGAGGCAGCCCTGATGCGGCGGGCCGGATACGAGGTCCGGTTTTTGCCGCAAGAGGGCGGCAGTTACGAAGACAACCCGCCGGCCGCTCCCGAATATCTCCTGCGTTACGGCCGCTGGTGCCAGGGCAATCTGGAGAACCTGAAACTTCTCGACCTCGAGGACCTCGTTCCAATGAGCCGCTTTCATCTCGGCTTTCTCGCCGTGAAATTTCTTGGCGCCGTCGGCATCGTGGCGTTCGCCATTCTCGCCGCGTGGGCGGTGGCGACATGGCCGGACGGTCGAGCCTTTCCGACCGCGTCGGCCGCCGCGCTCTATATCGTTTGGCTGTTGCTGTATTTTTCACCAAAGCTGTTTGGTGTCGGCGATGCG
This sequence comes from uncultured Alphaproteobacteria bacterium, assembly GCA_963829465.1. Lineage (GTDB taxonomy): Bacteria > Pseudomonadota > Alphaproteobacteria > Rhizobiales > Xanthobacteraceae > BOG-931. The sequence continues at coordinate 168,627 of CAWHJE010000011.1, forward strand.
CTATGGCGTTCGCGCGAGCGCTTCGGAGGTGCGCCTCGGCTACTCGCTGGGTGTCTTTCGGAGATTGTCTTCACCCTCCTTCTTGCGCCGGTGTCGATGTTTGCTGCCGGCGCTTCGATAGTGGCGCTCATGTTCGGGCGCGCCAGGGTTTGGGAGTCACAACAGCGCGAGCCGTATCGCTTGTCGTGGAACGTGGCGATCGCGAAATTGTGGCCGGCGACGCTGTTTGGATTGGCGTTGCTGGCGTTCCTCGTTGTCGCGGCGCCACACGCCGTGCCGTGGTTTCTGCCCTTTATCGCGGGTCTGATATTCGCCGTCCCCTTTGCCGTAGCCACGGCTTCCGGCACCCTCGGAGCGTGGGCGGCAGCATGGAAGCTTTGCGCGGCTCCGGAAGAAATCAACATGCCGGAAGATGTCGCGTCGGTTCGGGCCAAACTCGCGCGCAGCGGGTAGGGCGATCAAAGAGAGCGGGGCGCTCGTGCGGGCGCAAATTACAACAGCTTTCGTTGTTCTGACGTTGTTGGAGTTGGCGTTGCTGCCCGCCAGAGCCGATTCGACAATTATGCCCGACACCGACATGACCGGCTTCGATTACCGGCATTTCGAGCTGCCCAAACCCCGCCCTCGATTGTGCCAGGAAGCCTGCTTCAACGATGAAGCATGTCGCGCCTGGACCTTTCTTCGCGAAGGTCTCCTTGGGCCGCTCGCTATTTGCTGGCTTAAATCCGGAACGCCTGTCCCGCGCCCGGACTCGTGCTGCGTCTCTGGGCTGAAATAAGACGGATTGCGCCTCGTTTGCTCTTGACGCTTCGTTATCGGAGGTAATTGTGCGACTCGCGTTTTTTGACGCGATCCCCTGGGACTACAATGTCCGCACGCCGTATGATGCGCCACTCGGGGGCAGTCAATCTGCGTTGTGCTATCTCGCGAGCCACCTGGCGGCGGCGGGTCATCAGATTTGGCTCATCAACAACGGAACTGCGCTGGGTATGATCGATGGGGTCCAACACCTCAACTTCAGCCAGGTCCACGCCGGGCAAATCGATAAGCTCCGCCTGGATGCGTGCATCGTCGTAAACGACAGCCGGATCGGCGCGGCGGTGCAGGATTTGGTCGGGCCGCGCGTGCCGATCGTCCTTTGGGTTCATGCCGATACCGAAGCGCGCTCGACCGCCCAGCTGAAAGAAGAAGCCATCGCCGCCCGGTTTGGTGCGTATGTGTTCGTCAGTGAGTGGCAGCGGCAGCGCTATCTTGCGTCGTTCGCGTTGCCGCAGTCGAAAACCCGCGTCCTTCGGCACGCCATCGCGCCACCGTTCGAGCGTCGCTTTGGCAAAGGTGAGCAAGTGTTGCCGGAGATGCAAAATCCGCCTTTACTGGTCTATGCATCCACACCAACCCGCGGCCTTTCGCTGCTGGTAGACTGTTGGCCGGAGATACAACGGCATTCGCCGCGGGCCCGGCTCAAGGTCTTTTCCAGCATGGCCGTGTACAATGCGCCCGACAGCGATGACCTGCTGCGGCTCTACGACCGCTGCCGCGCCAGCCCCGGGATCGAATATGTCGGCTCCGTCCCCCAACCATTACTGGCGCGAGAGATGAAGGGCGCGGCGGTGCTCGCATATCCGACCAGGTTTGCCGAAACCGCCTGCATCGCTGCCCTCGAGGCGATGGCGAGCGGCGCGGTCGTGATCAGCTCCGACTACGGCGCGTTGTCGGAAACGACGAACGGCTTCGGCCGCCTCATTGCCGCCGACCCGGATCAGTCGCGCTTTCTGGCGCATTTCGCCGCGATGGTTCGCTCGGTACTCGACCAGATAGCCAAGCGTGACGCCGGCCTTGAGTGGGATCTACGTGCACAGGTCGCCTTCATCAACGAATGTTGCACGTGGCGTCGTCGGGCGCGGGATTGGATCGACTGGCTCTCGGGGGAAATTGTCTCCGTACGGAGCGGCGCGTGACGTTTGGAACCGCACACTTCGCTCGGCGAACGGCGGCGTTCGCAAACGCGCGGGTTAGCCGCATCACTCTGCATGCGACGCTGCATAAATTTGCCTGGAGCATTTCCGGCGTGTTCTCCGGCGTTTTCCTCTATCGCCAAGGGGTCTCGATCGCGGCCGTATTCTTGACCTTCAGCGCGGTATTCGCGTGCCGGTTTGCCTTCCGACCGCTCGTGATGGCTTTAGCGCCGCGGATGGGATTGCAACTGCTCCTGATCCTCGGAACCGTTCTGCAGGCGGCGCAATACCCGGCGCTCGCCCTGGTCGACGGTGTCGGCTGGCCGCTGGCGCTGTTTGGCGCGGCCTTGGCTTTGGCGGGCGTAATTTACTGGACAAGCTATCACGCGGTCTATACCGCGGCCGGCGACGTTACCCGGCGCGGCAGACAGGTCGCCGCACGCCAATCTTTGCTCGCGATCGCTTCGATTGCCGGTCCGGCAATCGGCGGTGTCATGCTGACCGCGTTTGGGCCATGGGTTGCCTTCGGAACGGCGGCGGTGATCGAGATCGCCGCAATCGTTCCGCTGTTCGGTATGGCCGAACCGCCACTTGCGCGCGTCACGCCGCGCGATGGTTACGCGGCGGCCAGGAACGGCTTTCTGCTGTTTGTCACCGATGGCTGGTTGAACAACTCTGCGGTGATGGCATGGAATCTGATCCTGTTCATCTCGCTCCGCGACCGCTTCGACGCCTTCGGCGGCGCATTTGCCGCGGCAATGCTGGCCGGTTCGATCGGCGGCTTGATACTGGGTCGCGTGATCGACATGGGTCATGCCCGCCGGATCGCGATAGCAAGCACCGCCGTGCTGTCCGCGACGCTTCTCGCCAAAGCCTTTTGCGGCACCGATCCGGCCATTGTCGTCACCGTCGCCATAGGAACAACGCTGGTGGGCGGCCTCTATATGCCGGCGCTGATGACGGCATTTTACAACGAAGCGCACGCAGCGCCGTGTTCGTTGCGCTACCAAATCGCGGCCGAGGGCGGGTGGGATATCGGCGGCATGCTGGCCGGCCTCTGCGCTGCCGGGTCGTTTGCCGCAGGCGGACCGCTTCAAGCCGCGGTTCTGCTTGCGCTGCCGATGGTGGCGCTGCAGGGCTATCTGCTGGATGTCAGTTATGCCAAGCGTGGCACCGCGCCAACCGCAGCACGCGCCACGACGTGAGACCTCACGTGCCCGCTGGCTTGCCGAACAGATGCTCGGGTAAAATCTGTTCTTTCGCGGCCTTGCAGCCGAGGTCGTAGAGTTCCTCGATAATTTCCAAGCGATCCATTTGCTGAAGACGGGTCGCATCGGCCTCCAAATAGTGCGGGCCGAAATGGCGAAGTTTTTCAAATTCCAGGCCGACGTCGTAACGCTGGAAGCGAAACCACTTGCCGCCCGGCGGCGGATTTCCTTCAACGCCGCCTATTTCGGAATTGATTTCCCACGGCTGCGAGGTTTCCCCAAGCCATTGCAATTGCGTCAACGCCAGGCTTTGGGCGTCGCCGATCGCCGATAGCATCGCTTGCACCGCCAGCTTCAACGGTCCGGCGAATCCCAGCTCATTGAAAGAAAGCTTGGTGCGGAATGTGCCGGTGCCGATCGATATGACGGACAGATTGTCCGGGCCGAGGTCCCAGCGGATGCCGAACTGCTCCAGCGACACCAGCATCAGGAGCGCCATGCCGGGATTGTTGTACGGCGACACGCCGCCGTCGATGAAAAGGCCGTGGGTTGCTTTGTTCGGGCCTTTATTCGAGATCATTCCGTAGATGGCGCGAAGTCTCGTCATCCCGCTCGACGTCATCAGTCTTGCCCAGGCGCGCGAAGCCAGCGGCAACTCCTCCAGTTGCCTTTCGATCTCCTTGACAGGCTCCTGCAAGGTGTCCCGGCTGATGGCGATGATTTCCGGGTCAAAGAATGTCGGCGCGGCGGTGCTGGCGCGCACCAGCGCTGAAAGCGTGTAGTCCTTGTTTGCGAGCGTGCCTTTCGAAGAGGTTTCCCAGAATTTACTCAGCGGATTATTGGCCAGGATCCACGGGCTGCCGGTATCGATCCGCTTGGCAATGATGCAAAGCCCGGTGATGAGCTCGTCGCTGTCGAGGGTCGTCTTCTTGACGATGTCGTCGATCTCGATCCGCAAGGCGCGGGCGTCGAACTTGGATTGCAGGTAGGGGACGCTCCAGCGCGTAGCGAACGCCTTCGGCGCCCGTTCCAGGTAGAAATTCTTGACTTCGTCAACGCGCTTTCCGAGCGCCACCGCTCCGGCGATGATGGCGCCCGTCGACGTGCCGCCGACAAGATCGAACCAATCGCCGAGCCGGACCTCGTGGCCCATTCTCTCGTCGAGAAGCTCCTCGATGCGCTTGAGGAATGCGACCGAGATGGCCCCACGCACACCGCCGCCGTCGAGCGAGAGGATGCGTTTCGGCCCCTTGCTGAACAGATGATAGTCGCGAGAACAGGTATATTCGGTGTGCGGGTCGCCCATCGCTCGCGAGAACCAATGACGAGGAAATCGTCCCCAGAGGCTTGCTTAGCGGAAATTTTGCATCCTCGCCAGATCGCTTCCGCTTGGGAACGGGGCACGCATGGCGACCCGACGCGATCGATTAATTCACGGCCGCCGTTGACATTTTAGCCCTGACGCAGCAAAGGCAGAGGGTCTGGTTCGCGAGTATTGACGCCGCATGTTCAAGCGAATCCTCATTGCCAACCGCGGCGAGATCGCCTGCCGGATCATCAAGACCGCCCGGCGTATGGGTGTTGCGACCGTCGCGGTGTTCTCCGAGGCCGACCGCGACGCGCTGCATGTGGAAATGGCCGATATGGCGGTCCCGATCGGACCGCCGCCCGCGGCGCAAAGTTACCTCGTCATCGAGAAGATCGTTGCGGCCTGCAAGGAAACCGGCGCGGAGGCGGTGCATCCCGGCTATGGCTTTCTGTCGGAGCGGGCCGCCTTTGCCGAGGCGCTCGCCAAGGCCGGTATTGTCTTCATCGGCCCCAACCCCAAGGCGATCGCCGCCATGGGTGATAAGATCGAAAGTAAGCGCGCGGCCGCAGCCGCCGAAGTCGCGACGGTGCCCGGCTATCTCGGCGTGATCGAGGACGACGCGCAGGCGGCCAAGATCGCCGACGAAATCGGCTATCCGGTCATGATCAAGGCCTCCGCGGGTGGCGGCGGCAAAGGCATGCGTATCGCCCACAGTCCGGGTGAACTTGCCGACGGCTTCGCGCGCGCCCGCTCGGAAGCGAAATCGAGCTTTGGCGACGATCGCGTTTTCCTGGAGAAGTTCATCACGGATCCGCGCCACGTGGAAATCCAGGTTCTGGGCGACAAGCACGGCAATGTCATCTATCTCGGCGAGCGCGAATGCTCGATCCAGCGCCGCAACCAAAAAGTCATCGAGGAATTGCCGAGCCCGCTGCTCGACGCTGCAACGCGGGCGAAAATGGGCGAGCAGGCGGTGGCGCTCGCCAAAGCCGTCGGATACGACAGCGCCGGCACGGTCGAATTCGTGGCCGGGCAGGACCGCAGCTTCTATTTCCTGGAAATGAACACGCGGCTCCAGGTCGAGCACCCGGTGACCGAACTCGTCACGGGGATCGATCTCGTCGAACAGATGCTCCGCGTCGCGGCTGGCGAGCCGCTCAAGCTCAAGCAGAAAGACGTCAAGCTTACCGGATGGGCGGTGGAGAGCCGCATCTACGCCGAAGACCCGTACCGCAATTTCGCGCCGTCGATCGGGCGCCTGGTGCGCTATCGTCCGCCGGCGGAAGGTTCGGTCGGCGGCGTGACCGTGCGCAACGACACCGGTGTCGCCGAAGGCGGCGAGATTTCCCTCTATTACGATCCGATGATCGCAAAGCTTGTCACCCACGCCGCAAGCCGGATCGAGGCGATCGAGGCCCAGGCCGATGCGCTCGACGCCTTCACCATCGAAGGCATTCGCCACAACATCCCGTTTCTCGCGGCGATCATGCGGCATCCGCGCTGGCGCTCGGGCAAGATATCGACCGCCTTTATCGCCGAGGAGTTTCCCAAGGGGTTCGAACGTGTCGCGCCGTCGGGAGCGATGGCGCGAACGATCGCCGGGGTTGCCGCGGCCATCGACCATGTGCTCGGTGAACGAAAGCGCCGCATTTCCGGACAGCTCAACAGCGCAATGACGCGCGAGCGCCGGCGCGCGATCTGGCTCGGCGGCGAGGAACTGCACGCCGACGTAGCGCATCAACACGTGGCGCATGAAGACGTGGCGCATGGAGGCGACACGGTTACCGTGGTGTTCGAGGACGGCAACAGCCACGTGTTTTCGTCGCGCTGGGTACCCGGCATGCCGGTATGGTCGGGTACGCTCGACGGCGCCGCCATCGCGGTGCACGTGCGCATGATCCCCAATGGCTTTGAGCTTGCCCATCGCGGCATCGAGGTGAAGGCTTTCGTCTACACCGAGCGCGAGGCGCGTTACGCGCGCCTGATGCCGGTCAAGAAGCTTTCGGGAAGCGAAAAATCGGTGCGCTGCCCGATGCCCGGACTGGTCGTCTCGCTCGCGGTCGCCGAGGGGCAGGAGGTCAAATCCGGCGAGACGCTGGCGATCGTCGAGGCGATGAAGATGGAAAACATTCTGCGCGCCGAGCGCGACGGCACCATCAAGAAAATCCGCGTCAAGCAGGGCGACAGCGTCGCGGTCGACGCGGTGATTATGGAATTTGCCTAGCGTCCGCACTCATTAAATCGCGTAGGTCACAGCGGCCAACCAATTTCTGCTTCACCCGCGTTCGCTCGCTCGATGCGACAATATTGTGAGTGTTGCGCCAGGGTGACAGCCTTGCAGCAATCGATCGGGCTATTTTAGCCGGTCCGGCACTCGGATTCGCAGGAGTGCAGTGCCATGAAGACAAAAAAAGGATCGTCGACCGCGGGCCGAGCGACAGCCCGAATTGCACTAATGGCCGCAGTTGGCGTGTATGCCGCTCCGGCCGCAGCGCAGAATTTCAGTAATACGATCTTTTTCGGGGACAGCAACAGTGACTCGGGCAGGTATCTTTATCTGCCGGAGATCAAAGGTGGCCCGTTGGCCACCGGTGCCGCATTCACGACCAATCCAGGGCCCGAATGGACGGTGGCTCTTGGCCAAAAATTCGGCATCGTTGTAACCCCTTCCGACGCGCCCGGGGGCGGCAACAACTATGCTGCCGGCGGCGCTCGGGTCTCATTTGAAAACCCCACCACCAATGAGTGGTCTGCGACTTCGCAAATAAACGCCTATCTTGCCGGCAGCGGCGGGCGAGCCAATCCGAATGCGTTGTATTCGGTGTGGGTCGGGGCAGACGATCTGAAAACGACAACGACCGGCGGCTTCGGCAATATTGTGAACCCACCAAACTTCACGGATATCAGGACGCTTGGGCTCCAAACAGTGAACCTTGTGAGCACTCTTTCCGCTGCCGGGGCTCGCTATATTCTTGTGCCCAACACCATTTCCATACAAACAGCTGCGGCTGGGTCGGCTTCCGGCTTTGGCTTTGGAACCGGCACCGTCAATTCGCGTGATTCACGCGCATTCTACGATCAGGTTGTATGGAATGGGATTGCCGCCAAGGGCATCAATTTCATCCCTGCCGATATCAACACCGTCTACAACTTCGTGCTGCTCAATCCCAGTCAGTTCGGCATTGCCAACACGAGCGTACTTACTCCAGCCTGCGGCGCCACGTTGGCACAGAATTGCGGGCCCGCGAACTATGTGACGCCTAACGCCGACCGAACGTTCTTCTATGCAGATTCAGTTGGTCACGTCACCACCGCCATTCAGCAGATCGAATCTGATTATTTCTACAGCCTGATCGTTGCTCCGAGCGAAATATCGTATCTCGCTGAAACCGCCATTCAAACGACTTTTGGGATGATCACCGGCATACAGCAACAGATCGACGTCTCGCAACGACAGCGAGCGACCGGCTGGAATGGATGGTTTAACGGCGACCTCTCGTATTTGCAGTTGAACAACAGTTCTTCGGGTTTCCCCAACGACCCCGGTTTGCCGGTCTCCGGCACGATGGGCCTCGACTATCACTCGCAGAACGGCTGGCTCGCAGGTGCAGCGGTAACGGTAGGTTACGTGAACCCGACTTTCTCACTCGGCGGCAGCTACACGCAGAACGAGGGGGCGCTGAGTCTATATACCGCGTACCGCAACTATAATTGGTGGGGCAACCTCATCGGCAGCGTGGGCTTGCTACAGAACACCACAAATCGGCTGGTACCGATTGGCATTACCGTGCAGCCTAACAACGGCTCGGCTTACGGCGCCGATTTGTCGCTTGCCGGCGAGCTAGGTTACAATTTCCACACGGGCTTTCTGGCGCACGGTCCGGTCGCCGGTTTCATTTTGCAGGAGGTGAGGATCAACGGCTTTACTGAAAGCGGCAGCTTCACAAGTTTGTCGTTCGGCAGTCAAACACGCAATTCCGAGGTCAGCGTGCTTGGTTATCAGGCGAACTTCGATTGGGGACGCTGGCATCCATTCGTACAAGTCCTGTGGGATCACGAGTTCGACCCGCTCAATCGCGTTGTGACTGCGTCCTTGACCACGATTACAGCGCCGAGTTTTTCCATGCCCGCCGTAGTTCTTGGACGGGATTGGGCTACCATGACCGTCGGTACGCAGATCGCCATTACCCGCAGTTGGACCGGTCTCGCTTCCTTCACGGCTCAAGTTGGCCAACAGAACGCCACCAACTACGGCGGCCTCCTCGGTATGAATTACGCATTCAATCAGGATCCACCGGCTCCAATCGTCTATAAGAATTGATCCAAGCAATAAGATAACTGCCAGAAGCTGACGTCGATCTTGGAGTCAATTCGTCAATGGCTGCGCGTTTATGAGTCCTCTACCTGAGAGGGTGTCGCTATACCCAAAGCGGCCGAGCCCGAATCGTAGCATCATGGCGGCACATGCAAACGCTCCGCCTTATTTTTTCGCCGTCCGGGCGGCTCGCGCCGCAGCCTTTCGTCGTTGCCGCCATCCTGGTTTATGTGGCTGGCGTTGCCTCCCACCTGCTCACCGGGTCGAGCGTCGTGTCGCGCGCCGGGCTTTGGCTGTTCCTGTTCGTCCAGGTGCTGTTGATCTGGATCTGGTTTGCGGTACATGCAAAGCGGCTGCATGACGCCGGCCGGACCGCGGGGCTCGCGGCGGGCGTCGCTATCCTCTACGCCCTTTCGATTGCGCTTCTCGTGATCGTCGCCGCGTCGTTTTATGGCGCGCTGGCCGGCCAAATGCCGTTCGAGGACGCGAATACCGCCAGCGCTCTCGGCTTGATCCTCCTGCTTTCGATCATCGGCATTCTGCTCGGCGCTCCGCACTACGACTTGGCATGGCTGATGGTGGCGATCCTGCTGTTGATCGCGCTCCTGCCGCTCGTGCTGGCGTTTGTCCTCACGTTGTGGGCGGCGACGCGGCCAGGCGCGCAGGACCGCGGGGCGTGATGCTTCATTTCGCCTACGGTTCGAACATGAGCCGAACGGCAATGCGCAGGCACGCACCGGAGGCAGAGCCCTTCGGTGTAGCGACCCTCGCGGACTATCGGTTCGTGATTACGGTGGACGGCTATGCTTCGGTCGTTCCGCGGCGCGGCGCCGCCGTCCACGGCGTATTGTGGCGCGTCACGCCGCGCGATTGCGTTTGCCTTGCCCATTGGGAGGGTCTCGCTGTGGGACTCTACCGCGCCGCCACCTTGCCGGTGATCCACGCCGGCCGCCGCCGGATGGCGCTTGTTTATCTGGCGCGGTCGCGCGGCGAAGGGCGGGCAAAAGCCGGCTACATGGAACTTGTGATCGCGGCCGCGCTGGAGTGGCAATTGCCGCCCGACTACATTGCGTCGCTCGGACGCTGGCTGCCCAAGCGGCCGCGCGGAGCCGGCGCACGCGAACGTGGAGAATTCGCATGGACGTGATCTTTCGGGTCATGATCCGCGGCCAGGTACAGGGCGTCGGATATCGGGCGTGGGCGGAAATCACCGCGGTCGAACTCGGTGTCGAAGGCTGGATACGCAACTGCCGCGACGGTTCGGTGGAGGCGCTTTTTTCAGGCTCCGAGGAAGCCGTCCTCACCATGATCGAGCTGTGCAGGGATGGCCCGCCCGGCGCGCGCGTCCGCGCGATCGATCAGCGCGAAGCGGATTCAACCGAGTTGGCGCTGCGCCGTACGGGAGACTTGTTCTCCGTGCTGGCAAGCGCTTGAGCGTCGGCGATGGCGCCGAACAGCGGCTCGAATGCGCTGCGCAGCGCGCGATCGACCTCCGTCATCGACGCCGGCCGGCCGAGATCGGCCAGCGACGTTACGCCGTACCGAGGCTCTGACACGCCGCACGGTACGATGCCGGAAAAGTGCGTGAGATCGGGCGCGACGTTGAGCGAGAATCCGTGCAGCGTTACCCACTGCCGCACGCGGATGCCGATGGCGGCGATCTTGTCCTCGGCGCCTTCGGCCTTGCCGGTGCGCCGCACCCACACCCCGATCCGATCCTCGCGGCGTTCGCCCGCCACGGCGAAGGCGGCAAGCGTGCGGATAATCCATTCCTCGACGGTGGCCACGAAGCGGCGAACGTCGGGCGCGCGGCGTTTGAGATCGAGCATCACGTAGCCGACCCTCTGTCCGGGGCCGTGGTAGGTGAACTGGCCGCCGCGGCCCGCGATATGGACCGGAAAGCGCGCCTCGATCAGCTCCTGTGGTCGCGCGGACGTGCCGGCCGTATAGAGGGGAGGGTGTTCGAGCAGCCAAACAAGTTCGGGTTCGTCTCCACACGCAATCGCCGCCGCCCGCTCCGCCATGACCTCGAGCGCGCCGTCATAGCCGACCAGGCCGTCGCTCACGCGCCATTCGACCGCCGGCGAGCCGGCGGCTGGAAGAAGGCCGATCGTCAGATCGTTGCGCGTGTTAACTACCCCGTAACCAAGCCGTGGTGAAACAATACCGCAGGCAGTTGTGCCGATAAAGTTGCGCGAGGACCCCTTGGCGACGCTTGATAATGTATCGATCGACATCGCCGTGGTGTTGGGCAAAACCTCGATGCCCATCCATCAGGTGCTCCGCCTCGGCCGCGGCGCCATCATCGAGCTCGATTCGTCCGAGGAACACGAGGTCCGCATTCTCGCCAACAATATGCCGGTGGCGAAAGGCACGGTGATCGTCAGCGGTAACCGGATCGCGGTCGAAGTCAAAGAACTCCTGCCGCGGGTCCCGGACGCCGACTAAGCCTGATCCAGTCGCGCCCATGCGGGCCCGCGGATACCCACAATCAAAGCAAGAATGCGAGGCGCCGGCGAGCGCCGCTGGCCCTTGTCCGGGGGGAGGCTAACTGTTACATCGGCGCGGCTCGCGCGCCATTTCGGGCGAGTATCCAGCCCACATGCGGTCGTGGCGGAATTGGTAGACGCACTAGCTTGAGGTGCTAGCGGGGCAACCCGTGGAGGTTCGAGTCCTCTCGACCGCACCAGCTTCTTTTATCCACCAACGGCGACAGCAACTTCCTGGCATTGCTTGTAAAATCCACGCGATCTGCTACGCATACCGCTACACATGCCTCGTGTAGCGACCAAGCTATCGCCCAATAAGGGTGGCGGCTTTACAGCCCGCAAACGCATCCCCAAAGACGCGCAGGCCGACTACGAACGGCTGTTCGGCGTCAGATGGGAAGCACGTCTCAGCATTGCCCCCGGCACGCCCATTCTGCTGGCGCGCGCCAGGCACCGTGAGTGGCTTTCAGACATCGAGAGCCGCATTGCGAACATTAGAGCCGAGAAGAAGGGCGAAGGGCGGCTGTTGACGCCCAAGGAAGCGCGCGCGCTGGCAGGCGAGTGGTATCACTGGTTTACCGAGAAGCACATTCAGGAGCCAGCGGCACATTGGGAGGACGTCAAGGAGCGCGTGCGTGACAGCTTGCGTGATGAACTGCTCTTGTTCGCTGAAGGCCGGGACGATGCGCTTGATGACGACGATATTTGGGAGCGTTGGCCGGAAGCGCGCGAAAACGTGCGCCCGGCGCTGGCAGACTTGGGCGAAACGGCACAATTCCTTAGACAGAAACGTTTGGTGCTCGACGAGCCGTCGCGGAACCTGTTTTTAGATCATCTGTATGGGGACTTTGCAGCGGCGCTGGAGTTATTGATAAAGCGTGCGCGGGGGGACTACACGGCGGATAGCTACGCGCTTCGGTTTCCGAAGTCCGATAACTCGCGAGACACCGGCCACAGACCCTGGCAGTTATTTGAACTTTGCGTAGCCGCGGTGAAACCCGCTCCGTCTACTGTAGACAGATGGCGCGGAGTTCTCCTGCAGTTGGGGGCAGAGTTCACCGGGCGCAGCGCCGGGTCAATCACACCTGAAGAAGCTCAGGAATGGGCTGATAAGCTTGTTAGCGCCGAACGCAGCGCTCGAACCGTCCATGACGTTTGGGTAATCGCAGCACGCACTGTGTTTGCCTGGGCGGTGACGCGAAAACATACGAAGCAGAACCCGTTCAAAACTGTGCGCGTCTCTGTGCCGCGTAAGAAGGTCTCACGACCAAACAAGGCGTTTAATGCGGATGAAGTCAAAATCATCCTACGTGCGTCGCTCGCTATTACGGACACGACCAAGGCGAGCGCGGCGGCGCGAAGGTGGGCTCCTTGGCTGTGCGCATACACAGGGGCTCGTGTCGGAGAGATTACGCAGCTTCGCGGCGTAGATGTTGCGAAGCAGGAGGGCGTGGACGTAATCAACATCACGCCAGAGGCCGGAACAGTGAAGACTGGCAGGGGCCGAACGGTGCCACTGCATGACCACTTAATCGCGCAAGGCTTTCTTACTTTCGTTGCTTCTCGTCGCAGTGGCCCGTTTTTCTACAACGCGGTGAAAGGCGAACCACGATTGGGCGCAGCCACTAACCCAGGCAAGGCACGATACGTCAAAGCGCGTGAACTCGTTCTGCCGGCGCTTTGTCCGGACCGGATTTCTGTTTCATCTTCGCTCCTTGCGGCTACGATGAACCAGAAATCCTCCCTTCGTGAAGCCCCTCAGTTTGCCTCAGGGGTGTGACGGGGAACATTGGAGCGTTACGCGCGAATAGACTTTGGCCTTCGTATCGACCTCCCATGGGCCGCTATACGCGATGCCACGCGTGAAGCTTCCGCAGAAGTTCTTAACACGGGAGGTCTGCCTCCCAACAAGGCGCTCCACGGCCCGCATTGCGCACTCGGCACGATCTATTATCCGCGACAAGCAGGAAGAAAAATAGACGACAACAGCACTGGTGTCCTGCTCTACGTCAAGGCATCGTTTACTGGTGACGAGAACGATTATGTTGTCGATTACAAGCGACGTAATTCTACTTTTCCCCACGAAACGACTTTGGATCAATTGTTTGGCGAAGAGCAATTCGAAGCCTACCGAAATCTCGGTTTCCACGCCGTCAACTCGGCATTCAAACTGGCCGACAAAGTTTCGATGAACCCCGATCCTATTGTCTGGGCCGGCCCGACCACGACCATCGAGCTCGAGAAACGGATGCGCACCATCCTGACGTAAGGCCGACCAAATCCACGAAACCAAAAAATCAGACGGCAGGCGGGTGCGGATGTAGCAACTACACGAGCGACTAGAACGCTAGCCACGCTCCGAAAAACGTCCAACGGTATCAATTAAGTTGGAAGGCGAGGGGCGTTTCCCCTCCGACAGCGCTCAACAGAGGGCGTGGGCGTCACCGTGGAGCACCCACGTCCACTTCCCGCGACCACCTGTGACGCAACCGCGCGTTCGCGCCTAACAGTAACGACAGGCGCCCCACGACAGACAGCAGCCGCCCCAACATCCTCCGCAGCCTGCACAGGTGACAACAACGCAGCCCGCACACCCCAAGCGGACACAGCCCCCGAAGCCTGCACAGCCGGCGCAGCCCCGAAAGCCGCAGCCCCCACAGCCTCTGCCTCCGCAGCCACCGCAGCCTCTACCACCACAGCCGCCGCAACCGCCCCTGACAAGCTGAAAGCCGGGTCGGAATGAACCGGAGTTCTCTTTGTCGAAGACATAGAATGTGGCCAAGCTGACGTCGGAGATTTCCTCTTCGGCGAGAAAGATTTCGTGGCTCGCTTCGACCGTCGGCGCCGGCAGGTTTGCCGCTGGGCCACCGGATGCGCCGCTCGCGAGCGACAACGACAACCCGGCAGCACCCAACACAGGAACGGCTTTCCTCCGCCGCTTTCGCTTCGGGGTTTGCTTCTGCATCGCAGAGATCTCCCATCGGTTGCGAAGAACTGCTCAGACACTTGATGCAATCGCAGGTCGAGGCGATGAGCAAGTAACAAAATGGTTAGAGCGCACGAGTGCTGCTGGAACCTTACAGGATTGTGACGGCGTTTCGTGCGTGAAGGACGGGCTCTTTCCGCGAAGAGCGATGCAAAAGACATTGTTCGTAAGGGCGGACCTCACACCGCTTGCCGAAGTCGAATCGGCGCAACGCGGAAACGCTCGCCGTCGAGACAATCGTCCTAGTGAGATCGGGCCTTGAGCCAATCCCAGAATTTTTCCTCATACAGTCCAGAATATGACTGAACCTGGACGACGAGGGTGTGATTGTAGGGGCTGTCGACGCGTACGCCGATGTCGCGACTGAGGTCTTGCGCGCTTTGAACGTGAGGCGTCGAGATGAGCCACTGGCCTTTGCTCAGGCGATAGACGTTTTCCGGATACCTTCTCAGAAGCAGGCCCGACAATGCATCATTGTTGACGGCGTCCGGCGCCCTGATGATTGCAAACAGTGACATCCATCACCCCGGTAGAACCTGCGCCTTGCGCTTTGGGTCTCTCGATGAAGGGCCGACACATTCGAAAAACGCAGCTGTCAAAGGCAGTCCATGCGCATGCAACCCAAATGATACATCTATTTAATTAATGTACTGCAAATAGGCGGGGGGGGGGCCGTAGCAGCCCCCGTGTCGCAATCGTCTGACCAGATGCGCCGCGGGGTTCCTATCGGCCAGCGCCGCCCATCGGCAAAGGCCGCCGGGACCGCGCGAACACCGAACGACGAGGCTCGCAAACAAAGAGGCCCTAGTCTTTCGACCGGGGCCTTTTTCCGTCTTAGGTTGGCGGCTCAGACAGGGACCATAAACAGTGCCTTACCTCATAGACCTCACCGATCTGTCACTGAGGGCTTTATTTGAGCTGACTGGAAACGCTGGTGAAGGTGGTACCAAGGCTGGTCCCGAGAGCGTTGACCGCGACAATGATAGCAACGGATATGCCGGCTGCGATTAGGCCGTATTCAATCGCCGTTGCTCCGGCTTGATCCTGCCAAAACCGAACAAGATGTCGATACAAGTAGACCTCCTACTTTATGCCACGCCGCCCTCGCAATGTGGCAATCAGCGGTTGTATTTATCTTAATTTCATCTGTTGATTTGTGCGACAATGACGTGACGGTGACGATCAGGCCGCGGGCCAACGCATGGTTAGCCAGGCGCAATTCAGGCGCGCCTTTCAGGCGGCACAATCGGCTCTGAGGGCCTGCTTTTTGCGCTTTTTAAGCGGCTTAGCTGCGCACCACTACAGAAGCGACTAACAGAACGTCGGCCAATCGTTCAATTGTCAGGCGATCCTTTTGGACACCCGGCCAGCAGCATTTTGCCGATCGCAAATCCGGGAGCGGTCGGCGTGCATCGCGGCATAAAGACCAGGATAACCGCACCGAGTGCGAACAGCGAAAACAGCGCGCCAACGATAATGGCGGCGTCGACAACCGCGGAGCGCGGCCGATTCCGATATGCCCTGCATGGTGGTAAAAATATAGATATGCAAGCATTGATTGTTTAGAGCATTTTCGCGCTCGGCGGCGCGAACAAAGCCCGGCGCGGCCTCGGAGCCCGTGTTGTTTCAAGGAGATCGCTGCCCCGCGGTGCATCCATGCCGGCAGGATGGAACCGGCCGACGCGGCATTGCCACCGCAGAGGAAGCGCACCGGTCGCCTTGACACATTTCGGCGCTGACGTAGGCTCATTGGCGATTTGCCGGAATGGCAATGCCCTGATCGGCGCAAAGACCGCGACGGGCAGCGGGAGGAAGGAAGTCGCCGCCACACCGGCCGGTCGATAATCGATTCACGTCTTGATCTTTGGTGCTGAGCGCAAACCGCGCTCAGCGGCGAATGCGGGCAAATTCCCAGCGGCTCAAGTTTGCAGCCAGGCCGGCGGAAGCGTCCGTGGCTGCTGGCGGCCACTGGTCTACCGGTACCGGCCAGACGGAAACGATCCAGGGAGGAAACAATGAGTCTTTCAGCAAAGTGGAAGCCGGCCGCTGCGACGGTTGTCGCGGCCACCGCCGCGGTCGCTGTCGCAGGATTGCTGTTTGCATCCGGCGCGCGCACCGACGAACTCAAGTCCTACGATTCGAACAACAAGAACTTCTGGCAGCACCCGCCGGACGACTGGTTCATGGGCGACGAGACCCAGGAGCTGAAGGGTACCAACTATCTGAAAACCCTGCCGCCGCCGACCGGCTTCACCAAAGACGAGATCGAGGCCAAACTAAAGGAGATCAAGCTGCCGCCCGGCTTCAAGATCGAGCTTTGGGCGAACGGCGTGACCGATGCGCGGCAGATGACGAAGGGCGACAAGGGCACGGTGTTCGTCGGGTCGCTGTTTGGCGGCGGCGGCAAGGTTTACGCCGTCGTCGACGAAGGCGGCAAAAGGTCCGTCAAGACCGTCATCAGCAAGGGACTGCGGATGCCCAGCGGCATCGCGTATCACGACGGCGCGCTCTACGTCGCCGACATCGACAAGATCTACAAATACGACAACGCGGAAGCGAATCTCGACAACATGCCGCAGCCGCAAATCGTCTATGACGACATGCCGCCCTACATTCCGCACGGCTGGAAGTATCTGGCATTCGACAAAAACGGCTGGCTCTATGTCGCCTTCGGGCCGCCTTGCAACATTTGCCTGCCGCCGACATCGACCGCCCAGGTCAGGCACATCAACCCGGCGAACGGCACCGCAGAAATCGTCGCGTTGGGCGTTCGCAACAGTGTCGGCGGCGACGTCGATCCGCGCACGGGCGACTACTGGTTCACCGAGAACGCTCGCGATTGGCTCGGCGAAGATATTCCAGGCGACAAACTCAATCACGTCGCCAAGCTCGGTGAGAATTTCGGCTATCCGCACTGCCACCAGGGCGATATTCCCGATCCGAAATACGCCATGGGGCATAAGTGTTCGGAGTTCTCTCCGCCGGCGCTCAATCTTGGTGCGCACGTGGCGCCGCTCGGTATGAAGTTCTACACCGGCGATCAATTTCCGGCGGACTACAAGAACAACATCATCGTCGCCGAGCACGGCTCCTGGAACAAGCTCAAATACCAGGGTGGCAGGCTGATGCGCGTCACGGTCGATCCGGACGGCAAAAACGCCAAAGAGGTGGAGTTTGCTTCCGGCTGGATCAGCGCCGACGGCAAGTATCGCGGCCGGCCTAACGACGTGCTGGTCTCGAACGACGGCTCGCTCCTGGTGGCCGATGATTATAACGGCGCCATCTACCGGATCAGCTACAGCAAGTGATCCATCATTGCGATCGCTCCCTGCCGGCGGCGGGAGCGATCGTTCCTGAATTCCCTGCGGGTCCAGGCCGGAGTCCTCCGGCTTGGACCTGCTATTTTGCGGAGCCGGTATTTACAGAGTCATGGCATACGCTCGGTTTCTTCTGCCTTGTTTGGGCACGATCGCATTGTTGGTCGGTTGCGAACACGCAACGGCGGCCGATATCGCTGCCGGCAAAACCCTGGCAGAAGCCTGCGCGGGGTGTCACGGCACTGACGGCGTTTCGCAGACGCCGCTGACGCCGTCACTCGCCGGCCAGCCGGACGATTTCATCCAGTGGCAGTTGGTGTATTTTCGCGGCGGCAGCCGAAAGAGCGAAGTCATGGGGTCGGAAGTCATGGGGCCGATCGCCGAGGCTCTGAGCAACGAGGATATCCGCAATCTCGGCGCCTATTACGCATCGCTTCCGCCGCCAAAGCCGGCGGCCGCCACCGGCTCCGACACTCTCGCCGTAACCGGCGAAAAGCTCGCGGCGCGGCACCGCTGCCGCTCCTGCCATGGTGAAGATTATTCCGGCGTCGGGCCTGCGGCTCGCTTGTCGGGCCAACGCGAAGATGTCCTGCTGAAAGCCCTGCGCGATTTCAAATCCGGCGCACGCGTGGGATCCGGCGTTGCCTCGATGGCGGATGCGACGTTCGAGCTTGATGATGCCGGCATGCAGGCGCTTGCGCGCTACATGGCCACGCGACCCTGACAGGAGCCACATGTGCGGCGGTGGCGCTGCGCTCAGTAAGGTGCGGGCGGCGCGGGAGGTTCGTTTGCGGGCGCTTCGGCGGCGGTCACGGACGTTGACAATCCGGATGCTGGAAACTCGTTTGCGAGAGTTTCCGCGGCGGTGGCGGACACTGACAATCCGGATGCTGGAAACTCGTTTATCGGCGTTTCCACATTCCTGGCGGAAATCGACGCGACGGCCAGCAGCTTGCCGCTGACCGCCAAATCGCGGAAGGCGCCTCCGTCAAAATATTCAACGACAGCGGGCACCGGCAATTCCGGCTCGCCGGAATTGACTGAAGCAGCTTGTGGCTCGGCCCATTGAGTGACGGCGGCGAGAGCAAGGTATTTCAGACTTGCAGCGCCGTCGGCCAGCACCACGACGCGCCAAGTACGATAGTCGGTCGCGAAGGCATTTGCGTCCGGCGCCGGCAGTTCAATGCGGTCAGGCGACGTCAGCGCGACGGCCTTCGGCCAGGTCGGATCGTCTTGATCCGGCTCAGTCGGGGTGCCTGCAATCTCGATGCGGTCGCCGGCGCCCGGTATCACGTGCACGACGTGAAAGCCGGCCTCCTTCAATTTCTTCAACAACTCGGGAAGAGCGGCAACCGTGCCCGGGTGAATGTCGTGCAGGAGCAAAATTCCCTTGCCGCGTGCCTCCAGTCGCATCATGGCGCGACGTACGATTTCGCTCGGCTTGATGCGGCGGTACCAATCGTCGGCGACGGTGTCGGAACTGAAGACAATCAGCGAACGCGCGGCGAGTTCTTGCTCGGCGGCGTCAGAGCGCCCCAGCCCCGGAAAGCGGAAGAAGGGCGCAAGTTCCTTCGGATCGCCGAGCGCCCCTCCTACATCGGCAATACCCTGGTCGATCTCCCAGCGCGTCTTCTCAATCGGCAGTTTTTCGAAACGCGGTGCATGGTCTTCGGAATGAGTGCCGATGGTGTGGCCCGACTCGTAGATGCGGCGGACAACGGCGGGATATTCCTTCGCCATGGTGCCGACCAGAAAATAGGTCGCTTTCACGCATTGCGCGGCGAGAATGTCGAGCACCGGGTTGGAATATCGCGGCAATGGGCCATCGTCGAAAGTGAGCACAACTTCCTTGTCGGCAAGCGGGAGGCTTTGTGGATACTGCATGACGCCGACCCGCGTCAGCGTTCCCGGCTCAAGCGTAAGCACGCGCGAGGTCCCCAGCGCGGTGGGATTGCCGGGACAATCCTGAGACCAGGCCGGCGCGGGCGCGCTCGCCACCGCGGCGATGGCGGCGGTCGCGAAAACAGCAGCAGTAATGAGAGATCCAGCCGATGCCCGCAGGCTACGCATGTCTTTTTTCCAGATCCGATTCGACACCGGATCGGCCTGTTATTTCATCCTAGCGATTGCACCGCTTAATGCAAAGTTAACGATAGATGTACAGCCGTTCATTGTTGAAAACCGCGTGGCATTAGTACCGCTCGGGCTTTTCCTTGCCGTTAATCAGCGGCGTTTACAACCTTTGAATCCAGCGTTTTGTAAGGGGCGTGCGTAATGACTGCCGCTGCGGCAGCCCGGAAATGGTGGGCGGCACGTCGGCAACGCTCGGCTGCGTTGGCGCCCGTGCATGCGGCCGGCGACGGCAACCTCATGGCGCGCGTTGCGCCGTTCTTGCCGGCATTCGTCGCCGCCGCGATGATGCTTTGCGCCGCGGCCGGATTTACCATCACACACCTCAGCGAAAATCGTACAGCCGTCGAGCAGCACGAGGCGCTTGCGCAGGCACTTGACGAATTTCACGAGCGCTTCGGCGACATCGATGCGCCGGACGATATCCAGCTACGAGCCATCGTTCGCCGCTCCGGTCTCTCAGACCTGCGCTTTGATGCCAACCCGACCAGCGATGGTAACCGCGAACTGCAATCATTGCATGACGCCCGCGGCCGCATTGTCGGCTGGTTCAGCTGGTCCGGCGACCGCGGAATTATCGG
Organism: uncultured Alphaproteobacteria bacterium; assembly: GCA_963829465.1. Lineage (GTDB taxonomy): Bacteria > Pseudomonadota > Alphaproteobacteria > Rhizobiales > Xanthobacteraceae > BOG-931. The sequence goes on from CAWHJE010000011.1 coordinate 188,917, forward strand.
CGTCATGAATCGGCTTTGGGGAATCCTGGCTTTGCTCGGCGCTACGCTTGCTTTGTGCGCCGTGTTCGTTGTGCGCAGTGCGCGGCAGCTCTCGCGGTCGCTCGATCGCAGCACCGAGACGGTGCGCAAACTGACAAGCCAGGATCCGTTGACCGGATTGCCCAATCACCGCATGACGCTTGAGCACCTGGAGACAGCGCTGGCCGATCGCCGCTCCGGCATCGTCCTGCTCGCGCTCATTGATCTCGACGGCTTTCGAGAAGTCAACGACACGTTGGGCCGATCCGGCGGCGATGCCGTGCTGGTGAAAATCGCCGAGCATTTTCAGGCCGGCTTGCTGGCAGGGGCGGTGCTCGGGCGCTTCGAAGAAGACGAATTCGCAGTCATCATGAGCAGCGAAAATCGTCGCGCCGCTGCCATGCTCGTCGAGGCGGTGCGGGCCTCGCTGCTGCGCCCGTTCTTCGTGGATCGGATGTGGCAGCTTACGGCCAGCATCGGTATCGCTCAGGCCCCCGAGGATGGCACGAGTGGCGAGGAATTGGTCCGCCGGGCTGGCTTGGCGCTGCGTGCCGCCAAGCGCGAAGGCCGCGGCACGGCGCGCGGCTTCGAGACGCGGATCGAGACCGACTACGCCGAGCGGCGGTTCCTGCTGCACGAGCTTCAATCCGCAATCGCGCTGCAAACATTCGATGTCGAATATCAGCCTGTGGTTGCCGCCGAGGGTGGCGCCATCATTGGGGTCGAGGCGCTGCTGCGCTGGACACAACCGACCCGCGGTCCGGTCGCGCCGTCGGTTTTCATTCCGCTGGCCGAGCAGAGCGGTCTCATGTCGCAACTCGGCGAGATTGTCCTGCGCCGTGCGCTTACCGACGGGGCGCGGTGGCCTGGTCTGTCTGTCGCCGTCAATCTTTCGCCGGTACAAATCCGCGATCGCTGGCTTGTCGATCTCGTCCGCAAAGTCATGGTCGAAACCGGGATCGCCCCGTCGCGGGTGGTGCTGGAAGTAACCGAAGGGATTCTGATCGACAATCCGCAGGAGGCGCTAACGCGGCTCGAAGGGTTGCGCGCGCTTGGCGTCAGCCTGGCACTCGACGACTTCGGCACTGGATATTCGAGCTTGAACTATCTGCAAAAATTTCCATTCGACCGGATCAAGATCGACCGCGCCTTCGTGGCTTCGTTGGGCGCGTCCGGTGACACCGCCGCGATCATCCAGGCGATCGTCACGCTCGGCCACGCGCTCGGCATGAAGGTCTTGGCGGAAGGCGTTGAAAACGACGCGCAACGGGTGTTGCTGCGCCTCGCCGGATGCGACGAGATGCAGGGCTATCTGTTTGCCCGGCCCGGCAAGGCGGCCGAGATCGACAGGCTTCTGGCAGGTTCGGCGCGCTCCGCCATCGCCTAGAGCGCGCTCCCATCCTGACAGGCCCGCGGCCAACCGGTATCGTTGCGGAGCCGCCGGCCCGCATGTTGCCGCGGATGGAGCGCGCGATGATCCTCAACAGCCTTCCCGGCCTCGACTTCGGCCTCGGTTCCGATATCGACATGTTGCGCGATACGGTTGGTTCCTTCGCGCAGGCGAAGATCGCGCCGAGCGCAGCCGACATCGACCGCTCGAACCAATTTCCTCGTGAGCTATGGCCGCAGCTCGGCGCACTCGGTCTTCTCGGCATCACGGTCGAGGAAGAGTGGGGCGGTGCCGGAATGGGCTATCTGGCGCATTGCATCGCCATGGAAGAAATCTCGCGCGCTTCGGCGGCGATCGGCCTGTCTTATGGCGCGCATTCCAATCTTTGCGTCAATCAGATCCGGCGCAACGGCAGCGCCGAGCAGAAGAGGCGTTATCTGCCGAAGCTGATCTCGGGCGAGCACGTCGGCGCACTGGCGATGTCCGAGCCCAACGCCGGGTCGGACGTGGTGTCGATGCGCACGCGCGCGGAGCGGCGCGGCGACCGTTATGTGCTCAACGGCTCGAAAATGTGGATCACCAACGGTCCGCTGGCCGAGACGATGGTGGTGTACGCCAAGACCGATCCCACGGCTGGATCGCGCGGCATCACCGCCTTCATCGTCGAGAAAGCGTCCAAGGGCTTTTCCACCGGTCAAAAGCTCGACAAGCTCGGCATGCGCGGGTCTGACACCGGCGAAATCATATTCACGGACTGCGACGTGCCGGCGGAGAATGTACTCGGCGTCGTCGGCAACGGCGTCAACGTCCTGATGTCGGGCCTCGATTACGAGCGCGCGGTTCTAGCCGCCGGTCCGCTCGGAGTGATGCAAGCCTGCCTCGACCTCGTCATCCCCTACGTGCATCAGCGCACCCAGTTCGGCCAGCCGATCGGCCGCTTCCAGTTGATCCAGGCCAAGCTTGCGGACATGTATGTCGCGCTCAATGCCGCGCGGGCATACGTTTATACAGTCGCGAAAGCGTGCGATCGCGGTGAAACCACGCGCGAGGACGCTGCCGGAGCCATTCTGTACGCCGCCGAACGCGCCACCTGGATGGCGCTCGAAACCATCCAGTGCCTCGGCGGCAACGGTTACATCAACGACTATCCCGCCGGGCGGCTGCTGCGCGATGCCAAACTCTACGAGATCGGCGCCGGCACTAGCGAGATTCGCCGCATGCTGATCGGCCGCGAGATCTTCGAGAAGACGCGCTGACAAATTCTATCCTTACCGGCGTCGCGGGGGCGGATGGACGAGCACTCACCCTAATCTTCGGTCGTATTCGAGCACCGCGTTGAGCAGAACCTGCGCGCCGGCGGCGCACTCCTCCAAGCTCGTCGATTCCGCTTCGTTGTGCGAAAGACCGCCGAGGCTGGGCACAAAGATCATGGTGGTCGGCGCAACGCGGGCGATGTAGGCGGCGTCATGGCCGGCGCCGGAAATAATGTCGCGCGATTTAAAGCCGGCCTTTGCCACGCCGACGCGCACGCATTCGATCAGCTCGGGAGCGAATTTCACCGCCGGGGAATCCCAGATGCGCGCTTCCTGATAGCCAAGCTGCAGCGGTTGCAGGATCGCGGCCAGCGACGCCCGCAACTTTGCCTCCATGACGTCAAGGACCTTGTCGTCCGGATGCCGGAAGTCGATGGTAAAGAACACTTCGCCGGGGACGACGTTGCGGCTGTTCGGTTTGTTCTCGATCATGCCGACGGCGCCGACGGCGTCCGGCGCGTGCTCGAGCGCGATCGCGTCGATGCGGTCGATCATCCGTGCGGCGCCGAGAAGCGCGTTCTTGCGCAGCCGCATCGGTGTCGCGCCAGTATGAGCCTCCTGGCCGGTGACGGTGACTTCATACCACCGCATGCCCTGAACGCCCTGGACAACGCCGATCATGCGGTCCTCGTCTTCCAGGATCGGCCCTTGTTCGATGTGCAGTTCGAACATGGCGCCGAATTTTCGCGCGCCAGATTTTTCCGCACCCCTGTAGCCGATGCGTTTCAGTTCCTCGCCAAAGGCCTTGCCGTCGCGGTCGGTTCGGGAATGGGCGAATTCCGGCGTGAAGACTCCGGCAAATACACCCGAGGCAAGCATGGCAGGCGCGTAACGCGAGCCTTCTTCATTTGTCCAGTTGACGATCTCGATCGGAGCGTTGGTTTCGTAGCCGGTCTCCTGGAGCGTCCGCATCGCTTCGAGCGCGCCGAGAACCCCGAGCACGCCGTCGAACTTGCCGCCGGTCGGCTGGGTGTCGAGATGCGAGCCCATGGCAATCGGCGCGCGCGTGGCGTCCTTGCCCGGCCGCCGCGCAAATATATTGCCGACCTCGTCCACCGTAACTGTGCAGCCCAGTGCCTCACACCGCGCTTTGAACCAATCGCGCACCTGGCGATCGGAGTCGCTCAGGGTCAGGCGGCAAATGCCGCCCTTCGGCGTGGCGCCGAACTTTGCCGTCTCCATCAGCGTGTCCCAAAGCCGCTGCGGGTCGATCTGAAGATTTTGCATTCTCAGAAACCCGTCCGGCGCGGGTCATGCTGCAACGGCCGCGCCATGCGTCGGCCAAGGTTGACGACAATGCCGCCGCGTATGAGTTTTGTCATGGCGTTCTCCGGTGCAGGGCCCAGGCTCGCGGGCGAAAGTGCCTTTTTGTCGTTGCCGCAGGGAGGTTAGTCAATGTCAGCCCGGATCGCACGGACGATCGCGGTGGCCGCCATATTCGCCGTCGTGCCGCTGAAAGGGGAGGCGCAAAGCCGCAAGCCAATGCCGCGGGAGGTCGCAGCAATCCGCGATTGCGCGAAGAAGTATGAAACCAATCTGGATGAAGCCGAGCGGCAATGTCTGTTCAATCTCGTTTCGACGCCGTGCGGCGACACCCCGGAAGGATCGTCCAATTTCGGCACCACCGACTGCTTCCGCATCGAGGGGAAGATCTGGGACGATCTGCTCAACGAAAACTACAAGAGCCTGATGGCGGATCTCGACGAGGAGCAGGCCGCAAAGTTCCGCGACATGCAGCGAGCCTGGATTGCCTATCGCGACACAACCTGTGAATTCTACTACGTCAAAATTCACGGCACGATGGCCTATCCAATGCAGGCAGCCTGCACCGCCCGGGAAACCATGCGACGGGCATTGCTGCTCAAATTCTTCACAGGCCTATGAAAGCTTCTCGTCGGACTGGGCCAACGGCTCAATAGGCCAGAAGCATATCGGCCGATGGCCGCCTTCATCGCGAGCTTTCAGCTTACTAACTCACTGAATCAACGACGAATCAGCTATGCTGCCGGGCGCCGGGGGAAGCTGGAGCGACCCATGCTGCGGGTGCGATTGAAAGCAGACGGACGCTTGGTCGAGATTATGCCCGACGGCGGCGAGCGGCCGATATCCTTCTCTGACGGTCAGCCGGTTCCGCGCGCCAACGGCGGCGGATCTTCCGCGAATGGCCGTTTCGACGATGCCGCCTATGCCCGCAACGTGCGCGGCCGGACCGGCCTCACGCAAATTGCCTTTGCCGCCCAAATCGGCGTTCCGGTCGAGACGGTGCGCAATTGGGAACAGGGCAAACGCTCGCCACGCGGGCCCGCCCGGGCGCTGCTCAAGGTTATAGAGCAGGCGCCTGATGCCGCTTTCGCGGTGCTGGGCGGCAAGCGGCGGTGAACGCGCACCGCTGAAAGCGCGCAAATGGCCGATATGCACGAGGAAAGCGTGCCGGTCGTCGAGGCCAACGGGGCGAAGATTCCGCTCCTCGGTCTCGGCACTTGGGAGCTGCGCGGGCGGGCCTGCGCGCGGGTCGTCGAGCAGGCTTTGCGGCTTGGCTACCGGCACGTCGATACCGCGGAAATGTACGATAACGAGCGAGAGGTGGGCGAAGGTTTGCACGCGTCCGGCGTCAAGCGCAGCGAGATCTTCGTCACGACGAAAATCTGGCCGGCGCATTTTGCCCCGCGCGAATTCGAGCGCGCCGCGCGCGATTGCCTGGTGCGTTTGCGTCTGAGCGAGGTCGACCTTCTGCTTCTGCACTGGCCGAATCCGCACATTCCGCTTGCGGATACGCTCGGCGCGCTGAGCATGGTCAAGCGTGACGGCCTCGCACGCAATATCGGAGTGTCGAATTTCAACGTGGCGCTCATCGAGCAGGCGACGAAACTCAGCAGCGAACCGCTGGTGTGCGATCAGGTCGAATGCCATCCCTATCTCGATCAGACGAAGGTGATTGCCGCCTGCCGCAGGCACGGCATGGCCGTCGTCGCCTATAGCCCGATCGCGCGCGGCAACGCGCGCAGTGACGAAGTACTCAGGCGTATCGGCGCGGTGCACAAAAAGACCGCTGCGCAAGCATGTCTGCGTTTTCTGGTGCAGCAGAACATCGTCGTCATACCGCGCACCAGCAAGGTGCAGCGGCTGGAGGAGAATTCGGCGATTTTCGATTTTGCGCTCGGCGAAAACGAAATGGCCGAGATCTCGGCGCTGTCGCGCCACGACGGCCGGGTGATCGACTGGGCCTTTTCCGGCAAGCCGGAATGGGATTGAAACGGCCGCCCCGGTCCGCCGACTAAAATTCGACGTCCAGCTCTTCGAGTTCGTCGGGCTCGGTCTTGGCGGCGGCGATCCACTCCTGCATCAGCGGCAACGCCATGATGGTTTTGCAGTATTTCGCCGAGATTGGGTCGAGGGCGACGTCGTAGGTGAGAAAACGCGTGCATACCGGCGCATACATTGCGTCCGCCGAGCACGGCTTTTCGCCGAATAAATACGGTCCGCCGTATTTTTCGAAGCATTCGCGCCAGATCGCGGTGACGCGATCGATGTCGCCACGTGCGCCTGCCCATGACTTGAAGCCGGGGAAGTGAGCCTTGACGTTCATCGGCAGCGCGGAGCGTAGATTGGCGAAGCCGGAATGCATTTCGCCGCAAATCGAACGGCAATGCGCGCGTTGCGCGCGGTCGGTTGGCAACAGCCCCGCCTCGGGATTTTGCTCATGCAGGTATTGGGCGATCGCGAGCGTGTCCCACACTTTGAGGCCATCGTCGATCAGGCAGGGCACGAGGAAGGACGGCGACAGCAAGAGCAGCTCGGCGCGGGTGGAAGGATCGTCGGTGCCGACGTGCTTTTCCTCGAAGTCGAGGCCGGCCATTTTGCACAGCAACCAACCGCGCAGCGACCATGAGCCATAATTCTTGCTGGCGATGGTGAGGACAGCCTTGGGCATTTTCTTCTGATCTCGTTCAAGTATTGAAGATAAATCAGAGGTTTATGTAACGATCCGCCTGGACGAGCGGCCTGCGCCTTGGTCCCGCTATGCAGGATGTTCACAATCTTGTCGCAGCGCAAAAAAAAATGCTTTAGCCTTTCCGGCGTTGGGGGTCGAGGGGGTCTGTCGCCAGACGGACTTCGGCGCCCGTGGACAACGGATGCTGTATCTTACCTATCAGACCCAATCCGACATGATGGCTCCGGTCCGGGCGTCGGCGACGATGGCGATCGCTGCCGGTGGCCGCCAACCGCCCGTCGGAGAGAGCAATGTCCTGCGCAATCTCACCGCTGCTTACGAATTGATCTCGCGCGCCGGTCTTACGCACACGCGGCCGTCCTTTGGCATCACTTCAGTCCAAGTCGGTAACCGCGAGGTTGCGGTGCATGAAGAGGCCGCGGTACGTACCGCGTTTGGCACCCTCCTGCATTTCAAGAAGGAAATCGCCGCGGCGCAGCCGCGCGTTCTCCTGGTGGCGCCGTTGTCGGGCCATTTCGCCACGCTGTTGCGCGCGACGGTGCGCACCATGCTGCCCGAGCATGACGTTTTCATTACCGACTGGCACAACGCGCGTGACGTGCCGTTGACCGCGGGCCGGTTCGGCGTCGACCAATATGTCGATCATCTCATCCAGTTCATCGAAGCGATGGGGCAGGGCGCGCATGTGCTGGCGGTTTGCCAGCCCTGCGTCGCGGTACTCTCGGCGGTCGCGGTCATGGCGCAGACCGGCAATCCGGCGCAACCGCGCTCGATGACGCTGATGGCCGGGCCGATCGACACCCGCGTCAACCCGACCAAGGTCAACGAGCTGGCCAACAAACGCAATATCGCCTGGTTCGAGCGCGCCCTGACCGCCTCGGTTCCGGTCCGCTATCCGGGGGCGTTTCGCCGCGTCTATCCGGGTTTTGTTCAATTGGCCGCGTTCATGTCCATGAACATCGAGCGTCATGTGAAGGCGCACAAGGAACTCTACGAGAATCTCGCCAACGGCGACCTCGAAAAGGCGGCGTCCACCAAAGCCTTCTACGACGAGTATTTCGCCGTGCTCGATCTTACCGCCGAGTTCTATCTCGAAACGGTGCGCTACATCTTTCAGGAATATGCTCTGCCGCTCGGCAAGCTCAAGTGGCACGGCGAGGCCGTCGACCCGAGCGCGATCCGCCGCACCATGCTGCTGACGGTCGAGGGCGAGCGCGACGACATTTGTGCGGTCGGCCAGACGGTCGCTGCGCACGACCTTTGCAAGAAACTGCGGCCGTATCGCAAGCGCCATCACTTGCAGGCGGGTGTCGGGCATTACGGCGTGTTCAGCGGCAAACGCTGGGAGAACCAGGTTTACCCGATCGTCAAGAACGTGATCCTGTCGAGCGATTGAGCACGGGGCGGTGTTAATAGTAGCATCGCCGAATGTCGTGCGAATGCTCAGACCGGGAGGACAACATGCCGACAAGCGTCAAACAAATGCTGGAAGCGGCGAATGCCGCCGTGCCGCGGATTGCGCCGGCGCAAGCGCGCGAGCTTATGGCGAAAGGCAATACGCTCGTGGTCGACGTGCGCGACGCGCCGGAGGTGGAAAAAAGCGGCAAGGTTGCCGGCGCCGTTCACGTTTCGCGCGGCATGCTGGAATTCCGCGCCGATCCGGAGTCGCCTTACCACGATAAGAACTTCGCCAAAGACAAGACCGTCATCGTCTATTGTGCCTCGGGCGGCCGCTCGGCCCTCAGCGGCAAAGTCCTCAAGGACTTTGGCTACGAACAGGTCTTCAACATGGGCGCGTTCAAGGACTGGGCCGAAAGCGGCGGCGCTGTCGAAAAGCCGATCGAATCCGGCATGTGAGCGAGCGCGTTGCTTATCCAAGCTCCTAGGGTGATCGCAGGTGCTCACTTGAGATTTCTAAGTTCCGCCCGCTTTTTTCTTTCATAAATTATCGACGTTTCAATCCGGGTCACTCCCGGCCGGTTGGTGAAACGGTCAAGCACCAGATCCTTCAGGTGGACCGTGTCCCGCGCGACCACGTGCACGACAAGATCGTGCCGCCCCGTGATGAGAAACGCTGTGCGTACTTCGGGGATGTCGACGACTTCAGACATGAAACTGTCGACGTTGGCGCGCTTATGTTTCGACAGTTCAATGAAAAGCAGGGCTTCAAGGCCGACGCCGAAGGCGCGCGCGTCGACCTCGGCATGTGCGCCGACCAGCACGCCCAACTCCCACAACCGCTTCACGCGTTCATGGCAGGTCGACGGGGCGATACCGACCGCCGCCGCAAGCTCCTTGTTGGCAAGGCGAACATTCTTCTGCAATTCGGCAAGAATGCCGTAGTCAATTCGGTCAAGCTCGATCATTCCGCCCGTGACCCGGAAATCATTCGATTTATCGGGATCAATAAGACCCGTAAATTCCCGAGACTTCAACCCCGATAAAGCCAGTGCACGGGTGGATTTCTCCATGACCTACCGGATGCCGCGTCTGGGCGAGTTGGACGACAGTGCCAGGGCACGTTTTCAGCGCGACGGCTTTCTCATCGTCGAAAGCTTTCTGAACGAGCAGCAGATCGCCGCCTTGCGCGACAGCTTCCCCAAGCTGTTTGCGGGCAAATTCGACACCGGCATCTACCCGGACGAATGGTACTGGCGCGAGGGCATGAGCCTGCCCGATGTCACGCGCCACATGGCCAATGCCTGGAAATCCGACCTCAGTGTCGCGAAGCTTGCGCTTGCCGAGGATATCGGCCGCGCGGCGGGCTTGCTTTCGGGCTGGCCGGGCGTGCGGCTCGGACAGGACACGATCTGGTGGAAGCCGCCGCAGACCAAGGCCGTGACGTTTCACCAGGATTCGTCATTCATGGATTTTCTCAATCCGCCGCAGACAGTCACCTGCTGGGTCACGCTCGATCAAACCGCCACCGATGCCGGGACGCTTGAATACGTTCCGGGATCGCATCTCTGGCCCCTGACGCCGATCCCGGAGGGATTCCACGCGCCGGATGATTACCGCGGCTTGATGAAACGCGCAGCCCGCGAAGCAGGTGTTGCCAATCCGGAACCGATTTTTATCGACGTACCGGCGGGCTCCTGCGTGTTTCATGCCGGCGAGATCTGGCACGGTTCCGGGCCGAACGTGACGGGCGACGTGATGCGCCGTTCGATCGGCATCCATATGGTTCCGGTTGATGCGCAGTTTTCCGATCGCCACGGCGGCTATATCTACCGGCGCTATCAGCGCACGGGCGATCCCTCGCTCGATGAGAGTTTCTTCCCGATATTGTGGACGAAAGACGGACGCCGTACCGACTGGATCGAGACTTATTGCGCCACGGGCCGCCGGCAGCCGGTTCGGTTAGCCGCCGCCGAGTGAAGCCGCGCAATTTCCGCAGGCCGATGTTCTCACCGCATCGCTGCGGCGATGTTGCCGCCATCGACCGTCGTGACGTCGGCGGTGGTCTTCAGCGCGAGCGCCTGATGCAAGAAGGCCTGCGCCACGTCATCCGCGGTCACCTCGCGGCCAAGCAGATTGCCGCTCATGTAGTTCTGCTCGCTCAAGCCGCGAGCCTTGGCGCGCGAGGCGATCATCTTCCCGGTCAGCAAGCCGGAGCGGATGCGGTCGGCATTGACCGCGTTGGCGCGGATGCCATCCGCGCCGTAATCGAGCGCGTATTGGCGCATCAGCGCCAGCAACGCCGCCTTCGGGATTCCATACGGGCCGAAATTGGGCCCGGGATTGACCGCCTGCTTCGAGACATTGAACAGTAGGCAGCCGCCGGTCCGTTGCGCGAGCATGATTTTGACGGCGGCCTGCGCCACGCGCTGATGGCCGTAAAAATTCAGCTCGAAGCTTTTGCGTAAAATCCCTTCGTCGACTTCACCGATGCGGCCCTGCCACGCCGCCCCGGCATTGGAGACGACGATGTCGACGCCGCCGAATTGCGCCGCCACGCGGTCGAATGCGGCATTCACGGACACGGCGTCGGTCACGTCGCATTTCACCGCCAGCGCCGTCGGACCGATGGCTGCGGCCCACGCGGTGGCGGCGGCAAGGTTCACGTCAAGCAGCGCGACTTCCGCCCCGGCCGCGGCAAAGGCCTTGGCGGTCGCCGCGCCGATTGCTCCCGCCGCGCCGGTGATGGCGGCGATCTGGCCGGCGAGCGGCGGGTCCCTGCGGACGCCGAGCTTGGCCTGTTCCAGCGGCCAATATTCGCAATCGAACATTTCGGCCTCGGTGATCAACTCGAAAGTACCGATGTTTTCCGCGGCGCCGACGACGGTCATCCATTCGGTCGCGATGTCGGCGGCGATGATCGCATCCTGTTTGGTGCGGCCGAGGCCGAACAGGCCGAGCCCGGGCACCAAGACGACGCGGGGCAGGGGATCGAGTTCCTGCTTGTTGCCGCCGGCGCGTTTGTTATGCCGTGCGAAATAATCGCGATAACGCTCCGCAAATTGGCCGGCGGCTTCTCGCGCGGCCCCGGCGAATTCGTCCAGCTTGCCTTCCTCGGCATGCGGCAACACCAGAGGCCAGTTTTTGGTGCGAATAGTGTGGTCCGGCGTCACCACGCCGGCGTGACTGACGCGAGCCAAATTGGTGCTCTCACAAAAATTGAGCACGGCGTCGCCTGTGCGAAAGTCGACAACCAGTCGGCGCCAGGCGCCCTCCGTGTTTTCGTCCTTCAAGCTGCAGGCACCACGCACGATCGGGGCGACCGCCGAAAGCGGCGCGATCTTGCGGCCAAGACTGGCAAGCACGACAGGCTTGCTGTTGCGCTCGATAAACTCCTCTGCGAGCGACACCATCTCGATCATGCGCTCGTAGGCTTCGCGCGCGCTCTCGCCGAAGGTGACGATGCCGTGCTTGCTGAGGATGAGCCCGTCGCTTGGTCTGGCGCGCTCGAAAACTTCGATGGCCTTCCGGGCAAGGCCGAAGCCCGGCATGAGGTAGGGTACGAAAGCGAGCCGTCCGCCGAAAACTTCCGCGCATCGCTCTTCGCCGTTCGGCTGGTCGATTACGCCCAGCACGGCGGTGGCGTGGGTATGGTCGACGAATTTGTGCGGCAGGAACGCATGCAGCATGATCTCGACGGAAGGATTTGGCGCCGCCGGCTCAATAAGGTTGGCGCGCTCGATCGCTACAAGTTGCTCGTCGGCAATTGTTTTGGCTGCGCGCAAGCCGCGTAAAGGGCCGAGCCGCACTGCCGGCAGGTCTTGCGGTTCGATCGCCGCCATATCGGCGCCTGAAGCTTTGACGCGCAAAACCTCGACCTCGTCGCCCATGAAGTCGCGCGCGGTGGTTTTGACCGAGGTATTGCCGCCGCCATGCAGCACCAGCCTGGGATCGCGCCCGAGAAGCCGCGTTGTGTAGATGCACAGCGCCAGATCGCGCGCGACGCCGGTCTTGGCGCCCTGCGCGACCATTGCCTCGGCATCACGGTCGAGCCACCCGCTTTTCATGAGAGCGCGATCCGGAAAAAGCCTGCCCCGGACTTGATCCGGGGTGGAAACCGGTTTTCCGAAAAGATCACGCTCCGCCAACGAAGCGTGATCCGGAAAAGTAGGATCGGGCTTTCCGGAAACATCATGCTTCACCAGACCGGAACGGCCGGTTCGTCAACCGCCGGCGAAGCGGCGTGACCACCAGCCGCTGCGCCGCGGCCGCTCGGCGCTTTCGCCGTCGCCGCCCTCGGTGACAACCGGCTGCGGGGCGGGCGACGAGGACTGTACTGGAGCGGGCGTTGAAACCTCGCCGCCGGTTGCCGCCGGCGCCGGCTCGCGCACCGTGGAGCGCCGCCGCCGCGGTTCCGGTTGAGCGGATTGCTGCGGCGTCTCTATTGTTGCCAACTCCGTTTGGACGCGCTGCGGCGGCGGGCCGGCATCAAGATCGGCAACCGCCACCTGGAGATCCGGTTCGGTCGACAACGGTTCCGTCAACTCCGCGGTGGTTGCGCCAATATGCTGGGGTTCGTGAATTTCGCGGTCGGGCAATTCACGGTCCTGCGTTTCATGGTCCTGCGACACCGGCATGCCATCGCGCTCGCGCTCCATCCGATTGCGCCGGCCGCCACGACGGCCCCGGCGGCGCCGCCGCCGTTCCCCGTCGCGCTGCTGTTCTGCGCTGCCATTGCCGGCGGCTTCGGCGGCTTCGCCTGCTTCGGCCTCGTCATCGTCGGCACCTTCGCCGCTCGCTTCCGGTGCTGTTTCACCAGCACGTTCCTCGTTGCCTTCATGCCGGTGCGCTTGCGCAGGCGCTTCGCCGCCGTTGCGGCCGCGGCGACGGCGGCGGCGACGCCGGCGGCCTCCGCCTTCGCTTTCTCCTTGGACGTCGCCTTGCTCGGCGCCTGCTTCCGCCAGCGTTTCGGCCTCGTCGATTTCCTCCACCACGGATTCTTCGAGGTCGTCCTCTTCTTCGAGCGGCGCGACAGTCGCGCCCGCCCGCTCAGCCAGCGCCTTTGCCGCTTCGAGCGTGTGCACCTGGTCGCCGCGATCGATCGCGAAAGCCAACGGCGCTTGCAGGCTCTCGTCGGCATTGACCGTGATGGTGATGACAAATCGCTCTTCCAGAGCGCGCAAATGGGCGCGCTTTTGATTGAGCACGTAGAGCGCAACATCGGGCCGTGTGCGCGCGATGAGATTGTGCGTCGCGCCTTTCATCAACTGATCTTCGAGCGCTCGCAGCACCTGGAGGGCCAGTGACGACACGGCGCGGACGTGACCGCTGCCGCCGCAATAGGGGCATTTTTCGGTTGAGCTTTCGAGCACGCTGGTGCGGATGCGCTGGCGCGACATCTCCAACAGACCGAAATGCGAGATACGGCCGACCTGGATGCGGGCGCGATCCTGCTTGAGGCACTCCTTCAGCCGCCGTTCGACCGAGCGGTCGTTGCGCTTCTCGTCCATATCGATGAAGTCGATGACGATCAGCCCGGCGAGATCGCGCAGCCGCAACTGGCGGGCGATTTCGTCCGCCGCTTCGAGATTGGTCTTGAGCGCGGTGTCCTCGATATGATGCTCGCGTGTGGCGCGGCCGGAATTGACGTCGATCGCGACCAGCGCTTCCGCCTGATTGAGGACGATGTATCCGCCCGAGCGCAACTGCACGACCGGCGAAAACATGCCGTCAAGCTGGCTTTCCACGCCGTAGCGCGACAACAGCGGTTGCGTATCGCCGTAGAGCTTCACGTTCTTCGCATGGCTCGGCATGAGCATGCGCATGAAATCCTTGGCTTCGTGATAGGCGTCGCTTCCCGCGACGACGACTTCGTCGATTTCCTTGCTGTAGAGGTCGCGTATCGAGCGCTTGACCAGCGAGCCTTCCTCGTAGACGAGCTTCGGCGCGGTCGATTTCAGTGTCAGGTCGCGCACGGTCTCCCACAGCCGCAGCAGATATTCGAAATCGCGCTTGATCTCGGTCTTGGTACGGCTGGCGCCGGCGGTGCGCACGATCACACCCATTCCTTCCGGAACCTCGAGCTCCTGTGCGATCTCCTTGAGCCGCGAGCGGTCTTCGCCGCTGGTGATTTTGCGGCTGATGCCGCCACCGCGCGCGGTGTTGGGCATGAGAACCGAGTAGCGGCCGGCGAGCGACAGGTAAGTGGTGAGTGCCGCGCCCTTTGAGCCGCGTTCCTCCTTGACCACCTGCACCAGCATGACCTGCCGGCGCTTGATCACTTCCTGGATTTTGTACTGGCGGCGGTAGCGCGGCGCGCGATCGGGTACCTCCTCGAGCGCGTCAGCGCCGCCTACTGACTCCACGATTTCTTCCGCGGCTTCTTCGTCTTCGCCGTTCTCGGCGTCGTCTCTGCGTTCGGCAGTTTCGCCGCCGCCATTTTGTTCCTCGGCGGCCGCGGGCCCGGCTTCGCCGCCATTGGCTTCTTCGGCGGCGTGCTCAGCTTCATTGGCTTCGGCCGGCGCGGACTCGTCGTGAGCCGGTTCGTGCGCGACTTCACCTGCCACTTCGTCCGCGGGTGAAAGCGGTGTGTCGGAGTAATTTTCGTCAGGCGGAGGGACTTCCGGCGAATGCGCAGAAGGTTCAGCCGTCGTCGCTTCCGGGGGCTCCAGCGCAGCGGGCGGTTCAAAGGATGCCGCCGTCTCGGCGACATCACCTGCCGCCTCGATGATCGGCGCTTCGCCGTGCGATTCAGTCTCGTCCAATTCGTGGGTGGCGACCAATTCGTCGGCGGCGATCGTATCGCCCGCCGAAGTCTCCGCCGGTTCGCCGTGCACGGCCTCGTCGTCGCGCCGTGCGGCAACCGGTCTGCCGCGGCCGCGATGCCGCCGCGAGCGCCGATCGTCCTCGTCGTCGGCGGCGCGCTGGGCGCGGCCGTCTTCGTCGATCAGCGCCTGCCGATCGGCGACCGGTATTTGATAATAGTCCGGATGAATTTCGCTGAAGGCGAGAAAGCCGTGGCGATTACCGCCGTAGTCGACGAACGCGGCCTGCAGTGACGGCTCAACGCGCGTCACTTTCGCCAGATAGATATTGCCTCTTAGTTGCTTACGCTGCGCGGACTCGAAATCGAATTCCTCGACGCGATTGCCGCGCAAAACGACCACCCGTGTTTCCTCCGGATGGGTCGCGTCGATGAGCATTTTGTTGGCCATTTGAAAATCTCGTAAAGCAGGCGTGCCGCGCGCTCCGCGCCGATGCGGCGACGGAGGACGGCATGCCCGTTTGTCGGTGAAGGTAACGGATCAGGGACCTCGAGTGCGGCAAACGGATAGCGGCCCGCCGGCCGGCGCGCGTCGCATAAACGCCGCCGTACCGATCCGATCGAACCTGTTGCGCCTCGAACATGAACTCCAAACCGTGGTGAACGGCAGCGCATGCGCCGCCGCGATTACTCGGGTGCTACGGTAGCAGCGACACCGCTTGGGCAACGAACATCGCCGCCGGCACGCACGTCGCACGGTAAGTTCCAGCCGCCCTGCTCCTTTAGGGCATCGGGCTCGCTTATTCGTCCGTATCGTCGGCGCGCGAACGCGCCCGAATGGATCGAAAGCTACGTCCGCCTGCGCTCCCACTAATCGGTTCGGAAGCCTTCGCGGCGGACTGCCGGATGCCCTGACGGGACACAACCGGAACATTTGACCGTCAGCACTCTCTTCTTACGGCCGTAGATACGGAATTGGCAAGCCGCCTGTCGGAATTGCCCTCGGTAATGTGTTTTCCGGTACTCCGTACCCTCGGCCACGCGTGTGATAGATGGGTATTTAAGTTACGATTAACCACGCCTGCCTAATGAAGTAAGGCGGGGCGCGGAGGTTTGAACCGATGGCCGTCCGGACGGCGAGCTGGGCTCTCCTCGGCCTGCTCTTGGTGGCGGCTGCGTCTGCAGCGGAGCGCCCAACGCCCCCCTCGAGCCCCCCGGCCGATTCGCTTCCGGTTGCGACCGATGCGCGGCTGGGCGGCGACGAATCGCAGACGCGGTTCGTCATGGATTTCAGCCGCAAGATCGATCTTCATGCATTCACGCTCGCCGATCCCTATCGGGTCGTGATCGATATTCCGCAGGTGGCCTTTCAGCTGTCGCCAAAGGCCGGCGAAAGCGGGCGCGGCTTGATCAAGGCCTTCCGTTTCGGGCTCGTGATGCAAGGCGGCTCCCGCGTGGTCTTCGACCTTGCCAAGCCTGCGCGCATCGAGAAGGCCTTTGTCGTCGATGCGGCTGACGGCGCGCCCGCGCGCATGGTCCTCGATCTCCAGCCGACCGATCGCGAAAGCTTCTTGCGCAAGGTTGCTCTCGACAGCAAGTCGGTCCGCGCCGATCTGCCGCGTGTAGACGGGCCGAACGCAAAGAGCAGCGATCCGCGACCGCTTGTCGTGCTCGATCCCGGTCATGGCGGCATCGACACCGGCACCAAGGGCCCCAGTGGAGAAGAAGAGAAGGATATCGTGCTGAATTTCGCTCAGCGCGTGCGCGATCGCGTTGAAAAGACCGGCAAATATCGCGTGCTCATGACGCGTACCGACGATACCTTCATACCGCTTGCCGACCGCGTCCGCATCGCGCGCGATGCCGGCGCGGCGCTGTTCGTGTCCATTCACGCCGACTCGTTGCCGCACGGCGAGGGAGTTGCCCAGGGCGCGAGCGTCTACACGTTGTCTGAAACCGCGACTGATTCCGAGGCGGCGAAACTTGCCGAAAAGGAGAACCGGGCCGACGTCATCGCCGGCGTCGATCTCAAAAGCGAGCCGGACGACGTCGCCGGCATTCTGATCGATCTTGCCGAGCGTGAAACCAAGAGCTTTTCGGTGCAATTCGCACATAAGCTGGTCGGCGAGATGAAGGGTGTCGCGCGGCTACATAAAGCTCCCCTGAAATCCGCCGGCTTCCGGGTTTTGCGGGCGCCAGACGTCCCGTCGGTGCTGGTCGAACTCGGTTACGTCTCCAATCGACAGGATCTGCAACTTCTGTTGTCGGATAGCTGGCGCAACCGGACGGCAGATTCGATCGCGCAGGCGATCGACGGCTATTTCACGGCGCATGGGGAGGGCGTCCGAGCCGGTACGGACTGAGCCTAACGGCCTCAGTTTGAACAAAAAACGGAGCGACGACACACGATGCGCAATGGGGTGATTTTCGGGCGGTTGAGGCCGACGGTGGGACACTTGGTGTCTGGGCTGGGGCAGGGCGCGCACCGATCGGCCGCAAGCTTCGCTGGGGCAGGGCGTTTGCTATGAGAATCTTGCTGCGGTTTCTCGGCTTCTTGTTCGCGGCGGGGACGATCGTATTTCTTGCCGGCATTGCCACGGCCGCGGGCCTATTGTGGCATTATTCCAAGGACTTGCCGGACTACTCTCAGCTGCAGAATTATGAACCGCCGGTGATGACGCGGGTGCAGGCGGCCGACGGGTCGCTGGTGGCGGAATATGCCAATGAGCGCCGCCTCTATCTGCCGATCCAGGCCATACCGAAGCTTGTTACCAACGCTTTTATCGCCGCCGAGGATAAGAGCTTCTACAGCCACCCGGGAGTTGACATCTCCGGCATCGGCCGCGCAGCGCTGGTCTATATTCAGAACTATGGCGGCAGCCGCCGGCCGCAGGGCGCTTCGACCATTACGCAGCAGGTGGCGAAAAACTTCCTCCTGACCAACGAACTTTCGGTCACCCGCAAGATCAAGGAAGCGCTGCTCGCGCTGCGCATCGAGCGCGCCTATTCGAAGGACAGGATCCTCGAACTCTATCTCAATCAGATCTATCTCGGGCTCGGCGCCTACGGCATCGCGGCGGCGTCGCTCCTCTATTTCGACAAGTCGGTGCATGAACTGACCATTGCGGAGGCCGCCTATCTGGCCGCTTTGCCCAAGGGACCGAACAACTACAATCCGTTCCGCCACAGGGACGAAGCGATCACACGGCGCAACTACGTGCTCGAACGCATGGTCGAGGATGGCTACATCACCGCGGAAGCCGGGGATAAAGCCCGGAAGGAACCGCTCAACGTTGCGGTGCGGCCGACCGGCGCCCACACCTTCGCGGCCGAATATTTCGCCGAAGAGGTGCGGCGCTACCTTTTCGAAAATTACGGGGAGAAGAAGCTCTACGAGGGCGGACTCTCGGTGCGCACCACGCTCGACCCCAAGATGCAGGTCCTGGCGCGCAAGACCATGACCGACGGTCTGGTCAATTTCGATGAGACCCAGGGCTGGCGCGGGCCGACCGGCAAGATCGACATCAGCGGCGATTGGGGAGTCAAGCTGGCCGATCAGAAATCGCTGTCCGACATCGATCCGTGGCGGCTGGCGGTTGTGCTTGAGGTGAACGATCAGTCGGCGCGTGTCGGTTTGCAGCCGGCGCGTGATCCGGGCGGTGCCGTGGTCAAGGGACGTGAAATCGGAATCATCCCGCTCGATGGCGTCAAATGGGCGAAGCCGGCAAACCCAACCGGCCCGGCAAAGCCAATTCAGCGCGTCAGCCAAGTGCTTTCGCCCGGAGACGTTGTCTATGTCGAGCCGCTGAAAGAGCAGGGGCAGTTCCGCTTGCGCCAACTGCCGGAGATTTCCGGCGCCATGGTGGTGATGGAGCCGCGCACCGGGCGTGTCATGGCGATGGTCGGCGGCTTCTCCTACGACCAGAGCCAGTTCAACCGCGCTACCCAGGCACTGCGGCAGCCGGGTTCTTCGTTCAAGCCGTTGGTTTACGCCACCGCTATCGACAACGGTTATACGCCCTCGACCATCGTGCTCGATGCGCCGATCGAGATCGATACGGGATCGGGTGGGAGCGGGGTGTGGAAGCCGGAAAATTACGGTGGCAAATTCTACGGTCCCTCGACGCTGCGGTTTGGCCTCGAACAATCGCGCAACGTGATGACGGTGCGGCTCGCGCAAGATATCGGCATGCCGCTGATCGCGGAGTATGCCAAGCGCTTCGGCGTCTATGACGACCTGCCGCCCTATCTGTCCTACGCGCTTGGCGCCGGCGAAACCACGGTGTTGCGGATGGTCACTGCCTATTCCATGCTCGACAATGGCGGTCGGAGGGTTAAGCCGACGCTGATCGATCGCATCCAGGATCGCTACGGACACACGATCTTTCGGCACGACCAGCGCGAATGCGTCGGCTGCGATGCCGACAAATGGACCGGACAGGCCGAGCCGACCCTGATCGATCGCCGCGAGCAGGTCATCGATCCGATGACCGCCTACCAGATCACCTCGATGATGGAAGGCGTCGTCCAGCGCGGCACGGCGACCGTGGTCCGCGATGTGGGCAAGCCGATCGCCGGCAAGACCGGCACCACCAACGACGAAAAGGACGTCTGGTTCATCGGTTTTTCGCCCGACATCGTCTGCGGTGTCTATATGGGTTACGACAAGCCGCGTCACATCGGACGGCTCGCGACCGGCGGCCATCTCGCAGCGCCGGTGGTTCGCGATTTTCTAAAGGTCACGCTCGCCGACAAGCCGCCAATTCCGTTCCGCGTGCCTCCCGGCATCAAGCTCATCCGCGTTGACGCCAAGAACGGCATGCGCGCTGGTCCGGGCGACCCCAAGGTCATTCTGGAGGCGTTCAAGCCCGGCACGGCGCCGCCCGACAGCTACTCGGTCATCGGCACTGAATCGGTGAGCAGCGGACCGGTTTCGGTTTCGCCGGACGCCGACCGCGCCGTCCGCACCGGCACCGGCGGACTTTATTAGGATCTCCACTTCAGGATCTCCGCGGCGCGTTGCGCGCGGCGCGGCCAAGCATTAAATCGACGGCAGGATCATCACCATGCGCGCGGAAATCGAAAACATCGTCGCCGAGATCAAGCAGTCGGTTGGGCTGCTGAGGAGGCATCTTTGACGTCGACAAGGCGCGTGTGCGGCTTGCCGAGCTGAACCAGCAAGCCGAAGACCCCAATCTGTGGAACGATCCGCCACGCGCCAGCCGCGTGATGCAGGAGCGCACAGCGCTCGAGGATCAGCTCACCGCGATTGCCCGGATCGAGCAGGAGATCAGCGATCAGGTCACGATGATCGAGCTCGGCGAGGCCGAGAACGACAAGGCGGTCATCGCCGACGCGGAAGACGCATTGCGCCGGCTCAAGGTCGAAGTCGCGCGGCGCGAGCTGGAGGCTCTTCTCTCCGGCGAAGCCGACCCCAACGATACTTATCTCGAAGTGCATGCCGGCGCCGGCGGCACCGAGAGCCAGGATTGGGCCAATATGCTGTTGCGCATGTATGTGCGCTGGGCGGAGCAGCACGGCTTCAAGGTCGATTATATCGAGGAGACCGACGGCGAAGAGGCCGGCATCAAGTCGGCCACGATAGAAGTAAAGGGACGCAACGCCTACGGTTGGCTGAAGACCGAAAACGGCGTGCATCGTCTGGTGCGCATCTCGCCGTTCGACTCGAACGCCCGCCGGCATACCTCGTTCGCCAGCGTCACCGTCTATCCGGTGGTCGACGACCGCATCAATATCGACATCAAGGAAGCCGACGTGCGCGTCGACACCATGCGGGCGGGCGGCGCCGGCGGCCAGCACGTCAACAAGACGGAGTCGGCGGTCCGCCTCACGCATATGCCGACCAACATCGTCGTGGTGTGCCAGAACGACCGCTCGCAGCACCGCAATCGCGCGCAGGCTTGGCAGATGCTGCGCGCCAAGCTTTACGAAGCCGAGTTGAAGAAGCGCGAAAAGCAAGCCGCGGCCGACCAGGCCGCCAAGACCGATATCGCCTGGGGCCATCAGATCCGCTCTTACGTGCTTCAGCCGTACCAGATGGTGAAGGACTTGCGCACCGGGGTATCCACCTCAAACTCCGGCGGCGTCCTCGACGGCGATATCGATCAATTCATGGAAGCCGCGCTGGCGCAGAAAGCGTTTGGCGGCGAGGTAAAGCACGTCGAAGACGTCGAGTAGGGCGTCGCGCCTTTTCGGCGTAAAACGCCGCGTCAAGGCCGGCCGATCGTCAGCGCGCGGCGGAGCTTCGTCCGGTTCGCCTCTATGCCGCAAATCTATAGGCGCCGCCCTGCTGCAAGGCGCGCCGGTAGGCGGGCCGCGCATGAATGCGCTTGAGAAAATCCATGAGTTTGGGGCGTGTCTCGTCCAGCCCCGCGCGGTCGGCCGCGGCCTCGAGCGGAAAACTCAGCATGATGTCGGCGGCGGAAAAAACTTCGCCGACGAACCAGGGGGCCTCGCCCAATGCCGCCTCCAGATAATTGAGGTGAAGCTTCAGCTGTGACTGGACGAAGCGTCTGGCCGGAAACCCGAGAAGACCGAGCCTGTCGATCACAAGCTTCAGAAGGAGCTGCGGCATCAGAGAGCCTTCGGCGTAGTGCAGCCAATATTTGTATCGCCAGTACAGATCGGAATCGCGCGGCGGCATCAGGTTCGGGCCGTAGCGCTCGACCAGATATTCGATGATCAATCCGGTTTCGGCGAGGGTTTTTCCGTCGTCTTCGATCACCGGTGACTTGCCGAGGGGATGCACCCGCTTCAATTCCCCGGGCGCCAGCATGGTCTTCTTGTTGCGCTCGTAACGCACGACTTCGTACGGCGTGCCCAGTTCCTCGAGCAGCCAAAGGACGCGCTGACTGCGGGAATTATTTAGATGATGGACCCTGATCATGCCGTCGCCATTTGCAAACTTTGCGGACGGCGAATGTTAGGCGCTGCGGGCCGAGATAGCGAGCCGACCATGCGCCGCTTACCGTGGGCTATTCGCTCCCGCCATAGAGCCTGGCGCCGGCATGAAGGAACTTCTGCGGGTCGACCGCCTCGCCATCGATGCGGGTCTCGTAGTGCAGGTGCGGACCGGTCGAGCGCCCGGTCGAGCCCATGCGGCCAACGACCTGACCGATGCGAATTTCGTCCCCAACCTTGACGTCGATCTGCGACAGGTGGCCGTACCGGGTTGAAAGGCCGTTGCCGTGGTCGATCTCGACCATCTTGCCGTAGCCGCCGCTCCAGCCGGCATTGGCGACCGTGCCGGCGGCGGTCGCGTGGATCGGGTCGCCGGTGTCGCCGCGGAAATCCAGTCCGGTGTGCATCGCCGGGATGCGGAGAAATGGATCAACCCGGGCGCCAAAAGTGGAGCTCAGGTCGATTTCGCCGGTCACCGGTTTGCGCAACGGCACGCGGACCAGTGTGCGGCTCAGCCGATCCGCTTGCGCCCGCGCAATACTGACCCGTGTCAGTGCGCGCTCGAAACCGTTGCCTTCGCCCGGCAGCTTGATGGGAATGAATGGGCCGCCGCGCCCGGCCTGCGCGGGCGCGTCTATCTTTAGCCCAAGATCGGCGAGCACGTTGCGCAGCTTGCGGGCTTTGCCGTCGTAGCGCTCCTGCATTTGCGCGAGCGCCGCTGCCTCGCGCCGTTCGATGCGGTCGAGCGACCCCTCGATGCGAGAAAGCCTACTGCCGATGTCGCCATCCCTGCCGGTCTTGCGGGTCGCTGGCGGAGCGACCTCGAGAGACGACCGCCGGTCGCGCGCTTGCGGTGCCGCCGGCGAGCCGGGTGATGCGGCATTGCCGGTTGACCTGAGTGAGCCTGTCGTCGTCGGATCGGCGACGCCGGCCAGCGTGGCCGCGTGCGATTCCAGCGTCGTCTGGCGGCGCGTCAGATCGTCGAGTTTTTGTTCGAATTGTTCCTGGTCGAGCAGCTGGCGGCTGGTGGTGCGTTCGATGCGGGCGCGCAATTCGGCGATCCGGTCTTCGTATGCGTATTGCTGCTCCGCCTGACGGGCGATCAGCCCCTTGAGAAGGTCGTCCCGGAAGGCAAAGTAGGTCGCGGTCGCCACCGACCAGCCGGCCATGATGACGGCGGTGCCGACGAAAATCCAAAACGCCACCGGGCCGAGCCTGATCTGCCGGCCGGCATGAGCGATCGTATAGCCCGTGCCCGCCGCCGCGCGGTTTCCACTCCGCTCGCGCGCGCCCAGCTTGCCGGCTTTGCGCGTAATCTGCTGCGTCTGAGCCGTAATCAAACCCGACATTGACGCTCCACCTTTGGCCTGTCTCGGCCACACACAGGGAGCGGATTTGAGCGGGCTATGGTTAATTTTTAGAAAATTGCGGCGGGCATTTTGCCGACTTCGGTAAACGCTTCGGTAACTTGGGCCCGGCAGCAAGTCGTCATAGCGATTGCGCGGCGGCGAGCACTTCCTCGGCGTGGCCCGCCACCGAGACCTTCGGCCAAATCCTGGCAATGCGCTGATCCACGCCGATCAGGAAGGTAGCGCGGGCGATGCCCATGAACTTTCGCCCGTACATCGACTTCTCCCGCCACACGCCATAGGCCTCGAGCATGCGGTGCTTTTCATCCGAGGCCAGCGCGATCGAAAGCTTGTGCTTGGCCTTGAACTTGTCCTGCGCCGGAACCGGGTCGGCGGAAACGCCAAGAACCTCCGCTTCGGCTTTGGCAAAAGCGCTCTTGAGGCGGGAAAAATCGATGGCCTCTTTCGTGCACCCGGGGGTGTCAGCCCGGGGATAAAAATAGAGCACGAGTTTGCGCCCCGCGAAGTCGGCCAGCGAGACGCTTCCGCCGCCGTCACGGGGCAGGGTGAACGCAGGCGCCTTCATGCCGGCACCAAGATCACGGGCCATTTGCCATCCTTTCGCGCCTTCCTTTCGACGCTTTCGCCACGGCATTCTTACCAAAATACGGGCTGGCGAAGTCGAGGTCGATGTTCGCGGTCAATGGGGCTTCTCGGGCTGGCGCAGTGGCGACCGGTTCCGCAAAGTGGGCCGCGGTCGACTAGGATGGGGATAAAAGCGCCCTAAAATCATCGCTTTGTTAGCGTTGCTTGTGTTCCGACTTCAGGTTTTGCGGCGCTGGCTTTGTGGCGCGGACTTGGGAACGTTCGGAAGGTTTGGGAAACTTTCGAAATCCCCGTGCCGCCCGTCGCGGCCGGTCGTTCCGAGGCACCACGGACGAGGGGACGCCCGAGGGGCATGGCGAACCAGGACAGGCAGCGCGCAGCGCTTCCGCGGTGGAGGTCGGTGGTTCCGTTGCGCCGGCCGATGCGCCTTGCCGCCTTTGACAGCAACCGCCGCGCCAGCATCGGACAACAGTTATTCCGTTATCAGCAGTTTCTCACCCGTTACGCGCGCTCGTTCCGCCGCTTGGGTATTGGAATTGGCCTTGTCGGCGCGGCCGTACTGCTCGGTTTTCTCGCGCTTTGGGTGCGGCTCGCCAGTGGACCGATCCAGGTCGACGTAGTGACGCCTTGGCTCGTGTCGGCGATTGAGGAGAATTTCGGCAGCAACCGCCACGTCGTTGTTGGCGGCACCCAGATCGAGCGCACCGAGAACGGCGGCATCGCAGTGCGTATCCGCGATATCGTCGTGCGTGACGCCGATGGCACGGTCGTGGCGAGTGCGCCCAAAGCGGAGGTGCACGTCTCCGGCACGAGCCTGTTGAGCGGTCGCATGCGCGCCGAAAGTCTCAATCTGGTCGGCGCGGAAATGGCGGTGCGCATCGAGCAAGATGGCGGCGTCACGATCTTTGCTGGCGCCGACAAACATCCGATCGCCACCGCTGCGGTGCCGGTAACGGCCGCCGCGGCTTTGCTGCGTTCGGCGCAGGATAAGCGGGAGGCGACGGCGCAGGCGGCGTCGCCGGCCGCGCCGCGCGCTGTCGGCAGTCCTGTTGCCATACCTTCTGACGCGCAGGTGGCGTCGCGCCGTGCCCGCGACGTGTTCGCGGCCATTCTTTCCTGGATCGACGGGATCGGTGAGACCGGACTGGACGGCCACGATCTGCACGAGCTTGGCCTCAAAAGCGGCAATCTCACGGTCGACGATCAGCGCACCGGCAAACATTGGACGTTCCAGGACATCAGCCTGAGCGCCGCGCGGCTTCACGGCGGTGGTGTCCAATTGACGGTTGGCTCCGCCAACAAAGAACGGCCTTGGACGCTGACCGCCGCGGTCACCCCGACCCGTCAGGGATACCGCAGGATTCAAATGGAAGCGCGCCGGGTTTCCACGAGCGACCTTCTCTTGGCGTCCCGCCTCGACGACGGACATACCCGCATCGACTTCCCCGTGTCGGCGAGCATCAGCGGAGAGATTGGCCCGGACGGACTGCCGCAAAACTTCACTGGCCGCATCGTCGCCGATGCCGGCTCGTTCGGCGACGTAGATGACGATGAAGGTCTGGTCACCATCGAGCACGCTGAGTTCAAGCTGAATTGGGACGCCGAGAATCGGATCCTGTCGCTGCCGTTCCAAATTCTTTCCGGCGGCAACCGCATCACGCTCTTGGGCCAAATCGAGGCGCCGCAGGAAGCCGGCGGCACCTGGCAGTTCAAGATCGGCGGCGGCACCGTCGTGCTGAACTCGGCCGCTGCGACCAGCGATCCGCTGGTTCTCAATCGCATTGCGGTCAGCGGCCGCTACGACGTGGCGAAGCAGCGCCTCGTCGTCGACGAGGGCGATATCGGGAATACCGGAGTTGGCATCGCGATGTCCGGCACGATGGACTTTGCCGGGGGCAATCCTCGTCTGACCGCAGGCCTCGCCGGGACGCGAATGTCGGTCGATTCGCTGAAGCGGATTTGGCCGGTTTTTGTCAACCCGAAGGTGCGCTCTTGGATCGACGAACATCTGATGAGCGGCACGCTTGAGCACATTGTGATCGCGGTGAATGCACCGCTCGATACGCTCAAGGACACCGGGCCGCCGCTTCCCGACGACGGGCTGTCGATCGACGCGTTAGCGACGAACTGCGTGGTCAAGCCGGTGGATGGCCTGCCGACGCTGCGCGACGCCGACCTCACCGTGCACATTGTTGGTCGCGACGCCATGGTTTCGCTGGGCAAGGCCACCGCCGATACGCCGGCGGGACGCAAACTCACCGTGTCATCGGGTGTATTCGAGGTGCCGGATACGGCGCCGCGTGCGCCGCCTGCGCGGGTGCGTTTCAAGATGGAAGGACCGGTGCCGGCCGCCGCCGAGCTTCTGCACATGGATCGTCTGCGCGACGTGTCGGAATTGCCGTTCGAGCCGTCGGCGATGCATGGAAATCTGAGCGCGCAGGTGACGCTTGGAATGCCGCTCAAGGCCGATTTGCCGCCCGGTTCGACGAATTATTCGATCGCCGTCGAGGCGACGAACTTTTCCGCGGACCGTATGATCATGGGGCAAAAAGTCGAAGCGAGCGTGCTGCGGGCGAACGCGACTCCGCAAGGCTTCCAGCTCAAGGGCGACGTCAAGATTGCCGGCGCGCCTGTAAACCTTGAATACCGGAAGACCCGCGGCGATGCGGACGCCGAAGTCCGCTTGCAGGGTACGCTCGACGAGGCGGCGCGGAACACGCTCGGATTCGATGTGGGTGACGCGGTATCCGGGTCAATTCCGCTGCGGATTGCCGGCCGCCTCGCCATGACGTCCGAGCGCGAGGGCCATTTCGCCGTCGAGGCCGATCTTACGCCGACCACGATCGAAGGGCTGTTGCCTGGATGGTCGAAGCCGTCCGGCAAGCCGGCACGCGCGACCTTTACGCTTTTGACCAAGCCGCAATCGATCCGTATCGAGGATCTGGTCATCGACGGCGGCGGCGTCAACGTTAAGGGCGCGATCGACCTTGACAGTACCGGCGAGGTGCAATCGGCGAACTTCCCAAATTACGGCTTCTCCGACGGAGATCGCGCCAACCTGAAAGTCGAGCGCGGCGGCGAGGGCGCGCTCCGGGTCGTCATGCGCGGCGAAGTCTATGACGGGCGCGGCTTCGTAAAAAGCGCGGCCGGCGCCACAAAGTCCAATTCCAATGCGAAACACCGTTCGATCGACTTCGATGCTGATTTGAAAGTCGGCGCCGTCGTCGGCTTCAACGGCGAGGCATTGCGCAGCGTCGATCTCAAAATGTCGCGCCGTGCTGGCGAGGTGCGCAGTTTCGGCCTCAACGCCAAGATCGGGCACGACGCGACCCTCACCGGCGATCTGCGCGGCCGCTCCGGCGGTCGCCAGCTCATTCGCCTGGAGAGCAGCGACGCCGGTGCCTTTTATCGCTTCACGGACATTTATTCACGCATGACCGGCGGGCAGACATCGATCGTGATGGAAGCGCCGTCGGCGGAGAATCCGACGCAGCAAGGCACGCTCACCGTCCGCAATTTTGCGGTGCACGACGAATCGCAACTTGAGCGCGCGGTCAACAACGGCACGCAGGCCCGCCGCAACTCCATCGACTTCTCCAACATGCGGATCGAGTTCAACCGCATGCCCGACAGGGTCGGTTTGCGCGACGGCGTCGTGCGCGGTCCGCTGCTCGGCGGCACCATCGACGGCATAGTCGATTACGGCCATGACGACGTCCACTTGCGCGGCACGCTGGTTCCGCTTTACGGCCCCAACAATTTACTTGGACAATTGCCGCTGGTCGGGTTGTTCATGGGCGGCGAAAAGGAAGGCCTGTTCGGCGTCACCTACGAGGTGGTCGGCAAACCGGGCAATCCGGTGTTGCGCATCAATCCGATTTCGGCACTGGCGCCGGGCTTGTTGCGCAAGGTGTTCGAATTCCCGGCCAACGGGGACAGCGGCGCCAGCGAAACGACGACGAACTTTCGCTAGACCGTGGGCTCACAAGAACTGGCAGCCAACCGCTGCGGCGAGCGCGAACAATGTCCCGGACCGACATCCATCGCAATGTCATGGGCTCTCGGCAGGCACTGCGCGGCAGGTTGCATTGAGACCGGAAAGCGCGCAGTTTAGCTAAACGACACACGTGAAAATGCGACGCCGTCACACGGCGGCGTTCCGTCGATGGATGTCACTGCATGTCTCGACGCATCTTCAAGGTTATTTTGGTTAAGCCGTCACACTACGACGCCGACGGTTACGTCATACAATGGTGGCGATCTCTGGTCCCATCGAACAGCCTGGCGAGCCTATACGGGCTGGTGGCGGAGTGCGCCGGCGAGAATGTGCTGGGGCCGGATGTCGATATCGAGGTCGAGGCCTACGACGAGTGCAACACCGTTATCGACACCGGAGCGCTGACGCGAAAAATTGCGAAGGTGGGCTCCGGGTTGGTTGGACTTGTGGGCGTGCAGTCTAACCAATTTCCCCGTGCGCTCGATCTTGCCCGAACGTTTCGGGCAGCCGGCCTTCCAGTTGTGATCGGCGGCTTCCACATCAGCGGCTGTCTTTCCATGCTGCCTGAGTTGCCAAATGATCTGAAAAGCGCGCTCGACATGGGCGTTATACTTTTCGCCGGCGAGGGCGAGGGCCGTATCGGCGAGCTCATTCGCGACGTCGACGCAGGCCGTCCAAAATCAATCTATAACTATCTCAACGACCTGCCGGAGATGACGGCGGCAACGCTGCCGATCCTGCCTCGCTCGGCGGTGACCCGCATCGCCGGGCACTACAGCAGTTTCGATGCCGGCCGCGGTTGCCCGTTTCAATGCAGCTTCTGCACGATAATCAATGTGCAGGGCCGCAAATCGCGCTATCGCACGCCCGACGATATCGAGGCGATCGTGCGCACGAACGCAGAGCAGGGCATCACGCGCTTCTTCGTGACGGACGACAATTTCGCTCGCAACAAGAACTGGGAAATAATTCTAGATCGCCTGATTGAGCTGCGTGAGCGCCACGGCTTTAACATTCGGCTCCTGTTGCAGGTCGACACGCTCTGCCATCGGATTCCCTCCTTCATCGAGAAAGCAGCGCGCGCCGGCTGCACCGCCGTGTTTATCGGGCTCGAGAACATCAATCCCGAATCGCTGATGGGGACCAAAAAACGTCAGAACAAGATTTGGGAATACCGCGAGATGCTTCAGGCCTGGAAAAAGGCCAAGGTGATGACCTATGCGGGTTATATCCTTGGTTTTCCCACTGACACGCCCGAGTCGATCGCACGCGACATCGAAATCATAAAAAGGGAATTGCCGATCGATATATTGGAATTCTTTTACCTGACGCCGCTGCCCGGATCCGAAGATCACAAAAAACTTCTCACGCGCAAGGTTCCCATGGATCCGGACATGAACAAGTACGACCTCGAACATGCCTGCACCGCCCATCCGCTCATGTCGCAGGAAGTCTGGGAGCGCGTCTATGCCGACGCGTGGCGACAATATTATACCGACGAACACGTTGAAACGGTGATGCGTCGAGCGGTCAACGCTGGCATCAACCGAACCAAGCTTTTGGATTCACTCGTGATGTTTTCCAGCGCCGTGCCGATCGAGGGCGTGCACCCGCTGCAGTTCGGTTTTGTTCGCAGGAAGGTGCGCACCCAGCGCCGCCATGGCATGCGGATTGTCAATCCGATCCTGTTCTATCCGTGGCGTATTTACGATGCGGTGCATGTTACAGGTCAATGGGTGATGAAGGCTTTGCATTATCGCCGCATCCTGAAACGCGTGGTCTCAAATTCGGCCCCCCACGCATGGTTCGACCAGGCAATGCAGCCGAGCAGCGCGGAAGGCGGGGACCATTTGGTCGACGCTTTTGCTGACAAGATTCCCAAGACTCACGGTGCACCTGTTTACGCCACGGTGCCGGAAACAGCCGTGGCCCGGTCAATCATGGCAAAGTGACTCTTCCATCGGGTGGCTTTTCACGGATTGTCGCTGGGGATCATCTGCCGCGCATGTCGTCCGTCGGCTCAACGGACGTGCAGACTGACCTGAGCCCCTTGCCTCATCCGCCGATAGGGAAAGTCCTGGCTTCATTTGAGCGCTGTTGGCTCGGTGGTGCAACGGGATGGGGCGCGGAGGCCTCGATATAGCGCAGCGTCCCGTCCCGTTGCATTTCGGGAGCGCTGATCTTGGCGTAGACGGCTGGCGGCAGATTGCCGAGCGCGCTGTGCGGCCTGAAGGTATTGTAGTCTTCCTTCCAGCTAGCCAGAGCTTCGCGCACATGGGCGAGCGACGTGAACAATGTCTCGTTCAACAACTCGTCACGCAGTCGGCCATTGAAGCTCTCGACAAAGGCATTCTGCTGTGGCTTGCCCGGTGCGATGTAATGCCATTCGACCCGCGTCTCCTGGGACCAGCGCAGGATCGCCATGCCGGTCAGCTCAGTGCCGTTGTCGGAGACACACATCACGGGACGGCCACGCGACGCAATGAGGGCATCGAGTTCCCGCGCGACCCGCAGTCCGGGTAGCGAAGTATCGGGCACCAGCGCCAGGCATTCCCGCGTGAAGTCGTCGACGATCGCCAGGATGCGGAACCGCCGTCCATCGGAGAAAGCATCCGACAGGAAGTCCAGGCTCCAGCGTTGATTGGGACCTTGCGGCAGCGTCATCGGCGCTCGCGTGCCAAGCGCACGTTTGCGGCCGCCGCGGCGCCGTACCTGCAGCCGTTCTTCGCGGTAGAGCCGGCGGAGCTTCTTGTGGTTCATGATGATGCCTTCGCGTGTCAGCAGAATGTGCAGCCGTCGATAGCCAAACCGCCGGCGAATGGCGGCCAGCTCGCGCAGGCGTGCCCGCACCGCCGCATCGTCCGGCCGGGTGCCGCGGTAGCGGATCGATGTGCGGTCGGCTCCAAGGGCTAAACACGCCCGCCGCTCGCTGACCTCCACGCTCTCGAATGTCCGCTCTTGGGTGTCGAGCGGGCGTCGTCCAAACTCCGCTCACGCAATTTGATTTACGAGTACACGCCCTAACATTACAGTTGCGGTTTATCCGAACTTCTAAATCGATGGGCCACCATGATTCGGGAGATCATGGATGGCTGGCGCATCGATTGAGACGACGCTGGAGCTTTGGGCGTCGTTGTTACGGGATGTGAAGGCGCGGATACGTCCCTTATTCAGGCAGGAGCGGGTTGCAGTATCGGCTGGGAAGTTTCTGGACGGACTTCTTGGGAACGAGCCGCGAAAGACAGGCTGGATGCGCGCGGAAGCGGCGGGCGATTCCGGCCCGTGGCGTCAGCAGGCTATCCTGGGCCGCGGCCAGTGGGATGCCGATACGTTGCGCGATATCGTACGCGAGTACGCGCTGGAAACGCTTGCCGACGAGACAGCAGTTCTGGTGATTGATGAGACCGGCTTCTTGAAGCAAGGCAAGGCGTCGTGCGGGGTTTCCCGCCAATACACGGGCTCGGCGGGCAAGATCACCAACTGCCAGATCGGCGTGTTTGCTTCCTACGTGTCGCGCCATGGCCATGCCTTCATCGATCGTGGGCTTTATCTGCCAAAGGAGTGGACGGGCGATCCCGACCGCCTGAAGGCGGCGCATGTACCAGACGATGTGGGGTTTGCAACGAAGCCCCAGATTGCACGCCGAATGATTGCGCGCTCGCTCGTCGCAAAGGTGCCATTCGCCTATGTCGCGGCGGACAGCGTGTATGGCACGGGTGACATTGAGACCATGCTACGCAAGGCAGGCAAGGGGTATGTGCTGGGCGTCGCCGCCAATCATGTGTTCCGGTCCTGGGGCAAGAAGCAGCTTATCGGTGGCACCGCCGCCAAGATCGCGCAGAACCTTCCCAAGAGCTCTTGGCGGCGCCTGTCGTCCGGCGAAGGAACCAAAGGTCCACGCCTGCACGAGTGGGCCTATCTCGAACTCGCCGACCTCGATGCCGCTGACTACAACAGCGCCCTCACCGGGGAGTGGACGCGAGGGTTACTGATCCGCCGCAACATTGCCGATGGTGCTCTGGCCTTCTTCTCCACCTGGTGCCCGCGGGGCACGCCTAGGGAAAAGCCCTAAACCGGTTTGAGCAGGACGTGCCGCTTTCGCCCGAGCGAGAGCTTCACGACGCCGTCCGCCGTGACGTCGGCCTCGCCGATCGCCGCCTTGTCGCTGGTGACGCGGACATCGTTGACCATGATCGCGTTGTTGGCGATGGCGCGCCGGACTTCGCCGTTGGAGCCGGCGAGCCCGGCTTTCACGAATGCGGTAAGTACGCCGAGGCCGGCGGCGAACTCGCCGCGCGGCAGTTCGACCGTAGGCAGATTGGCGCCGAGGCCACCTTCCTCGAAAGTGGTGCGCGCCGTCGCGGCGGCTTCGTCGGCCGCCGCGCGGCCGTGCACCAGCGCCGTTGCCTCGGTGGCGAGCACTTTCTTCGCTTCGTTGATTTCCTCGCCCTTGAGCGCGGCCAGGCGCGAGATTTCGTCGACCGGCAGCACGGTGAACAGTTTCAGGAAGCGGACGACGTCGGCGTCCTCGGTGTTGCGCCAGTATTGCCAGTACGCATACGGGCTCACGAGATCGGCGTTGAGCCACACCGCGCCAGCCGCGGTCTTGCCCATCTTGGCGCCCGAGGATGTGGTGATCAGCGGTGAGGTGAGCGCGAAGAGCTGCGCGTTTTGCAGCCGCCGGCCGAGATCGATGCCGCTGACGATATTGCCCCACTGGTCGGAGCCGCCCATTTGCAGCACGCAGCCATGGCGCCGGTTGAGCTCGACGAAATCGTAGGCTTGCAGAATCATGTAGTTGAATTCGAGGAATGATAGCTCCTGCTGGCGGTCGAGGCGCAGCTTCACCGAATCGAACGCGAGCATGCGGTTGATCGAGAAATGGCGGCCGACGTCGCGCAGGAAATCGATGTAGTTGAGCGTGTTGAGCCAATCGGCGTTGTTGGCCATGATGGCGTTGCCGCCGGCGCCCTCGAATTTCAGAAACTTGTCGAAGATGCTGCGGATGCCCTTGAGGTTTTCGCCGATGATTTCGTCCGTCAGCAGCCGGCGGCTTTCGTCCTTGCCGGACGGATCGCCGACGCGCGTGGTGCCGCCGCCCATCAATGCGATCGGCCGGTGGCCGGTCTGCTGAAGCCAGTGCAGCAGCATGATCGGCAACAACGATCCGACATGCAGCGAGGCCGCGGTGCAGTCGAAACCGATATAGGCGGTGATTGTCGATGAGCAGGCAAGCGCATCCAGCGCCTCAGGCTCGGAGACCTGATGGATGAAGCCGCGCTCGGCGAGGACGTTGAGAAAATCCGACTTGTAGGCGCTCATGACTTTTCGCGGGCTGGGCGGCGGCGCTGGTGTAACAGGTTCGACGACCGATTTAACCCGAGATCAAACCCCCGTCTGGCCGGCACTCGGACTGAAAATCGAGATCGGCGTGGCGCGGCCGCGCAATTGATGCTGGCCGAGGTCGTCGAGTGGCCTATCGAGCAACGGCGCGACGGTCTCGGTAATGAGAATGGGCCGTCCGAGCGTCTTGGTCAGCGACTCCACCCGGCTCGCCTCGTTCACGGCGCGTCCGATCACGGTAAAATCGAGCCGCTCGGCGGACCCGATATTGCCGAAGAAAACCTCTCCGGCATGGAGCGCGATCCCGGTCTTGAGGGGCTGCCAGCCGGCGATGGCCGCCAGATGCGGCGGCGGAGAGGCGTTGAGCCTGTCTATCGCGGCGAGGCTTTGCTCCGCGGCTGCAAGCGCGGATGAAGCGGCATTCCGCGCGGTGATCTCATCGGAATAGCTGAAGACCGCCAGCAATCCGTCGCCGATAAATTTCAGCACCTCGCCGTCGTGATCGGCGATGGCGTTCACCAGGCATTCGAAATAAGCGTCGAGCACAGTCGTTACGTCGATACCGGCAAGCCGGTCGCTGAGATCGGTGAAGCCGCGAAGATCGGACGACCAGATGATCGACCGGATGGGCCGGCCGGCGCCGCGCTTGATCGATCCCGCCAGGACCGCTTCGCCGGCGGCGCTGCCGAGATAGGTGTCCAAGACATTGCGGGCGATGCGCAGGACGATATGGCGCTCCACATGCAGCGCCAGGAGTTTCAGCACGGTCTCAAGCGACCGGCGATCCTGGTCGCTGAAGCCCGTCGGGCTTTTGGTCGCGACAGTTACTGCGTTGTGATAGGCGCCACCCGATACCAGCGGCTCGGCGACATATTCTGTAATGCCCAGCGCGCCAAGCTCGGCGAGCAAAGGAAAGCGCTCCCGCGCCGCCGGATCGCGGGCGTCGGCCCGCAACCGCTCACCTTTATCTATCACCCGAAAAAGAGGGTTGCGGCGGTAGGCGTCCGATTTGAGAGAGGCGGGCGCTACTTTCACCTCATCGCACAGGCCGTCGTCGCGGCTCCAGTTCCAGGCAAATCCAAAAATCTGCGGGTGCAACGTGCCGACGTGAAGACTTGCCCGCTCGATGTCGACGCCGGCCGCGACGAGACGCCAGGCGAGAGACTCGAACAACAAATGGAGGTCGGGTTCGGCCAATGCTCCCTCGAGCAGCCAAGATTCGACATCGGCGACGCTCTTGGTGGAGGGTGCCGACGACAATCCGCGAGCGCTGCGCTTGACGAGCGTCACAGCGGTCGCATAGCGCCGGGGCGAAGGGTCAAGGACAGGCTTGGGCATTTGCCTTCCTAAATCAGGTGCGGCATTGCAGGGCTATCCGCGCGACCGCCTTCCGCATCCGTTGTGTTCCCCTCCTCCCCTTGCGGGAGAGGGTGGCGAGCATTTAAGCGCAGCGAAATGCGAGCCGGGTGAGGGGGATCCTTGCAGCTTGCATGAGCGAACCCCTCACCTGCTTCGCTCGCCAATGCTCGCTCAGCACCCTCTCCCGCAAGGGGAGAGGGAAGGTATCGGCCACTTGGGGCCGAACCCCATCCGCTCACAATGACGAAGCTTACGCAGCGCTCGTCGCCCGCCCGCCCTTGGTGCCGAGCCGCTTGTCGAGGTAAGCGCCCACGGAACTCATCAGCGGCTCGATCTTGCCGTCGAAGAAGTGGTTGGCGCCGGGAACGACCTTTTGCTCGATGACGATGCCTTTTTGCGTCTTGAGCTTTTCCACGAGATTGGTCACGTCGCGATGCGGCACGACCGCATCCTTGTCGCCGTGGATGATGAGGCCGGACGAAGGGCAGGGAGCGAGAAACGAAAAGTCGTAGAGATTTGCCGGCGGCGCGATGGAGATGAAGCCTTCGATCTCGGGCCGGCGCATGAGAAGCTGCATGCCGATCCAGGCGCCGAACGAGAAGCCGGCGATCCAGCAGCTTCGCGCTTCGGGGTTGACCGTCTGCGCCCAGTCGAGTGCCGAGGCGGCATCCGACAATTCGCCGATGCCGTGGTCGAAACCGCCCTGGCTTCTCCCGACGCCGCGGAAATTAAAACGCAGCGCGGAAAAGCCGCGGTGCACGAAGGCGTAGTAGAGCTGATAGACGATCTGGTGGTTCATCGTGCCGCCGAACTGCGGATGCGGATGCAGCACGATACCGATCGGGGCATTTTTCTGCCGCGCCGGATGATAGCGGCCCTCGATACGGCCTCCCGGGCCGGTGAAGATGACTTCAGGCATGTTTCTGGAACCTCGATTTACCCTGCAGCGAGCCGAATTGCTCGGGCGCTTGACGGCACCGGCACGCGAACGTAAGTGTCCAAAACCATTCAGATTTTGAACTGGCGGCTCGACATGAAGGCGGCGCACGCGAAAGCTCGCGCCTTCTAGCACAAGCCAAGGGGCAAAAAGCAAGCATTACGGTACTTTAGGCCCCTGCCCCGCAAATGCGCATTCGAGTTCATATAGGCAAGGTCTTGAACGCCTGGTCTTGGGCAGGGTCTTGGGCAGTGTCTCGGGCAGCGCCTCGGGCCTTACTTCGGCGGAATAAGCCAAAGGCGTAGCGCATTAGGTCAATGGCGGAGCATATTCGGTCAATGGCAGAGCGTATCTATCTCGATTGGAACGCTACGGCGCCGCTGCGGCCCCAGGCCCGCGAAGCTTTGCAGGAAGCGCTGGCGGTTGCCGGCAATCCGTCGTCGGTCCATGCCGAGGGGCGCGCGGCGCGGCGCCTGATCGAACATGCGCGGGAAGACGTGGCGCACCTGGTCGGGGCCAGCCAGGCGGACGTGATTTTTACCGCCAGCGGCACCGAAGCCAACATGCTGGCGCTGTCGCCTGCGATCGAGACGGCGAGCGAGAGGCGTCCGCGCGACCGGCTTTTTATGTCGGCCATCGAGCACGCTTCGGTGCGCGCCGGCGGCAGGTTCGCTCGCGAGGCGATCGAGGATCTCCCCGTCGATGCCGACGGGCGCATCGACGTGGCCGCGCTCGCGGATGCGATGTCTCGCGCGGTGGCGCTCGCGTCCCGCCCACTCGTCTCGATCATGCTAGCCAACAACGAAACCGGCGTCGTGCAGCCGGTCGCGGAAGCTGCCGCGATCGTGCATGGGGCGAATGGCCTCCTCCATGTCGACGTCGTGCAGGCGGTAGGGCGGATCCCCTGCGACATCGGCGCGCTCGGCGCGGATCTCATGACGCTCTCGGCCCACAAGATCGGCGGCTCGAAGGGCGCGGGCGCCCTGGTGCGCGGCAACGATGGAATTCATTTCGCCGATCCGCTCATCCGAGGCGGCGGTCAGGAACGCGGATTGCGCGCCGGCACGGAGAACGTCGCCGGGATTGTGGCATTTGGGGCGGCTGCCGCCGCGGCGCAGCGGCAGATGGCCGAAGAAGCTGCCAGGATGCTCCTGCTGCGGGATTTGCTCGAATCCGGCCTCAAGGCGATCTCGCCGTCGGCAGTGATTTTCGGCGCTGGAGCCGACCGGCTGCCGAATACGACCCTATTTTCGGTTGAAGGCATGAAGGCCGAAACCGCCGTCATCGCCTTCGACCTTGAAGGCGTTGCTATTTCGTCCGGGGCAGCCTGCTCGTCGGGAAAAGTGCAGCCGTCTCATGTGCTTGCGGCCATGGGGGTTTCGCCAGCGCTGACCCGCGGCGCCATAAGAGTCAGCCTGGGTTGGACCTCGACCAAAGCCGACGTCGAAATGTTCCTCGACGCTTGGAGAAAGCTCGCAACTGCATTATCTAAGGGTCCACGAGGCATAGCAGCCTAACCGGCTCCATGGACGATGGATTCAGCGGCCTTTTGAATGATTCAAACGGCTGAAATTGTTCGGCCAAACGTAGGGTGACCCAAGCCAAGGGCGCTAGCCCGATAGATTTGGACCATAACCGACTTAATCCAACCCGCGGTCCTTGAAACCGTGAGCGGAGGGACGAATGCCGGCAGTGCAAGAGACCGTCGATCAGGTCCGGCGCATAGACGTTGATCAGTACAAGTATGGATTCGAGACGTTGATCGAATTGGACAAGGCCCCCAAGGGCCTGTCCGAGGATATCGTTCGCTTCATCTCGGCGAAAAAGAACGAACCGGAATGGATGCTGGCGTGGCGGCTCGACGCCTACAAGCGCTGGCTAACCATGCGCGAGCCGAAATGGGCCAAGGTCGAGTACGGCCCGATCGACTACCAGGACCTGTATTATTATTCCGCGCCGAAGCAGAAAGACGGACCGAAGTCGCTCGACGAGATTGATCCGGAAATTCTGCGCACCTACGAAAAGCTCGGCATTCCGCTGCGCGAGCGCGAAGCACTACTCGGCATTCAGAAGCCGGCGGGCCAACAGGCCGACGCAGCAGGCGAAGAGGGCGGTGGCGAAGGCCGCCGCGTTGCGGTCGATGCGGTATTCGATTCCGTCTCGGTCGCCACCACATTCAAGGCGGAACTGGCCAAGGCCGGCGTGCTGTTCATGCCGATCTCCGAGGCGGTGCACGAGCATCCCGAACTGGTGAAGAAGTATCTCGGCTCGGTCGTGCCGGTGAGCGACAATTTCTTCGCCACGCTCAACTCGGCGGTGTTCTCCGACGGCTCGTTCGTCTATGTGCCGCCGGGCGTACGCTGCCCGATGGAACTCTCTACCTATTTCCGCATCAACGAGCGCAATACCGGACAGTTCGAGCGCACGCTGATCATCGCCGACAAGGGCTCCTATGTCAGCTATCTCGAAGGCTGCACGGCGCCGATGCGTGACGAGAATCAGCTGCATGCCGCGGTCGTCGAACTCGTTGCGTTGGACGACGCCGAGATCAAATATTCGACCATCCAGAACTGGTATCCGGGCGACTCGCAGGGCCGTGGCGGCATCTACAATTTCGTCACCAAGCGCGGCGACTGCCGCGGCCGCAACGCCAAGATCTCATGGACGCAGGTGGAGACCGGCTCGGCCATCACCTGGAAATATCCGAGCTGCATCCTGCGCGGCGACAATTCACGCGGCGAATTCTACTCGATCGCGATTTCCAACGGCTATCAGCAGGTCGATTCCGGCACCAAGATGCTGCATCTCGGCAAGAACACGACGAGCCGGATCATCTCCAAAGGTATTGCCGCGGGCCATTCCAACAACACCTATCGCGGCCTCGTCACGGCGCATCGCCGCGCCACCGGTGCGCGGAACTTCACCAATTGCGATTCGCTCCTGATCGGCGACAAGTGCGGCGCGCACACGGTGCCTTACATCGAGGCGAAGAATTCCGCGACGGTGTTCGAGCACGAGGCGACGACCTCGAAGATCTCCGAGGAGATGCTGTTCTATTGCCGGCAGCGCGGGCTATCGGCCGAAGAGGCGACCGCGCTTGTCGTCAACGGTTTCGTCAAGGATGTGCTGCAGCAGTTGCCGATGGAGTTCGCGGTCGAGGCGCAGAAGCTGATTTCGGTTTCGCTCGAAGGCAGTGTCGGCTGAGCATGGAAAACGACATAGCAACGTATTGGTTCAGGCCCAAGCAATATGGCTACGGCGCCACGCCAACGACGTGGCAGGGCTGGGTCATAACGATCGCTGCGGTAATCGCAGTAATTGTTGCTACGTCCTCGCTGACGGCTCTTTCGGCGACAAATCCGTGGTTTTGGGCCGCCGTACTTATCGATGCCGTTGTCATTGCCGCCCTCTTGGCCGTCAGCCGGCGAAAAACCGACGGCGAATGGCGCTGGCGGTGGGGCGATCGCTAGGCGCACCGCGCGAAAAGAAGAAACCGGAGCTTTTGATGCCGCTACTTGAAATCGAAAACCTGCACGTCGAAATCGGCGGCAAGGAGATACTTAAAGGCGTCAACCTCACTGTGAATGCGGGCGAGGTTCACGCCATCATGGGGCCGAACGGTTCGGGAAAATCGACGCTCGCCTATGTGCTCGCCGGCAAGGACGGCTACGAACACACCGCCGGCGAAGTGCGGTTCGAAGGCAAGAACATCTTCGACATGACGCCCGACGAGCGCGCCGCCGCCGGACTGTTCCTCGCCTTCCAATATCCGCTGGAAATCCCCGGCGTCGCCACCATGACGTTCCTGCGTACCGCGCTCAACGCGCAGCGCAAGAAGCGCGGCGAGGCGGAACTTTCCACCCCGGAATTCCTCAAACGCGTGCGCGAGGTCGCCAAGAAGCTCGACATCGATCAGGACATGCTGCGCCGGGCGGTAAATGTCGGTTTCTCCGGCGGCGAGAAAAAGCGCAACGAGATCCTGCAAATGGCGCTGCTCGAACCGCGACTTGCGGTGCTCGACGAAACCGATTCTGGTCTCGATATCGACGCGCTGCGGATCGTTTCCGACGGCGTCAACCGCCTGCGCGGTCCGCGCAGCGCGTTCCTCGTGATCACGCACTACCAGCGGCTCCTCAACTATATCGTGCCGGACGTGGTGCATGTGCTCTCCAAGGGCCGCATCGTGAGGACCGGCGGCAAGGAACTGGCGCTCGAGCTCGAAGCGCGCGGCTATGCCGAATATCAGGAGGCGGCGGCGTGACGCGAGCGTCGTCGCGACCGCAAACCCATGAACATTATGGCTGAAGTAAAAGTCATTAAAACCGCGGCCGAGACCGAACTGGCGCACGCATTTGCGCAGGCGCGGCCGCACTTGCCCGGCGGCGCGTCGATCGCGGCGCAGCGCGCGGCGGCTTTCGACGTGTTCGCCAGGGAAGGCTTACCGCACCGTCGCGTCGAGGACTGGAAATACACCGATCTGCGTGTGCTCATGCGCGATGCGAAGCCACTCGCCAGCCTGCCGGACGCGGCGGCGAAGGTACGCGCAAAGACGGCCGGCGCACTCCTCGGCGATCTCGGAGCTCGGCGGCTGGTTTTTGTCGCTGGCGCATTCGTGCCGGAATTGTCGGACGTTGCGGTATTGGAACCCGGCCTTGAGATAGGTTCGCTGGCCAACGCTTTTTCGAATACGGCGCCGCTGCTTGCCGCGCATCTCGGGAAAGTCGCACCCGCAAGCGATGTCGCCGTCGCGCTCAATACCGCGTTGATGGGCGACGGTGCGGTAATCCGGATCAGCGCCAACGCCACGATCGAACGGCCGCTGCATCTCGTTTTCACAGCTCCGGACAAAGCCGCCGCGAGCTTCGTGCGCTCGCTCATCGCCGTGGAGCATGGCGCGCGGGTCATGCTCATCGAAAGTCACGAGGGCCCCGCCGGCAGCGACTATCAGGTCAACGCCGCGCTCGAGCTCTTCGTCGGCGACGCGGCGCATGTCGATCACGTCAAGATCATCGGCGAGGGCGCCGACGCGCTGCACGTCTCAACGCTGGCGGCGGCCATTGGTGCCAGGGCCCGGTTCAACACATTTACTTATACGGCCGGTGGCGCCGTGGTGCGCAATCAGCTGTTCCTCAAATTCGATGGCGAGGAGACCATCGCCAATATTGGCGGCGCGACCTTGATTAAAGGCCGCCAGCATGCCGATACGACGCTTGTCGTCAATCACAATGCGCGCGGGTGTCAGAGCCGGGAGGTCTTCAAGTCGGTGCTCGACGATGAGGCTCACGGTGTTTTCCAGGGCCGCATCGTGGTGCGCCAGGGCGCGCAGCAGACTGACGCCAAGATGATGACGCGGGCGCTTTTGCTTTCCGATCGCGCCGAAGCGGACAACAAGCCCGAGCTTGAGATATTTGCCGACGACGTGCAATGCGGCCACGGCGCGACCGCAGGCGCACTCGATGAAGAGCTAAAATTTTACCTGATGGCGCGCGGTATTCCGGCGGCGGAGGCCGAAGCGTTGCTGATCCAGGCCTTCCTCGGCGAAGCGATCGAAGGGATCGAACATGCCGGCCTGCGCGAAGCGCTGATGGATCAGGTCGTGGCCTGGCTGAAGGCGCGGACATGAGCGAGAAGAGCAACGGCGCCTACGATGTAAACCGCATCCGCGCGGATTTTCCAATTCTTGCCATGCAGGTCTATGGCAAGCCGCTGGTCTATCTCGACAACGCGGCGTCGGCGCAGAAGCCGCAAGCGGTGCTGGAGCGGATGGACCAGGCCTACACCTCGCAATACGCCAACGTGCACCGCGGCCTGCACTATCTCGCCAACGAGGCGACCGAGGCCTACGAGAACGCGCGCGAGAAAGTGGCCGCCTTCCTCAATGCCGGCCGCAAGGAAGAGATCATCTTTACGCGCAACGCCACCGAGGCGATCAATCTTGTCGCCTATACCTTCGGGCGTGAGCGCATCAAGGCGGGCGACGAGATCATTCTTTCGATCATGGAGCACCACTCCAATATCGTGCCGTGGCACTTCCTGCGTGAACGCCAGGGCGCGGTCATCAAGTGGGCGCCGGTCGACGACGAAGGAAATTTCCTGCTCGACGAATTCGAGAAGCTCATTGGTCCGCGCACCAGGATGGTGGCGATCACCCACATGTCCAATATGCTGGGCACGCTCGTTCCGGTGAAAGCGGTAACGCGCATCGCGCACGCCCACGGCATTCCGGTGCTGATCGACGGCGCGCAAGGCGCCGTTCACGCCGATGTCGACGTGCAGGACATCGATTGCGACTTCTACGCCTTCACCGGGCACAAGCTCTACGGCCCGACCGGGATCGGCGTGCTTTACGGCAAATACCGGCACCTCGAGGCCATGCCGCCGTTCAACGGCGGCGGCGAGATGATCCGCGAGGTTTCCGAGGACAGCGTCACCTATGGCGATCCGCCGTACAAATTCGAAGCCGGCACGCCCTCGA
Organism: uncultured Alphaproteobacteria bacterium; assembly: GCA_963829465.1. GTDB lineage: Bacteria > Pseudomonadota > Alphaproteobacteria > Rhizobiales > Xanthobacteraceae > BOG-931. Next base: position 230,738 of record CAWHJE010000011.1, read on the forward strand.
TCGTGCAGGCGATCGGGCTTGGGGCGGCGCTGGATTATGTCGCAGCCGTCGGCAAACCGCGCATTCGCACGCATGAAGCAGCGCTTGTTGGCTACGCCCAGGACCGCCTGCGGGAAATCAACTCGCTCCGCATCTTCGGTACGACGAAGGACAAGGGGCCGATCGTTTCGTTCGAGATCAAAGGCGCGCATCCGCACGATATCGCGACCATCATCGATCGTGCGGGTGTGGCGGTGCGCGCCGGAACCCATTGCGTCATGCCGCTGCTGGCGCGGTTCGGCGTGACGGCGAGCTGCCGCGCCTCATTTGCCATGTACAACACGCAGGAGGAGATCGATTGCCTGGCGCAAGCGCTCCTCAAAGCCCAGGATTTCTTCGCATGATGGACGATCCGAAGCTTGACGTCGTCAGTGCCGGTGCCGCGGAAGTTGTTGCGGCTGAGCCGTCCGCCATCCCGCCCGACGAGATGGTGCGGCTGAGCGACGAGATCGTCAGCGCGATCAAGACAGTCTACGACCCGGAAATTCCCGCCGACATCTATGAACTCGGCCTGATCTACAAGGTGGACGTCGACGACGATCGCGTCGTCAAGGTCGACATGACACTGACGACACCCAACTGCCCGTCGGCGGCCGAGCTGCCGGCCATGGTGGAGAATGCGGTCGCCAGCGTGCCCGGTGTGCGCGAAGCCAAGGTCACCATCGTCTGGGACCCACCGTGGGATCCAAGCCGCATGTCGGACGAGGCTCGCGCGGTGCTCAATATGTGGTGAGTTGCGCGCCGGGCTCCGGCGCATTACATCAAATATGCGATTGTTAGTAGTTTCGACTTACAACATTTCGCAACAGGCATGTTCGGCGCCAGCCCGCGCGAGCATGAGGAGGAAGTGACGATGGCCACCGCTGCCAGGCCGAGACCTCAAGTGATGCGGCTTACCGAAGCCGCGGCGGAGCGAATCAAGTCGGTCATGGCGAAAGCCGAGCATCCGATTGCCGCGGTCCGCGTGGGCGTCAAAAACGGCGGCTGCGCCGGCATGGCCTACACGATGGAATATGCCGATAAGGTCAACCCGCTCGACGAAGTGATCGAGGACAGGGGCGTCCGCATCCTCATTGATCCGAAGGCGGTGCTGTTCCTGCTCGGCACTGAGATGGACTACAAGGTCGACAAGCTGGCCGCCCAGTTCGTCTTCAATAATCCTAACCAGACTGCGGCCTGCGGCTGCGGCGAATCGGTGCAGATCGAGCCGGTACGCGGCGAAGTCGGCGGCGCCGAGGCCTGATCTAAATCATTCGCTGACGGTCGTTACTGGTAAAGCGGGCGCGCAAGCGACCGGTTCGCCGCTTTTGCAATGACCTTTGGTCTCAGGCGACGCGGGACGAGACGAGCTTGATGCCCTTGGCGAGGGGGTCGCTTTCCGAGATTACGCGGTTGCGGCCGTTGCGCTTGGCCGTGTAAAGGCACTCGTCGGCGCGCTCGATCAGGGATTGAGTCGTGTCGGCGCCCCGCAGCAACGCCGCCCCGATCGAAATCGTGACGCGTCCGAGACGCTCGCCGCTCGAGCGTTTCATCAGTTCCTTTGTCATCACCGCGTGCCTGATCTGGTCGGCGACGGTGATCGCCTGTGCCATCGCTGTCTTCGGCAGCACAACCGCGAATTCCTCGCCGCCGTAGCGAGCCGCGATGTCCCGGCCTTTGACGTTCTGCTTAACCGACGTGGCAACGAGGCGCAGGACCTGGTCGCCGGTCACGTGTCCGAATTTGTCGTTGAACGCCTTGAAGTGGTCGACGTCGCACATCAGCAGCGTCAGCGGCTCGCTGCGTTCTTTCGCTTCGGCAACGGCTTTGGCAAGCTCGACGTCGAAGAATTTACGGTTCGCCAGCGTCGTCAGCGGATCGGTAAGAGCTTCCGTCCGCACCGTCTCGATATTTTGCTGAAGCTGCTCGATCTCCTGGCGCGAAACCGTAAGCCGTGCTTCGAGCTTTTTGTTGCTCTGCTCCATCTCCTTGGCGCCGGTCATCAGCCGTTCGATGACCACGCGCAGCGTCGCGCCGTCGTTGGCGCCCTGGAGGCTTTCGCTCGCGTCGGCCAGGCTCGCGGAATATGTCGTTGCCGAACCGGTGGCGGCTTCGATCATGTCCAGCACCTGCTTGATCTCGTCGACCATGCGGGAGCCAACGGAGTCGATCTGGTTGCTCAGGCGGCTGGGCGAGAGGTGCGTGCCGTAGATATGTTCCATGTCGGCGTCGCTGAGCGCGCCTTTTTGCGACAAAATATCGTTGATCGACTTGTTGAGGTCCTGGTAGTGGCCAGTCGCGTACTGGTACCAGATCTCGAAATTTCGCGGGAAAGCGGGCTGGCGAAGAGCGCGAATTTGTTCGAGGGCAATCTGGGCGAGGGCAAGTGTAGTTTCGTGCTCGTCGCTGGGCACGGCCATGAATTGCCTCCGGCAGCCTGAATTGAAAAACCAATATCCACCGCACGACGGGCGGTGGCGGTTGTGCGAAAGCTAGGAGAAAGCGGTGAAAGACCGGTAAACGGTATCGGTTATGCCGGCCGGACCTTGGTGCCGTCGAGCGAGGCGCTAGGCCTTGAGGGGCACCGGGCGCAGCAAGAAGGCCGGCAAGTGTGACGTGTCGCCGGTTTCGTCGCTGCGAGGCGGCTTCGCCGCCTGCGGTCGCTGCGGAGGGCGTGCGGCCGATGTGGGCGCCGCCGGTCGGTGCGGCTGGCGGTGCCCGTCCGGTCGTCCACGGCGCGGCTGCGAGGGGCCTTTGCGATGCGGCGATCCGGCTTGCTGCGGCGCGGAGGAATCCGGTTGCTGCGGTGCCGGCGGCAATGCTTCTTCGCTCAACCAGGGGATGGACTGGCCGATCAGCTTCTCGATCGCCGCTACCGCCTTGGCGTCGTTCGATCCAGCTACGATGGTGATCGCGGTGCCGGTTCGCCCGGCACGACCGGTACGGCCGATCCTGTGCACGTAATCATCGGGATGAATCGGCACGTCGAAATTGTAGACGTGGCTCACGGCCGGAATGTCGAGACCCCGCGCCGCGACGTCGGATGCGACCAGCAGCGTGACTTCATTTTTGCGGAACTGCTCGAGCGCGGCCATGCGCGCCGGCTGGTCCATGTCGCCGTGCAGCGCCTGGACCGAGAAGCCGTGGCGAAGGAGCGAACGATGGAGCGTCGCGACGTCGCGCTTGCGATTGCAAAAGATGATCGCGTTCGTCAGGCCGTTGGCCGAACGGATCAGGCGCCGCAATGTGTCGCGCTTGTCGTGCGGCTCGCGTCCCGATTTGGCCAGAAGCTGGGTCGTGCTGGCGACGGTGCTGGCCGGGCGGGCGACTTCGACGCGCACCGGATTGCTGAGAAACTGCTCGGTGATGCGCCGGATTTCCGCTGGCATGGTAGCGGTGAAAAACAAGGTCTGCCGGGTGAAAGGCACCAGTTTGCAGATGCGCTCGATGTCGGGAATGAAGCCCATGTCCAGCATGCGATCGGCCTCGTCGATGACGAGAAGCTCCACGCCGCTGAGGAGAAGACGTCCCCGCTCGAAATGGTCAAGCAGCCGGCCGGGCGTCGCGATCAAGACGTCGACGCCGCGCATGAGCTTGTTGTCTTGGTCGTCGAACGAGACGCCGCCGATGATCAGCGCGACGTTGAGCTTGTGGTTGGCGCCGTATTTGACAAAACTTTCCTCCACTTGCGCTGCGAGCTCGCGGGTCGGCTCGAGCACGAGGGTGCGGGGCATCCGGGCGCGAGCGCGGCCTTTTTCCAGCATCGTCAGCATCGGCAGCGTGAACGCCGCTGTTTTGCCGGTGCCGGTTTGCGCGATGCCCAGTACGTCCCGCCGGGCGAGCACGTGAGGAATGGCTTGATCTTGGATCGGGGTAGGGGCTCTGTAACCGGCAGCCGCCACGGCGGATAGAACTTTATCGGACAAGCCGAGATGCGAGAAGGACATGAACCCTCAGATCGGGGTCCGCGCCGGGCGCGGAAGCCCATGGATGAACAGGAAATGACGCTTTGTCGCCGATTCCAGCCTGTTCAGGTGGCCGGAACATAGGATCGACCACGTGAAAGTCAACCTGCCGCGCGCCGGTAGGTTAAAAGAAGAGCCGCACATTTGGCCCATTGAGAAGAATTACCACCGATGCCGGACGCCACACCTGACAATCTTCCGACCGTCCTTGTGCCCGGGCTCATTTGCTCGGCGCGCCTTTACGCCGAGCAGATACCGGCGCTCTGGCAATTCGGCCCGGTCACGGTCGCCGATCACACCCGCGATGACAGTATGATGGCGATTGCGAGCCGCATCCTCGCAGCGGCGCCGCCACGCTTCGCGCTCGCTGGGCTCTCGATGGGCGGCTACATTGCCCTCGAGATCGCGCACCAGGCGCCGCAGCGGGTTGTCAAACTGGCGTTGCTCGACACATCGTCACACGCCGAGACCGCGGAGCAGACCGCGCGTCGCCGGCCTGTCATCGAACTCGCCCAAACTGGTCGTTTCGCCGAAGTGCCTGATCTGCAGTTTCCCATATTCGTGCACCGGGCTCGTCATGGGGATGAGGCGCTCAAAAGCCTCGTCCGCACCATGGCTGCGGAAACCGGCCCGCAGGCTTTCTTGCGCCAGTTGCGAGCGATCATGAGCCGGCAAGATGCGCGGGCCAGCCTGTCGGCGATTACGTGCCCGACGCTCGTCCTGGTCGGCGACGGCGATGAGCTGACACCGCCGGCGCTGTCGCAGGAGATCGCCGGTGCCATCTCCGGCGCGCGGCTCGTGGTCGTCCCGGATTGCGGGCATCTGTCGACGCTCGAACGGCCGGAGGCGGTAAACAAGGCGCTGGTTGAGTGGATGCAATCTTAGCTCGCGCCGTCCGGCATGCGTCATCGGTATTTGCGTCATCGGTATTTCACAAATTTGCAACGGCTGCGTGGGCCTTGGGCGCGGGCGCGCTTGCGCCCAATCTGTTGCGGCCAGCTCGGCGGCTCGTGTGGACTAACTGCGAGCGTCGAGGCAGAATGTCTCTGCGACCAAAGGAGATCATTTCATGAAACTAGCCGTAGGCGCCGTGAGCGCGCTCGTCGCCGCCTTGCTGGCCGGCGGCACTCCCGCCCAAGCCACAACCATCGATCTTTCGACCTGGACATGCGCGAAATTCCAGGCGGCGGACAAGGACGACATTGGCATCATCCTGGCATGGATGGACGGCTACTATCGCGACGAGGACGACCCGCCAGTGATCGACACCGAAAAATTCGTCGCTAACGCGAAGAAGCTCGGCGCGTATTGCTCGGCCCACCCCGACATCGGGATTGTCACCGCGGCCGACGAGCTGTTTGCGAAATAGGCGGCGGGTTGAGCCGCAGCCTAAACGTCCAGCAGTTCCTCATCGGCGAACTCGGCGCGCTCCTGAATGAAGGCAAAGCGCGCCTCGGGCTTGGTGCCCATCAGCCGCTCGACGGATTTCTCGGTGTCCTTTTGCGCTTCGGCCGCGAGAACGACGCGAAGGAGCGTGCGCTTGCGCGGGTCCATGGTTGTTTCCTTGAGCTGGGCGGCCATCATCTCGCCAAGGCCCTTGAAGCGGCTCACCTCGACCTTGGCGTTGGCGTGAAATTCCTTTTTCAGGATTTCGTCGCGGTGCTTGTCGTCGCGGGCATAAAAATTCTTGCCGCCGTGGCTTAGCCGGTAGAGCGGCGGCACCGCGAGATAAAGGTGTCCGTTGTCGATCAGAGCGCGCATCTCCCGGTAGAAGAACGTGATGAGCAGCGATGCAATATGGGCGCCGTCGACGTCGGCGTCTGTCATGATGATCACACGCCCATAGCGCAGATCCTCGTTGCGATAATGCGCGCCGGTGCCGCAGCCGAGCGCCTGGACGAGATCGGCAATCTGCTGGTTCTGCGCAAGCTTGTCCTTGCCGGCCGATGCGACATTGAGGATTTTGCCGCGCAACGGCAGCACCGCCTGCGCGGCGCGGTCGCGGGCCTGCTTGGCCGAGCCGCCGGCGGAATCGCCCTCGACGATGAACAGTTCCGAGCCCTCGGCCGCGCTGTTGGTGCAATCGGCGAGTTTGCCGGGCAGGCGGAGCTTGCGCACGGCGGACTTGCGCGCGATGTCCTTCTCCTGGCGGCGGCGAATGCGTTCCTCGGCGCGCTCGACCACGAAGTCGAGAAGCTTGTTAGCCTGCGTCGGGTTGCCGGCGAGCCAGTGATCGAATGGGTCTTTGATCGCCTGTTCGACGATCCTCTGCGCCTCGGCTGTCGCCAGGCGGTCCTTGGTCTGGCCTTGGAATTCCGGCTCGCGGATGAAGACCGAGAGCATGGCGCCAGCGCCGGTCATCACGTCATCGCTGGTGATGGCCGCGGCGCGCTTGCCTTGACCGATGCGCTCGGCGTGGTCCTTGAGCCCGCGGCCGAGGGCCGCGCGTAGCCCGGATTCGTGGGTGCCGCCGTCGGGCGTCGGGATAGTGTTGCAATAGGAATTGAGGAAGCCGTCGGCGTCTGCGGTCCAGGCTACGGCCCATTGCGCCGCACCGTGCCCGCCGGTCTTTCCCGCGGTGCCGGAAAAGATGTCGGGATGCACGAGAGTAGCGTCCGCGAGCGTTTCGGAAAGGTAGTCCTTGAGACCATCGGCGAAATGAAATGTTGCCTGTTCCGGCACGTTTTCAATGCCGCGCAATAGCTCCTTGGCGCACGACCAGCGGATTTCGACGCCGCCGAACAGATACGCCTTCGCGCGCGTCATCTTGAACACGCGCTCGGGCTTAAAGTGCGCATTGGCGCCGAAAATCTCCGGGTCCGGTCGGAACCGGACCTTGGTGCCGCGCCGGTTCGGCGCCTTGCCCGCGTCCTGCAATTTGCCTTTCGGTTTGCCGCGCTCGAACGCCATGCGGTAGAGCTTCTGCCCGCGCGCGACCTCGACCTCCATGCGTTCGGACAGCGCGTTGGCGACCGACACGCCGACGCCGTGGAGGCCGCCCGACGTCTCGTAGACTTCCGAGTCGAATTTCCCGCCCGCGTGCAGCGTGCACATGATCACTTCGAGCGCGGATTTGTTCTTGAATTTCGGATGCGGATCGACGGGCATGCCGCGGCCGTTGTCAGTGACCGTGACAAAGCCGTCGGCGGCCAGCTCGACCTCGATCCAGTCGGCGTGGCCGGCGAGCGCCTCGTCCATGGAATTGTCGATCACCTCGGCGAAGAGGTGATGCAGCGCTTTCTCATCGGTGCCGCCGATATACATGCCTGGGCGGCGGCGCACCGGCTCGAGGCCTTCCAGAACCTCGATATGCTTTGCGGTGTAGCCGGCTTCTCCCGCGGTGGCTCGCGTCGGAGCGCCGCTGCCGCGCCCGGCCCGGCGCGGCGCCGGTCGTTTTTGGCCGACATTGGTGAACAGGTCGGGCGCGTTGGCGCTCTTGTTCGGTTTGGCTGCTTTTCCCATGCGGTATTTCTAAATCTCAGCGGCGATGTTTGCGGAATTGCCCCGACGCGAATCGCCCAGCGAATATGCCATGCAGACAGCGTAAGAATGAGGCCGAAGACGGCAGTCCTCAGGTACGGATTGACGCTGCCGGGGACCGCCTCTATATGGCCGCACATGATGCGTTCGTCCAACATCCTCCGGTCGATGACCATCCCCGCCGCAACGCGCCGCCGTAGCGACACGGTACGGGCGCGCGTTCGCGCGTAGACGCCCGTGCCGCCGGCTCCGCGGCACGCTTTCCTGAAAATTCTCCCGCGGGTGCTGGCTTAAGGACTTAAGCCAAAAGGGTTGAATCATGCCTGCAAAAGCGAAAATCGGAATTCTGGGCGCTTCCGGCTATACCGGTGCGGAATTGGTGCGGCTGCTGCTGCGCCATCCGCATGTTGGCATTGCCTTGCTCACGGCGGACCGTCGCGCCGGCAAGCCGATGGCGGACGTGTTCCCGCAATTCGCCCCGTTCGCTCTGCCGCCGCTTAAGGCGCTCGATGAGGTCGACTGGCCGGCTCTCCGCCTTGACCTCGTCTTCTGCGCGCTGCCGCATGGCACGACGCAGAAGATCATTACGGATTTGCTGGCGCGGATGCCGGCCATCAAGGTCGTCGATCTTTCCGCCGATTTCCGCATCGCCGATCCGGCCGCGTACGCGCACTGGTACGGGCATGCGCATGAGGCGGTCGAGTTGCAGAAAAAGGCCGTCTACGGCCTGACCGAAGTCTATCGGCCGCAAATCAAATCGGCGCAGCTCGTCGCCAATCCTGGCTGCTATACGAGTTGCGCCGAGCTTGCGCTTATCCCTCTCTTGCACGCCAAGGCGATCGATCCCGATGAAATCGTGATCGACGCCAAATCCGGAATGACGGGAGCAGGCAGGGCGGCGAGAGAGGAAATGCTGTTTTCGGAAGTCTCCGAGGGCTTCCACGCTTACGGCGTCGGCCATCATCGCCACATGGCCGAGCTCGACCAGGAATTCTCCAAGGCCGCCGGCCGTGCGGTGACCGTGACGTTCACGCCGCACCTCGTGCCGATGAATCGCGGCATCCTTTCGACGATTTATGTGCGCGGCCTCAAGGCCTCGCCGCAGGATCTTCATGCGATGCTTGCAAAGTCCTACGCGGACGAGCCTTTCGTTCACGTACTGCCATTCGGGGCGCTGCCGCAGACGCGGCATGTGCGCGGCTCTAACATGACGTTCATCGGCGTCGCCGCAGACCGCATCGCCGGCCGTGCCATCCTGGGCTCGGCGCTCGACAATCTCACCAAAGGCGCATCCGGCCAGGCGGTGCAGAACATGAACCTCATCCTCGGCTTTCCCGAGACGACCGGGCTCGAGCAGGTGGCGCTGTTTCCCTAAGCGCTACAGGTCGGTTAGGCTTGGACCTTCACGTAGCTTCCCGGCGCATCTTCGATGGGTTTGAGCGCGCCGTCGCCGGGAGTTCGGGCGGGGACTTGGGTCGAGTCCTGAGCTTTCAGCCAGGCGAGCCAATCGGGCCACCATGAGCCCGGATGTTCGGTCGCCTTGGCGAGCCAGCCTTCGAGGTTGGCGCTGCGCGGCCGCGCGCCGGTCCAATATTGATACTTTTGCTTGGCCGGCGGATTGACCACGCCGGCGATATGGCCGGATCCGGACAGCACGTATTTCACCGGCCCGCCGAAAAACTTGCAGCCGAGCAAAACCGACTTCGCCGGAGCAATATGATCCTCGCGCGTGGCCAGGTTGTAGACCGGAATCTTGACCGCGCGCAGATCGACCGGCGTGTTGCCGAACTTCATCTCGCCTTTGGAAAGCTTGTTTTCGAGGTAACAGTTGCGCAGATAAAACGAATGATTGGCGGCCGGCAGCCGCGTCGCGTCGGAATTCCAAAACAGCAAGTCGAAGGGGAATGGGGCTTTGCCCTTGACGTAATTGTTGATGACGTACGGCCAGATAAGATCGTTGGAGCGCAGCAGGTTGAAGACGGTCACCATCGACTTGCCTTCGAGATAGCCGCGCTCCGCCATCCGCGCCTCGACCGATTTCACCTGTTCTTCGTCGACGAAGACTTTGAGATCGCCGGCATACGTAAAGTCGACCTGGGCGGCAAAGAAGGTTGCGGCCTTGATCCGCTGATCTCCCCATGCCGCCATGGCCGCCAGCACGGCCGCGAGCAGCGTGCCGCCGACGCAATAGCCGACTGCGTTCACTTCGTCCTCGCCGGTCGCCTGTTTGATGGCGTCGAGCGCCGGCAGGATCCCCTCGCGCCCATATTGCTCAAAGCTCTTTTGCGCGAGGTGGGTGTCAGGATTGACCCACGAAACGCAGAAAACCGTGATCCCCTGGTCCACGCACCATTTGATGAAGGATTTTTCCGGCGTGAGGTCGAGTACGTAGAATTTGTTGATCCACGGCGGCACGATCAGGAGCGGGCGCTTGAGCACCTTTTCGGTCGACGGCGAATATTGGATGAGCTGCATAAGCTCGTTCTGAAAGATCACCTTGCCGGGCGTGGTCGCAAGATTGCGCCCCACCTCGAACATGGCTGTGTGACGGATCTTCAGATCGCCGCCGCCGGCCGCGATGTCATCGGCGAGCATATGCATGCCGCGAACCAGATTGTCGGCGTTGCTGGTAAGGGTTTCGCGCAGCAATTCGGGGTTGGTGAGAACGAAATTCGACGGCGAAATCGCGTTGACGATCTGCCGCATGTAAAACGCCGCCTTCTGCCTGGTGTGCGGATCGAGGCCCTCGGCGTCGTTGACCAGCGCGTTCGCCCAGTTCGTCGTCAGCAGATAAGCTTGTTTGAGAAAATCGAAGAACTGGTTCGAGGTCCATTCCGGATCGGCGAAGCGTTTGTCGCTGGCGGCGGGTGTCGCGATCGGCTGCGCGGGTTCGCCGGCGAGCCGCTTGGCCGCGGACGCCCACAAATCGAGATAGGCCTTGCCCAGCCGCGCTTGCAGTTCCAGCGTACGTTGCGGGTCGGCCATCCAATATTGCGCAACCTGGCCGAGAGTCTTCGTGACTTCGTTGATCTCGTCGGCAAATTCACGGTTGGCCTGGCCCTCCTCGCGGGGTTTGAGATAGGCGGCAAGCGCCCGGCCGCCTTCCTCGATGAGCCGCGCCAGATTGCGCGAGAACTCCTCGACGTTCACGGCTCCGATTTTGATCGGATCTGGTGATGGAGCCCGCACGAGCGTTCCTCAATTTCCCCACCGGCGGCGGAACCCCGCCTTACCGCAGAAATGGCCTGCGCGCCGCGTTGGCGCAAGCCAAACCTATGTGCACGGCAATTGCGTGATGCCCGCAAGCGAGGCGTCGTACAGCCATTCTTGGCGGTCTTGTGCGGCGCAGCGTCGATCTGTCGACCTTGTTTCGACCATACTGGACCAATAACATGACGTCTTGCATGATCCGATCGGTCGTCTTTTGTAAACTATTGAAGCTCTAAGCTATTTCAAGTTCGAGAGTGCCGGCTTGGCCGGCCGGAAAAAGGGCCGGCGCGGTTGGGTTGCAGCGGGGGCTGAAGGGCTATCGGGGACGGGCGTGAATAATCGCGGACGCATCGGGAGGTTGTCCCTCGCAATCGTGGTAATCGCGATACCCACAGCATTCCTTGTGGCGGGGTGTGCCGAAGTCGGTTTCCCGGCCGTTCACGACATGCCGGCGCCACGGGCCGACACGACCATGACTCCGGATCAAGTCAAACAGGCGACCGACGATCTCGTTACCGAGCGTGATCGCCTGAACACTGGTTCGGTGCCGAGCGGGCCGGCGGCGGCGCCGGGCAAAGCGGCGCCTGCGAAGAAAAGGGCACTTGCCGCAAAAACACCTGCTGCAAAAACGCCTGCGGCAAAAGCACCTGCTGCAGCGCAAAATGCGGCGCCAGCGGCAGCGCCAGACGCCGCCGTTACGGCTGGTGCCTACGCCAAGCCGTGATAAAAGTGGAGGAAAGCGTCACACCGACGTTCCGGTACGCCCATGGAAGAATTTTATCGCATCCGGCGGCTGCCGCCGTACGTGTTCGAGGAGGTCAACCGCGCCAAGGCCGGCGCCCGCAATAGCGGCGCCGACATCATCGACCTTGGCATGGGCAATCCGGATCTGCCGGCGCCGGCTCACGTCGTCGAAAAGATCAAGGAAACAATCGGAAAAACCCGCACCGACCGCTACTCGGCGTCCAAGGGGATACCGGGGCTTCGCCGGGCGCAAGCCGCTTATTATGCGCGCCGATTTGGCGTGAAGCTCAATCCCGAAACTCAAGTCGTCACGACGCTCGGCTCCAAGGAAGGCTTCGCCAACGTCGCCCAGGCGATCACGGCGCCGGGCGACGTCATCATTGTCCCCAATCCGACATACCCGATCCACGTCTTCGGGTTTCTCATGGCGGGGGGCGCGATTCGTTCGGTGCCGGTCGAAGCGAACTCCGCATTCTTCGGCGCGCTGGAACGCGCCGTGCGCCACACGATTCCGAAACCGATCGCCATCGTCACCTGTTATCCGTCAAATCCGACGGCGTGCGTCGCCGATCTCGACTTCTACCGGGACCTTGTTGCTTTCGCGAAGAAACACGAGGTCCTCGTGTTGTCGGATCTCGCCTACGCCGAGGTTTATTTCGATAACGATCCGCCGCCCTCGGTGCTCCAGGTTCCCGGCGCTATCGATGTAGCCGTCGAATTCACTTCGATGTCGAAGACCTATTCGATGCCCGGCTGGCGCATTGGATTTGCGGTCGGCAATGAGCGCATCATCGCGGCGCTGGCACGGGTGAAGTCCTACCTCGATTACGGCGCGTTCACGCCGATCCAGGTCGCGGCTACCGCGGCGCTCAACGGCCCCGACGATTGCATTCACGAGATGCGCGCCATCTATCGGCGCCGGCGCGATACTTTGGTGGAATCGTTCGGCCGCGCCGGCTGGCCGGTGCCGCCGCCGCGGGCTTCGATGTTCGCCTGGGCCCCGATCCCCGAGCCGTTCCATACGCTCGGCAGCGTCGAGTTCGCGACGCTGCTGGTCGAGAAAGCAAGCGTCGCGGTGTCGCCTGGCGCCGGCTTCGGCGAGCACGGCGAGGGCCATGTGCGCATTGCGCTCGTGGAGAACGAGCAGCGAATTCGCCAAGCCGCCCGCAACATCCGGCGTTTTCTTGAAACGGGGCCGGAAATGCTGCACAACGTCGTACCCCTTGCGACGCGACGTTAGTCGCGCTTCGCACTAATCCCAGGTCAGCGACGTTCTATGGCCGAACCGCTCAAAGTCGGTCTTGCTGGAGCCGGGACTGTCGGCGCAGCCGTCATCCGGCTCCTGGAGCAGGGGCGCGAAAAACTCGCGGCACGTTGCGGCCGACCAATCGAGATTGTCGCGGTCAGCGCCCGTTCGCGGAGCAAGAAGCGCGACATCAATCTCAAGAAATTCCGCTGGCACGCCGATCCCGTGGAACTGGCGGCCGATCCCGGGATCGATGTGCTGGTCGAGGTGATCGGCGGCGCGGGCGATCCGGCCAAACGCGCGGTTGAGACCGCGCTCGCGGCCGGTAAGCCGGTCGTGACCGCCAACAAGGCGCTCCTTGCCAGTCACGGTCCCCGGCTGGCCGCGCTCGCGGAACGCCACCGCGTGGCACTGAATTTCGAGGCCTCGATCGCCGGCGGCATCCCGATCGTGAAGACGTTGCGCGAGGGGCTTAACGGCAACTCGTTCAGCCGCATCTACGGCATTCTCAACGGCACCTGCAATTACATCCTCTCGCGCATGGAGGAGGATCGTATCTCGTTCGATGAATGCCTGCGCGAGGCGCAGCGTCTGGGCTATGCCGAAGCCGATCCGTCATTCGATGTCGAGGGTCATGACACCGCGCAGAAATTGTCCATCCTGGCGAGCCTGGCTTTTGGCACCAAGGTCGATCCGGCAGCGATGTACGTCGAGGGTATCTCTTCGATCACGCTTGCTGATCTCGACGCTGCCGCGGAGCTCGGTTACCGCGTCAAGCTTCTTGGCGTCGCGGTACGAACCGAAGCCGGCATCGAGCAGCGTGTACACCCGACCATGGTGCCCAAAGAGTCCGCGATCGCGCAGGTCATGGGCGTGACCAACGCGGTGACGGTGGATGCGGTGGGGCTTACGCCGATCACGCTGGTCGGGCCCGGCGCCGGCGGCCTGGCAACCGCGTCGTCCGTAGTGTCCGATCTCGCCGACATTGCCCGCGGCGTCTGCACGCCGCCGTTCGGACGTCCGGCGGCGCGAATGACCGCAATCCGCAAGGCGCCGATGCTGCGCCACGAAGGCGGCTATTACATCCGGCTGCTGGCGCGGGACCGTCCCGGCAGCGCCGCCACCATCGCGCGGCGCCTGGCGCAACAGCAAATCTCGCTTGAATCGATTGTGCAGCGCCACGAAGTCCGGGCGCAGGGCGCGGGCCAACCCGGGCGCTCGAACGACCCGGTCCCCGTTATCCTCATCACTTATGCGACCAGCGAGGACGCTGTCCACAAGGCGCTCGCCGCCGTGCGCCGCGACCGTGTAATCTCCGGACGGCCGCAGGTGATCAGGATCGAAAAGAACTAAGCGCCTGACATGCGCGCCGAACTGCAAGGAAAAAAAATGATGGCGTCGATTACCGTTCCGCACAGCCTGATGCTGGAGCGCATTCTCACGATCGAAATCGTGCGCGTCACCGAGCGCGCGGCGGTCAATGCGGCGCGGTTGCGCGGCCGCGGCGAAGAAAAGGCCGCCGATCAGGCCGCCGTCGACGCCATGCGCCGCGAGCTCAACAATCTGCCGATCGACGGCACCGTCGTGATCGGGGAGGGCGAGCTGGACGAGGCGCCGATGCTGTTCATCGGCGAAAAGGTTGGCGCCAAGGGCGGATTCAAGGTCGACATTGCCGTCGATCCGCTGGAAGGCACGACGCTGTGCGCGAAGAACATGCCGGGCGCCATCGCCACGCTTGCCATCGCTGAAGAAGGGACACTCCTGCATGCGCCGGACGTGTACATGGACAAGATCGCGATTGGGCCAGGCTATCCAAAAGATGTCGTTGATCTCGACGCTCCGGCCGACGAGAACATCCGCAAACTCGCCAAGGCCAAGGGCGTAAAGCCGCAAGACATTACCGCCATGGTCCTCGATCGTCCGCGTCACGCGGACATTATCGCGGCGGTCCGCAAGGCCGGCGGGGCGGTGAGCCTGATCAGCGACGGCGACGTCGCCGGCGTGATCCACACCGCGGAGCCGGACAAGACCGGTATCGATATCTATCTCGGCATCGGCGGTGCGCCCGAAGGCGTGCTGGCCGCGGCGGCTTTACGTTGCATCGGCGGCCAGATGCAGTGCCGTCTTGTCCTCGACACCGAGGAGCGGCGGCAGCGCTCGGCGAAGATGGGGATTAAGGACCCGCGCAAGAAATATCAGATCGAGGACATGGTGCGCGGCGACTGCCTGTTTGCCGCGACCGGCATCACCGATGGCCCGATGCTGGATGGCGTGAGATTCGGCAAAGACATCATCGAGACCCAGACCGTGGTCATGCGATCCATCAACGGCACCGTGCGCTGGATCAAGGCAGAACACCGGCGGCTCGACAAGTTCTAGGCGGCGCACTCACAAATTCAGTTTGGCGACCCCGGTTGGCCAATGTCCGCTTCTCTAATCGGCCAGTTAGGGTCAAGCACTTTTCAGGCTATCCACCATTTCAGTGTCGATGTCTCTCGCAGGCTCTCGCTTCTCTTCGGAATCGGCACCAAGGCCCTTCCATCATGGGGTTCGAAGACGAGGTGGAACAATCTTTACCGCGGTCTTGCCGTCAGAGTGACGGCAGATCCAAGCGGACATGCGAACTCACCTCATCCATCGTCCCGCAAGGGACATCTTTCCACCGCTTGGTGGAGTTCGGGTTACCTCCTATGGCGTTTGATCTGTCGCGGCTGTCATGCTGTTGCAGTTGCCTCTCGGGTCCAACGGAACTCGGAGCCATCAACCCAGATACGGTGCATGATCACCGCCAGCCGTCGCGCCAGGGCGACGATCGCCTTCTTCGTCCCGCGGTGCCTGGCGATCTTCATTGCCCAAGCCTTGAGCCAGGACCATTTTTTCGAATGCACCAGCATGATCTGGGCCGCTTCGTAGAGCATCGTCCGCATCATCTCGTCTCCACACCGCGATATCGCACCGCTGCGGTCGATCTCGCCGGATTGGTACTTGGCGCAGGTCAATCCAAACACCGCCCCGACTGACTTGGATTTGCGAAAGCGGCGGGCACGTCAACGGTAGCCCGATAGGTCAACGCCACGACGGGGCCGACACCAGGGACCGTCATCAGGCGCCGGCACACGTCGTCGTCCCGGACGACGAACAGCAAGCGGCGATGCAGGATGCCGAGCTGCTCGCGAAGCACCCGGCGGACAACGAGCAGCGGTTCGACCAACACAGCCAAATCGGGGAGATCCTCGATTAGCTCCTTGATGCGCGCCTCGAACCTGGCGGCGCCCACCATGCCGACCTTGAGACCGAAGTTGCGCAAGGTTCCGCGCAGGTCATTGTCGATGGCAATGGCCTTCGACTGCAACAGCTTGCGATGGGTCAGCAACATCCGCAGCTTCTGGCTACGTATCGTCTTCACATGTACCGGACGATAAAGTCCTACCCGCATCATCTGCGCCATGCCGCGCGCATCATTGCGGTCCGTCTTGTTGATCTGTGCCTTGAGTACCGCGCGCATGTGCCGGGTCTCAACACAGATCACCGGTAAGCCCGCTTCGGCGAGTGCGCTGAACAGCCATTGCGACAGCGGCCCAGCTTCCAGTCCAATCCGCTTGAAGTGGTAAGCAGGGTTCCTCATCACCTCGAGCAGGGCCTCGGGTTCGCTCGCTACCCTCACTTCCCGAACAATCTCGCCCGTATCATCCACAATGCAGACGCTGGTCTCCTTGACCGAAACGTCCAATCCAGCAAAATGGTCCATGCTGCGCTTCTCCTTCTGATGCTTGAGGCCGTACCAACGGACCTCGTTTCACCATCAGCCTGAAGCGCAGCACCCAAAATCTTCAGCTATCCACAAGCTGCCAGTCGATTACCCCATCTTTGCCCCCAATGAGCAGACTCTGCGCGGTGGTTGCGCCACTTCCGTCAAATGCCGACAGCCACCGCGTCTCTCGCCGGCCGCCAGCCAAAGAAGCCGCCAATTGATGCCGGACGGATGCGCCCAGCGTGTCGCGAGGCAGGATAGCTTGTGAAAATGTCACCTCCTTTACGACACGAACCAGTCGGGGGTCGTGAGGCACCTCGCCAAGGAGGAAGCCCATCTTGCGTGCTAGCGCCTTCATCGCCCTGTTGGAGCGCAATACGTCGCCAACGAGATACCTCACGCCAAGGCTCTCCGCCCAACGCTCGATGTCGGCGATGAGCAGCCTGCCGAGCCCTTTGCCGCGCCAGTGGTCCGCGATCGAGAGCGCGAATTCGCCTTCGAGCCGATTGGTCGCAAGCGCAAGGCGCATCTCGCCAATCACGGTTGGTGCGCCATCGACCCAGGTCTCGGCGAGTTGCGCTAGATCGTGTTTTTGATCGAGGTGGATCACCCGATCGAGCTCCGCCGGGGACAGTTCAGATAGTGCACCAAGGAACCGGTCATAACGAGCCTCGGGCGAAAGCGCGCGGACATAGGCTTGCAGAATGCCGGCGTCCGACGGCCCAATCGGTCGTAACGTCACAGTCAGGCCCGGCCACAAACGCGACGCGCGCCCAAAACTGGGTTGAGCCCATGTCGTCGCACTCACGCAGCGCTCCGCAGGGTCGTCGTGCGCCGCTGCACAACCACGAGTGCCGGCTCGAGCAAAGCGTTGACGAGAGACAGACCGGGCCGATCGAGCACGAAGGATTCCCCGCCGTCGATGATTATATCCTCGTGATCTCCGCTCTGGGTGATCCAGAGAGCGCCCCGCAGGCACTTCACCTCGAGGCCGGCGCCGTCCTCAATTGGGAGTATTTCGCGTGCCTTGAGGTAGATCGGGTCGTCCAGCCGAGCAGCCATGGGTATCTCCCGCTTGCATGAGACTGACGCATGTTATTTAATGTTATGCGCCTTTCATTCTTTAACATGGATGGGAAATACGGCCGCCTCAAACGATCTTTCGTCAGGCATCGGATGAGTTTTAGTAATGCAAAGTAAGCGCTACAGACTGCCCCATCTGGCCTTTTTCGAGGGCTTCGAGGCCGCTGCGCGGACTTTGAGCTTCACCAAGGCAGCCGAAGAGCTGTTCATTACACAGTCCGCCGTAAGTCGGCAGATCAAGGCGCTCGAGGACAATCTCGGTTTAAAGCTGTTCGAGCGGCGGCACCGGTCGTTGATGCTGACAGAAACTGGGCAAACGCTTTATAGGATCGCGACCGATGTTCTCGATCGCCTGCAGACCGCGACCGACCAGCTCCGAGCCGAAACCCACACGCGCCAGCTCTCCATTACGACGACAACGGGCTTCGCCTCACTGTGGCTCATACCGCGGTTGCGGCGCTTTACCCGACTTCATCCGGATGTCGACGTGCGAATTTCGGCTACCACTGAAGCGCTCAATCTCGAGCGAAGCTTGATAGATCTCGCCATCCGCTACTGCAAGCCCGAGAGCGTTCCGGATGGGGCGGTCCGACTATTCGGCGAAGAGATGATCTTGGTGTGCAGCCGCGCGCTCTTGAGCGACAAAAAACGGCCCCTGAAACGACCGCAGGATCTCACGCATCACACTTTTCTGCATTTCGACTATGCCGGTGCCGAAACCATACCCATCGATTGGGGGACCTGGTTAACCGCGCTCGGCATCGGTGAACTCAAATCCGCCGGAGCGCTGCACTTCAGCCAATATGAGCAGATGATCCAGGCGGCGATAAGCGGGCAGGGCGTGGCGCTGGGCCGTCAGCCCCTTGTCAACGATCTCATCAAATCGGGCGCTCTGGTCGCGCCGTTTAAGCAGACGCTAGTCGGCTTACGTGCGTATTTCATCATCGAATCGCGGCTTTCCGCCGGCAAGCCGCATGTGCGCCAGTTCGCGCAATGGCTGCTTGGTGAGGCCGAACCCGCGCAAATCGGCTAGCTTGCGCGATGGGATTCGAATCACGTGAGTTCGCGGTGAGCGACGGCCTCTTCCTCGGTGTCGAGCATTCGGCGACCGGGCGCTCCTGGCGCGACCGGCTCGACGCGCGCGGGTCCGCGCGTGCGCTCGCGATCGCGCAGCGGCACGATCTTCCCGAACTGCTTGCCCGCATTCTCGCCGGCCGCAACGTCGAGGTCGATGCGGTCGAAGCGTTTCTCGATCCGACCATCAAGCATTCGATGCCCGACCCGGACGTGCTTACCGCGATGCCGGAGGCCGCCGCCCGCATCGCGGACGCGATCGAACGCGGGGAGACGATCGCCATATTCGGCGATTACGACGTCGACGGCGCCACTTCCGCGGCGTTGCTCGCGCGCTTTCTGCGCAACGCCGGCAGCGAGCCGTTGATCCACATTCCCGACCGGCTGTTCGAGGGCTACGGTCCCAATGTCGAAGCCGTGCGCGCGCTCGCCGCCCGCGGCGCTACGCTTCTGGTCACCGTGGATTGCGGCACCACGAGCATCGAGCCGCTCGCGCAGGCGCATGCTCTTGGCGTCGATGTCGTCGTCATCGATCATCATCAGGCCGACGAGACGCTGCCGCCGGCCTTGGCCATCGTCAATCCGAACCGCCGCGACGACCTGTCCGGGCTTGGTCATCTCGCCGCCGTCGGACTGACCTTCATGACCGTCGTGGCGGTGAACCGGGTGTTGCGCGCGCGCGGCTTCTGGACCGCCGGTCGGCCGGAGCCCAATCTCCTTTCATACCTCGACGATGTAGCGCTTGGTACGGTCGCCGACGTGGTGCCGTTGACCGGGCTCAACCGAGCCTTCGTCGCCAAAGGGCTCATCGCGCTGCGGCAGCGCAACCGCGTCGGGCATGTCAGCCTCATGGACGTGGCGCGGCTTTCCGGTCCGCCCGAGGCGTGGCATCTCGGATTTTTGCTGGGTCCGCGCATCAATGCCGGCGGGCGCATCGGACGCGCCGATCTCGGCGTGCGGCTTCTGATCGAAGACGATCCGATCGAGGCCGCGCGCATGGCCGCGGAACTCGACCGGCTCAATCGCGAGCGTCAGATCATCGAAATGGACACGGTGGCGCAGGCCGAGGCGGAAGCCATGGCCGCGCTCGGCATCGAGGAAAAGGGAGCAGTCGTCGTCACCGCCGCGGAAGGCTGGCACCCCGGCGTCGTCGGTCTCGTCGCGGCGCGGCTGAAGGAGAAATTCGGCCGTCCGGCATTTGCGATCGCGCTCGAGCCCGGCGGCATCGGCACCGGTTCGGGCCGCTCAATTCCCGGCGTCGATATCGGCCGCGCGGTGCGCCGCGCCGTGGCCGAGGGGTTGCTCGAAAAGGGCGGCGGCCACGCCATGGCGGCCGGTGTAACGCTACGCAAATCCGCGCTGGCGCCGCTGCGCGCCTTCCTTGAAGCGGCGCTTGGGCCCGACGTGGAAATCGCGCGGCGCGCCAACAGCCTCCTCATCGACGGTGCGGTGAGCGCTGCGGCGGCCACCGCCGAACTGGTAGCGATGATCGAGCGCGCTGCGCCTTTTGGCTCGGGCAATCCGGAGCCGGTGATCGCGTTGCCGGCGCACACCATCGCCTATGCCGAGGAGGTCGGCCAGGCGCATATGCGGGTGCGGTTCAAATCAGCCGACGGTTCGGGCGTCAACGCCATCGCCTTTCGCGCCGCCGGACAGAAACTCGGCGCGGCGCTGTTGCAAAACCGCGGCCGGCAGGTCCATGCCGCCGGCTCGTTTGCGCTCGACCGCTGGCAGGGCGAGGAACGCGTTCAATTCCGCATCACCGACATCGCTCCGGCGGAGCCGTTCGCCGGGCGGTGAGTGAGCGGTCGATCGCCCCTTAAACCTCGATCCTGCCTTCGAGATAAACCACGGCATGGCCGCCGAGGTTGACGCGGTCGCCGTTGAGCGCGCAGCGCAGCGCGCCGCCGCGCCGCGAAATCTGGCGGGCTTCGAGCTCCGTCTTGCTGAGACGCTCTGCCCAGTAGGGCACCAGCGTGCAATGCGCCGAGCCGGTCACCGGGTCTTCCGGCACGCCTTGCGCCGGCGCGAAGAACCGCGAAACAAAATCGATGCCGTCGCTGCCGGGTGCTGTTACGATCGCCGCCCAGCAGTCGACTTTGGCGAGCGCCGCGAGATCGGGATCGAGCGCCGCGACTTCGGCCGCGCTGTCATAGACGATGAGATAGTCGCGGGCGCGAAGCACTTCACGCGGCGTCCCGCCCAAGGCCGCGAGCAAGCCGGCCGGCGCGGCGCAGGGTATTGCCGGCCGCGCCGGAAAATCCATTACCAGCATGTCGGCGCGACGGCTCACCTTCAGCGTTCCCGCTTTCACGGTGTGAAAGCTCACGTCCTCGCGCTGCGGTTCGATATAGCTCATCACCACATGGCCGCTGGCGAGCGTCGCGTGTCCGCACAGATCGACTTCGACGGAAGGCGTGAACCAGCGCAAGGCATAGTCGCCGCCCTGGGGAACGAAGAACGCGGTCTCGGAGAGATTATTCTCCGCCGCGACCGCCTGCATCGTCGCATCGGGCAGCCAGGCGTCGAGTGGGCAGACCGCGGCGGGATTGCCGCCGAACAGGCTGTCCGTGAACGCATCGACCTGATAAATCGGCAGGCGCATCGTTTCCAATCCCCGGGTTTTGCAAAGGAATTGCATCGCTTTATTGGCACAACCCGAGACGTGCGGCTATGGAAGCGCATCTGCACCACAAGAGGAAGAGAATGGCCAAGCTTGATCTATCGGTCGCTGTCGGCGACTACGACCGCACCCGTGCGCTGATCGACGGTAGCGTCACGATCGACGGGGTCGATCCGATCTACATGACGCTCGGGCCGGAAGAGATCTTCTTCCGCGCGTTCCGCGCCACCGAATTCGATGTTTGCGAGCTGTCGCTGTCGAGCTACACGGTGAAGACGGCGCAGGGCAACTGTCCCTACATCGCAGTGCCGGCCTTCGTCTCGCGCGCGTTTCGCCACACCGCCATCTATGTGCGCACGGACCGGATCAAAAAACCGGACGACCTCAAGGGCGGCAAAGTCGGCGTGCCGGAATATCAGCTCACCGCCAATGTGTGGGCGCGCGCGTTATTGGAAGACGACTACGGGGTCAGGCCGGCGGATATCCACTGGATCAGGGGCGGCATCGAGCATGCCGGGCGCCCGGAAAAGCTGACGATCAAGCTTCCTGCCGGCGTGCGCCTCGACAGCGCGCCCGAGGGCGCGACGATTTCCGGGCTGCTCGAAGCCGGCGAGATCGACGGCTTCATTGCGCCGCGTCCGCCAAAGCTCGTCGAAAAAGGCCACCCGAATATCGGCTGGCTGTTTCCAGACCCGGTTTCGGTGGCGAAAGATTACTACAAGCGCAGGGGACTTTTCCCGATCATGCATGTGGTCGGCATTCGCCGTGAACTTGCCGAACGGCATACCTGGCTTCCCGGCGCCGTGTTCAAGGCATTCGAACAATCCAAAGAGATCGCGATGGCGAGGCTGTCCGACACCTCCGCCACCAAGGTGACGCTGCCATTCGTCGAAGAAGCGCTGCGCGACGCCCGCACGCTGATGGGTGAGGATTTCTGGTCATACGGCGTCGACAAGAACCGCAAGACGCTCGATTACTTCCTCGGCCAGCACTACGCGCAGGGCCTTTCCTCGCGCCGGGTTTCCGTCGACGAGCTGTTTCACCCGGCGACGTACAAGTCGTACAAGCTGTAAGAATTTCCTCCCCCGCTGCGTGCGGGAGGGGGGAAACCGCCCGAACGGCCGTGGAAGGGGCTCCCCTCCGCTCGTCTCATTCGCCAGCTCCCCCGTAAACGGGGGAGGTGAAGTTACTTACGCCTTCGCCGGTCGCAGCTTGACGTGGATGTTTTTCTCTTGGGTGTAGGCGAACATTTCCTCGATGCATTCCTCCCGCCCGATGCCGGACTGCTTGTAGCCGCCGAACGGCGCGCCGAGGAAATGCTTGGAGACTTCGTTGATCCAGACAAAGCCCGACTGCACGATGCCGGCAGTGCGGTGCGCGATCGAGAGATCGTTGGTCCAGATCGAGGCGGTGAGCCCGTATTCGACGGCATTCACCTCTTCAAGCATCGCGGCTTCGTCGCTCCATTTGAAGATGGAGAGGACCGGGCCGAATATCTCCTCGCGCGCAATGCGCATCGTCGGCTTCACGTCGGCGAACACCGTCGGCTCGATGAACAAGCCCTTGGCGAGCGCGGGATCAGACGGGCGGCCGCCGCCGTAGAGGAGGCGTCCACCCTCCTGCTTGGCTGACTCGATGAAACCCAGGATGCGCTCATACTGCGCCTTCGAGATGATCGCGCCCATCGTGGTTGAAGGATCGGTTGCGACGCCGGGCCGGAAGTGCGCGATTTTCACCTTCACCTTGGCGAGCACGGCCTCATACATCAACTCGTGAATGAAGGCGCGGCTGGTCGAGCCGCACGACTGGCCGCACCAGGTAAAGTTCATGCCGCCGACCACGGCGGCCGCGATCTCGTCCGGATCGGCATCCGGATAGGCGATCAGCGCATTCTTGCCGCCGAGCTCGAGCATGACCGGCTTGAGGGTGTCGGCTGCCGCCTTCATCACCGCGCGGCCGGTTGGCACCGAGCCGATGAGCGCGATCATGGCGACATCGCGGTGCGTGGTCAGCGACGAGCCTGCTTCACGTCCGCCCGGCACCACGTTGAAAACCCCAGGCGGCAGGATGCCGCCGATCAGTTCGGCGAGCCGAAGCGCGGAGAGCGGGGCCTGTTCCGGCGGCTTCATCATGACGGTGTTGCCGGTTGCAACCGGAGCGCCGATTTTTCCGGCGCAGAACATGAACGGATGATTGAACGGGATGATGCGCCCGACCACGCCGCGCGGTTCGCGCACCGTGAAATTGACGACGCCCGGGCCCATCGGGATCGAGGCGCCTTTAACTTCCGTCACCAGGCCGGCGTAAAAATCGATTTGCGCAGCCGCAATGGTCGCATCCATGACCATTTCGTGCACCGGATTGCCGCAATCGGCCGCGTCGATCATCGCCAGCTCTTCGGCGTGCTCGCGCAGCACGTTCGCCACGCGCTTGAGCAGGCGCGCGCGCTCGAATGGTGGCGTGTTGCGCCAACTGTCGAAGGCTTTTTTAGCTGCACCGACCGCGGCGTCGATATCGGCGGCGTCGCAATCCGCGAACGAACCAAGCGAGTCGCCAGTGCCCGGATTGATCGAGTCCACGTAGCGGCCGGATTTCGGCTTGTGCCATTCGCCGCCATAGAAGGCGTCGCGGTGTTCCGGCAGATGAAGCGGTACGGCCTTGAGGTTTTTTGGCGGAACTGCGGTGTTCATGTTTGTTTCCTCTCCTTAGCCTTTTTGCATTTTAGCTTTTCGTGCGGGTCATCGCTGCGGTCATGTTGGCGGTATAGCCCGGCTCGACGCGCACATCGACGACGGCAACGCTGCCGCCATCGACTGCGGCGATCGCCTGTTTGATCGCTTCGGCAAGATCGGCCGGGTTGGTGACCGGACCGAAGCCGGCCGCGCCCTGGGCGCGGGCCATGGCGGCAAGATCGATTTCGGGATCCGCCATGCGCTGGCCGATCCACTTATTCTCGACCGGACGCGAGCGCATGCGCGCAACGCGTTCCTGGTGCAATTCGTCGTTATAGAACGAGCGATTGTTGGCGATCACGAACAGCAGCGGAATCTTGTAGTGCACCGCTGTCCACACCGCTGTTGCGCCCATGAGGTAATCGCCGTCGCCGCAGATCGCGATCGGCAGCCGGCCGATATTCTTCAGCGCCAGCGCCGCGCCGACGGAAATTCCGGGGCCGCCGCCAATGCCGCCGCCGCCGTCCGAGCCGAGATAGTCGAGCGGATGGCGGAACGTCCACCAGCGGTCTTCCCACGAGATCGGCAGGTGGGTCAGCGTGACCGCTCGCTCGGCGACGACCTTCCGCAACGCGACGGCGATTTGTTCGTTGGTGAAGCCGGCGGGCTGGCGGTCGGCGGCGGGCGCCGGCGTATGCGGCACGGCGCGCGGTTTGCCGCCGACGCCTATCGCCTTGACCAGTTGAGCCACGACGACATCGGGATCGGCGGACAGAAAAAGGTCGACGGCGGGCAGAGCCTGGTGGTCCATGCTCCAGCCATTGTGGATGCGGTGATCGAGCGAAATCTGAATGATCTTGGTGCTGGGCGGGACGTCGGCGATGCGCAAGGCGCCGGCAAGATCGACCCAGTCGAGGCTCAGGATTACGTCCGCCCGGCGCACGGCCTCGATGCTGTCCGGCGTCAAGCCGTGCGATGCGCCGGTGTAGAGCGGATGATCGGTCGGGAAACTCGCGCCGATCTTGAGATCGGTGGCGACACGAGCATTGAGGGCTTCGGCGAGCGCGATCCGGTCATTCCAGGCTTCCTCGCTGCGCGAGGCGCGGCCGGCGAGGATTGCCACCTGTTTCGCGCCGTTGAGCATTGCCGCCGCCTGCTGCACCAGATCGGCCGGCGCGGCGGTGACGACCGGCGGCATGTATCGCGCGGCGTCGATCGGCGGCAGCGGCTCGCTAAGCTTCGCCTCCTGCATTTCGGCATCGAGATTGATATAGACCGGTCCCTGCGGCGCGGTGTTCGCAATCCAGGTGCCGCGCAACAGCGCTTCGCGCGCAGCGCCGGCCGAGGCCGGCTGATCGTCCCACTTGGTATAGCCGCGAATGAGCGCGCCCTGATCGCGCGCGGTGTGGATCCAATCGATCCACGGGCGCCGGTGCATGGCGTCGACGGGGCCGGTGGCGCCGAGGACCACGACCGGCATGCGGTCGCACCAGGCGTTGAACATCGCCATGGTGGCGTGCTGCAGCCCGACATTCGAATGCACCGCGGCGGCGATCGCCTTGCCTGTGACCTTGGCGTAGCCGTGAGCAATGGCGACAGCGGTCTCCTCATGCACGCACAGGAGCATCTGCGGGGTCGTGTTGCCGAGATAATTGACGATGCTGTCGTGCAGGCCGCGATAGCTCGCGCCCGGCGTCACCGCGATGTAGGGAATATCGAGTGCGCGCAGCGTTTCGGCGACCACGTCGCTGCCGAACCCGGGTGCATTGACGCCGGCGGATGTCGGGCGTTCGATCCTGGCGGTCGATGCGTCGGCGGCGGCCGGCTTTGTGGTTTGGCGCGCGGTCGCGGGGGTTGACGCGGTCATCGGGTGCTTTCCTCAGGTCGGTGTTTTTTTCAGGTGGGATCGAACCGGATCACGAGCCCTGACGCAAGCGGGCAAGCAGTGTGATTCCCGCATAGCCGTCAGCCGGTTCCATGCCGAACTTCCGCTGGTAGTTGCGCACGGCGAGCGTGGTGCCGCTGCCGATACGGCCGTCGGCGCCGCCGGTATCGAAGCCGAGCGCGGTGAGCCGGCGTTGAATTTCCTGCAACTCGGCGAGCGTCGGGGCGCGCTCGCCGCCGGGAAACGCCTGCACGAACGGTTCGCCGCCGATGCAGCGGTCGCCGAGATGCACGAGCGCGAGCGCGTAAGTCGTGGATGGATTGTAGCTCTTGGCCGCGTAGAAGTTCGCGCCAATCAGAAACGCCGGACCGCCGGGCACCGGCACCCAGGGCTTCGCCTTGTCGTTCGGCCGCGGGTAGGGCCCGCCGTCGGCGCGTACGACGCCGAGCTTTTGCCACTCGGCAAAGGTGCGCGAACGCCCACCCGCTGTGTGTCCGGGCAGGCGTACCTCGTAACCCCAATGCTCGCCGCGCTTATACTTGCCGCGCTCGACGAAATACCGCGCCGTAGAGGCGAGGGCGTCGTCTGGCGGACCGTAGGGCGAAATCTTGCCGTCGCCGTCATAGTCGATCCCGACATGCAGCCAGACTTCCGGCATCCACTGCGTATGGCCCATGGCGCCGGCCCATGAGCCGACCATGTCGGTCGGCGTGCTCCAGCCGTGTTGAATGATGCTCAGCGCGTTGATCAGTTCGCTTTCCCAATAGCCGCGGCGGCGGGGCTCGGCCCAGGCGAGCGTTGCCAGCGACGGGATCACCGGGCGCATGTGATTCTTCTCGACGACCGGATCGCCGAACGCGGACTCGATGCCCCAAACACCGAGCATGAAAGAAGGCTCAACTCCGTAATCGCTTTCGATGCGGGCAAGGAGCTTCGCGTATTGCCGTGCCTTCTCCCGGCCGGCAGCGATCTTCCAGTCCGACGTGGCGCGATTGAGATACTGCCAGAGCTGGACGGTGAATTCGGGCTGATTGTGAATCGCTTCAAGCCCGGTCGTGTCGGGCTGCACCCCGCTCATGACGCGCGTGTAGGTCTCAGCCGTGATGCCGTGAGCGAGCGCCTTAGCGCGAAACGCGTCGATCCATTGATCGAACGGCATGCGCTTGGCTGCCGCGAGCGCGAGTCTCGGCAGCATCAGTCCAGCAAACGCTCCGGCGATGACCTTTAACGAACCGCGTCTGGCAATGTTCGACGGCGATCGGGTGCCTCGGTGGATCGCGCTCACTTTTGCTCTCGCTCTTGCCGGCGCTCGGTGGCCCGGCTCGCCCAATTCCGGGAATGGCTGCTATCATATCATTTGGCGCATCGATTACTGGTCGGCTCGCCTGAACCTCGTCAGGGCCTTGGAGTTTTTTACGGAGCTGCATCGAGGCTATTGGCAAAGCTCTCGATATCGAAATTCAGCGGATCGTCGTGGCCGTTGGGAATATTGGCGTCCAAAGCCGCGTGAAAGGCGGGGATGAACCAACGGCCGGCGCGGACGCTTGCGGCCACGTAGACCAGCGCCAGCCGGTCATACTGCGCGGTCGTGAAGGCGGGCGTCGGGCTTGCTGCATCGTTGCGGCGGCCATGGCCGGCAGCCGCGCGCCGGGGCTGAATGAGTTCGATGTGGAGGAAGAGCCCCTTCAAGGCGCCGGCGAAGTTCGCCGCCTGCTCGAACTTTGTCTCGCGCCAGGGGATCGACAATTCGTGATTGAGCAATATGCCGCCGGACCGGTTGATGACGACGTGCGCCTTTCCCCAGCCGTCCGAGCATCTAAACTCGGTGAGATTGTTGATCCTGGAGCCGCCATCGACGTCTTCGGGAAAAGAGCGGTGTCCGTAATTCGGCCCGCTGGTGTCGTGAATAACGAAATAGCGGGCCAGAGGCGCGGTCGGATCGTCGTTGTTGGCGCGGGACACCGGTACCCACAGATAGGCGGCGAAATCCCATTCCAAATCCTGCTTGGACAGGAATGTGCTCAGCGCCTCGCGGCTGGGCAGGCCGACATCGGTGCCGACGCGCTCCGTAAGGGCGGGGGGCAAGCTCTCGAGGGGCGGCGCGATGTTGCGCGATTGGTCCATGCCGCGCATGAGGCACTTGGCCTGCTCGGCCGGCTCGCCCTGAAAGCTCATAATTGTCTGGTCGAACGCGCAAGGCCCCATGGTCTTGATAAAATACGGCTTGCGGAAGTGATTTGGTTTGCACTCCGCGCCTGCGGCCTCGCCGGCCGCGACGGCAAGCGTCGCGCAAACGAGTCCGGCCGCGATGGACTGCATCCGCAACCGCGATTCGGTCCAGGCGCCGAACACCGATTTTGAACGATCTCGCATGCGCAGAAGGCCACCAATTTTTGCCGCGACGCTCGCGGCCCGAAATCCCAAACGCGAACAACACTACTATCCTTGCAAACGCACAGTCTGCCAAGCGGTGCCGTCGCGCCCGCGCTCGAAAAACGTCTAAAAATTTCTCCGTCGAGGCCTTTTGGCAGAATGCAGCTGCTAGCGATGAATGAATATTCAGATGCCGAGCGAGCGCGACTCGCCGAACAGCGTGCCAGGCACGCATAGCGGGATTGATTCCCGCGCCGCACGGGGCCCCTTATCGGAGTTCGGCTGCGCGTTTATGTTGTGGCAAGGTGTTATCAACGCAACGTGCGCGAAGGGAGTTGGCAATGGATCAGGTTCTCGAACGGCAGCCGGCGCCGGAAACCGTTCCGGCGGTCGACGCGACGCTGAACTATCTGGTCAATGACGGTGTGAAGATTTTTACCGAGGCGGGCGGCGCAGGCGCGCTCGACGTCCGCGGCGGCACAATCGACCCGCGGCAGGTCGTCATCAACAACGGCCGCCCGCTCGCCGAGGACTTCCAGTTCGAACGCGAGAGCTTTCGCTTCGTGCCTCACGACACCAAAGTCGCCGACTTCTTCGACGGGAACGAAATCCGAAGCGTCTACTATCCTGAAATAGAAGCGCTGGTGAAAGCCGAAAGCGGCGCCTCGCGCGTCGTCGTGTTCGACCATACGCTGCGCACCGGAGACAACGCCACGCGCGAGCGGCTCAAGATCCGCGAAGTCGTGCCGCGCGTGCACAACGACTACACCGAATGGTCCGGCCCGCAGCGGGTGCGCGATCTTCTCCCCGATGAGGCCGATACGCTGCTCAAGCGCCGTTTCGCCATCGTGCAGGTATGGCGGCCGATCCGTCTCCCGGTCGAGAGCTTTCCGCTGGCGATGTGCGATGCGCGCACGATCTCTCCCGATGATCTCGTGATCTCGGAGCGGCGCTATCCCAATCGGGTCGGTCAGACCTACGCCATCACCTACAATCCGAACCACAAATGGTTCTGGTTTCCGCGCATGCGGCGCGAGGAGGCGATCGTGTTCAAGGTGTTCAATTCGATGAAGGACGGCCGCGCCCGCTGGGGAGCGCACACGGCCTTCGACGATCCGACCTCGCCGCCCAACGCGCGGCCGCGCGAGAGCATTGAAATCCGCACGCTGGCGTTCTTCTAGGAAGCGCGGCCCTACTACTTCGCCCGCTCGACGTAACTGCCGTCGGCGGTCATCACCACGATCTTGGTGCCGGGGGTTACGAAGGGCGGCACGCTGGTGCGCACGCCATTGGACAGCACCGCCGGCTTGTAGGAAGACGAAGCCGTCTGGCCCTTCACCGCCGGTTCGGTTTCAACGACTTCGAGGACGGCGCGCGGCGGCAGCTCGATGGCGACCGGCACGCTCTCGTGCATGCTGATCGTGACTTCCATCTCCGGCTGCAAATAAGCGGACAGATCGCCGATGATGTCGGCGGGCACCGCGACCTGGTCGTAGCTTTCCATATTCATAAAGTGAAAGCCGTCGCCGTCCTGATACATGAACTGGTGCTTACGGTCCTCGACGAAGGCGCGCTCCACCTGCTCGGTGGTCTTAAAACGCAGCGACAACTTCACCCCGTCGGCGATGCGCCGGACGTCCATTTGGGTGACCGGAGTTCCCTTGCCGGGATGGATATTTTCGGTCGACACGATGACCCCGAGCCTGCCGTCGATTTCGACGATGTTGCCTTTTCGGAGCGAGCTGGCGATGACTTTCACGATTACCTCGACGTTTTGGCTTTAGCGGGTGTGATTTGGGGCGCACCATACCGATCTTAAGCCCGGTCGCCACATATTTCCTAAATGTGGGCGCGTAAAAGGACATGCCGGACAGCTTGCCGCCCGCTTCCCCGTTTTGGGCCCCCCACGTTCATGCCGACCGGCGGCCGTTTCTTTTGGCGCGAAACCGGATCGTGGCCGGGCTGCGGGGATGGTTTGCCGCCCGCGATTTCATCGAAATCGAGACCGGCGTCCTCCAGGTTTCGCCCGGAAACGAGACCCATTTGCATGCCTTTGCCACCGCGCTTGCGGCCACCGACGGCAGCCCCGGGCCGGCGCTTTATCTGCGCACGTCTCCGGAATTCGCCTGCAAGAAGCTTCTCGCGGCCGGCGAACGCCGCCTCGTCGAGTTCGCAAAAGTGTTCCGCAACCGCGAGCGCGGCGCGCTGCACCACCCCGAATTCACCCTCGTCGAATGGTATCGCTCGGGCGAGCCCTACGAGGCGCTGATGGCCGACTGCGCGGCGATTCTGGCGGTGGCCGCGGAGGCGGCCGGGACCAAAACCCTAAGTTTTCGCGGCCGTGTCGTGGACCCGTTTGCCGAACCTGAGCGGATCACCGTCGCGGAAGCTTTCAGCCGCTTTGCCGGCGTCGATCTGTTGGCGACGCTGCCGGACGGCGAGCCTGATCGCGACGGCCTTGCCCGCGCCGCGCGGGCGGCCGGAATCCGGGTCGGTGACGACGATCGCTGGGGGGATATTTTCAGCCGTGTGCTGGTGGAAAAAATCGAAAGCCGTCTCGGCATTGGCCGGCCGACCATTCTCGATCGATACCCGGCCAGGCAGGCCGCGCTGGCGAGGCCGGCGCAGGACCGCCGCGTCGCCGAACGCTTCGAGCTCTATGCCTGCGGCGTGGAACTCGCCAACGGCTTTGGCGAACTGACCGACGCCGTCGAACAGCGCCGGCGCCTTGAACTGGAAATGGCCGAGAAGCAATGCATCTACGGCGAACGCTATCCGATCGACGAGGATTTCCTTGCGGCGCTGGCGGTAATGCCGCAGGCATGCGGCATCGCGCTCGGCCTCGACCGGCTTATCATGCTGGCGACAGGTGCTTCGCGCATCGAGCAGGTGTTATGGAATCCGCTGCCATGAAATCGCCGTCCGCGACGCTGCAGACCATCGACGAGCTTTGCCAACACGCGCTGGTCTCGCGGGAGCGGCTTGGCGAACTCGCCGACGTGGCCGCGCGCTACGCCGTCGCCATCACGCCGGCGATGGCCGACGCCATCGATCGCGGCGATCCGCACGATCCGATCGCGCGGCAGTTCGTGCCCGATGCGCGTGAACTCGACCGGCGCGCGGAAGAGAGCCCCGATCCGATCGCCGACGATCCGTTCAGTCCCGTCGAGGGGGTGGTCCATCGTTACCCCGACCGCGTGCTGCTGAAAGTGGTCAATGTCTGCGCGGTCTATTGCCGGTTCTGCTTCCGGCGCGAAATGGTGGGGCCGGGGCGGGGAGGGCTGTCGCCGCCGGCGCTTGCCGCGGCGCTCGATTACATCGCGGCCCATCCGCAGATCTGGGAAGTCATTCTCAGCGGCGGCGATCCGCTCGTGGCCTCGGCGCGGCGGCTCAAGGACGTGGTGTCGAACCTTTCGATGATCGAACACGTCAAGGTGATCCGCGTGCACAGCCGGATTCCGGTGGTCGCGCCGGAGCGGATCAATGCCGCGCTGATACGCGCGCTGCGCGCGGAAAAAGCGACATTCGTCGTGCTGCACATCAATCACCCGCGCGAACTGACCAAACAAGCCCGTGCCGCATGTGCGCGCTTAGTCGACGCCGGCATACCGATGCTGGCGCAATCTGTGCTGTTGCGGGGGGTGAACGACGACGCGGAAACTCTCGCGGCGCTGATGCGATCGCTGGTCGAGTGCAGGATCAAGCCCTACTACCTGCACCATGCCGACCTCGCGCCCGGCACGGCGCATCTGCGCACCAGTATCGCCGAAGGCCAGGCGTTGATGCGTGCGCTGCGCGGCCGCGTGTCCGGTTTGTGTCAGCCGGCTTATGTGCTCGACATTCCGGGCGGTTACGGCAAGTCGCCGATCGGCCCCAATTATGTGAGCCCGGACGGCAGCGAAATAGAAGATTTCAGCGGGCGGCGGCACACCTATCCGCCACGGCGCTGACCGGTCGAAAATCGCTTCTGTATCAGGCGGCGGCCCTTTCGAGAGCCGGGAAGAAAACCGCGGTCTCGAAGCCATAGCTGCACGCGTGGCACGCCCAAGTGTGGCGGACACAGCGATCGTTGAGATATTCGGACCATTCCGGAGCGAGCAGCCACGCGCTGCATTGCGGGCAAATGTTCTTGTCGTAGGTCGCCAAACGCGAGCGTGTTGCAGAAGTCGGTTTGCAAAACCATGACTTCTTCTCCTGCCCGACGCCTCCCGTATTTAGTCTAAGGGCGCTCTGTGGCATCACCGTGACCGGATCGTGCCACATCCCCTAAGCCTCGCGAGAGCTGTGGGAACTTTACCAATACGCAGCACTTTAGGAAATACGGAAGGACTGCGTCATGAATGCAAATCGTGTGTTGGTCATTGCGCTGGCGACGCTGCTCATGTCGGCAAGCGGCGCGCTCGCCCAACTGCCGCCCCCGCCGATCGTTATGACGCCGCATCCCAACCCGATCAGTTCGCTCGTTCTGCCGGCGCCGGGAGAAGTTCCCGTTTCTCCGGTCACGCCCGGCACTTCGCCCGGCTCGATCGGCGCGATCGGGTGTTGCTACGGAACGCATCAAATTGTCGGCGCGCCATTAAACAACAAGGCTCACGTTTATCATCGGCGGCGGCATCATCCGGCGTCCTGAGGCCTACGCCGCATAAAGCGCCGGCTCTCAGCCGGCGTCCCTTCCGCTTCTCGTGCTGTCAATCGCAAGACTTAATGCTAGCGTGGCTTCGCGATGGAAGCGCGTGCCCCGATTGCCGGCCAAAGCGGCCGGATTTTCATTTTTGGACTCCTGTCGGCGATTGCCCCGCTTTCGATCGACATTTATCTGCCGGCGCTGCCGATGCTGCGCGAGGCGCTCGGGGCTAGTGAGGCGGAGACGCTCCTCACGCTGTCGGCCTTCTTTGTCGGCTTTGGCACAGGACAGTTGTTTCTAGGTCCGCTCTCCGACCGCTTTGGCCGCAAGCGACCGTTGCTCGCCGGCCTGATCGTCTATGTCGTCGCGTCGGTCGCCTGTGCGCGCGCGAGCAGCATGCCGGATCTCATACTCTGGCGTTTCGTTCAGGCGTTCGGCGGTTCAATCGTGCCGACGCTGGTGCAGGCGATGATCCGCGATCTTTACGATCGCGACCAGGGCGCACGCATCCTTTCGCTCAACATGTTGGTGAGCGCGTCGGCGCCGGTCGTAGCGCCCCTGATCGGCGGCCAGGTGCTGCTGTGGCTCGATTGGCGCGCGATCTTCTGGGTGCTCGTCGGCTTCGGTCTGGTCGCTCTGCTGGCGGCATTTGCGCTGCCCGAGACGCTCGGCCAGACGCGCCGGAATGAAGCAAATCCGCTCGCCATGCTGCTCGGCTATTTCGAACTGCTGCGCAGCCGGCGCTATGTCGGCTACGTAGCGTGTTCCACCCTTTATTTTTGCTGTCTGTTCGCGTTCATTGCCGGTTCGCCATTCGTCTACATCGAATATTTCGGCGTGCCGCCGCAGTATTACGGCTTCCTGTTCGGCGTGAACATGCTGGGGATGATCGCGACGACTTTCATCAACAGCCGCATTGTGGTCCGGCGCGGCGCCGACCGGTTGCTGCTCATCGCCTGCTGGATCGGCGCGGCCGGCGCTGTCGTTCTGCTCGCGACCGGCTTGAACGGATTCGGCGGTGTTGCCGGCATCGCGCTGCCCTTGTTCGTCGTGTTGTCGGTCCTGACCGTGGTGGCCTCAAACGCCATATCCGGCGCGCTGTCCGTCTTTCCGAACCGAGCTGGTTCGGCGGCGGGCTGGCGGGCGCGCTGCAGTTTGGGGCGGGGGCGCTGACGAGCGCGGCGGTCGGCTGGTTCGCCGACGGCACGCCGCGGCCCATGATCGTCATCATTTGCGCCGGAGCGATCGCGGCACTCGCGGCCAATCTTCTGCTCATCGGCAGACGGCCCGATTGACGGGCCGACCGGCGCACCGGGAATGGGATTCCCGCGCCACACACTGGACCGGGCGCCGTTAGGGCGCCGTCGACTTGTGCCGCGCAGTTTGACAAACATCAACGCCAGGTAGTCGCTGTTGGATCATTGGTGCCTCTGGAGCCCGGCCGTGCGCATCGCGATGTTCGCCGACATTCACGCCAATCGGCAAGCGTTCAGCGCGTGCCTTGCGCAGGCGCGCGATTTCGGTGCGGAGCAAAGCGTGTTTCTCGGCGATTATGTCGGCTATGGCGCCGACCCGGAATGGGCGCTTGGGACCGTTGTGCAGCTGGTCGAAAAAGGTGCCATGGCCGTTCGCGGCAACCATGACGACGCGGTCGACAACGCGGATGAACGGCTCAATGTCGAGGCCCAGATCGCCATCGAATGGACGCGCGGCGTACTCGGGCCGGCGGAACGCCGTTTCCTCGAGGAGTTGCCGCTTACGCTGGAAGAAGAGGATCGCCTCTATGTCCATGCCGACGCCAGCAGCCCGAAGAATTGGCGATACGTAACGAACGCTGCCGAGGCCGTCCGAAGCATGAATGCCACATCGGCTCAGGTCACTTTTTGTGGCCACGTGCACCAGCCGGCGCTCTACACTTTGTCGGCGACCGGCAAAGTGACGGCGTTCAAACCGATTACGGGAAGCGCGGTTCAATTGCTTCCGGGCCGGCGGTGGCTGGCCGTCCTCGGCTCCGTCGGGCAGCCGCGCGACAGAAATCCAGCCGCTTCGTATCTGATGCTGGATACGCAGCGGCGCGAAGTGACCTATTGCCGTGCGCCGTATGATGTGGAGGCCGCCGCCGCCAGCATACGAAAGGCGGGACTGCCGACAGCGCTTGCCAACCGGTTGTTGGTTGGGAGGTGAGGCGTGGTCAAACCGGTTCTTGAAATAAACGCGGTCATCGATGGCTTTCAAATCGAGGAACGCGTCCATGTCGGAGGGATGGCTACGCTTTGGCGCGTCTCACGCGCCGATTCGACGCTGCCCATGCTGATGAAGGTGCCGAAGATGGCGGAGGGCGCCGATCCAGCGGCGATCGTCAGCTTCGAGATGGAGCAGATGATCATGCCGCGCCTGAGCGGCGTGCACGTGCCAAGATTCGTTGCGGCGGGCGATTTTGCGGTTCAGCCCTACCTTGTGATGGAGCGCATTGCCGGGAATACCCTGCTGCCGCGGCTGCGCGAGCTTCCTTTGCCCTATGCCGAAGTTGCCGACATCGGCGTGAAGATCGCCGCCGCGCTGGACGATCTGCATCGGCAGCATGTAATTCACCTCGACGTAAAGCCAAGCAACATTCTGTTTCGGCCGACGGGCGAGGCCGTTTTCGTCGACTATGGACTTTCCCATCACGACCAGCTTCCCGATCTGATGCAGGAGGAATTTCGCCTGCCTTTTGGCACGGCGCCCTATATGTCTCCCGAACAGTTGCTTGGCGTGCGCAACGATCCAAGAAGCGACTTATTCGCTCTAGGCGCTTTGCTGTATTTCTTTTCGACGGGCGTGCGTCCATTTGGCGAAAGCGAGACGAAGTTCGGAATGCGCCGGCGGCTTTGGCGCGATCCGGTTCCGCCGCGCCAATTAAAGCCCGATTATCCGCCGTGGCTGCAGGAAATAGTCCTGCGTTGTCTCGAGATCGAGCCGGCGTGGCGGTATCCGACCGCGGCTCAGCTTGCGTTTGACTTAAGCCATTCGAGCCAGGTCAAACTCACCAAGAGATCCGAGCGGCTAAAGCGGGACCCGCTGACTACCGTTTTGCGGCGACGTTTCAACAAGGACCTCGTGCGGTCGATAAAGGCGCCGCAGACGGCAACGCAAATCGCTTCGGCTCCGATTGTCGCGATCGCGCTCGACCTCACGGACGGACCGACGCCGCTCAACGACGCGCTCCGCGTCACGGCGGAGCGCATACTCGCGACACTTCCTTCCGCCAGGCTGGCTTGCCTCAATGTGCTCAAGCTGGGCCGGATCACGATCGACACGACGCTGGACCAACACGGCCATAACAAACGGATCGATCGTCTCGTCGCTCTAAAACATTGGGCCGAGCCCCTGAAGCTCGACAATGACCGACTGACCGCGCACGTACTGGAGGCCGTCGATCCGGCAAATGCAATCCTCGAATTCGTCCGTGCGAACCACGTCGATCATATTCTCATCGGCGCGCGGCAAAGCTCGCTGCTGCGTGACTTGCTCGGAAGCGTATCCGCCAAGGTGGCCGCCGAGGCACCATGCACGGTCACCGTCGTGCGGCCAGCCCGCGCGCCCGACACCGTTCCAAGCGCGCCGTGACCCGGGCGGGCAGGGGTTCCAATTGGGCTGTGGTTAGCCGGCGTCTGCCAATGCATGAGGCGGCGGCTCGAATGTCATTGCGACCTCCGGCCCGGAAACAGCGAGAGCGAAAGCCAGCGCGGCAACCAATTGAAGCAAGAGCACCCTTGTCATGGCGGTCTCCCTTCTTTCACATGGCAATATCCTCCTGACTGAGGGACCGTTCCGTGTTCGGCGTCACACTTTTGCGGGCGCGCGCACAATAAACAGCTATTTGCGAATTTGATTGCGGCGCCCAGTGTTTCTCGAGCCGGCCCGTGGTAGCATTGCGATGCCCACCTAATCAGCGGGTAGGTCTAACCTTAGCGACGGACGAGCCTTGATGCACGGGGTCGCTCCCCACATGTGCGGTCAAGTAGTCCGCCCATTGTTAGGCGGAGGAGCCGGGGGTCGCTCCCCCGGCTTCATCTTCAAAGCCACCAGATCTTCAAAGCCACCAGACACCTCGCCGATTTCCGTTCTTCCATGTGAGCGCACCAATATGGCGTCGCATGACCGTCACGATTCGCGGTGAAAGTGGCGCTGTTACCCCAGACTCCGGAGCCCCGGCATATCAAGTGCCGGGGCTCTCTGTTTTGAGGGTCGCCTGGGTAGTTCCGGTGGCTTCGTCAGCCGCCAGATTCAGTCACCAGGTGAATTTGTAGTTGAAGCCGCCGCGGACGATGTTTTCCTTCAGGGTAACCGTGGCAGCCGCGGTCGATACGCAGTTGCCGGCAGCACTGCAGGTAACGTCACCCAGATCGACGTAGAGGTATTCGAGCTTGGCGGTCCAGCTATCGCTAAACGCGTACTCGACGCCGGCGCCGGCGGTCCATCCTAGCTGCGGCCCCACGGCCTGATAGTTACCGGGCGGGTTCAAGCCAACCTTGATATCAGCGATTGCAGCACCGGCGGTGCCAAAAACAAGAAAGCGATTGAACACGTAGCCCAATCGGCCCCGCCCCGTACTGAGCCACTCACTCTTTGTTGCGCAAGCTGCGCCCGCGGGGATGACGGCGGGGGCAAGACCGGCGCAAGCGGCAGTCGAGCTTTGGCCGAGCAGCGTAGACCAGTCGAAATCGCCCTCGACGCCGAACAAGAACCCGCTGCCGGTCAAGTAGTTGATGCCGAGCGTGCCGCCGAGAAGGAAACCGTTCGTGCTGAAGGTACCGGTCGACAGGCCGGCGTTGCTCCAATTGCTTTTGCCGAAATCATAGCCGCCGTTGAGGCCGAGATAGATGCCCGACCAATCGACCGGTGGGGCGTAATGATAACTCGGCGCACTCGCAGGGAGCGGAGCAGGCAATTCCACGTCAGCGGCCACCGCTCGGCTCGCGCCCAACAGCGAAAGAGAGACAATCGCAATGACAATCGGCTTCATCGGAGGCTTTCGCTTTCCGCTGACGCGGCGCTTTCTCCAAACCTACCGAGTCAGGTAGCGAAATGCTGTGTCTATCGTGCAACAATGGGCAATAAACCGCGCGCTGGGCGCCCGGGCTGCTTCCTTATCAGGGCTTATTACCGCTCCCGGGAGGCAGCGCGGTCGGACGCGGACGCCTCGCACCAACGCTAACGCGTCGTCGCAAAAAACGAAAACCCCAACAGGCGTTGCCGCCTTGGGGTTTCCAGTCTCCGTCGAGACTGTAAATCGTGCGGCTGGGGTGTCGGGGGGGATGAGGGGCGCCGCTCGATCCTTGCGTAGACGGTACGGGCGCATCCGTAGCGGGACAATGCCCCTTTGGTTTATTCGCACTAAACGTTCGTATCTTAGTTCGGCGCCGCTAGAACAACTTTTTGCCCTGGCGGCAGGTGCCGATGAAAGACCTTGGCGAGTCAGTGAGGATGCCGAAATCGAGATATAGCTGGCCGGTCAGGCGATCGAGCGTGCCAATGCTGAGCCGCGACTTCGCTTGAGTGTCGCCAATAATTGTCACGGTGTTTTCGGAGGGCTTCGCCATAAGTGCGGCTTCCACGGGGCCGACTCTCGCCCTTCCAATCTGATCAGATGAGGATGACTTGGCATAGTCCCATTCAATTGTGAGCGATACGGTATCTTCGGTTGCCCGCGCCTGCTGCGGGTCGGTGTGGAAGTAGCTCTTTCCCCTGCATACCAAGTGAACCGGCTCCGCGAGGGCTCGTTGCGCACCACCTGCGACAAGCGATAGTCCGGCAAGAGACAGAAACACTATCCGCATCTTGTGGTCATGCCGCGGCGGGCCTCGCCTCTTCGCGTTCCGTACCCGGACGGCCTCAAGGTACATTTGCAAAGCTCATAGCCCAATGCTTTACGAGACGACGGGGACCGCTCGGTTATGTACGGTTTTTCCCTCCACCACTTGACCACACCCACGATGGTCCTCGCTCCCGTTTATTGGATACCGGTTGGACACGGACGCTAGTGAAACAGCTAAGTCATTGATTTGTCTGGCGCGCCCTACGGGAATCGAACCCGTGTTTCCGCCGTGAAAGGGCGGCGTCCTGGACCGCTAGACGAAGGGCGCAACCACGCGCGAATGGCGCGATGGGAAGGGCGCGACATATAAAGAGGATTGCAGTGGAGCGCAATCACGTCTGACGGCGTCGGATTCGCGCTCTAGGATTTTGACGGCGCTGGTCTTTTCGGAGCGCCGGTCGTCACCAATGCCCAACATTGGGCATCGAGGTCCACGGCTCCTTCGGCGCGAGTGCCGCGCCTTTTTGCAACAACTCGATCGAATGTTTGTCGGGCGAGCGCACGAACGCCATCATGCCGTCGCGCGGCGGCCGGTTGATGGTGACGCCCGCCTTCATCAGTCGCTCGCAGAGCGCATAGATGTCGTCGACTTCGTAGGCGAGGTGGCCGAAGTAGCGAGCCTCACCGTATTCCTCGTCGCCGTCCCAGTTATACGTGAGCTCCACGAGCGGCGCCGCACGGCCCTTGGGCCCCTTGGCGACGAGTTCGCTGTCGCCCGGTGCGGCCAAGAAGACCAGCGTGTACTTGTTCTTTTCGTCGACGTGCCGGCGCGCTTCGGCGAGGCCGAGCTTGTTGCAATAGAAGTCAAGCGCGGCGTCGAGATTGCGCACGCGTAGCATAGTGTGGAGATACCGCATGATGGCGCCCTGGCTGGTGTTACTGGAATGCCGAAAATCTTGCCGTAGTTTCTTACCGTAGTTTCTTGCCCTAGTTTATGTAGGGCGGCGGCGTAAAGGTCGGAAGGATGCTTGCGCACGATATTGATAGTGCGATGATCAGCCTCCAGGACATGATCCGGGAGGCGAGAGTCATCCTGCCCTTTACCGGGGCGGGCATCTCGACCGAATGCGGTATCCCCGATTTCCGCTCTCCCGGCGGGATCTGGACCAAGAACCGGCCTATCCCGTTCGACGAGTTTCTCGCCAGCCAGGAAGCGCGCAACGAATCCTGGCGGCGCCGTTTCGCCTTGGGCGACGCTTTCGATCAAGCCCAACCTGGACGTGGGCATCGGGCGCTGGCCAGCCTGTATCGCGCCGGCAAGGTGCCGGCGGTGGTTACGCAGAACATCGATAACCTGCACCAAGCCTCTGGCATCGCAGCGGAACACGTAGTCGAGCTGCACGGTAACACGACCTACGCTCTGTGCCTCGATTGCGAGCGGCGCTACGAATTGTCGTGGGTGCGTGAGCGAATGGACGCGGGCAACGGCTGCGCACCGGATTGCGAAACGTGCGGCGGATTCATCAAGACCGCCACCATATCGTTTGGGCAGGCAATGCCCGATGCCGCGATGCGGCGTGCGCAGGACTTCACGTTGTCTTGCGATTTGTTTCTGGCGATTGGTTCTTCACTGGTGGTCTGGCCAGCCGCCGGATTCCCCTTGATGGCAAAAAGAAACGGCGCCCGTTTGTTCATCATCAATCGGGAGCCGACCGATTTCGACGACGTCGCCGATCTTGTCGTCCGCGAGGACATCGGCACGGTGCTCGAACCGTTCGTCTAGCCAACGTCATCCACCGATGTTCACAGGCTGTGACGCTTTTCCACGCGTGTGTCATTTTTGTGCTTTCCCCTTGGATGCCGGGTGTTATCTTCGATTTAACAGATTCGCAAATTCGTGAACGCCCCGGCGGGGCGTCAACAAAAAGCGGCAGCCACTGCGTCATGGCGTCGGACGGAATTGAAACCAAATCGACCGGGGTCGGGCTCGGGCTCGGGCTGGACGTCGACCTTAGCGACGAAGCAGCCGCTCAACTCATAGAAGTATCGGGCGTTATCAAATGGTTCGATGTCGCCAAGGGCTATGGCTTCATCGTTCCCGATAACGGCATGGCTGACGTGCTCCTGCATGTCACCTGCCTCCGCCGCGACGGCTTTCAGACGGCATATGAAGGTGCGCGCATCGTCTGCGAGGTGTTGCCGCGACCCAAGGGCCTGCAAGCTTTCCGGGTCCTGAGCATGGACGAATTGACGGCGATCCATCCGGCGCAGATGCCACCGCCGCGGACCCATGTTACTGTGACACCGACGAGCGGTCTCGAGCGGGCGCAGGTAAAATGGTTCAATCGGCTTCGCGGTTTTGGATTCCTTACGCGCGGAGAGGGGACGCCGGATATTTTCGTCCATATGGAGACGCTACGGCGGTTCGGTATCGCGGAATTGCGGCCGGGCCAGTTCGTGCTGGTTCGGTTTGGACCCGGCCCGAAGGGCATGATGGCCGCCGAAGTGCGTCCCGAGAGCGGCCCGCTCGGGCCAGCATCGCACTAGCATCACGGATGATGTCGCCCTTGTTGGCGGCGCAGCTCCGCGTCGGCATGCTCGTTATTGTATTTGCGGCCTGCATCGCCTTCGGCGCGTCGCCGGCGCGAGCAGCCGGCGAGGGGACGCTGGAGATCGTCAGCAAGACCGGCGTCCATGCCTTCACGGTCGAGCTTGCCACCAACGACGCGGAGCGCTCGCGCGGACTGATGTTCCGCCGCGAAT
Organism: uncultured Alphaproteobacteria bacterium; assembly: GCA_963829465.1. GTDB lineage: Bacteria > Pseudomonadota > Alphaproteobacteria > Rhizobiales > Xanthobacteraceae > BOG-931. The sequence goes on from CAWHJE010000011.1 coordinate 272,049, forward strand.
TGCCGGAGGGCCGCGGCATGCTGTTCGATTTTACGCCCGTGCAGCCGGTTTCGTTCTGGATGCATAACACCTACATTTCACTCGACATGATCTTCATTCGCGCCGACGGGCGCATTCTCCGCATCGCCGAAAACACGCCGCCAGAGTCCGACCAGTTGATCCCATCGGGGGGGCCAGTGCGGGCGGTGCTTGAGGTGATTGCCGGCACCGCGCGCAAGCTTGGGATCGCACCGGGAGACCGCGTCGAGAGCCCGATTTTTGCTGGTGCGCGCTAGACCGGAAAACCTCGGGGGGCCGCCTTTTCGCCCGCTCGCCGCCGTGGTGGCTTCACGCCTTGCTGCAGGGCGGCGAAACATGTATCCAACGGCGCGCCGGGCGGGGTATAGCGCAGCCTGGTAGCGCGGCAGTTTTGGGTACTGCAGGTCGCAGGTTCAAATCCTGCTGCCCCGACCACTTGCCTTCTCGTTCGCTACAGCTTGCCAAGTCCGTTGCCAAATCCACGGAATCGGCAGGAGGCAGCTGTTACACCGAGGCTTCGGCGACGGCAGACCGTAGGAGGCACATTCGATGACTGCCCGCATCTACAAGCCAGCACGCACCGCGATGCAATCGGGTCAGGCCAAGACCAAGGAGTGGGTCCTCGACTACGAGCCCGAGCAGCCGCGTACGGTCGAACCGCTGATGGGCTGGACGAGCACTGGCGACATGAAGCAGGAAGTGCGCATGCGCTTCGACACCAAGGAAGAGGCGATCGCCTTTTGCGAGCGCAACGGCATCCCGCATCTGGTGTTCGAAACCAAGCCGCCCGTCCGGCAGCGAATCTCGTATTCGGACAATTTTGCCTATCCGCGCCGCGAAGCCTGGACGCATTGACGCCCTGCGCGGACGACCGTGAAACCCGCGTCCGCCCCGTCGGCACTCAAAGTCCAAGCCGCACTCGGCGACGACTACAAGGTGCTCGAATTCGACGCCGGTACGCGCACCGTGGCCGATGCGGCCGCGGCTATCGGCTGTTCGGTCGCACAAATCGCCAAATCGCTGATCTTTCGGACCGCAAACACAAATCGTGCTGTCCTCGTCATTGCCTCTGGCCCAAATCGCGTCGACGAGAAAAGGATCGCGGCGGAGGTCGGCGAATCCATTGTCCGCGCCGATGCTGATTTTGTCCGCGAAGCCACTGGCTTCGCCATCGGCGGTGTGCCGCCTGTCGGGCACAAGACGCCGGCGATCACGTTGATCGATGAAGATCTTTTTCGATATGAGACGATCTGGGCCGCGGCGGGTACGCCGAATGCCGTCTTTCAGCTCACGCCCGCGGGGTTAGTGAGGATGACCGGCGGCCGAAGATCAACAATAGCTCAGGCCGCCGTTCGGCGGGATTAATTCGTGGACGGAGTGTCCGGCCCGAAGTGAACCTACGACACGCTAGAGCCGGTGCTGCTCGATGGAAAGCTTCTGGCCTTGCGATGCTGCGCGCCGACGGAGCAGAGAGACCAGGCGCTGCTCCGGCATCGGTTCGCCGAGCAAGAATCCCTGTCCATAGTCGCAGCCCATGCTGACCAACGCGAGCGCGTCGGAGGCTTTCTGGATGCCGACGCCGACGGCGATGCTCCCGAAACCGTGCGCGAGGTCGATCACTGTCTTGCACAGCCGTGCGTTGACTTTGTCGCTGCCGCAGTCGGTCACAAAGAGGCGGTCGAGCTTGATCTCCGCGAACGGCAGTGCTTTGGCCCGCGCCAGCGTGGAAGAGCCGCGGCCGAAATTGTCGATCGCGAGATTGACGTCGAGGGGCCGCAGTTTGTTTGCGATCTCGCCGGCGAGCGCGAGTTCCGGGATTATTTGCTCTTCCGGCACGTCGATGATCGCGCCCGGCCACTTTTCGAATTGCGGGCGAAAGGTCTCAACGATGTCGGCAATGGGGACCTTGGCCAGTATTTCGGCGGAAATGTTGACGGTGAGCCGCATGTTGAGGCCAAGTTTGGCGAAGCCGAGGTTGGCTTCAAGGCCCCGTGCCAGGGCTTGCTCGGACAGCGTGATCAAACTTGATTCCGAAGCGCCGGGCATGAACGCGCCCGGCGCAAGTACGCCGAGCTGCGGATGCCGCGCGCGCGCGAAGGCCTCTACGCCGACGAGCTGTTTTTTACGCAGATCGATTCGCGGCTGGTACCAGAATTCGATCCAGTCGTGACGCAACGCCTCGTCGAGATCGATGCGTCCGGCCTGTGCGGGCGGATGTCCGAGCTGCAGCTCGTTGAGAATGTGCAGCACGGCGCTGGTCTCGAACGGCTTTTTGAGCGGGGCCAGCATCTGCAGCCGTTGCTTTTCGCCGATGCCCTTGACGTGATCGAGCACCGCCGAGCCGCGGCTGCTCATGAGCTGTACATATCCGCCGAAGCCCGTCTTTCCGAGCGCGGCGACACATTCGATCGCTTCGGCGGATTCAAGGGCGATATTGAGGAAGACCAATGCCGGGATGCGCTGCGCCACCGCCGCGCGAAACGACCGGCTGTCGGCGAATTCCTCCGTGTCGATTCCGGCGCCGTGAAGAACAAGGGAGAGAAAATTCCTGATGCTTCCGTCCGCGTCCACGACGAAGCACACAGGAGCACCAACGTCGTCGGCGCGTTCCGTGGCGCCACGCGGCGCGGAGTCGGAGGCCGCGAATGCCGGCTCCGCCGTTGCTGCGCTCATTTTCAAACCTGTCCCGATGCGGGTGGAGGCCGGCATCATTGAGGATAATTGTTAATTGGCGGTTTCGACTGAAGTGGCGAGACGCGTGCCGCCGACAAGCGTAGTTCGTCGCATGACACACGAAGTCGTTACCGCCGCGTGGGGTGGCCTGCTTCCAATTGTGATTGGCACGCCGGGTGTGTCGTACGTACAAATGTGCTGCGAAAGCCGAACCATGCGGAAAATTATTTCGGAGGAATCGATGAAAGTCCTACGCGCGCTGTTAATCGTGCCTTTTGTCGGTCTGGCGATGAGCGCCGCGCGCGCCGCGGAGCCGGCCTTCGTGATTCCGGCCCCGGCGGTTGACCAATCGGCGGCGCCGCGTTCGGAAACGATTGTACTGGCAGGCGGCTGCTTTTGGGGCGTGCAGGCGGTTTTCCAGCACACCAAGGGCGTGACGTCGGCGATTTCCGGCTACGCCGGCGGCGAGAAACAGACGGCGCATTATGAGATGGTCGGCGGCGGCCGGACCGGCCACGCCGAATCGGTCGCAGTGACTTTCGATCCGCAGCAGATTTCCTACGGCAAGATCCTGCAGATTTATTTCTCGGTCGCGCATAACCCGACGGAGCTCAACCGGCAGGGGCCGGACGCCGGCACGCAATATCGATCGGCGATCTTCTACGCCAACGACGAACAGAAGAAGGTCGCGACCACCTACATCGCCCAGCTCGACAAGGCGCACATCTTTCCCGGGCCGATCGTCACTCAGCTCGAGACGCTGCGCGGCTTCTATCCGGCCGAGGACTATCACCAGGACTTCGCCGTCCTGCACCCGTCCTATCCGTACATCGTGTTCAACGACCTGCCCAAGGTCGACAATCTGAAGCGGCTGTTCGCGACGGATTACCGCGAGATGCCGGTTACCGTGATGGCCTCCAGCAAGCCGGGCGAATAGTTCTTCGCCCGATGGAGTAGCCGCCGCCAGTGACGCGGCGGTTGCGGCGCGCTGACACTGCTCGTCTAGCCAAGCGGCCCCGTGCTGAAGTATCTTTCCCGAAGAAGGCGGCCTCCGAACGGCCGCCCACCGGGGGGATACGGGAGGTACGCCATGGCCATGGCAACGACATACACGCCGCTTCCAGAGGCAGAACACAGCGCGCAACTGCGCAAGGCGGTCATCGCCTCGACCATCGGCACCACCATCGAGTGGTATGATTTTTTCCTCTACGGCACGGCCGCCGGTCTCGTTTTTGGCAAGCTGTATTTTCCCAATCAGCATCCGCTGACGGGAACGCTCCTTTCTTTCGGTACCTATTTTATCGGCTTCGCCGCGCGCCCGGTCGGAGCGGCGATCTTCGGTCACTACGGCGATCGGATCGGCCGCAAGGCGACGCTGATCGCAACCCTCTTGCTGATGGGGATTGCGACCTTCCTTATCGCGTTTGTGCCGACCTTTGAATCGATCGGCATCTGGGGCGCCGTGATCCTGACCGTCTTGCGGGCGGTGCAGGGCATTGGCGTTGGCGGCGAGTGGGGCGGCTCCGTCCTATTGGCGATGGAATGGTCGCGCACCCACGGCCAGCGTGGTCTGGTCGCGTCATGGCCGCAATTCGGTGTGCCCTGCCGGATTGTTCCTGGCGAATCTCGCCGTACTCGCGTTCAGCACTTGGTCCGGCGATCAATTCCCGGTTTGGGGTTGGCGCATTCCGTTTGCGCTGTCGATCATCCTCGTTGCGATCGGTTTGTGGATTCGCCTCGGCATCCTCGAAACGCCGGTATTCCAGAAATTGCTCGACGACAAGAAAGTCGAGAAGGCCCCGATCCTCGAAGTGATCAAGAGGCAGCCGCGTGAGATTATTCTCTCGGCGCTGTTGCGGATGTCGGAGCAGGCGCCGTTCTACATCTTCACCGCGTTCATTTTCGCTTATGCGGTCGGTACGCTGCACATGTCGCGAGATTTCATCCTCGCGGCGGTGATGGTGGCGGCCGTCGTTTCGTTCGTCACCATCCCGCTTTCCGGTCACATCTCCGATCGCATCGGGCGTCGGAAGATGTATCTGATCGGCGTCGTGGCGATCGGCCTGTTTGGGTTCCTCTATTTCGGCATGGTCGACACGGCGATCCCGTCGGCGGTATTCATCGCCATCGTGTTGTCGCTCATTCCGCACGATATCCAGTATGGGCCGCAGGCGGCACTGATCGCGGAGTCTTTCACGCCGCGGCTGCGTTACAGCGGATCGTCGCTCGGCTATCAGCTGGCGTCTGTCATCGCCGGCGGCCCGGCGCCGATCATCGCCACCGCCCTGTTCGCCCATTATCAAACAGGCTATGCGATCGCGATCTACATCGCCGCCTGCGCCGTCATCAGCCTGGTGGCGGCGTCGTTCATGCCCGACTATACCGGGCAGGACATTTCGGCGGAATACGACGCCTGACACGCGCCGTTACTGGTGGCGCGCTGGATTCCAGCGTGAAATAACGCACGGATCGAATAATGCGCGGCAGCTTCCACCCCCCGAGCGGGGGAGGAAGCGGCCGCCGCAATCGTTATGCAAGCATTGCAACTTTCGGCGTTGGGCGGATGCCAGCTAGGGAAACACCGACGGACAATACGGCGCCTGCCGCTTCGCCCGCGCGTGCACCAACCCGGCCCCTCTACGCACAGCTTTGGTTTTTGGTGCTGGTCGCAATGGCGATCGGTGTCGCGCTCGGCCAATTCTATCCGGATGCCGCCGTGCGCATGGAGCCGCTCGGCAACGCCTTTATCAAGGCGATCCGCGTCCTCATCGCCCCGATCATTTTCTGCACGGTGGTGCACGGCATTTCCAGCATGGCCGATATGGCAAAGGTCGGCCGTGTCGCGCTCAAGGCGCTGATCTATTTCGAGGTGCTGACGACCATCGCGCTTGTCGTCGGCCTCGTTGCCGTCAACCTGCTGGCTCCCGGCGCCGGGATGAATATCGACCTGTCGCATGTCGACACGTCGAGCATCGCTCCCTACCTCGAGCAAACCCGACACCGCACGGCCACGCAATTTCTGCTCGGCATTATTCCCGACACGTTCGTCGGCGCCTTCAGCGAAGGCAACGCGTTGCAGGTGCTCTACGTGTCGGTGCTGTGCGGGTTTGGGCTGAGCGCGATGGGCAAAGCCGGCAAGCCGCTCAACGATCTGATTGGCATGGCTGCCCAGATGTTTTTTCGCATCGTTGCCATCGTGATGTGGGCGGCGCCGCTCGGCGCGTTCGGCGCCATTGCCTTTACCGTCGCCAAGTTCGGCGCCGGTTCGCTGGTCTCCCTCGGCAAGCTTCTGATCGGCTTCTACATCACCTGCCTGATTTTCATCTTCGGCGTGCTTTGGCCGATCTCGCATTGGTGCGGCTTCAATCTCCTCAAATTCATCCGCTACATTCGTGAAGAACTTCTGATCGTGATCGCGACCACGTCATCTGAAACGGTGCTGCCGCGCATGATCGCCAAGCTTGAGGCCGCCGGCTGCGAGGAGAGCGTCGTCGGGCTGGTCATTCCGACCGGATATTCGTTCAATCTCGACGGCACCTGCCTCTACCTCGCGACGGCGGCGGTGTTTTTGGCGCAAGCCACCAATACGCCGCTTCCGCTCGAGCATCAGATCGGGCTGTTGGCGGTGCTGTTGCTGGCCTCAAAGGGCGCCGCCGGTGTGGCCGGCGCCGCCTTCGTCGTGCTTGCATCGACGTTGGCGGCGGTTGGCACGGTCCCGGTCGAGAGCGTCGCGATCATCCTCGGCGTGCATCGCCTGATGTCGCAGGGACTGACGCCGACGAATCTTCTCGGCAACGGCGTGGCCACGCTGGTCATCGCCAAATGGGAGGGGGCGCTCGACGAACGGCGGCTGGCGGTGGCGCTCGACGGCAAGGCCGTCGAAGCGACCGATCCCGCAGGGTCTCCGGAACGGACGACCGGCTGACCGACTGCTGCCCAAAAACGAACGCGCCGTCCGGTCGGAGCCTGCCGGCGATGGGTCTCATTGCCGCAGGCGCGGTTTAGACAATATTTGCTTAGTCGTCCGATATTGCAAAAAGGACACGCCACCGAATAAAACGCTTTGCGCGACTTCGCCCTTGTTGAAGAAGCGGCTTCGCGACGACAATATGCGCGGTCAAAGGCTGGCCGGAGTCGGGGCGGCCTTGGACAGATATGGAGACCAAGCACGATGAAACGATTCGGCCGCGCTCGGTTGACCGACGAAATTTCATCGCTGCCGGGGCAAGTCGTTCGGGCGCTGCGGGCTGCGGCCCTGACGCTGCTGTTGCTGGGCGTCTCGGTTGGCGTCAGCGCCGCAGAGAAGATCGCGCCGGCCGCGGCGCCGAAGCCCCAAAATCACGTCTATCTGCTTCGGGGCGCTTTCAACATATTTTCGCTGGGCATGGATGAAATCGCCGCGAGAGTGCAACGGATGGGCGTGGCGACGACTGTCACGAATTATCTGGGCTGGGAATCGCTGGCGGATGAAGCCGCCGCTGCCTACAAAGGCGGGCGCATAAAAAACATCATTTTGGTTGGCCATTCCTCCGGCGCGACGGCGGTGACGGAGATGGCTGCGCGTCTCGGGCAACTCGGCGTTCCCGTCAAATTGGCGATCGGGCTCGATCCCACCACGCACATGACCGCGACCGGAAACGTTGCCCGGTACGTGAACTATTTTGTGGCCGGCGGAATGGGCACTTCCGTCGACAAGGGCAAGCAGTTCACCGGCACGCTGCAAAACGTCGATATGGAAAGAAACCACGATATCGGCCATTTCAACATCGACAAGAGCCGGGCGGTGCAGGATTTGGTCATCAGGGACATCCGCGCCGCTTTGTAGCCCGTTTTCCGGGGTCTATTGTGGGCGGCGAGGGGGCCGCAGCGCTGAGGATGAGCGTGTCTGTGTGCCGAAACTATACGCCACGGACACACGATGAGGCCGACGCGGACTGCAGCTTTTCTGATCGCGGCTTTCCTTTTCGCCGCTCTCGGCGCCACATTTGATCCGGCAACGGGCGACCCGATGCAGTCGGTGGGATCGCCGGCCGCCGTCGGCGCCGCTAGCGCAAAAGCGCGCGGGCGCGCCTATCTATTCCGTGGCTTCGTAGGCATGGTTTTTTCGCGCGGTACGGATCAGCTCGCAGAGCGGATCGAAAAGGCCGGTTTCATCGCCTCGGCAAACGAGGCCGTGATGTGCTCTTCGGTCTCCAAGGAGGCGATCCTCGACTATCGCCGCGATCCGGTGCCGATCGTCATCATCGGCCACTCGGTGGGCGGGGCCTGCGCCGTGAGTTTCGCGACGACGCTCAACGCTGAAAATATTCCGGTCGGCCTGCTCTTCACCTCGGATCCCGCCCGCGTAACGGGAGACGTGCCTCCCAACGTCGAGCGGTTCATCAACATCTTTCAATCGAACAGCCTGTTGGGTGGCGTCGATATAGACCCAGGGCCGGGCTTTCGTGGCCACTATGCCAGCTACGATATCTTCGAGCACTCCGAGATTAATCACGTCAACATGGACAAGATGGAGACCGTCCAGGATCAATTGGTGACTAAGATTCAGCAGCTCTCGGCAGTGCCGAAAGCCGTTGGTGAAAACGTGCCGCTTCACACCGTCGTGCCTGCCGACGCCACGGTCGAGCTATGGGATAGCGGCATGCCGGTATTCGCTCGCCCCAACGATACGGTGCAATCGCTGGCGACGCTCTACCACGTGCCAGCGTGGTCCATTACTCAGATCAACCGGCTGCCCGGGGATGGATCGCTGACCGCCGGCCAGCGCATCGTTGTTCCGCGCTATCTGGCTCCGCTCGCCCCACCCAACAGCGCAGCGGTCTCAGCTCAAGCGCCTCCCAAGCGGCCGTCCGCCGCTCGTTAGAGCGCAATCGTTTTAGACCGGATTGATCGGCGCTCTGGAATTTTTGTGGAGCATGATCTTTTCGGAAAACCGGCTTCCACCCCGGATCGAGTCCGGGGCGAGCTTTTCCCGGATCATGCTTTTTGGCGGAGCATGATCTTTTCGGAAAACCGGCTTCCACCCCGGATCGAGTCCGGGGCGGGCTTTTTCCGGATCATGCTTTTTGGTGGAGCATGATCTTTTCGGAAAACCGGCTTCCACCCCGGATCGAGTCCGGGGCGGGCTTTTTCCGGATCATGCTCTAGCCGCGCGACACGAAGAACGGAACCAGCATCGGCACGCGTCGGCAATAAGAGGCATATGCCTCCTGGCCAAGCTCGACCGTCAGGAAGCTCTCTTCGGTGCGCGCTTTCAACCAGACCCCCAGGATCACCAGGGCACCGCCGATCAGCCCCGTTATTCTGCCTTCAGCGGCCACGGTCGCCAGCAGTCCGATGATGAGCCCGGTATAAATCGGATGGCGCACGAGGGCATAAGGGCCGGTGTCGACGATCTTGTGACCTTCTTTGCGCGTGATCACGCTCGACCAGAGCGACCCCAGATAAATGCGCGCCCACCAGGTCAAGAGAAGGCCAGCCACCATGATCGCGGTGAGCACGATGGCGCCGGGCCAGCCGATCTCCCAGATTTGCTTCTCCCCAAGGAGCGGCCCGGTCCAAGGCACCAGCAGGGCGCCTCCGGCGATCATGGCCGCGCGGTAGGTCCATGTTTCCAGCGTTGCGGCGCGTTTTTGGGTGCGGCCGGACCAGAACGACGCGGCCATCCAGCTGATCAGCCACACGATCCAGATGAGCTCGAGCACTTGTTTGGGTTGAATTTCCACGGCTCCGACAGCTCCACCTTGAAAGCGGCAAGAAACGGCACGGGTGCGGTCCGTAGCCTACGGGTGCAGTCCGTAACCTAATGGCTGGTGGGTGTCAAAGCGCGCTTCGTGCGACGCGCGTGCGACGCTCACGCGCATATTGCGCGTTCAGGGGAGGGCGCCGGCAACGGCCTCGCGCAGGGCCTGCTCGATTGAACGCGGCGCGTAGCCGAGTTCCCGCCGCGACTTTTCCATCGACAGCGGTTTGGATCGCGAGGCGATCAGGACGCCCTCCACGGTCGCCGACGGCGAGCCGTGGGTGACATGGTCGGAGAGAAATTCCATCGTTGCGGCCGCCATCTGGGCGATCCAGGCGGGAATTTGGACGCGCGGCGGTTTGCGACCGCTCATCGAACTCAAGATCTCGAGGAGTTTTCCGAGCGAAATATCTTCGCCGCCGAGAATGTAACGCCCGCCGACTTGCCCGCGCTCCATCGCGAGCAGCAGTCCGGCCGCCACATCGCGCACGTCGACGAGATTCAACACGAAATCAAAATAGATTTGAACGCGGCGGTTGAGAAAATACCGCATCATCATGGTCGGCGGCGTGAAATTTCCTTCGTGGTGGCCGATCGGCATCGTCGGGTTGGCGACGACCACCGGGAAGCCGGACGTCGCCGCCAGCAGAGCCACACGTTCGGCCAGCAACTTCGAATGCGTGTACGGTCCCGGCATCTCGTCGGGCGTGGTGTGGATATCTTCCGAGACCACCGGTTCGTTATGCGAAGCGCCGAAAAGAATGGATTCTGTCGAGCAGTGCAAAAACCGCGACACGCCGCGCTCACGCGCCGCGGCGATTACGACTTCGGTACCGCGGCAATTGACGTCGTGAAAATCATCTTTGTTCGGCATCCACATGCCGGGCAGTGCGGCGAGGTGATAGACATTCTCGACATCGTCGAGGGCTTCTCGCACCAGCGCTGGATCGAGTATCGAACCTTGGACAAAGTGCACTCCCGCGCGAGGGCACGCCGGCGGGCGAATATCGAGAATGCGCACGCGACGGCCTTGTTCGAGAAGCGCGGCAACCAGGTGCTGCCCGATAAAGCCGCTGCCGCCCGTAACGAGCGTTTGCGTCACGGATGCTGGCCCAGATCCGCTGGACCGTCGCTCCCAAACAGCGGCGCCGGTTCCGGCGGCTTCCCCACGACCGCCACGAGATCGGGCCGGAAACCAAGCGCGATATAAAGCTTCGCGAAGATGTACATCGGGCTCATCAGCATGTGAATCGGATTGTCGAGCAGCGCCGGCTTGCGACCTTCAAACATCTGGTGCCCGACGACTTGCATCGCCCAGCCGATGACGACCAGCAAGACCGTAATGATCCAGAGCCAGACGAGGCTGACATTCTTGGCGATGATGGCGGCGGCGAGAAGGAGAGGAATTGCGGAAACGACAATGGCCAGCCCGAGGCCGAAGTCGAACGCCATCCAGACGATCAGTGCCGGAATGACGAGCAGGGCCGCGGCGGTGACGTGAACGCCGAATATCGGGACGGACACCAGGCTGAGCGGAAGGAATACTGCCAACGTGATGATCGGATTGCCGATGATGTGCAGCCAGCGATTGAGATCGTCGCGGTGGTAATCCGCGTAGTCCGCGAGGTGACGCCGGAAATAACTGTTCATGGTGCGCTCTTCATCAGGTGCACGCCAAGCCGATGGCTATGGAATGGGGGCTTCCGCTTCACGGCCGAGGCGGATCGGCGAGAGCCCTAACTAGCCCGGTTGACCCGCCTCCTTCAAGCCAAAAGGCGGACCGCTTGGTCGGCGCGGGTACCCCGATAAGGCCTGGTTTTCCCCATTTTGCGGCTGTCCTGGCAGGGTACGGGCCAAACGCAACGCTCGCTTTCCATTTGCGCTCCGTCATGAGTTGATTTCTTCCCGACCGGGTTCGGGGCGCCTTCGTAGCGTCCTTGAGATCGACACCATGCGGCTGGTATAATGGATCATGGGGAAACCGATATCATGCGCGGTGCAGTGATGCGCGGACGGCGCCGCCACAGCTCACTGGCTGCAAGTTTGCCTTTAGTCGTTATCTGCCTCGCGGTGGCCGGGTGTTCGGCCGCGGTACCACCGCCGCCGAATTCCACGACCGCCGCCGCGAGCCAGCCTCCCGGACCTGATCCCAACCTCATGCCGTATCCCAAGCAGTCGTTGGTCGACGTTTTCCGCGGGTCGACGGAGCCGCAGGGGGCTGCCGCCATGCCTCATCCTCCAAGCACCTATACGCCCGCAGGTCAGCCTTACTCGCCGTCGCCGGGTCAACCCGGCGCGCCCCCAGCCGCTCCGGCTCAGGCGAGTAACGACCCGTCCGACTACCTTCCGTACCCGAAGCAATCGCTGTTCGATTTATTCTCCGAAAAACCCGCCGCGCATTAACCTCCGTGCATCGAGGACCAAAACCGACGTGAACCCGGAGACGATTTTCTCCGGGGTAGGGGCCGGTCGAGCTGATGCCGCAAGAAATCGAACACAAATATCTCGTGCAGCTCGAAATCTGGAAGCCGTCCGAACCGGGCGTGCTTTACCGGCAGGGCTATCTCTCTACTGCCGAAGCGCGGGTGGTGCGTGTGCGGATCGCCGGTGAGCTGGCCTTTTTGACCGTCAAGGGTCCGGCGCATGGCATCACCCGGTTGGAGCTTGAATACCCCATCCCCGTGGCCGATGCGGCGTTGATGCTTGATTTGCTGTGTGAGCGTCCGCTGATCGAGAAGACCAGATATCGCCATTTGTTTGCCGGAAAAACATGGGAGATCGATGTCTTTCACGGCGATAATTCCGGTCTCGTCGTTGCCGAGGTGGAAGTCGCAAGTGAATCCGAGCCGATCGAGCCGCCGCCCTGGCTCGGGCCTGAAGTGTCAAGCGATCCGCGCTATTTCAATTCCAACCTTATCAACAACCCGTACAAAAATTGGCGCGCTCCGGGCCGTTGAATTCGCGCCGCGGACGAGCCGCTTGGAGCCAAAGCGCCTTTCGGAACGATGCAACCTTCTTGCTTAAAAACCCCCGCAACTCGGCGATATTTGCCGCTATCTGACGCGCCTCGTCGACCGATAGAGGCGAATAAGGGCACCCGGTCTTGCCTGGCGGTTGAGTGAGATTGCCGTGCAGTGTGACTTTCTTGCACTAGTCGACGGCCGAAAAATTTGTGAAAAGTAGGCACAGAGGGGGCACCAATGAAACAGATTCTCATCTTTGGTTGTGCGATGGTTTTGGCTCTGGTCGTGATGAACACCGCTCAGGTGGTGAGCACCTCGTCAGGGTTGACTGTGAAGGGTGGACAAGCGTTCGCGGCCGATTTGCCGCCTCCGCCGCCTCCGCCGCCTGTGATCGCGCCCGTCGGCAAGGGGAAAGCGCCCATCGGTAAGGGTAAGGGCAAGGCCCCGCCGCCCGTCGTCACCAAGTACTAAAGGCTGGGCTTTCGAGCGAATCAACCGGCGCCCGCGTGGCGCCGGTCGATATCGCAGGCTTATAGTCTTGGGTGGTGTTGATCGGTCGGGCGCCAGCATGGCGCGCGCCGCGTATCCTTTCATCTTATCCTGAGCGTCAAAGCAGCACAGGAAGCGGCAGGCCGCGTCGGCGTCGAGCAATTCGACTGATGTCGTAGTGACTTCGTCGGGATTGCCTGCGGCCATTGGTTTGCGGACCTGGGTTTGCGGATCTGGGTTTGCGGACCTGGGTTGGGGCGAACGTTGCTTCTTCCGCTGTCGTAGGACCGCGCCGATGGTCGTGTCGGACGCGCGAGCTCGGCGTTTCAAGGCTCGTGTGGACGCAACGGCTTCCGCCTGTCGAAGGCCAAATCCTCGCCAAATCCTCGTGCTGTTTCAGGTCCGTTCGGACGAGACGAAACGCACGGTCGTCGCGCCCCGTCGTCGAACGATGCGGATTATCCGCCAAATACCAACCGGCGCAACCGAGCACCCTTCGCCGGCGTGCTGATCGCGCCGGAACAGAATTCAGGTTCGCTCCTCGAGTCCATTGCCTTCCAGTTTTTGCCGAAGCGCAAGGATGACTCGGTGCATCGTCTGTATGTCTTTGACCGCGAGCCCCTCCGAGAGAGCGTTGATCCAGGGGGCTTGCAGGCGCATCGCAGACTCGAAGGTCAGCTTTCCCTTTTCAGTCAGCACAACTAGTTGTGCCCGCCTGTGATGTGGGTTGGCCTCGAATGCCACGAGCCCTTCCTCTCGCAGGTCATTGATGATCCGTTGCACGTTCTGGCGATAAGCACCCATGTCACGAGCGAGCCACGCAACAGGCTGTGGCCTTTCGGCGGTGGCGATGGCTCCGAGAATCTGCCACCGGGCGCTTGTGAGACCAAGCCGCGCAACCAGCCGATCGCCGGCAGTCGATATCAAGCTGTCCAGCCTAAACAGGTCGAGAACAAGGTTGGTTAGGGCATCGCCCGCCGGCGTTCGCTTTGCTTTGCTCATCGGTCACCATGGAGCGATATTGACATCATAATGTCAAATTGATACGCCATATCGTAGCAGATTGGTACCATAGAACCAACTTGAACGGAGAGTGTCATGTCATTGCTGCGACCTCTTGACCCCGCATTCCCGATCGAACGTCAGATCGCAATCGACGCCAGCCCCGTGGTGCTGGTGAACGTGTTTACGCTCGATAAGGGGGACGAACAGATCTTTCTCAAAGTCTGGCAGGACGATGCAGTCTTTATGAAGCGGCAGCCGGGCTTCATCTCCACCCAGCTTCACCGCGCAATCGGCGAAAGCCCGACCTACCTGAACTATGCGGTGTGGGAATCGACTGCGCATTTTCGCGTCGCGTTCACCCATCCGGAATTCCAGGCAAAGCTATCGCTCTATCCGGCCTCGGCGGCTGCTTCCCCACACCTCTTCCAAAAGGTCGCTGTCCCTGACGTCTGTGTCGCGTAGCTGCTTGCAGGAACGGGAGCGGGGCGGTGAGCAAAATCATTCATCCGATTGCAGGTGCGCTGGCGATCCTGACGATCGCGACCTTTTGGTTATCGACAGCCTTCGCAGAGCTATTTGGGTCCGAGAATGCCGTAGTCGCCGTCAAGACTGCCATACCGTGGGGTTTCTTATTGCTGATTCCCGCGCTTGCCTCGGCGGCAGGATTCGGCTTTGGCTTGGCAAAAGGGCGGCGGGCGGGTTTGGTCGGAGTGAAGATCAAGCGCATGCCGTGGATAGCCGCCAACGGCATCCTTATTCTCATTCCGTCTGCTCTGTTCCTCGCGTCCAAAGCTAAAGCCGCGGAGTTCGACAGCGCCTTTTACGCAGTGCAAGCGCTCGAATTGGTGGCCGGCGCAACAAACATCGCGCTGCTCAGCCTCAACTTCAGAGACGGCTTGAAGATGAAAGGACGGTTCCGACACCGGCCTGCGTAACCGAGCGCGCTACGGTAGCAATGGTGGACCGGGGGTCAGGCGAGAACTCAAGGCAGTTCCCGTGGAAGAGATTCCGGAGCGCTTCGAATCGTCCGGCGCCTGGCTTCTCCAGCGGTTTGCGAAGCGCGCGGCACGCGCGTCGGTATACGCCGAAACAGCTAGGCTGCGGCCTGTCTTTTGTGATCGTCAATCAGCTTGAGCAGGCATTGCGCGCCGGTCGCGTAGGACGGATCTTCAGCAAGCTCCGGTTCGAGTTTTGCGCGCGTTTCGCCAATGAGATTTCGCAGCATATGGTGGAGGTTTGCGGATAAGGGTTCATTTCGGTAGCTCAGAACAAGCTCGCACACCCCACTTATCGAGATTTGCCGCAGCTTTCTGAAGCTGAGTAAGGGCTCAGGACCGCCAAATTTCCAATCGTTGTAGAGGCGAATAGTCTCAAGAAATACCTCCCGCAAATCGCTTGGTATCGGGTCGGACAATTGTTCAACTGCTTGCTGTCCGTTGGACGCAACGCCGGACTCCAACGGAGCGCCGCGAGGGTCTTCGATGGAACACTCATAAAGATATTCCGCCACCGGCGAATTTACTTGATGAAGACTGCTCGGATCGAGGTTGACCGTCACCGCGGGGTAATCGCCAAATGGGCGCTCTTCCCAAACAAGTACAAGTATTGGAATGCCCGCAAGAAAAATCAGATCCGAATTGACGTAGCCTAAATTCTTGTCACCGCTGATCAAAAGGTGGCGGACCTTCGTCACAGGCCGGATACCGCCGAGGCCGCTTTGTGCCGTCACGCGCCCAGGCGTGACAGGCTCCCCGCAACTCTCGGGTTTCGATCCTCGGTCTTCGAGATAAAATGCCATCTGACATCACCAGCCGCGGGGTAGGAGCAAAAAGACGACGTCGCAGTTAGCCCTTTGTCACGACGGGCGGCGGCGCTTTTCCTTTGCCTTTGCCGATCGGGGCCTTTCCCTTGCCCCAGTCCGCAACGGTCAGGCCCATCGGAGCATTACCTTGTCCGGCGTTAACAACTGTCAAAGCTAAGAGCGTTGAAAAAGCGATGGCGAGAAATTTGCTCATGGCAATCCTAATCCTGGCTAAACTGTCCGATGAATTATCACATGCTAACTGCACCGTTTGGCTTGCGACTAGTGCAGAAAAACCACACACGAAACTTAAGTCGCCCTTAGCTGACTTAAGTCGCCCTTAGCTATAAGCCGCGAAAGTCCCAAAGACCTTGGCGCAGAGACCTTGGCGCCGAGACCTTGGCGCAGTGCCAAGAGTTCTTTGATTTGGCCGGCGCGGCGAAAAGCTGCCGCACTGCCTGTAGATTGAGATTGCGGTACGATTGCAGCGATCAGGATCGCCGCGACTTTTTTCGCTGCCGGGCGAGCCCGGCGAAAATGCCGGTCGCGTATCAAACCAGCCGCGCGGCCGATCCGCCCCACAGACGCGAGAATAACATGGCAATCGCGATCTTTCCGTTGCTCTTCAGGCATCGGTCGCAAAGGCCCAACAAGCGGCCAGCGGATGGCCGGGCACCCTTGGTCTGATGTAAACTGGGTCGACCTTTGGGGCGGACGACGGCGGGCATCATCAAGATCACACGCAACTTGGCCGGCTTGATCGGCAGTGTGTTTGCTTCCCTTTTCGGCAATCTGTTTGCTTGGCTCTGGTTCGCGACGCTATTGATCGTTGTCGCCGTCATCATAATTTTTTCAACTCCCATTGCAGTGGTTGGATTCGGCGCACCGAGCCTTTCCGTGGTTGTCGCCGCCGTCGGTGGCATGCTGCTGTTCGCCGCGGGTGGCGGCTGGGCTTGGTACAAGTTTGGCGAAGAGCGCGCCGCAAGTCTTGGAGGTTTATTGGCGAGCCTCATCGTCCCTGCCGCGATTGTCGCTGTGGCCTTCCGGTTGTGGTGGGCTTGGGACGTACCGGACGTTTGGAACCGACCACTGGCCGCCCTGACATTAGGGAAATCGTAGACGTTTCCTCACGCTCCCGCGCGGCCTGTTGCTCTGCGATGCCCTTCGCATTCAAGCCGTCGAGTTTGACACCGCGCTTCTTGGCGGCGGCCAGGCCGGCTCGGGTGCGATCCCCGATCATGCGCCGTTCCTTCTCGGCCAGAGCCGCGTAGATGTGGAGCATGAAGGGGTCCGTATCGGCTCCCAACTCAGTCACGATGAACGGGACCCGCTGAGCCATCAGGCCAGAGACGAAATGAACGTCGCGGCTGAGCCGGTCGAGCTTGGATACGACGATTGGGCATTTCAGCCTACGGGCTGCCTTTAGAGCAGCGGCAAGCTGCGGTCGGCGATCGAGTGCGTCGACGCCCTTGCCGGTTTCGCTCTCCTCGTAGGTCGCGGCGATCTTGAAGCCCTCGGCCGCGGCGAAGGCCTTAATGGCGTCGCGCTGGGCGGCAAGGCCGTGGCCGGTCTTGGCCTGGCCCTGCGTCGAGACGCGGATGTAGGCGACGGCCACCGGCGTTGATTTCGTTTCTGTGCGGACCATGTTACGTAACACGTCAATATATTGACCTGTAGAAACCTTGCTTTCACCCGGCACTGCGCGCGGCTCGCTTGGGTTGGCGCAGGAAGGGCAAGGCTGAGGCATAAGTTGGTTGCGTGAACGGGTAAGCACGAATCGCCAACCCTGAGCCTATGGCCGCTTCCTTTATCCTCCCCTCCCGCATGGCGGGCCTAGTGCGCGCGCGGGGCGGCGCTCAGCGTTCGCGCAACCTCGAGCAGCCCACGCGTCTATGGATGTTATACATCCACAGCCGGCCGAGCGGGGAGGGTAGGTCCGCTAATAGGAAGTGCGGAGGGGTGGATCACAGGCCTGTCTCTCAAACAGCGGGTAAACACATGAGCTCATTGGTCGCGCCCTGCCACCGGACCCACCAACCGAGCAGACATACAAGCAAGATTTATTTCACGAATACCGCCGTGCACAAGGCTCGCACAAACCTGGTCTCGTCGAACGGCGATTTCGGGCCGATGTCAAGTACTGGCTCATGGACGCCAAGTATTACGACCGTGGTGAGATAAGCATCGGCAACCCGCCCCTGGTGGACCTCGTGCGGAAGTTGGGTAGCAAGGACTTGCCCGAAACCGAACCGACGACCCTGTCCGCGATGGCCTACGAGATCGCTCGGGGAGTTCTGGGGCAGCGTCCCATCATCCAAAAAATCGAAATTCGTTTGGTCCATTTCTCCAAGGGGTTGGAGACCAAAGACGAGTCGGAGGACAACCACGTGGTGAATCGCTCCTCGAGCACCCAGTCGGCCATGATCTTGTGCCCTATCGGCCAACAATTTGATTGCAATCGCATTTTATCGTCGGGAAGTTACTCGATCGATTTTGAGCACCTGTCGGTTACCTGTCGGTTTTGAGCAGGAGGTCTATTCCCGTAATTCATTTTTCCGCGAAAATGGCGAATTCGGTTCGACCCAGGTTTACTTGCCATAGGTGACCCGGTACGGGAGCCGAACAACCTCGGTTACCGGATCATCTATCGTTCGTCGACCAGAAGGATCTGGGTGTAAGGTGTGGCAGCCGCCAACATCTGATTCCATCGGTGTCCACCTCAATTTGAGTAGGGTCACCTAAGAGCTTCGGCGGAACGGAGAATTGCGACGGATAGGGCGGCAGCTCCGGAATGTCGCGGTCGAAGATTCGCAAGGCGATTTAAACAAGGCTGATGCTATAAATACAGATATCTGAATTTCCTGGCGAAAAAACAAATTAAAACAAATCAAGGAAAATGACAGGCATTGGGGATCCCCGCCGATATTGCAATGCCAGTGAAATACAGGCGGGCTTCGGCTAATGCCTTGCCGACAGTTATCGGTACCTAACCGCGCGTTGAGAGCTCGGCTAATTGCAATGCTTAAGTTTACGTTTCTTCAAGTCCGCACGGAGTACTTCATTCCGAGCTCGATCGATGTTCCACCTGGCCCGATTTGTCGGTTAAGAAGCGATAACTTGGGCCACCATATTACTGAGGTCCGACGTGCTCGATCGGATTGCCGCCGCCCTGGGCCTAATGTCCTCTGGTGATCTGTCGTTCCTCGGCGGCCCCATTATGAAGGAAGACGTCGCGGGCCGTGTCCGCGCAGAGCAGATCAGCGTCATATTCCAACATTTACCATTGATGATGCTCGCAAATGCCACCAGCGCGGTCATCTTTGTTGCTGCGTTCCGGGCATCACCTGATTGGAATTGGGCTCTCGCCTGGGCTGCAGTGATCGTCGCCTACTCGATTTTCTTTGGAATCAGGTCCGTTGGGAAACGCCAAGCAAAGCCGACTGTCGTGTCGAAGCGTACCGTCAGGCGTGCCCTTCGCAATGCACTATTGTTTGGAAGCCTGTGGGCGGCAATGCCGCTAATGTTTTTTGCCAGCGCATCGAGCGGCGAGCGACTGATCGTCACGTGTTTGTGCGCCGGCATACTGGGAGGTGGGGCTCTTGCGTTTGCGAGTATTCCTGCTGCGGCGATTGCATTCGTTACGCCAATTATTGTTGCGTCAGGACTAGTCATCGCGCGGAATGGTGATGAAGCGTTTTATCTAGCAGCACTGTTGATGGTCGTCTACACGTGCATCCTTTTGGGGGGAGCCTTCGTTTACGCGTTCAAATTGGCCAGCCGGTTTGTTGCACAGGTTGAAGCCGAGATTGAGGTCCGCAAAGACGCATTGACACGTTTATCGAATCGGACGGCATTCCAAGAACACGTCGAGAGTGCTTTGTCTCGTTTGGTGCGCACAGGTGAGCCTTTCGCTCTCTTTTACCTCGATCTTAACGATTTCAAGGCCGTGAATGATAAGATGGGACACGCTGCGGGCGATGTCCTGCTGCTACAAATTGCGGACAGGCTAAGGTCAGACCAACGCGACAATGATTGCATTGCCCGTCTCGCCGGCGACGAATTCGCGCTTGTCGCTGCGAATGTCGGCCGGCCGGAAGACGCTTTGGCTGTCGGTCAGCAAATTGTCAGGGCCATTGATGTTCCGTTCGAGATAGACGGTACGCAAGTTGCGAGTTCTGTAACCATTGGAATTGCGCTGGCGCCGCACGATGGAACCGATTTCGTCACACTCGTAAAAAATGCCGATACTGCGCTTTACCAAGCAAAGCGCAACCCGGGCGAACCAGTACGAATTTTCGATCCACGATGCGATGAAATTGCGCGCGACCGGAGAGCAATTGGAAACGATCTTCGTTACGCGATCGAGAGGCAAGAACTTCATCTTGTTTTTCAGCCTCTGCTAAGTCTGCAGGAGGACCGCATTGTCGGCTGCGAGGCGCTTCTTCGGTGGACGCATCCAACGCGTGGCTCTATACCGCCGTTGGAGTTCGTGGGTATTGCCGAGGAAATGCAACTTATACATTCAATTGGCGAATGGGCTATTCGCGAGGCCTGCCTGACAGCCGCGACATGGCCGCAGGACATCAGGATTGCTGTCAATTGTTCCGGGATTCAGTTGCGGAAATCTGCCATACTCTCCACCATTGTGAATGCGTTGGCGGATGCGGGCATTGCTCCTTTCCGGCTCGAAATTGAAGTGACCGAATCTGTGCTTATCTCAGAGGACGAAATTGCGCTTGCGACGCTCAGCGCGGCACACCATCTCGGTGTTCAGCTTGCTCTCGATGATTTCGGGACCGGGTATTCGTCGCTCAATTACTTGGGCAAAGCACCCTTTGATCGAATAAAGATTGATCAATCATTCACTCGCGACCTTTTAACCAATCCAGATCGTACCGCGATCGTGAAATCGCTAATCGGCTTGGCGCGCGATCTCAGGATGAGCGTGACCGCGGAGGGCGTTGAAACGATTGAGCAGCTTTCCCGTTTGCGGGCGATGAACTGCTCCGAAGCTCAGGGGAGCCTTATTGGCACACCCAAGACCGCGACCGAGATCGCCGAACTCCTCAAAAAGCAGTCGTCTGTCGGACGATTACGTTTGGCGCGGGCATAGCTTGCGCCACTGCAAGTACCGCATCGTCATACGCTCGGCGGCGGCTTTGCAGTATGAGGCGAAGCCGAACAGCATGAACACCGCCCAGAACAGCCAGGTCGCCAGATCGAAGGCGCTCACGACAAGTACAATTGCGGCCCGACCCAGGAGCTTGACGATCGCGCGGGTCTTGCCGCCCTTCGCTGCGGAAAGCCGAGCACGCATCCCATTCGCGGTGATGAACTCCGGGCGCTGCGAAAGCTCCAGCGGGAAGCGCCGAAGTCACCATTCATTTTCGCGAGCGAGCGCGGCGGACCATTCACGACGGATAGCTTCAATTGGATGATCAAGCGGGCAGGACAGAAAATAAGCATTCCGTTCCAAGTGCATTCGCACATGCTGCGCCACGCAGCCGGCTACAAGCTGGCAGGCGATGGTCACGATACACGATCAATCCATGGGCACAAGAACATCCAGCACACCGTGCGCTACGCCGAGCTGTCGCCGACCAAATTCAAAGATTTTTGGCGCGACTAGGCCAACGCGGCGCATCGAACGCCGTTCTGTTCACGTAGGCCGCCGAATTATGGTGACCAGTGCTCGAAGTGGACGGGCAGACCCTTGCACGATCGAACGCGACTTATGGCAGGCTGCCGGGGGCGTGACTGACCGTTAGCTATCCGGTTCTGACGAGGCAATGAAGCACTATGTCTCCACATCGAAACTCCAGGCTGGCTGTTATTCTCTTTGCGACTGCGCTGATAATTCTATGGGGAAGTGCTGCCATGGCGATGACCCTGAATTCACCCGCGTTCCAACAGAATGGTCACATTCCCTCGAAGTACACCTGCGAGGGCGAAGATGTGTCGCCGCCACTTGAGTGGGAGGGTGTCCCCAACGGCGCTAAAAGTCTCGTCCTGATTATCGATGATCCTGACGCGCCCGATCCGAAAGCACCCAAAATGGTTTGGGTACATTGGGTCGTCTACAACATACCGCCCGATACCAAGAGCTTGCCCGAGAACGCAGGCAAGGTAGGGTTGCCGCAAGGCACCTTACTTGGGCTCAATGATTTCAAAAAGACGCGATATGGCGGCCCGTGTCCGCCGATCGGCCGGCACCGTTACTTCCATAAGCTCTACGCGCTGGATATCACGCTCGATCTAAGAGGCGCGACGAAATCGCAGATCGAGCGAGCGATGCAGGCCCACATGCTGGCCAATGCAGAATTCATCGGCACGTATCAAAAGGCTGACCGGTAGCCACGGAACGCGGGCATGACCTTTTACCCGCGAGAGGAGCCCCGGCCTGTCCAGCATGGGGAAGGTCTTTTCTGGAGCGCGTGGGTAAGCGCGACAGCAAAATGCCGACAGCCGACAGGATTGCATCGGCCGGCAAGTGCCCGGTGCAAGTGAAAGGCGCACCCCTTTTCTAAAACAAAAATGAAGAACGACTTGGCCTCGCGCTTCAATGTCCGCAGCGCCCGCAATTCATCCCCGAGCAGTCTGAAAGTTACGACGTGTCACCATCTGCCGCGAATTAGGACATTCCGATCAGATAATTAAGTCCGAACACGGTGGGACAGATCGAGGGCGAAAATATGCGTTTTCTGACGCCCAGGAAACACACTCCACCTGCCGCGCGCGGGCAGCGAGCGGCCGAACTGCGGCGCCGCCGACAAGGATGATGAAATCACGCCGCCTCATTCGATCACTTCGTCGGCGGTGGCGAGCAGCGTCTGCGGGATGGTAAGGCCGAGCGTCTTGGCGGTCTTGAGATTAATCACTAACTCGAATTTGCTCGGCAGTTGGATCGGCAGGTCGGCCGGCTTAGCGCCCTTGAGGACGCAGTCGATGTACCCCGCCGCCTGGCGGACCAGTTCGACGAAATCAGTGCCGTAAGCGATCAGGCCGCCTGATTCCGCAATAAGGCGAGTGAAATAGATCGCCGGCCCGCCGTAACGGGCCGCCAGCGAAATAATCAGGTCACGATTTGCTGTGTTGGAGAGGACCGGCATCACGATGAGGCCGCCGCCTGGCTTCGCGATGAATCCGAACTTCACGTCAATTCCTTCGCGAAGTAGGCCGCAGGGGGTCCAATCGGTCGACGCAACAGTGTCTGCGAGCTTAGCGGCCGGTGTTATGAAGCCAAGAGTTTTTCTTGGGCGGGTGTTGAGTTGGAGCGCAACGGCATCCAGATCACCCTGGCTGTAGCCAGTGAGGTCTGCCCCTTTGGGGAAGTACTGACGCAACAACCCGTTGGTGTTCTCATTGCTGCCTCGCTGCCATGGACTTTGCGGATCGCCGAAGTAGACGTTTACGTTCGTGGCGACCGTAAATCGCTTATGGTCGGCAAGTTCAGTCCCGCGATCCCAGGTCAAAGAAGACATCAATCCAGCCGGCAGATGCTTCACCTGCCTGACGAGGGTGTCGATCACGCTCTCGGTATCTTTGCCCGGGACTTGGACCAGCACCACAAATCGGGACTGTCGTTCGACCAACGTAGCAATGTGACTGTTCTTTCCGCCAGCGAGGAGATCACCTTCCCAGTGCCCCGGTATCGCTCGGTCCTCTACCTCGGCAGGCCGCTCTCTGATGGATATGGCGTCAACGATTTGCCCGCGCGGTTGTCCCGGGTGGTGGAGGTTTTGCCTCTGCGCATCAGCCGCCGGGTGCGTAGCCGCGAGATCAGCTCCCTTCTCAGTACGCCGCGAGCCTGGACGAACAGGCTTTTGTAAATCGTCTCATGGGACACCCTCATCGGCTCGTCATCGAGATATTCAACCTTCAGCCAGCCGGATATTTGCTGAGGAGACCAATTATCGTTCAGTTTCTGAGTAACCACCATCTGCAGAGCAGGGTTGATAGCAAAACGACACGGTTTAGGACGACAAGCGGATCTCCAAGCTTGTTCATCAGCATAAGTCGCTCGATACTTTCGAGGGCCGCTATTCCGACTGATCTCCCGGCTGATCGTTGACGGGGCTCGACCGAGCGGTGCTGCAATCTTACGCAACGACACGCCCGCCATCAGTCCACGGGATATCTCTTACCGTTCGTGCATGGACAGTGACCGTGGAGACCGCGCTCTCACCGGAGGTGCAATACCGCCCCGTGAAAGCAACACACCGAAGATTGATCCGGCATGCCTACCAAGACTACGCCCAATATCGCTCAGCGATTGGCCTGCTTTCCATCGTGCCCACAGCTCGTGCTTCTGCTGCGGCGACAAGCCAGGGCGGCCCATTTGCGCCATTGCAAATCCTTCGGAGGAACATGATTCTCATCATGTTGCCGCCATCCGTTGAATCCACCGCGGCTTTCCTAAGAAACAAAAGCGGCTTCAGATTGGCGAGGACACGGCTGCGATATTGTTCCTCATAGTGGTCGGCACCCGGATCCCTGTAGGCCATACCGTGCCTGAGGGTGTTGTAAACCCGCACCAGACCAGGCAGCTTCAACGCCATTGGTTTCGACGAATCATTGGCAAAGGTACTTGCAGACGAAGCTCTTAACTGCGGTTATCGGATTTTGGGACAGACCGACACTTCCATCGTTTCTTTGAAATTCCCCTTCTGCGGGAATCTTGCGGACCTTCTTTTTCGGCGACTTTTCCGCAATCACCATGGCCCAGAACGTCTTGTACTGAGTCTGTTCGTTGCGGGCGACGGCGACCCCAATGCTGTCGGCCTGGACTTGCAAAAGGTTGGCATTGTGACCCGGCGAGGTCTGCCAGACATGGAATGTCTCGGCCCAAGTCTTGGTGCCGGCCGCGATGTTTTCACCCGCCATGCCTAGATGTGCACCGGAGACCCGAGAGGCGAACGACCCCGCCACGTTGTGATCCATGATACCAGATGCGGCCATCGCATTGGCCTGCCGTTCGGCAATCGCGCTCAGTTGTGGGTCGGTTTTGACCGCAGAAAGGCCGTGCTCGCGCCGATATTGCGAGATCATCTGAGCCATGTCTTCTGCGTGCGCCAGTGAAGCCGCGACGACGAAGGCGACGGCAAGAATAATCGACTTCAACGCTGCCTCCTGTTCTCGCGCGATGTAGCGGCAAATTCTTCGGTGCGGGATTCGGCGGATGTGAGGCGTACCTGAACGCCGCTTGTGTGCCGATAAATAGGGTCAGCGCGAATTGTCGGTGCCAAGGAGGCTTATTGGCGGCCCTGCATTTCAAATCATTTACGGCTTAAATCGGCCAGTTCATCTAGCCGCATTGCCAGTTGCTTCAAATCCCATCCGCGCACCAATACAGCGGCCTTCTCCCAGGTCGGCTCTTGGTCCGGCAACCGCGGCAAGGGCGTTTTTCGGTTCATCGTGGCTATGGAGCGATAGAGCCGTAACTCTTCGGCCTGTTTGGCAAATCGGCCTGACTTTAGGATGGCCGCAAGGCTCCCGTATTTCTGCAATAAGGCTGCCGCGCCAATTGCGCCGACACCTGGCGCGCCCGGTAACTTGTCAGATGGATCGCCCCGCAGCGCTATGAAATCCGGCACTTGGGCGGGTTCAACGCCGTAGCGCGCGCGGACCTCCGCCGGGCCGATGCGCTCCACCCCGTCACCGCGGATCGGAAATAAGATTGTCGCCTTTGCGGAACCGAGTTGAAAGGTGTCACGGTCGCCGCTGGCGACCAAAACTGTGCCCCCGCGCCGCTCTTCTGCAGCAACTGCGGCGGCCAGGAAATCGTCAGCCTCGTAGCCGGCACGCTTGGCGTTGGCAAAGCCGCAGGCGGCGACTAAGGTCGGAATGATACCGAGTTGCTCCAGCACCTCATCGTCGAATTGGCGCCCACTCTGATACGCGGCGAATGCTTCGTGTCGATAGGTCGGCTCCTCATAGGTGTCCCAACCAACGAGTACGGCGCGCGGCCTCTCCTCACGATAGAACCGCAGCAGCAGATTGGCAAAGCCGACAATCGCGCCGGCGGGTCGATTGCCCTTCCGGCGGATGTTCTTCGGCAGCGCGTGATAGGCGCGATGTGCGAATGAATCACCGTCGATCACTAGCAATGGCCGCCGGTCATTGGACCTTTGTGACCGCTTCGGTGGTGGCGTTTTGCGTTCGGTGACTGCCGGCGCGACCTTCGGGGCAGCGCGGGAACGGCGTTTTGCCGGCGCAGCGTCACGCAACTCGATCCAGACCGGCGCATGGTCGCTGGCGTTTTCTTCGCCGCACACTGGGCGATCGACACCCGAAGCAACAAGTCGCTTTGCGGCCTCCTTACTCAGTAATAGATGATCGATCCGAAGCCCAGCATCGCGCCGCCACCGGTCTCGCAGATAGCTCCAATATGTGTACATCGGATCGTTCGGGTGAAGGGAGCGCACTGCGTCGGTCCAGCCCTGGTCGAGAATGCGATCGAGTCGCTTTCGGCTCTCCGGCTGTAGCAGCGCGTCCTTAGCGTACGACTTGGTTGGATAGATATCGCGATCGCTTGGAACGACATTGTAGTCACCCGCCAGCACAATCGAAACGTTGGCTGCATTTAGATCGGCCGCATGCGCCGCAAGTCGATCCATCCAGGAAAGCTCGTAGGTGAATTTAGGTCCGGGCTGCGGGTTCCCATTGGGCGCGTAGAGCGACGCGATCAGCACACCGTTTACTGCCGCCTCGATATAGCGCGACTGGGTATCTCCGGACGCGCCGGGTAGTTCCGTGCGCGTAACAATTGGTTCAGAGCCACGCCCCAAAATAGCGACGCCGTTCCAGGATTTTTGCCCGCGCCAGACGGCGCAGTAGCCTGCCTTTTCGATCGCAGCTTTGGGAAATTCTCGATCTGTAGCCTTAAGTTCTTGCAGACATACAACGTCGGGCTTTGATGACCCCAACCAAGCAAGCAGATTTTGAAGTCTTTTGTTGATGTTGTTGATGTTGAATGTGGCGATCTTCATTAAGGTTTCAGGCGCGTCCGACGCATGGTGTAATCGCGCGGTCCCCGTGTGAGTGGCAGCACGCCTGGCGTCACATCGGCTTCTGGAACTTGAGAACGAAATTATCGACCGGCACAGTAGGTCGGTAACTTGGGAAGTCGTGCGTATCTTCTGGGTTTCGCCAGAAATTGCCTTCGGCAACGAGGCGGAAACCCGCCGCCTCTATTTCTTGGCGCAACGTGCTCTCCTCGATGCGATGCAACGTCTTGCCAACCGATACTCCTTGACCCGGCAACGCGGAATGATCGGCGACCACCAAAAAGCCGCCGGGTTTCAGCGCCGCAAACAACTTACGATCCATCTCGGCGCGATCGACGTTCATGTACGCTGTGTCGTGGTAATAAAAGAGGAAGGTGACGAGGTCGAAATCGTGCACATCCGGCGGCACCGGGTCGTCGAATGGTCGCAGGTCAGCCACAACGTCTTTCATGGCGGGAGTCTTTAACCGCGCGTCGAAAGTGGCCTTGGGCTTCTCGCCGAGATCGGCTGGATTCTGCCCATAGACGATGCCGCCCGGCGCGGCGGCGCGCGCAATCAACTCGGTGCTGTAGCCGCCGCCAGCGCCCATATCGAGCACTTTCATACCAGGACGCACGCCGGCGAAGGCCAGAAAAATCACCGGATCGCGCCGCTTGTCCGCCTGCCGATCCGCATCGCTGCGGTCGGGTGCCGCCAGAAGCGCGGCGTAGTCGGGCGCCGTTTGCGCCTTAACTCCGGCACTAGCGAGGAGCAAGGCGAAAACGCCGAACGCCATTGTTACGAATTCTCTGCGAGCGCACCCCGCGATCATTGGCTTCTCCCGGCATTGGGCTCATAGCTCATGGACACTGTCATTTTCTCGGCAGCTACGCGCGCCGTCAATGCTGGTCCTTGGTTGGCGGGCCGTGCTTGAGATGATCTTTGATGCGGACAACTTTAATTCTCGGCTCGGCCGGGGTTTCCATCCAATCGATATACTTTTGCAGATGCTCCCGGGTGGGGAAGAATGACCACCGACGTTCGCCGCAGTTCTCGCACACTGATGCCATTTCAGCCTCGCCCACAAGCTCCACCGGTATCGGCGTATCGTCGCCACCCATGTTGTCAAATTGGACAAAATAGTAGCCGGGGGAGACCTGCTTGATAATTTCTGCGGTACGGAAGGATTCGTGATCTTCGTTGGTAACAAGGACGAAGCTTCTAACTATGCCGGCGGGTTCATCTTTCTGCATTGAATTGGCCTCCATGTTGTAGGATGTATCTAATCTCCCGTCCGGAAAGCGCACGCCGAATGAGTGCAGTGCGGCTACGTCCCTTCTCACCGATTTGGCTACGATCGCCAGAAGTCCTTGAACCTGGTCGGGCTTTAGCTCGGTGTACCTGACCGTGTGCTGAATGTTCTCATGGCCCAAGTAGGCCTGCAGCGCGCGCGTGCCGTGCCCCTTTAGAGCGGAACGGGAGGTGGCGAGCCCGCACCCGCGCAGGGGGGAAGTGCAGATGCGGGCCTGGCATTAGTCTTGCTCATGCATCGGGTCAACGACAACCTTTGAAGAAGGAGTGTACGGAAATGGCACTTTCAATGAGCGATCATCCTCTTCTTGAGCCAAATCAGACCATCTGCGGACCTGCTGATGCGGGACGGCCGGAGCCGACGGCGAGTAAAGCCGCCGCCTCGGATGTGTCGATACGGTCGCTCGCGACGTTCGTTCGCAGAAGGGAGTTTCAGGTGGAGGACAGGAGACTGCGGGTCGCCCTAATGGAACGCATGATCGCCGATTTCGATCGCACGGTCGCCGATCTCGATCGAGAAATCCTGATCGAGCAGGAGCGCACTGGAATGCACGATCCCGCACATTTCGCCTATCCGACTTACGCCAAAGCTGCGATCTTGCGGCGGGATAATCTAAAACGCTCTGCCGACGAGCTAAGAGCCCAACTTGCTAGAGCCAAGGAGACACTCGGCGTGGCTGCTTGAGGCCAATCAGACGAGCTAACCAAATTTTGCCAGCGCTTTAGCTGTGCGGCGCCAAGATGCGCGCGACCTGCGCCGCCGACCAGTTAGTTTTGCCGCCGGCAGTTGGGACGCCGCGCTCGTTCAAGCCCGCTGCGATGGCTCGCAATGACGTTGCGCCGGTTGCCTTTAGCTCTGCGATGATCGGGGCGAGATCGGCCGCCTTCGCGGTGGCAAGCGCCGCATGATCTCGAAACGGACGAAGGAAGCGCTGGCGGCAGCTTAGCGTCGTGGCGTCAAGGGGCGCGGCATAAGCAGGCTTGATCGCAGTGATGCGGCCGTCGGTGACGTCAAAGGAATAGATATCGGGGATGGCGATCAGTCGGAGCATGCGTAGCGTGCGGTAGGGTGTCTCAGAGCCGCACGCCGATGTCGGCCGCGTAGCTACCGAGGTTTCTGGCGCGGCCGGCCGCGCTGGCGGCGTCGGCGAAAGGGCGATCACCGCCCATCTCCCGCGCAATGCGCTGCACCGTGCCGGTGCCAACCTTGCACCTCTTGGCAACTGACAAAATGCCGGTTCCGAGCCGGAGATGGCGGCGGATCCGCTCTTCGACGGCAAGGCTCACCTTCGGCCGCCCGAGCTGCTTGCCCTCCTTGACGGCCCTCGCCAGCCCGGCACGCACTCGCTGGCGGATCATGCTGCGCTCGAACTCGGCAAAAGCGCCCGTAACCTGGAACATGAGCTTGCCGGCCGGCGTCGTCGTGTCGATCGCCTGCTGGTCGAGGTAGAGGTCGACGCTGCAGGCCTCCAGGGCTTGGATTGTGCCGAGCAGGTCGATCAGCGAGCGGCCCATGCGGTCGATCGCCCAGGCCATGACGACGTCAAAGCGGCGTCGCTGCGCGTCCTTGAGCATGCTGTCGAGGCCGGGCCGCTGATCGCGGCCCTTTGCGCCGCTGATGCCGGCGTCGCGGTACTCAGCGACGACCTCCCAGCCTCGCCGCTCGGCAATCCGGCGCAGCTCCTGCACCTGGTTTTCGACGGTCTGCTTGTCGGTGGAAACGCGGACGTAGATTGCGGCTCGCTTGGACATGGTCTGCTCCGGTCTGATCGAGGCAGCAAATTATAGCGCCGGCCTACACCGAAAACGTTCCGGGAAACCAATGTTTATGCGGGTTTCTTGAGGGCGGCTTCGGAGGGGTTTTCGGTATAGGTCCGCGACAGTCTGGGCGGACCTTGGGGCTGCTCGAACAGCTCCGACGGGAGTGCAAAGGGCTGTGGGGCGCTTCCTCCGAAGCGTATTTTCGGGTGGACAAATTGCTTCGCCAGCTCGCAAATCCGAACCTACACGACATTCCGACGCAAATGCCATTGCGCGTTGAGCTGTGGGATCGCTCCGATCAGCACATTCGGTGGGTGATCGCTGCCACGGCTAGTGTAGCGATCGGACACGCACCGCTCGATGCTGCCGTCGCGAACTATCCTGATCAGCGGTTCACACTTCGCAATGGGATACTTGTCATACGGCAGCATCCGCCTTGAGGCCCAAGGGTCATAGCGCCGCAGCATTAACGTAATGCTCGAACGTGAATTGCGAGTGAGAAGGGGAGCAATTAAATCGACGAAGGAAGAGGCCGACTGCGCGGCACCGCCCAGTCAGAAGAACCTTAGTTGAGGCAACAACCTGCGATAGCCCCGAGTGCTAGACTGCTCGGGGTTCTTTTTTGTGGCGGAAAAGACCTAAGTTGTATGGCGTCGAGATTGGATTCTGCCGAAGTGGGCGCGGCGGACAAAGAGTTCTCGATGCACGGTTGCCGGTTCTCTACCTGCGTGGGGTATCGACCGGCGAGTTCCAGGAAGCGCTCGGCGCCCTCCTGGGCAAGGACGCGCCGAACCTGTCGCCAGCCGTGATCTCGCGGCTGACGGCGGAGTGGCAGGCCGAATACGACGCCTGGCAAAAGCGCGATCTCTTGGCGCGGCCTTATGTGTACGTGTGGGCGGACGGTATCTATCTGCAGGCGCGAACGGAAGAGAGCGCCGAATGCATACTGGTCCTGATTGGAGCCACCCCTGAGGTCAAGAAAGGAACTTGTCGGCTTCCAGCCGGCTCTTGGACGTGAAGAGCACGACCACCAGGCCGAAGGCCAGGGAGATTAGCGCGATCATGCCGCTAGCGTGCTGCGATTCTCTCACTGGCTCAATGCGGATGACGTTTTCGGTACAGACAGGCGTTCCGAAATCCTTGCTCCGACAGCAAGCTCCCCGACGCTGGCGGAAGACCGCGAAGCCAGCATCTTGATTCGGCCACAGTCGGTTGATAAATGTTTGTTCATAATCGAATCCGGGCCCCTCTGGCGAGGACGCTGATCTTTATCGGCCAACCTCGCGATGTCGGATCGTCTGTCCCGCGCCGGTGAGCGCTGGAACGGCCGACGTCGGGGCTTGAAGCATCTGATCTCCACTCTCCCCGAAAAGGCCGGTCCGAGCTCCTCTGGCGCAAACGCGCACCACAGAAGAGGAGCATCATGGCAAACTCACACACGCGTTCGATCACGCCGGCTGTCGAAGTCACGCCCGACTATCTCGATCACCGTGACGAAGAGGTGATGCAGGCTTTGGTCACGGCGGGCGCTCTCGTGGCGCTTGCCGACGGTCGCTCGGATGACGTCGAACGCGACGAACTGGTGGCCTTTATCGATCAACGCGAGTTCGTACCTGCCTTCTCGCCGAGCAATATCGCAAAAGCTTTTAACGATCGCGTACGCCAGCTCGATGATCGATACAGCCCGAACCTGATCATCGAAGCGTTGCGGCCATTGGCCGGACTGTCATTGGCCTCGATTGTGATTCGCACCGCTCAACGAGTTGCTGCCGCCGATCGAAAAATTCACCCCGGCGAACTGCGTGCCATCAAGCTTATCCGGCTGATCATGATGAGCCTGCCGGCCAAGAGGGCGCGCGAGAGGCTTACGCCGGCGTCAAGTCCGTTTGTGCACACACGCGGCGCGCAGCGCCCTTAATCCAAATGCGGTCAGCGACCCTGGGCCACGTCCCCCAACCCCGAGCCCAGACCCGGGTCGCACGCGGCCGGCTCTCTCCCCTGGGAGCCGGCCGCATCAACGGCGCGTTTGGCAAGCCGTGTGGCTGACGGATCGCGATCGAATACAGGAGTGATTGAAATGGAAGCAGGATTTAATTGGCGTTGTGCCTGCGGCCAGTGTCGGTCGGACGTCACGAGTGCCTGCGGTCCGCGCTTCGATGAACTCATCGATCGATTGTCGCGGCACTTTCGCTCAAGGATCTGCTGGTTCCGGCAGCCGTTCTCGCTTCCGATTAGAACGCCCGCGGCCGAGCTATCGAGTCCGCCCTTTCCACTACGCGAAACTGCCGCCGCTTTGTTAGTGGTGTGGGTCCTGTCCGGTTGCAGCGAAGGCCCCGCTTTTCCGAGCAGCGAGGACAGTCTGTCCGTTCCGGAGGTCGGCGTTGTCGAGTTGCAGCCGGCGGCGCTGGCGGTGATCCGCGAATTGCCGGGCCGCATCGCGCCAACCCGGATCGCAGAAGTGCGCGCGCGTGTGTCCGGCATCGTCGTCAACCGCAATTTCGAGCAAGGCAGCGATGTCAAAGCCGGCGACATTCTCTACGAGCTCGATGCCAGGCCCTTCGAAATCGATGTGGATGCCGCGGAAGCCGCCTTTCGAAAAGCGACCGCGGTGCTGAATCAGGAAAAGCAGAACGCCAAGCGCATGGAGGTGCTGGTGCCGAGCGGCGCTGCGGCTCAATCGCAACTCGATATCGCTATCGCCAATGTCGGCCAGGCCGAGGCGGACGTTGCAGCCCGCAAGGCCGACATCGCGCGTGCCAAGCTCAATCTGGAGTACGCCAGCATCCGCGCGGCGATCAGCGGCCGGATCGGCCGTGCGCTCGTCACCGAAGGCGCGCTGGTTGGTCAAAATACGCCGACGCATGTGGCCACGATTCAGCAGCTCGATCCGGTCTATGCGGACTTCACGCAATCGGCGGCTGAGCTCAATGAGCTCCGGCGCGAATTCGACACCGGCGCGTTGCAAAAGGACACGACCGCGCGGGTGCGGCTCATTCTCGACGACGGCCAACCCTATCCACACGACGGCAGGCTGTTGTTCTCCGATTCTACGGTCGATCCGGGAACTGGCCAGGTGACGCTGCGCGGCGAATTTCCCGATCCAACTCTCGACGCTGCTGCCCGGCATGTATGTGCGCGTGCAGATCGTCGAGGGCATCGACCCGGATGCGCTTGCCGTGCCGCAACAAGCCGTCCGCCGCAACAATGCCGGCGGCAGCGAGGTGTTTCTGATGCGCGACGACAACCGCGCGAACCTCGTGCAGGTTCGGCTCGGGCATGCCATTGATGACCGCTGGCTCGTTCTCGACGGCGTAAAGCCGGGCGATCGCGTCATTGTCGATGGTTTTCAGAAATTCGCCGACGGCGATGTGGTCACTCCGAAACTTTGGCGCGAGACCCGACAGGCCGACCAGCCTTCGCAATCCCCCGACGCCGCACAGAAGACGTCACCAAACTAAAGGCTCCCGTCGATGCCCGCCTTCTTTATCGATCGGCCAGTCTTCGCCTGGGTCGTCGCTCTCCTGATCAGCCTCGGCGGATCGCTCGCCATCCCGTTTTTGGCCGTGGCGCAATATCCGATCATCGCGCCGCCGTCGATCTCGATCAGCACAAGCTATCCCGGTGCCACCCCGGAGAACCTCTATAACAGCGTCACGCGGCTGATCGAGCAGGAACTCAACGGCGCCAACGGCATCCTCAATTTCGAGTCAACCAGCGACTCGCTGGGCCAGGTCGAGATCACCGCCAATTTCATTCCGGGCACGGATACCACGACCGCTTCGGTCGAGGTGCAAAACCGGATCAAGCGCGTCGAGGCGCGCCTGCCGCGCGCGGTCGTCCAGGAGGGTATCCTGATCGAGGAAGCTTCCAGCGCGGTGCTCCAGATCATCACATTGCGCGCGACGGATGGAACGGTCGACGAAGTCGGGCTCGGCGACTTCATGGTGCGCAATATCCTGGGTGAGATACGGCGCATTCCCGGCGTCGGTCGCGCCACGCTGTACTCCACCGAACGCGCGCTGCGAGTATGGATTGACCCGACGCGGCTGGTCGGATTTGGGCTGACTGCCGACGACATCACCAAAGCCATCAGCGCGCAGAACGCACAGGTCACCTCCGGCAGCATCGGCGTCGAACCGAGCAAACCTGACCAGCAAATCTCGGCGTTGGTGCTGGTCAAGGGCCAATTCGCGACGCCCGAGGAGTTCGGTGCCATCGTTCTGCGGGCCAATCCGGACGGCTCGACCGTGCGGCTGCGCGACGTGGCGCGGGTCGAAGTCGGCGGCTTGAGCTATCAGTTCACCACGCGCCGCAACGGCGAGCCGGTCGCTGGACTTTCGGTGCTGCTCGCGCCCAAGGCCAATGCGCTGGCGACCGCGACGGCCGTCAAGGCGAGGATGGAGGCGCTGTCGCAATTTTTCCCGGCGAATATCAAATACGACATCTCCTACGACAATACGCCTGTTGTCGTGGCTTCTATCAAGAAGGTGCTGACCACGATGGCGGAGGCCGTGGTGCTGGTGTTCCTGGTGATGCTCTTGTTCCTGCAGAACATCCGCTACACGATCATTCCGACCGTCGTCGTGCCGGTGGCGCTGCTTGGCACCTGCGGCATTCTTCTGCTGCTCGGTTTTTCTATCAACGTGCTCACGCTGTTCGGCATGGTGCTCGCCATCGGCATCCTGGTCGACGATGCGATCGTCGTGGTGGAGAATGTCGAGCGTATTATGTCCGAGGAGGGACTCTCTCCGCGCGACGCCACCCGCAAGGCGATGGGGCAAATAACCGGCGCCATCATCGGCATCACGCTGGTGCTGATGTCGGTGTTCGTGCCGATGGCGTTCTTTCCCGGCTCGGTCGGCATCATCTATCGGCAATTCTCCGCCTCGATGATCGCGGCGATCGGCTTGTCGTCGCTGCTGGCTCTATCGCTCACGCCGGCATTGTGCGCGACCATCCTCAAGCCGGTTGCGGCCGGTCGTCATCATGCGGCGCGTGGACTGTTCGGCTGGTTCAACCGCCGCATGGAGGAGGCCAACGGCGGCTATGCGGCGTGGGTGCGCTGGTCGATCCCGCGCGCCGGACGTTTGATGGTGATCTACGCTGTGATGCTCGTCGCGGTCACGTTCGCGTTCATCAGGCTGCCGGGCGGCTTCCTGCCGGTCGACGACCAGGGCTTTATCACGGCCGACGTGCTCACGCCGCCGGAGGCGTCGTTTCCGCGCACGCTCGACGTGGTCAAACGCGTCGAGGACTATCTGACAAAGCGCGAGGGCGTCGACACGGTGACATTCCTGACCGGCTACAGCTTTCTCGGCCAGGGTCAGAACACCGCGCAAGCCTTCATCACCCT
>CAWHJE010000012.1:0-104681 GCA_963829465.1 uncultured Alphaproteobacteria bacterium
CTTTAACGGTCAAACCGCCTTCTCTTCCGACACCGAATCATTCCTTCCTTCGAAAGCGCATCGGCCAAACTGGCCAGCCTGTCCATCGTATGCCGCTGGGAATTACGGGGCCAAGGAAGATTGCCCTTGGGCACGTACGAACGGCTCGGGGGCGGGCGCGACGCCGTCCAGGCCGCGACCGTGCCAGATCAAATGTGGTGCTTTCGCTGACGACTGCTACGGAAAACGGTGTCACTCGGCGAGGGAACAGTGCCAACGGCCGGACAATGAGTGCCATTGAGCGAAGGAACAGTGCCAGCCTTTTTCGGCACTACACAGTCGCTGGCGAGGCCACAGACGCGCACCAGACCAGGCAGGTCGATTCGCGGCGGATTGGAGCTTGATCAAATCGGCAGTAATTCGAGCTTGGCGAACAAGGCATTCGCCTGGTGCAGGCCACGGAGCGTTGGTCGCCGTGCGGCGGCTTAACAGGCCGCCACACGCACAGTAGCTTATGTCGCGGCTGGTTGCGGAATTTAGTCAGCGCCATTGACCCATATGAATAGTGACGATTGTAATCCCACTTGTCGTCGGCCATTTGGAGATGAGTGATTGGCAGACCGGCGTGCCAAAGAGAGAAACGTGAAATTTGCTCCATGAACACTCCCGCATGAGGTCAATATGAAGAACACGATCTGTGCGGCCGTACTTCTTCGGCCCTTTTGTCGCCGAGGGCGCGGCTGCCCAAGGCATGCTTCTCGACTCTTGCCGCGACAGGGTGATCAAGAAGTCTTCAGACTGCGACCTGCGACGAATTAAAGGCGCAGAAGAACGAGCCGCCGTCGTGGAAAGTGAAGATGGCCATCGAATTTTTACGCAACAATTCGCAAGCCCGAGTAGCCTTCGTCAACAGGATCGCAGCGCCTGTTCTCAACAAGATGTTCGAATGCGGCCTGATTCCGTGAGCGGTATTTCAGCGTTCGCACCGGCGGTGAGGCGTGAGGCGGAAGAGGAGTGGCGGTGAGCGACGACTACAAAATCTATGTCGACGGCGGGCAGCCTGCGACGTTGAACAATGGAGCAGGTGTTTCGGACCGATTGCCCCACCTTGCAAGAGGCTGTCTCGGCTTGGCATGGGCTGGCACCAGAACAGAAGATACGAGCGACCGTTAAAGTGATCGGCGGCCCCGTCTACGTCGCGCACGAAATTGAGCGACTCCACTATGGGCTGAAGCCGAAGTGACCTCGCGCCGTTTACGCCGCGCAAGTCTGATCCAATCACGCAACTCAAGGGTCAATCCGAAGCGCCTTCGCGCATCGGCTTGGCCAGGAATAGCCGCATCAATTCACGTAGATAGCTCACTCACTAGCCGCTCGTCCCATGCTATTGTCTCAAGCATGTTGAAGCGCGAGACCTTTGCAGTCGCCGACATCTACGTGCCGATCAAACGGCGCGCTATGCTCGAGCAAAAGCGTGTGGATGAAATCGCCGCAAGTATGCTTGATAGCGGCCAACGAGACCCCAATTCTGGTGCGGGCGGACGGCGCGCGCTTTGTGTTGGTCGAGGGCATGCACCGATTGGAAGCCGCAAGGGCGCTTGGTGGAGAAAACCATAATAGGCTTCCGCGTCGACGCGCGTAAGCATTGATAGGGTCGATGATGGCTGCGCTAATCTACCGTCGGTAGCCGCTTCACGAGTGGAACACGGGCCTTGGCGGCGGGAGCGACCGCCAGAAGAGCTAAAATTTCTAGCGAGATCAAATAGTTACCGCCGCCCTTGCAATGGTAACGTCATCGGACCAAAATACCCCTAATGCAGAAGGTGACATTCACGAAGCCGCGCTTCTTGCCGCGATCAAGGCGTCGCCCGCCAGGGGCGTCACGCTGATCGGTGACGCCAATGGCCGCCCCATCCAACGCGCGACGCTCACCCTACTCGTGAGGAAAGCAGTGGCGGCGGCTGGCCTGCCGGCGCGCTGCGTGCCCCACGGCCTCCGCAAGGCGATCATGCGTCGCCTAGCCGAGAGCGGATCATCGGCAAAGGAAATCGCGGCCATTTCCGGACATCGCACCCTGAAAGAGATCGAGCGGTACACGGCGGCGGCCGACCAAGCCAGATTGTCGAAGGCTGCCATGACCAAACTTAGGGGCAAAAAGCGAACATAAGTGTCTAACCGGCATGCGGAAAGTGTCTACCCAAACTCACAAACCCATGAAAACAAAGGTCTTGGCCCCCCATCGCGTTAACCCCTCATTAGGGTTAACGTTCTATTGCTGACCTGCCCTGCGGCCGTAGCGCGCCCGGCGCCACGATGCTCAAAATGGCAGCGATCGAGATGTATCTGACCCGATCCCGCTCTGTACGTTTGTTCTGCTCCGCCGCACTTCTCGTCGTCGCCGCGGCGGCGATGGCCGGATGTTCGACGACGCAACCGGCCGAAACGACAGGTTCGGTGCCCGTCGCGGCGTCCGAGCGCGCAAATGCCGACCCTCGACGCGACGTGGAAATATACGGGCAGCAATATCGCGCCAACTCGTCGAACGTCGACATTGCGCTGCGCTATGCGCAGGCGCTCCGCGCGGCGGGACAGCGTGCTCAAGCGGTCGCCGTCCTGGAGAGGGCTTCGATCGAAAGCCCGCGCAACAAGGCCGTGCTTGGCGCCTATGGGCGCGCGCTGGCCGAAACCGGAAACTACGAGCAAGCATTGGACGTGCTCG
The DNA here is from genome assembly GCA_963829465.1 of uncultured Alphaproteobacteria bacterium. Taxonomy (GTDB): domain Bacteria; phylum Pseudomonadota; class Alphaproteobacteria; order Rhizobiales; family Xanthobacteraceae; genus BOG-931. The sequence continues at coordinate 2,699 of CAWHJE010000012.1, forward strand.
ACCGCGCCCACACGCCCGACCAGCCCGACTGGCACATCCTCTCCGCGCAAGGCGCGGTACTCGACCAAATGGGCCGCCACGCCGACGCGCAGCGTCACTATTTGACGGCGCTCAAGATCGTACCTGAAGAGCCCTCGGTCCTGTCGAACCTTGGGCTTTCCTACGCTTTGTCGAGGAACCTGCGCGAGGCCGAAGCCACCTTGCGCCGAGCGGCGGAACATCCTCCGGTCGATCAGCGGGTGCGGCAAAACCTCGCCCTCGTGGTGGGACTGCAAGGCCGCTTCGCCGAAGCCGAAACCATCGCCCGTGCCGACCTGCCGGCCGACCAGGCCGCCGCCAATGCCGCCTACCTGCGGCAGATGCTCGCGCACGGCAAAGCGACGCGCGACCCGAGCCGCGTTAGCCAGGCGACCGCGGGATCGAGCTGAGCCGCGCTCTAGTTCAGCGCCATCACGCGGATGGCGGCCGGCCCCAGAATGACGACAAAAAGAACCGGCAGGAAGAACAAGATCATCGGCACCGTGAGCTTTGGCGGCAGACCGGCGGCTTTTTTCTCGGCTTCCGACATGCGCATGTCGCGATTTTCCTGCGCGAGCACCCGCATGGTGGCGCCAAGCGGCGTCCCGTAACGTTCGGCCTGCTGCAGGGCAAGACAGACCGCTTTCACGCCTTCCAACCCGACACGCTGCGCCAAATTGTCGTATGCCTGTCGGCGGTCCGGCAGATAGGACAACTCCGCCGTTGTCAGGGTGAACTCTTCCGCAAGTTCGATCGATTGCGTGCCGACTTCCTCGCTGACTTTCTGAAAGGAAGCCTCCACCGACATGCCGGATTCTATACAGATCAGCAAAAGGTCGAGCGCATCGGGGAATGCGCGCTTAATCGAAGCTTGCCGTCGCGTGATCTTGTTCTTGAGATACAGATTCGGGCTCAACATTCCGAAATAAGCGGCGGCGATCGAAATACCGATCTTTATCATCGTCGGCTGATCGAGGTGCACCACCACAAATACGTAAAATGCCGATATCAGTAGCATGGCGATCGGCATCAACATGCGGAAGAACAAATAAGTTACGTATGGCGCGTGGCCGCGATAGCCCGCTTGAACGAGCAATTTGCGCGCGCTTTCCTGACCGACCCATCTGCTCAGATTGAAATTCTGAACAACGGTATTCATGTAGGCTTTCGGCGACTGCCGCAGCGAGACTTTGCTTCCCTGCATGAGGCGCTCGCGCTCGCGTTGCCGGATCTTCTCGCGCTCGAACGCGACGGCCTTCATGCGACTGGACAGATTGTCACGTACCAAAAGCGGCATTGCCAGCGTGAGTACGGTGGCGCCCGCCGCAATCGCGGCGAACAGCATCGTAAGAAATTGCGGATCTATAAAATGCTGCAATACGCGGAACATGACAGGCCCTAGAAATCGAAATTGATCATCTTGCGCATAACCATGACGCCTATGAACATCCACACCGCGCAGCCCATCAGCATCATGCGCCCGACCGGCTCAGTCCAAAGCAGCGAGATGTATTTTGGACTCGATATGTAGACGAGCAACATGACCGCGGGTGGCAACGCCCCGATAATGGCGGCGGACGCCTTGGCCTCCATCGACATCGCCTGGATCTTTGCTTTCATCTTCTTGCGGTCGCGCAAGACTTTCGACAGATTGCCGAGCGCTTCGGACAGGTTGCCGCCGGCGCGCTGCTGGATCGAAATGACGATGCTGAAGAAATTGGCCTCCGGAAGCGGCATCCGCTCGTAGAGCTTGAGGCACGCCTCGCCAATCGGGATGCCGATCGCCTGGGTTTCGATAATACCGCGGAACTCGCTGCGCAAAGGCTCCTCGGCCTCGGTCGCAATCAGCTTGAGGCTGTCCAGCAGCGGCAGCCCGGCCTTGATGCCGCGAACGATCACGTCGACGGAGTTGGGAAACATGACGAGGAAGCGGGATTCTCGCCGCTTCTTGAGAAAGGACAGAATCCAGAAAGGAAGTCCGGCGCCCGCCGCGAACGCCAAACCAAGGCTGGGCAGCAAGCCGGCCCCGACGGAAATCGCCAACAGGAAGACGAAGAAGCCCAAAGCGCCGGCGGTCATCAGGAAGCGGCGCGGCGACCAACTCACGCCGGCCCGAGCGAGGCGTATCGAGAGCGGCACCCGCGTCGCCATTTTCTTGCGTGCTTCGATTTGCTTGAGCGAGCCTTCGACCTGCTCGCGCCGCGTCTTCTGAGCGGAGCGCGCCGGGCGCGCCGTCGCCGGTTCGGTCCGCGCGAGATTGGCCACGCGTTGTTCGGCGGTCCGCTCGCCAGAGAGGAATGGATAAATGAACACCCACACCAGGCCGCCGATCGCTACCGCCACCATTATGAAAACGAGATAAATGTTCATGACCCGCGTCAGCCTCTGACTGCATCGTCCGCCAGCGCAGCGTCGAGCGCGGCCGCGAGCCGCTTCTCCTCGCCGAAGTAGCGTGCACGATCCCAAAATTTCGGCCGGCCTATGCCGGTCGACTTGTGCCGTCCGACGATGTTGCCGTTGGCGTCCTCGCCGATGAGGTCGTAGAGAAACAAATCCTGGGTAATGATGACTTCGCCTTCCATCCCCATCACCTCCGTAATATGGGTGATGCGACGCGAACCGTCGCGCAGACGCGCTGCCTGAATGACCACGTCGATCGAGCCGACGATCATTTCGCGGATCGTGCGCGAGGGCAGTGAATAGCCGCCCATCGTGATCATCGATTCGAGACGTGAGAGCCCTTCGCGCGGCGTATTGGCGTGCAACGTTCCCATCGAGCCGTCGTGGCCGGTATTCATCGCCTGCAACAGGTCGAAGGCTTCCGGACCGCGCACCTCGCCGACGATGATCCGTTCCGGGCGCATACGCAGGCAGTTGCGCACCAGATCGCGCATCGTGATCTGGCCCTCGCCTTCAAGGTTCGGGGGACGCGTCTCCAGCCGCACCACATGCGGTTGCTGCAATTGAAGTTCGGCTGCGTCCTCGCAGGTAACGATGCGCTCGTCGTCGTCGATGTAGCGCGTGAGGCAATTGAGGAGCGTCGTCTTGCCCGAGCCGGTGCCGCCGGAAATGAGAACGTTGGCGCGACAGCGACCGATCACCTTGAGGATCTCGGCGCCTTCCGGCGAGACCGATCCATATCTCACCAACTGCTCGAGCGTGAGCTTCTCCTTTCGGAATTTGCGGATGGTGAGCGCTGGCCCGTCGATTGCCAGCGGCGGCACGATGGCGTTGACGCGGGAGCCGTCGGGCAGGCGCGCGTCGCAGATCGGCGAGGCTTCGTCGACGCGGCGACCGACCTGACTGACGATGCGCTGGCAGATGTTCAGCAGCTGTTGATTGTCGCGGAAGCGGATGCCGGTCTTCTGAATCTTGCCGCCGACTTCGATGTAAACCGTGCCCGAGCCGTTCACCATGATGTCGGCGATTTCGTCGCGCGCCAGAAGCGGCTCCAGCGGCCCGTAGCCAAGCACGTCATTGCAGATGTCGTCGAGCAGATCCTCCTGCTCGGCGATCGACATCACGATGTTCTTGATCGCAATGATCTCATTGACGATATCGCGGATCTCTTCACGCGCGGAATCGGCATCGAGTTTGGCCAGCTGACCGAGATCGATAGCCTCGATCAGCGCCCCGAAAACGGTGCCCTTGGTCTCATAATATGAATCGGAGCGGCGGGTATCGATCGCTGTCGGCACCGTCGCCGGCGGATTTGAGGGGCCCGCGGCGCTTGCCTTTGACGTCGGCGCGGTGAGTATGGGCGCCCCGAGACCCGCCGACGGAAACGGCGTGCGGCCGCCCTGCGGCGATGCGGCCGGTTGAGAGGCAGGCGGCGATGCCGCCGGACGCGGCGCCGACGGCGGTCGCTCCACGACCGCATCGGCCGCGGGGCTACCAGGAATGGGACGCTTGCCAAACACTAACGCAACTCCGACAGACTATTACGATTGCCGTTGCAGCAGCTTCTCGATCAGCGGTGACAGCAGGCTTGAACTTTTCTTCTTCGTCTCGACGCGGCCCGTCAATTTCTGCGCCAATTGTCGAATCACTTCGGCGGTACGGTGGTTTGCGGAAATCTCGGCGATCATCTGACCGTTGTTTGCCGCCGCGCCGAACAGCTGCGGCTCGAACGAAATGGTCGCGATCGGCTCGTCATCGAGCGCCTTGGCGAAATCGGCGGCCTTGATCTCGGGCCGTTTGGGCACACCGATCTGATTGAGACAATAGAGCGGCCGGTGATCGTTGGGCCGCGATGCTTTCAGGAAGTCGTACAGATTCTTGGTGTTGCGCAGATTGGCGAGATCGGGGGCAGCGACGATCAGGAGGTCGTCGGCGCTCACCAGGGTCTGCTTGGTCCAGCCAGTCCACTGATGCGGCACGTCGAGAATGACGCACGGCACGGTAGCGCGCAGTGAATCGAAGATCGACTCGAAGGCGTCGGCGCCGAAATCATAAACATGATCCAGCGTGGCCGGCGCCGCGAGAAGGCTCAAGTGGTCAGTGCATTTGGACAGGAGCCGATCGACGAAGGCATTGTCGACGCGATCGGGCGAGAACACCGCCTCGGCGATGCCCTGCGGCGGATCCTGGTTGAAATCGAGGCCCGCTGTTCCGAACGCCAGATCGAGATCGGTGACAACCGCGTCGAGCGTAAGGTCGCGGGCGATCGAGAAGGCTATGTTGTGCGCAAGGGTCGAAGCACCGACACCGCCCTTCGCCCCGACTACGGCGATGACGCGGCCGACAGGCTTGGCGTCGGGCGCCGAGAAAAGGCCACAGACCGCCCGCACGACCTGCAGGGCTCCGACCGGCGCAATCAGATAGTCGCTGACGCCGCGCCGCACCAGCTCCCGGTACAGCGCGATATCATTCATGCGGCCGATGATAATAACGCGGGTTGCCGCATCGCAGACCGGCGCTAGTTCATCGAGGCCACCTAGGATATCTTCTCCGCTATTTTCGGACTCAAGCATGATCACATTGGGCGTCGGCGAATTCTGGTAGGCCTCGATAGCAGCGGCCAGGCCACCCATCTGAATGCGCAGATGCGCCTTAGCCATGCGCCGATCTTCGCCGGCCGCCTGAATAGCCGCCGCCGTTTCGACCGTCTCGCAGAACGCCTGCACCGAGACGCGCGGCGCGGGCGCAATGCGCTCATCGCGACCCGCGACGTCGGCGGGAACGGCATCTTGCCAGGCGGCTTGGCTAGCTGATTTCATGACGAACAGACATCACTTTCCGAGGTCGCTGACCTTCGCCGCGTCTAGCGATGGGTCTAACGTGGTGGTCGGGGCGCCGACCCGGTATTTCTCGATGACCGTTGTCCGTCGCATCGCATAGACCGGCGCCTCGGCACGCGGCTGAACGAGATCAGCGGGATTATCCACCATGGCGGCGAGGTTGCGCTGCGTCGCACAGCCTTTGTTCCACCACGGCTGGTTCTCGAAATGATCTCGGTTGAAACTCGGCCCCATGTCGGCCGGCCACAGCCCGCACGGCCCGGCCTGAGCGCTGATCCGCGGATAGGTGATGCGGACGGTCGCCAGATTGCGGTTGGGCGGTTGATAGTTGCGCACGACGACGCCGTGCGGCGGTACGCCGGTCGCCGCCAGGAGCGAGCGGATGGTGTGCATTGCCTCCGCCGCCGCACGCTCGTTGCTCGTCCCGACCGGTAGCTCGACCACGACGCCGCCGGTCGCTTTGCGTTTCCAGGTCTGAGCGAATTCCAGCACCTCGGCACGCTGGGTGGCGTTGAGCTCGCCGCGGTTGGAACCGATGAAGACTTCCAGCGTATGGTCGGTTTCGCTGATCGTGATCGGGTGGCGCAGGCGGTAGTCGTCCGGAACATTCGGAACGGCGGCTACCTGCTGATCAACGGTGTTGCAGCCGCAGACGAAGATCGCGAACGCGCCAACGATGGCGGCGCGAACCGCGAGCGCCGTCAGGCGCGGCTTGTTCGCGATCGTTGTCTGGACAATTTGCATCGTCTTCTCCTTGCGCCGCGATCAGTCCAGGATGAAACCGTACTTGCCGCGGTAGTTATCCGGCGGATCGGGAATGCCGCCGACTCCGTAAATTCGGTTGAACCGGCCGAGCAGCACCTGCGCCGGATCGCTGGGATCGGAAAAACCGTCATCCGGCCGCGACAGGTCTTTTTGAGCGACGGCATGCACGATGTAGGGCGTCACCAGCACCATAAGTTCGGTTTGCTGGTTGATGTAATCGTTGCTCTTGAACAGGGGGCCGAGAATAGGAAGCTCCATCAGACCGGGAAGACCGTTGGCCTGATGCTTGGTGTCATTTTGAATCATGCCGGCCAACGCCAGTGCCCCGCCGGACGGTATTTCCACCGTCGTGTCGGCGCGGCGCGTGCGGATCGACGGCACCGTGACCGTGTTGTTCGTGCCCGGAATCGGTATCGTCAGCGCGTTGGCCGCCGAGATGTCCGAAACCTCGGTCATGACTTTAAGGCTGATGCGACCTTCACTCAGCACGATCGGCGTGAAGTGGAGACTGACGCCGAATTTCTTGAACTCGATCGACGGTTGGCAGGTCGTCGGTGCGCCAGGAGTCGTCGATGTCGAGGAACACGAATAGCCGTTGAGGATCGGAAATTCTCCGCCGGCCAGGAATGTCGCGGTTTCTCCCGAGATCGCGGTCAAGTTCGGTTCGGCGAGCGTGTGAATGACGCCCGCCTGTTCCATGGCCTGCAAGGTCCCGGTGATCGATTTCGTCGTGCCGGCAATGCTGGAGCCGCTGAGCGTTTGTCCATAGGCGGTGAAGGGATTGGTGTTGTTGAAATTGATGACGGCGGAGCCAACACTGGCAGTGCCGGAAAAGTTTATGCCGAGCTGCTTGATGAGATCGCGCTCGACCTCGGCGACCGTCACCTTGAGCATGATTTGGTCGCGGCCACGAACGATGATGGCGTTGAGCACCTTGGAGCCGTTGGAGACGACGTCGGACGATCCCGCATTCACAAGGCGTACTGCTATATCGAAAGCCTGCTGCGCCTCAGCCTGGCTGGACACGAATCCCGTCAAAATCACGCCGTCGGTGCCAATGCCTTCAACGCGGACATCGGACTCAGGCAGGACCTGTTTGATCGCGGCGCGGATGCCGTTGAGGCTTCGCGTGACCGCAATGTCGAGGCCGACCAACTGCTTGCCTTCGGCGTCGAAGAAAAACACGTTGGTCTGACCGATCTCGACGCCGATGACATAGGCGCGCCGCGAAGAGCGGACGACGGCGTTCGCGATCTTCGGATTGGAGACAAGGACGTCCTTGATATCGCGCGGGAAATCGATCACGAGGGACTTGCCGACGCCAAGCGCGACGGCGCGCGACCCGAAGTCGCTCGCGGCGACAACGATCGTTTGCATCTGCGGTTCAAGCTCCGCTGCGCCGACCACGGCGGGCGCTGGCAGCCAACAGACGATGCCGGCGGCGAAGCACGACACGAGCGCCGCAAAAGCCGCCGCTCGGATCAGTGTCCCTCGTACCATATCAACTCCCTCCGCGCGGTTCAGTGCGCCATCGTTTGCGTGCTCACGCCGTAACGCACCGTGTTGACACCCCGCGAATTCGCATCCTGATCCTCGCCGCCTTCCGGGGTTGGCGACTGCGAATCAAGCAAGCTGCGCAAGGTCAGAGACAGCGTCCCGAGTTGACGCGACAGCGCCAGCGTTTCGACCTGCAGGGGATCAAGTTCGATCGTCGCGGTCTTCCCGACTGCGACTTTCTGGCCGTCCTTTTCCTCGATCGCCTGGTCTACCGCCAGCACCCGCACGTTTTTCAGAATTGTTTCACTGACGAACTTCTCGGTGCCCGTCACCTTCTCCGCAGCCTTGTCACGCCTTGTAAGCACCACGTCGACGTGATCGTTCGGCAGGATGAAGCCGCCGGCCCCGCTTTCAGGCGATATGTCGAGCGATATCGCCCGCATGCCATGGGGCAGGATCGCGGCCAGGAAGCCACCGCCCTTGCCGGCGACGACCTTGGAATCACGGATCGGTTCACCTTCTGACACCGGGGTGCGCACGATCGCGCCAACGAAATCTTTGATCGCGTCCGGACGATCCGACTTTCTGACGAAGCTCGCCGTCGCGGAGGCGGCCGGCCACATCTGCCAACCTACATCCCCCTCTCCGAGCACCTGGCCGGTGGCGAGATTGGTCTTTGCGACCAGCACGTCCGTGGTAGCAAGCGGCGGTGGCGGGGCCTCCTTTGGCGCCTCCGGCTGTCGGCTGCCGCTCGCGAGTATGGCTGCAACGGCGCCAGCCGCGAGGGCAACACCCAATACAATGAGGCGCGCGGGTTTCATGACGCTTCAACTTCCCAAAATGCCACCAACCGCAGACAGGGGTTGGTGCCCGGGATTTCAGCAGCTAAACGTCAAGGCATGGTTAATGAGGCGTATCCAAATCGCGTTAATTACGCGTTACGCCGGGGTCCTGGAGCGCGAGCAATGGGTAATCTTGGCGCCCTGAAATGCGTCCCGGGCCGCTATCGACCGATGGCCATCATCCATTCGGTCTGCGGGTAGACGATGAGCGCCGCGACTGAAAGCGCGATCCCATAGGGAACGCCGCTATCGGCGCGGTGAAGCCGCTCGGCCCATTGGCGTCCGACAAACACTCGTGGCAGGGAGACGCAGCGAAATCTGATGATCGTGAGCGTCAATACGCCACCCAATATCGAGGCGTATAGGAAGAAATCGGCGAGGTGGGCGAACCCCAACCAGAGCGACGTCGCCGCTGCAAGCTTGGCGTCGCCGCCGCCGATCCAGCCTCGCGCAAAGAACACGAAGACAACAACGAGCACCGCAGCCGCGGCCGCCACGTGCGATAAAAAATCGGCGGCGCTCGTCCCGCTAAGAACAGCGACCAAAACGAAACCACCGACGAGAATGAGCGAAACACGGTTGGCGATCGTCATCGTCAAAAAATCGCTTGACGCTGCAAAGGCCATCATCGCTGGAAACAGCGTGAGCTTGAGTATCTCGGTCAGCAAGGCCATGACAGACGGTACCGCCGATTGCGTCGCTACCGATTACGGTTATACGGCACTGGTTGAGAGTACGTTAGCGGCGCTCCGCACACCGTGCTCCCCAAAAAATAAAGAGCTCCGGCTTCGACCGGAGCCCTTTCGTCGCGCCTGATCCGTCGCGCTTACTTAAGCTGCGAGGAAATGCTGGTAAACTTCGAATTCAGGGTGGTGCCGATCGTGTTCACGACCGCGATAATCGCGACGGAGATGCCGGCGGCGATCAGGCCATATTCAATGGCGGTGGCGCCCGACTCGTCCTTCACAAAACGCGCTACAAGGGTCTTCATAGTTGGCTCCTTAAGGTCCACACGTGTCTGTCCGAGCTCGACCCAGTGACCATTTGTCTTGGGCCATTTGGATCGGCGCAAAACTAACAACGAGAAATTGCGATGCGGTTAAACTAACTACAGAAACCCGCGACAATTGGGCGGTTCCACAACGTAGTTAACAACGGGTTTCGCGCCGCCGCCGAGCACAGCACGGATCTCGCGCCAGCCGCGCAAACTCTCCAACTCACTCTACTTGACAATGTAGCGACAAAATATTTCCGCAGCGTAATGCTGCGATGCGCAATTATCGCAAATTGCAAATTAGCACTAACGCCGTTGCCGTTCCCATTCATCGCCTATTAAGCGCTTCCCCGATATCAAAGAGCCTCGGGGCGCATACGCGGAAATGGAAAGCCTGACCAAGCAGCAACGGCAGTAGTCCTCAAATGTACGAAGAAATGATGGGGTTCGTCGTCGAAGTCGGCGAGACCTTCATGAAAGGCGTTCCGATCTCGCTGGGACTGGCCCTTGTCTTCACCGTGTTGACCTGGTTCTGGGCCTGCAACCCCGGCCATCCTTGGTGGCGCAAACCGGACCTCGTTACCGACATCTGTTATTGGCTTTTCATTCCCGTTATCGCGCGCTTTTTGCGGATCGGCATGCTGATCGTCGGCGCCGCGGTATTGTTCGGCATCACCACCGGCGATGGGTTGATCGCCTTCTACGAAAATGGCCATGGCCCGCTCGCCGCGCTGCCGCTCGTGGCGCAAATGGTCATTTTCCTCATCGGTTCGGATTTCATCCTTTACTGGACCCATCGATTTTTCCACGGCAAGCCGCTGTGGAAGTACCACGCTGTGCATCACTCCTCGGAAAAGCTGGAATGGATCTCGGCGGCGCGCTTCCACCCGATCAATCTTTTCTTCGGCTCCATTTTGGCCGACGTTTTTCTGCTCATCATCGGCATCTCCCCCAACATATTCTTGGTGCTGGGCCCCATCAATATCGCCCACTCGGCATTCGTGCACGCCAATCTCGACTGGGCGCTCGGCCCATTCAAATACGTGATCGCTTCGCCGGTGTTTCATCGCTGGCACCACACCGCCTCCGATCGCGGCGGCGAAAAGAATTTCGCCGGGACGTTTCCGGTATTCGACCTCCTGTTTGGCACGTTCTACATGCCGGCAGGCGAGCTGCCCGATCACTACGGGATCGCTGATCGCGAATTCCCGACGACTTTCGGGGCGCAACTCGTGCATCCATTCACCAAATAACGCGGCAATCAGCGCCGGACGGACTCGCGGCCACGGCGCGCAAATCGCTGCGCAAACCTTCCGATAATTTGCAGTTCCTTCACCAATTTGCGGTCAATTGGAACTCGAGAGTGCAGCCTCTTCGGTTGTTGAGTTCCGCGTAGCGTTTCGGAGAGTTCTCGATGGCGGCGTTGTTCGCGCGAGGCCAGGCCAAGCTAGGCCTGGTGCGCTGGCTGGCGGCAATCCTGCTGCCATTCGCGATCGTCCCGTCGGCGCCGGCGCAGCCTCTTGCGCCGGAAGACACCATCGTCGTCATGCTCGACCAGGCGAGACTCCTGCAACTGCCGGATCGCGCCTCCAATGTCGTGGTCGGCAATCCGCTGATCGCCGACGTCTCGATCCAGCCGGGCGGCCTGACCGTGCTCACCGGCAAGAGCAATGGAGCGACCAACCTCATCGTCACCGACAAAAAGGGCGTTGTGCTGTTGGAAAAGAACGTCGAGGTGACCGGATCGAACGACAGGACCGTCGTGGTCTACCGGGGCGGCGACCGCGAAACCTATAGCTGTACGCCGGATTGCTCGCGCCGGCTGACGCTCGGCGACATGCCGGAATTCTTCGACAAGACGATGGGCGAGATTGTCGTCCGCAATAACCAGGCCACCGCGGCCGGCGCACTCAACTCGGGGCGCTAAGGCGCCCCACGTCTCGGCTGCCACTGATGCAGATCATACTTGGCCGCGACGGCGTCTTACGGAATTGGCAAAGACGTCGTCGACTTGATCTTCTCCATCGCGAAGCGCGACGTTACGTTGGTCAACGGCACCGAACCGATCAGTTTCTTGTAGAAGGCGTCGAAGCCGGCGATGTCCGGCACCACCACGCGCAGCATGTAGTCGACGTCGCCGGCCATGCGATAAAATTCCATCACTTCCGGCATCGCACCGACTACCTTGGCAAAGCGCTGGAGCCAGTCCTGCGAGTGATCGCCGGTCTCGATCGAGACGAAAACGGTGACGCCCAAGCCGACGCGGTCCTGATCGACCAGCGCGACGCGCTTTTGGATGACGCCTTCCGCCTCCAGCCGCTGGATGCGCTTCCAGCACGGCGTCGACGAGAGCCCGACCTTGCTGCCAATGTCGGCAACCGAGAGCGAAGCGTCTTCCTGTAGAACGGCCAAAATCTTGCGGTCGATCGCGTCCATAGAAATAATATTCCAATTACCCACGAAGAATAACCACTACATAGGAAATTATTCTAGCGCAAGGGCAAACTCAAAGGGCGGTGCCGGCCTTAGGATTTCGCCATCAGCGCTTCGACCTCGGCGCGGGTCGGCATCCCGCCGGAGCCGCCGACGCGGCTGCATTTGAGGCCAGCGACCGCGGCACCAAAGCGCAACGCATCCACCTCACTGCGTCCCTCCGCCAGCGCCAGCGCGAACCCGCCGTGCAGGGCGTCGCCGGCGGCCAGCGTATCGACGGCGCGAATTTCGAATACCGGCACGTGGCGGACCGAACCGTCCTCCAGATAGAGAATGTCATTCGGACCATTGCTGACCGCCAGGAACGCATCGGTATGCCGCGCGATCTGCTTGAGACCGGCCGCAAGATCGCTCGTGCCGGTCGTGGCCGACAGGCATTCCGTGGAAAAAACCGCGTGCGAGGCGATCCGGAAAAGCGGATCGTCCGCGACCGTGGCCTTGTCGGCGTCGAGTACGACCCGGATTTTGCGCCGCCGCGCTGCTTCGCAGATCGGGCGGACGAATTGCCGGTATCGGTTATCGGCGAGGACCAGATCGGCCGCAATCGTGATCGCTTCCGGATCGCGCGGCGCGACGGTCGCGATCCTCTTGTCGCGATACGTTACGATCGTGCGGTCTCCGCGGGCGTCGACAAAAATCGCCGAAAGCCCGGTCGATAGGCCGTCAACCCGTTGGCACGCGTCGGTGTCGACGTTTTCGCGCGCCAGCGCCGCAAGTACGCGGTCGCCGTTATTATCCTGGCCGGCGGGCCCGCCGAGCGGGCTCGCCAGCATCGCCCGGCCGCCAAGCCGCGCAATCGCGACGGCGGCGTTCGCCGCGCAGCCGCCGTTGATGATGAAAAAGTCCTCCGCTTCCACTTTGGTGTCGGGCTGTGGAATGACTTTGACCCGGAAGACCTCGTCGAGCACGAGGATGCCCGCACACAAGATGCGCGGCACTGCCGCGCCCGTAGCGGAAACGGTCATCAACGGACCAACACATCGCGGCCACGCTCGACGAAGGCGCGGATGATGTAATGCGCGATGGCGATGGGCGGCGGCGTTGACAAGCTTTCAGGATGGGTCCGTGACAGCATCAACTTGAGTTCGGCGCGATCGAACCAGCGCGCCTCCTCGATCTCGTTTTCATCGATGACGATCTGGTCCGTCACCGCTTCGGCGTGGCATCCGATCATCAGTGACGACGGGAACGGCCAAGGCTGCGAGGCGAAATAGCTGACCTGCGCGCAGACGAGACCGACTTCCTCGGCCACTTCTCGCCGCACCGCCTCCTCGATCGATTCACCGGGTTCGGCGAAACCGGCGAGACACGACCACATGGTTTGCGGAAAGCGCGGCGAACGGCCGAGCACGCAGCGATCGCCCGCTATCGGCAGCATGATCACCACCGGATCGGTACGGGGAAAATGCTCGGCGCCGCACGCCGGGCAATCGCGCCGCCAGCCGCCCTGCGTGACGCGCGTCGCCGCGCTACAATTGGGACAGAAGCGATGACGGGCGTGCCACCCGAGGACCGCCTTGGCCTCGGCCAGCGGCGGCACATGCTCGGCGGCGACCATGCCTTGCACGGCGATAGTCCGCAGATCGATGAGTTTCAGATCGTTGCGCGCCTTCAGCGTCTCCACCACCGCCGGATCGAGTCCGGCACCGAAACGCGGTGCGTCGTGCAAAAGCCCCAGAAACATGGTCTCGCGCGGCGTACCCAGCGCATGCGCCTCGGCGGGCAAAAACAGCGGATCGAGCGCCTCGCCATGCGCTTTGAGCACGATGTTGTCGCCGGCCACCACGTACAAGCCGGCCCGGCCGTCCTGGTGGAACGCCGCGAGCTTTTGCTCATCGCTGCGGAAATGTGCCGCGCGATCAAGCTGGCTGCCGGAATAGGCCTGGTGCGGCGCGAAACGCGGATCTGGCTCTTTGGACATTTTGCGCGCGATTGAAGCCGCGCCTGCCAGCGAGGTCAAGCGCGTGCACCCGTCCCTCGCGCGGCGCCGAGAGGTCAAAGTGGATTTGTTCTCGCGACCGCAAGGCTCGCATCTAACCGCGATGCCCGCCAGGTCCGGCGAGGATCAGCGCCCAGAACACCTTGTACTTCGAAGCCGGCGCATAGACCGCGGCGATGCCGAGGCGCGTCACGCTGCGATTGAGCATGTTGGCGCGATGCGGCGGCGAATCGCGCCAGCCGGAAAAGGCCTCGGCGAGCGTGTGATAGCCGGCGGAGATATTCTCGACCGCGACGCTACCGGCGATCGACGAATTGCGGATGCGGTCCTGGAATGGCCGTCCGATATCGTGATCCATCTTGTCGTGCGCCGCCATTGCGCGCGCTTGCTCGCTCGCAAGCCGCATCAATTCGGGATCGACGGTGACCGCTCCGAGACCGTTATTGCTGCGATAGCCGGAGATCATCGACTGCGCGGCCGCGGCGTCGACCGTCATGTCGGGCTGCGCGAGATCTTGATAGAATGTCGGCTGCCCGGTGGGCGGCGGGCTGGTGTCGGCGCAGCCGGCAAGCGCCGCAATGCTTATCGCGACACCGCACACGACGAGTGCGGCAGACGGCCGGATCATTAAGGTCCCCCAAGAGCCAGAATTTCACAACCCACTTAAGTGTAGTCCGGAAGTACGCGAACTGCGTTGATAAATTCCCCATCCGCAGCGTGCAAGGCGGATCGCAGCTTATTTCCCTCTCCCTCGCGAGGGAGGCGGCGAGGTCGAGCCGGGCGAGCGGCGAGCGGCGAGCGGCGAGCGGCGAGCGGCGAGCGGCGAGCGGGAAGATTTAGCAATCATCTGCAATCCCCAAGCCCTCCCGGATCGCATTCACAAACCCGTCAAACGCGGCGATCTCCCCCGCGCGCGGCGGTGCGGCGCCCCACACCGGCTTCGGCCACAACGGATCGGTTTTCCAGCGCGCGACGATGTGCACGTGAAGCTGCGGCACGACGTTGCCGATCGCCGCGACGTTGAGCTTGTCGCATTTCGTCGCGGCCTTGAGAACGCGCGACGCCTGCGCGATTTCGGACATGAGTTTGGTGGCCTCGTCGCCGAGGTCGATGATCTCGGTGACGCTGGCGCGACGCGGCACCAGGATCAGCCACGGATAGTCGGCGGCGTTTATCGCCAGCACGCGGCAAAGCGGCAGATCATCGACCGCGACGGTGTCGTTTGTGAGCTGCGGGTGCAGCGACCAGCCGATTTCCGACATTTCGATCCGCGTTCTCCCGTGCGAAGCGGCAGGACGAGTGAAGGAGCTATTGCCCGAGACAGCCGCGGTAGTTGGCCGAACACTGATTTTGGCACGACGCCATACCGTCGCAGGCCGACCAGCATCGGTCAAAATTGGCTTTGCACACTGCGGGATTGCCGCCCGCGGCCAATCGTATCCGTCCGTTCTGGCCGGCGGCCTGCAACGGCGAAATCGTGCAATATAGGCATGATGCCTCGCAACCGGCCGAGAGACACCGGGTCGGTGGCGGAAGCTAGCGACGAAAGAACGTCGCCGCCTCGCGGCCGACGATGGTGTAGATTTTTTCGAGCGTCTCCAGATGCAAACAGCATTTTTTGCTCGTCGATTCGAATTTCGACACGTTCCTGGCCGCGCGGAGGAGCAATTTCTTCCGCAAATCGGCGTAGTCCTTGCAGACCTTCTCGCCCTTTTCGGTCGTGATAGAAAACGCCGGCGCGCGCGGAGCCGCGCTTTTTTATGAATCCAAGCTTCATCAGCTTGCGCAGGCCGTATTGCACATTGGGCGTATCCTGGCGGTTGGTCAAAAGCATAACGTCATGGATCGTCTTCGCGCGGCCTTTCATGGCGACGACGTGCAGCAAGACGTTCTCCGGACCAGTGATGCTCGCGCCGGATACCGCGGCCAGGCATTCAGACTGCCAGCGGCCGAAAGCTTCGAACACGCGCAGAATGGCATATTCGAGATCGGTCATGGCGACGCCGGTACTGTCCTGCGCGAGGTGCCAATAATGCGGGCTTTGCCCGTCGCGCGAAGCGCGGAGATGCGGGGAATCGGTCGCCATCAGCTTTTTCTCATCACTCGTGAAATGTCTGAGAGCCGGGTCAGCTCATCGTCGACGCGCACAGCGGAAAGGAAAGACTATGCGTAAAATAATGGCAACGAAAGACTTCGTGTTGGGGACGTTCGCTTCGAACTGCTCGGGCGGAATGACGGTTACCAAATTGCCCGAGCGCTGGGGCGCCACCTGGGAAAACACGAGAAGCTGGCTCGCCTCCTCGACGATGCCGGCATCGACTTCATGCTGCCGATCGCACGCTGGATCGGCTATGGCGGCGAGACCGATTTTCATGGCGCGGTGCTCGAAACGATGACCTGGGCCGCGGGCTTGCTTGCCAAGACCAAAAACATCACGGTCTTCGCGACGATGCACGTCACGGCCAATCATCCCGTCGTGGTCGCCGAGCAGATGGCACCGTCGACGAAATAAGCCGCGGCCGCGCCGGGCTCAAGATCGTGGCCGGCTGGAACAAACCCGAGTATGAAGCGCTCGGCCTCGCACTGCCGACCGACCACGAGACTCGCTATCGCTACGCGCAGGAATGGTTCGCCCTCGTGCAGAAGATCTGGTCGACCAACGGCAAATTCGATTGGGACGGCGAGTTCTTCAAGGTCAAGGACTGCTATGGCAATCCAAAACCCTGGCGCGGCGAACGTCCGCCGATCATCAACGCCGCCGGTTCGGGCGAAGGCCGCAACTTTGCCATTCGCAACGCGGACTTCCTGTTCACGCCGGCCATCGACCTTTCGCGCTCGAAACCGGAAATCGAGGAGCTGAAAGACAGCGCGAAGGCCGCCGGCCGGTCGGTCGAGGTGCTGACCTTTTCACACGTCGTGTGCCGGCCGACCGAGAAGGAGGCGAAGGACTACTGGCAGCACTTCGCCGACGTCAACGCGGACTGGACCGCGGTCGACAATCTCATCGCGTTGCAATTCGCCAACGCCCAGTCATTTCCGCACGATTTGTTGGCGCTGATTCGCGATCGCATGGCTGCGGGCCACGGCGGTTTTCCGCTCGTCGGCACGCCGGCGCAGGTTGCCGACGGCATCAGCCAACTGCATGAAGCGGGATTCAAGGGGACGACGCTGTCTTTCGTCGACTACGTCAAAGAGTTTCCCTACTTCCGCGATCAGGTTCTCCCAATTCTCGAGGCGCGCGGGCTTCGCGCGCCGCAATCCGAACGCTTGGACGGCGCAGCGACTTCGGAAGTGGCCGAGCAAAGAAGCCTGGTGGCGTAAAGGAAGACCTCCTGCCAGTCAGGCGGATGACATTCGCTCATCCGCCTGCCGTCCCCGCATCGAGACTCTCCCCCAAAACGGGAGAGGAAAAATGCCGCTTACTGCGGCGCCAGCGACGAGATCGCGACATTCACCGTGCCTTTGGCGTCGGTGATGACGCGCAGCGTGCTGTTGTCGTAGTCGATGCCGAGCAGACGAACGTCGTCGACCACAACGTTGGCCGTCACGCCGCTGGCCTGCCCGGTAAAGTCGCCGACGGCGGCGGCCATGCGTTTTTTCGCGTCCGCGGCGAAGGGCTTAAGATCGACCGCCGCGTGCTCGGCGAGCGTTCTTTGCAGGTACGGCACCGCTGCCTGCGCCGCCTCGCCGAGCAGCCCGAATGCCGCCTGGGATTGGACGTCGACGGCAACGTCGGTGAAGCGCAAGATTTGCTGTCCTTGATCGAGCACCGGCTTGCCCCACACGTGTACCGTCGCGTCGGCACCAATCGAGAAAAAGCCGCGCTTCTTGACGTTCATCAGAAGCGAAATCAACAGCCGGTCGCCGGAAGCGGCGACTGTAGCCTGTCGGATGGTGGTGGCGAACGCGCCTGAGCCGTCCTCGGGATAGGTCTTGCCTCTGACCTGCACGTCGATGAGGCGGCTGACTTCGGTGAACGGAATATCGATGGGGACTGCGATATCGAGGGTCCCGTCGTTCGCCTGCGGCACGATATCGAGTTGCCGCGGAAACGGGCATTCCGGCTTGGTCTCGTTCGCCACGATGCGGGTCTCCGCCTGCACGCCGAGAAACAGCGTCACCGCGTTCGTATCGATCTTCGGCTGTGCCGCGATGGCGCGCGTCGGGCGCATTTCGAGCCAGAGAGCCGGCGCGCCTTTTTCGATTCCTTGCCCGGCGCCAAGCGGAATGGCGCGGCAGAGCTTGGCCCATTGGCCGCGCGCGGCGTTCTCGATGAAAGGATCGTTGCGCAGGCGCCCTTCCAGTGCGGCGGTCTGCTCGCGCACCAGACTATCGATGACCGGCTTCACTTCGTTCGAGACACTGAGCTTGGCGCCGGCCACCGGTATCGAGACGTCCGCCACGCTGACTTGAGCGGTAAGGTTTGGCACAAGCCGCCAGTTCGGTGTGATGGCCGGGCGCGCCAACGCCGTCACCGTACCGTGAATATCGGCGTGTTGTTCGAACGCTTTGCCGGCGAGTGCGTGCACCTGCTGCCCGACACTACCGCCGATCATGTTGCCGATGGCGCCAAGCGTATTGGCCGAGCCGGCGACGCTGCCGCGCGCCTGGAATCCGCCCGAGAACTGCGTTGCGACAACGAGCGCGTCGGACCGCGCGGAGACGTTGAGCGGCTCGCGCGCGATCGCGAAATTGAAGTCCGCATTGATCAGAAGCTGCGGGATTGGATTTTGCGGCTTGCCGGAGAAAGTGCGTGGTGCCTGGGCCTCAAGCGCATCGCGGATCGCCGACATGGCAATGGCCGCGGGCGTGAGCACGGTCGATGTTCCCGACAACGGCTTGAGCGGCGGCACCGCAATAAGCTGCGGACGACCTTCGTCGACCGCGTTCGGCCAAAGCACGTTCAGCATCAGCGTCGCGCCGACGAAGGCGACGACCACGATAACGACGCCGGATATGCCGAAAATGATGGTACGAGCGTTCATGCCGACTCGTTTGGTCCTTGGCGCGGCTTGATACTACATTTTCAAGCCCCGCGAAGTGGGGCCGGCGATGCGGCAGAGAGGGACCCGACCGCTGTTTAGAGCGATCCCACCCGCCTTCCGTTTCACTCCCGCGGGGCGGAAAAATGGCGGGCTTGCTTATCTGGCGACGCCCTCTGCCCCTCTTTTCCCGGCGATTGACACGATGAGCCGGCCGAGGGCACCGTCGACATCGATCGCAGAACATGGCCGGTCGACCGTGCGGCGCGAGCCAGGCGCTTCACCCCCCCTCGGGCCAACAGGTCGCGAGCAAGGGAGAAGAAAGGCATGCCGCGGACGCCGCGCATACTCGTCATCGGCGGCGGCATCGGCGGCCTCGCTGCGGCTCTGGCGCTCGAGCAGCAACGCCTCGAAGTCATTGTCTGCGAGCAATCGCCCAAACTGAGCGAGATCGGCGCCGGGATCGGGCTCGCGCCAAACGCGATCAAGGCGCTCCGCGCACTGGGCCTGGAGGACAAGATCAACGCGATCACGTGGGAATCGGAATTCGCGATCGTTAGGTCCTGGAAGAGCGGACGCGAGATATCGCGCGTCTATCAGGGCGACTACCGGCAGCGCTTCGGTGCGCCCAGTGTAACGGTGCACCGCGCCGACCTGCTCGATGTATTGGCCGGAGCGTTGCGATCGACCGACATCCGGCTGGGCCAACGCTGCGTCGCTGTCGAAGCGCGCAACGGCGGGGCCGCGGCTCGCTTCGCCGACGGCAGCGAGATCGAAGCGGATATCGTTGTTGGCGCCGACGGCATTCATTCGAAGGTGCGGGAAAGCTTGTTTGGCGCCGACGCGCCGCGTTTCACCGGCTGTATCTGCTTTCGCGGCATGGCTCCGGCCGAAGCGGTGCCACGCGACATTAACACCGCCAACGTCACGCTATGGATGGGCCCGCACGGCCACGTCGTACATTACCTCGTTCGCCGCGGCGAACTTCTCAACATCGTTGCCCATATCGACAGCGACGCATGGACCGAGGAATCGTGGACGCGGGAGTGCGACGTGTCGGAGGTGATCAACACCTACGCCCGCTGGAATTCCGAACTCACGCACGTGTTTCCCTCGAGCGTGCGCTGGTACAAGTGGGCGCTATACGATCGCGATCCGCCTGAGCGCTGGAGCAAGGGACGCGCGACGCTGCTCGGCGATTCCGCGCACGCCATGCTGCCTTATCTGGGCCAGGGCGCCGCGATGGCGATCGAGGACGGCTGCGTACTTGCCGGCACGATCGCTCGTGAGGCAGACAATCTCGATGAGGCGCTGCTTTCCTACGAACGGCGAAGGCAGCCCCGCGCGCGGGAGGCGGTCCTCGGTTCGCGCGCCCGCGCCCGCGAGAACCATCTCACGTCGCCGTGGGCCCGGCTCAAGCGCGACATGCGGTATAAGTGGCGCAGGCGCTTCGGCGGCGATCAGACCGTGTTTCAGGCCGGACGGCTCTATGACTACGATCCGGGGCGCGAGCTGGCATGACGTATACGGCGGCCCCGCTTGCTTTCTCCCCGGTGGCGGCCGATATAGGGGCCGGGAGGTTGGCGGTGGACGAGCCACTCGCCAACCGGGTCAGGTCCGGAAGGAAGCAGCCCTAACGAGCGCGGTTCGGGTCGCTCGTCAGCCTCCCACCCTCTCCTTTCGGATCAACACACTGTGCCGTCACCCTGAGGTGCGAGCCAACGGGTCCGGCCCGAAGTGGCCGGCCCGATGATAAACTCCGCGAGCCTCGAAGGGTGATAGCATCTCCGTCATCCTTCGAGGCTCGGCCGCATTGCGGCCTCGCGCCTCAGGACGACGTTGCTAAGAACCGGCCATGAACGACGCGACGACCAAGATGTCCGATACGACCGGCTCCTATCGCGTACTCGCGCGCAAATACCGGCCGTCGACCTTCGCCGATTTGATCGGCCAGGATGCGATGGTGCGCACGATTTCGAACGCCTTCGAGAGCGGCCGCATCCCGCAGGCCTGGGTGCTCACCGGCGTGCGCGGCGTCGGCAAGACCACCACGGCGCGTATCCTGGCGCGCGCGCTCAATTACGAGTTGGCGGACGGCTCGATCACCGGCCCGACGATCGACATGCCGGTTCTTGGCGTGCACTGCCAGGCGATCATGGAGAGCCGCCATCTCGACGTCATCGAGATGGACGCGGCCTCGCACAACGGCGTCGAGGACGTCCGCGCGATCAACGATGCGATCCGCTACGCGCCGGTCTCGGCGCGCTACAAGGTCTACATCCTCGACGAAGTGCACATGCTTTCAGGCGCCGCCTTCAATGCGCTTCTCAAGACGCTGGAAGAGCCGCCGGCGCACGCCAAGTTCGTGTTCGCCACGACGGAAATCCGCAAGGTCCCCATCACGGTGCTATCGCGCTGCCAGCGGTTCGATCTTCGGCGGGTCGACGCGGCGCTTCTGGTCCAGCATCTGCAGGGCATCGCCGGCCAGGAGGCGATCACCGCCGAGCCGGAAGCGCTGGGGCTGATCGCGCGCGCCGCCGAGGGCTCCGTGCGCGACGCGCTCTCGCTGCTGGACCAGGCGATCGCGCACGCCGGCGGAGCCGGCAACTCGACAATGTCGGCCGGACCGGTTCGCGCCGAAGACGTAAGGCAGATGCTCGGCCTTGCCGACCGCACCAAGATCATCGATCTGTTCGAGGCGCTGATGGGCGCCGACCTGCCGCGCGCCTTGCAGGAATTCCGCACGCAATACGATGCCGGCGCCGATCCCGCATTGGTGCTCGGCGATCTCGCCGAGTTCACGCATTTCGTAACGCGCGTGAAGATCGTGCCGGCTTTGGCCGACGATGTCTCGCTGACTGAAACTGAAAGGACGCGCGGGCGCGCCTTCGCGGCAAAGCTCTCGATGCGCGTTCTGGCACGCACCTGGCAGATGCTGCTCAAGGGCATGGAGGAGGTCACCGCGGCCGGACGGCCTTTCGCGGCCGCCGAGATGGTGCTGGTGCGTATCGCCTACGCCGCCGATCTGCCGACGCCCGATGAGGTGATCCGCTCGCTCGGCGACACGTCGCGCAGCGACGGCGCCTCGCCGCCCCCGGGCGGGCAGGCCTCGCAGCAGTCGGAAAAGCCTGCACGCGCGGAGGCCTCGCGTACGGATATGCCGCGTGGCGGCACCCGGGCCGCGCTTGCGACGGCGCCGGCCGAATTGCCGGCAAACGAGCCGGTCGCGCGTGTGGAAGAGGCCAGCGTCACTTTGCGCAAGCTCGCGAGCTTCGAGGAACTGGTGGCGCTTGCCGCAGAGAAGCGCGATCTCGGCATCAAGAGCGCGCTCGAGCGCGACGTACGGCTGGTGCGCTTCGAAGACGGCCGGCTTGAAATCGGACTCGAAGCCAGCGCGCCCAAAGCGCTGACCGGCGAATTGTCGAAGAAGCTCGGCGACTGGACCGGCCGGCGTTGGATGGTGATCGTCTCGGCCGAACCGGGCCTGCCAAGCCTTTATGCGCAGGCGCAAACGCGCAAGGCCGAGTTGAAGGACGATGTGCGCAGCGACCCGCTGGTTCAGGCGGTGCTCGCGCGTTTTCCGGGCGCCGAGATCGTGGACGTGCGGCCGCCGGCCGGCATACCCGACGAATTGCCGTCCGAACCGCCTGGCGAAGCGCCCGGCGCGGACGATGAACCATAGAGCAGGTGAAGCATGGCCGATTTTCTTGGCCTGATGAAGCAGGCCGCCGAACTCAAATCGAAGATGGAAGCGATGCAGGCCGAGCTCGACCGCATCCAGGTCGAAGGCGCGGCCGGCGGCGGGCTACTGACCGTGACACTATCCGGCAAGGGCGAAATGCGGACCGCGCAGGTCGATGAAACACTGCTCAAGCCGGACCAGAAAGATATTCTTCAAGACCTCATCGTTGCCGCGCACGCCGACGCCCGGCGGAAACTCGAAGGCGTTCTGCAGGAACGCATGCAGGCGTTGACCGGCGGTCTGCCGCTGCCGCCGGGGCTCAAGTTGTTCTGATCGATGCCCGCTGTCGTCGCCGGTCCCGAGATCGAACGCCTGATCCAGCTGCTCGCCCGCCTGCCCGGGCTCGGGCCGCGTTCGGCCCGGCGCGCCGCGCTGTTCCTCATCAAGAAGCGCGAACTGGTCATGGCGCCGCTCGCCGCCGCCTTGCAGACCGCGATCGAGAAGATCGAGGTGTGCAAAATCTGCGGCAGCATCGACACGCAGAACCCCTGCACGATCTGCACCGACACGCGGCGCGATCCGTCCGCGATCGTGGTCGTTGCCGATGTCGCCGACCTATGGGCGCTCGAACGCGCGCACGCGATCAACGCCCGTTATCACGTGCTCGGCGGTACGCTGTCGCCGCTCGACGGCGTCGGCCCGGACGACCTGACGATCGATGCCCTGGTCAAGCGCGCGCATGACCCGTCGGTGCACGAGATCATCCTCGCGCTCAACGCCACGGTCGACGGCCAAAGCACCGCCCATTACATCACCGACCTCCTGCATGAGGCCAAGGTCAAGGTCACGCGGCTGGCGCATGGCGTGCCGGTCGGCGGCGAGCTCGATTATCTCGATGAGGGCACGCTGGCAGCGGCCATCCGCAGCCGGACGCCGTTCTAGTTCCGGATCTGCCTGCAAATTAGCCAATGCGCCCGTAGTGCGAACAATTAGGCAGCCGGTTGCCCATCGCAAAGTCCGTAAAGCGCTGCAAAACGCCGATCTCGCTCGAAATCGTGGCTTGGAGGGGGCTCTGCCGGACTTGGCCCGCCGTTTGCATAATCGTATGTGCGATCTCGATCTCACAACTCGTGTTGAATGAGATTGCTTGGGGCCCCGGCGATCCCGGCACCGGGGCCCCATCCTTTTTTGGGGCCATGCTCCCCTATCCCTCATTTGCTTGCGCTATACCCCGCCGTTCAGACATGAAGGCGACGCTGCAGCCTCGAGGCTGCAAGCCTGGTGAGGCCGGTATAACCCCGCATGAGCGACGACATCCGCTACAATAAGATTTTCGATCTTCAGCCGGGCCAAGCGACGGACGTGGCGCCCGGCGTGCGGGCCATTGTCGCCAACAATCCGGGACCGTTTACGTTCAAGGGTACGGTCAGCTACATCGTCGGTCACGGCAAAGTCGCGATCCTCGATCCGGGTCCGGACGATGATGCTCACATCGCCGCCCTGCTCGACGCGGTACGCGGCGAGACAGTCACCGATGTCTTTGTCACCCACACCCATCGTGACCATTCGCCGGCTGTGCCCAAGATCAAGGCGGCGACCGGCGCAACCGTATACGCGGAGGGCCCGCACCGCCCGGCGCGGCCGCTGCATATCGGCGAGGCCGGCCGGCTCGATGCAAGCGCCGACATGGACTTCCGTCCCGACATTGCGCTTGCGGACCGCGCGGTCGTGTCGGGCGACGGCTGGACCATCGAGGCGCTGACGACCCCGGGACACACAGCGAACCACATGGCCTATGCGTTCAAGGAAGCCGATCTGATTTTTTCCGGCGACCATGTGATGGCGTGGTCGACCTCGATCGTCGCGCCGCCGGACGGAGCCATGAGCGACTACATGGCCTCGCTCGAAAAGCTGGCGCGGCGGCGGGAGCCGATCTACCTCCCCGGCCACGGGGGCCTGGTGCGCGACGCGCCGCGCTTTGTGCAGAGCTATATCCGTCACCGCCAAGGCCGCGAGGAATCGATCCTGCGGCGGCTCGGCAAAGGCGCAGCCGACATCCCGACGCTGGTGCGCGCGATTTATATTGGGCTCGATCCGCAACTCACCGGTGCGGCATCGCTTTCCGTGCTGGCCCATCTCGAAGATCTGGTCGCGCGCGGCGTGGTCGCGACCGAGGGTACGCCGTCGATCGGCGGCACTTACCGTTTGACCGAATTACCCTTGCCCGCAGCCTGAAGCGGCTTGGGGGCCGCCGGTTGCTTCTTTTCCGGGGCCGGGGTGGCCAAAATAACATCGACTTCGTCTATGAGCGCGCGCACACGTTCTGCGTTGGCGCCGAGGTCATGACGACCGTAGCGCGAGGCGGAGCGCACATCGATGCGGGCGCCCTGCTGCGTCGGGCGCACACGCACGACCACGTCATCGCGGAAGCCGAGCAGCGGCGTTCGTGCAATCGCTTCGACCAGACCGTCTCGCGGCCCCGTGGCCTGCGGCGGCCGCGCATCCACGACGTGCCACTTGCGCTTGCCGATGACCTTGAGCACGGCGTCGTAGGCTTCCTGCGGCGACGCGGTGGTCAGATCGGGCTCGATGTCGGAATAGGCGACGCGCTGCTGCTCGGCGGTATAGAGGCCGGCATAGGTGACCGGATTAGCGTCACGCGGCCGCAGCCGCGCGATCGCTTCAAACCGCGGCGGATCGATCGGATCGGTGGTGACGTCGTAGATCGCCGGCAGCCGGTACGCTTTGATCCCGGTGTAAAGCGGATAGGCAATAAGGGCGAGCCCGAGAAGAAGCGCGGTGACGGCCTCGCGAATGCCGCCCACACCCTCGTTCCAAATCGAGATACCGGCGGCGAACGCCAGGAGGATCGCGACCAAAGCGAGCACCAAAGCGCCTCCGAGCGTGGACAGCGCTGGTACGATTTCGAGCGCGCCGGACCGCACGATGATGACAGCGACGACGGTCGCCACCAGCGAAAACAGCGCAATACGTCGTGCCCAAATGGCGAGCCGGGATGTCGGCTGTTCAGAAATGCGGCGTCGCGCCATCGCTATTCGCTCTCGCTCACCTACCGTCCATACCGCGCAACCGCCGAGATAGCGATTTGCCGCGCGACGGGCAATGAGCCATCAATGGGCCTGAAATGCGACGCAAACCCGGCCAGTACTCGCAAAGCTTTCGAAACGCTCCGCTGGCGCCCAACTCCTACGATTTCTTTCGGCGCTTTGCTGTCAATTTGCCGCGCTTGACGCCCGCCATGGCTTCGAGCACCGCGCAGGTGGCGGCGGTATCCTGCTCGGCATAACCGGTTGCCATGGCTGCGGCGTAGATCGGCTGCGTCGCGGAGAACAGCGGCGTGGGCGCGCCCAGTTCCCGCGCGAAACTGCCGATGACATCCATATCCTTCTGCCAGACCGAGACCTTCATCGTCGGCTTGTCGTAGCGGCCTTTCACCATCATCGGCGCGCGCAATTCGAAGACGCGCGAATTGCCGGCGCCGATTTTGACCAGATCATACACGAGCTGCGGCGGCAGCCCGGCTTTCATGCCCAGCACCAGCGCCTCCGCGCTCGCAACGTTATGGATGGCGACAAGAAGGTTGGCGATGTATTTCATGCGGCTGCCGTTGCCGAACTCGCCAAGATCGTGCACCGCGCGGCTGAAATCGGCGAATAGCGGGCGCAGCCGCTTGATCTCGGCCGAACCGCCCGAGGCGTAGATCACGAGATCCTTCACCGTGGCCTGGACGCCGGTGCCGCTCACCGGACAATCGAGCAGTAAGTGACCGGCTTTACGCAACGCTGTTTCGGCCGCGGCTTTGTCCTCAAGCTTAAACGTCGAGGCTTCGATCACAACGCGGCGCGGGACACCGGCCTCAACGATGGCGGCTACCGTGGCGGCCAGAGCCGAGGACTTCGGCAGGCTGGCGATGATGACCGGCGCTTTGCGCGCGAGATCTGCGGCGGCAGTCGCTATTTCGACTCCGGCACCGGCAAGCGCGCGCCGGCGCGCAGCGGACACGTCATAACCGACCACGCGCCAGCCTGCGGCGAGGAGATTTTCGGCAAACGCGCCGCCCATAATGCCGAGACCGACGATCCCGACAACGCCCTTCTTTTTCCCAGCCATGCTTTCCTTGGAGTTGCGACGGTCGCGTGTTTCAGAGCGAGCTTTCGAGGAACCGCATCAATCGCGGAATCGCCTGTGCGCTATAGCTGCGCGGCTCGCTTTCGAACGGATCGGACGACCAAAAATGTCCGGCGCCGGGGATGATGATGCGGCGGACGAAAAAGCCCGACTGGGTAAGGGCGGTCAGGAGCGCGCCGGATTGAGATGGCGGATCGACGATGTCGTCGTCGGTTCCGTGAATAAGCAGGAAGCGTATCTGGTTATGGTCGACGGTCGCATAGCTGATCGGCGACGCGTCGAAATAGACGCGGCGGTTTTGCATCGGCGAGACGCCCAGGAACTTCTCGACGATCTTATCGTTCGGACGGGTTGCCAGATCGTGGGTCCACTGCGCGTGCATATCGTAGACGCCATAGAAGCCGACCACGCATTTGACGTTGGCGGGAACCGCGGCATTAGCGTCGTCACGGTAGGCAGACGTGTATTGGTCTCCGCCAAGCGCAACGAGCGAGGCGAGATGCGCGCCGGCGGAATTGCCGACGAGGCCGATGCGATCCGGGTCAACATCGAATTCGGCGGCTTTGGCGCGCACGAACTGGATTGCCGCCTTGGTATCGTAAACCGCCGCCGGATACGTGCCGGGCTTGCCCAGCCGGTATTCGATGGCGAAAACCGCATAGCCGGCGCGGGCCAGGAACAGGCCCCAATAGCGGTAAAATTGCCGGCTGCCGACCTGCCAGCCGCCGCCATGGACCGCCACCAGGACCGGCGCCTTGGCGTGGCCTTTGGGCAGGTAGAGATCGCCGACGAGTTTGACCCCGTCATGTTCGGTAAAAACGATGTCCGGACGATTTATGATTTCGTACTCCGCCGCGGAAGCTTCGCCAATCGACATGAACACCGTCACTGCTGCCACGAAACCGAAGAAGGCGTGCATCATAGTTTCCACCGGAATTCACCGTCGAACCCCGCACATTCTAACCGGTAGCAAGTATCCGCGTTGCTCGAAAGTCTACCACCAGGCGTTGAAATGGTGGACCGGACCGCGGCCGGAGCCGACCCCGAGCCGGTCCGCCGCCGCGATGGCGGCGCTCACGTAGGCCTTGGCCTCCCGCGCCGCCGCTTCCAGTGCAAGCCCCTTGGCAAGCCCGGCGGCGACGGCGGAAGCAAGGGTGCAGCCGGTGCCGTGGGTGTTTTTGGTCGCAACGCGCGGCGCGACCAAGCGAACGCAACTGCCGGCCTGGACCAGAAGATCGACACTTTCCCCGCCGGCGGCGAGATCGTCGTCAAGATGTCCGCCCTTGATCAGCACCGCGCCGACGCCGAATTTCAGCAACGTCTCCGCGTGTGCCCGCATTTCTTTCTCATCGCGCGCTTGCGGCACATCGAGCAGCACCGCGGCCTCGGGCAGGTTAGGCATGACCACGTGCACGCGCGAAACCAATTCGCGCAGACGTCCCATCGCGTCCGCGGTCAACAATCGCTCGCCGGACGTAGCGACCATGACCGGATCGAGCACGACATGGCGCGGCCGATAGCGATCGAGCGCCGCGGCGACGGTATCGATCGCGTCGGCGTTACCGAGCATGCCAATCTTCACCGCACCGATTTCGAGGTCGCTAAATACCGCATCGATCTGGGCGGCGATGAAGTCTGCAGGCACGTCGTGGATGCCGAACACGCCCCTGGTGTTTTGCGCGGTGAGCGCCGTAATGACCGCCGCCCCATAGACGCCTAGCGCGGAAAACGTCTTCAGGTCGGCTTCGATGCCGGCACCGCCGCTCGAATCCGACCCCGCGATGGTGACGGCGATGGCCGAACTCATAGGCGCCCCACATTCGCTCCTTTGACGCAGCGCAATGCCAATGCGCGAAACGCGGCCACAAAATTGGTTAACGTGCGTATGCGGCCGCAACAGAGATCAAACGACGCTCGGAGTGAGCGAACGTCCTGATCTTTTTTGCATTGTAGCACCGGTCGCGGCTGCGTTGTTGTGCCGCACGCGTTCATTGCGGAACTTTGACGCTAGTCTCAAGAAACCCGCACTTGCGGCAGAAGTTTAGCTGGTGGGCGATGTGAACAGATGAACGAAGGTTAAGGAAGGCCGTGCCATGTCATCCAAGATCGCGCTCGCACTCTTGACCAGTGTTGCCGTAGCCGCGACGTGCATTTCGAGCGGTGCGTCCGCGGGCCACGGTGGGGGCGGAGGCGGAGGTGGTGGTCACGGCGGCGGCGGAGGTGGCGGTCATGGCGGCGGCGGTGGCGGCTTCCACGGCGTCGGCGGCGGTGGTGGCGGTTTCCACGGCGGCGGCGGTGGCGGTTTCCACGTCGGCGGCGGTGGTTTCCACGTCGGCGGCGGTGGTGGCAGCATTCACACATTTGCCGCCCACTCCGGCGGCAGCTTTCGCGGATTTGCCACCAATCCTGGCGGCTTCCATGGCTTTGCTCCCCGCGGTTTCAGCCACGGCTTTGCGAGTCATTACATCGGAGGTCACGCCTTCACACGGCATGCTTTTGTCGGCCACACTTTCACACCTCACGGCAATTCCCGGCTGCTTTCCGGCAATCTTGCCGCTCACAGCCAGTTCAACGCATCGCGCCACTTGAGCACGCAAGGCCAATTCGCCGTCAGTCACGTCGCGGCCCAGAATTTCCACGGTCTGCACAATTTCAATCACGCCGGTTTCAACCGCAACGGCTTCGGCAACGAGCACGGTTGGAATCACTGGGGCCACCGCTTCTGGGGAGCGGGATGGAATCGTTGGGGCGGCGGCTGGGGCGGCTGGGCAGGACCGGTCTTCTGGCCATACCTCTATGGTGACATCTTCTCGTTCGCCTTCTGGCCCTACGACTACTACGATCCGTTCTGGGTGTATGGCCCGGATTTCGTTCTCATCAGCATCTTCGCGCCCGGACCTTACAGCGGCCCCGGTTATGGCTATGAGCCTGACGCCGGGCAGGCGACCGGAGGTCCACCCGCGATTTATTACGGCACCAACAGGGCTGGCAGCAAAGCGCTTGCGGACAACGTAGCGGCGGCGGCGGAAAGCTGCGGCGGCCTTGCGCCGGGCGTGACAGACCTGCCGATCGCGGAGATCAGGACGACGGTCCGGCCTACCGGCGATCAGACGGTCGCGCTCGATGAGCTGAATGCAGCGGTTGCGAAAGCCAACGCTGCCGTTAAGGCGTCCTGCCCGACGGCGATTCCGCTCACGCCGGTTGCGCGGCTCGATACCGCGGCGGCTCGGCTCGATGCCATGATCCAGGCCATGCAGATTGTGCGCGGGCCGCTCGAAAAATTCTACGATTCGCTCAGCGCCGAGCAAAAGCAGCACTTCGACACAATGGGCGCCAATAGCGGCCGCGGAGCGACGCCGCCGGGCGGCGACGTCGCGGCGCTGTGCGGGCAACAGTCGGGCGACGTCGCCAAGCTGCCCGTGCAACGTATCGAGCAGGTGGTGCAACCGAACGCGCAGCAACAGGAAGCGTTCGACGCTTTGAAAAAAGCCTCGGAAAATATCGCCGAAAAGCTGCAGGCTTCGTGCCCCGCGCAACTGCCGCAAACTCCGGTTGCGCGGCTTGACTCGGTCAAGACGCGGCTCGCCGCCATGGTGGACGCGATGAAGAGCGTCCGCCCGAAGCTTGCGGACTTCTACGCTTCGCTGACCGACGACCAGAAGGCGCGGTTTAATACCATGGGACCGCCGCAGGAGGCTCCGTCGCAGCACCAGAGCAGCGATCAATAGCGATCGGCGCGATAGACAAGAAAGTCGGCGCCAGCGGAGAGGTCATACGCTTCGCTTCGCCAGCATACCGTCGACGATTTCGCGCAGCGTGCGCGCGGCGGCAGCCGGATCGGGCGCGAGCGTCAACGCGGAAATGACTGCAATGCCGTCGGCGCCGGCGGCGAGTACCTCCGCCGCGTTACTTGCATCGATGCCGGCGATACCGGCAATCGGCAAATTCGGAGCGCGACGGCGCAGGGTTTTGACGATTCGCGAAAGCCCCTCCGGGCCGATGGGCGGATTCTTCTGCTCCTTCGACAGCGTCGCATACACGCCGCCGACGCCGGCATAGTCGATCAGCTCGATCGGCACCGCTTCCGCCGCTTCGACACTCTTGATCGAAACGCCAATGATGGCGCCCGGCCCGAGCAACGCCCGCGCATCCTCGGCGGTCATATCGTCCGGTCCGATATGCACCCCGTCGGCTTGCGCAGCGAGCGCGACGTCGATCCGGTCGTTGACGACGAATAGTACTGCAAACGGCGCGAGCGCCGCCTTGATGGCCCGCGCCGCCGCAACCATGGCTCGGGTCTCGCTCTTCTTGTCGCGCAACTGCACCAGCGTCGCCCCGCCTTCGGCGACGCGCCGCGCAAGATCGGCCGGATCGCGCCCCCCAGCGCGCTCGGGATCGATGATAGCGTTAAGGCGTAGATCGACCGGTCTCACCACGTCCTCATGATCGGTTTTGCGGACCTCGTACTGAACATCCGGCCCGGCTTGTCGGGAAAGGGGATTAACTTCTCGCTTGCTGGTATAAGCTCGCGAACCGAAGGCTCGGAGGTACGCATGGTTCCCTTCTTCGTCCAGATCAAGTGCCAGCTTGGCAAATCCTACGAAGTGGCCAACAGGCTGGCGGACGCCGAAATTGCCTCGGAGATCTACTCGACCGCTGGCGACTTCGACCTGCTGGTGAAGTTTTACGTCGAACAGGCGACCGACATCGGGCATTTCATCGCCCAGAAGGTGCAGACCGTTCCCGGCGTACAGGACACGCGTACGATCATTACATTCAAGGCATTCGGCGGATCGTAACTCCCCCGCCGCTATTTCTTTTGCGGTGGCGGCTTCGGGCCCTGCCGCGGCGGCAGCGAATAAATGTAGCTGGCGATAGCGGCGCGGTCGGTGGCGCTCAGCAAGGACGTGTTGCGAATGACTTCGGCCATCGCGCCGCCGGCATAATCGCCCGCCGGATTCATGCCGTCGCCGAGATAGCTGGCGATGTCCTTTGCCTTCCACGCGGTGTCGCCGTCACCCCAATGCTGTAGCGCCGCCGGCGTTATGTTAGGCACCCAGCCCTTGCCGTCGGCGGCAGGACCGCCGGCAAAACGCTGGCTCTCGATGATGCCGCCGAGAAAGTTGCGGGGACTGTGACACTCGGCGCAATGACCGGGCCCGTTCACCAGATAGGAGCCGCGATCCGATTGCGCCGACTGCGCGGTAAACGGCTCGCCATGAAGGAAGAGGAGCTTCCATATGCCGACCATGCGACGGATGTTGAAGGGGAACGCCAGATCGTGCTCGCGCACCCGGCCCGAAACCGGCGGCAGCGTTTTCAGAAAGGCGAAAAGATCGCGCACGTCGCCGAGCTCCATGCGCTGATACGAGGTGTAAGGGAATGCCGGGAAGAGGTGCCTGCCCCGCGAAGTGCCTTTCCACAATGCGGTGACGAAATCCGCCTCGTTCCACGCACCGATCCCGTCGGCAACGTCCGGCGAAATGTTCGGCGCGTAAAACGTGCCGAACGGCGACTTCAGGCCAAGCCCGCCGCCGAGCTGCGTCCGCTCGACTTTGGCGGCGTCTCGATTTGGCGTCGCGTGGCATGAAGCGCAGCCGCCGATATCGAACATCGTCCGGCCATTGTCGAGATTGGGCGTATGCGGCGGCAGCGCCGTGGCAGGCACTATCGCCGGTATGGTCAGGACCCAAAAAACGAGCGCAATGCCGGCGGCAGCAACCGCTGCAACAAGCGTGAGCCTTCGCATCGCCACGCCCACGCTCCGGTCGAGGAGACGGTCTTAGCTCTTTTTGACGCGATAGCCTTCGTGACAGCCGCCGCAATCGTTCTTGCCGATGTTGCCGAAGGCCGCCTTGAAGCTGTCGAGGTCGGTCACCTTGCTCACCGCCTCCTTGGCATCGGCGCCGAATTTGGCGAACCGCGCCTTGAAGTCATCCATGGTCTCCCAGATCTTCGGATCGGCCGCCGTGTCTCCGCCGGTCTTGGAATTGTCCGGGAACAGAGAAGGCATCTTCGCCGCCGCGTCTTCGAAGGTCGCAAAGACTTTTTTCGCCTTATCCAGATCGAACGGCGCCTCGCCCTTCATCATGGCGGCGCCGATCTTGGCCTGATCGCCATTTGCCTTCATCAGCGTCTTGCGCTCGGCAATCGGATCCTGTTGGGCGATCGCGACACCCACGCCCAATACAATCGCCGCAACAGCGAAAACGGCACGAATCATATGACAGTCTCCCCTTTCGTCGGCGCCGCGCATCGTGCGCAATGGCCGCTCGCGAAGGCCGGCAGAGTATTGGCAAATACCGGGGGCGAGAAATCACGAAACCGTATCCCCTCCCGCTCGTATAATGGACGAGCAACCGCCCACCGGTAGCGATCGGGTGTGTTGGGAAACGAACTTGAGAAACGGGCCATGAAATCCGTCTGTAGCTTCCGCAAGGAACGGCACTTCACCGACCCCCCAGAGGCGATTTGGCCGTTCGTCGCAGACACGGCTCGCCTCAACGAGCTGGCGGGTTCTCCGCGCTACGTGGTTGAAGAGCGCGCCGATGCCCAAGGACGCGTCCACCGCCTGGCTACCGTCAGAGTTGGACCGCTTCGACTGAAGTGGGAAGAAGGCTATGGCGAGTGGCAGGAAAATCGCCGGCTCAGCCAGACCCGCGATTTTCTCAACGGCCCATTGCGCCATTCTAACTCGGTCTTTCAACTCGAACCTGACGGTAGCGGCACCCGGCTTGTCTTTTCGGGTGTAATCGAGTGCGTCGGCATCCTGGGCTGGTTGACCAAGCTGTCCGGCAAGCTTGAGCGCGAGGCGGACAAACGGCTCGCCGCCATCGAACGGCTGGTCACCGAGGCCGCGGCATCCGACAAAATTCTTGGCGCCAGCGCCGAAGATGCGGTCAAGCCTGCGGCCCGCCGGCGCTTCGATGGGCTGACCGCGCAGCTTGGACGTGATCCGGCGAGCCACGGCCTGACGCCGAAGCTTGCCGACTTTTTGCTCCACGCACCGATGATGGCTCTCAGCAGCATTCGGCCTCTGATGATGGCGCGACAATGGAACGCCACGCCGGCGGACACAGTGGAACTCTTTCTCGCGGCGCAGCGGCTCGGCATCATGGCGATGGGGTGGGATTTGCTCTGCCCGCGCTGCCGCGGCGCGAAGTCTCGCGTCGAGCAATTGCACGAGCTGCCGCGGGACGCGCACTGCGCATCCTGCAACATCGACTACCGGCGCGACTTCACACGCAACGTCGAGCTTACTTTTCACCCGGAGCGGTGGCTTCGTCCGTTGCCCGAAGGTGAGTTGTGTCTGCTCGGACAAGGTACAACGCCCCACGTCAAGTTTCAGGCTGAGGTACCGGCGCATTCGCGCAAGGATTTTGCGCTGACGCTGCCGGCCGGCCCTTATCGTTTCCGCACCGTCGAAGCCGGCGAGCAGGCGGACGCTGATATCGGGGAGGAC
The DNA here is from genome assembly GCA_963829465.1 of uncultured Alphaproteobacteria bacterium. GTDB lineage: Bacteria > Pseudomonadota > Alphaproteobacteria > Rhizobiales > Xanthobacteraceae > BOG-931. Next base: position 36,762 of record CAWHJE010000012.1, read on the forward strand.
GGAGTCATCCCGGGGCTCACGGCGAAAGGCGGTGAGATCGCACTGGCGGCATCCGGCCGCCCCGACCAGCTTGTCATTCAAAACGACGCGGATCACCCGCTGATTTTCGTCGCCGAGGACCGGAATTGGGCCAAGGATGCCCTGACCGGCGAAAGCGTGATCGCCATGCCGGCATTTCGCCGGTTGTGCCCCGAGCAGTTGCTGCGTCCCGGCGACGACGTCGAAATCGGCCAGGTGGCAATCCTGTTTACCGATCTGCAGGGCTCAACCAGGCTTTATGACAGCCTCGGCGACGCGCCGGCCTATCGCCTGGTGCGCGATCATTTTGCCTTCCTGTCGGAACTCGTGGCGCGCCACCACGGTTCCATCGTCAAGACGGTCGGCGATGCGGTAATGGCGGCATTCCACGATCCGGCCGACGCGGTGCGCGGCGTACTGTCGATGCAGGATGAGGTGGCGAATTTCAATCGCGGCCGCCGCGATTCCGGCATCGTGCTGAAACTCGGGCTGCATCTCGGTGCCTGCATCGCCGTTACCGCCGGCGGCGTACTCGATTATTTCGGCTCGGCCGTGAACACAGCCGCGCGGCTCGAACATCAATGCCGCGGCGGCGAAGTGATCATCTCGGAAGCGGTGCTGACCGATCCCGAAGCGCGTGAGGCGCTGGCCGGACGCGCCGTGAGTGAGGAAACGGTGACACTGCGCGGCTTAAACGCGCCAGTGCGGATTGTGCGGGTCAGCATGGATAAGACTTTTACGTCGCCGACCTGAGACGGAACTCACTCGCGCGCGCACGATTTTGCGATCTCACTCGGCGTGGGTCGCGCGATTATTTCCAGCGCGATTCAAAAAGTTCCAAAAGTTCCGTAGTGAAAACGTTCAGCGATGCTGCGCGAGTTCCATCGCGCCACACAATGGCCATGCGAATCGTTCAAACAAAACACTTCGGGGAACAAACGCGGCAACCTCGTTGGGGAGGTCCGTCATGCGGGATGCTCGGCAAGCGCCAGCAAACGATAAGCCACTTTTGTCGCGCGCAACAGAAAACGCCGACATCGGCAAACTGCTCGAGGAGAATGCTCAGCTTCGAGAGCTTGTGATACAGCTGACCAAGATCGCTATTAAGAACATCACGGATCCAGCTCGGCGGGTGAGCTGACGCACTTGCCGGATACCGGCTAGCCGTAAAGCTTTCGGGTGGTCCCGCTGCGCTTCACCTCGCGCGCTTCCTTGTAGGTGCGCCCGACGAAATCCATCGTCGGATTGCTGACACCAAACCAGAATTTCTCGCTGATAAAGTGATGGCGCAGGTGATATTGCTTCAGCCAGCGTCCGATGCGCGTGCGCGGCTGATAGGGAATGTGGGCGACGTAGTGCACCCATTCGTAGTGAAAGATCGCGAGCATCACGCCGAAAATCGCCGAAGCGACCACAGCCCATTCGAACAGCACCGCGTAGCCGAGCGCGGTGACGGCGAGCGTGGGGACGAGAAACCAGACCGGCAGGAACAGAAGATCGAGCCGATCGGGTTCGACGTGATGATCGTAGTGAAGCCGATGCTGCAATTTTTTCACGAAGGGAAAACGCGAGGGTTCGGCGTGGAAGGCGAAGCGATGGAACCCGTATTCGCTGAAGTAGAAAGTCGCCGCGCCGATGACGGTCCAGACAAGCGAAAACGAAAAAATCCCCGCGGCGAAACACACAACGAGCGCCGCTAGTCCGAGCGCGAGCCATACATTGGAGCCATGCCGCAAGAAGGTCAGGATCACTGGCCGCCTCCGCGAGGTTAAACAAACAATTATTTGCCTCCTGATAGGGAGGCGCAAGGTACTTTATGCGGAACCCAACGCCGCGACAAACCGCTGTTTGATCGCGTGTCCGTCGCGCAACGGCAATACGCGCGGCGGGTTCTCAGCCTTGATCCGTGCGTTGACGAGGATCGGCCCCACGCCGCCATGCAGCAAGGCACGAACATCTTCAGTCTCTTGGAGACGTGAGACCGTGCGTGCCGCTTTGAACCGGCAGGCGAGCGCCGCGGCGACCAGATCGACCCCTGCATCGGTGTGGCTCGGCTGCATGCCTGTTTCGCCATAACGGGCATTGTCGAGCACTACGATGGCGAGATTTTTCGCCCCCTGAACGCCAATCGTGGCCAGACTGCCGAGACCCATCAGCATGTCGCCGTCTCCGGTAATGACGGCGACGCGGCGATCGGGGCGCGCCAGCGCGAGCCCGAGCCCGATCATCGCCGTGCCTCCCATCGCGCCCCAGAGATAGAAATTGAGAGGGTGATCGCCCGCCGCGGCAACGTCGTAGGTCGCCGAACCCAATCCGCAGACAACGAGAAGATCGCCCCGGCCGACAAGGAGCCGAGCGATAAACTCGCGGCGGTCGAGCATCATCGCGTCCATTTCTTGCGGCCGATCAGGCGTTGCGACAACAATATCGCCACCTGAAGATTGCAGTCGAACGCCATGTCGCAGCCGGCGCCGACGGTCTCATCAACCGCGTCGGCGTTTTCCACCCGGTAGGTGAGAAAGCCGGAGAGCCGCAACACCTCGTCCGTGATCGAGCCCATCGGCACCTGCCACGGATTAAATTCGCCGAATTCACCACGCATGGTCACGATCACGACGCAACCGAAGCCGCAATTACGCAGCAGCGAAAACATGTTGACGCAATTGCCGACGCCGCTCGATTGCATCAGCAGCGCCGCGCGCTGCCCGCCCAGTGCCGCGCCGGCAACGAGCCCAGCCCCCTCCTCTTCGGTCGTCAGCACGACATCGGCGATATTCGGATCGTCGCGGCAGAGCGTAATCAGCCGATCATGGCCGGCATCGGGTACGTAGCCTATCTGGCGAACGCCGACACGCCGAAAATGGGCATGGATTGCGTCGGGCCAGGATGTCTCGATGGTCGCGGGGCGATGCAATGAAAGTTCCACAGCGTTGTCCGGATGTTCCCGTCGCCATGCAGGGCGTAAATCTCTGCAAATATCGCATGGCATTCAAAAAAGCTAAAGCGAGACAAGCGCCTGCGCAGCGGCGGGTTCTGTCAACAGCGATGCCTCGACAATCTATCTACCAGCGGCTGAATGATGTTATACTGGCCAATACACGGCGGGGGTCGTGCGCATGAAGTTTGCCGGAACCGGCGATGCTGGGCATTCCGCTTTTCGCGGCGTTCCAAGCGCCGCGACCTATGCGCTCGAAATCGTGGCGGTCGTTTTGGCTTATGCGGTCCTTGCCGGGGCCGGACTGATAATCCCCTGGATCAATCCGACCGCTACAACGCTGTGGCCGCCGACCGGGCTGGCGCTGGCTCTCTTCCTGCTGCGCGGCCGCCGGATATGGCCTGCGGTCTTGTTGGGATCATTTGCCGCCGGCGCACTGGCTTCGCGCTCCCTGCTGGCCCCCGGCCTCACCGCGATCGGCACGTTGATCGCCGCATTCGCTGGAGCATTGCTGGTCGAACGATGGTCGACAGGCATCAAAACCTTCCGTACGTCGACCGGCGTGGCGAAGTTTGCGCTAATTTGCTTCGTGCCTACGGCGATGATCAGTTCAATCGTCGCCGTGGCCGGAGTAATCCTCGCCGATGACGCCACTTTCTCGGGTTCTGCCGCCTCGTTTGCGGACGCCCTGTCGACTTGGGCGTCAAATTTGGCGACCTGGTACCTGGCGGACGCCGCAGCGAGCCTGATCGTCGCGCCTGTCGTCGTGCTTTGGGCGATAACGCAGCGGCGTTCATTATCCAAATGGGGCATGCTGGAAACGGCGACGATCTTCCTCCTCACGGTCGTCATCGGCGTCATCGCCTATAGTCCTCTTGATGACAGCCCCCTGGTCGGCCTGCAGCCCTATCAAGGCGCGGTCGGGTTCCTGGTTCTGCTGCCTTTGTTCTGGGCTGGCCTGCGCGGCGAGCAGCGCGACGCCGCAACCGCCGCACTGATTTTCTGCGTGATTGCAGCGTGGGGTTATTCGGTCGAGAGCGGTTTGTTCCAGAAAGCCGACGGGAACGCGCCGCTGTTGTTGTTGCTGACGCTTTGCGTGAGCACGTCCCTGGTGGCTCTCGTATTAAGCACCGCCATTGTCGTACATCGGGAGGCCGAGTCCCGTTTGCTTGGTACGCAAGACGACTTGACCCGTCAGCTTGTACAGATGGGCACCGCGTTGGAAAGCTCCAAACGCCACTATCAAATTTTGATCGAGGGCGTCGACGACTATGCCATTTTCGTACTCGACACGGCGGGACGCGTCGCCAGCTGGAACAATGCGGCGAAGCAAATCATCGGCTACACCAGCGACGAAATCGTCGGCAAGCATTTCGCGATATTCTATCGGCCGGATGAACGCCGCTCCGGCGAGCCGAACCGCGCGCTTGAGGTGGCGGTCCAACGCGGAAAACACGACGTCGAAGGCTGGCGCATCAGAAAGAACGGCACGCTGTTTTTTGTCACCGGTTCAGTCTCGTCAATCCTCGACAACAAAGGTCATCTGATCGGCTTTGCCAATATCATCCGCGACGCGACCGAGCGGCGCGACGCGCAGGAGAAGCTGGTCCAGGCGCGCGAACAATTGGCGATGGCCCAGAAGATGGAGGCGATCGGCAAGCTGACCGGCGGCATTGCGCACGACTTCAACAACCTGTTGATGATTATCGGCGGCAATGCCCAGACCTTCAAGCGCCTGCTTGATCCCAAACTGCCGAGAGCTATCGAAGCCATACAGACCGCCGCAAAGCGCGGCGAAAGCCTCACGCGGCAGTTATTGACGTTCGCCCGCCGCCAGCATCTAAGCCCGACAGTGGTGGATCTGAATACATGCATCAGCAACATGCGAACCATGATCGAGAGTTCGCTGCGCGGAAACATCGTGTACGATGAAAGAAGCCAGCCGAGTGTCTGGCCGGTCAAGGTCGACCTTGCCGAATTGGAGCTTGCGATCGTCAATATCGCGGTGAATGCGCGCGATGCGATGCCGAACGGCGGCAAATTCAGCATCGCCATCGGCAATGTCGTGGCCGATCATGACGGCGCGGACCGCGCGAATGGCGAATATGTCGCTATCGCCTTCAGCGACACCGGAACCGGCATTCCTCCGGATCTGTTGTCCAAGATCTTTGATCCTTTCTTCACGACCAAAGAGGTCGGCAAAGGCACCGGGCTCGGCTTGTCGCAAGTTTACGGCTTCGCCCACCAGGCCGGTGGGATGGTTCACGCCGACAGCAAGGTTGGAGCGGGCACCACGATCACGGTCTATTTGCCGGCGGCCGCCGCCAACGAAATCGTCGATGACGAGAGTTCCGACATCGATGTCGCGCGCGCGCGGCGCCCGGCGGTTCTCATCGTCGACGACAGCCCGGCGGTCGCGGAAGTGACCTCGTCGCTTTTCGAACACCTCGGCTACGACACGCTCTACCGGGAATCGGCCGAAGCGGCGCTGAAGTTGCTTGCCGAAGGCGCGAAGATCGATCTCGTCTTCAGCGATATCGTCATGCCGGGAACCATCGACGGCGTCGGGCTGGCGAAGGAGATACGTTCCCAATATCCCGCTCTGCCGGTGATATTGACGACAGGCTACAGCGACGCCGCGCGGGCGGCTCCGGCGGATCTGCGGATATTGCGCAAGCCCTTTGATACCGACGCCCTCAAGGGCTTCATTCGCGATACCATCGAAGTCGGCTTGCCCAACTGACGAGCTAAAGGCCGGCTGGCCAAGCGCCCGCCTGTGAGCGCGCCTTCGAACCAGCCTAGACGTTGATTTTGTTGCCGGCCTACTCTGCCGGCTGGCCGCTGGCTTCGCGGCTTTTCCCCCGTCGCGAACCGAGCGCGGCGATCCAGCGGGCGATGACATAGAATACCGGCGTGAAAATCAGACCGAACGCCGTGACGCCGATCATGCCGAAAAAGACCGCCGTGCCCAGCGCCTGACGCAGTTCCGCGCCGGCGCCGATCGCCCAAACCAGCGGCGTGACTCCGAGAATAAACGCAAACGATGTCATCAGGATCGGCCGCAGCCGCAGCCGCGTCGCTTCAACGGCGGCATCCCACCGGCTGCGGCCCTGATCCTCGAGCTGCCGGGCAAACTCGACGATGAGGATGGCGTTTTTGGCCGCCAGCCCGATCAGCACCACGAAGCCGACCTGGGTCAGGATATTGTTGTCCTGCCCGCGCAGGATGACGCCGGCGATGGCGGCAACGAGACACATCGGCACGATCAGAATAACGGCGAGCGGCAGCGTGAGGCTCTCATACTGCGCGGCGAGCACCAGGAATACGAATACTACCGCCAGCACGAACGCAAATATCGCCGTGTTGCCTGCCCTGATCTGCTGAAAGGCAAGCGACGTCCACTCGGTGGCGAAACCCTGAGGCAGCGTTTCGGCGGCGAGCCGGTCCATGATCGCGATGCCCTGCCCCTGCGAGTAGCCAGGCGCGGCGGCGCCATCCATCTCGGCCGCCGGATAAAGATTGTAGTGCGGCACGCGGAATGGGCCGGAAATATCACGCACCGTCGTGAACGAGCCAAGCGGCACGGTATCGCCGTTGGAATTGCGCACGCGGATCTTAAGCACGTCGCTGACATTGCGGCGGTCCTCGTCGCGCGCCTGCGCGGTGACGCGGAACGTGCGCCCGAACAGGTTGAAGTCATTGACATAGGACGAACCGATATAGACTTGCAGCGCGTTGAACACATCCTGCACATTGACGCCGAGCAGTTGCGCCTTGGTGCGGTCGATATCGAGATAGACCTGAGGGGTCGAGGTCTCGAACAAGGTAAAGACGTGCTCGATCCCCTGCGTCTGCGCGGCACGCGCCATGAAATCGGCCGCCACCGCCTGCAGCACCGCCGGCCCGCGGCCGGCACGATCCTCGATGATCATCCGAAAGCCGCCGGCATTGCTGATGCCGCGCACCGGCGGCGGCAGCACCGTTATCAAAAAGCCTTCCTGAATTTTCGATAGGCGGCGATTGAGCTCCGCCTGGATTCCCGCAGCGGACTGACGCGGATCGCGCGCGCGCTTCTCAAACGGGTCAAGCGTCAGGAAGATCGCGCCGGAATTGGGCGAATTGGTGAAAGTCGCGCCGGAGAAGCCGACCACGTTGACGCCATGGGCGACGCCCGGCACGCCAAGCGCGATGTCGAGCGCACGCTGCTGCACGGCGTCGGTGCGGGCAAGCGACGCCGCCGGCGGAAGCTGAACGACGACAATGAGGTATCCGCCGTCGACCTGCGGGATAAACCCGACCGGCGTTTGCCGGAAGGCGTTGAGGCCAAAGCCGATGATGACGAGATAAACCACGAACATGATCGCGGCGCGGCGCACGGTGCGCCCGGCGAGCCAGGAAACGCCTTCGCCGATATGGTTGAACACCCAGTTGAAGCCACCAAAGAAACGGTGGATCGGCACCTCCCACCAGCGATCACGGCGCGTGGGATCGTGCGGCGTCAGCAACAGCGCGCACATTGCAGGCGATAGAGTCAGCGAAACGATCAGCGAAATGATCGTGGCGCCGGCGATCGTCAATGCAAATTGCCGGTAGAACTGCCCGGATATGCCGGTGATGAACACCGAGGGCACAAATACGGCGCAAAGAACGAGCGCAATCGCAATCAGCGCCGAGCCGACCTCGCCCATGCTTTTTTTTGCCGCCTCGCGCGGCGGCAGTCCGGTGGCGATGTTCCGCTCGACATTTTCGACCACCACGATGGCGTCATCGACCACGATACCGATTGCCAGCACCAGGCCGAACAGGGACAGATTGTTGAGGGTGAAGCCGAAGGCCGCCATGAAGAAGAACGTGCCGATCAGCGACACCGGGATGGCGACGAGCGGAATGATCGCCGCGCGCCAGGTTTGCAAAAACAGGATCACCACGAGAACGACGAGGATGATCGCCTCGCCGATGGTTTCGATCACGGCATCCACCGATTGCCGGATGAACTGGGTCGGATCAAAGAAAATGTCGTATTTGACGCCGGCCGGAAAACGCTTCGACAGCGTCCCCATCAACTCGCGCACGCCCCTCGCGGTCTCAAGCGCGTTGGACCCCGGCCGCTGAAAAATGGCGAGCGCGACTGCCGGATAGTGATCGAGATAGGAGTTCGACGAATAGTCCTGCGCCGCCAGTTCGACCTTGGCAACATCGCGAAGCCGGACGACCGCGGTTGGGGTCTGCTTCACGACGATCGCGGCAAACTCCTTGGGGTCCGCGAGCCGCCCGAGCGTCTGCACCGCGATCTGGAAAGCGCCCGGCTGCGCCACAGGCGGTTGATTGAGATTTCCCGAGGCGACCTGGATATTCTGGCCTTGCAGCGCACTGGTGACGTCGGCGGCAGTCAGGCCCAGCGACTGCAGGCGATCGGGGTCGAGCCAAACGCGCATGGCGTAGTCGCGCGCGCCGAACACCGTGATCGAGCCGACGCCGTCGATGCGGGTCACCGCATCGGTCACTTCAAGCGTCGCGTAGTTGGAAATGAACAGGGAATCGCGTGACTTGTCGGGCGAATAGAGATGCACGACCATCATCAGATCGGGTGACGATTTCTGCACCGTGACGCCGATGTTGCGCACGTCGACCGGCAGCCTCGGCGTGGCGATGGCGACGCGGTTCTGCACCTGCACTTGGGCGATGTCGAGATTGGTGCCGAGTTCGAAGCTGACCGCGATTGAAAAACGCCCGTCGGCTGTCGAGTTCGACGCCACGTAGATCATGTTCTCGACGCCGTTGATCTGTTGCTCGAGCGGCGTGACCACCGTTGACGCCACGACTTCGGCGCTGGCGCCGGGATATTGCCCAGTGACGCTGATCAGCGGCGGTGCAATTTCCGGATATTGCGCGATCGGCAGCCGCGAGAACGACACGGCGCCCAGGATCACGAAAACGATCGAGATCACCCCCGCAAAAATCGGCCGGTCGATGAAGAAATGAGAAAGGCGCATGCGCTACTCAATCCGCCTTCGTCGGCGCGGCGCCCTTGCTGGCTTCCTTGCTGACGTCCGTTGGGGAAGACGACACGGCCGGCGGCGCGCCCTGCTCCTGCGCCGCCACCTTCACGCCTGCGCGCGCGCGCATCAAGCCGTTGATGATCACCCGGTCCGAAGCGGCCAGGCCTTCGTTGATGACACGCAAGCCGTCCTCAAGCTGTGCGGGCACGACATATTTGAGCCGCGCGATGCCGCCGTCGTCGACGACCAGGACGTATTTGCGCGACTGCTCGGTACCGATCGCCGCGTCGGGAATGAGCAGCGCCGTATGCGGCGGCGATCCCGGAACGCGGACACGGCCGAACATGCCGGGCGTGAACAATCCGTAGGGATTGGCGAATACCGCGCGGCCGCGGATCGTGCCCGATGAGCGGTCGATGACGTTGTCGACGAAATCCATTTTGCCGGTGTGTTCGAAGTCGCGTTCGTCGAGCAGTTTCAGCGTTACCGAAACGCCGCCTTGGCCGCTCGCCATTTGCGTGTCGGTTCCAGCGAAACGCTGGTAGCGCAGGTAGGAGGCTTCGTCGAAGGTGAATTCGAAGCGGATCGGATCGACCGAAACGATCGTGGCGAGCAGCGTCGTGTTGCTGCCGTTGCCCCCGGTCACGAGATTGCCGACAGAGACGCGGCGATCGCCGATGCGCCCGTCGATCGGGGCGCGCAATTCCGAATATTCGTTGAGGTCGAGTTCGGCCTGATGGACCATGGCTTCCTGCGCGGTGACGGACGCCGCCGCGACGCTTTTGGCCTGCTTGCGCTGGTCGTAGCTCTGCTCGGTGATGGTTCTGTTGTGCACCAGTTCCTGGCCGCGTGCGAGATCCGCCTCGGTGAAGGCGAGATTGGCCCGCGCCTGGGCGAGATTGGCGCGCATCTGGTCGAGCACAATCTGGAACGGCCGGTGATCGATGACGAAAAGCAGGTCGCCCTTCTTCACCATTTGGCCGTCGGTAAAATGAATCTCGGAGAGGTATCCGGAGACGCGCGAGCGGACTTCGACCGAATCGATGGCGACGAAGCGGCCGACATATTCGTCTTGATCGACCACCGTCCGCGCGATCGGTTTGGTCACGGTGACGGAAGGAGGCGGCGGGGCAGACGCCTGCTTGTCGCTCTGGCCGCATCCGGCAAGTGCCAGGAGCGCCGCCCCAACCACGAGAGCAGCGGCCGGCCGCGCCGCATTGACGATCGCCATGAAGTCTCCTTCGGATTTCCGGGCGCGCTGGATTGAGGTCCCTATATCTCGGCGGCAAGCTCTACAGGAACGGCAAATCAAACCCGCGCCAACATACAGCGTCCGCACCATAAGCCCGCGCCGCTGTCAACCGCAGCGGGAATCGCTGCCCTTCCCCGGCCCGGCGGGAGTTCCTATGTGTGCTCCCCGGCTCGCGGGCCTATCTGCGATGCCGCCCAAACAAGGCGAAATTCCGTGGAGATTATGCCCTTGAGTGACGCCGGCCTGGGCGGAGGTCAATCCGCCGCAGCCACCCAACTTTCCGTTCCGCCCGAGGATCAAGCGCTCCTCGACGCCTATTCGCGTGCGGTCATCGACGTCGTCGATCGCGTCGGCCCCGCCGTGGTCGGGCTTGCCGTGCGCGCCGAGAAGACGCGCGGCGGCACCGGCTCGGGTGTCATTGTGGCGCCGGACGGCCTAATCCTCACCAACAGCCACGTCGCCGGCGCGGCCGGCGCCGGTGCGCGCGTTGCGGTGACCACGGCCGACGGTCAGGATTTGCACGCCCGGCTGGTCGGCGACGATCCGGACACCGATCTTGCACTCCTGCGCGTGGACGAACCGGTGACACTCCCGGCGGCGACGCTCGGCGATTCCAAGCTCCTCAAGCGGGGCCAGCTTGTGATCGCGATCGGCAACCCGCTCGGCTTCGAATCGACGGTAACGACGGGCGTCGTCTCGGCGCTCGGGCGTTCCCTGCGGGCGCGCAGCGGCCGCCTCATCGACGACGTGATCCAGACCGACGCGGCGCTCAATCCCGGCAATTCCGGCGGTCCGCTGGTATCTTCCCGCGGCGAGGTCGTCGGCATCAACACCGCCGTCATCATGGGCGCGCAGGGCATCTGTTTTGCGGTCGCCGCCAACACCGCGAGCTTCGTGCTCGGCGAACTGGTGCGGCACGGGCGCGTACGCCGCGCCTTCATCGGCATTTCCGCCCAGCAGACCACGATCCCGCCGCGGCGTCGCCGTGCCGCCGGGCTCGAACAGGACGGCGCGGTGATGGTCGGCACCGTCGAAGCCGGAAGCGCGGCCGATCGCGCCGGGCTCAAAGCTGGCGATATCGTCTTGAGCCTCGACGGACGAACCATAACCGGCGCGGACGATCTCATCCGCGCGCTGACCGGCGAGAAGATCGGCAGGACCGTGGCGCTAGACGTGCTGCGCGTTACCGAGCGGCTGACGATCTCGCTCGTGCCGGAGGAAAGAAAGCGCGCGAGATAGTCAAGACAAACACTACGGTGGTGCGCAGGTCGCTCCCGGCCGGCTCAACCCTTTCGCTGCAGATTCGGCAGGTTCTGGATATTCAACTTCATGCCGTTCGGCATGATCATGTCGCCGGGTTTCTGATCCGAAGCGCATGGACCAAGCCACTTGGCGTTTAAAGTGACCGCGGTCCCCGCCGGCTTGCTTTCAGTTTGACTCGTCGCCGTCAGCGTATACTCGCTGTCGAAGCTGCCGGTCACGACGACGTGGGACGTTACAGTTTTGCCGGCAAATGTGCAAACAGAGTCGATCGTCATCGTCGCGCCGGATTTCTGCACGTCACGCTTTGAACAATCGCCCTGCGGAGCCGAGCCGGCATGCGCCTGCATCGCCTGGTCCGTGCTCGCGTCGATGCACTGCTGCATTTTAATGGAATGGCTGGCGACGTTCGTCGTGATCTCCCAAAGTCCGGCTTTGCGTGTCGGGAAGTCGGCGGCGGAGGCTGGAATCACACTGACGGCAAAGAGAACAAAACCCGCGCCAATTTGACCCACGGCCCGTCTGCTGATGAATCTCCCCCACACGCCTGTTTCGTACATGATTGCTCGGCCCATTGCGTCCTCCAGGTTTTCGTAATTCCAGCTTCTACGGCGGGCCCCACAGCCGCGCCAGCCCCAAGCGCACTTTCTGCGCGAAAGTTCCACCGGCGTCATTTGCCAGCGGCATGACTGATTGCCCAGACATAGGCGGCAACGGCGGCGACGTCGGCCTCAGATAACGGCGCCCCACCCTTCGGCGGCATCGGGTCGGAATAATTCCGCGGCTTCGGCACACCATCGTTGATCGTCTTCGCAATCGCCCCCACGCTGCCGTCACCAAAGAACCAGGCGCCACTTACAAGCGACGGCGCTTGCGGCGATCCTTTCGCGTCCGATCCGTGGCAGCCCGCGCAGGCGCCGTCGGCGGCTTCGCCGTGAAAGATGCGGTCGCCGAGCATGACCTGCTCTTTGGTTGCGCCCGCGGGAATTGGTAAAGCCGCAACGCCGGGCCGGCCGGCATCGGGATGCAAGCCTTCAGGCGGCCCGGATTTGCGTGAACTCGGCGCTGGCGCCGAAGATCCCGGCGCCGCCGCAATCTTCGCGGCGGGCGCGCCGTGATAGGTCACGCGCCAGATACGGCCGTGCTTATCGTCCGAGATGTAGAGCACGCCATCCGGCCCCATGGCGAGTCCGGTCGGGCGGAAGGCCGCACGGCCTGGTTCTTTGACCGCTCCGGCAAATCCGTCGGCAAAGACGACGAAGTCGCCTGAAACCTTGCCGTCCTTGAATGGCTGAAAGACGACGTTGTAGCCGCCCTGCGGTTCGGGTGCACGGTTCCACGAGCCGTGGAATGCAACGAACGCGCCGCCTCGATAGGCTGCCGGGAAGTCCGCGCCGCTATAGATCAGGAGATCGTTCGGCGCCCAGTGCGCCGGAAAGAACGCCGCGGGAGCCTTTTTCTGCGCGCAGACGCCGACCTTCTTGCCACCGTCACCACCGTATTCCGGGGCCAGCACGAGCTTGCCTTGAAATCCGTCGAAATAACATTCTGGCCAGCCGTAATCGGCGCCCGCCTCGAGTTCGACGATTTCCTCGGCCGGCAATTCCGCGCCTTGCTCGGGCGTGTAAAGCTGCCGCCAATTCTGCGAGAGCTGGTCGCGGCCGTGCTGAGTAACGAAGAGCCGGCCCGAAGCGTCGAACGCAAAACCCTCCCCGTTACGCAATCCGGTGGCATAACGCTCCGCCGGGCAAAAACGCTGGCCGGTCTTGTTGGCATCGTACCGCCAGATGCCGGCGCGGGTCTCAAGCTCGGTGCAGGGGTCGTAACCGGGCGAGCCGGCGACGCGATTTTCCTTTTGGCAGGCGTTCGTCGCCGAACCGAGGTCAACGTAAATGTGGCCTTCCGTATCGATCGCAAAAGGATGCATGGAATGATCGCCGGTCAGCGGCAGATCGGAAACCACGACTTCAGGCACCTGTTTCGGCACTCCTGAGTCCGGCGGCAGGTTGTAGCGGAGGATCTTGTCGTTCTGCTCGGCATAGATGGCGCCCTTGTAGAAGGCTATGCCCGTGCCACCGGTAGCGCCCTGCGGCACGCCGTCACCGAAACGCTCGATCACATCGGCGCGCCCGTCCCCCTTGCTATCCTTGAGCGCCACAAGAAACCCGCCAGATGGCGGCGTGTCGTTACGATAATAGCGACTACTCCACGTATTGACGTAGACGACCCCATTGGGCGCAACGACCATGTGGCGGACATGCCCGAGATTGTCGGCGAAGATCGTCGCGCAAAATCCGGGTGGGAGCATTAGGCCGCCGTTATCGCCCGCGCAGCTCGGCTCCGGTTGCGCAAAAGCCGCCGCTCCGACCGCAAGCAAAGCGGCGGCCGCGAGAATGGATGCGCCCGCATTGCCGGCGGCACGATGGCGCGGCTGTACCTGACGGGTTCCGCGTTTGGTCAAGACAATGCTCCACATCCGCCGCTACTCTCGTTCACGGAGACAGGTTACCGAACCAACGGGCGCGAGTGCATGAATAGACCGCTATTCTCGCGAAGTTGATCAGTTTGTGTCTCGGCGTCCGCCTGAGCCCGGATCGGGGTTCATGCTACGTTGCAATACCAAGATATGCTGTGCGATCTCATCCGGGGGGCAAATGTCCGACATCATCTTGAGAACGCCGCCGGAACGTTTCGACGGCCTTCCGGGCTTTGCCTTCGGTGCGCACAGCCGAAGCGACCTCCCGGGCTATTCGGGCCTCGCGATGTCGTATCTCGACGAAGGCCCGAAGACGGCGCCAGTCTTTCTGTGCCTGCACGGGCAGCCGACTTGGAGCTATCTCTATCGCCGCATGATCCCCCACTTTCTAGCGACCGGAAGCCGCGTGGTCGCGCCCGATTTCTTCGGCTTCGGGCGCTCGGACAAACCGAAGGATGAGGCGCTGTACACTTTCGATTTTCATCGCAACAGCTTGCTCGCATTCGTGCGCGCGCTCGATCTGAAAAACGTGACGCTGGTGGTTCAGGATTGGGGCGGCCTCCTCGGCCTGACGCTGCCCATGGAAATGCCCGAGCGTTTCAGCCGCTTGATCGTCATGAACACGGCGTTGCCGACCGGTGAGGTGGCGTTGCCCCAGGGATTTTTAGCCTGGCGGGCCTTCTCGAACAGCCAGCCGGACTTGGCGATCGGCAGATTGATGGCGCGTTCGTGCCCGCATCTGTCCCCGGCGGAAGCCGCCGTTTATGACGCGCCTTACCCCGATGCCAGCTACAAGGCCGGGGTGCGGCGGTTTCCCAACCTCGTGCCCGAATTCGCCGACAGCCCCGGCGCCGCCATCGAGCGCGCCGCCTGGGAATTCTGGCGCAACGAATGGCAGGGCCGAAGCGTCATGGCGATCGGCATGACCGATCCTGTCCTTGGGCCGCCGATCATGCGTGCGCTCCACCGCGATATTCGCGGCTGCCCGACGCCGCTCGAATTCGCCGAAGCAGGACATTTCGTGCAGGAATGGGGCGAGGCGGTTGCGCCAGCCGTGCTCGCTGCGCTCGATAGTTAGCTTGGTGGATCATGGCTTTCCTCCACTCGTTCGCCGTCAACGACTTCGTCGACTCGCTGGTGAGCCTGCTCGGCGCCTTCGTCCTAGGCACCCTGATCGGCGCCGAGCGACAGTACCGGCAACGCGGCGGCGGCCTGCGGACGCACGTGCTGGTCGCAGTAGGCGCGGCAACGTTCGTCGATATCGGCATGCATCTCAACGGCAACGCTGGCGCGGCTCAGATCATCTCCTACGTCGTATCCGGCGTCGGTTTTCTTGGCGCCGGCGTCATCATGAAGGAGGGCAGCAATGTCTGGGGTCTCAACACGGCGGCAACGCTGTGGTGCTCCGCTGCGGTCGGCGCGTGCGCCGGCGCCGACCTCGCTTTCGAGGCCGTTGCGCTCACGTGCTTGGTGCTGGCCGGCAATACACTGCTGCGCCCGCTGGTAAACGCCATCAATCGCGCTCCGATCGATCAAGGCGGCACGGAAGCGATCTACGAAGTCCAGCTCACAGCGAACTCCGAGGATCGCGACGAATGCCGCGATTTGCTGCGCGAGCAATCGGAAGCCGCGAGTTATCCGCTGCAGGGCATCGCGATCATCGAGCGCGACGACGATGAGATCGAACTCGTGGCTAAACTATCGGGGACCGGCGCCAATCCCGACGAACTCGATCAGATCGTCGCACGTCTTAAGAGCAGCCCGCTGGTGCATAACGCGAGCTGGAGCCTGCGAACGACGGAATGAATAATATGGCGGGCCTACGTATTGTTGCAGTCGCGGCGTTGCTTTTGGCAGGCGCAGCCGCTCCGGGCGCGGCGGCTGGCGCCTATGTCGAGGAAGAACTTCGTATTCCATATTCGGCAGCAGAGCCGCACGGTCTCGAAGCCCTGCTCGTTCGTCCAAATGATCCCGGCCGTTATCCGCTCGCTTTGATCAGCCATGGCTCTCCGCGTTCGGCTGCCGAACGTCCGGAGATGGCGCCTTGGGCCATGCTGCCGCAAGCCGTCGAATTCGCGCGCCGCGGCTGGGCGGCTGTCGTGGTGCTGCGGCGCGGTTATGGCGGCTCCGATGGCGGCTGGGCGGAGGACTACGGCCAGTGTGCCGATCCAAACTACGTCACCGCCGGCAACGCCGGCGCCGCCGATCTCAAAGCGGCGATCTCTTTTCTTGGCCGCCGCCCCGACATCGACATATCGCGCATGATCGCCGTCGGTGTCTCGGCGGGAGGTTTTGCTACCGTCGCGCTGACCGCCGACCCGCCGCCGGGACTTGCCGCAGCGATCAGTTTTGCCGGCGGCCGCGGTTCGCCGCACAATGGTGAGAATTGTTGCGAAGACCGTCTCATCGATGCGTTTCGCCTTTGGGGCAAACGGTCTCGCGTCCCGATGCTGTGGGTCTACGCGGAAAACGACCACTTCTTCGGACCGAAGCTCGCCCAGGAACTGAAAGAGGCGTTTACGAGCGGTGGAGCGAACGTCGAGTTCATAGCAGCACCGCCCTTCGGCACGGAGGGACACAAATTGTTCTCGCCGGCCGGCATCCCCGCGTGGAGCAGCGACGTCGACGCGTTCCTGCAACGTCAACATCTCGTGCTCCGAACGACGCTGCTGCCGCCGCTTCCCCGGCCGGCGCTCAATCCGCCGGCTGTGTTGTCGGCCAACGGCCGCAACGCCTTTGATGCCTATTTGGTGAGCCCGCCGCATAAGGCCTTTGCCATATCGCACCACGGCCACTTCGGCTGGCAATCCGGCGCGAGGACGATCGAGGCGGCCGAGGCCGGCGCCCTGGAATATTGTAGTGACGGTGGCAACGTCTGCGACGTGATGTTCGTCGACGACGCTGCCGTCACCAACAAATAGTCCGGCGGATCAGCGCGGCGCGGGGCGTTTGGTGTGCCGCGCTCACCATCAAACAAGGAGAATCGAATGCCCAAGGTGATCTACGAAAAGGACGGGCGGATCGGACGCATCACCCTCAACCGGCCGGAGGTCATGAATGCCATCGACGACGATGTACCGGTCGAGCTTGCCGATTGCGTCGCGCGCGCAAACGCCGACCCGGGCGTCCACGTGATCGTGCTGTCGGGCGCCGGCGAAGCATTCTGCGCCGGCTACGATTTGACCTACTACGCCGAAGCCAGTGGCGGCACCGGCAATAGCATCACCCAGGACATGCCGTGGGATCCGATGAAGGACTACGCCTTCATGATTCGGCACACCGAGTTGTTCATGAGTTTTTGGCGCTCCTACCGCCCGGTAGTCTGCAAGGTCCACGGCTACGCGGTCGCCGGCGGCTCCGACATCGCGCTGTGTGCCGATATGATCGTCATGAGCACGGATGCACGGATAGGCTACATGCCGACCCGCGTCTGGGGATGCCCGACGACGGCGATGTGGGTTTATCGGCTGGGCCCCGAGCGCGCCAAGCGGATGCTGTTTACCGGCGACAAGATCAGCGGCGTCGAGGCCGAGAAACTCGGTCTCGTGCTCAAAGCCGTGCCACCCGAGGCTCTCGACGCCGAAGTCGAGGCACTGGCGGAGCGAATGGCGACCGTGCCGGTCAACCAGTTGATGATGCAGAAACTCGTCGTCAATCAAGCCATCGAGGCCATGGGACTGAAAAATACTCAGCTTCTCGCCACCGTCTTCGACGGCATCACCCGCCATTCCCCAGAAGGATTGAATTTCAAGAAACGGGCCGAGACCGTGGGCTGGAAGGAGGCCGTGCGCGATCGCGATAACGGCACCTGGGATTGGACCGCGGACCGGCCGATCAATCCGCGCTGAAAGCGAGGATGATGCCGTGAAGGCCGGCAAGCTTGCTTAGTTGGTCGCGATTCGCAGTCTTTCGCCGTTGGCACGCACGCGATGCCGCAACGGCAGATAGGCTTGCTCGACAGCCTCGTAAATTCCAAGCCCCTCCGCCAGTGCGCGTTCGGCGGCTTCCTGCGCGGCGGCAAACGCGACGACTTTCTCGGCGAACATGAGGCCCGCTTCGGCAGCCGCACCTGGATCGCCGGAGGCGAAAAGCATTAATCGCGCCGAAATGACCGCCTGCGCCTCGCATGTAAAGCGTATGGCCTCGCAATAATTGGTCCAGAATTTGATCACGGCAATACCCGAAATAACGTTTCTCGATGTGCCGGAGGCCACGGCCCTGACGGCACGCCACCCGACAGTGTCGCTCAAACTTTGCAAAATTGATTTTCGCAATCAGATAGAATTGTCCGGATTGCGGTAAGGTGGCCGGAAGCCGGTTCTGGCGGCGCTTACTGCGCCTCGGCTAGTTCTTTGCCGGCGGATTTCGCGTTCGCCGCCTTGCGGCGTCGCGGCATTGCGGCTTCCGTGGACCGCTCTGCAGCAGGGCGCCCAACGGTGAGATAGCGGAAATTCGCCCGTTTCATATCCTCCGCGGGGTAGATGTTGCGCAGATCGACGATCACCGGCCGGGCCATGATGAGCCGCAGCCGTTCGAGGTCGAGCGCACGGAACTGCTCCCATTCGGTGGCGATCACCACGGCCTCGGCGCCTTCCGCCGCTTCGTAGGCGCTGCTGCAGTAGATAACGTCGGGATGCTTCGGCTTCGCCTGCTCCATGCCGGCCGGATCGTAGCTCCGCACCGTGGCCCCGAGGTCGTGCAGCGCCGTGATCAGCGGGATCGCCGGCGAATCCCGGGTGTCGTCCGTGTTCGGCTTGAATGTCAGACCAAGCACCGCCACGGTCTTGCCGCGGATCGAGCCGTCGAGGGCGGCGACGACTTTTCGCGCCATCGCGCGCTTGCGTTGCTCGTTGACGGCGGCGACCGTTTCGACGATGCGCAACGGCACCCCGTGATCGTGTGCGGTCTTGAGCAAAGCGGTCGCGTCTTTCGGGAAGCACGAACCGCCGAAGCCCGGACCGGCATGCAGGAACTTGCCGCCGATGCGGTTGTCGAGCCCCATGCCGCGCGCCACGTCCTGCACGTCGGCGCCGGCCTGCTCGCACAAGTCGGCGATCTCATTGATGAATGTGATCTTGGTGGCGAGAAAGGCGTTGGACGCGTATTTGATCAGTTCCGCGGTGTGGCGGCTCACGTAAAGAATCGGCGCGGCGTTCAGATAAAGTGGCCGGTACAGTTCGGCCAGCACGGTGCGCGCCCGCGCGTCGTCGGTGCCGACCACGATGCGGTCAGGATGCTTGAAGTCCTGGATGGCGGCACCCTCGCGCAGAAATTCCGGATTGGAGACGACCTGCATCTCCGCGTCGGGACGCTTCTCGCGCAGGATGCGCTCGATCTCGTCGCCGGTGCCGACGGGTACGGTGGACTTGGTGACCACGATCGCCGTGCGCGACACTAGCGGGGCGATCTCGCGCACCGCCTCGAACACAAAGCTCAGATCGGCGTGACCGTCGCCGCGCCGCGACGGGGTCCCAACCGCGATCATCACCGCATCGGCCTCGGCGACGCCGACCACCTTGCCGGCGAAAGCCAGCCGGCCTTGGCGGACATTGGCTTCCACAAGCTCGGCGAGGCCGGGCTCGAAGATCGGGATCTCGCCGCGATTAAGCGCCTCGATCCGCGCCGGGTCCTTGTCGACGCAGGTGACGTGATGACCAAAATCGGCAAAGCAGGCCCCGGAAACGAGACCCACATAGCCGGCGCCGATCATGGTTACACGCATCAAGATCTCCGCGTTCGCTCTTGTAGCGTTTGCTCTTGGAGCGTTTACTTAGGTGTCGGCGCCGCCTGGCGGACTGAGGTAGCTTCGAGCTCTTCGACTGAAGCGGCCGGCGTGCTTGGAGCGCGCGCCCGCAACAGCGACAGCCACCGGCGTCCAAACAGCGCGAGCACGAGCGCTCCGTAAACCACGCCGCCAATCAACGCCAGCACGAGCAGTTCCAACTCGTTGCGGAACCTAGAGACCGACGACAACATGTTTGTGACAATCGGCACCGAGACGAGCAGCACCAGCGTCATCGCGAGCTCCGGCCCCGGCCAGCTTGACCAGGGAGGATTTGAGCGTGGCGTCGGCAGCGATGTGGCCGGCGCGGGCCGCCCAGAAGAGAACCAGCACGAAATTGATCCAGGCGCCGATCGTCGTGGCAAGGGCGAGCCCGACCTGCGCCAGCGGGCCCATCAGCGCGACCTTGAAAGCGATATTGACGGCGGTGCCGATCAGGGCCGCCTTCATCGGCGTGAAGGTGTCGCCCCGGGCAAGGAAGGGGGCGACGACGCTGCGAATGAGAACGAAGGGAATGAGACCGCCGGTATAGGCCATCAGCGTTATGGCCGCCGAATGCGCGTCCCCGGCCGTGAAACGGCCGCGCATGAACAAGCCGCGCATGATGACTTCCGGCACCACCAGGAAGGCGACGATGCAGGGAATTGCGAGCAACAGCGCGAATTCGATCGCCCTATTCTGCGCCGAACGGGCGCCGGCGTCGTCGCCTGCCGCAATCCGGTGCGTCATTTCCGGCAACAGCACCGTGCCGACGGCAATGCCGATGACGCCGATCGGCAACTGATCGATCCGGTCGGCGTAGTAGAGCGCCGAGATCGCACCGGTCGCCAAAAAGCTGGCAATGATGGTATCGGCAAATAACGCGAGCTGCGTGCCCGCGGAGCCGATCGTCGCCGGCACCAAAGCCCGAAAGAAGCGGCGCACGTCATCGTCCAGGCGAAGCGCGCGGAACGAGGTGAACGCACCGGCGCGCCACGTGTCGCCGCCGACCAGCGCTGCCTGCAGCACGCCCGAGATCAGCACGCCCCACGCCGCGGCGTAGCCGGCGCCGCCGAACAGGCCCGACCAGGCGAGCGTGGCCATCATCGCCACGTTAAGCAGGATCGGCGCCGCCGCCGCCGCCGCGAAACGATGCAGCGCGTTGAGGATGCCGCCCCACAACGTCACCAGCGTGATGAGCAGGAGATAAGGAAACGTGATGCGCGTCAGAGAGACCGCGAGTTCGAACTGTCGCGGCTCGCGCGAGAAACCGGGCGCGAGCAGATCGATGGCTTGCGGCGTGAAAAGGAGCGCAAGCGCGAGCAGCACGACCTGCGTTGCGATCAGCAGCGTGAAGATACGGTCGCCGAACAGGCTGGCCGAGGAAGCTCCGCCCTGGGTGCGAATGCGCGCATAGGCCGGAATGAAGGCAGCGTTGAACGCGCCTTCGGCGAAGATGGCGCGGAAGTGATTGGGCAAGCGGAAGGCGACGAAAAACGCGTCGGCGACCGGCCCGGCGCCGAGGATCGCAGCCAGCATGATGTCGCGAAGAAATCCGGTAAGGCGAGAAAGCAGCGTATAGCCGCCGACGGTGAGAATCCGCTCGATCATGGTCGCCTTAGCCACGGATTACCGTCTCGTTCGTCATGCCGGATCGCTGCGAAGCAGAAAGTCCGCAACGACGGGCAATTACGGGGAGCCCGTCAGTGCCCGACGAACAGCCGCAACGATGCGATCCTGGACTGGCTCGTCAAGATAGGCGTGCATCGGCAGGCTGATCACTTCCTCGGCCAGCCTCTCGCTTACCGGCAAACCGCCATCGACCACCGGGAACTTACGATAGGCAGCCTGGCGATGCAGCGGTTTGGCGTAATAGATCGCCGTCGGTATGCCCTCTTCCTTAAGCGTGGCTGCAAGCGCATCCCGCCGTCCCGGCACGAGCCGGATGGTGTATTGCGCCCAGACTGACGTCAATTCATTGCCGACGCGGGGCAACTTCGCGACGCCCTCAAGCCCCGACGCGTAGCGTTGCGCCGCCGCATTGCGCGCAACGATCTCATCGGGAAAAATCTTGAGCTTCTCCAGCAGCACCGCCGCCTGGATGGTATCGAGACGACCGGTGATGCCGATCCGCGCAGCATCGTATTTGTCGGTACCCTCGCCGTGCACGCGGAGACTTTTCAGCCGCACCGCCAAATCGTCGTCGTCTGTCAGGATCGCACCGCCGTCGCCATAGCAGCCGAGCGGCTTCGCGGGGAAGAAGCTTGTCGCGGTCGCCGGGGCGAGCGCGCCAAGCTTGCGGCCGCGATAGGTGGCGCCAAAAGACTGCGCCGCATCGTCGAGAACCAGCAGATCGTGCGCGGCCGCGACCGCTGCAATGCCGTCGTGATCGGCCGGCAGCCCGAACAGGTCGACCGGTATGATGGCGCGAGGCTTAAGCCCCAGCTTCTTTGCAGTCGCGACCGCCCGCTCCAGGCTCGCCGGATCGAGATTGAACGTCTCCGCGTCCACGTCGGCCATGACAGGCGTCGCGCCGCGGAGCGCCACGACTTCGGCGGTCGCGCAAAAAGTGAAAGCGGGACAGATCACCGCATCGCCCGGGCCGATCTCCCACGCCATCAGCACGAGAAAAAGCGCGTCGGTGCCGCTCGAACAGGAGATCGCATGGCGCGCGCCGCAGAACGCCGCAAGCTCGGCTTCGAGGGCGCGCACTTCCGGTCCCTGGATGAACTGGCAATGCGCCAACACGCGAGCGACCGCATCGTCGATGGCACGACCAAGACGCCGGCGTTGCGCCGCAACGTCGATGAACGGGATCGGCCGCTCGTCGAGGCGGGCATGCTGATTCATGTCAAAGTTCCGGTTTGATTCCAAATCGATCCCGCGGCGACGGGCTGCTTACCCGACGACGCGCCGCGGTCCCTTGCGCTGCACCACTGCGGAAGGCTCCGTGCGTTTATCGAGGCAACGGATGGCGACTTCGAGGCTGGCGACGCCCTCTTCTCCGGTGACCGGAGGTTTGCGGCCGGTACGAATGGCGTTGGCGAAGGCGAGCAGCTCCGCACGCAACGGCTCGGCATAGCCGACCGACAGATGGCGCATCGAATAGCTGCCGTCCGGCTGGAAGCCGAAGCATTCCGTGACCTGAAGCGTCAACAGATCGCCGATCAAATACTTGTCGCGGGTGGCGACGTGGATGGTGCGCGCCTTGAATGGTGTGAGCCAGTTGGTGTTGATATGTGCGAGCACGCCCGAAGCGGTCCGGAACTGCAACAGCGCGATGTCCTCGCGCTCCGCTACCGCGCTCGACAATTGCGGTTGGATTTCAACGATCTCCGAATCGGTAAACCAGCGGATCAGGTCGATATCGTGAACCGCGAGGTCGATGACGACTCCGACATTCGACATGCGCGGCGGGAATGGACCAACCCGGGTAATGGCGATCGAAAGAATGTCCTGGTTCTTGATCGCCCGCTTGATCGACTCGACCGCCGGATTGAAGCGTTCGACGTGGCCGACCATGAGAGTGACGCCGGCGTGGTGGGCGGCGGAGACGATGGCGCGGCCCTCCTCCACTGTTGGAGCGATCGGCTTTTCGACCATGACATGCACGCCGGCGGAAATGCACGCCAGCGCCAGATCGTGGTGCAGATGGGTCGGCGCGGCAATGGTCACCGCATCGACACCGCTGGCCAGCAGCGATTTGAAATCGCCGAATTCGGCACAGCCCAGATTGCGGGAGACAAACTCTCTTTGCTTGCGTTCGGGGTCGACAACGCCGACCAGTTCAATGCCGGCCATTTCCGACAAGACGCGTGCATGGTTGCTGCCCATGACGCCGACGCCGATCACACCGATTTTCAACGGAACACCCCTACCCACCCCGCCAGCTTCCGCCATAATCCGAAGGGCTCCCCTCAACGCTGACCACCCGACACTTCCCCTAGCATGGCTCGGGCCGGCTTGGCGACCCAAGCCGAAGCGAAAACCTGAACACGTTTTACTTCCGATACTTACGGGGGGCTGACAGCTTCGACAGCCGTGTCCAAACAAGAATTTTTGGGACCACGCGGCTCCGGCAAAGCGCCGGCCGCATTTACACGATAATATGCCGTGCCCGGCCGCCGCGAGCCAAGAACTTCACTCGGAAGATCGCATCATGCGCTTAGCCACGATTGTTTTGGCGCTATGTCTCGGTATCGCCGCAGCGGCCGGCGCGGCCTCTCCCGCACGCGCCGCCGGCGACGAACCGGCCTATGGGCCGGAGCTGCAAGGCTTCGAATATCCTTGGCCGGTTTCATATTTCTCCTTCACGTCCCAGGGAGAAATGCTCCGCATGGCGTACATGGACGTGAAACCGGCGGCGGCGGC
This sequence comes from uncultured Alphaproteobacteria bacterium, assembly GCA_963829465.1. Lineage (GTDB taxonomy): Bacteria > Pseudomonadota > Alphaproteobacteria > Rhizobiales > Xanthobacteraceae > BOG-931. Next base: position 60,834 of record CAWHJE010000012.1, read on the forward strand.
GAATGGTAAGACCGTCGTGCTGTTCCACGGCAAGAATTTCTGCGCGGCGACCTGGCAGGACGCCATCGCCGTCCTGAGTGAAGCGGGCTACCGCGTGATCGCCGTCGATCAAATCGGTTTTTGCAAATCGACCAAACCGGCACACTATCAGTACAGTTTCCAGCAGCTTGCCGGAAATACCCATGCTCTGCTGGGCTCGCTCGGAATAGGCCATGCGATCTTCATGGGGCATTCGATCGGCGGCATGCTAGGCATGCGTTACGCCCTCACCTTCCCCGGCGATGTGGATATGCTCGTGCTCGTCAATCCGATCGGGCTCGAGGATTGGAAAGCGAAGGGCGTGCCCTGGCAAAGCGTCGATGCCTGGTACCAGACCGAACTAAAGACAACCGCCGACAGCATACGCGACTATCAGCGCGTTACTTATTATGTCGGAACATGGGATCCGAAATACGAGCGCTGGGTGCAGATGTTGGCCGGGCTTTATCGCGGCCCCGGTCACGACATCGTCGCCTGGAACGGAGCATTGGTCGACGACATGGCGCTCACGCAGCCGGTGTTCTACGAGTTCGAGAAAATTTCGGCGCCTGTGCTGCTGCTGATCGGCGATAAGGACACGACGGCGGTCGGAAAAAATCTGGCGCCGCCCGCCGTTCGCCCGACTTTGGGAAACTATCCAATGCTGGCGAAAGAGGCCGCGAGCCGCTTTCCACACGCCCTGCTCGTCGAGTTTCCCGAACTCGGACATGCGCCGCAGATCCAAGCGCCCGACGTCTTTCACAAAGCCTTGCTCGACAACATTCACGTTCGTTGAGCCGCAACTTTTCCTGGTAAACAATCAACCTTTTTCAGGAAAAGCTCAATAATATCAAATGCTATAATCCTGGTTGAATAATAGATCGCTGCACAACCCGCTTATTCGACGAAGGTTAACCGCCCCTCCTGTCCGACGAGGTTAAGTGCCCTTTGCGGGCGACATTGTCTTCGTCTTCAATCTAAAAATCTCGGGCGGACTGGCGGGCTCGGCGCCGCCTCGATGATGTAAACCGCCTGCTCCCCACCAAATTACTTCCGCCTCGACTTCGTCCTGAAACGGACACCTAGCCCTCCCCCGTTTTCGGCGATGAACACTATGCCCGCAAGCTCCAGCGCGGTCCGGAGCGCATTGATCGCTTCACCAGAAACCTGTCGCCGTCCCTTCTCAAAATCGACGACCGTCGAAAGCCCTAGCCCTGCCGCTTTCGCGAGCTGCGACTGAGACATCTCCAAGAACGAACGGGCGGCTCGACACTGGGCCGGCGTCATTGGATCAACAATTTTTGTTGACACATTGTGAGAAATGGCGCATCAATAATTTATGTTGATCTGGACCTAAGACCGGCACCATGAACCCTCACACAAGGAGTGGCAAATGACAGCATTAACCAACGGGATAGCCGAATTAACCAACAGCATAACCGATTCCCGGAATAGGCGGACCTTCGTCGGTGGATCGGATGCCCGGATCATTATGGGCGACGACGAAGCCGCTCTGCTGCGGCTATGGCGGGAAAAGCGCGGTGAGGTTAAGCCAGAAGACCTTTCCGGTAACCTTCTCGTCCAGCTTGGGGCGGTCACCGAGGACTTAAACCGGCTCTGGTACCAAGCCAATACCGGCAAGGTTGTGACGGACGTTCAGCAGCACATTAAACACCCGGGTCTCCCTTGGATGGCGGCTACCTTAGACGGCCGCGTCGAGTTGAGCGGCGCCGTATTCGAGGCCAAATTCATGCTGCCGTGGTCTTTTTCGGAAGAGGCAGCCGCAGAAAAGTACATGCCCCAACTGCAGCACAATATGTGGGTCGTCGCTGCCCGCAGTGCGGTTCTCTCAGTGATTACGGGCGGCGGGAAGTGGGTTGAAGTTAAGACTCATGCCGATCCGCTTTACCAACACCTCATCGTCACAGCCGAGCGAAAGTTCTGGCGCTGCGTCGAAAGTGGTGAGCCACCGACTTTATTCGGAGTCGAGCCGCCGAAGCCGCGTATTGAGGCGATGAGGATCGTCGACATGAGCTCGTCGAACGCTTGGGCGGAGTTTGCTGCGGTCTTTTCGCGGACCCAGTCAGCACATCTGGAGCATGAACAGGCCAAGGCCGAACTCAAGAGCTTGGTGCCCGCTCATGCGCATCAGGCGATCGGCTATGGCCTCCGAGCTAAGCGCTCGAAATCGGGCGCCATCAGTTTTGATCTGCTCAATACCGAGAGCGGCCATGCAGCGGTCTAGTCCATCGATTGGAACGTTGGCGGCCGCCCTCGCCAAGGCCCAAGGCGAGCTCGTTAACCCGGAGAAGTCTCTTGTTGCGACCATCCGCGCGGAGGGCCGAGGCGGCAAGGAACAGACGTTTCGCTATGCGCCACTTTCAAGCGGGCTCGATATCGTGCGCAAGATCCTCGGCCAACATGAGATCGCCATTGTGCAGACAACCTCGATCGACCAAGCCGGCGGCATCGTTAACCTCACCACGGTTCTCGCGCATGCGTCGGGCGAGTGGATCGCCTCGGACTGGCCGGTCTGCCCGATCAGCGAGACTGCGACCCCGCACCGTATGGGCGCGGCACTGACGTACGCTCGACGCTATGCTCTCTTCACGCTTGTAGGTATTGCCGGCGAGGATGACCTCGATGCGCCCGACCTCTCTGCCCCAACGAACAGGACGTCAGGACCGGACCAGACGAATGGTCGTGGCAACGGTCAGCCAGGCGGTGGTCAGCAAAATTATGCTCCGCGAGCGGGTCTCAGCCGCAATGCAAAGACCGTTTCGCAGTCCGCAAAGCAAACCCTTGGACCAGAAGCGTCCGGCGAATTACGTGATCGGCTCATTGCTCAAATCAACGATCTCACCGGCGGTGACGACGCCGCAATATGGGCGCATCAATGGCTGAGCGAGAAGAACAGACTGACGGCAGCCGAGCGAGTGGAGGAGGCCTTCCGCGCAAGACTGGCACGCTTAGATACTCCCGCTCGAGACCCCCCCGAAATGGCTGGGCCGCCCGCGTCGCCTCCAGCGGTCCCGAATAAGGATACGCCAAAGTATCGGACTCGAGCCGAAGTGATCAACAAAAGTCTGCTGGCCATCCCGGAGCCCCGGCGAGTTCGGGACAGGGTCCACCTGAAATCGGTTGCCAGGCAGCCTTGTCTGATATGCAGCCGACGACCCGCGGACGCCCATCATCTACGGTACGCGCAGCACCCAGCGCTCGGACGCAAGGTCAGCGATGAATTCACCGTGCCCCTGTGCCGCGGGCATCATCGCGAGGTCCACCGCTGTGGCGATGAAGTTGCATGGTGGCGGAATTCCGGAATTGATCCGACGGTCACAGCGCGCTTGTTGTGGCTCGAAACTCACCCGCCCACGACCAGATCAATCCAAGACACGGCCAACGTCATTTAGGCCACAGGCAAATCACGCAGACGAACAACTCCTCAACGACGGTACTTCAAGCCTCGCCGCGGTGACTGTTGCGTTAGGGTAGATGCCTCGCGCCACGGCCCGGGGCGCTATTCCGCGTCGTCCCGGAATTCGGCGTTCTCCACGCCCCCGGCCAAAAAGGCCGTAGCTTAAGGCTTTACAACGGCCAGCGGCCAAATGGTGCGAGCGCCTTACAACAACGAACGTCGGCTCGTACAATGCGTTTGTGTCACTACCCCAGCTAGAGGCGGGTGATGCGAGGATCTCACGATCAGTGCCCGCCAAATGCCTGCTCGACGGTCGTCAGGAGACGCTGCAGAACTCGGTCCATCTCGGCCGCAACATCGGCGGCGGCACCCGATCGTTTCAGCTCCGCCGCCAGCATCGCCGTAGCGCGCTCGCGTATGTCGGCGAAGACGACACGGACGTTCCTTTCCCCGACCGCTTGAGCACTTTCAAACAGTCCGCCGCGCCGCCGTATTGTTTCCAGCTGAACCGATGAAAACTGCGGCTTGACATGATCGCGTAGAGCGGCGAGCAGCATCAGCGCGGCCCGGTCAATCGCTTCATTGTAGGCGTCCGACGGCATGAAATCTCTTGACGACGAATCGACCGTCAAGACTACTGAGGTCGTGTATCGGCGACCAGAGGCTTGCGCCTGCGCTCTAGTGCAACCGCGGTGGAGTGCTAATATGCGGTTTCTCATCACCGGGAGCAACACCGATGCGAACCATTATGCGGCGGCGTTAGCCGTAGTGTTAGGAATTGGGGCCGGCGGTGCCGCAGTGCAGGTCTTGCACGCGCAGGCTAAATCCCCAGTCTATATTGTAACCGAAATCGCCGTGAGTGAGCTAAGCGGCTATGCCAATGAGTATGCCCCAAGAGCTCAAGCGAGCATCGAGAAAGCAGGCGGCAGAATTCTTGCTGCAAGTTTCGACGTAATTCCGCTCGAAGGACACCCGCCTAAGCGAGTTGTTATCCAGGTTTGGGATAGCACCGAACAAATAGCGGCATGGCGCAAGGGGCCTGACTACGACGAAATCCGAAAAATCGGCGAAAAGTACACGATATTTCGCTCCTTCGCCGTCGAGGGTATACGGCAGTAATAGCGAATATCGACACGGGAGCCATATGGCGGCGAGGCTTGTTGCTGATCCGCCTCGCGTGTTTGTCAACAAACTCGCCGAGCCGTCACTGATAACAGCCTTGCACTAGACGGCGCTGTCGGCTGCCTCATCAGTCTACGGTCAGCCGCCGCAATGATGTTGGAAACTTAGCACATAGCCGCTCGTCTCGGATTCGATCTGGCGTGCCCTAGCACTACTTTGGCAGATTATTCACGCTGCGTCTTTGCGCAGATCCATCTTCGACAGTTCGGGCAACGTTGAGGTGGCGGTCGAGCAATGAGCGCGACGATGGCGTGACGCACGGCTGGCAAGCTTGGTTGAGGCGGTGGTCCGTTGATTGTTTTTTCCCCGCCTCACTTTTTTGAGGCGACGATGCTGAAGGAAGGCGAAGGCGATCATGGTCATGAGCGCATGACGGTGAAGGCCTAGCCAGGATCGGCCCTCGAAGTGGTCGAGGCCGAGTTCCTCTTTCAGTTGTTGATGGGCCTGTTCACAAATCCATCGCGCCTTGATGGCTGCGGCCAAGGTGCGCAGGCTGGTCGCGGCAGGCAGATTGGCGAGGTAGTATTTCCTCTCGCCTGAGGTGCGGTGTTCGCCGATAAGCCAGGCTTCGTCGCCCGGCAGATGTTGCTGACCCTTGTCCCTGATCCGCTGCGGTGGTCCGTCGGCTGTGCGGACGCGGACAGCGGCAAAGCGGGCTTTGAGCTTGCCTTTCGTCCCGGTTCGCCAGCTCACAGTTTGCCACTTGGCATTGGCCAGCATGCCTTCGGCCGGTATCGATAGAATATCTGGGACATGCCGCCGGCGCGGGCGGCCGCGCTTGGCAACGGGCCAGATCAGCCGCACGTCGACAGGATACATCTTGAGGTGACGAGGGATGCCGACCGCCCAAGCAAGCTTGCGGGCCGTTAGCCCCTGGCGGAACGGCGCGCTCAGCCCGTAACCGGCATCCGCCAGCACACAGCCGAAGCGTACCCCGGCCGCCATCACGCGATCGATCTCAGCGAGGGCGATCTCTGGCTTGGTACGGGCAGTTCGGCATTCGACTGGAACGCCCGCTCGCTTTAAACGCATCCGGTCGCCCGTCCAACTGTCTGGAAGAAAAAGGCGTAAGGCCAGCATCACCGGCACTTCACCTCGTGCCAGCGTCAGTGATACCAGCGTCTGGCAATTGGCGGTTTTGCCCAGCGCTGAAGCATATTGCGCAGCGACACCTACCGAGTGCTTGCCCTTCTTCGGCACCGCAGTGTCGTCGATCACCAACACCGCATCGCTGCCGCCGACCAGATGGTCGGCTTGAACGAGCAGTTCCGTCTCCAGTGGCGCCGCATCCCAGACGCCGGCAGCAACAAAATGATGCAGCTGATCATAGTTGCCTGGCGCAAGTCGCTCGGCCATTGGCAGAATGCTCTTGCGTTCACCAGGGCCGATCAGCCCCGCCACGTAAAGCGGGCACATTCGCTGCCGCGCCTTATGACCCAAACGCACCAGGAAAGGTTTGAGCCAGTGTGCAAGTTCGTCTTCCCAATCCGATCGGGTGTTCCTCATGGTCGGCCCTCCAAAAGCCGACCACCCATGAGTTACAGAAAAAATGATTTGGGAATCCCATCACGCCTATTATTTTTTGCGATCTGCCAAAGTAGTGCTAGCCACTCCGGTCACTCCATTACCGGGGGGACACTGCAGCAATGATGCCTCAACTAATCTGATGATTGACACGATTGAGGTCATCCCAGCGCTCGGGAAGTCAACGCAATACTGCGACGACGAAAGTCAATTCCGTGAACTTCGCAATCCTCCGGGTACCGTGGGTAAAACCGAGAATGCCCAATGGGAGGCAGCAAGGACTATCGAAGCCAATAGGCGCAACTGGTACTTGGGCGCGCGCGGCAGCCCGAAAAAAGAGGCTTCCGAGACTGAAGCCCAGCACACCACCGCAATCATTGTGGCCAGCAAATAGACCTTTGAAGTTCGACGCATTGCTGTTCGCAACTGTTGGGAGAACGCTTGCGACTCCCGTGCAGCGATTACGTTCGCTCCGGTAACGCAAATCAAGTCAAAAGCGCCGGTTACGGGCGGGGAATTGTTTATTTGGCATTGACTTCATATCTAAGATGTCTCGTTGAGAAATGCGGATTATCGAGCGGACAGGAGACCGTCTTGGTGTGGAAAGTGCTGACGTCACCGCCAGTGATAGAGAGGCCTCACCTCCCCGCTGGCAGGCGTATTTATGCTGTCGGCGACGTCCACGGCCGCGCAGATCTCTTGTCCGCGCTCCTCGCCCGCATTGACGACGATCTCAGGCTGCGACCGATCTCCGAGGTAGTCCAGGTCTTCCTCGGCGACTATATTGATCGGGGTCCGAACTCGCGGGAGGTTCTCGACTTGCTGATCGGGCGCCAGAAAGGTCATGACTTAGTGTTGCTCAAGGGTAACCATGAAGAGTATGCGTTGCGGTTCCTAAGCGACCCTACCGTGTTATCCGAGTGGAAGAACGTAGGCGGCCTCGATACGATCGTTTCTTATGGTGTAACCCCCGCCCGCCGCCTCGACTCGCAATCGCAGCGTCGGCTGGCAATTACGCTTGGTCACTCCATGCCCGACAGCCATCGTCGGCTTCTGGGGAACCTTGCACTTTCGTATTCGTGTGGCGACTTTTTTTTCGCGCACGCAGGCGTGCGGCCCGGCGTTCCTCTGCAAATGCAATCCCAGCATGACCTCCTTTGGATTCGTGAGGACTTTCTTTTGCACGAAGGGGATTTTGGTAAGATTGTGGTGCATGGCCATACTCCGGCAGGCGAACCGGAAATTCGCCCCAATCGCATCAACATCGATACCGGCGCTTATGCAACAGGTCGATTGACCTGTTTGGTGTTGGAGGGTGATCAGATGGGCTTCCTATGACGATGCTCAATCGTGCGCCAGGGATAGATGTTCGATCTCACGTTGCATTTCGCCTGGCGGCTTTGTTGTTTGCAGGACTGCTGAGTCTGCAATGCGTGTGGCTGTTGGCGGCCGAACTAGTCCGGCCACGTATTGATCGGCTGCCAACCGATATCGCCTCCGCCCGCGCGGCTGCCGAAAAACGTGGCGCCGCTTATTTGGCGGCTTCAATCGGCACCATTCGTGGCGATCTGTGGGCTGAGTTCCGCCTTTACTTACGCGGATCTTTTATGGAGCAAACAGGCTGTAAGTGGAAACGAAGACCCTACAGGAACATTGCCGCGCGCACGTGCAAGTCTCGATCGTGCGCTCCATGATTCGCCCCACCTATCGAGCGCGTGGCTGCTCCTCGCCGGTCTCGCCTCCCGCTTTCCGTCGCTGGGCCTTGACGCTACTGAGTTGTTGAAGGTGTCCTATTACACCGGACCGAGCGAGCAAGATTTGGTGCCAATACGACTCCGCATGGCGGTACAGTCCGACCACTTCGACGATCTTGAAATGCGTCAGTTTGTCAGCCGAGATATTCATCATCTTTTAGCTCTGAAGCAGAAATCTGCAATCGCCGAGGCCTACAACGCAGCCTCATCTGCCGCAAAGATCTTCATCGAACAGACCCTTGCAGACATCGATCCGGCAGATCTCGACGTGCTCAAAACTGGCACGCAGAAGCAAGCGGTACCGGACTGAAAAAGTGACCAGCTTGCTTCGACCTAACGTATTCCTGCCAGCGCGGATTGTTGCGTGGAGCCTGGCGACCGCGATCGTCGCTTTCTCGGTGATTCCTCCGGGGCTGCGACCTGAAACCGGCATGCCGCATGACCTCGAGCATTCCTTGATTTATGCCGTTACCGGTTGTGCTTTCGGCCTAGGCTACGGCCGAAGGCGCGTTCCAATCGTGATTCTTCTCTTGATCTTCAGCGGCGCTGTTGAGATCGCGCAGTTTTTCGTACCGGGTCGGCACGCACGTTTTAGCGACTTCGTCGTTGACGCGCTCGCAGTGTGCGCTAGCTTTATGATAGCTTCGTTAGCCAACCGATCCTTGGGCAGATTCGATTTTCAGGCTTGATGTTCATGCGATCGAAGTTCGTTTGTTGATCGAGGCATTGTGATACACCGCACAAATCCGGGCGCGCTCACATATTATTTTTGAATAACTATTTCCGCGGGGCGTTTCTCCGTGTTCCCGGCAGATCTCCGACTGATTGTGGGAGGTTGTCGACGACAGTGCGTTGCGCAAACTTGTTTGACCTCAATCCAGATGAAGTTAAGTAGCCGGGTTGGAAGGGCGATGATTCTCGAAGGCAACGCCTTTCGACGGAAGGAATGGCTTATGGTGGTCTTTCTCGCCGCCGGCGCATTCGCCGAATTTTGCTTGGTTTTCGTTTCAACGTCTTCGTTCACGCCGCTGCCACTTTGCTGGCGATCATTGCCATCACCCTTAAGTGATATTGCAAGTCGCCAAAGCATCGGCGTGATCGTAATCATCGCATCGGTAACTGTTGCGTCGCTTCAGATCGGGTATCTCGGAGGCCGCGTCCTTAACGTTGCGGCCAGTGGCTACTTGTCGGCAGCGACGGGAATTCGTAATCGCACCCCCGCCGCCACGTAGCGCACAAGCCACGATCAATTCCGCGGCCGATATTGAAGGCTCCCCACCTCTCTGAAGCTGCCGTTTGGCAGCGATAGGAGTGAGTAAGCTTGATATGTGGCCGCCGTCACCCAACAGTCGCGGCTGAAGTGCCGACGAGCCGTTCCGAAGGTTAGTGCACCGGCCTACAAACGAGGTCCAAACAAAGATGTGTCTCCCCGTAAAACATTGATCAGCCTTATAATTTCATCAATACGGGTACCTTCTAGAACGTAGCCGATCCGAGTAGGTCGCGAAACTCTTTGATTGCCGGATGCGCCAGTGGTGACGAGCCGGAACCTAAGGACCTCAATCGGTCGATTCTCTGGTCCAAATTGCACTTCTCGAACAAAGACAGGGCCCGGCGAATCAAGCTTGATCGCAACTGCCGTCAATAAAAGAATCGGCGAAAAAAATACCAGACCCGCCGCGGCGACTACAATTTCGGCCGCGCGCGCGATCCGCGTGTTCATCCCAGTCGCCGGTATCGCAGGCTCCGAACGTCGCGGGAGATCGTGCCCGCCGAGCGACTTATCGTCTTGCAGAGCCATTACGCCACCCACCACACTATCCCACAGTTTAACAAATTACCTTGCCGGCCTTTTTGCTTAAGTGACGGTCGTCACAAATTGTGTCCTGTCCGAAAGGTAAATCAAGAACACGGCTGCACAAGCCCGGCCAAATTTTGCGTCATAGACAATAACTTACACTGCCTCCGATCGCTCAGAATTGCGAATTGCGTCGAGCACATGGAAATTTATTAGGCACCGAACTATCACTCGATCGCGCGATTACCCTCGAAATGACCTGCGTGTTCGGCGCGGAAGAACTCAGACGCAATTTTGGCGCAGCTTACTCATTCGGCGCTGATCAATCTGGCCTAAAGCAGGTCTTGTCGATCTGTGCTCTGTACGACGCGAGGCGGTCAATCTGCCTGCGGTCTGTCGATTCGTCATTCGAAGCCGTGCACGGCTCGGCCGAAACCTTGCCGGCGAACGAGCGACTGCCGCAGGCGCGCTCAGTCCGATGTAAGACCGGCCTCGGCCTTGCGCCGGATTATCAGATGGGCGTCGGCGATGATCTCGCAGGCCTCGACGATGGTGGTGCCCCAGCTTCTATCGCCGCGACGGTGATGGTCTCCGCTATCGAAAATGAGTTCCGGTCGGATTGTCATGACACGCGCGAACGGTTTCTGGCTGACGGAACCCGCTGAAAGTCATGGATGTCGGCCTTTTCAGCCCTGGTTTGCGGGTCGCCCACTCGCCGGCGACGGGGAGCCAGCCCGGAAATCCACGCGCCGTCAAGCGTCGCCAGACTTCAGAACCGTTTCGACAGCCCGACGCGCACTGATCGTCGACGGCAGATGCAGGTCCCGCGAACTTCGCCGGGGCGTTACTTGCCATTATAGCCAATCTGGCACACTGTCTGTTTGGTGGGTATGCCATTAGGATGGCGGCGCATCGGTCGGCGCGCCGGCCAGATGCCGTCAACCTAAGAGCGGGTGGATTTTGCCACGATCATAGAGGGCCCTTGACGACGTGCGGCGGTCAATCGGCCTCCGGTCTGTCTATTCGACCAAGGCAGCGTAATTGCTGCGTGGATCTTCCATGATTTTGCCTTCAGTCTACGTGTTCCTCATCTGCATTGTCGGCGCACTTATTTTCCGGCTCATCGATAGGCTTGTTTGGAATCTTAAGCTGGCGATTTTCCTGAAAGTCCTAGCCGTGGCGGTGGCTGCCACGGTCCTACGCCAAACGCTACCGCCAATCGGCGCCTGATTCAGTTCGACATTCGTCGTAAGGGTTGGCCGGCAACGATTTACTCAGGGTCACATCACGAATAGTGCGCTTAAGAATTGGTGCAGGCGTGCGCCGCGCCCACAAGTTATGCGGCGGCTTGTCGGCGCAGTTGACCGTCGATAAGAGTTTGACTTTTGGTCTCAGCAAACTGGGCGCGAGACCAGTTCCAGAGCGACTTGATTTCCTGTGCCGCTCTACCCTCGCGAGCGTACTCGGTAACCCCGAGACCCGCGCTGATCGCATCCTGAAAATCCATGCGCGCCGACAGCATCGGCTCTGCCAAAACTCCGAGCCTCGTCAAGTCTTTTGCGGAATCGCTGGCCCGCGAACTGCGGTACGTCGGAGGGCATTGGTTAAGGACGAACGCAGCTTTGCGTTTTGCCAGAAAGACGGCTCGAAAAGTCGCCGCGGTCGCGTCCACATCCAAGCGCGTTGGGCGCGCCGGCAGGAGGCAAAGGTCTGCGACCTCCGCCAAGAAGCGGGCAGCCGCATTGTCGGCTCCCGCCGTATCAAAAATTGCAAGCGTAAACCCAACGCCGGCGAGCCCATCGAGAATTGCGCGAAGTCGGGGCAGGCGCTCGCCTTCAACAGGTTCGATCACCAGCTTGTTTGACGTCTGTGCCGCCTCTCGACGGGTACCCCAACGGAGCAGCGATGCCTGAGGATCAAGGTCGAGTGCAATCACCTTTTCGCCCCGCTCCGCCGCAGCCACGGCAAGCGATGAAGCTAGGGTGGTTTTTCCCGCTCCGCCTTTATGCGTCAGGAATGCAATACTACGCATCAATTCTCCTATCCGTTCATTCCAAGCGCGTTGTCGGCGCGTCGGGAGTACGAACGTTTGCTGACCATTACGGGGGGCAGCCCCGATGCCCGGAGACCGTTCGGAATCTCAATGTCGACCGCGAGTGTTGATACGGACTTGCCCCGATCCATCTTGATTTGAACCCTTTCGGGCTCAAACGAGACATATCTGGCGATTACTGCCAGAATCTCCTCGCGAAGAACGCCCAGCAAGTCGGGGTGGCTGGACGCGACGCGTTCGTGAGCCAGGAGGACCTGTAGGCGCTCACGCGCTATAGGCGCGGAACCACGTCGAAAGAAATAGAGCAAGCTCATGCTGCCTTCCGTGCGAATAGCCTGTTGAAAATTCCTCTGGCTTCGTTGGGAACGAGCATGGGAACCTGCTCGCCCTTGAGCCGGCGCGCGGCGTCGAAGTAGGCCCGGGCTGGGGCGCTCAGCGGGCTGTTGAGCGTCACCGGCGATCCAACATTGGAAGCGCGCAGCACCTCTTTGCTTTCGGGAACGATGCCCAGAAGCGGTGTCGATAGGATTTCGAGCACGTCGTCAATCGAAAGCATCTCGCCCCGTGTGGCGCGCGTCGAATCGTAGCGGGTGATCAACACGTGCTTGTCGACGCGCTCGCCGCGCTCCGCCTTTAACGTCTTGGAATCAAGCAGCCCGATGATGCGGTCGGAATCGCGCACTGACGATACTTCTGGATTGGTGACGATGATCGCGGCATCGGCGTAGCGCATCGCGAGCGTTGCGCCCCGTTCGATACCGGCCGGACTGTCACATATGATCCAGTCGAATTTAGTCCGCAGCTCCTCAATGACTTTGGCGACCCCGTCCTCGGTCAACGCGTCTTTGTCGCGGGTCTGCGATGCGGGAAGCAGGTGCAGATTCTCTAGGCGCTTGTCGCGAATGAGCGCTTGCGGGAGCTTTGCCACGCCATTGATGACGTTGATCAAATCAAAGACCACCCGTCGCTCTGCGCCCAGTACTAGGTCAAGGTTGCGCAGCCCGACATCGAAATCAATGACGACAACTTTCGCGCCGTCATGGGCGAGAGCGGCACCGAGTGCAGCAGTTGACGTCGTCTTGCCGACTCCGCCTTTGCCTGATGTCACGACCAAGACCTGCGCCATATTCTTGCCTTTCGTTGTCCTAGTTCATCGCTGAAATTTTTAGCGTGCCGTCCTCGAGCCAAGCTTGGGCCGGCTGGCGGCGCAGGCTGTCTTCGATGTCATCGGCGGTTTTGTAGTATGAATCGATTGCGAGGAGTTCAGCCTCAACACGGTGACAAAAAATGCGGGCGCGGGCATTACCAGTAGCGCCTGCCAGCGCACGACCACGCAGCGCACCGTAAACGTGAATCGATCCGCCGGCGACGATTTCAGCGCCGGATCCCACTGAGCCGAGAACAGTAACATCGCCCTCGGTGAAAACCACGGACTGCCCGGAGCGGACCGGATCCTCAATTATTAACGAGGCCAATTGTTGCTTTTGTGGAGCCGGGCCGGCAGCAACCGGGGCCGCACAGACAGCCGCCGGAGCCGAGCCGGCAGGCGGCGCTGGTCCGGGCAGATCGGCGGACCGCGTGCTTCGACCGCCGCGGAGGACGGGAGGAAGCCCCACTTGCCACTTCGCTGGGTCAACCCCTTCGATGCCGAGGATGTGGATGTTGCGCTCCTCAAGATTGGCGACGAGGTGTCCGATCGCGGTTGCGCTTAGGTTGACGGCGGAGAGATCCAGCGCCACTGGGTGACCGGCGAAAAAGCCCTCGGAGGGCTTCAGGCTCCCGTCGAGGTCAGCGAGCCATTCGGCGATAGGCGGTTGCGGCGTGATTGCGAACGCCGTATAGGAGCGCGACCGAAACATCAGCGATTGGCGTTGGCGAACAAGGCTCGACACTGAGCGGCTCCGAGGCCCGATGATTCTGATTGGTTAACAATCTGCGCATGTTTGGTTAATGAATGGTTAACGGCTCGGAGCCCAGCTAAGACAGTTGCGTTCGATGCCCCCTACGATGTTGGCTTGCCCCAGTGGCACGGCGCTGAATACTCATGATTTTGCACGGCCGTTGGTTGAATCGTGGTCTTTGTCAGTGGGCGTCGTAAAAGATGGGCGCTTGCGAAGCGGGTAACCGGATGCCCAAAAGCCGCCATCGGCTGAATTGGTCCCGCCCGTTGTCGCGGCCGCTGCCACTCGGTGGATCGCCTACCTGCTTCTGTTTACGGCACATCCCCGGGAGCGGGCGCCGGACCCGTTAGAAAACCTCGTCGTTTTGCGGGACGGCGTGGCTACCCGGCGATCCGCGTCGCGGAGAAAGCGCCCGCCTTCCACGCTATCGTGAGGCATGGATCGCTCGGCCGTTCAGCAACGCTTGGCACTTACCGAGCAGCAAATTGCCGATGGACAGCGTCAATTGCTGAACAATGCGAGACCATCGCGAAGAACCCCAGTGACGTCGGCTGTTTTGTTCCGATGGGCTTGGTGCTCACGCCACTTCGCCGCCGGGATGATCAACAGGAGCCGCGACGGTAGGGGTTTCGACCTCGGCCGCCAGCGATTCCTCATTTTCCGGCGCGTCCAATGTGGCTCGATGGTAGGCCGCGGCTCGACACGATCGAACCGCCGGCGGTTGAAATTGCGCTTGGGGATAACGTGCAAGGGCACTGACGCCCCCTCCCCGCCGTCGCTATCCTGAAAAAGTGCAAATCAAATCGGGAGCGATATCATGCCACGTCCATTTTCTATCGCTGTCGGCGATCATTTGATTGTCAGCGATCCTGTAAAGCAGTGGGACATCGCGTTGAGCAACACCGTTCCGCCGAGCGTGGTAATAACCGCCTCGCTTCATTCTGTGAAGCCATCAATTATTCCGGACCAAGCGAATACCAGTGGTGCGGTGGCGCTTCACATGGACGCTCGCATCGCTATGCACCTTTTCGAGCAGCTCGAACAATTGGGCCTGAACATGGGCTGGCTTCGGAGAGAATGAACCCGTGAGGTGGCGCTCCCGCTGTCAGCGCCGACGGCAGCGGCCTAAGGCGTGTGCTACGGCTCGACCCTTCGAACCTAGCCGTACCGAAAGCCCTGTAATAAGGCCTTGGTAATGGGAAGTCGTCGATCGGCGGAGACCTTCTGCGCGACGATCGGTATTGGGGAGAAGCGGACATGCCCGAAGCAGGCTAATGAATGCAAGTGCCCACGATAGCGGGTGGTCTCGCCGAGACCAGCGCCGAAGTAAGACGTAATACGCTTGTGGCCACCCCACTGACGCTGATCAGGTTGGCAACGGCGTCGCTCGATCGCCTGAACCCGTCACGCGCGCGATGAGACTGTCGCACTCGGCCGGGAGATTGTCGCCGCGCCACGCGACGTGCTGATCAGGTCGGATCACCGCAAAACGGGCTCCATATCGCTTGGGCAAGCGCGCATCTCCTAGCGCAAGCACCTTCATCGGCACCTTCCGCTTTACCGCAGCGTCGATGAGAACATCCGTTGCTTTGAGATCGCCGTCGGTGACCAACAGGGTGAAACCTTCCCCGAAATGATCGTAAAGGGATGACCCGTCGGAAAGCCAAAGATGAGGAGCCAAACAACCCGGATGCGCCGACGGAACGTAAAGCATAAAATGATCAGGTGGCGGCTCACTGCAATCGGCAACGATGATCGGTGAGTTCTCGTATCGCATCCCGAGAACAATCCCCAGAGTTTTGAACTCGCGCATTTTCGTCGCCTCGATGATGTCAGCGACCTCGCGGCGCGTGGCCTCGCCGACCAGCCCCGGCTCCTCCAAGGCCGGTCGCACCAACTGATTTCCGGTTAACCCAAAGTTGTGGACGGCTTCGGCGATCGTTCGCTCGTGGACTGGGCGCCTTTCCATTTCATAGGACGCGAGCAGATCTTGACCACCCCAGCCGGCCAAGCGTGCGGCCATCTTCCATCCCAGATCGACCCCGTCGCCGATTCCCATATTCATCCCGAAGCCGCCGAATGGCGGATGCAAATGGCAAGCGTCGCCGGCTAAAAACACCCGGTCACGTGAATACCTGTCGGCGACGAGCCGGTGAGCGACCCAAAAGTCGGTTCCGACAATCTCGATATCGAGATCCTTCAGACCTGTACCGCGGCGGATAAGATCGACGGCGTCGACGGTCGCAGGATCGAGGTCATCCGTCAGCTTAGTTACCATGAAAAACCAAAGGCCGGCCTCGTCCATCGGCCCCAGAAGGCACGGCACCTCTTCATTGACCATCCAGTACATGATGGCGCGCTCGTGTACATGCCGCGATGCAAGATCGGGCGCTCGGAAGATGATGCTGAAATTCCGAGAGAAGGCTCCCTCACCAATCATCGTTGCACCGATTGCGTCGCGTACCGCACTGCGCGCGCCATCCGCGCCGAGGAGAAAGGAGCTCCGGACTGTCGCCATGCGGCCGGCCGGTGCGTCACGCATTAACGAAACGACGCTATCGGCAGTCTGCGTCAGCGACACAAACTCCGTCTCGAAATGAATCGAAACTCCGGGAATCGATTGCGCACACTGTCGTAACACTTCTTCCAGGATGTATTGCGGCACCCATTGCGCTTCCTCGGAATAAAGATTGTTGCGCTGTCGACTCCCGTTCAGGGCGTTCTCAAACCGGGCAATAAACGGTCCGTTCATGCGCGTTGCGAACACGATGGTCGAGGGTCGGTCCGGTGCGATCGGCGACGCCTGCCTTAGCGTATTGGCGATCCCCCACCGCCGCAGATGTTCACGAGTCCGCACGTTCGTCGTTTTCGCGCGAGGACTGTAACCAACGCGATCATTGCGCTCGACAACGATGCAGCTGGTGCCGCGCCGGCCGAGCTCGATTGCGGCAGCAAGGCCAACGGGACCGGCTCCGACTATGACGACGTCAGCTCGTTCGTCCTGGATTCCGGCCATGCGGGGTCCGCGGTCTCAGACGCTATGGCGTCGGCAAACCGATAGCGGGAATCGGATCGGGCAAGTAGGTCCCGGCGCGTATGGATTTTTGCAACGTCCTGAAATCCGCACCGGATTTCATCTCAATATAAACGCGCGTAGGATCGAAGAAGGTTCCGATAGGATTCGCAGCAAAGTCCGGTGAGGTACGCATAAATTCTGTTGAAAGCTTCCAATCCGTGAAATTGTCGCTTTGCAGCTCGACGAAATTTCCTTCGGGATCCTTATAATAGAGCGAAATCGTCAACCCGTGGTCAAGACAGAATGCCGGTTCCACGCCGGCTTTGCGCAATCGATCGAACGACACCATCAGATCATCAAAACTGGCGTATTCGAACGCGCAGTGATGCATCCCGTTGTGGTTCACTTTCTCCGCATCGTCCGACAGGCCCGGAACAGCGAGAAAGGCGATCCGATGATTTGCCTCGTCATTCGTTGTCCAGGCAGCGACCTGGTCCCGAAACTGCACCTGAACGCCAAGCACCAACGAATACCATGCAATCATCTCGTCGAGATGGCTGGTTTTGATGGTTACGTGGTGCAACTTGGGCTTGATCATTGAACCTATCTTCCTTACCGCCACATTCGCCGGTCCTGGCTCTCGTTCCACAATTCGCAGGTCGTAACAAAGATAAGATGGCGCTCAACTATTTTCCCGCAGTCGACCTGTCTCACAAATCCGACAGGGCCGCTGCGAGTTTATCCGGCATCGAGAGGAACGGAGAATGACTTGCAGGCAGGCTTCGGACGTCAACCGGCGGAGACTTGGCGATCATATCCCTTTGCATACCGATAGAGAGCGCGCGATCGTCGGTGCATTCCACGTAAACCCGCGGAATACGGCCGAAGCGCTCCGGCGTCACATGAACCTTTGTCATGAGTGCCGCAAGAGCTTGTGGCCGCAGACGAGCGCTCGCATCGGCGATATCTGCATCGGTGCAATCGTGATAGAAGATCTCTTGAACCTTATCGGGCATGATTGTTCCGCTGATCCGGTCTGCGTCGAAAGTCATGCTGACCGGTACGACTGGTTTCGGATTGCGATTTTCGATGTCAAGTAACGCTTCGCCGTCCCGCGGCAGGAAGGCGCTCAAATAAACCAGGGCCTTGATGCGGTCAGGCACTTTCTCGCCGGTAACCGAAATAGGAATGCCCCCCAAAGAATGCCCGACCAACACGACCTTGCCCGGTAAGTCCGACATCTCCTCGATAATTCTGTCGACCATCGTGTCCAGGGTTACTTCCTTGAGCGGCGTTCGATCCTCGCCCTGACCCGGCAGATCGATGGCTTTTGCGCGGTGGCCACGCTTTTCTAACTCGGCGACGGTTTTGCGCCAACACCAAGCACCATGAAACGCCCCGTGTACCAACAAGAATTGCGACATGCCCATCCTCCCTTGTTTGAGCCGAATAATGCTCGACCTTTTTTTGTGCGGCGCATTTTAAGGGAGTTTATGATTATGATAAGATGGCGATTGCGCCTCTCCGATAGCAATTTGCTATCGGCGCTTCGAGGCGTCGTTCGAGATCAGTCGGATGCAGGGGTACTCGTTGAAGCTGCACCATTTTCGCGACGCTGTGGCAATAGCCGAACACGGCAGTCTCCGCGCTGCGTCTCGTCACCTCGGCATCGCTCAGCCGACCCTTACGCGCGGATTGTCGGAATTGGAGCGAGAACTAGGTGCGCCGCTGTTCGAGCGCCGACCGAGGGGCATGCTGGCGACGCCCTTGGGCGAGGCGTTCGTAAAACGCGCGACGGCCATTTTGAATGATGTTCGTCGTGCCCAGGAAGAGTTCGAGCAACTGCGAGGCAACGCGGTCGGTTCGGTGACGGTCGGGCTTTCAATCGCCGCCCATCTATGGCTTTTACCTAAGGTGCTGGAACCCTTCCGGAGAAGGTTCCCAGGAGTTCCACCTCCATATTATTGAGGGATTCTATCCGACCCTTGAACAGGGACTTCATGATGGCGGTGTCGATTTCTACGTTGGTCCCGATCCGGGGCTGAAACTGCCGCGAGCTCTTCAAAAGAAGGTTCTGCTGCCCGGCCGGCGCGCGGTCCTGTGTAGATCAAAACATCCACTTGCGAACGCATCGTCCCTCAAGGAACTAATCAGCGCTGAATGGGTCACGACGTCGATAACGCCGAAGGCCGAAAAAGAACTCGGCGTTCTCTTTAGGCGCTACGGCCTGCCGGAGCCTACGCTGGCGCTACGCGTTCAGTCGGCACTCACATTGTTGACGTGTCTCACCCATTCCGACCTACTCGCGATGGCCCCAGCGCAATGGACGCTGTCGCCATTCGCCAATCGCGTCCTGGCGGCGATCCCAGTAAAGGAAGAACTTTCCGCTCCGGCCATAATTACGGTGACCAGAACCGACGTTCCGCCATCTCCCGCAGCGAGTTTCCTGATCGATCTCATAGACCGCGCTGCAGGCCGTATTGGACGCAGCAAAGACCCCGAGCCGCAGCACTGAACTCGCGATCGGTGAAAAAAACGGAACCAAAGGCAACCGCTGCTGTCGCGGTAAAGCTGCCGTCGGTATCCGTAGCCCGCCGCTTCGCCATGAATGCCATCGAGCAGCACAGACGCGATACGGCAAAATACGGTCAGCGGCGCTACCTACTCTGGACCGGCGATCCGGGCCTTGCCGTCTATCTTTCAAACTGCGTGGCCGGAACGGATCGCTTCCCAACCATGGACAACTTCTTCGGCCTTTAAGGGGTTCTGGCGATGTCGCGGCGAATTGATAAATCGTGGCTAGTTTTCCTCAGTATAGAGAATTTTGAGCACGACCGATGCGTTGACTTGTTCTCGCGACCGGACGGGACCCACGGATTCGAAGAGTTCAGGCGCGACGCGGAAGATCGGGGTGTCTGGATGCCGATCCAATACTACTCAGGAGGAGTGTATTCCTCGAGAGAGGCTGCACTCGCGGCTGCAAAGCAATCGGTGGCGTGGTTGGCAAAGGCAATCCGACTGTGTCCCTCCGCACAAAGATTGCTGCGAACTTCAAACTGAAAAAGCGCGGGTCAGTTCGGAAAATTCCCGACGTCCTCGGAGAAGCACTTTCGAGTTTGGCACTTCGCTACATTTTGCTTTTCTGCCAGCGACAGTCGCTTTAGGGGGGAAGCGGACATGCGAGGTCGGAGTGTCTTGATGGCCCCTGTAGCGAATGACCTATCTGCGACATCGTCGCCTTGATAGCGCAGCACGATCGCGCCGCACTCGTCCAATCCGACGACGTGGAACGAGTTTTTGCCGATATCGATGCCGACTACGGCGACCGCGGTGGTGAGTTGTTGAGACATGGAGTTCTCCTTGTCTTTCGCGCCCCTTGCCAGCTTCGATCACTGGCGGGGCAGGAGCACGGCCGGACCATCCCATTAGCGGACATCGCCCTCTGCCCAGGTTTCTATGTTTGAGCGTTATAAAATAATGCAGTTGCCGCCCTAGTCTGCGAGCACATTCAGCATGCACGAAGGCATGCTCGGCATTGACAGATTGCTCGGCCCTTTACGAGCGCAACGCCTCACCGGAAGCTTTCCGGTCGCAGTGCGCCCAGCTTCTCATAATCTGAAAGGGATGGCTGCAGCCTTATGTCGCTAAGCGCCCAGAGTATTCTCTGAGCCTCGCGCTCCTTACCTATCCAACGCAACTTGCGCAGGTATTTGAGCGTCCGGTCCAGCGTGAACTGGTCGGCGGCCACTCTAGGAACCTGATTGTGCGCGTCCGTCGTTGTCATTGGTGCACTCCTTGAAAGGGTTCTTAATCAAGCACGCAATTAGAATAGGAGCGGATGGTGCGAGAACAATTCGGGACGGGCGCCCAGGTATCTACTACTAGGTATTCGCCCTAGGTGACTGTCCTCACGATTTGACGCGGGGAAATGCGACAGGAGTCAGAATAGTTATGCAGAAGCGGATTTTGACAACGCGATTGCGGGTATCGCCACCTAGATGCTTGTCGCTTTCTGAAGCCGCGAGTTTTTCCTTGAGCAATAAATTTCCTCACCGCGATGATTAGCAATTCTATAGCCGTTCGCATCTAATGCCCGGCGCAATAGGATTTCCGCCTTCGCCTTAACCAGCTCGGAACTAACTGCCTTCGACGCAAACCGGCGCAGCACCCTGTGGGTGCCATCGTCGCCGAGCCACACAATTTCGATGGTATACTTCATCACCGAGCTTAAGCGTGCCCAGGCCGATCGCTGCGCGCCACTACGCGGGCGCGCGAATCAAGCAACGTTATGAAGCGATCCGGGTATCGAATGCACAGCGCGTGGTAGAGGCGGCGCGCGATACGGAACCGGTCATCGCAGGTTGGCTCTCGTTGGAGGTCAGCTTTGGCGCGACCTTCATTGGCAAGCCCCACCAGCCCGATCTTGTCGTTAGTGTGTCGCATCTCTTATCAATGCCCCCTCTTATGACGCTGATGTCGGAATGGTTCCGTTTGATCACCGGATTATAATAGGCGACGAAAATGGGCGAACAATTCGGGACGCATGCCTGGGTGATTACCCCTGGGTGATTTTCCCTAGGGAAAGGCACCCCGGTGGTCGCCGCGAGGAAAGACGGCAAATATCGCGATGCTTAGATTGACGCAGGCGATGCGATTACGAAAGTCGACGTTCCTCGGCATCGTTGACGCCCACAAGGCTATTGTCGGGGTGGCGTATCTCGTTGGGTACGTGGCGCTCGACCGGGTTAGTTTCATCGAACCCTACGCCCCCTTCGGAATTACGCCGTGGAATCCCAACACGGGCTTGAGTTTCGTCCTGATCCTAGTGTTTGGCCTGCGACTGATTCCGCTACTGTTTATTGCCCCATTTCTGACTGATCTCGTCAACGGACACATTATTCTGCCATGGACGATCGAGATCCTATCCGTGGCGCTGATCGGCGGGGGCTACTCAGCAGCCTTAGTTTTATTGGAACGATCCAACACAGGCTTTGATCCGGCCCCGTCGTCGATGCGGGATCTTGTCGCGCTAATGCTCGTTACCGCCGTCAGTGCGGCCTTTGTAGCGTCCGGCTACGTGGGCCTGACGATCGCGGCAGGACTATTAACGGTCAAAGACTTTACGGCTGCAACGCTGCGCTATTGGATTGGGGACGTGATCGGCATTTTGGTGCTCGCCCCATTCGCACTGTTCGCGTTGAGCCGTCGGCGCATCCTACCCGTGTCGACCGAATCCGCGCTTCAGTGTGCCGCCATCGTCTGCGCTCTGGTACTAGTATTTGGTATTACGGAGGAACGAGAGTTCCAACTGTTCTATGTTCTCTTCTTACCAATCGTATGGATGGCGGTGCGCAATGGGACCGAAGGCGTCAGTGCAGGTATTCTGATCACTCAACTCGGCGTGATCCTGGGAGTGAAGTTCTTCCCCGATCAACGGGAAGAGCTGATTGCCTTTCAGGCCCTGATGCTCGTCTTGACCGTCACTGGGCTAGTAGCGGGAGAATTGGTTACGGAGCGACGCCGCGCGGAGTTCTCAGTTGCGGTTGCAGCAGGAATCACTTTCACGTCTGGCAAGGCTGGGCAGTATCGGTGAACTGGCCGCCGCAGTCGCGCATGAGGTCAATCAGCCGTTGATGGCGGCCGGAACCTACACACGCCTAGTCGCCGACGCGATAAGCTTGGGGAATGCTGACGCCGCGGAGGTCGCGCAGACCGCAAGGAAGGCGGTGGCGCAGGTCGATCGGGCCGCTGAAGTGATCCGACGTCTGCGCGCGCTGGTACGGCTCGATCGTAGCAATCGCGCGCCATTCCCTTTCGAGCGAATTGTCAAGGAGACGATCGAACTGTGCCGGCCTGACCTCGACCGAGCCGGTGTGACGGCGAGATTCCGCCTAGCCGCCAACCTTCAGCCCGTGATGGTGGATATGCTGCAAATCGAGCAGGTCCTGGTCAACCTGATGCGCAACTCGATCGAGGCCATCGACGACAGTGGAACCCCCCACGGCTCCATCCTGATCGAAGCGAACCCGGCAGACAATGAATTTCTCGAAGTCCGCTTGATCGATTCCGGTCCCGGCTTTCCGCGCGAGCACATCGAACGCGGATTCCTTCCGCTGTCTTCCAGCAAAGCTGACGGTCTCGGCATTGGATTGCCGTTATGCAAGTCGATTATCGAGGCACATGGCGGCCGACTTTGGCTGGATGCGGCTTCGCAAGGAGCATCAATCCGCTTTACGTTGCCAACCGCAAAGAAGTCCGGGCATGACTGATCCGATTCACCTGGCGCTGATCGACGATGATGAGGCCGTGCTCGATGCGCTGCGACGCTATTTGGCCCGCCAGAGCATCAGGACCTCCTGCTTCAAGGCCGCGACAGATTTCCTGATCGCCCTCGATCAGCGAGAGCAATTTGACTGCATTGTTTCCGACGTCCGCATGCCCGGGATGTCCGGACTTGATTTGATGCAGTATCTCGGTCAACGCTCGTATGCGGGGCCCGTAATCCTGATCACGGGGCATGGTGACGTCGACATGGCGGTAAGCGCCATCAAGAATGGGGCATTCGATTTTATCGAAAAGCCATTCGATGAATCCCGGTTGCTTGCCGGCATTCGGCGAGCGGCAGAAAAGGGCCGACAGAGCGAAAGCGCGGCAGCTGAACTTAAGGAACTGCAATGTCGCTTCGACTCACTGTCAGCCCGGCAACGCGAAGTGATGGAACTTGCCGTAGCCGGTCTTTCTAGCAAAGAGATCGGAATCCGCCTCAACATCAGCCCGAAGACAGTTGAGAATCATCGGGCGTGGGTCATGGAGCGCATCGGCGCCCGCAACCTCGCTGACCTAGTCCGAAAGGCCATGAAGATCCGAGCACAGTTGGAGCGATCAAAGTGACAATTGGCGTGTCAGCTCTAAGTTCGCCTCGTCAAGGCGAAAACTCCTTTGCCGACACAACGCGCTCCCCTTCATTAGCGCCCATCCGATTACTGTGAGTCCCGGGAAATGACACGCGTCACACCCCAACTAAGTCGTCGGCCCAGTTGGGGGGGGTGCGCTGCAACCTGACGACCACGTCTATGCGAACGATCTCGTAGCGCTTCGACGGCTGCGGAGCCTTGCCGAGGACAACGTCGCACGACGGAATATCAACGAGGTCGTTGCGATCTTCGATGAAGAAGTGACGGTGCTCGGAATTGTTGGTGTCGAAGTACGTCTTCGAGCCCTCGATCGCAACTTGTCGCAATAGGCCGACGTTGGTGAACTGGTGCAGGGTGTTATAGACCGTAGCGAGCGACACCGGCACCTTGGCTTGGTTCGCTTCCTCGTACAGCATTTCCGCGCTCACATGCCGAAGGATCCAGCCGAGTGCCACACGTTGCCGCGTCGCACGGAGCCCAGCTCCCCATCCCCCGACACCCCGCTGTCTGCGCTGAAAATCCTAATTTGAGGCAACTTTGCGAGGAACCCCAAGTGCGATTTTGTGCTTGGGGTTCTTTCGTTTCAAACCAGCGCCGATCACTTTGCGTGCCTCCGAAAACCTGCCAAACTTGGCTTGGGCGCCTCCCGAGGGGAGGCGCCTACAACAGCCCAACTTGAGCCTCGGCAGGTAATCGCTGTCGGGGCTCTTTTCCTCGCCGGGTTCGCAACTACGGGGACGCCAGATGAACGACGGCAGCAACAGTTACGTTGACACGGCGACGTATGCACCGCTCGCAGTCATGCCCCTCGCCATCTTCGGCGCGGTGGCTTTGCACGTTCTGATCGATCTCTGGTGAGCGGCGAACCTTGCGCTGCGGCCAGCCTGTTCACGTGCGACGAGGCCCAGCGCACCGCAGCAAATGTGGCGAAGCTGCC
The DNA here is from genome assembly GCA_963829465.1 of uncultured Alphaproteobacteria bacterium. Taxonomy (GTDB): domain Bacteria; phylum Pseudomonadota; class Alphaproteobacteria; order Rhizobiales; family Xanthobacteraceae; genus BOG-931. The sequence continues at coordinate 85,349 of CAWHJE010000012.1, forward strand.
GAAACTCCTGAAACGGTCCGTGCAGTAGCCTTTTAGTCCTGATATCTTTCACTTTAGAGGTTGAGTTATTGGGGGCGGCGTATGAGGTCAACCCGCAAGACAAGCATTTTCAACTGCCCGAATTGCGATGCGCTTTATCAGGTTGTGAAGGGCGAGCCCGGGCACGAGACCATTGATCGTTCGGTCGCCTGCGGTTCCTGCCGTGGACCGCTTCCCGCCCGTGACGGAAAATTCGTCCTCAAATATTTTCTGTTGCGGAACGCCATCCGCAAGCAGAAATGGCAGCGGCGGTCGCCACCCGTCGCGCGTAGGTGAGCGCCGACCCTGCGTTGGAGGTGGCTCAAACGAGGTACACAGTAATGCGGACGCCTGACGAATTTAGGGCTATGGCCGACCAAAGCCTCAATTGGGCTCGGGAGGCAGCAAACACTGATGCGCGCGACGCATGCTTTATCCTAGCTCGCGCATGGCTAAAGGAAGCGACGCGAGAGGCCGCCGCGGCGAAGGGTTTGCCTGTCGCATCCACTCTAGCGCCGAGTACCCAAACGGCCACGGCTGAGTGAGCGCAGGGGCAAGAGGAGAGGGAACCGTGCACCCTTGGCCAACCTTCGTCTTTATTGTCCTAGTGACGGGCTTTCTAATAGCCATTGCCGAAATCATTGTAGATGAAATACATGGATCCCGCGGCTCATCTTCGCGTCGAAACCGCGCTCCCTCGCACCCATTGCCGCCCCAACGGCAGCCATAACCGTCAGACCGAAGTAAGCTAAAGGCGAAAGCGCCGGGCAAGCAATGCCGGCCCGTAACGTTAATCTCGACGTGTAGTGGCATCGCACGCCGCTGCGTGCTGTTACCCCGTCGAGGCGGCGCACCCCGTTCCTGACACTCGACGCTGTCTCACCTGCCCCCCAAGCGTGACAGCCCATCGCGCTTGGGGTTTTCATTATATCGGTGGCAAAGCGATTAGTCGGGCTGGCCCGCCACGCACGTAACGTTAATCCCGGAACTCGGTGGAGTGCGCCACTTCGCGAAAGTAACAATGTGTGCGCTGCATCACATTAGGACTTGCTAGGGCGGGCTACGGCAAAGCGGGGCGACAACAAGAATAAAAAGGACGAGATCATGAGTGCTGACGCTGAGTTTGCGATAGTACCTGTTTTGCCCTTGGTGCCGGCCCCCCCACCGGTTGCGGGCGCGGTGTCTCGCTCTCATCATCGTATTTGGCCAGTTGTAGGCTTGGCTTTCGCCGTGATCGTCAACATGGCTTGGATTGTTTTTCTCGGATTCGAGTTTTACAAACTGGTCGAGCCGGCATTTTTTTTCTAGACAGTCTCCGCGCACAGGCAGGTCGGGCAAGCGATGCCGGCCCATAAACCGACCCCGGCCGTTGTTGCCGAGACGACCGGGGCCAGGGGTCTGCGAAGCACAGGGGTACGGGGCTAGACCCCTCAAGTAAAACGCTCGAATTAGCCGGCGGTTTCCCGCGGGCTGCAGTTTATCGCCCTGATTGCGACCGCGTGTTGCCCACTAGACGCCATTATTGACGCTGACCTTGAAGGTGTCGGTTCGTTAAAAGGGGGATGTCATGAGTAACGATGCTTATTCGGACAGCGCGCTTCAGTACAATTCGCGTCTTCTGCAGCACGGCTTCAGTAACTCAATTCACGCCACGAGTTACGACAAAATCGAAATGAAAATCGGTCATTGGTATCTTGACGAGTTCGGCAACCGAACCCGTGAAATCACAGCACGGGACGCCACTGAAGAAGTCCAAGTGCAAGCGCCGCTCGATCCAGACCGCCGGACCAAACAAATACGGACGGCGGTGGGGCGTTTAGCTCAGCTGACTGCGGTTTGAAATAACGCCGGGCAAGCGACCGCCGGCCCGGCGCAGGTCCCGCGATCAATCAGGCGCGTGCGGCGGTTTCTGCGGCGCGCCATCGTCAGGGCCATTTGCTGGGTACTGTTTGGTGGTGCTGCGGTGATAAGCGTGCCGCCGCGTCCTTCACTCGGCGGCCTCATCGCGACGCTGATCATCGCGATCATCCCCGCCATAACGCACGTTACGCAATTCACGGATGCCGTGTCTAAGCGCCGCCTCGTTCCGCCACATCAGCCGGCGACCATCCGTCAACGTCACCGACAAGACGCTGTTGCGCAGCGCCTCGCGCATTTGCTCGATCAAAAAGTGGCAATGCGCCGCGTCGTCGGAACGGCGAGCACTCCAGCCGCGCCAACCCTCGCTCACTTGGCTGTAGATGCGTCTACGTGTTGCCGGTGAAGAAAAGTATCGTCTTGATTGTCGCGCCCGTCGAAATGGCGAGGATGCGGGAGACGACGCTGAGGTCAACGCCCAACTGAGCACTCAGCAACGGCAGCACAAGCAAAAGACCGATAAGGATTATCAAACCGAACGGTTCAAGCCTAGCGAAGGACGTAGCGAGGGCTTTCGGTAGAATCCCAGTCAAGATACGACCGCCATCGAGGGGTGGCAGCGGAAATAAATTGAACACCGCCAACACCACGTTGATGATCAACGCGTTCTTTAAATTCGCGCCAAGCCAGAGCGCAATGGTGGACGGTAGGTAGTCGATGACGTGGAACCCCAGAGCAGCGACAACGGCGAGTACAATGTTGGTGGCGGGTCCGGCAGCAGCGACTAATACCATGCCGGCCCTCGGCCAGCGCAGCGCCCGAAAATTGACCGGCACCGGCTTGGCATAGCCGAAAAGGAATGGCGAGTGCGCCATTAGCAAGAGGCCAGGCAGCAAGATTGTCCCAAAGGGATCGATGTGTTTGAACGGATTGAAACTGACCCGATCAAGCCGCCAAGCCGTATCGTCGCCGAGCAGATGCGCCACAAAACCGTGCGCTGCCTCGTGAAAAGTGACGGCGATGATTACCGGGATAATCCCGATCGTGACCAGATAAATAGTATCGGCAGCCACTGTCTCAATGCCCTATCGATCCAATGAAATGCCGAAGAGGCTCATTCGCGCCAAATATCCTTGAACGGTTCGGGCGACATCGCGGTGTAACGCACCGTGTTGGTGATGCTGGCGTGGCCAAGGAAGTGCTGCAAGCGTCGAGTATCCGTGCCTTTGCCGGCCAGAGCGTAGCCAGTGCTGTGCCTCAGCATGTGGACATGTACAGGGAATGGCAGCTTGGCAGCCTCGCCGGCTCGTTCGATCATTCGGCCAATGCCCATGCGGCCGAATGGATGGCCGCGCTCATTCACGAAGACGTAGGGCGATTTGACGCCATTGAGCGGGTAGCGGCGCTGTAAAGCTTTGAGGCCGGCCAGTTCATCGCGTTCGAGATAATGCGTACTGTCGTCGCTGCTCTTGAGACGCCGCACGATGATGGAGCGTTTGGCCAGGCTGATGTCGTCCCAGCGCAGATCACAGGCTTCGCTTACCCGGAGGCCGTGTCGGTAGATCAGAAGTCCGATTAGCCAGTCACGATGACCGTGCCGATTGCCTTTGAGGGCAACGAGCAGCTTGGCCACCTCGTCCTCGGTCAGATGCTCACGAACCCGGTAGACTTCGTTCGGCTTTCGTCCTTGCGACGCAACTGGTCGCATTTCACTGCGAATGACCCGCTTGAGGTGCGTTGATTTCATTGGCTTGCCCCTGTGCCAGATGGCCAGAAAGCTGAATACGTCGCCCAATGTCCGTTATTGGGGTGCCGGCTCAACCGGTCGACGCAACACCGGCATTAAATCTGTCTGCTGGAGTTTCAAATCCCAAGGTCTCTCGTGGTCGTTCGTTGAGCTGACGTGCCACTCTGTTCAGATGGGCTTGCGAGTACACTGACAGGTCGGTTCCTTTCGGAAAATACTGTCTCAGCAGGCCGTTGGTGTTCTCATTGGAACCGCGTTGCCAAGGACTTTGCGGATCGCAGAAGTAAACGTCGATGTTGGTCGCCAACGTGAAGCGTCGATGATCCGCAAGTTCCTTACCGCGGTCCCAAGTCAGGGACTTATAGAGCTCATTGGGTAACTTCTTCGCCTGCTTGATGAGTGCGGAAACGACCGTCTGCGTTTCCTTATTGGCCACCTTCGCTAAAGTCACGTATCGCGTATGACGTTCGACCAAGGTCGCGATGTAGCTGTTCTTCGATCCGGTCAGCAGATCGCCTTCCCAATGACCAGGAACCGCACGATCCTCGACCGCTGCCGGTCGCTCACGGATCGACACGATATCCTTGATTTGCCCCCGTCGATCGCCGTTGGGGGCGGCCGGCCTGGATCGCCGGATCGTGCGCTTCGATCGAAGATGGCAAAGCAGTTCCTTCTTAAGCACGCCGCGTGCTTGAACAAAGAGGCTGCGATAGATCGTCTCGTGTGACACGCGACTAGCCTCATCTTCCGGATGCGATCTCTTGAGCCAGCCGGCTATCTGCTCGGGCGACCAATTCAACCTGAGCTTTCGTGCCACTGCCGCTCGTAGCCGCGGATTGTCCGCCAGCTTACAACGCTTCGGACGACGCGCCCGGGCCCAGGCCTTCTCATCAGCCACCGCCGCTCGGTATCGATGATAGCCGCCATTGCGAATGATTTCTCGGCTCACCGTCGAGGGCGAGTGGCCCAGCAACCGGGCCATCGATCGCGCCGACCGATGCGCCGCTATGCCCCTGGAAATCTCCTCGCGCTCCGAGAACGTCAAGGCCAACCGCGAGCGACGCCGCGAGGCAGGACGAATCCCACCGTGCGGGGCTACTTGAAAATAAATCGACGATGACGGCTTACCAAACGCCCGCCCAATCGCTTTCAGCGATTTCCCGCGCCGCCAGCGATCCCATAACTCCATCTTCTCTGGCGCCGTAAACCCGCGACGATATCGTTGACCCATCATCAGACACTCCATCTTGGCGTTCAAGATAAAGTGTTGCGTCGACCAGTTGAGAGCACCGTGGTAAGGCGGACATGAGGCCATCGTTTTGCGATGTCTGGAAATGACCCATCTCGGAAATGGAGGGTGCATCGCAGCAGTCGAGACAAGGCTATTTTTCGTGGGACGTGATCTGTCGCTCGTCTTCGGAAGTGTTGGTTAGAGCATTGCCGGTTCTCGGGCCGCCGCGACATCGGCGGCCACCAGCTTTTGCAGAGCAAGCTTCGAGGCGCGCTGCAGCGGTAGCTGTTTTGCCGCGACCAAGGGCATCATCATCCGGACCACGGCTTGCGCGACGCGGTTGCTGCTCTCAGGCTGCGCACAGCGCAGCGACACATGGGTGCCGCCATTCGCAAGCGGTGTGAGCTCCGCGGTCTGGCGCACCACGGTGCCGAGGGGCGTGCGGATGTGATAGGTGACGTAATCGAACGGCCGCCAGTCGACGATGTCGTGAAGCGTCGAACCATTGCCGTGGGCGCAATGCTGAATCGAACCGGGACCGACGCGTCCGCTGGACAACCCAGACATGGTCATTCCGTCAAGGCCCTGCTGCCAGCGTAGCTTCTTTTCAACGTCGGTCAAATAGGCCCACGCGATTGCCGGCGGTACTGGCAAATCGCACTCCATCGATTCAAAGGAGAGCGGCTCGTTGCGCGCGACCGCGACGCGCCGCGCCGCGCGCCATCGCGCAAATACCGGTGCGAGATCGTAGACGTAACAGACAGTCTCGCCAAAATCGTCGCTCGTCTCGACATGACGGACCGCATCCGCAAAAAATTCGGGCAGTGCGACGGCATCAGCCGCGGCCCCTGTGACCAGCGCGTAGGCCTTGATTCCGGTGGCATTCGTCACCTTGTTCTTCAGCAGACGATGGAGCCGAATCACCTCGGATCCCTGCAGTTCGGTGCGGCCGGCAATCGTCTGCGTCGCGTACTCGCCGAAATGAAGAAAGAATTTAAGGTCCAGCGCCTTGATATTCTGGCACGCATTGCAGCTGCACGTGGTGTTGCGCTGCATCGACTGCAGTGTGTCGACAAAGCCGCAATAGATGCGTTCGATGGCGTCGAGTGGATATTGCGACTGCGGCAGTTTCGATGCCGGCAAGTACGCGAGCACGGCATCGCCCTGCAAATTCGACAATGCAAGCGGCGCCTTGATCTCGGTGAGGACGCTTTTCAACAACGAATTCAGTATACCCTGCGCATGTTCGAGTTCGGACTTCGTCAGGAACATCGTGTACCCAGTGATGTCGGCGATCAAAAGAAATCCCTGCTGCGTCATCGCTACAATCCTGTTGCTGAACGAAATGCGATATTTCCCAGATGATCCCAGATTGGAAGAGATAATATCGTCTTTCCAGGGATTGTTGAAGCCATCGTCGCGACTACCGACCATCCATACTCCTAACCTACGGCGATGTGGAGACCACGCGTGAGGCTTTTGAGAGCCGCGCTGAGTTGTCGCTGACACAGCCGATCAAGGTGCTCCGAAACGAAATCGAAAAGGTGGCTCGAAGCGCTGCACAATTGCACGAATTTGCTGCAGTGCATGAGAGTCAGCCTCTAGCACAAAACTGCCAAAGCTGGCTTCTGGCGGAATGGATCGCCAGTATCGGGCTTGACCCAAAGCTTTTTGGTACGCATTCCCTTCGGCGGACCAAGGCGACGCTGATCTACCGCCGAACCGGCAACCTGCGAGCCGTGCTTTGGTCGCAATGGGGGTCTCGCACCGATCATTTTGCCTTGTTCCATGGCGTCCGGTTGCGGGCGGGTAAGTAATTTTCATTGTCCAGCATGGTCGTACTTTTTCTGTTGCTGAGAATGACGGTCATGCGCGCCCGCCAGAAGGGGGCGAAATCATGTCGGCTTTCAGGGAGATGCGGTCGTACGAAAGCTACTGTACTAGCTGGGCAGGTCGTGAATGACCTATCTGCGACATCGTCGCCTTGATAGCGCAGTACGATCGCGCCGCGCTCGTCCAATCCGACGACGTGGAACAAGTTGATGCCGATATCGATTTCGACTACGGCGACCGCGGTTGTAAGTTGTTGGAGTCCGGCGGCGTGGGTGAATTGGTGTGGAGAGTTGATCGACACGGGATGCCGTTGAAGGGCCAATCCATTGATCAACGCCTAGTGAAGCCCGCGCCCTTGTCGCGACTGAAGTGTCGCGGAGGGTGGCTCGCCGAATGCCAGAATATAGTCGATCTCAAAACGGCTGAGATTGGTAAATCCGCAGGCCAGCGCGGTGGCCGCGACCGTGGTGCCGGCGTCCGGATGCTGCAACAGCTCGCGGGCATGACGTAGCCGCCTTTGGTCAGCGAATTCCATAAACGAATAGCCGCGGCTCCTTTTAAGCGACTGGGACAAGCCGCGAGCGCCGACCCCGCTGATGTTGCAGACATCTTCCAGGGTAATCGCCTGTTGCCAGCTCGCCTCGATGTATTCCTCCGCCCGGCGGACCTGCCAAGGCGCCGCACCCAGCGCGGACTGCTCCATTAGGTGACTATAGTTGTGCCGACTGGCGTGAAGAAACATCACCATGAGGGTTTGCTCGAATTCCGTCAGCACAAATTTGGGAAGGGACGCGCGGCCGAAGTGCTCAATTGGTCGACCAGGAAGAAGAAGTGCTCACGCAGAGCCTTGGGGGGCAAATTCGTTGGCTTATCTTGGCGGGCTGATGAACTTTTTCCAAAATTTGATAGCGGCGCGCTGGTTGGAACCGGAACAGATGGCGCCGAAAGCGAGGAACCGAAAATCCCCGAAAGCCGTGCTTCGCACCAGCGCGAACAAGTGCCTGCCGTAGCGAGCGAAATTTATGAGAAACGCTCGATCTCCGAATTAAACACGCCGACCGTCCCCGCGAATGCCGCGCAGGATGTCCCTTTTTCGGACGACGTGGAGAAGGTTTTCGAAATGCTGCGGACTCGAATTGGACTTCCGGGCTGACGGTTGTTCACTTTTTTCTCGTTTCGTCTTTTCGTTCCCGTGTCGCCACCGGCGCAGCGACGTGACGAGACCTAGGCGGAAATCTTGACCTCCGCTTGACCCTGCTCCCGCATCACGTAGCCGCGGCCCCAGATCGTTTCGATGTAATCTTTGCCCCCCGACGCATTGGTAAGTTTTCTCCGCAGCTTGCAGATGAAAACATCGATGATTTTCATTTCCGGCTCGTCCATACCGCCATAGAGGTGATTAAGGACCATATCTTTGGTTTGCGTCATTCCCATGCGAAGGCTCAGGAGTTCGAGTATCTGGTATTCTTTGCCGGTGAGATGCAGTGGCGTGCCATTGATCTGGGCTATCTTGGTGTCCAGGTTGACGACAAGGTCGCCGCACTCGATCACTGACTGAGCGTGTCCCTTGGAGCGGCGAATGATGGCATGCATTCGCGCTACCAATTCGTCCTTGTGGAACGGCTTGGTCATATAATCGTCGGCGCCGAAGCCGAGACCTCTGACCTTGTCCTCGATGCCTGCCAAGCCCGTCAGGATCAGGATGGGCGTCTTGACCTTCGACACGCGCAGGCTGCGCAAGACTTCGAAGCCTGACATATCCGGAAGGTTGAGATCGAGCAGGATGATGTCGTAGTCGTAGATCTTGCCGACGTCGATACCTTCTTCTCCGAGTTCAGTCGTATGAACGTTGAAACTCTCGGCCTTGAGCATCAATTCGATTGATCGTGCGGTGGCACTATCGTCTTCGATCAGCAAAACGCGCATGCTGGTTTTCTCCCTCACAACCGTAAAGGCCGAGTCATTAGCCGCGCACGCGGTTAATAATGTTTAAATTTCGGCCGCTGCGGCGGGGGCGCGGCGCTGCAGCGTCCCCGTTGGGCGGCGTCGACGTCGGATTCCTGCCGCACCGGTTCAAAAATCAAAAGGGGCGGCCCAGTAAAGCACAACTAGCCAGACTATTAATCCGGCGACAAACAGTCCAAAAGCAGCGTGTGCCGGATCTGCCGACAGTAACCGCCTTGAGTGCTGATGCAAAAGAAGCATGATCGTGGGCTCCCTTATATAATGCTGGAATGTATAGCGTTGGAATGGACTGGCGTTATTCGCTTGCCGCCTCTGATCCTTCCGATATTAACGGCCAGAGTTTTTCCCACTCTTCCTCGGACATCGGCTTATAGCTAACGATGCGCCGCCGCAGTTCTTGACTTTCGAGATAGGGAGCTGCGAGCCGGCCGGCTCTGCTCGCAAGCTTCACGAATTGCCTTGCCGCAGCCAGATCGGGGTTGGGGCGCTCGACGGCGTGTCGCGCCAACGCATGGCATTGCCGCGCTAACTCCAGTGTGGCCCCGAGCGCCGAATGAGGTCTCTTGGGTTGGATTGCCGGGGGTGCGTCAGACGAGGCATCGCAATCATCGGATTGCGCCATCGCGCGCGTTATTTCCCAAAGGTAGCTGCTCGACAGCTCATCGACATCAATCGTGAAATGTTCGTCATCGCCGGCAGGGGGAGTGATGCGCGTGACGCGCGCGCGAACACGCATTCCGTTCGCAGATACTTCGATGACGTCACCGACCGCCGGGGCCGCCGCCCGGTGTTGCATCTCAACTATCTCGCCCTCGGTGTCGCCAATGTGCACAAGTTTTATCGCACAGACCTTGAGCTCCGCCATGTGGTGCCTTTCAAGAAATTTGCGGATTTAATGTTCCCGACTGCTATGCCCTGGATCGGGAACGCATTCCCCTTGGCCTCTGTAATTGCGAAGGCGGTCGCGCAATGACCGGACGGAAATTCCCAAACGCTCGGCAGCGTGAGTCCTATTCCCGTTGAGACATCGCAGCGTTTGGAGAATGAATTCTCGTTCAACACGCGCCAGCGTGTGACCAACCAGGCGTTCAATGCATGCCCGGTCGACCTCCGAGAGCACGAACAACGCCGGCGTAGTGACGAAATGCCGGTCTGGCATTTCGTCGGCTCTGCAGCTTGGCATCAGCACCTCCACGACTCTGGAGCGTGCCCCCTGATCCCCGCAAACAGGCTGCCTTGATATGCTTAAGATTCCGCTAACGGCTAATGGCGTCGTCTCCGCAGGCACTCGGCGCGCCCTCCAGCGAACGGGCCATGTGGAGCGCGATCGCGGCGTCGCCGCCGGCGGCAGCCTCGTCGAGCTGGATGACGACGTGGCGCCACGTTGGTCGACCGCGGCGGTCATTCGGCGGGTGTTTCTCCATCAGCGACCGCACGTCGGCCAGCGTGACGAGCTTGAGGACGTCGAGGATGACCAGCAGCCGCGGCGAGGGCCGCGACCGGATGGGATCGAGCTTACGCATACGCGGAGGCAACGCCACGATGGCCAATCATCGTCGGAACAATTCCCGCGAACTGGTGAAGCCATGCGCCGATGCCGCAAAATCGTGATGGCGCGGCACGATACCGACACCATGACGGCCGCGCTCGAAACCGAAGCCGCTGTTCTACTTGCACAGCTCGCCGTAACGGCGGCCGAGCTGGTCGACAGCAACCGCGATCTAATCGATGCCATTGCCGCCGCGCTGCTTGAACACGGCGAGCCGGACGGCGGCGCCGTCGATCGCATAGTGGAACAACGATGATGCCGCGGGGCCGCGCTGGCCTCGGAATTATGCAAAATTGTCTGCATCGGGTTTACCGGAAACGCTCATCGCGGCCGGTAAATTCGACGGCTTGAATAGCGCGGGAGCTGATCAAGCGTGCTGCCGGATGACGCGGACGATCACGGCTGGCTTGCCGACAGGCGCATCGCAATCGGCCGCTGGCGGCGTAGACGGCGCCAAGTGGCCGATACCACGCTACACATCGGCGTGTGGGCCTGCCTCGCTGCCATCGCCGCGATCGCATTCCTCAGCGGCCCGCTTGACGGCCCGGTAACGAAATTTCCGCGATCGCCGCAAGCAATCTCTAAGCGGTGACGTGCGAGGGTGTTGGAGCCGAGCCCACTTCCCCGATCCCCCATGGCTCGGCGCCCCCAGAGCCCCGCTGTCGCCCCGACGCGGCGGGGCTCTCCCTTTGCGATGAGAAATTTCTCGTGATGCGACATCTGCTGTTTTGGGCCGCGGTGACCGCCATAATCGGCGCCATTGTCGCCATCCAATTTGAATTTGAATACGTAGCAGCCCTCCAGCGGACGGCCGAGCTGCAAATCGGTAGTTAACTGGCAACCCCAGCGGCCGCCCGGCGCGTCGAATCCTCCCAATGCGGAGTTTCTTAACCCGCGTGCACCACTATACTCGCGGGGACTGCATATTATGCGGACGTATGAAAACTTAGTTGAACTCGCTCAAGCATGCGCGCGGCAAGCCTGGCTCTCAAGCACCCCAGATGTTGCCGGCGAGTTGTGGCGCATGGCTAAGGAATACCAAGCCAGAGCCGCTGAGCACGATGGCGCCGCCGAATTGGACATCGGTGACCCGCCGCCATGGGTCGAGCAGGTCACAATAACTCCTCGGTCACACAAATTTCAGCAAGCCGCGCAGCTTAGGGCGCGGACACGCGATTCCAATTCGCGTTAAGGTTTCGTTGACCAACGCAGCGCGTTAAGCCACCGATACCGACTAGCGTTTTTGCGGGACAGTTGGGGACCTCAGTTGTCGGCTGTTATCCAAGCCCCGGCCGGCTACCCCGCGAGCTTCGCCAGCCGGGGCTTCCCTTTTTTGCGATCGCCGCAACCAATCGATAACAACCGCCGTGCTATCCAACGGGGTCATGCAAACGTTCAAAGCCTTCCTGAAAGACGACTCTGGCGCCACGGCCATCGAATATGGCCTTATCGCCGCCGGGATCTCCGTCGCCATCATCGCCGTGGTCAACGGTGTCGGCACAAAACTCAAATCCACGTTCTCGTCTGTCTCGACTCAGTTGAAATAGGGACAGTCGCGCGGCACTTTGTCGACGCACGGCCCGATCGCGTAGTCGTTTCGACATGCCCCCTTCTTCGGCTGCCAGGCGCTGCGTTTTTGAAAAAATATCGCCGACTACACTTTTTGACTTCTTGTGACCGCCGCGCGCATCGAGTTTTTTGCTTTGATCCGCTTCCTGACCTAATCAAGATTGTGAAATCAAGATAGGCGGCATTGCGTCGGGCCTCGTCGCTAGGCGAGCATTGCATTTTTGTTCTAACTACTTTTGACAGGTCACGTGCATAAGCTTTCCTGACTTGTAGATCAAAAACAAGTCCCCGGTGTAATGGAAATATTCGCCGATAAAATCCTTGGTTATAAATTTAAGTTGAATGTCGTTGTCACTTGTCGTCCGAGCTTTAATGCTGCCTTCGCCGAGATCGAGCGCAACGTCCTTTTTAGGACCGAGGCTCAATTTCAAGGTCGAAGGCTTCCCGGGAACTGCGCCCGTGTCGATCAGTTGGCCGGTGCACGAGAGCTGCTGTGTTTCCTGTGCGGCGTATGCGGGCACTGCAGCGAGACCAAGAATTATCGCAGCCACCAAAATCCTCGTAGTCATGTTCATCTCCTCCTTTGCAATCCAGCGAAATGACCCATCGTCCACGACGACGTGAAGCGGTGGGACATGGGAGCGGCCCAAGCCAGAACCCATGCCTCAGTCTGCAAACACTCACTGAAGATTTTGGCGGCGCGCTCGCGGTCGTCGCTCTCGATCGCCTGTTCGATCAGGTCGCTCATTTGCGCCACTCCTCTTCCGCCTCACGCTTCACTCGGGTTTCTTGATCTTCACTTCGGTCTTAGCAGCGTCCAAATCCACCCCACGAATGTGAGGACGAGGAACGGATACCCGAGAGCCGGCAGAGGCGCCGAGGTCGGCAGCAGCGGAGCACCCCACAGGATTCGGCCTACCGACGCCGCAAACAGCACGGCGGCCACGATCGCCGCTAGGCGCATCCACAATCCAAATGTTTTGGGAGCGCTAATCATGATGAGGGCGGCCGACCAGAGCGCGATTCCGCCCGTATAGGATGGGACGCTGGCTTGAAGGCCCGCCGCATTGCCCGCCAAGAGCAGACTTTCACCGGCGGTGAACGTCAAGAATCCGGCCGCTACGCAGTCGTTGCCTTGCCGCAGATATTTCACCGTCAGTAGCGCGGTGGCCACCACGATAGCCACACCGTCAATCATCCACAGCGACTCGCGGAGTTCAGCGCCCACTACGAAGGTGCCGGCTATACCCAGGGCACCGCCGATCGCTAGGCCGATCGCGGCGACGGTGTCTAAGGCGATCGGAGCGGAGGAACGCATTTGTAATGTCCCTGTGAACTCGCAAAGCTACTTTAGAGCAGGGCATCGTCCAAATTAAGATGGCGGTCTGCTGGCTATTACCAAGCCCCCCAAAGAAAGAGCCGCGGCACAGGGCTCTGGGACTTCGGAGGTGCACCATATGCCCGATCAAATACTAGCTCGCCAGCGTGACAATTCGTCACTTTTCCGCTATCGCTCCACAGGAAATCGGCGCTCAGACGGATCGATCAGCGTCGAATCGTCGGCCGGCGCCTGCGCGGCAGAGTACTTTACGATTCAGCGTCGAGTTTTGTTTGGCACCCGCCAGCCAATTACCGCGGCTTCGATGCGTCTGTTGGTCTTTGCGTCTTGCCATGCGTCATCGCGCCATCGGCACAGGAATGGAATAACATAAGTCCCGTTGTGATCCTCACATAGGACCTGAAGCAACCGGTCAATTGGTGGCGTCCCTTGGTGGATGAAATCGTTGAGGCGCTCTTGGCGGGTTACCATGTGATGAAAATCGAGAGCTCTGTGTTGGTGCGATGAGCCAGACCCGAGGCTAGCCGGACCCCGACGATGTGATGGCTTGGCGTTCGCGGCACCACTCCTCGATCTTCGCTTTGTTCATCGCCTCGCCGCTGATGTGGTCTAGGCGAAGAACCGAGATGCCTTGCGACGGATTGTTGTAGTACTCGAAAGCCTTTTCCAGCGCCTCCTCCTTTGTGTCAAATCGGTCGGAGTAGAGCACGGCCGGCAGTACGGATTGTATCTCGTAGTAGAGTCTCCAAGGCATCGGCCCCTCTCGTTGCCGTCGATGTTGGCTGCAATGCGCCGGTTCAGGCCGCAGTATCGGAAGCCCAGACAGTAAGGCGCATCTCGTGGCGGCATGCGGGGCAGTGGTAGACCCTGATGTGAGCGTCGCTTCTTTCCGGAAGCGGGCCGACGCTCGCAATTTGCATTTCTTTCCCGCATCGACACTCGGGCAATTCGGTGCAGCCGGGCACTAGCAAACGCTCGAACGCAGACATCAGCCACCCTTTGAGACGACGTTAGTTTGTCCGGTATTGTTGCAGTGCACAAGCCTCAAATCCGACCACGGTAAATCGCGCAAGCGCAGCCGGACGCTTGGCCGCCATTCACGTAGTCGGCGTCGATCCGCGCTTTGCCTGGCCCCGCATCCCCGAGCTTTCTCAGATCGGCTTGGGCTGCCGACAGCTGCGGCAGCCCGGCATTGTGGCGGCGATGCGGTGGGCCGGCAGACCGACTACTTTTCGAGCGTGTAGATTTCCCGCAGCACGTTTATGGCTTTCATTGCTGATTCCTTGGCAGACGGTGACAAACCGGGGGTGAAGCCAAGCACCTCCCAATTCGGTCCAGGTCCTGTCGGTTCCAGCCTCCTAACTCGAACAGCGAGTAGCTCCGCGCAGCCGGCTTGCATGCGAGTGCCAACTCGATAAATTCGCTGCCTCTTTCTTGCACAGCAACTCTTTGCCTACGTCAGATACGGTCGACCGGCGCCGGATCGTCCGCGGGGCGCCTTCGCACAGTTGACGCGCTTCATCACCAGCCAGGGTTGCAGCAGGACCGCTCGGCCAGCAGGTCGAGGCTACAAAGGTGAATTATCCGTTAGATTGTGCCGTGCGTCACATTCTCCCAATCCCGGACACCAGTAATGTCGCTTGCGTGGGTGAAGGCGATCATCAATAATTCAAATGGACTTTCCAAACGCGAGAGGCCCCTTCGACTCCCCGCCGTTCCATGGTGTTTGACACTTATTCACTGTTGCTGCTGCTGGCCATTGGCTTGCTGAGCTATTTATTGGGCCATTTATTGGGCTATCTGTACGGCCGAGGGCAAATACTGGGCGCAGACAGGAATTCGCAGCGAACCGAACAAAAGGGGCCGCGCGCATAGCAAAACGAGTTCTGCGTGCGCGAACTGCCCCCGGGGCCGAACGTCGCAAAATTGCTAAGATGACAAATCAGTATGACGGGCGCCCCACCGCTGGCATTTGCTTTGCTTTTTTTTGCGCACCGACATTACCAACTTCTGAAGATCCTCGCCGGATGGGGCCACAGCCAAGCGGGCCGCCGCGCTAGGAAATATTCGGCCTCCTCGCATCGTTCTTCCAGCCGAACCTGGTTAGGTGCCAGCCGTGCGCGCGGCAGGCCTTTTTATAGCCGTGGAACCAGCCGAGCGTGAACGCGACGACAGAGACGCCGATGGTTCCAGCTATCAAAAACATCATGCGGCTCTGCTCACAGCATTGGCGGACGGTGATAACTGCGATTCCGCAACATCCATCACGGTTTCCTCCCCGTCGTGTTTGGCGCGCAGTTTTGAAGTCGACAGACTGGATCTGCCCGGAGTTCCATCGAACTCGCAACTACTGATTCGGCCATCATCGACGGTCCTCAGTTCTTTCGTAGGAATGCCGCCTAACCGAAGCCGTCGGTGCCGCCGGAACTCCCCCAAAGACTGTTGGCCATGCCGCAGAACATCAGAACGGCCGGTATTAAGAAGAGCACTATTGTTGTGAACATAGCGGCCACCCCCGTTGGCGTTAGAACGAAAGGAAATGATGATCGAACACCCCCGCCCGCGACTCCAACGCGCAAGCCGGTCCTAGGTTCCCGAGCGCCCCACCGCCCCCCCCCCCAGCCGCCCGCTACTCGGGACGCGCCATACTTCAAGATGCCGCCAAGCCTCAATGGCCTTAAGTATGGTGCCGTGATAGTTCGCGAACTCGCCTCTCCCGTACGATTTTAAATCTCCGAGCGCAGGTCTTCACGCAACACCATCCAGTGCGGCCAACATGCGCACATGGTCCGAGTTGGAGTCGGCGCTCCGCAACACGCACACTCTCGCACGTTTCCCCTCGTCGCGACTCCGCCCGTTCAGCTGGACTGGGACGGTTCGACAACTGATGCTTCGCGAGGTCTCGTGGGGCCACCATGCTGGATGAAGTGTAGGGTGTTATGCTCGGCCGCGGGCAATACCCGGTGGATAGCCGGACGCCGACGGCCCATGCGTTTGGCTATCTTTCTAACAACAGCCGGCCTGTTGACGCTTGGCTGTCAAGCCAATATCGGCGAAAGTTGAACTGCGTTTCGACCGAGCTGACGATGAACAGAAAAACCCTCAGACGTGTGGACTTGTACAAGGCGGTCGAACGCTCGGTCGGCCTGTCGCGCGTGGAGTCGGCTGCGATCGTGGAGCAGGTCATCAAGGAAATCACCGAGTGCCTCGGGCGCGGTGAGACAGTGAAGCTGGCGTCGTTCGGAAATTTTGTCGTCCGCAAGAAAGGTCCGCGGATGGGCCGCAATCCGACGACCGGGAAGCAGGTGCCAATTCCGCCCCGTCGGATCACGATGTTCACTAGCATTACAGTTGCGGTTTATCCGAACTTCTAAATCGATGGGCCACCATGATTCGGGAGATCATGGATGGCTGGCGCATCGATTGAGACGACGCTGGAGCTTTGGGCGTCGTTGTTACGGGATGTGAAGGCGCGGATACGTCCCTTATTCAGGCAGGAGCGGGTTGCAGTATCGGCTGGGAAGTTTCTGGACGGACTTCTTGGGAACGAGCCGCGAAAGACAGGCTGGATGCGCGCGGAAGCGGCGGGCGATTCCGGCCCGTGGCGTCAGCAGGCTATCCTGGGCCGCGGCCAGTGGGATGCCGATACGTTGCGCGATATCGTACGCGAGTACGCGCTGGAAACGCTTGCCGACGAGACAGCAGTTCTGGTGATTGATGAGACCGGCTTCTTGAAGCAAGGCAAGGCGTCGTGCGGGGTTTCCCGCCAATACACGGGCTCGGCGGGCAAGATCACCAACTGCCAGATCGGCGTGTTTGCTTCCTACGTGTCGCGCCATGGCCATGCCTTCATCGATCGTGGGCTTTATCTGCCAAAGGAGTGGACGGGCGATCCCGACCGCCTGAAGGCGGCGCATGTACCAGACGATGTGGGGTTTGCAACGAAGCCCCAGATTGCACGCCGAATGATTGCGCGCTCGCTCGTCGCAAAGGTGCCATTCGCCTATGTCGCGGCGGACAGCGTGTATGGCACGGGTGACATTGAGACCATGCTACGCAAGGCAGGCAAGGGGTATGTGCTGGGCGTCGCCGCCAATCATGTGTTCCGGTCCTGGGGCAAGAAGCAGCTTATCGGTGGCACCGCCGCCAAGATCGCGCAGAACCTTCCCAAGAGCTCTTGGCGGCGCCTGTCGTCCGGCGAAGGAACCAAAGGTCCACGCCTGCACGAGTGGGCCTATCTCGAACTCGCCGACCTCGATGCCGCTGACTACAACAGCGCCCTCACCGGGGAGTGGACGCGAGGGTTACTGATCCGCCGCAACATTGCCGATGGTGCTCTGGCCTTCTTCTCCACCTGGTGCCCGCGGGGCACGCCTAGGGAAAAGCTGGTCTCAGTGGAAGGTCATCGCTGGGCTATCGAGGACAGCTTCGAGACCGCCAAGAACGAGCTCGGCCTCGATCACAACGAGACCCGCTCCTGGCATGGCTGGCATCGGCATGTCTCGCTGGTCATGCTCGCCTTCGCCATGGTGGCCGCCATCCGTCATCACGCCAATCACGTGCCGCTCAAAAAAACACTGCCACGTCTTCCGAAAAGGCGTCGTTCCTGATCTGCTGGTCGATTCAAGAAATCCGCCGTATCGCGATCAAGCTCGCACAACGGCGCATCCATCCCGCCCATGTCATCGCCTGGTCATTCTGGCGACGCGCTCACCAGGCTGAGGCCCGCAGCGCTCATCTCAAAAGAAAAACGCAACTGTAATGCTAGCACTACTTTGGCAGATCGCAAAAAATAATAGGCGTGATGGGATTCCCAAATCATTTTTTCTGTGACTCATGGGTGGTCGGCTTTTGGAGGGCCGACCATGAGGAACACCCGATCGGATTGGGAAGACGAACTTGCACACTGGCTCAAACCTTTCCTGGTGCGTTTGGGTCATAAGGCGCGGCAGCGAATGTGCCCGCTTTACGTGGCGGGGCTGATCGGCCCTGGTGAACGCAAGAGCATTCTGCCAATGGCCGAGCGACTTGCGCCAGGCAACTATGATCAGCTGCATCATTTTGTTGCTGCCGGCGTCTGGGATGCGGCGCCACTGGAGACGGAACTGCTCGTTCAAGCCGACCATCTGGTCGGCGGCAGCGATGCGGTGTTGGTGATCGACGACACTGCGGTGCCGAAGAAGGGCAAGCACTCGGTAGGTGTCGCTGCGCAATATGCTTCAGCGCTGGGCAAAACCGCCAATTGCCAGACGCTGGTATCACTGACGCTGGCACGAGGTGAAGTGCCGGTGATGCTGGCCTTACGCCTTTTTCTTCCAGACAGTTGGACGGGCGACCGGGTGCGTTTAAAGCGAGCGGGCGTTCCAGTCGAATGCCGAACTGCCCGTACCAAGCCAGAGATCGCCCTCGCTGAGATCGATCGCGTGATGGCGGCCGGGGTACGCTTCGGCTGTGTGCTGGCGGATGCCGGTTACGGGCTGAGCGCGCCGTTCCGCCAGGGGCTAACGGCCCGCAAGCTTGCTTGGGCGGTCGGCATCCCTCGTCACCTCAAGATGTATCCTGTCGACGTGCGGCTGATCTGGCCCGTTGCCAAGCGCGGCCGCCCGCGCCGGCGGCATGTCCCAGATATTCTATCGATACCGGCCGAAGGCATGCTGGCCAATGCCAAGTGGCAAACTGTGAGCTGGCGAACCGGGACGAAAGGCAAGCTCAAAGCCCGCTTTGCCGCTGTCCGCGTCCGCACAGCCGACGGACCACCGCAGCGGATCAGGGACAAGGGTCAGCAACATCTGCCGGGCGACGAAGCCTGGCTTATCGGCGAACACCGCACCTCAGGCGAGAGGAAATACTACCTCGCCAATCTGCCTGCCGCGACCAGCCTGCGCACCTTGGCCGCAGCCATCAAGGCGCGATGGATTTGTGAACAGGCCCATCAACAACTGAAAGAGGAACTCGGCCTCGACCACTTCGAGGGCCGATCCTGGCTAGGCCTTCACCGTCATGCGCTCATGACCATGATCGCCTTCGCCTTCCTTCAGCATCGTCGCCTCAAAAAAGTGAGGCGGGGAAAAAACAATCAACGGACCACCGCCTCAACCAAGCTTGCCAGCCGTGCGTCACGCCATCGTCGCGCTCATTGCTCGACCGCCACCTCAACGTTGCCCGAACTGTCGAAGATGGATCTGCGCAAAGACGCAGCGTGAATAATCTGCCAAAGTAGTGCTA
>CAWHJE010000013.1:0-66512 GCA_963829465.1 uncultured Alphaproteobacteria bacterium
GGGGACGGCCGTTTTGCGGCTCTATAGCGCCGAAATAGACAGACAGATTGCGTCTTGGTCGGGAGGCGGAAACTCCGCTGTGGCGGGGGCAGCGGGTCAACGATCGCTCAGGAAATATGTCTCCATCATTCCCTTGCCCTTGATCTCGATGATGCCCCGCCGTTCGAGCTTGAAACGATCGCCAAGCGCCGCGCGGGTCGCGGCGGAAAGTTGAATGCGGCCAGGCAGCGAATGGGATTCCATGCGGCTCGCGGTATTCACTGTGTCGCCCCAGACATCGTAGACGAACTTGTGTGTGCCGATGACTCCGGCGGTGATCGGACCGGTGTGGATGCCGATGCGCGCCTGAAGCTTTAGCGCGGTTGCATCTGCGATGGCCGTCAGAGCGTCGAGCATGCGCGGGGCGAGTGCGGCGATGCGGTCCGCGTGGTCCGATTGGGCTTCGGGAATTCCGGCAGCCACCATGTAGGCGTCGCCGATGGTCTTGATCTTCTCAACGCCGAGTTCCGCGGCGAGCCGGTCGAACGCGGAAAAAATCCGGCCGAGAAAGTCGATGGTGCGATCAGCGGTCAAATCCTGGCTGAGCGTGGTGAACCCGACCAGATCGCAGAACAGGATTGTCGCCTCGGCAACCCGATCGGCAATGACCATTTCGCCGTCGCGCATGCGACTGACGATGCTCCGTGGCAGGATGTTCAACAGCAAGGTCTCGGAGCGGGTCTTCTCCTGCTCGAGATCGGCGATGAATTTCTGTTCCCGGTCGCGCAGACGCTTCCTTTCCAGCGAGGCGTCGATGCGCGCGCGCAACAGGATCGGATTAAAAGGCTTGGTCAGATAATCCTCGGCGCCGGCTTCGATGCAGCGCACGACGCTGTCGAGTTCGTCGAGGGCGGAAATCACGATGACCGGAATATGGCTGGTATGCTCTGTCGCTTTGAGCCGGCGCAGCACTTCGAATCCGCTCATTTCCGGCATGATGAGATCGAGCAGGATAAGATCGAACTTTTCTCCGACGACGCGTTCAAGTGCAGTCGCGCCGTTCGTGGCGGTCGCGACCCGGTGGCCCGCGCGTACCAGCCGGCGCTCGAGCACGTCGCGATTGGACGCATTGTCGTCGACAATCAGGATAAGGCTCGAATGTCCGGCCTCATGAACGCCGCTTGCGGGCAACGGCTGGACAGTGCGCAGAACGTCGGCAACAAGATCGAGCGTGACCGCGCGGCTGGCGTCGACGCTCGATCCCAGGTCCTCGCCGCGCGCCAATGCCTCTATGGCGTCGATCTGGCTGAGCAATTGGTCGGCAAACTCTTTGAGCTTGATGAGATCGGAGCGCAGCGGATGATTGCCATCCGCTTCCATGTCCTCGATGAGAAGCTCGCTGTAGCCCTTGATGGCATTGAGCGGCGTGCGCAGGTCGTGACGCAGCCGGCGGTGGAATTCTTCGAGCGTTTCGTTCTTGCGCAGGTCGGCCAATGAATCCTGGATGAGGCTTTTGACGAAAGCATTCAACTGGACGCTTGCGCTACGCATCCGGTTGAGATCGGCGAGCAGACTTTCGGACTGCGAACCGCTGGCGTCCTCGATGATCATGTCGAGAAAATCGGTGACGGCTGTCGCTGGCGCCTGCACTTCCTGGCGCAGGAATGCCGTCAAGGCCCGGTGCAGGCGTTCATCTGATACGATCCTCGACAATGGCCCTCCAACGAGAAGCGCTCACGGCGCGAGCATGGTTCTCGCCCTGATCGTCGTCAGCCTTTTGCCGCCCCGAGAAGACGCTCGATTTTGCCGATAAGCCGATCGATTTCCACCGGCTTGGTATCGTAGTCGTCGCATCCGGCTTCGATGGCCTTCTCACGATCGCCGCTCATGGCATGCGCCGTCAGTCCGATCACCGGCACGCCGCGCGTAACATCGTCAGCCTTCACGCACCGGGTCGCCTCCCATCCGTCCATCACCGGCAGGCTCATGTCCATGAGAATGATGTCGGGCTTTTCGCTGCGAGCGAGATCGACGCCCTCTTTCCCGTTCACCGCGAAGACAACTTCATAGCCGCGGCGAATGAGGCGTCGAGACAGCATGTCGCGGTTCATTTCGTTGTCTTCGACCAGCAAAACCTTCGTCATCCAATGACTCCCAAACAATCATTTGTCTTTTACGCTCGCCCCGGCGCGCGCCGGCTGGCGCCGAACCGCATCGCTGACGGCGGCGGCGACATCAACCCGCGATGCGGTGGCTTTTTCCATCACCTTGCGTGCTTGCCGCAAGAGGCGCTCGCGCTCCGCCGCGCTGAGTTGCTTGGCGGTGATCACGACCACCGGAATTTCGCGCCACTCCGGGCGTGCTCCGAGGGCGTCGAGGAACTCGAAGCCGTCCATTTCCGGCATCATCAGGTCGAGCAGGATCATGGCCGGCGGCTGATGCTCGCCGAGCCAGGAAATGGCGCGGCGGCCATTGATGGCTTCCGCAACCGAGAGGCCCATTTTCTCGATCGTGTGCCGCATCATCTCGCGGGTATTGGCATCGTCCTCGACGACGAGAACCGGACCTTCGCGCCGGACCAGCCGGTGGATCAGCGCCGTCAGCCGGGCCCGGTCGACGGGTTTGGTCAACACGTCGACGGCCCCGAGCGAAAGGCCGATGCCGCGGTCCGGCACCATGGTGACGATAATGACGGGAATATCGCATAGGTCGGGGTCGGCCTTGAGCGCGCTCAGCACGTCCCAGCCGTCGGGCTTGGGCATCATCACGTCGAGCGTGATGGCATCCGGGCGGATCGTGCGCGCCAGGTTCAAAGCCTCGGCGCCGCTCGCGGCGTGGACAAAACGGTAGCCGGCGCCCTTCAGGCTGGCGACCAAGAGCTCGCGCGCCGCCGGATCGTCGTCGACGATGAGCACGGTCGAGCCGTCGTTCGCATCCGCCGCGATGTGCGGGGCGTCAGCGGGCTTGATCTGAGCGGCAGCGTCGCTTCGGGCCGGCAGGGTGATCGTGAAGGTCGAACCCTCGCCGGGCCGGCTTTTCACCGTAATGTCGCCACCCAGGAGCTGGCAGAATTGCCGTGAAATCGCTAGGCCAAGGCCGGTGCCGCCATACTTTTTGGTCGTCGATGCGTCCGCTTGGCTGAACGCCTGAAAAAGGCGGCCGAGCTGGTCCTCGGTCATGCCGATACCAGTGTCGGAAATGGCAAATCGCACCGTCGGCCGCTCGGTCTCGTAGCGCTCCGCAACGAGCGTCAGCCGGCCGTTCTCGGTGAACTTGCTGCCATTGCTGAGAATGTTGAGCAGGCTTTGCTTGAGCTTGGTGCGGTCGGTGCGGATGGTGCCGAGATCGTCGGCAAGCCGGAGTTCAAGCGCGTTGCCGTTTTTCTCGGCCATCGGGACGATGAGCGCCCGGACCTCATCGAGCAGCGGCACGACGTCCACGTCTTCGAGAAAGATATCCATGCGGCCGGCCTCGACCTTCGACAGATCGAGAATGTCGTTGATCAGGCCAAGCAGGTGACGGCCGGCGCCTTCGACCTTCTTGAGATCGGGGACAAAGCTTTCCTGTCCGAGATCGGCGGCCTCCTCCTGAAGAATTTCGCTGTAGCCGATGATGGCATTGAGCGGCGTGCGCAGCTCGTGGCTCATGTTGGCGAGGAATTGCGACTTGTGCCGGCCTGCGACTTCGAGTTCTTGCCTCTTGTCCTCGATTTCGTGGAACAGCCGCGCGTTCTGAATCGCCAATACGGATTGCGCCGCGAACGTTTTCATCAGGTCGACGGTGTTTTGCGGGAAGGCGCCCGGCGTGCGGCGGCGGACCACCAGCATGCCGACGATGTCCTTGCCGCGGACGAGCGGCGCCGTCAGCCGGGCACGGAATCCTGCGCGCAGGATGATGGTGTTGATCGGGTTTTGTGCCTCGTCCCTCAAGTCGGCGACCTGGATCGGCTCCTGCCGTCCCATCGCTGCTGCGATGTTGGTCTCGTCGATGCCAATGCGTTGAAGCTTAAGCGCGTCTATCAATTCGTTTTCCATGCCGTAGGTGGCGCGCAGATGGAATTCGCGCCGCGCCTCGTCGAACACGTAGATCGCGCCGGCTTCGGTGCCGGAAAGCTGCACCGCCTTGGCGACAATGGTCGAGAGCACGGTTTCGAGGTCGAGCGTCGAGTTCACCGCCTGGGACACTTCGCCGAGCGCCTGCAGCTCGCCGACCGAGCGGCCTAGCTCGTCGGTGCGCTGGCGCAACTCGGTCAGCAGTCGCGCGTTCTCGATGGCGATCACCGCCTGGGAGGCGAAGTTTTGCACCAGCTCGATCTGCTTGTCGCTGAACGGACGAACTTCCTTGCGAAAAATGCAAAACGCGCCGATGAGCTTGTCCTCTTTCAGCATCGGCACCGCCACGAAGGTGCGCGCGCCGGCAACCTCGACAAATGCGACGCGGGAAGGATCCCGTTGGACCTGGTAGACGCTATCCGCTTTCACATCGTCGATCCGCACCAGCTGTTTCGATGCGGCAAGGCGGCCAAGTCCCGTTTCGGCAGGCCAGCGGCGCGGTTCCGCCAACAGCCACTGCGCAAACTCCGGAGGTGTGCTGCGTAGCCCGACCGGCCGCCAGAAGTCATTCTCGTAAAGGAACATGATGCCGAAATCGGCAGCGCAAATTCGGTTGGCATTTTCCAACATTGAGTTGAACACGGAGTCCAGGTCGCCGGGCGAACTCGAGATCACGCGCAGCACATCGGCAGTCGCGGTCTGCTGCTCCAGCGACTCGCGGGTTTCGTTGAGCAGGCGGGCGTTCTCAATCGCGATCACGGCCTGGTCGCGGAAGGATTCAGCCAAGGCGATGTCGGCCCCGCTGAAAATGCCGGGTTGAGCACCGCCCAGAAGGAGCACACCAATGCACTCACCTCCGCGCACCATCGGCAGATAAAGCGAAGAATTCAGCCCGTACATCTTCCGGATGTTGCGCTCTTCTTCCGGTAGATCGATCGTCGACCAGTCCGGAAGGTGCTGATTCTTTTTCGAGACGATGGCACGCGATGGGAAGTTGGCCGCGGGGTCGATCTTTATAGGGTCGGGATTGAGGACGGGAATCAATCCCTCCGGCCCCGTGATCGCGCGCGGCCGGAATGTGGCGTTGTCATCGCAAAGCAGGATGGCCGCCATTTCGCGGCGGAGCAGCCGTCGGGCGGTCAGCACGACAGCATTGAACACCGGCTGTACGTCGGACGGTGAACTAGCAATTACCTTCAAGATGTCGGCCGTCGCAGTCTGCTGCTCCAGCGACTCGCGCAATTCGTTGAGCAGCCGCGTATTCTCGATGGCGATGACGGCCTGGGCGGCAAAGTTCTTTACCAATTCGATCTGTTTGTCGCCGAACGGCCGCACTTCTTGTCGGTACACCGTGAATGCACCGATAACCTCGTTTTCCTTCAGCATCGGGACGGCCAGCATGGTCCGTACACCGCCCGTTTCCACGGCGGCAACGACCTGTGGCGCTCGTTCCTCGCGGTAGCCAGGGTCCTCCCGAAGATCGGGGATGTGTACGACGCTTTTGGTTGCCGCCATGCGGCGGATTCCGGTTTTCGGACCGGGACGGACTGCCGGTGCACGCCTGCGTTCGCCGGCGAAAGTGGGCGGCAAGTTGTGGGTCGCGAGCAGGCGCAAAGTCTCGCCGTCCCACCCATGGATAATTCCAAACTTGGCGCCGGATATGCGGACAGCGTTCTCCAGCATGGTTGCAAAAACCGGATCAAGATCGCCTGGCGAGCTTGAGATAACCTTGAGCACCTCGGACGTCGCCGTCTGCTGCTCCAGCGACTCGGTGAGCTCTCGCGTGCGCTGCTGCTCCGCCTCAAACAGGCGCACGTTCTCGATGGCTATCACCGCTTGGTCGGCGAACGTGGCCACCAGTTCGATTTCGCGCTCCGAAAACGGCTCAACCCGGCGGCGCGAGAGCCCAATCACACCGATCGGTTCCCCCTCTCGCATGAGCGGTACGCCAATCATTGAGCGGCCTCTTCCGATCTTTGCTTCCTCCTTTTTCTCGTAGAGCGGATCGCTCCACGCATCGTCGATCCGTGCTATTTGCCGGCTCATGGCGGCGCGGCCGACAACCGTTCCAGGCCCCGGAGAAATCGGCGTCCGCCGCTCGATTTCCAGATAGGCCGGCTCGAGACTGTAGCCGGCCGCGAAACGGTAGACGCCATTTTCCAGTCGGAAGATCACGGCCGCGTCCGCGCGACAAAGTCGCGAGGCGGTATCCACGACGCTCTGCAGGATGGGGTGCAGCTCGAACTTGGATCTGCTGATGACGCCCAGAACCTCCGAGGTCGCGGTCTGCTGATCCAGTGATTCCCGCAATTCGCTCAGCAGCCGCGTATTCTCGATGGCGATGACGGCCTGGGCAGCGAAATTCGTCAGCAATTCGGTCTGCTTTTCGGAAAACGGCACCGGCTCCATGCGATAGATGACGATCGCGCCGACGAGATCGTTGCCCCGGAGCATCGGAACGCAGAGCGCGGCCCGCGCGCCGGCGACTGTGAGCAGCGGCGCCTTCGCGTACCGTTCATCTGCCGTAAGATCAGCGACATTCACTACTTTCTTGGTCCGGTAGAGAGTTCCGAGCGGCGACAGCTCGAGAGAAATTCTCGGATCGCGCGTTCGCAGCTCTTGGAATTCTTCGGGCGCGTTGTGCATTGCGGCCATTTGCAAGCCGTCGCCGACGACCAGCGACAGATTTCCAAACTTCGCGTCGCAAAGGCGAACGGCGTTCGCCAGCAAGGTCTCGAACACCGGCTTCAAATCGCCTTGCGAGCTGGAAATGACGCGCAGGATGTCGGCCGTCGCCGTCTGCTGGGCCAGCAATTCCCGCAATTCGCTCAACAGCCGCGTGTTCTCGACGGCGATAACGGCTTGATTGGCGAAGCTGGTAACGAGCGCGATCTGCTTGTCGGTGAACGGGCGGACTTCCTGGCGGTTCAAAGTGAGCGCGCCGATCAGCTCGCCGTCCTTTAGCATCGGAACGACCAGAAGGGTTCGCAGGCCGGCAAGTTCAACGCTGGCAACGGTTACAGGGTCACCTTCGAGATAGCTTTCCGTTGCTTGAATATCGGTGACGTGTACGGTCGTTTTGGTGGAGATCATTCGCCTGACCGGACTATTTGGACCCGGCCGAAAGGCGGTACGTTTTTGAGCCTCGGCAAAGGCTGTCGGCGTGTTAAGCGACGCGACTAGGTTCAAACCCTTGCCGTCCCAGCGGTAGACGTTGCCGAATTTTGCGTCGCAGATACGAACGGCCTTCTCCAGCATGGTCGCGAACACCGGCTGAAGATCGCCTGGGGAGCTGCTGATGACCTGCAGCACTTCGGACGTGGCGGTCTGCTGTTCAAGCGACCCGGTGAGATCGTCGGTGCGCTGGCGCAGCTCGCTCAACAGCCGGGCGTTCTCTATGGCGATGACCGCTTGATCGGCGAAAGTCGACACCAGCTCTATCTGCTTTTCGGTAAATGGCCGCACGGTCTTGCGTTGCAGAACGATCACCCCAATGGGCATTCCTTCGCGCAGCAGCGGTACGCCTAACATCGTGCGAATGCCGCCAACGGTTGCCGAGCCGGTCATTTTGAAATCCGGATCGGCCAGAACGTCGGGAATCTGAATGGTTCCGCCTTGCATCACAGTACGGCCAACGACCGAACCGCGCCCGGCCGGAATTGGATGACTGTCCATGTATGCCTGCAATTCGGGTGAATGGCCGTAATTTGCGACTTGCTGAAAAGCGGCACCCTTTTCGCGATTGATGGACGCCATATCGGCGTCGCACAGCCGCGCCGCCGACTCGACAAGGGCGTTGAGAACTGTTTGCAGATCGAAAGTGGATCGGCTGATAACCTTGAGTACGTCGGCCGTCGCCGTCTGCTGTTGGAGAGATTCGCGCAGCTCATTGAGCAGACGCGCGTTCTCTATGGCAATGACCGCTTGATCGGCAAAGCTTTGCTGCAATGCCAGTTCCTCGGCGGTGAAGGGCGCGAGCCGGTCGCGATGAACAATGAGGGTGCCGATCGCCTGGCCCTCGCGCCGCAGCGGAGTGCCAGCCATGGTGCGGGTGCCGGCCGCTCGCGCGTGCGGCAGACCCGGCCAAGCGGCGACTTCGGGATCGGGATTGTCGAGATCCGCAATCTGGATTTGCCGATTCCCGCGAATGATGGCGCTCGGCATGTTGCGGCCACCAATGTTGAGCTGTGCTGCCGGAACGGCCGCGGCAACGCGTTGGGCGCCGGTCCCGACTTGGACCGTCTGGCCCCAGGTCTCACCGTCGGCGATCCGGATCGAGACACTCGATGCTCGGAACAGGCGCTCGGTGGTCTCGGCGATTTGCTGCAGCGAACGGGCGGCATCGCCCGGCGCACTTGCGATGGCGCGGAGGATTTCGGCGCTGGCAGTCTGGCGTTCCAACGCCGCGCTCTGTTCGGTCAGGAGCCGCGTATTCTCGATGGCGATCACCGCCTGGGCGGCAAAACTCTGGACCAACTCGATCTGTCGCTCGGTGAACGGACGCACTTCGCTTCTATATGTGGCGATGGTACCGACAACCTCGTTGTCCTTGAGCATCGGCACGACGACGAGGGAGCGAACGCCGGTTAGCTCGACAAAAGCCAGCATTTCGGGTTCGCGCCGCTTGAAACTCTCGTGTGCGGTCAGGTCGGGGAGATGAAGCGGCTTTTTAGTCGCGGCCACCACGCGTATCAGCGGTCCGGGACGAATTACCGGCTCGCGCTTTCGCAGCGCGGCGAATTTTGGCGGCGGGTTGTGCATCGCGACGATGCGGAAAGCGTCGCCTTCCCGCAGCGTGAGAAGGCCGAAATTCGCCTTTGACAGCCGGGTGGCGTTCGTCAGGATCGCCTTGAACAAACGAGCGAGATCGCCCTGGGAGCCGCTCATCAAGTGCAAGACTTCCGACGTGGCCTTGAGCTGGTCGAGCGCGTCGTTCAGGTCGCGCTGCAGGTCGGGAGCGGCGGGGGCGCGATGCTTCGCGGAGGAACGGGCAGGGCGGCGTTTCGGCAGCGTTTTGGCACGCGAGGCCTTGGTTCGCTGCGCGCCGGCCTTTTTTCCCTGCCTCTTCATCCAGGCCCTCACGACCGATTTCGTGAGACCATACTACGGGGTATCAGAAGGGGGGAGGGCCCGATAATTAGCCGACCGGCCCGAAAATCGACCCTGATGCGTCCAAATTGTCCATGCGCGTTGGGTGGGAGCTTTTTTGATAGACATGCGGAGCTTCGGGATGATGTGCCCGATGGCACCCGACGATCAGGCGGGCACCCTGGCCGCGAATTCCAACGTGTCGCCGACGTAGCTTGAAATGTCGCCTTTGGGCCGCTCGCCGGCGATGGCCTGGCCCTCGACCATGTAGTGCACCGCCTCTGCGATGTTGGTGGCGTGATCGCCAATACGCTCGATGTTCTTGGCGCAGAACAGATGATGGATGCACATCGAGATCGTGCCAGGATCTTCCATCGAATAGGTCAATAATTCTCGGAACAGCGAAACGTAAAGAGCGTCGACTTCCTTGTCGGCCCGCCAGACCTGCAAAGCTTTATTTGGATTGCGATCGACGAAGCTGTCGAGTACGGCCGCCAGCTGCGATACCACCAGCGCCGCCATGTGCTTTAGTCCGCGCATCAGCGTGCGCTGCGAATTGTCGCCACTCACTGCGATGACGCGCTTGCCGATATTCTTGGCCAGATCGCCGACCCGCTCGAGATCGTTGGCGATGCGCAACATCGCTACCAGGGCGCGGAGGTCGATTGCCATCGGCTGTCGCAGCGCGATCGTCGCGATGGCTTTTTCCTCGATCTGCCGTTGCAGCGCGTCGACCGTCGCGTCCGCGGCAATGACCTGACGAGCCAACCCGATGTCGCGCCGGGTCAGCGCGTCGATCGAGTCAGTGATCTGCTTCTGAGCAAAACCGCCCATCTGCGCGACCATCTGGGTGAGCTTTATCAGGTCGGTGTCGAAGACTTTGGCGGTGTGCTCGGAGACGTTCATGTTATTTCCGCAGGCGTGGGGTGACTTTATCGGGTGAGCACCGCTCAGCTATGCAACGATCCCGGGCACAAAACTAACCCAACGCCTTGATGATTTTAAGATTTCATGCGTGACGATCCGATGACATCGCGCGGAGCATGGGGTGGGAAAAATCCACCCGCGCCGAAGGTGACTTGCGTGGGGTAGATGTCATCTTTCGCTCACCGAGGTGTCGCTAAGATCAAAAATGATTCGCGATATCCGGGTTTTGCACCGCACCACGACGTGCGAGCAGGACCCGTCGTGACGGTGATGGAGTGGAAAATTGAATATGGCGCCAGCGGTTGTTGATGCAATTGGAGCCACCGGCGCCATCCTGACCACGGTTTGTTGGGTACCACAGGCGGTTAAAATCATCCGCGATCGCGACACGCGCGCCATCTCGCTGTTGGGCACGATGCTTTGCACGCTCGGGGTGCTGCTTTGGCTGGTCTACGGGCTCGCCATTGTCGACGGGCCTCTGATCGGTTCCAGCATCGTCACGTTCGCGATGACGGCGACTATCCTGGTGCTCAAGATCCGCCACGGCTGACCGACCTAGGCGAGCACGCGCACCGGCTTGCCGTCGAGGAAGGCGCGGATGTCGTCGACCATGCCGGCGAAGAACGCCCGATAGTTCTGGGCGGCAACGTAGCCAAGGTGCGGCGTTAGCACGACATTGTTGAGCTTGCGAAAAGGATGCTCGACCGGCAACGGCTCGATGTCGAACACGTCGAGGCCGGCGCCGGTGATACGCTTTTCGCGCAGCGCCGCGATCAACGCAGATTCGTCGACAATCGGGCCGCGTGACGTGTTGATAAGATAGGCACTCGGCTTCATCAGACCAATTTCGTGTTTCCCGATCAGGCCGCGCGTGCGCTCCGACAATTGCACGTGAATCGAGAGGAAATCGGCACGGCGGAATAATTCGTCGCGGCCGACATACTCCACGCCAGCCGCCTTGCATGTATCCGGCGTAAGATTCTGGCTCCAGGCGATGACATTCATTTTGAACGCATGGCCGATCTCGGCCATGCGTGTGCCGAGCTTGCCCAGACCGAGCAGCGCAAGCGTCAAGCCTTCGAGATCCAATCCCATTGTCGACTGCCACGGCACGCCGGCCTTGAGCTGCGCGTTTTCGAAGCCGATATGGCGAGCGAGTTCGAGCATCAGCCCGGTGGCAATTCCGGCGGTGGCGTTGCCGAAGGCCGGCGTGCCGCAAACCACAACGCCTCGCGCGGTGGCCGCTACGAGATCGATCGAGGCGTTGCGCACTCCGGTCGTGATCAGGAGTTTCAGATCGGGCAGCGCGTCGATTACCGCGCGCGGGAAGGGCGTTCGCTCGCGCATGGCGCAGATGATGGCAAAGCCCTGCAACGCCCTGACAATCTTGTCTGTCGAGCCGAGATGCTGGTTGAACACCTTGATGTCGACGTCGCCTTCGAGTTTCGACCAGTCGGCCATCGACAGCGCGACGTTCTGATAATCGTCGAGAATGGCGCAGCGAAGCGGCATGGAAGCTCGGTCCTCTGGCGGGGAGCCGGGCCGTCGCCGTCCGGGACGCGTTCGGTCTACCCCTTAAGCCGACGGAAGGTATCTTGCGGGGCTAAGCGAGACTAGGCGTGCGCTTTGGCGATCTTGGAAAGTGCCGAGGCCTTCGCGGTCCGAACCGGCTCGGCGGATATGCCGCTGCCGTAGCGCTTGGCATGCCATTTTGGGCCCGGCCCGCGCATATAATGTAATTCTGGCCGGTAATCGTCGCGCAGACAGGCAAAGGCCCGTGAAAGCTCGCGGATGGTATCGGTAAGGCTTCGGCCCATGACACGCCTCCCCGGCGCCGTCCTTTTGGAAAATCTGCCTGTTCGCGCCGCTTATTGGTCGTGCGAAACAAGGCCGGGGTTCAAACGCCGGTTCGCATCAATTTTCGGCGAAAAGTCATTAAAAATTGGTTCGAATTGTCGCGGACCCGGCTGCCGACGCGACACGAATGCGATCAGGCTTTAGCAAGCGTTACGATTACGCCGCGCGAGCGGACGGGTGACCAGGGCAGCGGCCTGTGCAAGAGGCCGGGCGGCGGTGTCCGCGGTTCGACGGAGCAAAAATCCGGGTACGAGAGCAGCGGATTGACCTGTCCGCTTCTTGTCCTTTACCTACACACCCGTTACATCACCGGCAATTCCAGACATCCAAATCCCGGAAAGCGGCGCATTGCGCCCAATGACCGAAGGCAGGGCGACCAAGCCCCGAACCAAAATGGCGCGTCAATTCATCTACCACATGCAGGGGCTCACCAAGGCCTATCCCGGCAACCGCAAGGTGCTGGAAAACGTCAATCTGTCATTTTACCCGGACGCCAAGATCGGCGTGCTGGGCGTCAACGGCGCCGGCAAGTCGACGCTCCTTCGAATCATGGCCGGGCTCGATAACGAATATTCCGGCGAGGCTTGGGCCGCCGACGGCGCCCGCGTCGGCTACCTGGCGCAGGAACCGCAACTCGACCAGGCGAAATCGGTTCGCGAGAATGTCATGGAGGGGGTGGCGCCGCAGAAGACGGTAGTCGACCGTTACAACGAGCTCGCGCTCAATTATTCCGACGAGACC
The DNA here is from genome assembly GCA_963829465.1 of uncultured Alphaproteobacteria bacterium. Taxonomy (GTDB): domain Bacteria; phylum Pseudomonadota; class Alphaproteobacteria; order Rhizobiales; family Xanthobacteraceae; genus BOG-931. The sequence continues at coordinate 12,645 of CAWHJE010000013.1, forward strand.
GCCGACGAGATGACGAAACTCCAGGACGAGATCGAGGCCAAGGGTCTCTGGGATCTCGATTCCAAGGTCGATCTGGCGATGGACGCGCTGCGCTGTCCGGCGGATGACGCGGAGGTCGCGAAGCTGTCCGGCGGCGAGCGGCGGCGGGTCGCACTTTGCCGGTTGCTTCTGGAGCAGCCGGAACTTCTTCTCCTCGACGAGCCGACCAATCACCTCGACGCCGAGTCGGTTATGTGGCTCGAGGGCCATCTGCGCAACTATCCGGGGGCGATCCTCATCGTTACCCACGACCGCTATTTTCTCGACAACGTCACCAGCTGGATACTGGAGCTCGATCGCGGCCGCGGCATTCCCTACGAGGGCAACTACTCGGCGTGGCTGACGCAGAAGCAGAAACGGCTCCAACAGGAGGGTCGCGAGGAAGAGGCGCGCCAGCGTACGCTCGCCCGCGAGCAGGAATGGATCTCCGCATCGCCGCGCGCGCGGCAAGCCAAGTCAAAGGCACGCTACGAGCGCTACGAAGAACTGCTCAAGAAAGCCGGCGACAAGCAGACAAATACCGCGCAAATCGTCATTCCGGTCGCCGAGCGGCTCGGACAGAATGTCATCGATTTCGAGGTTCTGAAAAAGGGTTTCGGCGACAACCTCTTGATCGACGATCTTTCATTCAAATTGCCGCCCGGCGGCATTGTCGGCGTCATCGGACCGAACGGCGCGGGCAAGACCACGCTGTTCCGCATGATCACGGAGCAGGAAAAACCCGACGCCGGCGCGATCAAGGTCGGCGAATCCGTGCATCTCGGCTATGTCGATCAATCGCGCGACACCCTGGATGGCAAGAAGTCGGTGTGGGAGGAAATTTCCGGCGGGCTCGATCAGCTTATGCTCGGCAAGCGCGAGGTCAACTCGCGCGCCTATTGCGCGGCATTCAATTTCAAGGGTGCCGACCAGCAGAAGAAGGTGGGCCAGCTTTCCGGCGGCGAGCGCAATCGCGTGCATCTCGCCAAAATGCTCAAATCAGGAGCCAACGTTTTGTTGCTCGACGAACCGACCAACGATCTCGACGTCGACACGCTACGCGCGCTGGAAGAGGCACTGGAGGATTTTGCCGGTTGCGCCGTGATCATCAGCCACGACCGCTGGTTCCTTGACCGCATTGCTACCCACATCCTTGCTTTCGAAGGGGAAAGTCACGTCGAGTGGTTTGAGGGAAATTTCCAGGACTACGAGCAGGATAAGATGCGGCGGCTTGGAACCGATTCAATCGTACCGCAGCGGATCAAATACAAAAAATTCTCACGGTGAACACAAATCACCCGGGCATTCCCTGATCTTGTCGAGTGCCGGCGCGATCCGGATCCTGTTCACCACATGGTAACCTTCACGGCGGGTCGCGGCCCGCGGTATTTCAATTTTATCAGTAATTATTAATGGCTTACGCCCCATATGGCGGGGACGAGCAATTCCCGGCTTGCCGAACCCTGCGTGTGCGCAGGGACAACCAACCTTGGTGGGCGGCAATGAAAAAACTTCTAGTCTGCTTTTGGAAAGACGAATCGGCTGCCACTGCGATCGAATATGGACTGATCGCCGCCGGGATTTCGCTGGCGATTATTGCTGTCGTGTCGAATGTCGGCACCAAACTCAAGTCGTCTTTCACCTCGATTTCGACCCAACTCAAATAACGCTGCCCTTTTGCATATAAGCTGCTGGTGTCGCCCCTGCCGGCGGCGGCTCGTTTGGCTTACATTTTCTCCGGCCGATACCCATATTTGGTCCTGGGGCTCGCAAATGAGCGAAAATTGCGACGCATACCAGCGTTGTTTTGCCTAAAGGACTAAAGGAGGAGACATTGCCGACCAGATCCGGTGAAACCCAGTCGGGCGAGGCCCGGTCGCGTGCCGACGCGAGTTTCAAAAAGGAAGAGCGCGCCAAGGACGGTGCCAAGGCGATGATGGAATATGTCGCCAACAGCAAAATGGTTCGTGAAAAAACCGAACGGCTCAAGGCGCTCCGATTGGCAAAGGAAGCAGCCGACAAGAAGAAGCTTGAAATCGCCGGCAAGGGTGCTGGTAAGCGTTAGTTTTTGTTAGCTGGCCGGAGGCCTGAGGCTTTGGTCTGAAACCGAGCCTTGAAACGGACACATCTATGGGTCATATGTAGGGAGCGGCCTCTTAGGCTCGCGGCGAGTCGCGTGTTCGGAACACCCGGCAAAACGGCTTCTGGCTCGCTCCTTAACAACCCTTGTCACTGACAACCCAGATCGCGCGGGGTGTCCCGTTTCACCCGCATTGCAGGCCGGCGGCATCGCCATCGGCCGTGCCAGCGCGCATATAGAAAGCACTTTCGTTGACCAATTTTCACGACTTTGGACTTACTGACGCGATCACGCGTGCCCTTACCGAAGAAAAATACCTCACGCCAACCCCCATTCAAGCGCAGACTATTCCGACCGTCATGTCGGGTCGCGATGTTATCGGAATCGCCCAGACCGGGACCGGCAAGACGGCGGCCTTTGCACTGCCGATCTTGCATCAGCTTGGCGCAAATCCACGGCCGCGCCTGCGCAAGAGCTGCCGCGTCCTGGTGTTGAGCCCGACGCGCGAATTGTCCGGTCAGATCCTCGACAGCTTCCGCGTTTATGGGCGCCATCTCCGGGTCAGCACGACGCTCGCGATCGGCGGTGTGCCGATGGGAAAGCAGGTCCGCGCACTCATCGACGGCGTCGACATCCTGGTCGCTACGCCCGGCCGGCTCCTCGATCTAGTCCAAGGCAATGCGCTTCGTCTGGGCGAGGTCGAGTATTTCGTTTTGGATGAAGCCGATCGCATGCTCGACATGGGCTTCATTCACGATATTCGCAAAATCGTCGCTAAGCTTCCGTCCAACCGGCAGACTTTAATGTTCTCGGCGACGATGCCGCGCGCCATCGCCGACCTCGCTGCGCAGATGCTGCGCGATCCGGTCAAGGTGGCCGTTACGCCGATGGCCACAACGGCAGACCGAATTGACCAGCGTCTGATCCGCGTCGACCGAGCAGCAAAGCCCGGCGTGCTGGTCGACGTGCTCCGCGACAAGGCGATAGACCGGGCGCTGATCTTTACCCGAACCAAGCATGGCGCCGACAAGGTCGTGCGCGGCCTGGTACGCGCGGGCATCGCAGCCGAAGCGATCCACGGCAACAAATCGCAAGGGCAGCGCGAACGCGTGCTCGCTGCGTTTCGCAAGGGTGCCATCAGGACACTCGTTGCAACCGACATTGCCGCACGCGGCATCGATGTCGACGGCATAAGCCATGTCGTGAATTTCGACCTGCCGGACGTGCCGGAAACCTACGTGCATCGCATCGGCCGCACGGCACGAGCCGGCGCGGAGGGCATCGCCATCTCGTTGTGCGAGGGTGATGAACTTACGCTGGTTCGCGATATCGAGAAGTTCATTCGTCTGTCTATTCCCGTGACGGATCTTCGCGCTCATCCGCACCGCGCCGAAGCGCCGGCAGCGAACGGGCCGCGCCCGCAGTCATCGAAGACACACCGCCAAAACCGCCGCGGCAACGGTGGACGCGGGCAGCAGCAGCGCCATCATTCGGCGAAGGAAGTGCGGTCAAGCGACACCCGAGGCGGGATCGCGTCCGTCAATTTCCTCCAGCGTCAGGCGCCAGAGGGGAGTGATCAGACGCGAAATGCCCCAGGCCGGGCGATTCATTCAAAAGGGTCTTAACGTGCCGAAAGAAGAACTTTTGCAATTCGAGGGTCTCGTTCTCGAGATATTGCCCGACGCTCGCTACCGCGTGCAGCTCGACAATGGTCATGAGCTCGTCGCCTACACCGCTGGCAGGATGAAAAAGAACCGGATCAAGACGCTGGCCGGCGATCGTGTGACAGTAGAAGTTTCGCCTTACGACCTTGAAAAAGGCCGGCTGATCTTTCGGCACAAGGACGAACGGCCAGCTTCGGCCAGCCGTCCGCCGCAACGTACTCAATTCCGCCGCCGGTGATTTGCAGTGTCCAATCAGGTTGGCATTGTCGGCGGCGAGCAGGGGAAGACAATGCGAATTTTCATCTTTAAATCCGAGGCGAGCCCGGACCTGAGGGCGTTCTGTGGCGATTTGGTCGGCAGCCGCCTGCCGATTCAATTCAAGCCTTGGCGCGTAGTGGGCGCGATCGCTCCCGACAACGATCCACCGCATAACCTGTCCCGCGCAGCGATCGAAACCGCCATCAACGATTCCGGTTTTCAGCTATGGCGGGTCCGCAAGAAGGCCGCGGACGAAGCCCAAGAGTGATAGGATAGATTGAGTACGCATTCCCCGATTAAAAGGAGAGCCGCATGACGGACTTCATTCACAAGTACAGGGTCGGGCAATCCGTCGATCTCCTGCCATCGACCTTCCGATCTGCGGCTAGGGGAAATTACGAAATCGTCAGCCTGCGGCCGGCCGAGGGCGGAAATCCGCAGTACCGGATAAAAAGCAAGAGCGAGACTCACGAGCGTATCGTAGGGGAGAGCGACCTCATTCTATCGGCAAGACTGAAATTCGATTGATTTTGGGGATGGCCAATGTTCAAGATTCTAGAGCTTAAGAGCGCAGCGTCGGATGCGGCGGCTCAGGTCGGACCGCATCGCTATTCCACGCGCGAGGAAGCCACCGCGGCGGTGAAGAAACATCTGAAAACATTCAATGCATCCGGGCACAATCCGGAAGAGAATTATTGGTGGGCGCGGGATTCCGAAGGTCTGCGAAAATGCTGGATATCCAGTGCCGATTGAAAAGCGGCGGGCGAAATAGACTTAAAATGCTCAATTTTCCGAATCAGAGCCGGTTTTTTGATCCTGGGCGGCGTGCCGTGCGGTTTTGGGGGCACGACAGCGCCATGGAATGGTCTTTCTATGTCAGCGCGGATGCGCTTTTGCGTATCCAGCCGGACGTGGAGCGCGACGAGGCCGGGTTCCTTCGCGCTTTCGATAGCAATCGGAAATTGATTCATGCGGCGGCGATGAAGGCCTATGCGCGGGGCCGCAAAGGGTCCTATGAACTGGCAGAGGCCGACTTTTAACGTGATTTTTTGCCGCCGCCGACCATCGTGCCTTCGGCGATCCGCGACAGGTTAAACCCGGCCGGCGGAGCCTCTTTTTTCTTGTTCTTGTCTGCCTTTGGCTTTTTCTTTTCGCGGTTGCTTCGAATTTGCCCCTTGGCCATCGCGTCCTCGCTGCTGTCGGTGTGAACCGGACTCGATTGTATCGATCGAGCGCCCGCTAGTTTTCGTCTGAAAGCCGTTTGAAGTCGGCGAGCACCGCGGCAATAAGCTGCTGCCGCCGCGGATCCTTCGCGGGCAGGGTAGCAGCAAACAGATTCAAGAGATAGCGCGCCTTGTCGGCGGCATCGTGCCAATTCGCTGCCGGCGCCGCGAGGAGTTGGGTTTCCAATTCATCCTGGCGAAGGCGCAGCTCCTTTTCATTGGCTTCGACGCTGGTTAAAAGACGACGTAGTTCGGTGGCTTTCTGCGCCGCCATTCCACGGTGCAGATCGAGGTCGATCGTTCTGTCCGTCACTGCTGTGTTCGGCGCGCCAGCGGATACTCGGCGCTTTCGTAGAGGCGGCGGATATCGTCACTGCCGTACCTCTGCTCATCGACCTCAAGAAACGCGCCGACCAGAAGTTCGGGTGAAAGGTCTTCCATGGCGAATTTGATGGCCTGGGCCGCTTTGGCAAACCGCTTATAGGAAAGCGGCTGACGCCTCGGCACCCGTCTTCGCGTCGGAAAAAACTCGGCCGCGGCTTCATAATCAAATCCTATCATGGGTAGGGCTCCTTCACGCTTTGCCGGCAACTACCTCATGCGCGCCTGTCAGCGAGGCGGCCTTTGCGTCGGCACCAATGTCTACTCTTGAGTGAGAAGCGGCAGCGGCTTTCGCTACCGTCACTCGCAGTCATATATAAGTCTAAAACCACGCGTTACTAGTGCGGCACAGCGATAAAGTGGCGGTTCTTGCGTATGGACCTGCCAGAGGGCTGCGTGTAAATTGAATTTGCGGCCGGGCAGGCCGGCGATAACGGACGTTTCTCTTCGTGTCGCATCTCTTCTAAGCCCACGGACAAAGCCGCTCGTTCTCATCTAAAGAAAAGCGCTTGTAGCCGGCTATGTCTGTGACGGCGGCCCGATGGCGCTTCCCTAGCAAAAAGACCCATGAATGCTTCGCACCGATGCGCAAAGCGCCGACCAACGTTTCGATACTGCCGCTGCTGAGAGAGCGGCACGCGTTCTGACGCAAGACCTTGCCCGCTACCGCGAACCCAACTTCGGGCGCAGTGTGGTCGAACTTCTTGTCACGATCGTGCCGTTTGCTCTGTTGTGGCTGTTGATGTGGTTCGCGCTCAATATCGGATATGGGCTTTATTTGGTCCTGGCCGTTCCTGCCGCTGGTCTTCTGGTTCGCCTCTTTATGATCCAGCACGATTGCGGTCACGGCGCCTTCTTCCGGCATCGGTTCATCAACGATTGGGTGGGGCGCGTGCTGAGCGTGCTGACTTTGACGCCTTATGATTTCTGGCGCCGGACCCATGCGGTCCATCATGCAACCTCGGGCAATCTCGACAAGAGAGGCATGGGCGACATTGATACGCTGACGGTCGACGAATATCGGGCGCTGTCCCGTTGGGGGCGCTTGCGCTATCGCGTTTACCGCCACCCGTTGGTGATGTTCGGCCTCGGCCCGGCTTATCTCTTTTTCCTGCAGTATCGCCTGCCGATCGGACTCATGCGCGGCGGTTGGCGGCCTTGGCTGAGCACGATGATAACGAACGTGGCCATCGGTCTATTGGCAGCGATCGGGATCTGGACCGTAGGCGTCGTGCCGTTTCTGATGGTGCATCTGCCAATCACGCTGATCGGGGCCTCGCTTGGCGTCTGGCTGTTTTATGTTCAGCACCAGTTCGAGGACACGTTTTGGGCTCACGAGCGGGTCTGGAGCATGCACGAAGCCGCGCTTCACGGCAGTTCGCACTACGACCTTCCGCTCATCCTGCGCTGGTTCACGGCGAATATCGGCGTCCACCACATTCATCATCTCTCCAGCCGAATTCCGTTCTATCGATTGCCGCTAGCGCTGCGCCATCATCCCGATTTGGCGAGAATCGGTCGGCTGACGCTTGGTCAGAGTCTGGCATGCGTGCGCCTGGTACTTTGGGACGAGGCGGGGCGCCGCCTTATTAGCTTCCGCGAACTGCGCGCTCAGTCGTAGTTCGCTCGCTCACGGCGTTTCGGAGAGTTCGCCTTGTAAACAACGCTGCTATTCTCTATTTATTCCGAGTCGACATTTGGCCGGACAATCGGGCCGTTTCGCCTTCGCTGAAGCGAGGCGCACGTTCAGACCCTCCAAACATCGAAAAATCGTGCGGCAGGTCGCGTGTTCACGCGTCTTGGCCGACGATTTTGGGCTCAAGTGCGTCTAAACACAGCAAAGGATGTCGTGATGAATTCAGGTACCGTGAAGTTTTACAATAGTCAGAAGGGCTTCGGCTTTATCCAGCCGGATGACGGCGGCAAAGACGTGTTCGTCCACGCCACCGCGCTCGAGCGCGCCGGCATACGCGGACTCGTCGAAGGGCAGAAAGTTTCCTTCGATACGCAGGAAGATCGCCGCACCGGCAAAATCGCGGTCGGCAACCTTCAGGCTGCGTAACCGATCGCAGAAATCAATCGGACTTCTGGAAACCGCCCCGATGGGGCGGTTTCTTTTTTGGCCCGACTTTTTTAATCACGACAGAGTGCGACTATTTACGGGCTACCCGCGGCCAGATCCGTGCGGTGTTCGAAATCGCTCCTAGCGCTTTGCCAGCAGCCCATTAAGCACCAGCTCGATGTGAGCGTCGAAATACTTTTTCAAATCGAGCGGGTAGCGCTCGTCGAACATCATCATCCAAACATCGACTAGCGCGATCGGCGCGATGATGACCAGCGGACAGTCGGTCACCGCCGAAGGGCGAATCTCGCCGCGATCGACGCCGCGCTGGATCGCCTGGGTCAGCAAGTCCACGCAGGGACGGTGGATTTCCTCATGATAACGATCGGCGAGTGCCGGAAATCGCGACGCCTCCGCGATCAGCATCCGCACCACCTCGCGCCGGCGGCGGTCTTCGACGATGTGTTGGTAGATGAAGCTGAATTGAGCGCGCAGCAGATCGGCCGTCGAGCCTTCGTGACGTTCGAACATCTCCTGCACGGCATCGAGCGTCACCTTCATGAGCTCGCGCACCATCGATATGAACAGATGTTCCTTGTTCTCGAAGTAGACGTAGATCGTGCCTTTGGTGACGCCGGCGCGCTCGGCGATCTGATCGAGCGTGGTCACCGCGTAGCCGTTGCGCGCGAACTCCGTGAATGCGGCTTCGAGAATCTCTTGCGGGCGCTCGGCCTTCCGGCGGCGCCTCGTTTCGATTCGCGCTTCCAACGCATGCGCCATGAGACGATCCATCCCTTTTGAAACAGCATACAACGTTATTGACTAACCGGATAGTAAATAACTAGTCTACCCTTCGTTAAGGGGTGGTGCAGTGCGGTTCACGGTGGGTCAGTCCCGGTGGCGTCGCCGGAAAGTCCGAGCGCGCGGAGCCAAGTATTTGGCTTCTTTCGGCTATTTCGCGCCGAAGCTGACCGCATTGGCGGCGTCGCTCTCGGTCTTGGGGGCATGCGCGGTGGGTCCCGATTTTGCGGTACCGCCCGCGCCCCCTGTAAGCGGCTACACCCCCAATACTCCGACATCGACCGTGTCGGCCCAAGTTGCCGCGGGCGCCGCACAACACTTCGGCATCGGCCGCGACATTCCCGCCGAGTGGTGGAAGGTGTTCCAATCGAAAGAGATCAACGCGCTGATTGCCGAAGCGCTTCATGCCAATCCGAACTTACAGGCTGCGCAGGCGACCCTGTGGCAGGCAAAGGAGACGCTCTACGCCTCGGGCGGCAAGCTTTTGCCGGCAGTCGACGGAAACGCATCCGTCTCACCCCAGCAATTCTCGCCCGCCGAGTTCGGCCAATCGGGTGCGCCGCAGGTCTTCACGCTTTATCAGGCCACGGTGAACGTCTCCTATGCGCCCGACGTTTTCGGCGGCCAGCGCCGCCAGATCGAGGCCAATGCCGCGCTTGCCGAGTACCAGCGCTTCGAGCTTGAAGCGGCATATCTGACGCTGACCTCGAATGTCGTCACCGCCGCCGTTCAGGAGGCTTCGCTCCGGGGCCAGATCGAGGCCACGCGGGAGATCATCAAGGCGCAGACTGACCAGCTCGGTGTCGTGCGCCATCAATTCGAAGCCGGCGCGGCCAATCGCGCCGACGTGCTGACGCAGGAATCCGAGGTGGCGACAACGGAAGCGACATTGCCGCCGCTGCAGAAGCAACTGGAACAGCAGCACAACCTCTTGCTGGCTTTGGTCGGCCACTTTCCGAACGAGGCGCGCCGCGACCATCTGACGCTGGCGTCGTTTCATCTGCCGACCCACGTCCCGGTGAGCCTGCCGACGCAACTTGTCGAACAGCGGCCCGACGTGCGCGCCGCGCAGGCGCAATTGCATCAGGCCAGCGCACAGGTCGGCGTCGCCGTCGCCAACAGGCTGCCGCAATTCAACCTCACGGCGTCATACGGCAGCGCGGCTTTGACGGCGGCGACGCTGTTCGGCCCCGGCACCGCGATCTGGACTCTCGGAGCGGCCGGTGCCCAGCCCATCTTTCACGGCTTTACGTTGATGCATCAGGAACGCGCGGCGCGAGCCGCCTACGAAGTGGCCGACGCGCAATACCGCAGCACCGTGCTGACGGCGTTCAAGAACGTCGCCGACGCGCTGCAAGCGTTGCAATTCGATGCCGCCGCGCTGAAGGCGCAGCAGCGTGCCGTGCGCGCGGCGTCCGAGACCTTCAATCTCACGAGCGGCCAATATCGGCTCGGCGCCGTCACCTACATCATCCTGCTCAACGCGCAGCGCACCTATGAGCAGGCCTTGCTGGCCTTGGTGCAGGCGCAAGCGGCGCGCTTCGCCGATACGGCGGCGTTGTTCGCGGCGCTGGGCGGCGGCTGGTGGAATAGAATCGATGTACTGCCCGATCCCTACAGCCCCGAGCCGCAAATCGTACAGGCCGCGAGCGATAGGCCGCCACCGGTACCAATGGAGCAACGTAAATGATCAAACGCATGGTGATCATGCTCGTGGCCGTCGGCATCGTCTTCGGCGGGATCTTCGGGTTCCAGGCGTTCAAGACGGTCATGATCAAGAAATTCATCAGCGCCTTGAGCAACCCGCCGCAGACTATTTCGGCGGAGAAGGCCGCGACCAGCGAATGGCAGTCGACGATCGAGGCGATAGGTTCGTTGCGGGCGGTGAAGGGTGCTGACTTGTCGCTGGAGGTCTCCGGCGTGGTGGAATCGATCTCGTTCAATTCCGGCGACGACGTCGTGGAAGGCGCTCAGCTTCTCAAGCTCCGCACCGCCGACGATGTCGCGCGGCTCAACTCGCTGCAGGCGATGGCCGAGCTGAGCGATATCACCTACGAGCGCGACCAGAAGCAGTTCAAGATGCAGGCGGTCAGCCAGGCAACGTTGGATACGGACGCCGCAAATCTGAAGAACGCCAAAGCACAGGTGGCGCAACAACAGGCCATTATCGACAAGAAGCTCCTGCGCGCGCCGTTTTCCGGACACCTCGGTATCCGCGCCGTCGATCTCGGGCAGTATCTCGGGCCCGGCACCGTGATCGTGACACTCCAGGCGCTCGATCCGATCTTTGTCGACTTCTTCGTGCCGCAGCAATCCGTCGATCGGGTGCAGCTCGGCCAAACTGTTACGGTGAAGGTCGATGCCTTCAAGGACAAGACCTTCATGGGCGAAATATCGGCGATCAACCCGAAGGTTGATCTTGGCAATCGTAACGTTCAGATCCGCGCCACGCTGAAAAATGCCGACCACAAGCTGTTGCCGGGAATGTATGCGACGGTCGACATCACGACGGGAGCGCCGAAGACTTACGTGACGCTGCCGCAGACCGCGATCACCTACAATCCGTACGGCGACACGGTTTACGTCGTTGAAAGCAAGGGCAAGGACGCCGAGGGAAAGCCGCAACTCACCGCGCGCCAGACTTTCGTCACCGTCGGACCGACGCGCGGCGATCAGGTCGCCATCCTCAAGGGCATTGAGGAGGGGGACATGATCGTCACTGCCGGCCAGATCAAGCTGCACAACGGGTCGGTGGTTCTGATCGACAATTCAGTGACGCCGACCGCCGACGCGGCGCCGGTTCCGGTTGACCGATAACAGGCCGACGACATGAACTTTACCGATATCTTCATTCGCCGTCCGGTTCTCGCCTCGGTCATCAGCCTGTTGATTCTGGTGCTCGGCGTGCGCGCCTATTACGCGCTGCCGGTGCTGCAATATCCGCGGACCGAAAACGCCGTCGTGACCGTCACCACGACCTATTACGGCGCCGATCCGGACGTGGTGGCAGGCTTCATCACCACGCCGCTCGAAATCGCCATCGCCCAGGCTTACGGCATCGACTACATGACGTCGACCAGCCAGAGCAGCACCAGCACCATCACGATCTATCTGCGGCTCAACTACGATGCCGACAAAGCGCTGACGGAAATCAACACCAAGATCAATTCGGTTCTCAACCAGTTGCCGACCGGAACGCAGCAGCCGGTCCTGACCGTCAAGATCGGCCAGACCATCGACGCGATGTATCTCGGGTTCAACAGCGACACGCTCGCGCCGAACCAGATCACGGACTATCTCACCCGCGTCGTACAGCCGAAACTGCAGACCATACCGGGCGTGCAGACGGCCGAGTTGCTCGGCCAGAAGGTATTCGCGCTGCGCGCCTGGCTCGATCCGCAGAAGCTCGCGGCGTTTGGCCTGACCGCGACCGATGTCAGTCAGGCGCTCACCGCCAATGACTTCATCTCCGGGATCGGCACCACCAAGGGTCAGATGGTGCAGGTCAACCTCACCGCGTCGACCGGGCTGCATTCAGCCGGCGAATTCCGCAATCTCGTCATCAAGCAATCGAACGGGGCGGTCGTGCGTCTGCAGGACGTCGCCAACGTCTCGCTCGGTTCCGAGGATTACGAATCCGAAGTCGGCTTCGACGGCAAGCAGGCGGTCTATATCGGCGTGCAGGTCGCGCCTGCGGCCAATCTGCTGCAAGTCGTGCGCGGCGTGCACAAGGTCTGGCCGGACATCCAGTCGCAACTGCCGCGCGGCCTCAACGGCGAGATCGTCTATGACTCTACCGAATTCGTAAATGCCGCGATCTACGAGGTCGTGCTCAGCCTGGTCGAGGCGCTGGTCATCGTTACGCTCGTCGTCTTTATCTTCCTCGGCTCGGTGCGCTCGTCGCTGATACCGACCGTCGCTATTCCGCTATCGCTGGTCGGCACGTTCATTATCCTTCTTGCGCTCGGCTATTCGATCAATCTGCTGACGCTGCTGGCGCTGGTGCTGGCGATCGGTCTTGTGGTCGACGACGCCATCATCGTGGTCGAAAACGTCAACCGTCACCTTGAAGACGGCATGGCGCCGGTTCCCGCCTCGATAGCAGCCGCGCGGGAACTTGGCTGGCCGATCGTGGCGATGACCGTCGTGCTGGCCGCGGTCTACGTGCCGATCGGCTTCCAGAGCGGTCTTACCGGCGCATTGTTCGCGGAATTCGCTTTCGCGCTGGTCGGCGCGGTGACGGTTTCGGGTGTCGTGGCGTTGACGCTGTCGCCCATGCTGTGTTCGCGCCTTCTCAAGGCGCACGATCCATTGCACCGCGGCTGGGAGGAGAAGCTCACCTATTACATTGACCGTGCGTTCAACTGGCTACAGGGTGCGTATGAGCGGCGGCTGCACGGAAGCCTCAACTATCTGCCGGTCACGGTCGTCTTTTCGCTGCTGGTGCTGGGCAGCATCTACTTCCTTTTTACCTCCGCCCATACCGAGCTTGCGCCGCAGGAAGATCAGGGCGTCCTTCTGTCCCTCTCGAGTTCCGCGCCGAATGCCACCCTCAAGCAACGGCAGCTCTACTCGCATGAGATTTTCCGGATTTTCTTCGAGCATCCGGAGACCGAGCACGTCTTCCAGATCGACGTTCCCGGCCAGTCCATTTCGGGCATGGCTTTGAAGCCCTGGGACCGGCGATCGACGTCCACCAACAAGCTCCAGCCGATTGTGCAGCAAGAGGTGGCAAAGATTACCGGATCACGCGTGGTCGTCTTCCAGCCTCCGCCGCTACCGGGCAGCATCGGTCTGCCGGTTCAATTCGTCATCGGAACCACCGAACCGTTCGAGCGGCTGTACAATATCGCGCAGGACTATTTGCGCGAGGCGCAGCGGAGCGGAATGTTCATCTTTCTCGACTGCGATCTCAAGATCGACAATCCGCAGTCCAACATCATCATCGACCGCGACAAGACTGCGCAACTCGGGCTGAAAATGAGCGACGTGGGCGGCGCGCTGGCTTCCATGCTCGGCGGCGGCTATGTCAATTACTTCAGCATGAGCGGGCGTTCCTACAAAGTCATCCCGCAGGTGCAGCAGCGGTTCCGGCTGAATCCGCGGCAATTGCTCGACTATCATATCCGCGCCTCCGACGGGACGCTGGTGCCGCTGTCGACGATCGCGACGGTTTCGACCAAAACGGTTCCTGAGTCGCTCAACCACTTCCAGCAGCTCAACAGCGCGACCATCCAGGGCGTCGCCATGCCGGGCGTCGCCCAGGGCGACGCGCTCGCCTATTTGCAGGCTCTGGCGGCGCGCATGCTGCCCCGCGACTATTCGGTCGATTATGGCGGCTTGAGCCGCCAGTACGTGCAGGAAACCAGCGGGTTCGTCACCACCTTCGGCTTTGCGCTGATCATCATCTTTTTGGCGCTGGCGGCTTTGTTCGAAAGCTTCCGCGATCCGGTCATCATCCTGGTGTCGGTGCCGATGTCGATCGCCGGCGCGCTCATCTTCGTCAGCGTCGGCGTCGGTGGTGCGTCGCTCAACATCTACACCGAGGTGGGGCTGGTGACGCTGATGGGCCTGATCAGCAAACACGGCATCCTGATCGTGCAGTTTGCCAACGATCTCCAGGCGGAGGGGCGATCGAAGCGCGAGGCGATCGAACAGGCCGCCGCGATCCGGCTGCGCCCGATCCTGATGACGACCGCCGCCATGGTGCTTGGCGTGGTGCCGCTGATTACGGCAGCCGGGGCCGGCGCCGTGTCGCGCTTCCAGATGGGTCTCGTCATCGCTTCCGGCCTGTCGATAGGTACGCTGTTCACGCTGTTCGTGGTTCCCGCGGTGTACATGCTGCTCGGCGCGGATCGCTCGAAGGCAGCGGCTGCGGGCGGCGTCAGCGCGCCGCATGTCGCTCCCGCCGAGTGAGCTTTCGGCCGGGTGCGCCCGTGAAGGGGAAGATGCGGCGATGGATGACTGGAACGCGCGCCAATATCTGAAGTTCGAGGATGAACGCACCCGCCCGCCGCGCGATCTGCTGGCGCAGGTGCCATTGCAAAATCCGAGGCTTGCCGTCGATCTCGGCTGCGGTCCTGGCAACTCCACCGAGCTTCTGATCGAGCGCTATCCGCAATCCGAAATCATCGGCGTCGATTCGTCGCCCGACATGCTGCAAAAAGCGCGCGAGCGGCTGCCCCGATGCACATTCATCGAGGCCGATATCGCCGACTGGAACTCCGGACCCGCGTGCCGATCTTCTTTTTGCCAACGCGGCGTTTCAATGGATCCCGGATCATCCCAAAGTGCTGCGCCGCCTGCTTGAAGCTTTGCCGCCGGGCGGAGTGCTCGCGGTGCAGATGCCTGACAACACGCGCGAGCCGTCGCACACGCTCCAGCGTGAAGCGGCGGCAAACGGGCCCTGGGCAGACAACCCGGAGATCAGGGCCGCGGCGCGCGGCGATCTGCCGTCGCCCGAAGTCTATTACGACCTGCTCAAGCCGGTTTGCGCGCGCATCGACATCTGGCACAGCATCTACGAGCATGTGTTGGCGACACCGCAGGCCATCGTCGAATGGTTCAAGGGCTCGGCGCTGCAACCGTTCCTGGCTCCGCTCGGCGCGGTGGCGCGCGAGCAATTCCTCGCAGCTTATACGGAAAAGATCGCCGTAACCTACAAGCCGCGGTTCGACGGCAAGGTGTTGTTGAAATTTCCGCGCCTTTTTATCGTGGCGACGCGGTAGCCGGCGGCCGTTGCGACGGCCATCCCGCTTGACAGCACCGGCGCGACCGCTAAAGTTAACTCATTGGTTAAGTATTAAATGCAGCCATGCCCGGCAGCAGCAAAAGTGCAAACGGGAGATGCAAACATGCCAAGAGTTGAAATCATGGGACCGGCGCCATCGACCTATACGCGGGTCGCGTGCATGGTCTGCGAGGAAAAGGCCATACCCTACGATCTCAAGCATTCAACGCCACATTCGCCCGACGTTTCGGCAATCCATCCCTTCGGCAAGGTGCCGGTGATGCGCCACGGCGATTTCGAGTTGTGCGAGTCGAAGGCCATCGCGACTTACCTCGATCTCAGCTTCCCCGGCCCGAAGTTGATCCCGACTGATCCGCGCCATGCCGCGCTCACCGAACAATGGGTGTCGCTGGTGAACACCAAAATGGACGGCGTCCTGGTCCGCACCTACCTGCTCAGCTATATTTTCCCGAAGACCGGCGATGGTTCGCCCGACCGCAAGGTGATCGATGCGGTCGTCCCCGCAGTCAAGGAAGAGATCGAGCTACTCGATCGCACCGTCGCCAAAGGCGGTTACCTCGCTAAGCGACAGCTTCACTCTGGCCGACATCAATGTGATGCCGATATTGGCCTACCTGAAGAATTTTCCCGAATCCGGCAGTGCCATTGCGACGGCGAAGTCGCTTTCGGCCTATTTCGACCGCCTCGCCGCGCGTCCGAGCTTTCAGAAGACGGCGCCGCCGCCGCGCCAGGCGGCATAATGGATTGCTTTCTGGCGCCGCGACGGTGACATTCTGGGGCGATGAGAATCGTCCTGCGCCTATTATGCGCCGTCCTGTTGAGCGGCATTCTCTGCGTCCGCGGCGGCTACGCCGCTGACGCGGCGTTCGACGCCTGGCTGCAATCGTTGTGGCCCCAGGCGCAGCAGCTCGGGGTGTCGCGCGCCACCTTCGATACGGCGACGCGCGGGCTCGAACCGGATTTGTCGCTTCCGGAACTGGTGATACCCGGGCGGCCCCCGCATGCCGGGCCGGGGCAGCCGGAATTCGTCGAGACACCGGCGGACTATCTGAAAGAAGCGACATTCGATCGGCTGGCTGCACAGGGGCGCAAGCTTTTCGATCAGTATCGCGCGCCGTTGATGGCGATCGAGCGCGAGTTCGGCGTTGATCCGACCGTCGTGCTTGCGATCTTCGGGCGTGAGACCGACTACGGCCGTTACACGCTGCCCCACGACGCCATTCGCGTGCTGGCTACGCAGGCCTATCTCGGCAAGCGCAAGGACAAGTTCCGCGACGAGTTCCTGCTCGCGCTCAAAATGCTGGACGACGGCTCGGTCAAGCGCGCAGACATGAGGAGTTCGTGGGCGGGTGCGATGGGCCTGACGCAATTCCTGCCGTCCGAATATTACAAATACGCCGTCGATTTCGACGGCGACGGGCGTCGCGATATTTGGCATTCGGTGCCCGATGCATTGGCTTCGGCGGCCCGGCAACTTGTCGACAAGGGCTGGCAGCGCGGTCTGCGCTGGGCTTATGAGGTGCGGGCGCCGGCGAATGTCGACTGCACGACCGGCATTCCTGAAAACACGCATCAAATCGGGGATTGGCTCAAAAACGGTTTCACGCCGACCTATGGCCGGGATCTGTCGCCGGCAGAGCGCGCGGAGACAGCGTCACTGCTGCAGCCAGCCGGCCTGTACGGGCCGGCCTTCCTCGCCACGAAGAATTACTTCGTGATCAAGGAATACAATTTCTCCGACCTCTACGTCTTGTTCGTCGGCCACCTCAGCGACCGTATTGTCGATCCGAGACCGTTCGAGACGCCGTGGGGCAAAGTTGCGCAGCTTCCCAGCCGCGATCTCGACCGCATGCAGGAAATTCTCACCGCCGGCGGCTATTACCACGACAAGATCGACGGCAAGGCGGGGATGAAGACGCGCGCCGCGCTCGGCGATTATCAAAAGCGCGACGGCCTTAAGGTCGATTGCTGGCCGACCGCCGCGCTGCTCGCGCATATGCAGGCGGCGAAGCGAAACTAAGCGCCTCAGGCATTGAAAGTTTCCGGCCGAACCGAAATTTAGCTTTTCGCACAATTCGCCCGGGAACGGCACGGCGGCCGGTCACGCGGCGGTCCGTTTATTCAATTCGGCGGTTGGGTCGGCTGCCGGTTTCCCGGCCAAAGCCCGATCAGAATAAGGACCAGAACGCTGGCGCCCAACCCGACAAGATGCGCCCATCCCATTTGGTTGGCATTCCACGCTGTCCAATCAACGAAGATCACAATCGCCAGAACGACTATCATGATTGTAAAAAGAATGCTTTTTATGGACATGGCGTGCCCGCTTATCGATTAGCGATTATCTCAAAGGATATTTCTTAGTTTGCACAATCGATTGCATCCGAGAATTGATCAAGATCAACCGGCTTCGAAAAAACTGACACTCGCATCAGCGGGCGCTTTGGTGACGACATGCCGAAGAGCCAAGGATTGCTTTGACCTCGATTAACTGTCCGTCACGGTATGTAGTGAAATGAACAACCGTGTTCGGCGCCATCGCGGAAATGGTCGGTATGAAATCGCTCGAGTTCCTGAGCGTCGCGCCGTTGATCGCGGTAATCACGTCACCAGCTTCGATTTTGGCATGGGCAGCGGGGCTGCCGGGTTTCGGCTGCTTGAAAATCCCCCCATAAAGTTCGGTCATGCCGAGGCTGCCGGCGAACGCTCTCGTCATCGGACTGACGTGAACGCCGATCCATCCACAGGGTTGTTGGGCCGCCGAATGTTGCGCCTTCGCGGCCAGCGGCCAGGCTCCGGCTGCGCACACGATCAATGCAATGAATTCCAGACGCCTCACTGAATTCCTCCGACGGGTAGACTCACGCGATCCATGGTAGCGGCTCACCTTTGTGTTCTGAAAGAGGAACCGCAAAAGCCCGCCGGCTGGAGGATCGAGGTGGCCGTGGCTCGACAGGCAAGGTCGCCGGTCAATCTCGCTTCATGCTCCGACAGAAGCCTTGGCATCAGCGCTGCAGCGAGGAGTCATTCCTAATCATCGCCCGGCACCGCGAGCGGGAGTCTGTCATCGTCTTCGCCGGCATAGCCGAGCGCGCGCTTTATCGCCTTTTTGATCGAGCCGGTGCTCCCCGGATCGCCATAACGTTGCGTGGCATAGCGCCCGCGCGCTCGCTCGGCGACGACTTCGCCAGGGATGGCCGACGGCTCGCAAATGCGGCGGCCGCTCGATCGCCGCATTAAATCGACGTGAATGTGATTGTAATGATAGATGTTCGCGCCGGGCGCCAACACGGTGGTGAATTCCTGGCAGGCGGCGAGCTGCACGTCGTGCAGAAATCCCTGTTCCTCGGGCGCGCCGTGCCAACCGTATTGCACGGTGATCTTGTGGCCATCGGCGAGCACGAACTCGGCGATGTCGAGCGCATTGCCGAAGGCATGCTCGGAAATGTGTGCGTTGGGATTGCCATTCATGCCGCGGCATGAATATGCCGATATTTGCTTGATCTCGACGACCGGCTGGCGAAACCAATGCAGCGCGGCCGGCTGCACGGCCGCGGCGATCCATTGATCGAGCGCGGACACGATCGGGCAGGCCAGCGTAGCCGCTGGTTTCACTTCGACCGGTCCGACCGATGCGGTCACCGCCGGATCGCGTGGCCAGCCAAGCGGGACATGCTCCTCGACGCCAGGTGGCCCCGATTGAGCACGTGGTGTGTAGATCGGCGGCGGCGGGCCGACCTGAGGGAGGGGGGCCGGCGCCAGGCGCGAGCCTGGCGCGCCGCCATAAGGCTGCGGCGGTGTCGGCTCGAAGGCGGCGTCATCCTCGCCGGGCTCCGGCACGCCGGGAGCGTAAAGGGACATCGGCCGGCCGGGTTGCGACGAGGCTGCCCGCAACGGGGTGGACTGAACCGGGCCGGCCGGTAAAGGTCGAACCGGCGCAGGTGCAGCCTGCGGTGGCGGCAAGGCGTTCGACTGCACCAACGGCCAATGTTTTGGCGCCGCGCCATCGGGAACCGCCCCCGGCGGACGCAACGGCTCGTCGTCATAGCCGAGCGGCCCGCTCTCACCCAATGCCGATATCCTGATGGGAAAATCCGCGCCGCAAATGCCCGGCCCTGTGATCGCGGATATGCGCACCCGCCCTGGGCCGTCTTTCACGGCGCCGGAGTTCACGCAGGCGACCTCCGCGTCGCCTCGCCACGCCTCGCGTTCGCCGCCGTAGAAGTTGTGGCTGCAGCCGGCGACCGCGATCAACACGGCCGCGACAAGGGAGCCAAACAAAGATAACTGAACGCCACGCGACATGCGCAGACAATGCGAGGATTTCCGTTAAGGACTGTTCAATGATCTCGTGTTTTCGCGCGTGAAGGCGTGTGTTAACCATGTCTCGCCGAAGCCATATTTGGTCGCGGCGCCGCTGTCGCGAAAACTCAAAACGTGAGCGGCGAGGGGAGGAAGATGCAAGGCAAGGAGAGGTACGTATTTCCCGTTGTTGCAACGGCAGTCATCGTCTTCGTGGCGAGCGCCGCCGTGACTTTCGTCAACATCGGTCCTCGCGGCGACTTCGTGCTGCGCTGGCTCTCCGCTTTTATCGTCGGCTGGCCCGTGGCCGCCGTGACCGGCTTTATCGTTTTGCCGCTCGTACGCCGGATAACGTTGCGCATTATCGCTTTAATCGAGAATAACAATATTTGAGCTGCCGCCGCCCGTTCGAGATGGGCGATCAATTTTCCGAAGCGTCCTGTCACGTGATGTAGATATTGAAAATTTCTGCAAAATCTCATGAGGTTGTGTCGGAATTCCAGCGGCAAATGTGTGCTGCACAAATCTGTGCGGCAGTGCAACAATCGTTTCGCTTCATTCAGTTGCGGCTTTCTGATAGGCTTGCCTTGCACAACTGTGATGGAGGTGCGACGCGTGGACATCGCGATGAAGCTCAACATGCTGGCCGTAGGCGCTGCGTTTGTTTTTGTTGGCGCGATCTTGCTGGGGGCCTTCTGAGTTTCTCGAACATCGTCCGGAAAAGTTGTTTCCGGTTTTCCGATCAAGATAGCGTTCAAACCTGTTTAGCGTTCAAACGCAGAAACCATCAATGACCGCCGCGTCAAAACCGTCGGTCGCAAGTAGAAAACTCCGGAGCGATTGTTCGCCCCGGAGTTTTTGTTTGCGCGATATCACTCCGCGGCTGCGGTCGTGGCCGCATGTCCACGAGTAGAACGTGACCGACCAAGAGGAAGGGGCCCGCTGAAACGCGTTCATTTTCTGCGCGGCCACACGCCTCGTGAAGATTTATAAGTTCCTCTAATAAGCGCTTTTCGATTTTACCGGCTACTGCGCTCGCCGCGTCGGCTCTACGTCATGGCGCATGTCGAGCCAGGGTCGATCATTTCAAAGCCATTCGCCACGCCTCCTTTGCGGGAAATTCATCGCAGTGGGTGTGATGCCGATGCCCGAACAGCGAAGCGTGGTACGCCCACCCCTTGGCGAAGCGATCCCGGCCAGGCGGCGTGTCGCACGCAATTCCACGATGGCGCTGCTGCCGATCATGGCGGTAGTGTCGATTGCGTTCCTGATCATTGGCCTCGCGCTGCCGGTTCTGCCGCTGCATGTGCATTATGGCCTTGGGCTCGGCACCTTCGTGGTCGGCCTTGTCACGGGAAGTCAATTTGCGGCGTCATTGTTCTCGCGCATCTGGGCGGGAACCGCTGCGGATCGTCGCGGCGCCAAGCGCGCGGTGATCGCGGGCCTCATGGCGGCGGTTGTGGCGGGCGTTCTTTATCTCGTTTCGCTGGCCTTTACCGCCATGCCCTGGCTGTCGGTCAGCATCCTGTTGCTTGGCCGCGCGCTGCTTGGCGGTGCTGAAAGCTTCATCATTACCGGCGCGGCGGCATGGGGTCTTGCGCTCGCAGGGCCGCAGAACGCGGGTCGCGTCATAGCCTGGGTCGGTATGGCGATGTTTGCGGCGCTCGCCATCGGCGCTCCGGTAGGCACAGCGCTTTACGTCCATGGCGGCTTTCTCGCCGTTGCGATTGCGACGGCCGCCATTCCGCTGCTTGCCATGTTGCTCGTCGCGCCGCTCGCAACCGTGGCGTTGGAGCGCGGCGCAACGGTTGAATTTATGAAGGTGGCGGGCGCGGTCTGGACGCCGGGGCTCGGCTCGGCGCTCAGTAGCATTGGCTTCGGCGCAATGATTGCTTTCAGCTCGTTGCTCGCTGCGGAGCGCGGCTGGAGCCCGGTTTGGCTTCCCTTCAGCGCCTTTGCTTTTGCTTTGGTGGCAGCGCGACTTTTTCTCGGCCACGTGCCGAACCGCCTCGGCGGAGCAAACGTTGCGCTCGTCTGTGTGATCATTGAGGCCGCGGGCCTGGCGCTCCTGTGGCGCGCGCAGGGGCCCGCAATCGGCGTCATGGGCGCGGCGCTCGCCGGATTTGGCTATTCACTCGTCTATCCCGGCCTTGGCGCGGAAGCGGTGCGGCGCGCGCCGCCGCAAAACCGCGGCGTTGCGGTGGGCGGCTATACGGTTTTCCTCGACGTGGCGCTCGGCTTCGGCAGCCCATTGCTCGGCCTCCTCGCAGGCGGGACTGGCCTGAGCGCGGTTTTCCTCGTGAGCGCCGTCATTGCGCTCTGCGCGGGCGGTATCGCCGTCCGGCTTCTCGTGTCACCCGCACCCGCGCGTCAATCGGTGACCCCGGGCGCGGATTACGAAGGAGAACAGTGAGATGATGCGTTTCGCAGCGGCCATTGCGGCACTCTCTCTGATGATGGTGGTCACGGTTCACGCGGAGGGAACGAGTGCCAAGGAGGAATCGATGATGGTGTCCCCAGCTCTTGAGAAATACCGACAACAGAAGCTGCTTGGTGATGTGTGGAACCGGCCGGGCCTGACCGGGCGCGACCGCAGCATCGTCACGCTCGCGGCGCTGATCGCTCGCAATCAGACAATCGAACTTCCTTTCTATCTCACCTTGGCGCTGGATAACGGCGTCAAGCCTCGCGAGATTTCTGAGGTCATTACGCATCTTGCGTTCTATTCGGGCTGGGGGAACGCCGCTTCGGCCGTCGCCGTTGCCAAGGATGTTTTTGCCGAGCGTATGATCGGCGCCGATCAGCTTCCGGCGGCATCCCCCGTACTTCTGCCGCTGAGTGAGGCTGCGGAGGCCGAGCGCGCCAAGCGCGTCGGCGAGCAATTCGGCGCGGTAGCGCCTGGTCTCGTGCAGAATACAACCGACGTGTTGTTTCGGGATCTCTGGCTGCGTCCCGATCTTGCGCCGCGCGATCGAAGCCTTGTGACCGTGAGCGCGCTCGTTGCGACGGGACAGGTCGCGCAAATCCCTTATCACCTCAACCGGGCGATGGATAACGGGCTCACCAAGGAGCAGGCCGGCGAAGCGCTGACCCATCTCGCCTTCTACGTCGGCTGGCCGAACGTGTTCTCGGCATTGCCGGTTTTCAAGGACGTCTTCGAGAAACGTCACTGAATGGCTAAGGTGTACGCGCCCGACATCCAGGCAACGCCAAACGCAATTTACAAAAAGCCGGCTACAGCTCTGTGTGATGGCGCGCCCGCACGCGGTCAGGAGGCAACATGGGTTTGAAACACTTGCTCCTGCTGGGAGCGTCGTTGTTCGCGATTCCTTTCGCCGGTCCGGCTCCCGCCCAGGAGCATGCCGCGACATACGTGCAACTCGCCGAACTCGAAATCGATCCGGCGCAGATCGAAGCCTACAAGGCAGCGGTGAAGGAACACATTGAAACGGCCATCCGGGTCGAGCCAGGCGTTCTCGTCCTTTACGCGGTTGCGCACAGGGACGATCCCGCACGCATCACGGTTTTCGAGATTTACAAGGATATCGACGCATACAAGGCGCATTTGGAAGCGCCGCATTTCAAGAAATACAAGGCCACGACGGAGAAGATGGTGAAATCGTTGAAGCTTGTGCCGGTTGTGCCCGTCATGCTTGGAACGAAGTGACGCGTGGCGTCACCTTCGATGTCGCAGCGCTTCCACCACGAGATTGAAGGCAGCAGAAGACTGGCGGCGGCTTGGATAGAAGAGATGATAGCCTGAGAACGGCGGACACCAGTCGGCGAGAATGCGTTTGAGGCGCCCTTTGGCGATATACGCCTCCACCATCCCCTCCGGCACGTAGGCAAGGCCAAGGCCGGCCAGAGCACCATTGAGAAGCTGTGCGGTTCCGTTGCAGGTCAGTTGGCCTTCGACGCGTACTTTCAGGTCGTGGCTACCCTTCTCGAACTCCCAGGCGTACAGACTGCCGTGCGTCGGCAGGCGGAGGTTGATGCAGTTGTGCGCGATAAGGTCCTGCGGCTTCTTCGGCTCCGGACGGTCCTTAAAGTAGGACGGTGCGCCCACCACGGCCATGCGCATGTCGGGACCGATCCGGACCGCAATCATGTCCTTCGCCACTTGCTCGCCGCTGCGCACGCCCGCGTCGTAGCGGTCTTGGACGATGTTGCTGAGGCCGTAATCGACAATGAACTCGATCTTCAGATCGAGGTTCTGCCGCATGACCGGCGTAAGCTTCGGCAGGAGGATCGTATCGATTGCGAATTCCGTCGCCGTGATCCGCACGGTGCCGGCAGGCTTGTGGCGCAACTCGCGCAGGGAGGCGAGTTCGCTCTCGATTTCCTCAAAACGCGGCGCGATGACGCGCAACAGGCGTTCCCCGGCCTCGGTCGGCGCGACGCTGCGCGTGGTGCGGGTGAGAATCCTCACCCCAAGCCGTGCCTCAAGCTGCCGAACTGTTTGGCTGAGTGCTGATTGCGATACCCCAAGCTTGGCGGCTGCCCTGGTGAAGCTACGCTCACGCGCCACGGCGGCGAAGGCCGCAAGATCGTCGAGGCTGTCGCCGTGCTGCATTCATTCGTTCCGCTTATAGGTCTTTACCGATTATAGCGGCTAGTCGCGATAATTCCACGCCCTAATTTCAAGGTAGGCGAGAGGCCCGGTAGCGCCGTCAAGCGCCGTTGGGCCGTCGCTGATTAAACCAATGAGATTCGGAGGCACCGATGATCACGCGCAGAACGGCCCTTCGCACCGCAAGCGGCGCCCTGATCGCCATCATCGCGCGCGGTACTGCGGCGGCGGAAACAGCACAAAGGAGAATGACCATGGAAATTAAACGAAGCGGTTCGGAAGCCTCCCGCAAGGGCGCAGCCGAATGGTTCACCGGCGCGGTCCGCGTCGATCCCCTGTTTCAGGCGCCCGAGCCCGCGCGCGTGACTGGCGGGCACGTCACCTTCGAACCCGGCGCGCGCACCGCATGGCACACCCATCCGCTTGGCCAGACGCTTACCGTCACATCGGGTCTTGGCTGGATGCAGTGCGAGGGCGGCCCGATCGAGGAAGTGCGGCCCGGCGACATCGTGTGGTTTCCGCCGGGCGAGAAGCACTGGCACGGCGCATCACCGACGACCGCGATGACGCATATCGCGATCCAGGAATCGCTTAACGGCAAGAACGTCGATTGGCTCGCGAAGGTCAGCGACGAGCAATATCGCCGCTGATCGCGGCTACGGAGTTTGGAGAAAGATCATGACAGAGAACATCAAAGGAAAGGTGATTGTCATCACGGGCGCAAGCTCGGGCCTCGGCGAAGCGACGGCACGGCGGCTTTCATCGGAAGGCGCAACCGTCGTGCTCGGAGCTCGACGCAAGGAGCGCATCGAGTCCCTTGCCCAAGAACTCAGCGCGAAAGGCGTCAAGGCGATGGCACTTGCCACGGACGTATCGGACCAGCCGCAAGTGAAAAAGCTGGTCGACGTGGCGGTCCAGAGCTACGGACGCATTGACGTGATGATCAACAACGCCGGATTGATGCCGCAGGCGCTGCTGGAGAGACTTCAGATCGAGGAGTGGAACAAGATGATCGACGTCAATCTGAAGGGCGTGCTCTACGGTATTGCGGCAGCGCTGCCTTACATGAAGCAGCAAAAATCTGGGCACTTTATCCAGGTATCCTCGGTGGCTGGTCACAAGGTCGGCCCGGGCTTTGCGGTCTACGCCGCAACCAAATTCGCCGTGCGCGCCCTGTCCGAGGGGCTTCGTCAGGAGGTAAAGCCCTACAATGTCCGTACGACGGTGCTCTCGCCGGGGGCGGTGGCAACCGAACTGCCGAACAGCATCACCGATCCCGATGCGGCCGCGCGCGTCAGGCAGTTTTATGCGGCCGCGGCCATTCCGGCCAATTCCTTCGCCCGGGCGGTCTCCTTTGCGATCAGCCAACCGGAAGACGTTGACATCAATGAGATTGTGTTAAGGCCGACGAAGCAAGAGCTCTGAGCTGCCGGTGGGATCGTAATTCAGAATTGGCGCCAGCCATTTCTCGGCCGCTGTGATCGTCCAGCCCTTGCGCTTCGCATAGTCCTCGGCTTGGTCGCGTTCGATGCGGCCGACACCGAAATAGTAACTGTCGGGATGGCTGAAATAGACGCCGCACACGGAAGCGCCCGGCCACATGGCGAAGCTTTCGGTCAGTCGCACGCCGATCTGCCGCTCGCCATCGAGGAGGTCGAACAGCGTCGCTTTTTCGGTGTGATCGGGTTGTGCCGGATATCCGGGAGCCGGGCGGATGCCGCGATATTGCTCGGCGAGAAGCGCGCCGGTGTTCAAATCTTCGTCCGGTGCGTAGCCCCAAAATTCCTTGCGCACCCGCTGGTGCAGCCGTTCCGCGAGCGCCTCGGCCAGGCGGTCGGCGAGTGCTTTGGCCATGATCGCCGAGTAATCGTCGTTGGCGTGCTTGAAACGGTCGGCGAGGGCTTCCTCACCGATCCCCGCCGTCACAGCGAAGGCGCCGATATAATCGGCGAGCCCGCTGGCACGCGGCGCGATGAAATCGGCAAGTGCGACGTTAGCGCGGTCCTCGCGGCGCGGCAGCTGCTGGCGCAGTGTGTGCAATGTCGCGACCGGCGTGCGGCGAGCCTCATCCGCGAAAACGAGGATATCGTCGCTCTCGCTGTTGGCCGGCCAGAGGCCGATGACAGCGTTGGCGCGAAACCAACGTTCCGTTACGGCACGCTGCAACATTTCTTGTGCGTCGGCGAACAGGCCGCGCGCAGCTTCGCCGGCTTGAGGATCGTCGAGCAGAGCCGGGAACTTTCCTTTCAGTTCCCACGTGGCGAAGAACGGCGTCCAGTCGATGAAGTCGACAAGCTCGGTGAGCGGGATGTCCGCCAGCAGGTGCGTTCCGAGCAGGCGCGGTGCCGGTGGCGTGTAGTTTCCCGACCAGTTAAGCCGCAAGGCGTTGGCCCGCGCGTCTGCGAGCGGCAGCCGCTGTTTGCTTTCCTCGCCGCGCGCGTGTGCCGCGGCGATGCGGGCATATTCGTCGCGAACCTCGCCGACGACGCGCGCCTTCGTCTCCCCCGAGAGCAGCGAAGACACCACGCCGACGGCGCGGCTTGCGTCATTGACATAGACCGCCTGGCCGCGGCGGTAGTTGGGGTGGATCTTCACCGCCGTGTGCACGCGGCTGGTCGTCGCGCCGCCGATCAGGAGCGGTACATCGAAACCCTGCCGCTCCATCTCTGCCGCGACGTGGCACATCTCGTCGAGGGAGGGAGTGATGAGACCGGATAGTCCGACGATGTCCGCCTGCTCGGTGACCGCTGCCTGGAGGATTTTATCCGCCGGTACCATGACGCCGAGATCGACAACATCATAATTGTTGCAGGCAAGGACCACGCCGACGATGTTCTTGCCGATATCGTGCACGTCGCCCTTGACGGTGGCCAGCACGATCTTGCCGTTGGATGATGAATGCGTGCGGCCGTCCTTTTGCTGTTCCATGTATGGAAGAAGGTGCGCAACCGCCTGCTTCATCACGCGCGCCGACTTGACCACCTGCGGCAAGAACATTCGGCCTGAGCCGAACAGGTCGCCGACCACGTTCATGCCGTCCATGAGCGGGCCTTCGATGACGGCGAGCGGGCGCGGAGCTTTGCACCGCGCTTCCTCGACGTCGGCCGCGATGTAATCCGTGATGCCGTGAACGAGGGCGTGGGTCAGGCGCTTTTCAACCGGCCATTCGCGCCAGGCGACGTCAGCCTCTTTTTTCTCCTTGCCCTGGCCGCGGTGCCGCTCGGCAAGTGCGAGCAGCCGTTCGGCGGCATCGGTGCGGCGATTGAGCACGACGTCCTCGCACGCCTCGCGCAACTCCGGATCGAGATCGTCGTAGACCGCGAGTTGCCCGGCGTTGACGATACCCATGTCCATGCCGGCAGCGATGGCGTGCGTGAGGAACACCGCATGCATCGCCTCGCGCATGTGCTCATTGCCGCGAAACGAGAATGACAGATTAGACACGCCGCCGGAGACGTGCGCGTGCGGCAGGTTCTGCCTGATCCAGCGCGCCGCCTCGATGAAGGCGACGCCGTAGCCGTTGTGCTCCTCCATGCCCGTCGCGAGCGCAAAAATATTCGGATCGAAAATGATATCCTGCGCCGGAAAACCTATGCGATTGACCAGAATGTCGTAGGCGCGCGCGGCGATCGCGGTCTTGCGCTCGAAAGTATCGGCCTGACCGGCCTCGTCGAACGCCATGACCACGACAGCGGCCCCATAACGTCGCAAGAGTTGCGCCTGCCGGATGAACGGCTCTTCGCCCTCCTTGAGCGAAATCGAGTTCACGACCGGCTTGCCCTGCACGCATTTCAAGCCAGCCTCGATCACCGAAAATTTCGAGGAATCGATCATCACCGGCACGCGGGCAATATCGGGTTCCGCGGCGATGAGGTTGAGGAACGTCGTCATCGCCTTTTCGGAATCGAGCAGCCCCTCGTCCATGTTCACGTCGAGAATCTGCGCGCCGTTTTCGACCTGATCGCGAGCGACAGCCAGCGCCGCGCCATAGTCGCCGGCGGTGATAAGCTTGCGGAAGCGCGCCGAGCCGGTGACGTTGGTGCGCTCGCCGATATTCACGAACGGTATCGCCGGCGTCAGTGTGAATGCTTCGAGACCGGAGAGGCGGAGCCGTTGCGGGATGGATGGAATCTGGCGCGGCCTCTTGCCGGCGACCGCGGCGGCGATCGCGCGGATGTGGTCCGGCGTGGTGCCGCAACATCCGCCGACGATGTTGACGATGCCGGCCGCGGCGAATTCGCCGATTTCCGCCGCCATGGTCGCCGGGCTCTCGTCGTAATGGCCGAACTCGTTGGGCAAGCCTGCATTGGGATAGGCGCAGATCAGCGTGTCGGCGACGCGCGCCAGTTCGGCGACGTGCGCCCGCATCTGCCTGGCGCCGAACGCGCAATTGAAACCGATCGACAGCGGTGTTGCGTGGGCGACCGAATTCCAGAACGCCTCGGGCGTCTGCCCGGCCAGTAGCCGACCGGACCGGTCGGTGATCGTACCCGAGATCATCACCGGCAACTGGAGGCCGCTTTCCTCCATGGCTTCGGCGCAGGCGAAAATTGCCGCCTTGGCGTTGAGCGTGTCGAAGATGGTCTCGATCAGCAATACGTCAACGCCGCCATCGATCAGTCCGCGCGCCTGCTCGGTATAGGCGCTGCGCAATTCATCGAACGTGATGGCGCGAAAGCCGGGGTTCAAAACGTCAGGAGAAATCGATGCGGTGCGGTTGGTTGGACCGATGGCGCCGGCGACGAAGCGAGGGCGCCCGTCCTCATCCTGCACGGTCTGCGCGGCTCGACGCGCCAGCCGTGCGCCGTCGAGGTTCAGTTCGTAGGCGATCTCCCCCATGCCGTAATCGGCCTGGGCAATCCAGGTCGAGGAGAAGGTGTTTGTCGAGACGATATCGGCTCCGGCGCGGAAATAGGCGAGATGGATGGCGTGCACCGCACCCGGTCGGCTGAGATTGAGAAGATCGTTGTTGCCGCGGACCTCGCGGTTCCAGGCGTCGAAGCGCGCGCCACGGTAGCCTCGTTCGTCGAGACCAAGCGCCTGGATCATCGTTCCCATGGCGCCGTCGAGCACGAGGATGCGATCGGCGGCAAGCTCGCGCAGACTTGTTCCTCTCGCGGATGGGGCTGTCATCGGATTACGCCCGTTCCGTCTCGATGAATGGTTGGGGTTGCGTCTGCCGTTGCGGTCCGGGCCGCAGCCCTAGCAGATGGCAAATCGCGTAGACAAGGTCGGCGCGGTTCATCGTGTAAAAATGAAAGTCGGTGACGCCTTGATCGACAAGGTCGAGCACCTGCTCCGCGGCGACGGCGGCGGCGATCAGTTTGCGCGTTGCCGGATCTTCGTCGAGCCCGTCGAAGCGGCGAGCGAGCCAGTCTGGCACCGAGGCTCCGGTCCGCGCAGCGAAACTCTTTGTCTGCTTGAAATTCTGAACCGGCAGGATGCCGGGGACGATCGGAATATTGATGCCGCTGGCGCGGACACGATCGAGATAACGAAGATAAAGGCTGTTTTCGAAAAAGAACTGGGTGATCGCGCGACTGGCGCCGGCATCGACCTTGGCCTTGAGCATATCGATGTCGTCCGCGACCGTGGCGCTCTCCGGATGTTTTTCTGGATAGGCGGAGACCGATACTTCGATGTCGGCGATGCGCTTGATGCCGCCGACCAGGTCGGCGGCATTTTTATAGCCACCGGGATGCGGCGAGAATCGCTCACCGATCCCCGCCAGCGGATCGCCGCGCAGCGCCACGATATGGCGCACGCCGGCGCCGGCATAGGCACCGATCACCGCGTCGACCTCGCTGCAGGTCGCGGCGACGCAGGTGAGGTGCGCCGCCGGCGTCAGCATGGTTTCGGCGAGAATGCGCTTGACGGTCGCGTGCGTGCGCTCGCGCGTCGAGCCTCCGGCGCCGTAGGTGACGGAGACGAAATTGGGTTGCAGCGGCGCGAGCCGCGCGATCGCCTCCCAGAGCGCCTGTTCCATCTCCGCGGTCTTCGGCGGAAAGAACTCAAACGAGACGTGGATGCCGGTGGTGCCGGTTTGAGTGAAGCGGCTCGGGCGGTTGCCATCCATCACGCGACCTCGCGGCTTGCCGGCGAGGCGATGAGGAGGCGCGGATCGCGCGCGAGCCACAGCGAGACTGCGATCTTGCCTTCTGGTCCCGGCGGCAGCGTTTGCTGCCGGAGAAGGTCGAGGCCAGCGGCTTCGAGCCATTGGGTTACAGTTTCGGCGGCGAAGCCAAGCCGGCGATGGGCGTGCTCGTCGCGCAGGAATTCAAGATCGTGGGGCGCGAAATCGATAACGAGGAGGCGGCCACCCGGCCGCAATACGCGCGCCGCCTCCCTGATTGCGCGGGCGCTGTCGTCAAGAAAGTGCAGGACCTGATGGATGATCACGACATCGAAAGTGTCGCGCGGCAAAGCGAGGTCGTAGATGTCGCCCTGGCGCACCGTGCAATGCTTCAATCCGGCGCGGTCGAGTCGCGTGCGCGCCAGTGCCAGCATGTCCAGCGACAGATCGAGGCCAAGACCGCGCTCGATGTGTTCCGCAAAAAGCTCAAGCATGCGCCCGGTGCCGGTGCCGAGATCGAGCAATGAACGAATCGGCTGGTCGCCGAGGACGCTGCGGGTAGCCTCTTCGACCGCCGCGTCGGTCACATGAAGTCTGCGGATACGGTCCCATTCCGCGGCGTGACGGCGAAAATAATTCTGCGCGGCGGCGACGCGCGCGGCGCGGACCGCAGCCAGCCGCTCGCGGTCGCGGGCCACAATCGCATCGTTGGGATCTAGTCGCGCGATCAGGGTCCGGGCGATGTCGGCGGCGCTGCCGGCCTCGCCCAGCCGGAAAAAGGCCCACGACCCCTCGCGGTGGCGCTCGACCAGCCCGGCTTCGGCCAGAAGCCGCAAATGCCGCGAAAGCCGCGGCTGTGATTGGCGCAGGATGGCGGTGAGATCGGTGACGGTCAGTTCGGCGTCAGAAATAAGCGATAGAAGGCGCAAACGCGTGGCTTCGCCGGCTGCCTTGAGGGTCGCGGTCAGGGCCTGAAAAGGGAGTTGGGCAGTATCCATCCCAAAAGACCACTAAATCGGATGATATTTGATATAAGGATATCTTTATGCGGTTAACTTGACAAGAGGCGTTGGGATTAATCCCACGAATAGGGTTCACGACAAGGGACTGGCCGCCGCCGAACCTGCATGTCAAAAAAAGCCATGGTCCAAGAAGCTGCTGCAAAAGAACCTGGCGCCCTGCGCGAGGGCGAAGTCGCCGTCGAATTGCCGGCGCGGTTTGACGCCTCCCTTTACTACATCGGGCGCATCCATACGCCGTGGAAGCGACGTGAGGATTGTCCGAAGAATCCCCGCGAGAGCAACGCGGTCTGCACCGTCGTGCTTGACCCAAGATGGGTGCAAGGCCTGACCGGTCTGGAAGGTGTTACTCACGTGGTCGTGCTCTATTGGATGGATCAAGCGCGCCGCGACCTCGTGCTGCAGGCGCCGCATCATTACCCTGAACGCCGCGGCACCTTCGCGTTGCGTTCGCCGGTGCGGCCCAATCCGATCGCTGTCTCGGTGGCGAGGGTCGTTGGCATCGAGGGCAACGCGCTCACCGTCATTGGCCTCGATTGCCTGGACGGCACGCCGCTCCTCGATCTCAAGCCCTATTTCGCCTCGACCGACTCGGTGCCGGACGCGTCCGTCGGCTGGCATGCCGGGATCAGGCGCTAAGGTCGGTGGATGATGGTGAGATCGCTGATACGTTTTTTCCGGCGCGTACTCATCTTCGCATTGGGGGTTTTCACCGTCTGGCTCATCGTGTTTGTCGTCTTCAAATTCGTCGACCACCGGTTGCCGTGGATTCTCGCCGTGGCCGTCACTTACGGGGTAGCCGCGTACATCATCTTGCCTCGCGCGGTCCGCATGGGCCTGAAGATTCTTCAGCACAAACGGGTACCCAGTTACACCATCACCGGCGACGGACTGCCCGGCGATCCGGTCAACGTCGCGCTGGTCGGCACCCTGCAGCAGCTTCGCGCTGCGTTTGCGATGATCGGATGGCTGGAGGCTGATCGGCTGAGCTTGAAAAGCTCGTGGCGCATGATCCGTGCGTTTGTGTTCAACTCGCCTTATCCGACGGCGCCGTTCAGCACGCTTTATCTTTTCGGGCGCGGCCAGGACATCGGTTTCCAGAAGGCCATCGGCGACAGCCCGCGCAAGCGTGATCACATCCGATTCTGGGCTTCGAGCTTGACGCAGGCTCAATCAACCTGGGGAACCGCCAGTTTCTGGCTAAACACCGACCGCCCGCCGCACGAGGCGCGTGTTCTCTGGGTTGGAGCGGGCACCAAGGATACCGGCTTCTCCCTGACCAAACTCACATTCCAGATCACCCACGCCACCGATTCGGACACGAATGCGGTACGAGAGTACATCATCGCCGAACTCGAAAGGAATCGCGCGATCGCGGACGTAAGCCGTTATGAATGCGGCGAACATCTCCCAGTCGAGCGGGTCAACCATTACGTCACCGATGGCAAGCTCATTGCAGCAAGCCTGGTGATCAAAGCCTAGAACGCGCGGCGATCTTTTGGCTTCGGTGCGGCAATCAAAACAGCGCCGGCGCCTCGCCGACCCGCAGCATGCCGAGATAGATCGAGCCATCGGAAAAGCGCAGCGGCAGAATAATCGCCGGCTGGTTGTCGATCGACGTCGGCTCGCCCATTTTTTTTAGGTTGTCGGTCACACTCGCATTCGCGGTGTCGCGAATGGCTCCGCCCAGTCCCGGTAACAGGCGATCGAGCGTCCCGCTCGCGCCGGCCAACTGGTCAATACCTTGCCCGATCAAGCGGTCAACGCCGAGACGCGGGACGATGCTCTCGATACCAACGATGGCGACGCGGACTAATCCGTCAAGCTTGCCATTCGCATTGACGGTAAGAGTTCCGGCGCCGACGACGAGGGCTTTGGTTTGCGCGATGCGCAGCGCCTTGATCTCGATGCCGCCGCCGGCCGCCTGCATTTCGCGGAAACGGTCGGCCCAGGGCTTCGGCGCCAGATCCTTAAAGCCGCGCATTACCGCGTCGAACTCGGCGTCGAGCGGCTCGGTCAGCAAAGCATGGAACGACGACGCCGCACCGGCAAGACGCATCGTCATTTCGATGACCGGATGGTCACGCGGCGTTCCGGCGATCAGGCGGCCATGAAACTCCCCCTGCCGGGCTTTGAAAATCGTCTCGCCGCTGCCGGCACGATCGACGTGAATTGCCTCAGCCTCAATCGAGCCGCCCTCGGGATCGGGCGGCACGCCGCGCACGGTGAGCCGTGCGCGGGTCCAGTTGGCGGTCAAAAACGGCGGCTGCTGCAGAACCGAGAGTGCCACCGGCCCGGCCACGTCGCCGACCAGCCGGGTCGGATGATAGACCTCGGCGGTGAAGGTGACGGATTTGGCCTGGAAGGCGTAGGGCGGCTGACTGTTCTTGATCTCGGCTGTGGCGTCGTCGCAGTGCGCCTGAATGCTCAGCGGAAAGCCGCCGATTGACTGCGAACCGCAGGAATAGACCCGGCCGGCGGCGGCTTCGCGCTCTACCCAGCCGGTCATATTTCGATCGGCCACCGAGGCGGAATAGAACCAAAGCAGAGCCCACGCTCCCGCGCACGCGACGGCGATGATCAGAGGCGCAAGGATCGGCCAGCGCCGGGACCGGGCGCGCCCGGGGGCAGGCCTCTGCGCCGGCCGGATTGGCCGCTGCATCATGCTGAGGGGAGATTCGCCCGGCATCCTTACTCATCGCCTTCCGAGTGCGGCGTTTCAAAGACGGGCATGTTTCGATACTAATCTTTTTGCCGCCATTGCAGCGCCACGTTCAGGCTTTTAAGCGAGCGGAAGTCCCATCGGGAGTCAATGCGGTGAAGGAATTGACCGGCGCGAACGACGGCGAAGACCTCTGGGTGTTTGGCTATGGCTCGCTGATGTGGCGTCCGGGCTTCGGCTATCTCGAAAGCGCGCCGGCGCGCCTCATCGGTCTGCACCGGGCGTTGTGCGTCTATTCGTTCGTCCATCGCGGCACGCCGGAACGGCCGGGCCTTGTGCTTGGGCTCGATCGCGGGGGCATGTGCCGCGGCATCGCTTTCCGCGTCGCCGCTGCGGCGCGCGAAAAAACCGTCGCCTATCTGCGCTCCCGCGAGCAGGTCACGGGCGTTTATCTGGAAACGACGCGCCGGGTCGAGCTCGAGGAGGAAAAGCCGCGCCATGTGCGGGCGCTGTGCTTCATCGTCGACCGCGGCCATGCGCAATATGCCGGACGGCTGCCGCTCGCCGAATGTGTGCATCACGTACGACAAGGCCATGGCAGCTCGGGTCCCAACCGCGAATACGTGCTGGAAACGGTAACGGCCCTGGAAGCGCTGGGCTATCGCGAGAGCGATCTGCATCTCATCGCCGAAAGGCTCAAGGGCCAGCAGTCAGTGGTCGGCTATTGATCGCCGTCCCTCCGCGACCAGGCGGGCGGTCGCTTCCTCCAATACGCTTTGCAGCCGTGACATGAATTCTCGCCGTCCAAGCCCCGGGGGAATCGGATCGAGCACTTCGACAAGCACCGTGCCGGGAGGGCGCCGCAGCGTATGGCGCGGCCAGAACAGCCCGGAATTGAGCGCTACCGGTATGCACGGCAGGTTGGTCTCGGCGTAGAGAAAGGCGATGCCGGGCAGGTAACGCGGCTTGGCGTCCGGTGGGCGCCGCGTCCCTTCGGGAAAGATTACGATTTGACGCGAGCGCGCAATCCCCTTGCGCGCCGCGGCGATCATCCGCGCCAGCGCGGTCGCATGTGCGCTGCGATTGACGGGAATCATCCCCGCCTTGGCGGCGAGCCAGCCAAACAGGGGTATCCACATCAACTCACGCTTGAGGACATAGGCCGGATCGGGAAGGAGTGCGAATAGTGCGAATGTCTCCCACACCGACTGGTGCTTGCAGGCGACTAGGTATGCGCCCGGCGGCAGCTTTTCGCGTCCGCGCCATTCGACCCTGACGCCGCAGACCACCCGCAAAAGCCAGAGACTGCTGCGCGCATAGCCGCGCAGAATGCCGAGCAAGAACGCATGAGGCAGCACGATCGTCGGCAGCGCCACGATCATGCGAACGATCATGTTGACGTAGAACAGCGCGTTAAAGAGGAGCGAGCGCGCGAGAACGGCAAAGGAGGATGACAAAGAAGGCCCGGATTAGTGGAATCGGTGTGGCGGGTGCGCGTCGGAGAGGCGGATACCCGCGGTTTCCGCGGCGACGGTGTCGAAACGCATGCGCACGTGCGCGTATAGATATTTGAAATACTCCGAGAGCACCAGCCGGGTAGTCGTACCGTTCGACCACCAAGGTTCGACGCGTAACCGGTCGGATACGACCGGAAACGGAATGAGCGTAACATCGGGAAGCTGGTGTGCGATCTCCGCCAGCGCCCGTGGCATGTGGTAGGCTGAAGTGACGACGATCAATGAGCGAAAGCCGCGGTCGGTGGCCCAGCGGCGCGTCTCTACCGCATTGCCGAGCGTGTTGATTGCAGAATAGTCGAGATCGACGCAGCAGCCGAGCAGCCGGTCGTAGCCGGCGACCTGGTGCGCGATATCCGCGGTCGTCGTTCCCGGATTGACGCCGCTGATCAAGAGGCGTTTGCCGCGGCCGGCGGCGAGAAGCTCCAGCGCGTCGGTGACGCGCGAGGTGCCTCCGGTCAAGACAACGATGCCGTCGGCATTGTGTTCGAGCACGACCTCATCCGGCAGAAGCAAGAGGAAGGTCAAGAAGCCGAGCACGAGCGCTACGCCGCCGAAGACGACGAGTTTGAGAAAAACAGACCTGATGCGCCGCGTTCTGACCGCGGCCTTAAGGCTGAGCATCGCCGCGCGCGTCCCCCGCGCAAATTCTGGTTTCGGCCGTCGGCATTTTACGCTGGCGAGTTCCGCTCGCAAACCCGTGGAAGGCCGATCGGCGCGAAAGTTTCTTCAGTCCATGGTCTCGAGCGTGCGATTGACGGTGCGGCGGGAGGCGAACGCCGTCACCAGCGCCATGAAGACGATCTGCAGCAGGATCGCAAGATAGCCGGCGACGCCGATGGAAAGGATGCCGAACAGGCCGGCGATTTCGTCCCCTCCGGGGGTCCCGACGAGCCAGGTATTGGCCGCTTCCACGATGGCGAACAGCAGGATAGCCGCCCCGCCGCCGATGGCGCCGCCCTTGAAGCCGAGGATGAGGAAATGGCGCTGAAACTGCCCGGACACGAAGCTGTCGGTCGCGCCAACATAGTGCAATACCTCGACGATTGGGCGATTTGCCGCCATGGTCCCGCGCGTTGCGAATGTGACCGACAGAACCGTTACCACCCAGACCAGCGCCAGCACGGCGATCCCGGCCACAACGGCGGTCCCGGCCATGGTGCGCATGCGGTCGATCCAGCGGCGATGGTCGTCGAGGCTCGAAGTAGGAATGCGCGCCGCCAGCGTCCGGCGCAGCGCCGCGAAATCCGGCCGCACGCCGGGTGTGAGTTTGACCACGATGAGGCGCGGGATCGGCAGGTCGTCGAGTGCGAGGCCCGCGCCGAGCCAGGGTTCGACCAGCTTGGCGGATTCGTCCTTCGTGTAGGCCCGTACGTCGGCGATGCCGGGAGCGGCGCGCGCAATCTCGACTGCGGCGCGAACGTCAGCGTCGATATCGCGGCCGGGGGCCGGCCGCACCTGGATCGTCACCTCGCGGCCTACATCCGATTGCCAGTCGCTGGCGGCGCTCACGACCAGCATCGCGACACCGGTGGTTAGCGCGGCAAGGAAGGTCATGATGGCGACGACGGCGGTAAGCGACCGTCCGGCTATCGAATCCCTAGGCACGAGCGCCATCGCCGAGGGCGCCGAGCGCACCACCGACGGGGACGCGTCGAGGTCGTCCCACGGTTCCACCACGGTCTCGATCGGTTCAGTCATAGACATGCAGGCGTCCCTCATGCAGGACCAGCCGGCGGGCGTCGTATTCGTCCATCAGCGCGATATCGTGAGTGGCGATGACCACTGCGGTACCTGACTTGTTAAGTTCGACGAAGAGCCGCAGCAAGCGTTGTCCGAGGTTGGGATCGACGTTGCCGGTCGGCTCATCGGCGAGCAGCAGCTGCGGGCGGGCGATCACGGCGCGCGCGATCGCCGCGCGCTGCTTCTCACCGCCGGAGAGGACCGGGGGCAAGGCGTCCATCCGTTCGCCGAGCCCGACCCATTGCAGCAATTCGACGACTTCCGCCCGGTAGTCGGCCTCATCCTTGCCGAGAACCCGCAGCGGTAAAGATACGTTCTCGTAGGTGGTCATATGATCAAGAAGCCGGAAATCCTGGAACACGATACCGATCCGGCGGCGCAGGTTGGCGCGGCCGTCCTTGCTCAACGTGGCCGTATCCTGGTCGAACATGCTGATAAGACCGCGTGTCGGCCGCAGCGACAACAGCATCAGGCGCAGCAGCGAACTCTTGCCCGCGCCGGACGGGCCGGTGAGAAATTGGAAGGAATGCCCGTTGATCGCGAAGTTGAGGTCGCGTAGCACCTCGGGACCGAGCCCATAGCGCAAGCCGACATTCTCGAACCGGATCACGCCTTCCTCCGCAAGCCTCCGAAAGTAACCGTGGGCCTGCGGCTGATTCGCGGCCCTGCCTTAAGTCTCATACCACGGTACCCCGGCGCTTGCGGGCGGCAAGGTTTCCAATTCGTTAACGGATCGGACGCTAGGGTTGGACCCAAAGGTGATGCGCCGCTGATTCGACGATGCTTATAGTTTGCCCGTCTTGCGCTACTTCCTATGACGTGGAGCTGGCAAGCTTGCCGCCGAACGGGCGGCAAGTGCGCTGTCGCCGCTGCAAGGCGATTTGGCGCGCCGAGCCGAGCCACGCCGACAAGGTCCTCGCTGCCGCAGCCGCGATCGCCCCGACCGTCGACGATCTGCCCTCCGCGCACACGATCTCGCAGTCCGCCGACGAAATGGCCAGCGCTGACGCCGGACTGGGGGAGGGGCAATTTGCGGCGGGTGCGGGCGAAGACGATTCAATCCCGGATAGTGCGGCGGGCGAAGACTTTTCTGGCGGGGAGGATGAGGGCGCCGAGGTAAAGGCGCCGCCTATCGTGCCCAACGATCTCATTGAAAGCCATTCTGCCGCCGAAGTCGAAGACTTCCGCTCCGCCGATATAGAAAGCGAACCGGCCGAGGATGTCGAAACCGCGGCGGCGAGGAGGCAGCGACTTAAGGAAAAAAACTCGGCGCTGCGCTGGCCGCTTTCTTCGGTCCAGACGGCCATACTGGCGTTGGGCCTCATCAGTACAATTCTCATCGGCTGGAGAAACGACGTCGTACGCGCGTTGCCGCAAACCGCCTCGTTCTACGCCCTGCTGCGAATGCCGGTGAATTTACGCGGCCTCACTTTCGAGGACGTCGCGACCTCTACTGAGCAGCATGATGGCGTCCCGATTCTCGTGGTCGAAGGAAATGTCTTTAACGGCGTCCGCAAGATCGAGGATGTGCCGCGGCTCAAGTTTATCGTGCGCAATGTAGCGCGGCAGGAAATCTATTCGTGGACCGTTGTTCCATCGCGCGCCTCACTGTCGCCGGGCGAGGCGCTTGGCTTCCGCTCGCGGCTCGCTTCACCGCCGGCCGACGCGCACGATCTCGTCATTCGCTTCGTCAACCGCCGCGACGCAACCCGCTAGACATCCCATGGCCCGCATTCTGATAGCCGAAGACGAGGAAGCGCTGCGCGAACTCTGCGCGCGTGCGCTCGCAACCGACGGTCACGAGGTAAAGACTGCATGCGATGGCGGCGACGCGCTCGACGTCATTGTGCGTGAGGAGGGGCAATTCGATCTCCTGCTCACCGACATTCGGATGCCGATCATGGACGGAATCGCGCTCGCGCTGAGTACCGCGCGTGACTATCCGGCGCTCACGATCCTTCTGATGACGGGTTATGCCGACCAGCGTGAACGCGCCCATGGACTGGATGCGATCATCCACGACGTGATCAGCAAGCCATTCACGGTCTCGACGCTACGGAGCGCGGTGAGCGAGGCGCTTTTGGCGCGGACGCGGCATTATTAGTGCACGCTTTCGCCCGGTTTCGACGCGCCGTTCAACGTCAGGCGCAGAGGGGTCGCCCCGTCATCAACGCAAACGGGTCAAATTGCCCTCACATCGCGCGCCGAACACGTTTTTGTTGCAGCACTTGTTCGCCCCATGCGGACGCACTAGATCGCGACCAGTTGGTCTCTTTTCTGGCGTATGGAGCCGATGAAAAAAGGCGAAGCCACCCGTAGACGGATTGTCGCTCGTACGGCCAACCTGCTCAACACGCACGGTTATTTGGTCACGCCCGTGTCGGAAATCATGCGGGCGGTAGGGCTGCAGAAGGGCGGCATTTACCGGCATTTCGAGAGCCGCAACGCGCTGGCGCGGGAGGCTTTTGAATACGCGGTGGCGCGCATACGCGATCGCTGCTTGGAGGCGCTCGCCGGAAAGAAAACTGCCGCCGACAAGCTTTACGCTCTGTTCGAGGTCGCCCGAAATGCCTGGCACGAGGAGTCGTATCAGGGCGGCTGCCCAATGATGAACCTCGCCATTGAAAGCGATGACGTCGATCCCGAGCTCCGCAAACTGGCGCGTGATGCCCTGACGCCGTTCGTCAATCTCTTTGAACGTGTCATTGCGGAGGGGACGGAAAATGGCGAATTCGCTCTTGGTGATCCACGGACGAGGGCAATCTGCATCGTCGCGAGCCTTGAAGGCGCGTTGATGCTGAGCAACCTCTACAAGGATCGGACCTACATGGATGCCGTGGCGGACGATCTAATCTCAAGCCTCAGGAACGCTCTAAGCTAATGCAGCTTTTTTTTGCCAGAAAAGAGACCGATAGGTCGCAAAGCGGACGGCCATACCAGCCGGTGCGCGACCGGCCGTTTGTTTGGTCCGTTCTGAACGGAGGCAAATTATGCGCCAAGTAAGCAAGGCGCGTCGTTTCGGCGCCGAAACGGTGCTGTCTGGATGGTTGCGAGCGACTCTATTTTTGGCGGTTGGCGCCATCCTCGCGGGTTGCAACAGCGAGGCGAAGGTCAGCAAGGAAGTCGCTCGACCGGTCAAGGTTACCGTCGTCGGCGACGCTGCGCGTGGGCGGACACTGACCTATTCAGGCGTGGTGCGGCCGCGGATCGAAAGCGCGGTCGGCTTCCGGGTGCCCGGCAAGATCGTCGAGCGCCTGGTCAATGTCGGCGACAGTTTGGAAGTGGATCAAATCATCGCCCGGCTCGATGATATCGATCTGAAACTCGCAGAGCAGAGCGCCAAGGCGGCGGTCGATTCGGCACGCAGCCGTCGCGATGTGGCGCGCGATAATTTGGAGCGCGGCAAAGCGCTGCTGCGAAACGCAACCATTTCCCAGGCGACCTACGATACCCGTCGCAACGAAATGGACGCGGCCGCGTCGGCATTGGAGTCCGCGGAGGCGCAACTGCGCCAAGCCACGAATGCCGTCGGATATGCAACGTTGCGGGCGCACAAGGCGGGCATCGTTACCGCGGTTTCGGCGGAGCCCGGGCAGGTCGTCGCTTCCGGTCAAGCCATCATCATGCTCGCCCACCGGGGCGAGACCGAGATAGCAATCGCGGTGCCGGAACAAGATGCAGTATATTTTGCGGTCGGTCAGCCGGCCCGGATCAGCCTTTGGGCCGGACCTCAAGTCAACATCGCGGGTTCAATTCGCGAGATCGCCGGCCAAGCCGATTCCGCGTCGCGCACTTACGCTATCCGCGTCTCGGCGAGTGAGGTCCCAGCCACGATGCGGTTCGGAATGACCGCATCTGTGGCGCTGCACATTGACGACGAGGCCGCAGGCACCGTTGTGCCGATCGCCGCCCTGACTGAAAGTGACGGCGGTCCGGTGGTCTTCCTCGTCGATCCGGCGACGGAGACTGTCCGCAAAACGAAAGTCACGGTCGACGGAACCACCGAAGATGGCGTCCGCATTTCCAGCGGGCTGCATGCCGGCGACGTGGTTGTCACCGCAGGGGTGCAATTCCTGCGCGACGGCATGGCCGTGCGCGTTCCGAACGGGCGTCAGCAGGCGCACGGGGGGAATTCGACCTGAAAGAGGGCCCGATGGGCAGGGAAACGTATTCGCCTCCAGATGGTGCCGCCGGCCAATCAAAAGGCTTCAACCTGTCGCGGTGGGCCATCAATCATGGCAACTTTACCGCCTTCCTCCTCGTGCTGCTGCTGGCCGCCGGAACCATTTCATTTCTTCGTATCGGTCAGAAAGAAGACCCGGACTTCACATTCCGCACGATGATCGTGCAGGTTCTGTGGCCCGGTGCCACTGTCGAGGAGATGCAGGACCAGGTAATCGACAAGATCGAGCGCAAGCTGCAGGAGACGCCGGGTCTCGACTTCATTCGTTCCTATACGCGGTCCGGCTTCGCCAACATCTTCGTCAACCTCAAGGGCGCGGTGCGTGGCGACGCGGTCAAAGATGCGTTCTATCAGGTGCGCAAAAAGGTCGGCGACATTCACCAGACGCTTCCGGACGGCGTCATCGGCCCGTTTTTCAACGACGAGTTCGGCGACACTTACATTTCACTTTATGCCATCACCGGTAAGGGCTTTTCCTATCCGGAGTTGAAGAACTACGCCAAGGGCGCGCGGGACATCCTGCTGCGCGTTCCCGGTGTCGCCAAGGTCGATCTGCTGGGAACGCAGGATGAACGCATCTTCATCGAAGTTTCCTCGGCAACGCTGGCCGAGCGCGGCCTGACGGCGCTCGATATCCAGGCTGTGCTCGCCGGCCAGAATTCGATGGACCCGGCCGGGAGGATCGAGACCCACGATCGCTCGGTGCGCATCGATGTGGCGGGCGGGCTCAGATCGGTCGAGGATATTCGTGAGCTGCGGCTGCATGCCGGAGGGGGGACGTTCAGGCTCGGGGACATTGCCGAGGTCAGACGTGGTCTTGAAGATCCGCCCTCGGCCAGGACGCGCTACCAGGATGACGAAGCGGTTGTGCTTGGCACGACCATGGCTCCCGGCGCCAACGTCACAGTGGTCGGTGCCGAAGTCGACCGGGTGCTCCGGCGCATCCAGCAAAATCTGCCGATCGGTATCGACCTCGGCCTGATTTCGGATCAGGCCGAGGTCGTCAGCCACGCAATCGATGAGTTTCTCGAGGCTTTCGCGGAAGCGGTCGGCATCGTGCTCTTGGTGTCGTTGATCGCACTCGGCTGGCGAGCCGGTTTGGTCGTTGCCTTGACCATCCCTCTCGTTCTAACCGCCACGGTATTCGTCATGTCGCTGATGGGGATCGATCTACATCGCATCTCGCTCGGCGCCATGGTCATCGCGCTCGGCCTCCTGGTCGACGATGCGATGATTTCGGTCGAGATGATGGATCGAAAGTTAAAAGAGGGGCACGACCGGCTCGATGCGGCAACCTTCGCCTACACGTCGACGGCGTTTCCGATGCTGACCGGCACGCTGATCACGGTAGCCGGCTTTATTCCGGTCGGTTTCGCGCGAAGCGCGGCCGGCGAGTATGTCAGCGCGCTATTCTGGGTGACCGGCATCTCGCTCATTATTTCCTGGTTCGCTGCGGTCTATTTCACGCCGTGGATCGGCTATTGGGTACTCAAGGTCCACGACAGCGGCGTCGGCGCACACGACGCCTTCAACAGCCGGGCCTACCGAACAATTCGCGCCGCCGTCTCCTGGTGCGTTCGTCGGCGTTGGCTGGTGGTGGGACTGACCGTCATCGCGCTCGTGGCGAGTGTCGCGAGCTTCGCCTTCATCCCAAAGCAGTTCTTCCCGACGTCCAACCGGTCCGAAATTCTTGTCGACCTGTGGCTGCCCGAAGGCACTTCGTTCGAGCAAACCGAACGCGAAGCCAAGCGCTTCGAGCAGGCGATTTGGAACAACCCCGATCTCGCGTACGTCGCGACATTCGTCGGCGAAGGCGCACCACGCTTCTATCTGCCGCTCGACCAGCAGCTGGCAAACCAAAATTTTGCCCAGTTAATGCTGATGTCCAAGTCGATCGAAGCGCGCGAGCGCCTTCTGGTTAATGTCCGCGAAATTTTGGCGCGCGACTTCCCGGATGTCCGCAGCAAAGCCGATCGGTTGTTCAATGGTCCTCCAGTAGGATGGCCGGTCCAGATCCGCGTCACCGGGCCCGACCGCAACGAGGTGCGCCGCCTGTCGACCGAAGTGGCCGACGTGATGCGCGCCAATCCCACTGTCGGGAGCGTGCACAATGACTGGCTTGAGCCGGTGCCGAGCATGAAACTCGAAATCGATCAGGACCGGGCTCGCGCCCTCGGTGTTACCTCGCAGAGCGTGCGTCGCGCCCTGCAGGCGATGCTGTCGGGGTTCCAGATCGGCGAATTCCGCGAACACGACGAAACTATCAAGGTGATGCTGCGTGAGCCCTCGAAAACGCGCAACCTGCTTTCCGCTCTGGACACTGTTTACGTGAAGACGACGGATGGCGCGTCGGTGCCGCTGCGGCAAGTGGCTAACGTGCGCGTGATACTGGAGCCCGGCATCCAATGGCGCAGAGACCGGCTGCCCTCGATCACCGTTCGCGGCGTTGTTCCCGATGGCGTGCAGTCGTCGGACATTACCAAGGCGATCTATAGTCAGTTGAAGCCGCTGCGCGACAGCCTGCCGGCCGATTATCGCATCGAGATGCAAGGCGCGGTCGAGGAGTCGGCCACCAGCGAGGCGTCGATCGCGGAAAGAATGCCGGCGATGCTGCTGGTTATTTTAGTGTTGTTGATGATCCAGTTGCAGCATGTCGGCAAGACGCTCATCGTGCTGGCCACGGGCCCGCTCGGATCGATCGGCGCCGCTGCAGCATTGCTCGTGTTCCAGGCACCGTTCGGCTTTGTCGCTATCCTCGGTGTCATCGCGCTTGCGGGCATCATCATGCGCAACAGCGTGATCCTGGTCGATCAGATCCAGCAGGATTTGGCGGCGGGACATGACGCGTTCACGGCGATCGTCGAGTCCGCAGTGCGCCGGTTCCGCCCGATCACGCTCACGGCCGCGGCCGCCGTGCTGGCGCTGATCCCGCTTGCTCGCGAGGTGTTCTGGGCGCCCATGGCACTGGCGATGATGGGTGGCGTGATCGCCGCAACCGTTCTGACGTTGACGTTTTTGCCTGCGCTCTACGCGCTCGCGTTCAGGGTTGCGGTCCCAAAGGGCCGCGCCGGGCAAATCGCCGACAAGCAGGAGGCAACGCCAATTGGTGAGCCGACGCAGCCCGCAGCCGCATGAGCGCCTCTCGGGCGCGCTCGACAACGACAAGCCAGCAATCTTGGCGTTCAGTCCTTGTCGGAAGCCGCATAAGGCCGTGGCAGTGGTTCGACCGGCAAATCCGGATGCGGCCGGCCGAAATCGGGCGCCGGCGAATCCTGTCCGATCTGCACGATGCTGCG
Source organism: uncultured Alphaproteobacteria bacterium (assembly GCA_963829465.1). Lineage (GTDB taxonomy): Bacteria > Pseudomonadota > Alphaproteobacteria > Rhizobiales > Xanthobacteraceae > BOG-931. Next base: position 57,242 of record CAWHJE010000013.1, read on the forward strand.
CCGGATAGCACGCGTGCGGGTGAAATGTTCGAACAGCGCCTCGCCGTCGCCGCGGCGGACGGCGCGTGTGATCCGCGATAAGTCCTCGTTGAAGGTGCCGAGCATTTCCAGCACCGCGTCCTTGTTGGCGAGGAAGACGTCCCGCCACATGGTCGGATCGGAGGCAGCGATGCGCGTGAAGTCGCGAAAGCCGCCGGCGGAGAATTTGAGCACCTCGGAGCGCGTCACTTCGGCGAGCTCGTCGGCGGTGCCGACGATGGTGTAGGCGATCAGATGCGGCAGATGGCTGGTGATCGCGAGCACCAGATCGTGATGGGCCGCCGGCATGGTTTCGACGTTGGCGCCAAGGGCGCGCCAGAACGCAGCCAGTTTCTCGACGGCGGCGGCATCAACCTCATCGGGCGGCGTGAGAATGCACCAGCGGCCGACGAAGAGCGTGGCAAAGCCGGCGTCGGGGCCGGAATACTCGGTGCCGGCGACCGGATGGGCCGGTACGAAATGCACGCTCGCTGGCAGGTGCGGCGCCATGGCGCGCAGCACCGCGCCCTTGACCGAGCCGACATCAGAAACGGTGGCGCCGGGCGCAAGGTGGGGTCCAATCTCCGCAGCAACCTCGCCGCAAGCGCCGACCGGAACGCACACAATGACGAGATCGGCGCCGGCGACGGCGGCTGTGTTGCTTTCGACCACCTGATCGGCAAGTCCAAGCTCGGCGACGCGACGTCGCGTGGCGTCGGAGCGCGCGGTGGCGACAATTTCGCGCGCCACTCCCTGTTTGCGCGCCGCGCGTGCGATCGACGAGCCGATCAGGCCAACGCCGATCAACGCGAGGCGATTGAAAAGCGGTGCGGGCTTGGTCACTGCCTCACGCCGCCTTGCCCAGAAACTCTTTGATCGCGGCGACGACGAGACGGTTGGCCTCCTCGACGCCGACGGTCATCCGCAATGCGTCCGGCAGCTGGTACGAGCCGAGTTGTCGCAGGATCAGTCCGCGCGCCGTGAGGAAAGCGTCGGCTTCCCTGGCGGTGCGCCCCTTCGCTTGCGAAAAATGGATCAGCAAAAAGTTGGCGGCGCTCGGGGTCACTTTGAGACCGAGCTGTTCGAACTCCTGCGCCAGCCAGCCGATCCAGCGCGTGTTGTGTTCCCGCGCGCGCTCCTGGTGTTCGTGATCCTCGATCGCCGCAATCCCGGCGGCGATCGCCGGCGTATTGACGTTGAATGGGCCGCGAATGCGGTTGACGGCGGCAACGACATGAGCCGGACCAAACATCCAGCCCAGCCGCAACGCCGCGAGCCCGTGGATCTTGGAGAACGTGCGGGTCATGACGACGTTGTCGCTGGTGGCGACAAGCTCAATGCCCGACTCGTAGTCGTTGCGGCGGACATATTCGGCGTAAGCCGCGTCAAGCACGAGCAGCACATGCGGCGGGAGACTGCGGTGCAGCCGCTTCACTTCGTCGAAGGAAATGTAGGTGCCGGTCGGGTTGTTGGGATTGGCGAGGAATACGATCTTGGTTTTCTTCGTCACCGCTGCGAGGATTGCGTCGACGCTCGCGGTATAGTTGGTCTCGGCCGCGACGACGGGCTTCGCGCCGGTTCCCAGCGTCGCGATCGGATAGACGAGGAAGCCGTGCGTCGTGTGGATCGCCTCATCGCCGTCGGCGAGATAGGCGCGCGCGAGCAAGTTCAGTAAATCGTCGGAGCCGGCGCCGCAGACGATACGGCTTGGATCAAGTCCGAACGCGCGTCCGATCGCCTCGCGCAACCGCGACGCGGAGCCGTCCGGATAGTCTTCCAAATGCGCGCCGACGGCCTGGTACGCGGCGACCGCGCGCGGACTGGGCCCGAGCGGCGTCTCGTTGGACGACAGCTTGAACACCTTGGCGACGCCTGGGGCGCTGCTCTTGCCAGGCACGTAGGGCTCGATTTCGAGCACGCCGGGCCGGGGCTGGGGATACACACTCATCTCTGGTTCTTACCTTCCTCCATCCGCGAGCGGGGAGGAAATCAGCCTTTCGCCGGCACCGTATAGCGGGTCGCGTGGCTGCCGACGAGGGCTCTCGAACGGATCGAGGCGCCGGTGCCAACGAGAGCCTTGGCGACCGCCTCGATACCGCCGCCAGTGACGGAAATGAGCAAGGCGGCGCCGTCGAACGCGCTGTCGGGAACCGCTATCGCGTCGGCAAGCCCTGCGAGGCTGTCGACGGACGCGGCGTTCCAGCCGGAGACGCGGAAGCTCCAAACCTCGGTTTCGGTCACCATGGCCTCGGGCGCTACGCGCGAAATCACAAAGACGGGCAGGCCGGCGGGATGATCTGCGCGCTCGACGAACGGCAACCGCGCAATGATTTTCGGCGCTGCCTCGAATTCGAGCGCCGTCCACCACGGTCCGGCGCCGGCGCCGGCGATTGCAAAAGCGGGAACGAGGCCGAGATCGCCTTTTGATTCCGTGACCGCCTCTACGACGCTCGCCGCTCCCACATGCGGCACGAGCGGCACAGTGAAGCCGAAATGAAAGCGCGCCGAGTCGCGCATGAGCGCGTCGCCGGCGGACAGGTCGGCGTGGGCGGAGAAGGGGGCCTGGACATACGTGAAGGTGGCGATGATGACACGCCAGATGCTTTCAACGGTGTCCAGCGGCAGGATACCGCGATGACGTTGCACGAGACGACGCATCATGTCGGCCTCGCGCGCCGGTCGAAACGCGGAACCGGTTTCTTGCGTCTTCTTTACCGCGACCAATCGCTCAATGATTTGCCCGCGCTCCATGAGAAGTGCGTGCATTGCCTCGTCGAGGCGGTCGATCTCGTCGCGGAGCTCGGCAAGGGTGGGTTCTTTTTGGCGCGGCGGTTTCGGCATGACTGAGCCCAATGGGGGTTGATTGATAGGGGTCGTTAAGGGCGAAATCAAAGAAAACATTGACTCCGCCGGGCGGCGGCCTATTTACCGCCGTTTGACCGCCGGTCGGGCGGCTGCCAAGTGTTGTTGTAGAAGTGCTTCCGGGAACTACCATGGCAGAGACCAGCGCAACGCTCGATCTTGCCGACCGCACGCGCGAAGCGGACCAGCCGCATTCGCTGATCGTGCGTTTTTCGGCCGACACTCCATTGCGTCTGGACGCGGGAATCGATTTTGGCCCCCTCCAGATCGCCTACCAGACCTATGGCACGCTCAATGCCGAGCGCAGCAACGCTGTTCTCATCTGCCACGCGCTTACCGGCGATCAACACGCCGTGAACAGTCATCCTGTGACCGGCAAGCCCGGATGGTGGGAGACGATGGTCGGGCCCGGCAAGCCGATCGACACCGAGCGCTATTTCGTGATCTGCCCCAATGTGGTCGGTGGCTGCATGGGCTCCTCCGGGCCGGCCTCGACAAATCCAGCCACCGGCATGCCGTGGGGGCTCGATTTTCCCGTTATCACCGTGCGCGACATGGTGCGCGCCCAGGCGATGCTGCTCGACTATCTGGGCATCGACTCGTTGTTCGCAGTGGCTGGCGGGTCGATGGGCGGCATGCAGGTGCTGCAATGGGCGGCGAGCTATCCGCAACGCGTGTTCTCCGCACTCCCGATCGCGGCAGCCACGCGGCACTCGGCGCAGAACATCGCCTTCCACGAAGTCGGCCGCCAGGCGGTGATGGCCGACCCGGATTGGCGTGGCGGGCGCTATTTTGGCGCCGGCACCAATCCGCGTCGCGGGCTCGCGGTCGCGCGGATGGGCGCGCACATTACCTATCTGTCCGACGCGGCATTGCACCGGAAATTCGGCCGCCGCTTCCAGGACCGCGAGAACCCGACATTCTCGTTCGACGCCGACTTTCAGGTCGAATCCTACCTGCGGCATCAGGGCATCACGTTCGTCGAACGCTTTGACGCGAATTCCTATCTCTATCTTACCCGCGCGATGGACTATTTCGATCTTGCCGCCGACTACGATGGCGTCGTCGCCAATGCGTTCCGCGGTGCGCCGACCCGTTTCTGCGTGATTTCCTTCACCAGCGACTGGCTGTTTCCGACCCAGGAATCGCGCGCCATCGTGCACGCGCTCAACGCCGCCGGCGCCCGTGTCTCCTTTGCGGAGGTGACGACCGACAAGGGCCACGACGCCTTCCTGCTCGACGAGCCGGAATTGTTTACAATCGTTCGCGGTTTCCTCGAGGGAAGCGCGAAGGCGCGCGGCCTGCGGCCGGGGCGGAAATAGCGATGCTGACGCGGCTCAAGCGCGATCTTACCATGGCGGAGGCCGCGCGCGGTCCGAGCGGCTCACGCGTCGATCTGCTCGTCGTCGCCGACATGGTGGAACGCGGCGCGCGCGTGCTCGACGTCGGTTGTGGCGACGGCGAGCTGCTGCGGCTCCTGGAGTTGCGCGGCGTCGACGGCCGTGGCATCGAGCTTTCGCGCGAAGGCGTGAACGAATGCGTCGCGAAGGGGTTGGCCGTGGTGCAGGGCGACGCCGACGCCGACCTTGAAGACTATCCCGGCGACGGATTCGATTTCGTCATTTTGTCTCAGACGCTGCAGGCGACGCGGCAGCCGCGCGTCGTGCTGGAGCACATGCTGCGCATCGGTCGGCACGCGATCGTCTCGTTCCCGAATTTCGGCCACTGGAGGATACGCCTGCAGGTCGCGCTCGGCGGCCACATGCCGCGCACGGATAATTTGCCCTATGCGTGGTACGAGACCCCGAATATCCACTTTTGCAGCATCAAGGATTTTCGCCAGCTCTGCCGCGTGTCCGGCGCCAAGATAGAAGAGGCGGTGGCGCTCAACGCCTGGGGCGGCCGGATGCGGCTGAAAATGCCGTGGTGGTTTTGGAATCTCTTCGCCGAGCAGGCTGTATTCTTTTTGAGCCGGCAAGGCTGATTCCGTCGTTGGTGGAGAGCGTGGCGCTTTCCATGAGCCGTACCCGTTGGCTCGCAACGACAATTGTATAATGTAGCGTTACGCTCGCCCGCATGCCGGCGGCGCGGGCCCGTAGCTCAATGGTTAGAGCTAGCGGCTCATAACCGCTTGGTTGGAGGTTCGAGTCCTCCCGGGCCCACCATCCATTTTTTATCTACTTGATCTTACTTGCTCTTCTAAGAAAAAGTCCCTGTCCCTACCGCAAACTGAAAGCGGCTGACGATCGTCTGCGAATCGGTTGATACTTCATTCTGATGAGCGATCTTTGCAGGTTGATCTGGTCTGCGGTCTTCGCACTATTCCGGTCGCGGGCTGCGTTGCATGCTGAAATCCTGTTCCTTCGACACCAACTCAATGTGCTGCATCGCAGATCGCCCGAAGCGAGTGGCTCTTGGCAACATTGATCGCCTGGTGTTTGCCGGGCTCTATCGTCTGGCTCCTCAAGTGCTCGATGCGCTGAAAATCCTCAAGCCGGAGACGGTGATCCGTTGGCACCGCGCCGGTTTCCGAGCCTATTGGCGCTGGAGATCACGACCGCACGGTGGCCGGCCAGGGACGCCACATGGGACCCGAGAGCTCATCCGCGACATGAGTATCGCTAATCCGCTCTGGGGCGCACCACGCATTCACGGTGAACTCCTTAAGCTCGGCATCGATGTCGGACAAACCACGGTCGCCAAATGCATGCCAAAGCGCAGGCGGCCTCCTTCCCAGGGCTGGAGGACATTCCTGCATAATCATGCTGACGGCATCGCGTCGATGGACCTGTTCGTGGTTCCGACCATCTCCTTCCGATTGCTCTATGGATTGCTGATACTGCAACACGGTCGCCGCCAAATCCTGTGTCTCGGGGTTACTGCACACCCGACGGCTGAATGGATCGCTCGTCAGCTGACGGAGACCTTTGGTTGGGAGGCAGCACCAGATTACGTCGTCCGTGATCGCGACGCCGTCTACGGCGACATTTACCCGCCGCCTTCATGCGATGGGCATTCGTGACCGACCAACTGCGGCACGATCGCCGTGGCAGAACGGATATGCGGAACGACTGATCGGCTCGATCAGGCGGGAGGTGCTCGATCATGTCGTCGTGTTTGGCGAGCGGCATCTTCGCCACCTGCTCATCGTACCAGAGATATTATAACGAGGCCCGCACGCATCTGTCGCTGAGCAAGGATGCACCGGTTTCGCGTGCGGTCCAGACCGTTGGCAGCATCATTGCCACGCCGCTCCAGGGAGGATTGCATCACCAGTACGTCCGGATTTGATTTCCGGTAGGGACACGATCTTGTCGCGCCAGACCTTGCGAAGGAAATCCTCGAAGACCTGAACCGTCAATTGCTCACCCGGACACCGCCGGTATCCAAAGCCGAATGGAGCAAAACCCGCATAGTCACAAACCGGATGGCTCGTCCCGTCTACAACCCCGAAAACCGTGCCAAATCCGCTATTCGTGATGTTGGCCTTACGCCCGTCTTTCACCTCGAAATTTGTGATGTCGAACGGACACCGCAGCTGGCACTATGACCGAGGCCGGAACGGAGACCAAAGTCGACGGCAGACTCTGGTGGGTCGGCAATTGGCTGACGGAATTGGGTATGATCGCAGTCAGTCCTATTTGGTTGTCCGACGCCACGGCTGATTGCAAGTTGACAGTGCCAGGCGCTGTTTCGCCGGCGCTCATCGATAGCGGTGCCGTGACAGGGGCAAAGCGGACATTAATTCGCGAGCAGCTCAGGCCTGCTCCTCAAGTACTCTAATGCTTCCCAGACCATGGCGGCGGTGGACGACGAACGGTGCTCATGTTGCTGGGAGGCGTGTCCTCGAAGCCGCAAGCAAAGGTTCGCAAAGGATAGGCTCTGTGTGTAAATCCCAGCAGGCCCTCTTGGTCTTGCGAGATTCGGTCGAGGGCTTCGGCAACGACCGCGTTAAACTTCCTAGCGTTGGCATCGCGCCATACCGCTAGGCTTCTGGCAGCGTGCCCAGTTTGTGAGAAGCGGCGGATGCGGTCGATGTCCTATTCTTCGCCTGCAGCAGCGTCTCGTATTCGCCGCTCATAACCTTTGACACCGCGATTCCAGCTTCGATGGCATTCGCCATTTTTTGGCTGTAGCCGGCGATCGCCTCGGTCCGCTCGATCACATCCGTTATGCGACTCGCCGGAATGATAACGCAGCCGCTGCGGTCAACGGCGACGTAGTCGCCGGGGCTGACCTCGAGGTCACCGAACATGATCCTAATGTTGAAGCTGATTTCGTGAATCCGGCTGCGTGCAGTTCGCGCCGTAGCGCTGCGCGCGTAGACCGGATAGTTCGCGGCAACGAACTCCTCGATGTCGCGCGTCGGGCCGTCGACTATCGTGCCGGCGATCCCACGATGCTGGGCCGCACGCGACAACAGCCCGCCCCAGCCCGCGGCGTCGATGCCGGTGCGTTGCTCGACCAGTATGACATTGTCAGGTCCCGCGGCTTCAATGGCGGCGGTGCATAGATGGCGCATCGAACCGGCAAGGCCGGGACCGGCGGCCAACTTCACGGTGACAGCGCGGCCGGCGATTGGCTTCAGAAATGTCATGGGAAGCAGACCCGTCAGGGCGGGCTTCATCTTCAGCGTATCCAGCGCATCGGACAGGTCGCAAATATCAAGTGCACGCAGGTGAGTGACCAAGGTGGAAGACATTGCGGTCCTTTCAGCTCAGCGCGGCCACCAGTAGACAAAGCCCACGGCATTGCCTGTGCCTGTCGCTGAGCGGTAGCAGGGCACATAGTCGACGAGGGGCATCTCAAACGGAAGTTCGGCCATGTCACCAACGACGGGGACCCAGTTTTCACTTCGGGGGTGCCTGCCCGATTTCGACACTCAGCCTCTCAAATCCCACCAAAAGAACCCGTTCGCCGTGCCTGTTCCCGCCGGAGAGCGATAGCACGGCACATAGTCGATCTCGTTCATCGCGGCCTTCTCGTGCTCCAAGACACCGGCAAGCGAAATCCACGACTTCAGTTCCGACGTTCCGGATTGCAGTTCCTTCAGCGGTATCGACATGAGATAATCCTTGTCCGGTTTCTTCATCGCTGCAACGAAGCTGCGGTCGAACCGCTCGTCGATCACGAAGTGACTCATGCCGCCTGATGCGAGCACGGCAACGCACTTGTCGGACTCCCACGAATCGATCGCCTTGCGGACGATCTGCCCAAATCGATACGAGCGCTTCGCGGACGGCTGGTTCGGCGGAAAGAACGTGTTCTGGTAGACCGGCACGTTCGGCACGACTTTGTCGCGCATCACCTGACGGTAGATGTGGCCGAATGCGTGCGAGGCGCCGTTCCGCGCGTGCTTCGGCCAGACCTTGGATGCGGCAACGTCAAACTCATGCTCCATCATCGTCTTGATGATGCGAGCGCCGAGTTCGGGCACGCCGCGGTATTCGGTGTAAACGTCGGTCGCGTGGCCGTGCTCGGCTTCCGCGATACCCGGCGGGAGATTGGCCTTCTCCTCCTCGGACTGCGGATAGCTCGGAATCATGTCGCCGAAGAACACCATGAACGGCGGATTGAGTTCTTCCGTTTCGTAGACTTCGTCTTGGTCGTTGCCGAGGATCACGGCGATGTGGGCGCCGACTTCTTCCCATTTGTCGGCGAGCCTTTCCATCGCGGCGTGGCAGCGCGCATGATACTTGTGCTGGGCATCCAGCGACGACTTCGCATCGAGCCCCTCGGCCTCACGCATCTGCACCAGCTCGTCGAAACTATAGAGCCCATTGCGAAACGGATGCTTCCGCGCCCCTTGTCGGCGTTCACGCGGAACTGCCATTGCTCCACTGTCGTGTGCAACTGCGGACCGTGGGTCGTAGCCATCGCCAGCACAATCTTTGCCATTGTGTTTATCCAATTTCGCCCAAATACCGGACGGTACTCTCTACGCTATCGACCGCCGGTATGCTCTGGTCGCCATTTTTGAAAATGCCGTCGAATGCGTTCACTGACGGCCGTGAGTATCATGCCTGCCGCCATGACAATCACTACACCTACCAGCAACGTGTCGGTCTGAAACATTTGGCCCGCGTAGGAAATCATGTAGCCAATGCCTTCGCTGCCAGCGAACAATTCGCCGATAATAACGCAGTAGGCCAAGGGCGACTCCTTGTCAAACGCCGGTCAAAGATGAAGGGGACAGAGGATGGCAAAGCAACGGTCACAAAAATTTGTCGGTCTTGGGCGCAAAAAGCTCGCGCTGCTTTTAGCAAATCAGGATCGATATTGCGCACGCCGGCGGTCGTGTTGACGAGAATAGGCAATACAGCGGAGAGAAAGACAATGAATACCTTCGACCCGCTACCAATTCCGAACCATATGATGATGAGGGGAAAAA